>NZ_BCSX01000016.1 GCF_001570425.1 Mycolicibacterium brisbanense
CAGGATAGGTAGCGGCGTTCCTCGTCGCTGAGCACCGGGCCCAGATGCAGGGCCGCGACGGGTTTGTCGCCGTGTTTGTCGAGGTCGAGGTGGACGACCACGGTGGTGCGTTGTCCGTGGGGGCGGCGTGCGACGTCGGCATCCCAACCCGCCTCGATCAAGCTCATGAATGCATCGACGGTGGTGGGGAACGGCGGCGCCTGCTCGGTTGTGTCCTCGGCTGCGTCGTGGTCACCGGTTTCGTGGTGGCGTTTCCATTCGGCGATCGACGCGTCGCGGTGCGAGGCCATTCCGGCGTCGAATTCCTCTGCTTCCAACCGCGGCAGGGTGATTTTGTAGGTCGTGGAGTCGTCGTGCACCTCTCGCGTGAACGACCGCTCCGGCTCCGGCACAGGTTCGGGTTCGGGTGCTGGTTCGGCTTCTGGTTCTGGTTCGGGGCGGGGTGCGAGTTTCACGGCGGTGCGCAACTGGGCCACCGTTGCGACAGCGGCGAGTTCGGCGTAGTGGGCGTCGGATCCGTCGGCGGCTCGTTCGGCGATCACGCCGACCTGGTCGAGTGACAGGCGGCCTTCGCGGAGGGCTTGGGTGCAGAGAGGGAATTCTTCGGCGCGTCGGGCGACCGTCACGACGGTGTCGGCGTTGTGTGGGGTGATGCCGGTTTTCCACGCCACCAAGCCCGCGATTGAGCGCGCGCCGGTGGCGCCGCACAGTTCGTCGCGGTCCATCTCGGCGACGATGTCGACGATGCGTCCGTCGATGGCGTTGCGTTGACCGACCAGTTCGGACAGTTCCGCGATCAACACCTCAAGCCGCTGGGCGGGGCTTACCGCGTCAGTGTTGAAAGGTGTTGCGTCCGAGGACATGAACTCATTATTGCAGTCAGGTCCGACAAGTTCTGGGCGCCGGTAATCCGGCAGCCAAACGCTCATCACACCGAACGCGACGCTAAAACACGTCTTTTGGGCTAGGTCCGGATTTGCACGAATAGATCTGCGTAAACGCCGATCTCGTGGATCAGCAACGCGTCAGGCGCTTTACCTGTCAGCCGGGTTGAGGTGGTCGTCGAGGTAGTCGAAGAACCGTTGCGCGGCCAGCGAACGAGCCATCGGCTCGCAGTGCCCGGCAGCGCCTTCGGCGGCGGTGAAGCGGACCAAGGTCTTCTCGCCGGGGATCATGTCATAGAGCCTCTGGGGCTGGCCGGCGAAGTAGCCTTCGTCGTCGGGGTCGGCGATCAGTACCGGCGTGGTGATCTGCGCGGCGAGTTCGGGTGTGATCTGGTAGCGGGCGACCTCATCGAAGGTATCGAAAAAGCTAGTGCAGCCGTAGGGCTTGGCTCGCCAGGTGAATATCCGCTTGGCACTGGCCGGTAGCCGCTCGATCGCTGCGTCGAAGGCGTCCCGAGCGCCGCTGGCGAGCAGCTCGCTCAGCTCGGGTGACAGCATCGCGTGCCAGGCTTCGGCGACGTCGACTACCCCGTCGTCGATGACCGCGGCCGCGAAGCGGTGCTCGAAGGCCAGGGCGCGCGGGGCCCAATATCCGCCCTGGCTGACCGCATACAGGCCGAGGCGCTGCGGGTCCACATCCGGGAGCTGCAGCGTTGCGTCAACGACCGGCGTCAGAACGTGTTCAAAATCGGGCCGAAATCCGATGCCCCGTTCGAACAGCATGCGCTGCTGCCCGGGCCCGTCGAACAGCACCACGTGGTAGCCGCGCGCCGAGGCCTCGGAGCCGTAACCGGGATACAGGTAACTCGCCGCTCCATCCGCACCGTTGACCATCACCAGTGTCGGTTTCGGCCCCTCGCCGCGGGCGGGGAAGAACCAGCCGGGCATCGTGGTGCCCTCGTAGGGGATGTCCAGTGGCTCAGGCGGATTGTCCAGGAGGCCGAGGTACTGTTCCCAGCACCGGCGATAGGCGGCGAACGTACGTGCCCGCACGAGGTCGGGTTCGGCGCAGCCGTCGGCCACCACCACGCACGCCGCGTAGTAGGTGGCGGCGCGCACCAGCGCGGCACGGCCGCTGATGCGGTGGCCCGCACGCAGCTCTCGCCGATCGTGCCGACGCGGCCGGCTGTCGCCTCCCACTCGCGCGCCCAGGAGGCCAGGTCGCCGTCGGTGATCCGATCGATCGTCGTCAACGTCTCGCCAGTGTCCGCCGCGCCTGTGTACACCCGGCCGAGCATTGCGCGGGTCATGGAGTTCATCACCGTATCAGTGAAAACGTCGAACGCTGACCAGGCTCATGTGCGATACCCATGATCGCCCTTGCCTTTCCATGGTTGCGGCCACCGACCCGTCGGTGGGTCAATAAGATACGAAAAAATTTCTTATGGAGAGTATGGCGACTTCACAAGGAACGCAAACCTTCCCTATGCTGGGACGGTGGTTACCGCCCACACCCGCCAACGCAGACGCGGGCCGGAACTCGAGGCCGCGCTGCTGGAGGCAGCGTTTGACGAACTGGTCGAGACCGGCTTCGCGAAGCTGACGATGGAATCTGTCGCCGCCCGAGCCAACACCGGGGTCGCCGTTCTGTACCGCCGGTGGGCCAACAAAGACGAGCTGGCACTTGCCGCACTTGAGCATTACCGAACCAGCCACCCGGTCGAGGCTCCCGACACCGGCAGCCTGCGCGGCGATCTGATCGCCGCGCTCACCGGCATGGGCCGGGCCCGTGCAGCGTTCTTCGCCATCACCGCGGCCACCGCCTTCTCCGGCCTGATGGCCGGTAGCGGACTCACTCCCACCCAAGTTCGCGACCGGATTCTGGGCGAGCAACGACTCGCGCTTATCCACACGATTTACCAGCGTGCCCACGATCGCGGCGAGATCGACCGACACCAGATCCCGGCCGCGGTCCTCGCGATGCCGTTCGACCTGGTACGCCACGACCTGCTGATGGACCTGAAACCCCTCAAGCCCAAGCGAATCCACGCGATCGTCGACGACCTTTTCCTACCCCTGGTCCGTCGGCCTGGTCCCTGAACGGTGTGCCAGCTGGGGCCAAAATGACGACCAGTGGGGCCGAGCAACGCGACGAAACTCAGTAGAGGACCTGGTCCCGGTAGGTAGGTGACCTCGGTCCCTTCACGCGTGCCGGTGGGGAGGCGCACAGTCGTCTCATGGAGCACTTGTCGTCATTTGCAGCTGCTTTCCTTGAGGCCGAGGATTCGGATCGACACGTCAGCCTCGCGGTCGGAGGTCTTGCGATCATCGAGGGACCGATGCCGGATTTCGACACCATGGTCGCGGCAATCGGAGAACGGATACTGGCTGTTCCGCGGCTCAGGCAGGTGCTCCACACCCATTTGTTGGATCTCGGCCCGCCCGTCTGGGCCGAGGATCCCAACCTCGATCCCTCCCACCACATCCACCGCGCGGCGCTGCCGAATGGCGGGGACGATGAAGCACTGTTCCGTTTTGTCGCCGACGCCATGGAGAAGCGCCTCGACCGTGACAGGCCGCTGTGGGAGTGCTGGATTGTGGAGGGTCTCGCTGACGACCGATGGGCGATGCTGATGAAGCTTCATCACTGCATCGCCGATGGCATTGCGACGGTGCAGATCTTGTCAGGATTGAGCGACGAAGGCACGGGCGACACGTTCGCCAGCGCGATACGCGCCGCCACGGATCCGCCGCGCCGGGAGTTCGACTGGACGAAGATCGGTCTGAATCCGTTGGGTTGGGCCGATGGCGTATGGCACCTTGCTGAGAGGACGGCCAGGACAGTCTCCGGGGCGATGGGCGGGGCGGTCGAACTCGCCGCCGGACTGTTGAGCCCGGCCGCGCAGTCATCACTGACCGGACCCGTGACCACGATGCGGCGGTTCAGTGCTGCGAGAGTGAATCTCTCTGATGTGCGCAAGGTATGCCGCGAATTCGACGTAACGCTCAACGATGTGGCGCTGGCGGCGATCACGCATAGCTACCGAGCCGCGTTGGTGCGTAGGGGTGAAAAGCCCCGCCGCACCACGCTGAGGACTTTGGTGCCGGTATCGGTGCGGGGCAACGACGCGCTCGGGGTGACCGACAATCGGGTTTCGGCGATGCTGCCGTTCCTCCCGGTCGACAAGGACGACCCACTCGAGCAGCTCCGGTCGGTTCACGAGCGGCTGATGCGGTCCAAGGTGACTGGTCAACGTCAAGCAGGCACCTGGTTCGTCGATCTGGTCAATGTCACGCCGTTCCCGCTGACAGCTTGGACGGTGAGGACGTTGTTGAGACTTCCGCAACGCGGCGTCGTGACTGTCGCCACCAATGTGCCTGGGCCACGCAAACATCTGCGGGTCATGGGCAGAGATGTGATACAGCTGGTGCCCATACCCCCGATCGCGCTCCAATTGCGAACCGGCATCGCGATTCTCAGCTATGCCGACGATCTCATATTCGGTATCACGGCCGACTACGACACCTGCGGGGACGTCGACGAGATCGCACGGGGTATCGAAGAAGGGGTTGCTCGGCTGGTCGGTTGCGGGGTAGGACCACGGGGCTTAGGACCGCAGCGTGCCGAGGGCTGATCAAGCCGCGGACAGACTGTTGTTGACCGATACCAGGGCTGCGGTGAGGTTGCGGTCCGCCTGGTCGAGGGCCGATCTGAACTCACCGCTGTAGTTGTTCTGTGATCCGTCGATCGCTGCGAGGCACATATGTGCCGCGTCGTGGGCGTCGTTGATGGCGGCATCGAGCTCAGCCGTCAACTGCGGATCCGGCGCCGGCAGTTGTGCCCGCAACCGCACCACCGCCGCATCGTGCATCTTGTGACAATCGGTGCCCAGCGTGGCTGCGTCCTGACGCTGAAGTGCAGAGCGGGTGTCCAACAGGACATTTCGGAGCTCATCGACGGGAGTGTGTGCCGCCAGCCACCAATGCTGGGTCGAGGCGTGGAGGTCGGTGGCGGGCGCTTCTCGCGCCGCGCGGTCTGTCACCGAGAAACCCAACGCCGCGGCCAGCAGCACCGAAGTCGCAACACTGACCGGCAGGACGTAGCGTCCGGCGATGCCGCCCGTCGAATGTTGCACTGCGGCCGGGACGATCAGTGCATCACACTGTCCGCACAGCTGTTGATTCTTGGGATTGCGGTGGCCATTGGGGCATTTCGGCATGATCAACTCCCATCAGCGCACGATCAGTGTCGATGACTGGGTGTGGTTGAAGAGCCGGTGGCCGTGGGGGCCGATGATGTGGGCAAGCTGGCCGGCTTCGGTAGCGCCGATCACGGCGAGCTGCACCCGTTCGTCGTGTTTCTTGAGGAACCCGGCAACACAGGCGCCTTCGGTGATCGGATAGATGTGCACACCAGGATGCCGTTGGCCGCATTGTTTCGCCCGCTGCTCTAGGCCGTCGCGGTTACCCAACATGAGAACCGGCGCCCGTCGCAATTCAGCCTCGGTGAGGGCGGTCTCGACGACAGCATCGCTGTCGGGCTTGTCGGTCACAGCCACCACGATCCAGTCGATGTCGTGCGAGGACGGGAAGCCGCGGGGGCGGATGACTGCCACAGGGCAGCATGCTTTTTCAGCAAGCTCGGCTGCCGTGGAACCGAGGATCGACCGTGCGTACTGCCCGATTCCGACGGAACCGACGCAGACCAGGGCTGCGTCACGTGACTCCTCGACAAGGACGGCCGCGGGCGGACCCTCGAGAATTGCCGTCTCGGTCTTGACAAAGGTCCCAGCAGCGTCCACTGCGGCCTGGGCAAATCGGAGCGACTCTTCGGCGTGATGGATATCGCGGTAGTAGTCGTCGCTGGATGGGTGCTTCGACTTCATGACGCATATGAGCCTCAGCGGCACATCGCGGGCGATCGCTTCCTTGATGCCCCACTCTGCTGCCGCGATGGAGGTGGCGGAGCCGTCGATACCGACGACGACGGGTTTCGCCGTGCGACTGTCAAACATGATGCTCTCCGATCCGCTGGTCTGATGACGACGCTATGGCTAGGGCAATGCGCTGTGATGGAGTCCAAAGTCCCCGTGCTGGTGCCGAGAGTCACCGCGCCGCATCGAGCAGCAGGCGCCGTTCCGCTGCCGCCACCACGCGGCGGGTGGCCGCCAGCGCATCCGGGTTCACCGATACCGATGTGATGCCCATTCGGACAAGATGCTCGGCGAACGTCGGATCGGTCGACGGCGCCTGTCCGCACAATGACGACGTGATGCCGAACTTGCGTGCAGTGCTGATGATTTGACCGATGGCGTCGAGAACCGCGGGATCGGACTCATCGAACAGTTCCGCGCACACGTCTGAGTCGCGGTCGACGCCCAGCATCAGCTGGGTCAGGTCGTTGCTGCCGATGGACACGCCGTCGATCCCCAACCCGATGTACTCGGGGAGCCAATGGACGACGGAGGGGACTTCGGCCATCACCCAGCGGTGCAGGCCCCGGTGCCGTCCCAGCGGACTCGCATCCACCAGTTGCAGGCACTCCTCAAGCTCCCAGCGCGTGCGCACGAACGGAATCATCAGGTGCACGTTGGGGGATTGGGACCGTACCCGCGCCAACGCTTGCAGTTCCAGCGCGAACAGGTCGGGCTCCCTGACGTACCGGTAGCAGCCGCGGTAGCCGATCATCGGATTGTGCTCGACCGGTTCATAGGTCGCGCCGCCGGTAAGCCCGCGGAACTCGTTGCTGCGAAAGTCGGTGGCACGGTAGATGACCGGCCGGGGTGCGAATGCGGAGGCGATGCGGCCGACCGATGCGGCCATCTTTTCGATGAAGGACTCCTGCTCGCCGTGCGCGATCATGTCGCGCGGATGGCGGCCGTTCAGCGCGTCGGTCAGCATGAACTCGGCCCGTAACAGGCCGACACCGTCAAACCCCTGTGCGGCAACGGCTTCCGCGGTGTCAGGCATGGCGAGATTGGCGTAGATCCGGGTACCTGTGACTTCGATGGTCGGTGCGGCGACGAGGGGACGGTCGGTCACCACGGTGGTCTTGACGTCGACGCGTCCGGACAGCACCAGGCCGCGCGTTCCGTCCACCGTCACCGTTGTGCCGTCGTGGAGGTCGCGGGTGGCGGTACGTGCACCGACCAGGCATGGAATCCCCAGCTCGCGGGCCACGATCGCCGAATGGCAGGTCATTCCACCGGTGTCGGTCACCAACGCCGCGGCGCGGCGCATGGTGGGCAGCCAGTCAGGGTTGGTCATCGGCGCGACCAGAACCTCGCCCTCGAGCAGCTGGCTTCCTTCATCGGGGGACTGCAGGACACGCACCCTGCCCGCGACCGTGCCGGGGGCGGCGGCCAGGCCGCGGACGAGAACTGCGTGCGGGTCAGGTGCCGCGGTGGGCAGTGTCGTGATCGGACGGGCTTGCACCAGATACGTTTTGCCGTCGCTGATCGCCCACTCGGTGTCCTGCGGGCAGCCGTTGTGCCGTTCGGTTGCGATGGCCAGGTCGGCGATCGACCGCAACTCGTCGTCGCTGAGGACGCGGGCGTCTGCCAGCTGGGCGTCGAGATCGACACTACGATCGAGCCCGTCCTCACTCCGCACGATCTTGAAGTTCTTGTGGCCGACCCGGATGTCGAGGGGCTCGAGCGTTTCCTTGGACACGATGTACGTATCGGGCTCGACCGCCCCTGACACGACGACTTCCCCGAGACCGAAAGCGCCTTCGATGACCACCCGGTCGAGTGCGCCGGTACTGGGATCGGCTGTGAATGCGACCCCGGCCTTTTCGGAATCGACCATCTGTTGCACCACCACGGCCATGGCGGGGTCGGTGGTGAAACCGCGGCCTGCGCGGTAGGTGATCACGCGTGGGCTGAACAATGACATCCAGCACCGCAATACCGCATCGACCAAACTGTCGTCACCGCTCACGTTCGTGATGGTGGCGTTCATGCCCGCGAAGGATGCGTCCCGGCCGTCTTCGCCGGTTGCCGAGGACCGCACGGCGACAACGACGCCGGGCCCCAGGGTGTGGTACGCCTCGACGAGGAGCTCGCGGACGACGTCGGCGACACCGGCCTTGCGGACCAGGTCCTGCATGTGGCTGCACATCTCGTGCAGGCGGGTGGTATCCGCGGCGCATTTCATTGCGTCACGGTGCAGGGTGCTGAGTTGGTCAGCCACCCCGCCTGAGTTCATGGACTCGCGGTAGCAGTCTCGCAACAGGACGAATCCGGGTGGCACGGGAAGGTTCGCGGCGACCAGCTCGCCCATGTTGGCACCCTTGCCGCCGGCTTCTTCGGCGTCGGTGATGCGCAGTGTCGAGATGGGGCGGACGTAGTTGTCACGTTGCATGCAAACAGCTTTTGACATCGGGCACGGCATGGCGTAGCGCCCGAGGACCGCAACCGGTGAGCTGAAAGTCACCGGCGGGCCAGGCACAAAGTCCTCAAAGTCGTCGATGTGCCGATGTGGGACTTCGGTCCCTAGCGCGGAGCCCGACCGCGTAGTCGGATCAACGGTATGGAGCGGACACAGCCACCGGCGATCATCACGTTGACGCCGAATCCAGCGCTCGATATCACCAGTTCGGCTGAGGCGGTGCGCCCCACCGACAAGATCCGGTGCTCTGATCCTCATTACGACGCAGGCGGCGGTGGAATCAATGTCGCCAAGGTGGCACATGAACTCGGTGCTGCGGTCTGCGCGGTATACCCCGCTGGCGGCTCGTCCGGTGACCTGTTGACCGGGCTTCTCCTGCGCGATGGCGTGCCGGTCCGGCGCATTGCGATCGACGGTGCGACGCGGGAGAGCTTCACGGTCAACGAGACAAACACCGGTCTGCAGTATCGGTTCGTGCTGCCGGGGCCGTCGTTGTCGTTCGTCGATCAGCAGCGCTGTTTGCGAGAACTGCGGCACCAGGCTGCATCGGCCGGCTTCGTGGTGGCCAGCGGCAGTCTTCCTCCCGGTGCTGCCGAGAACTTCTATCAGCAGGTTGCCCTCGTGTGCGCAGAAGCCGGTGCGCGGCTGGTACTGGACACCTCGGGCTGCGGACTACGCCATTTCACCGCTGGTGTGTTCCTTTTGAAGGCCAGTGTGCGCGAACTCCGGGAGTATGCCGGGCGCGAACTGGCCACCAGATCCGAACAGATTGCCGCTGCTCGTGACATCGTCGCGTGTGGTCAGGCGCAGGCTGTCGTGGTGTCCCTGGGCCCTGACGGCGCCATGTTGATCACGGCGGCCCAGGCCCTGTGGTTCGCGGCGATTCCGATGCGGACGGTCATCAGCGGTGTCGGTGCGGGTGACGCGATGGTCGCGGCGATCACCGTGGGACTGAGTAGAGGCTGGACGCTGAGTGATGCTGTGCGGTACGGGATCGCGGCCGGCGCGTCCAAGTTGCTGACGCCGGGAAGCCAGCCGTGTATACGGGCCGATGTGGAACGGTTTTTCGCGATCGCCGATGAACCGGTGGTGCTCGAGGACGAGAGCGACGGCGATGTCGACGCATCGCTGTCCGGCAGTGGGGCTCTACACCGGCGATGATCGCATCGGTGACGATCGACCCGCGACTGCACGACGGAGTCATCTTCGACCTCGACGGCGTGGTCACCGATACCGCGTCGATTCACGCCGCGGCGTGGACGAGGATGTTCGCCGAGTTCTTCGCCCGTCGTGCCGCGCGTGACGGCGAGGATAACTCGGCGTTCACCGCGCAGGACTACCGCCGGTACGTGGACGGCAAACCACGCCGCGCCGGCATCGCGGATTTTCTTCGCGCCCGCGGTATCTCGCTGCCGAACGGTGACCCGGACGATGCCGGGTACGACACGGTATGTGGTCTCGCGAATCGCAAGCAGCAACTTTTCCTGGAAGGAATCAAGCGAGGGGTGTCGGCCTATCCGTCGACGGTGGCGTTGGTCCGCAGACTCGCCGAGGCCGGCGTCGCCACAGCCGTATATTCGTCCAGCCGGAATTGCGAAAACGTGCTCATGGCAGCCGGACTCGGCGATCTGTTCGCGACCCGCGTGGACGGACTGGTCGCCGACACCCTCCACCTGCCCGGTAAGCCTGATCCGGCTGTCCTCTGGGAGACCGTCGGCAGGTTGCGAGTACGTCCGGAACGCTGCGTGGTCGTCGAAGACGCTCAAGCCGGTGTGACAGCGGGCCGCAACGGAGGCTTTGCGCTGGTGATCGGTGTCGACCGGACCGGCGACACCGAGGAATTACTCAGCGCGGGAGCGGATGTCGTGGTCCCTGATCTGGCGGCCGTGGCGGTGCGGACCGGCGACAAGCGCATGTCGGGGCTGCCGAACGCGGCGGACGTCTACGGCGAACTGACCGGTGTGGTGGATGGCAGGCAGCCGTTCATGTGTCTCGACTTCGACGGCACCCTCTCCGAAATCGTCGCGGACCCGGACGCGGCAACGCTGGTCGACGGTGTCGCCGAAGCACTGGTCGACTTGGCAACACATTGCCCGGTCGCGGTCCTCAGCGGCCGCGACCTGGCTGATATCCGCAACAGGGTGGGTGTGCCAGGGCTGTGGTACGCGGGCAGCCACGGTTTCGAACTCGTCGGACCCGATGGGCAGCAGCACCATAATGAGGCGGCGCTGGCAGTGATTCCGACCGTCGAGCGTGCGGCAGGGGCCTTGCACGACGAGCTGTCGGGTGTGTCCGGTGTGCGCGTCGAACACAAGCGGTATGCGGTCGCGGTTCACTACCGCAATGTGGCACCGGAGCGGGTGAGTGAGGTTGTTGCTGCCGTGCACCGGCAAGGGCACGAACGCGGTTTGCGGGTGACCGGAGGCCGAATGGTCGTCGAATTGCGGCCAGACATCCACTGGGACAAGGGCACAGCACTGACCTGGATCCGCGATCGGATCTGCCACGGTGACGACGTGTTGCCCATCTACATCGGCGACGACCTCACCGACGAAGACGTCTTCGACGCGATTCGGCTCAACGGAGTGGGAGTCATCGTCTGCCACGACGAAGCCGGCGATCGTCGGACTGCCGCCCAGTACCGGCTGAACGATCCCGTCGACGTCGGCCACTTCCTGCGACGTGGAGCCGCTTGGCTTGCGCACAGGCGCAACAACTCGGGACCGGCATGGACATTTGCCTACGACTCGTACATACCGGCGGACGAGAAGCTACGGGAGGCCCTCTGCACGGTGGGAAATGGCTACTTCGCGACACGCGGCGCAGCACCGGAATCGAGGGCCGGTCGAACCCACTACCCGGGTACCTATATCGCCGGCGTGTACAACCGGCTGGGTGACGTGGTCGCCGGCGCCAAGACCGAGAACGAAAGCCTGGTGAATGTTCCCAATTGGCTTCCTTTGACTTTTCGCATCGACGGCGGCGACTGGTTCGACATCGACACCGTTACGCTGCTCTCGTTCCGCCAGACCCTCGATCTTCATGCCGCGGTGCTGACCCGGGAGCTTCGGTTCCGGGATGGGGCCGGCCGAACCACGTCCGTCACCCAGAATCGATTTGCCGCCATGAACCAGGCTCATGTCGCGGCCCTCGAAACCGTCGTGTGCGCAGAGGACTGGTCCGGGACGATCGAGGTGCGATCGACACTCGACGCCAATGTCTGCAACAGCGGCGTCGAACGTTATCGTGAGCTGGCCGGCGTCCATCTTCGAGCGCCGGAAATGCGTCCGCTGACCGATAATTCGGTACTTCTGACGGTCCAGACCAAGCAGTCGCAGATTCCTATCGCACTTGCCGCGCACACCACGGTGTGGTGTGACGAGATCGCGGCCGTGGCGAAGTATCGGCTCATCGAGGACGGATTCGAGATCGGCCACGAGATCCGTACAGACTTGGGTATGGGTCAGTCGTTGTCAATCGAGAAGACCGTGGTGTTGGTGACGGGTCGCGATGTTGCGACCTCCGACGCGTCAGGCAGTGCAGTGCGGCGATTGGAACGGCAAGGACGGTTCGTCGAGCTGCGGCGGGACCACGAACTCGTCTGGTCGCACATTTGGGAGCGGTTGAATGTCGAATTCGATGGCCACGTCGATGAACTGCGGGTATTGCGGCTGCACTTGATGCACTTGCTGCAGACAGTCTCGTACAACAGTGAGGATCTGGACGTCGGCATCCCCGCTCGTGGTTTGCACGGTGAGGCCTACCGGGGCCATGTCTTCTGGGATGAGTTGCTGATCTTCCCGGTCCTCAATCTGCACTTCCCGACGATCACGCGGGCGTTGCTGCGTTACCGTTACCGTCGGCTCACCGAGGCACGCCGTGCTGCGCGGATCGCCGGTTTCTCGGGTGCGATGTTCCCGTGGCAGTCAGGTAGTGATGGACGTGAGGAGAGTCCGGAGTTACACCTCAACCCGCGATCGGGTCGGTGGAGCGTAGACCCGAGCCAACACGCGCATCACATCGGTGTTGCCGTCGCCTACAACGTCTGGCAGTTCTATCAGGTCACCGGAGATCTCGCATATCTCATCGACTATGGCGCTGAAATGCTGGTCGAGATCGCCCGATTCTGGGTCAGCAGAGCTACGTACGACGCTGTCGAGAATCGGTATCACATCAACGGTGTCATCGGTCCCGACGAGTTTCACTCGGGATACCCAGACAGACCACAGGACGGAATCGACGATAACGCATACACCAACGTGATGGCGGTGTGGGCGATCCTTCGGGCCATCGAGGCGCTTGCGGCGATGCCATTGGCAAACCGGCTCGACCTGCGCGAAAAGCTCAGTCTGACAGACCAAGAACTCGCTCGATGGGACCATGTCAGCCGTCGGATGTTTGTGCCGTTCCACGATGGCATGATCTGTCAGTTCCAAGGCTACGATCAGTTGGCAGAACTGGATTGGGAGTCCTACCGGACCAGATACGGGAACATTCAGCGCCTCGATCGCATTCTCGAAGCTGAGGGTGACGACGTCAATCGATACCAGGTCGCCAAGCAGGCTGACGCCTTGATGCTGCTGTATCTCTTGTCATCAGATGAGCTGGGGGAGTTGCTCGGCCGGCTCGATTATGAGTTTTCGCCGGAACGTATCCCTGCGATGGTCGACTACTACATCGCCCGCACGTCGAACGGATCCACGTTGAGCGCAGTGGTCAACGCCTGGGTTCTGGCCCGGGCCAACCGCGATCGTGCCGTCGAGTTCTTCCGAGATGTGCTGAAATCCGACGTCGCCGACATTCAGGGCGGCACCACGTCCGAGGGGATACACCTCGCCGCGATGGCAGGCAGCGTCGACCTCATACAGCGCTGTTTCACCGGACTCGAAACCCGCGCCAACCGGATCGTGCTGTCCCCGCACTGGCCGGAATCGCTCGGTGCCTTGGGTTTCCCGATCCACTATCGCGGTCACCATCTGTATCTCCGGGTGAGTGGCCTTGGGGCCGAGGTCAGTGTGAGCCAGCGCGATCTACCTCCAATCACCATCGAATGCCGAGGTCGGGTCGAACACGTGGCACCGGGGTCCCTGGTCCGTTTCCCCGGCACCACGACAGTCCCGGTCGAGCAAGTGCCGTTGGTGTCTGACGTTTCGGGACTTTCGGCCATGTCGGAGTAGTCCGCTCCCTGAGTAGCGTCCTTGGCATGTCCAAAGAACCGCAACCGATTTCCATTCTGTCCGACACTGAATCCTGGGATCTGCTGTCCGGCGTGGCGCTGGGCCGGCTGGTGACGAGCGTCGACGGCGAGCCAGAAATTTTCCCGGTGAATTTCGCCGTGCAGCGCCGCACCATTTTGTTTCGTACCGCGGGGGGAACCAAGCTGGTCAGCGCCGCGATCAACAACCACGTGCTGTTCGAAGCCGACGATCACGTCGCCACCGACGGCTGGAGTGTGATCGTCAAGGGCGTTGCTCAAACGCTGCGTACCGACGAGGAATTCGAGGAGGCCGAGCGCGCGCCGCTGTATCCCTGGACGGCGACGGCCAAAAAACACTACGTGCGCATCCGGCCGCTGCGAGTCACCGGCAGGCGATTCGCCTTCGGCCCTGAACCGGAGGGTGTCACCGCCGGCGAGGTAAGTGATTAGCGCGAAACGACAACCATGGGGCAACGCTCACACCAGGAGGAATCGATGTTCGATGTGATTGTCTGGGCGACAGATGGTTCAGCCAACGCTGACCTTGCGCTCGACTACGTCAGGAAGCTCGCCGAAAGCGGCCGGTCGCGGGTCGTCGTCGTGCACGTGAAAGAGATAATCGTGGGACGCGGGGCCGGCCCCGTCCATCTCGACGAGGACGAGCTTCAGCAAAAGATCCAAGGCCAGGTGAACGACTTGAAGTCGGCTGGTATCGATGCATCGCTACGGGCCCACCCTGCGCCGGCGGGACATGCCGCGCACATCACCGCCGACAGCGCGAGGGAGGAGGGGGCGGACCTCATCGTGGTTGGAACACGCGGGCTTGGGCCGATAGCGGGGCTCCTTCTGGGGAGCGTCACGCAACGGCTGCTGCAAGTTGCACCCTGCCCGGTGCTCGCGGTTCCGGCGAGTTGATCGAGACCGAGGTCCCGGTCACGCGGGACTTTCGGCCATATCGAGTCGGGGCGGTGCTCGCCTAGCGTTGACGGCAGAGACTTCAGCCACCTCATCCCGGAGGGCAACGTGACCGAATCAGTTCCTCACCCTTACATTCTCGTCGGTATCGACGGATCTTCGTCGGCACTGAATGCCCTGACCTGGGCAGTGAGTGAAGCCCAGCTGCGGAAGCTGCCGATACGTTTGGCCCACGCGGTCGACGACAGCAGCGCCGCTGTCGGATTCAATCCGGGCGCATCGGAGAGTTTCTTCGACCATCTCAACGCGGACGCGCTCAGGTTCCTCCACCAGGCCCGTGACCACGCACACGCACTCGATCCGGATGTCCGGGTTGTGATGTCCAGGGTGTCAGGCCATCCTCTGGCAGCTCTTGTCGAACTGTCCGCAGACGCCGTTCTGACCATCCTGGGTTCCACCGGACTCAACGCGTTCTCGGGGCTGGTGGCAGGATCGGTGTCGGTGGGTTTTGCGGCCCGAGGGCACAGCCCCCTCGTCGTGACACGTACTTCCGCGCTGTCGGTCGATGGACCGATCGTGTTGGGCATCGGCGGTTCTGCTGATGCCGAAGACGCGACTGCGTGGGCGTTCGAGGAGGCATCGCTACGCGGCGCTGAGTTGATTGCCGTACACGTCTGGAACGACATCGCACCGTCCCACATCTTCTGGGGGTATCGGCCGCCCGACACGACCGGTGAGGCGCCTGATACGCAGGAGGAGAGTCTGTTGGCTCAACGTCTGGCGGGATGGCAGAAGAAGTTTCCTGACGTCCACGTGCGTCCTGTCGTTACGACCGGGGAGCCGGCGGCGGTCCTGGCCAGACAAAGCCAGCACGCCCGGCTGGTCGTGGTGGGTAGCCGTGGCCGCGGCGACGCGGCGGGTTTGTTCCTCGGCTCCACCAGCCACTCGCTGATCCACCACGCGATGTGCCCAGTGCTCATCGCTCGACCGCAGACGCATAAGCCAATCTGACTGTGGCAGAGGCATCAGTGGAGTTGATGCGGCGCCGCCATCTCCGTAGCGGCGTCGGATGCCTCGGAGGAGACCTCGGCCTGGTAGGCAGACTCCGCGCGCTGCTTGATGCCTTTGAGAAAATGTCGGACGGCCAGGGCCCTTGGCGCTCCGACAAGTTCGGTGATCACTATCGCGCCCGGGTGGGCCAGCCGTATGCGGGTACGAACGAGTAGCCGGCACCGGTCTTGCCAGTGCGGCACCAGGTGCAACGTGCAGGTGGCGTCCCAGGCGCCGCTGCGGTTGGTGCGAAGGACTATCGCCTGCTGCTCAAGGAGTTCCACGACCGACAGTACGCATCCGGCATCGCCGGGTGTGAGGCGTACGGTATCGCCCACGGCGAGATGCTGCCATTCCGGACGAGTGCTCTCCGTTTTCTGGTGTCCCTGCGAGGCATAGAAGCCGGCGCCGTCCCGGCGCATCTGAACCAACCTTTGAACCAACCATGGCCAGACTGCGCTCGGCGGGGCGTCGATCCAGATGCCCTCCGTCGTAACGTCTGCTGGCTCGCTGATCACACCGTCACCCGGTACGTGCATTTGGCACTCTTCCTTCGTGGTGCCCCAATTGCGGTAGAAGCGTCTGGCCGCGTAAAGCAGCGCGATGGCTACCGCGCCGCGCATCACGTTGATACTCATGCCTTGACCATGCGCGCCTGCGTGCGTCGGCCGGTAGGGCCAGTGGGCCCCGACTTCTCCGCCGACAAACGGCCCGGGGACCTGGGACTTCAGTCCCTAGTAAGGAAGGTGTCACGGTGGTCCGATTGAGCCTACGAATCCAATCAACGACAGGAGCAATCATGAACAAGCTTCCCGCCCCCCATCGTCCGCGGTCCGGATTTCCAGAATTGGCCGACTTGTTCGAGGGCTTTCCGTCCTGGGCGACGCTGCGGCCGACCTTCGGTAGCCACATGATGCGGGTTGAGGACGAGATGAAAGACGGCAGCTATGAGCTACGGGCCGAGATTCCCGGCGTGGATCCGGCCAAAGACGTTGACATCACAGTCCGCGACGGTGTGCTGACCATCAAGGCTGAGCGCAGCGAGAAGAAAGAGACGAACGGACATTCCGAGTTCTCTTACGGATCGTTCACCCGGTCCCTCACGCTGCCCGCGGGCGCTGACGAGGATGGGATCAAGGCGAGTTACGACAAGGGCATCCTGTCGATCACGGTCCCGGTAGCGGAACCGCAGACCGGCGACAAGCACGTCGCGATCGAGTCGGCAAAGTAGCCGATCGGCTCACCAGACAATCGAGAATCCGATCGGACGGAGTAGCACCATGACTCGTTCACGAGGCTTGACCCGAGGGGTGCCACGGCATGTCTTCCGGGATAGGCGTGAGGCCGGACAGGTCCTGGCCGGCATGCTCAGCGCGTACCGAGGCCGAGAGGATCTCGTCGTTCTGGGGTTACCTCGCGGTGGCATCCCGGTTGCGTGGGAAGTAGCCGCTGCCCTCGGAGCACCATTGGACGCCTTCGTCGTCCGCAAGCTCGGCGCGCCGGGACACGAGGAATTCGCCGTAGGCGCACTGGCCGCAGACGGCCGGGTCGTGGTGAACGACGACATGCTGCGTGCCTTGCGAATCACCCCACAACAACTGCGCACCATCGCCGAACGCGAGGGCAGAGAGCTGCACCGTCGCGAAGCCGCCTATCGCGGTGGCCGCCCTCGCGTCGACGTGGCCGGCAAGACGGTCATCCTCGTTGATGACGGGTTGGCGACCGGCGCCAGCATGTTCGCCGCGGTGCAGGCGTTGCGCGAATCCGACCCCGCTGAAATCGTCATTGCCGTACCTGCGGCGCCGGAGTCCACCTGCCGGGAGTTCGAAGCCATGGTCGACGACGTGGTGTGCGCCTCCATGCCCACTCCGTTCGTCGCGGTCGGTGAGTCGTTTTGGGATTTCCGGCAAGTCAGCGACGAAGAGGTACGTGAACTGCTCGCCGCGCCTACCACGGGCCGTGCCTCCGAACGACTTCGTGCCACCGAGACGCCCGCTGCGGCCGTTCGGCGGGTTGCCGTCGACGCCCCTGGTGGCGTACCACCGGTCGAGGCCCTCGAGGAGATCATCGGTGACGCCCGGATCGTGTTGATCGGTGAAAGCTCGCATGGCACACACGAGTTCTACGAGGCGCGGGCTGACATCACCAAATGGCTGATCGAGAACAAGGGCTTCTGCGCCGTCGCCGCCGAGGCTGATTGGCCGGACGCCTACCGGGTGAACCGGTATGTCCGAGGACTCGGCGACGACGGATCTGCAACCCAGGCGTTGAGCGGATTCGAACGCTTCCCCGCCTGGATGTGGCGCAACGTCGTGGTTCGTGACTTCGTGGACTGGCTGCATGTGCACAACGGGCGCCGCAGGGCCGACGGCGAACGGCAAACCGGCTTCTACGGTTTGGATCTCTACAGCTTGCACCGGTCCATGCAGGAGGTCATCAGGTACCTCGAAAATGTCGATCCGGTCGCGGCGGCGCGAGCTCGGGAACGCTACGCATGTTTCGACCACACATCCGCCGACGACGGGCAGGCCTATGGATTTGCCGCGGCGTTCGGCGCTGGGCTGTCGTGCGAACGCCAGGCAGTCGACCAACTGGTCGAGATCCACCGCAACGCGATCGAGTATGCGCGCCGGGACGGCCTGCTTGCCGAAGATGAGCTCTTCTACGCCCAGCAGAACGCGCAGACAGTCCGCAATGCTGAGGTGTACTACCGGGCGATGTTCGGCGGCAGGGTCACGTCGTGGAACTTGCGCGATCAGCACATGGCGCAAACACTGCAGGCCCTGTTGGCGCACCTCGACCGGCACGACGGCCGCTCTCCTGCCCGGATCGTGGTGTGGGCACACAACTCTCATGTCGGTGATGCGCGCGCTACCGAAGTCGGCAACGACGGCCAGTTGACCCTGGGTCAGCTGGTGCGCGAGCGCTGGGGCGAGGACTCCCGCTCTATCGGGTTCACCACCTACACCGGCACCGTCACCGCGGCCAGCGAATGGGGCGCCATCGCCGAGCGCAAGGTCGTCAGGCCTGCCCTCAACGGCAGTGTGGAGGAACTGTTCCACGAGACCGGTGAGCCAGAATTCCTGGTGTCGGCCATGATCAGCAGGGCAGCGGCCGAACCGCTCGACGTCGTCCGGCTGGGCCGTGCCATCGGGGTGATCTATCTACCGGCCACCGAACGACAAAGCCACTACTACCACGTGCGGCCATCCGAACAGTTCGACGCGATCATTCACATCGACAGGACGCGTGCGTTGGAGCCGCTGGACGTCACCAGCACGTGGGTACAGGGAGAGACGCCCGAGACGTATCCCACGGGGCTGTAAGCCCACTCACGACAACCGTTGCCCGCCCATCGCTGAACGTCACCATGCCAGGTCTGGTGGACAAGATACTGAACGATGCCCGTTGCTATCTGGCAACAGCACTGCCGGCTGTCAGCGTCAGGGACGGCATCCGGTACAGCGCAGCCCCAGCCGTGACGCCGGCGCCCGCCGCCACCATGAGGATGTACTTGCCGGGCACGATGCGGCGGGCAGCGCACTCGAACGCCCCAGCCAGCGCTGCGGTGTGGGCGTCCTCGTCGTCGGCGGCGATGATGATGTCCTCGGGGACCATGAGATGTTCCGCAAGCAGGGAACAGAACCTGCTACGAGTAGGCGCGACGACAATCGCGGCGATCTCGGCCATGTCGAGTGAGGCCGCACCGACGCATTGAATCACGGCTTGCGCGGCGGCAGCGGCGAAACGTTCGTCCATCATGGGACCCTGTCCGATGCGGAGCACATTACGTCGATTGACGAGACTTACTCCGGCACCGAAGCTCTCACCGTCGTCCGGGATTCGCGCCCAGTGCACAGTGTCGAGGCCTTGGTCGTCGGACCATCGGCACAGTAGCGCGGCTCCGCTGGGGGAGAAGGGGAAGTTCTCACTCATTCTGCGGCCTGGGTTCGCGTCACTCGCCACGATCAACGCGCGATTGATCACGTGCGTGCTCAGGAAGCCATCGACAATCTGGAGCGCGGTGAGGATTCCGCAGGAGCCGTTGGCGACGTCGAACGAGAAGGTACCGTGCGCCTGGGGCCGTGGGTCCTCCGGATGTGCACCGATGTCCTGTTGGATCATCGCCGCCAGCGCGGGCTCGCCGAGATTGCGGTCGCGGTAGATGCCCGCATTGATCAGCAGGTCGACCTCAGAGGCTTCGCGTCCCGCCTCGTTCAGGCAATCTCTGGCTGCCTTCACCGCGAGTCTCAGCGCGCTGTGCCGATCGCGCCAATGGCGGCCGGCGGCCAGGGCCGTTGCTTCAATCACTGTGCCCATGGTGATTCACCACTGTCTCGTCGAGGGTCAGGAGGACGATGCCGATCTCCAGTCCAGAGGCCAGCGCGATCAGGGCGATCGTTTCCCCGGCCTGGATGTGCCCGGCTTCGAGTTCTTCGACCAGCGCGACGGTGTGCGTGGTCGATGCGGTGTTGCCGTACCGGTCGACGGTGATGACGGCGTCGTGGCGGGGGCGATCGCCAAATGATGCGGCGACCTTCGCCATCCCCTTGCGGATGGCTCGCGCGGAAGTTTGGTGGGTGATGACGTGGTCGATGTCGTGGATCGAGATATCCATTGAATCAAGCACCTCGTGCAGCAGCAGGGGAGTGTCTGACATCGCGGCTTGCTGAATGCCCCTGGCGTCGGTGAACATTCGGGCGCCGGACTCATGCCCCTTCGGATAGGCCAGGCATAGCCTGCTGTAACCGGCCACCGTGGTGAACCCTGCCAGCATGATGCCGGCGGATGCGTCGGCATCTGTGCGTTCGAGGAGCAGCGCGGCGCCGGCGTCGCCGAGTGTCAGAGACGCGAGCTCCTTGCTCATGATGGTCCGGACATGTCTGGAAGCGTTTTGGCCCAGCTGCGAGATGTATTCGCCACTGACCACCAATGCCCGACGGATGGTGCCACGCCGGATCCAGTTGTTGGCGATCATGACCCCGGTGAGCATTCCCGCGCAGGCGTTGGATACGTCGAACGTGATGGCATTGTCGGCGCCGATTGCGTGGGCGACCATGCCGCTCATGGACGGTTCCATCCACTGGGAGAGGCCGCCCCGGAATTTTGTGATGCTGCAGTTGATGACGGCGTCGACCGCCGACCCGTCGCATCCGGCTTTTCCGAGGCAATCCCGGGCCGCCGCCGTTGCGAGAGTGAACGAGTCTTCGTCACCGATGGACACACGGCGTTCCCGGATACCCGTCAGGCGCTCAAGGTCGATGTGGGTGCGGTGCCGCGTCGCCGACATCAGGGCTTCGGTGGTCAGGCGCGTGCCCGGAAGGTGACGACCCGCCCCGGCCAGCCGCGTGCGGAACCGGGCGGGCGGTCCGTCTTCTGCGGGTTCCATCATCAGCCAGTCGTCGCGCGTCATCTATGAATATTCGTTGCCGGCACGGTAATCGAACTAGGGCGCTAAGTCGGCATTGCATGGTCCGAAAGTCCTACGGCAGGAGGCCCTCTGCCTGCCGGCTCGCCGGTCCGTGAGCACCATTCATCATGATCGGCACGTTCCGTGCACGCTTACGTAACGTGGCGCACGTACCGTCGTCAGCATGGTCGAAGAGTCCAGTGACGTCGCAGCGGCGACGTTTCGTGAGTTGGTCAACAGGGCGATCGTGCACGGTCACCGGCCGGATCGCACCACGGTGGTGGGCCCCGCGACCTGGGCGTCGATCGACCTGTTGGCTCAAGAGCATCCGGATGCCACGCCGGACCACATTGCGTGCGCCTTCGACGCCTTCGACGCCGAACACCGCCACGATTGCCGGATCGGTGTGCAGCAGTCAGGTGCCGAGCATGTCGTTGCGACGGAAGAGTTCGTTGTCATCAAAGACCTTGTCGCCCAGCTCTCGATCACCTATCCGGACGTCGATTCCGGTACCGTCGCCGACGTCGTCAGGCGCATCTACGCCGACCTGGACGGTCACACCGTGCGCGAATTCCTGCCCCTGGTCGTCGAACAGGTCGCTCGTCAGCGTTTGGCCTGAATCTCTCGTGAGGGACGAGCGAGAGCATGAGCAGAACTTCGACGGGGTGCGCGACAGCGTCAGCAGCAGCGTGGTGACAAATGGACCGGAGGCAACGAGAACCGCCACTATGTACCTGTCTGCGCTGTTGACCAAATCGGCTGACCCGCAGTCCATATCGCCGTCGGGTCGATGAAGCCGTTCATAAGTCAGAGTGATTCCCTAACCACCTCGGCCGGCCGCTTGTCATAACGTAGGCCGACGTAGCGTGGATGGCGCAGCTTGCCGTCTCGCGTCCATTCCGAAAAGCCGATGTCAGCCACCAACTGTGGACGTGTCCAATGGGTGTCGGGGCGGACGACCCGGTGGCCGGGGAACGGCGACTCGTCCTGTTCGATGGCGGACAGACGCTGGTGAAGACTTCGTAAGGTGGCCTCGTCGAAGCCGGTGCCGACCTTACCTGCGTATATGAGCTTGTCGCCCGCGTAGTAGCCGATCAGGAGCGCGCCCAGTCCGACTCTGGTGCCTTTGGGAGCGGTGTAGCCGCCGATGACGAACTCCTGCCTCAAGACACACTTGAATTTGAGCCAATTGGGCGAACGGTGACCCTGTTCGTATGTCGAATCGGCGAGCTTGGCGATCACCCCCTCATCGCCGCGTTCAGACGCTTCCTGATATGCCCGCTGGCCTTCGGTCCGGCGGTGGGGCAGGTAACGAAGTGGATCCGTCCAGCGGATTGCGCTGTGCAGAAGGCGTTTACGCCAGATCAGGGGCAACGCTGTCGTCGCATATCCGTCGAGATGCAGAAGATCGAATACATAGTAGAAAACGGGCGTTCGTGACGCTTGCGTCTCGTCGACGTTCGTAACACCCAATCGGGACTGAAGTCGCTGAAAGCTGGTGTGCTTTCCCTGGAAGGCCACGACCTCACCATCGAGGACGAAGCGTGTGCTCCGCTGGGCGTTGAGTGCGTGGACAATTTCAGGGTAGGTGCCGTTGAGCGACTGGCGATTTCGGGACAGCAGGCGAGTCCGATCCGCGTCGCGGAAGGCGAGACACCGCTCGCCGTCGAGTTTGAGTTCGAATATCCATCGTGGGTCGGAGAACCGCTGGTCGGTCAAGGTTGCCAGCATCGGCGCCCGCCACGTGGGCACGGGCTCGCTCTGCAGCAACTTGCGCACCTCGCTCGGCAGTCGGTCGAGGCGACAATCGATCTCATGACCGTCGTCGTCAGCGGAGGCCATGGTCAACCAATTTCTGTACTGAGCTCATCGTATTGCTGTTCCAATTCACTACTGACCGCGACGAACAGGTCGTGCGCGTCGACAGCGAGGTCGCGAAGTCTGACGGTCAGCGTGTTCTGGTGGCTGTCGACGATGATGCGGCCGGTCGGCGCGAGCTGGTATTCGTTGCCCCACTCCGATGGGCGGGGCTGCGAATCCGTCAGTTCGCACCCGTGGTCGTCCCTGAGTCGGTCCGCCAGCGCGGAGACGGTCTGTTGTTCGAGGTCTTCGAGATCCACTGTGGCCGGCGCGGTTACTGTGAGCATCGTCATGGGATTTGCCTTTCTCGGGCGCTGTGCATTCGATCCGCATTACGGGTCAGTTCTCATCATCCGGTTGTCAGGGTAGACCCGAGCAGCGCCAGCGCACACACGCCCATGATGCCCACGATGGCCCATCCGATGACATTGGTGAACCGACCGTTCACGTGCTTGCCCATGATCGAGCTGTCGTTGCCGACCAACATGATCATCACCATCAATGGCGGAGCGAGGACACCGTTGACGGCGGCAGCGTAGTAGAGCAACCGAAATGGCTGAATTCCAACGAAATTCAATCCTACGCCGAGGACCGTGGCCGCGGCGATCACGATGTAGAACGCCCGGGCCTGGCGGAACGTGTAGCCGAGGCCCGCTTTCCAGCCCATCGCCTCGGACAACGCGTAAGACGCCGAACCGGTCAGGGTGGGCACGGCAAGAAAGCCCACCCCGATGATCCCGATCGCGAAGAGGATAAAGGCGAAGCCACCGGCCAGGGGCCGCAGTGCGGCAGCCGCCTGGTCCGGCGTATCGACCGTGAACACACCCGCCTGATGCAAGGTGGACGCACAAGTCAGGATGATGAAGAACTGCACCACGTTGGAGAAGCCCATACCGACGGCGGTGTCGGTCCGCATGGTGCGGATGTCTCCACTGTGGATTCTAGGGACTCCCTTGCCGTAGAACGTCATTCGACCGCGGGCGAAATCCTCTTCGGCTTCCTGATCGGCTTGCCAGAAGAAGCAGTAGGGCGTGATCGTCGTCCCCAGCACGGCGACGATGTTGAGCACGTAATCGCGCGACCATTCGACGTGAGGAATCAGTGCGCTCAGCGTGACTGTCGGCCACCACGGATGATGAATGACAAAGGCTGCCACGGCATAGGCCAGCAGGCTCAGGCACGCGTACTTCAAGAACCGGGCGTATGCGGGATAGGGTACGAAGATCTGCAGAGAGAGCGAGATCCCCACGATGATTGCCAGCCAACCCCCGAACGGCATGCGGATGAGCAGTTGTCCGGTGGCGGCCATCGCGCCGAGATCGGCCCCCACATTGACGATATTTGCAGCCATGAGGAGCGTGACTGCGACGAAAAGCACCTTCCGCGAATAGTATTCGCGCAGAATCGCCGCCAGTCCGCGACCTGTCACCATACCGATCCGGCCGCAAATCTCCTGGATCACTGCCATGAACGGGTACGTCCATGCTGCTACCCACAGTTGGGCGTAACCGAATTGTGCCCCGGTCTGGCTATAGGTTTGGATGCCGGATGGGTCGTCGTCAGAGGACCCGGTGACAAACCCTGGACCCAGCACTCGCCATGCCGAGCCCATCCGGGACCGCAATGACGCGTGCAACGACGAGATCTCATGCGGGTCTGATGATTCGGCCGCATGGCTCGATTCTGGCGAGGTGTTCTCTCGCCGCGACCAGTAGAGATTCACGCGGCGCGCGGGAGATCTGGTGTGGGGTGAACAGATTGGTGTGAGCCTGAATGACTGCGGGTGAGAGCCCCGCCGACGTACGTCACCGAGAGGTACGTATGCGGGAAAGCCAAGGGTGCCAGCCCTTTGAAGGTGGTAAGCCAGCCCAGCAACGACACGACGATGGCGGCCGGACCGCGCGAGAAGGGATGTGGAGCGATGACGACCAGACCCATCGGCAGTACGAACGCACCAGCGACCGAGGGCGATACGGGATCTGCGGCGATTGCTTCGACCATCGAGCGCAGCCGTGGGCCGCGGCTGAACGAGGTCACTGCAGCGACGACAAGGCACGGGCCCAGCGAACGAGCGGACAGTCGCGTCCTTGATTGCAGCGGTGCGGTGCTCATGGCGGCCTCCGTTTGGGTGGGCGCGCCATCGCGGCGATGACGCGACATCAGCGGGAGTCCACCTCCCGCAGGGCTATCTGATCCCGCAACGGCACCGCGTTGGTAGGGCCCGAAGTCGCTGATCGGTTGACAGCGTCAGCGGCCGTCGGCGTATTACCGAGTAGCACCCACCAGAAGTGCACACGGAACCGCTGCGATGCTGCCTGGTCATCTGATCGTCACCAGGCGAGCCGATGCGAACCGTTCAGCATGTCGTCGATGAAGGACCGTCGCGTTCCAAACGAATTGAATTCCCAGGCCCGCCAGAAGTCATCACTGGTGGCACACCCGCCGATCAGGAACTCGCGGCTGAGCGCATCGCCGACATCAGGTTGCTCTGCCTCGTCGCGTGCATCGGGTCGGTGGCACGCGAACGTGGGTTGGGTCGGATTAGTGACCGGTTCGACCATCGTCGTCTCCCATCCAGACATCAGTGAATAGCTCCCCGGTGTGGACGATGCCGGCGAATGCCACGCTCAGGTAGGGCCGTAGGTCGCCTCAATGCGGGGTCCGAGGACCTTTCTGGGCAGTGGTTTGTACCTTTGAGCGCTGTTTGGCGAAGCCCGGAACCAGTCGGAATCGATCTCGCGGGGCCGTTGCTCGACAAGGCCGACACGGTGGGCGTGGCCTACGCACGCCGACAATGGGATGTCAGAACTGACATGACCACAAACCGCTACCTGGAAGCCCTCAAGCGTTTCCTGAGCGCGCAGAGGTATGTCCGTCTACGCGGGGAACGCGCAAAGCATCAACCAGCACGCCCAAGTCCGGGAGAAAACCTCAATGACAGCTAGATGATGACACGATCTGTGCGGTGCGCTGTCGGCCTGGTGTGGTCCAGCGTTGCCGAGAACACACTGACGGGCAAGCTATCTCCCGATACCGAATTGTCGCCTTATCAGGTCGGTAACTGACTTCGTATGGTCGCTGACCGGATCGGGCTCGTCCGATGGGGTGTTCGTGGTGTTGGCCTTGTCTGGGAGTGTGTGGGACGGTGGCCCCTTCCCTTCATCATCTGCCGCCATCTCGACTGCCCCTCTCTGCTGAAGGAAAGTGCTATCAGCCTACCCGTCAATTAGGTCTGCGGGCCATCGCCCTTCACAGTGGTTCACATTGTGCTTCTTGCTATTTCGGGTTACGAGGGTTACAGGTCGTTACGGGTAGCCGTAACGACCTGTGATTTGTCGCTGGGCGAACGCGGGACTGGCGCACATGCTTCGACGGTCGCTTCGATGCGTGATGCTGCAGTCGGTCCTGCCGGCAGAGGGCCTATCGCGAGCGCATTCATCGGAGAGGTCGAGGTAGAACGTCTTGGGGTGCCCGAGCGCAGCTTCTGAGAGCCAGGAATGGCTGCCGCGCGTTGCCGGACTAGAGACCGTCGGGCTCGAACCCGGATTCGTCGCCGGCGCCCGGGCCCGCTCGGCCCGAGAAATAAGGGACTTAAGTCATGTGAGGTTTGGGTCCTACGAGGGTCGCGGAGAGTTGCTTGGGCGGCGTATCCAGAACAGGACATCTGATTCGGTGAGAAGGGCAAATAGCCCCGCGGCGCAGACGATTTCGCGATCGCAGCTACGTTGGCGACGTTGGCGGCGTGGTAGGCGGGTCGGATGGAAATTTGGTACAGACCGCTGGACTGGAAGGACGAAGAGATGAGCAATGAAGACACCATCTTGGTTGAGGATGTGGTTGACGAGTTGAAGTCCGATCCGGCAATCGATTCTTCGGGTGTCGCCATCGCCGGGCACGACGGGGTGATAACGCTGAGTGGAGTGGTGCCGACATACTGGCAAAAGATCCAAGCAGAGCACGCGGTGTGGCGTGTCCGCGGTGTCCGCGGACTGGCCGACGAGCTGCATGTCGAGGCCAGCGGTACCCACGTTCGCGATGACACCGATATCGCCACCGACGCAGTTGCAGTCCTCCAGTCGCACAGCGATCTGCCCAGCACGATCGATGCGACAGTCCGGCAGGGCTACATCACGCTGACCGGGATCGTGGACTGGCATTTCCAGCGGCTGACGGCCGCCAAAGCAGTCAGACACATCCGCGGGGTCAAAGGTGTCTACAACAACCTTGAACTACGGGGCGGACCTAAGGTGGCCGATGTGCGGACGCACATCAGGAACGAGCTGTTGCGCACGGTAAATCAAGAAGTAAACCGGATCGAGATCGATACCAAGGACGGCAGTGTCACGCTGCGCGGGACTGTACAGTCCCAGGCGGACGCTGCCGCTGCCCGGCGCGCTGCGTGGGCCGTACCCGGCGTTCGAAATGTGCATGACCTGCTTGCTATTTCATAGTCGGCGCGCGACGTGCACATGGCTTCTTGAAGCACAGTGGCATGGCGGTCAGTCGAACTGACATGGCCGGGCGGAGGGCGGGCAGGCTTCGCGTGTGGGCAGCGGGCACCGGAGGTGTTACGGCTCGGTGGCGCCGATGTCGGATGTCAGGTCGGCGATGGTCAGGTCGTGCCGTACGACGCGCTTTGCGACATCGGTCAACGTGAGGTGACGGCGATGAGCGTAGTCGCGGATAAGCGCGAATGCTCTGCCGACACTGATATCGGCTTGTTCGGCGGCGACTCCTTTGGCCTGCTCGATGGTCAGCCGGTCATTGAGGACGCCCTGCAACTGAGTCACGAGCAGTTCGCGCTGCCCGATGGCGCGTTGATGAAGCAGAGCGATGCCTGCTACATCGGTCAGCGCCTGCGCGCCGGCGGTGGTGTCAGAGTCCAGTTCTGCAGGCTCAACCGTAAAAAGGTTCATACTGATCGCGCTCGTCGAAAGTCCCCAGGTGTGCTCGTTGAAATTCCTCACCTGTGAGCAGCGGTCAGTGTAGTGGTTGGCGGGTGCCGGTGGTGGCTCGGCGGAGGGTGTCGGTGGAGGCGTGGTGGTCGCGTAGTCGGTAGGACTCGCCGTCGAGGTTGATGACTACGGATCGGTGCAGGAG
>NZ_BCSX01000017.1 GCF_001570425.1 Mycolicibacterium brisbanense
CCCGGTCAAACAACTCCCGCCGCGTCGCCTTCGAATGCCGATAACCAGTTGGCACGACAACCTCCCAAATCACCGATGTTGTCGTAACCGTATGAATCTGCCGGCCCATTTTTCGCAGACGATTCACGCTCGCGAGGGCAGGGCCGATTGCCAGTCAACCGCACAGCATCGGTGACCGTCCGGGGGTGAGCCGAGTGGCATCTCGCTTAGCCCGGCGCAGGGGTGCCCGCGCCCGGCGCACCCGGCACCGGAACGACCGGTGTGGGCGTCACCGTCGTCACGCCGTTGGAGCCCACGTGCGGACCGCCGGGAGCACCGCCGCCACCGGCGCTCTGGGTCTGCTGCTCCTGCTCCAGCGCGGCCTGGCTGCAGTCCAGCATCAGCAGCATGCGGCCCTGCGAAGTCACCTTCTGGGAGTCGACGAGGCACTGGGCCTGGGGCAGCGCACTGCCGAACGAGCCGCCGAAGTAGGCCTTGACGCCCTGGCTCTTGAGAATCTGCAGGGCCTTCATGTAGGGCTCGCCGACGACATTGATCGCCGACGCATTGGGCTGCGAGGTCGCGATGCCCGCGCCGAACAGGGCGATCGAGCCGGCAGCGACCACACCACCGCCGAGCACTACAAGCTGCTTCTTCACGTCAAGTCTCCGAACGTCCGGGTGAGCTGCGAACATATCGCAGCTGTGACGATTGTGAAACCGTTGCACAGCCACCGCGTGTTACATCACCGGTCTCACCAGGGCTGCCATCGCGTCGCACAGCGCATTCGCCCGGGCATCGTCGAACACATTTTCCACCAGTAGGCGATGCCCGTCTGGACCGCCGAGCGGCACCCGCCAGTTCGGGTATTCGTCGGTGGTGCCCGGCTGGTTCTGGGTCCGCAACTCACCGACCGCATCGGCCAGGGACAACGTGAGCAACTTCGATGGGGTCCGCCCGAGGTAGCGGTACAGCGCCGTCACGATCTCCTCTGGACCGTCGTCAGGCTCGAGCAGGCCGACGCGGCGCAGCTCAGCCAGCCACGCGTCCTGAGCGGCCCGGTCCTCGGCCAGCTCGACCTCGACGGGGCGGGTGAGCAGGCCCAGTTCCTGCCGCAGCCGGACGTGCTCGCCGGCCAGATACCCGGCCGTGGGCGGCAGATCGTGCGTGGTGACGGACGACAGGCAGTACTCGCGCCAGCGTTCGGCGGGCAGCGGCGCGCCGCTGCCGTCGGCCTCGAACCACAGAATGGAGGTGCCGAAGAGGCCGCGGTCGCGCAGATAGTCGCGGACCCACGGCTCGACTGTGCCGAGATCCTCGCCCACGATGACCGCCCCGGCGCGGTGCGCCTCCAGCGCGATGATTCCGATCATCGCGTCGTGGTGATAACGCACGTACGTGCCCTCGGTGGGGGCCGCACCCTTGGGGATCCACCACAGCCGGAACATGCCGATGATGTGGTCGATGCGCAGGCCGCCCGCATGCCGCAGCGCCATCGAGACCAGTGCCCGGAACGGTTCATAGGCCTGCTCGGCGAGCCGGTCCGGGCGCCACGGCGGTTGCGACCAGTCCTGGCCCAGCTGATTGAACTCGTCGGGCGGGGCGCCCGCGGTCACGCCGAGCGCCAGCACGTCCTGCAGCGCCCACGCGTCGGCGCCGTCCGGGTCGACGCCGACCGCCAGGTCTCCCAGGATGCCCAGCGCCATCCCGGCCTGCACAGCCGTGGCCTGCGCGGCGGTCAGCTGGTCATCGAGCTGCCACTGCAGCCAGCGGTGGAAATCGACGGCCTCGGGATTGGCGGCCGCGAACGCGGCGACCTCCGGACTGTGCGGATGCTGCAGTTCCAGCGGCCAGTTGTGCCAATCGGCGCCGTGGATCTCGGTCAGCGCGCACCAGATCGCGAAATCCTCAAGGGCGGCGCCCTCACGGGCCCGGTAGGCGGTGTAGGCGAGCTCCCGGCCGGCGGATCGAGGCACGCGGTACACCTGTTTGAGTGCGGCGGATTTGGCCGCCCACACGTTGTCGCGATCGATCAGTTCGCTGCGCTGGGCCCGCTCGTGGACGGTCGTCCGCAATTTGCGGATCCGGCCGCGGTGGCGCGCGGCGGCGTATTCGGGGATCGCCTCGACGCGCAGGTACAGCGGGTTGACGAAGCGCCGCGAGGTGGGCAGGTATGGCGACGGTTCCATCGGCGCGATGGGGGCAGCCGCGTGCAACGGGTTGACCAGGATGAAGTCGGCGTGATGAGCCGCGGCCGACCACACCGCGAGATCGGTGAGATCGGTGAGATCGCCGACGCCCCAGGAGTTTTGCGATGCGATGCTGTACAGCTGCACCGACAGCCCCCAGCCCCGCCGGTCGCCGAGCCGCGCCGGCAGGGTCAGGCTTGCCGGCGACACCACGACGGGCGTCTCGGTGTGGAACTCACCGACGCGCAGCATCAGCCGGTGGTAACCCAGCGGCAGCTCGGCGGGCAGCTCGAAGGTGGCCTCGCCGACGAGGCGGTCGCCGACGTCGAACGGTGGCCGGTTGTTCTCCAGCTGGCGCAGCCCGGTTCGTACGCTGCCGTCCTCGAATCGCAGCGTGACGTCGACAGGGTCACCGTGGGTGACGTGCACCCAGAACGCCGTCGGTTGCCCCGCCCGGCCGATCACGATGGGCGGCAGCGAACGCTGCCAGTACTCGCGCTCGTGCGCAGTCAGCGCAGCGGCCCGGTCAGCTTCGGTGCCTGCCGCCACGCCGAGTGCTTCCAGCACCGCCACCAAGGTCGTTTCGGGCACCGTCGTGCGGTGACCCGTCCAGTCGTCGTACTCGGTGGCGACGCCGTAGCGCTGAGCCAGCTCCACGAGGGTCTGGGGTAATCCCGTCATGGTCCCAATCTTGGTGCCCAAACCCCGATCGCGTCAGTCGACGTCGCGGATCAGCAGGTCGTCCCAGGTGTCGCGGCGCACGACGAGACGGGCTTCACCGTTGCGCGTGAACACCACGGGTACGCGGCGGGCGCCGTTGTACTGATTCGACATCGTGTAGGTGTAGGCGCCCGTGACCGGAACCGCCACCAGATCGCCCACCTTGGGGTCCTGAAGTTCGACGCGGTCGATGAGCTGGTCGCCGGACTCGCAATGCCTGCCGACGAGACTGACCACCTCGCCGCCGCCGACCCGGTTGACGATCGTCGCCTCGAACCGTTGCCCGGTCAGCGATACGTCGAGGTTGTCGCCCATTCCGCCGTCGACCGCGACATGGGTGACCACCGGGCCGCGTTTGAGCGTGGTGACCCGGTACACCGTGCATGCGTTGCTGCCCACCATGCTGCGGCCGGGTTCGACGATGATGCGGCTGCCTTCGGGCAGCAGGGCACGGGCCTGGGTCACCATCGCCTCGGCGTAGTCGTCGAGATTGGGTGCGTGATCCTCGTAGGTGTAGCGCACCCCGAGCCCGCCGCCCAGGTCGTACACCTCGAAGGTGCCGAGTTTGGCGATGGGTGCGACGGCCTCGGCCAGTTGCTCGACGTTGAGCAACTGGGAGCCGACGTGGGTGTGCACGCCGTCGAGCCGCAGCCGCGGGCTGGCCTCGATGCGGGCAATGGCGTCGCGGGCCGCGTCGGGCATCAACCCGAACTTCGAGCCGGCGTGCCCGGTGGCCTGCGAGGCGTGGGTCTCGGCCTGCACGCCCGGGATGACCCGCACCAGGCACCCCTGGACGCGCCCTGCCGGCACCAGGCGCTCGAGGCGATCGATGTCGTCGAAGTTGTCGACGACCACCAGCCCGACGCCGTGTTCGACGGCCAGGGTCAGCTCTTCGTCGGTCTTGGCGTTGCCGTGCATGACGAGCCGGGCCGGGTCGGCGCCGGCCTTGACCGCGGTGACGATCTCCCCGCCGCCCGCGACGTCGAGGTGCAGGCCCTCTTCGGCCATCACCCGCTGAACTGCCGTGCACGGGAACGACTTCGACGCGAAGGCGACATCCGCGCGCGGCCACCGGCTGCGGAACGCCGTGAGGTAGTCGCGCGCCCGCCTGCGCAGCGCCTCTTCGTCCACCACGATGGCGGGCGTGCCGAACTGCTCTGCGAGGTCGTCGAGCCGGCAGCCGCCGACCATCAGGGTGCCATCGGTATCTGGACGGGTCCCGGGTGGGAACAGGCCGATGAGGTCTTCAGCGGTATGGGTGATCACGTCGGTTGACACCGCATCAGCGTGCCACTCGCGCGGCGCCGCGTGAGCGGGTTGACCAAACGCGACGAAATCCGTGGTGGCATCGCGGACACCGCTCGTCTAGTCTGTCTGTAACGATCCTTACAGACGGGTGAGCATGGACGCTCCGGCCACGAGAAGGCAACAGCAGGGCGCGAATTCGCGCGAACAGATCCTCGACGCCACCGAGCGCCTGATGGCCACGCGTGGCTACGCCGCGACCGCGATCAGCGACATCCGCAAGGCGTCCGGGCTTCCGGCCAGTTCGATCTACTGGCACTTCGGCTCCAAGGACGGTGTGCTCGCCGCGGTCATGGAACGGGGCATCGACCGCTTCTTCGCCGCGATCCCGCGCGACGGCACCATCGACGAACAACTGACCGTCACCTCCGGGCTGCAGGAGCAGCATCCGGACTTCCTGCGGCTCTTCTACCTGCTGTCCATGGAGCGCACCGACGATCCCGCGGTCGCGGCGGTAGTCCGCCGGGCGCGGGACACCGCGATCGCGAGGTTCGGCGCCGCGGTGCGACAGCAACTGCCCGCCGACGTCGACCCCGACCGGGCTGAGCGGGTGGTGGCCGAACTCACGGCGTTCGCCGTCGCGCAGTCCGACGGCATCTTCTACGCCAGACACCTCGAACCCGACACCACCGATGTGGCCCTCATGTACCGCAGGCTGTGGCAGGCCGTGACGGCGCTCATCCCGATCCTGCTGGAGGAACCGTGACGACCACCAGGACCGCCGTCATCACCGGGGCCAACACCGGCCTCGGCTTCGAATGCGCCCGCGCGCTGTTGCATTCCGATCCCAGCTGGCATGTGCTGCTGGCGGTTCGTGACACAGGCCGGGGCATGGCCGCCGCCGCGGCGCTCGGGCATCCGGAACGGACGGCCGTTGCCGAGCTCGATCTCGCGTCGCTCTGCTCCGTCGACCAATTCGCTTGCACCATAACCCAACTCGACGTACCGCCGGTGCACGCCCTGGTGTGCAATGCCGGCGTGCAACTGGTCTCGGGTTCGCACACCACGCGCGACGGGTACGAGATGACCTTCGGCGTCAACCATCTCGGGCATTTCGCGCTCGTTCGGCGGCTGCTCGGCCAACTGGTCGCCCCGGCGCGAATCGTCGTGGTCAGCAGCGGCACCCACGATCCGGACAAGTACACCGGGATGCCCGCGCCGCGATACACCTCGGCAGAAGAACTCAGTACCCCCGAGGTGAGCGAGTACTCGGCGGAGGAAGGTCGCAGGCGCTACACCACGTCGAAACTGTGCAACGTGCTGTTCAGCTACGAGCTGGACCGCCGGCTGGGCCACGGCGCCGAAGGCATCACGGTGAACGCGTTCGATCCCGGCATGATGCCCGGCTCGGGCCTGGCGCGCGACTACCCGCCCGCGCAACGGCTGGCGTGGCGCTTCGTGCTGCCCCTGCTGCGGGTGCTGCCCGGCGTCCGTAGCACCAGGCGGTCGGGCGCCGACCTCGCCGCGCTGGTCGCCGATCCGCGGTACGACGGCGTCACCGGCGCCTACTTCGCCGGGGCGCGCCAGATCCGCTCATCACGCGATTCCTACGACGAATCCATGGCCGCCGACCTGTGGCGCGTCAGCGATCGGCTGGTGTCCACCTCCGGTTGACGCCGGTATCGTCGCCGAAGTGGTTTCGGTGCAGCTTGATTCGACCGTGGTCCAGCGGGCCCGGCTGGCTGTGGCGGCGCTGTTCCTGACCAACGGCGCGATCTTCGCCAATCTGGTGCCGCACTATCCGCAGATCAAGTCCGACCTGCAGCTGAGCAACGCCGCCTACGGCGCCGCGGTCGCCGCATTCTCGGCCGGTGCGCTGGTCGCCGGTCTGACCGCGGGCCTGCTGATCCGGCGCTACCGGTCGGCCAGGGTTGCGGTGGTCGCGACGATCGGGCTGGCCGGGCTCGTCGTGGTCGCGGCGATCACCGGCAGCGCCGTCGTACTGACCGCGGCACTGTTCTTGGCCGGCGCCTGCGATGCGATCACCGATGTGGCCCAGAACGCGCACGGCCTGCGCGTGCAGCGCACCTACGGCCGGTCCATCATCAACTCGTTCCACGCGGTGTGGGCCGTCGGCGCCATCCTCGGCGGGTTGACCGGCGCGGCCGTGATCGCCGCCGGGGTGCCGCGCGGCGCGCATCTCGGGGTGGTTGCGGCGCTGGTCTGCGCGGCGGTGCTGGTCGCGGACCGCTTCCTGCTCGCCGGGCCCGATCACGAGGATCATCCGGCCTCGCGCACCCGGGCCGTGGCCCAGCCGCGCCGCGCCGTCTACTTCACGCTGGCCGCGCTGGTGGTGATCGCCATCGCCGGGGCCACTGTCGAGGATTCCGGAAGCTCCTGGGCCACGCTGTACCTGCGGGACACCCTGCACGCGCCCCCGGCCATCGCGACGTTCGGCTACATCGCGGTCGTCGGATTCATGTTCGTGGGCAGACTGTTCGGTGACCGGCTGGTGGACCGGTTCGGCCAGCGTTGGGTGGTGCGCGTCGGCGGGCTGATCACCGCCGCGGGTATGGGCGCCGCACTGGCGTACCCGAGCGTGCTCGGAACGGTCGGCGGCTTCGCGGCCGCGGGGCTCGGCGTGGCCACCCTGATCCCGGCGGCCATGCACGGCGCCGACCAATTGCCAGGGCTGCGGCCCGGGACGGGGCTGACGGTCGTGACGTGGCTGATGCGGGTGGGATTCTTCGGCGCGCCGCTGCTGGTCGGATTCGTCGCCGACGCCGCCGGGCTACGCGTCGGGCTGATGATCGTGCCCGTGGCCGGAGTGCTGGTGATGGCCCTGGCCGGGGCGCTGGAGCGCACCCACGGACCGAGCGATGCGGTCAGTGCGCCATCCCGGCCAGCTCGATCGTGAACACGCCCGACACGATCAACGCGATCCCGATCATCATCACCGGCGTCAGCACCTCCTGGAACAGGAACCGGGCCGCGATTGCGACCAGCGCCACGCCGCACGCGGTCCAGATGCCGTAGGCGATGCCGACCGGTATGCCCAACGACAATGCGAACCACAGCAGCGTGAAGGACACCACATAGCCGAGCGTCACCGGCACGATCCAGGCCTTACGCCGGAATCCGTCCGAGGCCCGCAGCGCCAGGGTCGCCAACACTTCGCACAGGATCGCGCAGGTCAGCACGATCCACATCATCGCGGCGCATCCTCTGCCGGAGAACCCAGCTCGACCAGCAGCACCCCGGCGATGATCAGGCCGATACCCGCCGCGATCGGCCAGGTGAACGCGTCACCGAACAGCACTGCCGCGAGCACCGCAGTCGAGGCCGTGCCCATGGCTCCCCAGATGCCGTAGGCCACGCCCACCGCCATGCCCGCCCGCAGCACCAGGGTCAACAGCACGAACGCACCGAGGTAGCCGACGACCACCACAACCAGCCACGCCGAATGCTCCTGGGAGGCGCGCAATGACAGGGTGGCCGCAACTTCGGTGGCGATCGCCGCGATCAGCAACGCCCACTTCCGCACCGCACCAACCTAGCGAAAAGGCAGCGAGCTACAGGACGAGCCCCAGCCGCGGGGGCCGGGTACCGCGCAAGGTGTGGTTGCCCAGATGCACGTACTTCCATCGCGCCGGATCGTGCAGCGAGTGGGTGCGCACGTTGCGCCAGTGCCGGTCGAGGTTGACTGCCGAATCGGTGCCAGACGTGCCGGTCAATTCGAAGATGCCGCCGGCGATCTCGACGGCGAATTCCTGGGCCAGCGCCTTGGCGGCGGCCACCTGCAGTGATGCGCGGGCGGCGGTGTCGCGGGACAGTTCCGGCTCGGCCAGCCCGGCGTCGATCACCGCGCTGCCGTGGGCCAGCAGAGCCTCCAGCGCATACAGCCGGGCGGTGAGCTCGCCGAACCGGCGCACCACATGGGGCTCCTCGTCAGCGCGGCGAACCCCGGCCAGCACCGCCTCCTTCCACGGCCGGGACCGGGTGCGGACGAATTCGGCACCGTCTTCCAGTGCGGCCCGCGCGATGCCGATGTCGATCGCGGCGTGCAGCGCCTGGTCGTAGGCGCCGAGCAAACTGGGCGGCGCGTCAGCCGGGTCGGGTGCCACGCCCTCCTCGATGACCAGATCGTCGTCGACCACGACGTCGACCAGGCGGACCTCTCCGCTGGCCGTACCGCGCTGCCCGAATGCGGACCACTGATCGAGGTCGAGGGTCACACCGTCCTGATCGGGCCGGACGAACACGGTCGCGGTTCGGACGCCGGCCGTGCCCGACGGTCGCTCGGCGAGCCCCGCATCGTCAGCCACGACGGCGGCCACGGCGATCCAGGTGGCGCCCAGGGCGCCGGTGGCGTAGTACTTGGTGCCGTTGAGCAACCAGGTTCCGTCGGCGCGGCGGGTCACCGTGGTGTGCCGGTCCAGTGCGGTGGCCGTCCCACGTTCGGCGGAGGCGTTGCCGAGTTGGGCGCCTGCCAGGATGTCGGCGTAGATGCGCGGCGCAGGAGCTTGGTCGCCGAGGCCTGAGATTGCTTGTGCGACAACGAAATGTGCGAGCAGCAGCTGTGCTACGGCGCTGTCGCCGCGGGACAGCCGGCGCAGCACCTCCACCTTGGTCGACGCGGACAGCCCTGGGCCGCCGTGTTCGGCGGGGACGACGATGCCGAGCAGTCCCGATTCGGCGACCCGGCGCAACTGCGGTACCAGCGAGGCACCCGACCGTTCGCGTTCGGCGCTGTCGACGGCCAGTTCGGTGGCCAGTGCGTCGGCGGAGGCGAGTGCGGCCTGTGCCGAAGCCGGTGGCGGGGTGGTGATCACGGGGGCGGTGTCGACGCTCATGGGCGGCGACGCTACGGCCGGGACCCGGCCCTGCCGAGGTTTGTGACCACGGAGAATGTTTGTCCGAAACCCGCGCACCGACGATGTGACCGGACGGTCTGCGTAACGTGGGGGAGTTCGTGAAAGTTGCGTCACCGAGGAGTCAGTCATGTCCGAACCCACCGTTGTCGCCGACGGCCCGGTGGTCGACACCGCCTACGGGCCGGTCCGCGGAACCGACGACGGAACGGTCAAGGCGTGGCGGGGAATTCGCTACGCCGCCGCGCCGGTGGCCGAGTTGCGTTGGCGTGCACCGCAACCCCCGCGGCCGTGGCAGGACATCGCGGATGCCACGGTGGTCGGGCCGGTGTGCCCGCAGCCCGTCGACCCGCGGATCCCGATCGACCTCGGTGCCCGGCAGTCCGAGGACAGCCTGCGGCTCAACGTATGGGCGCCCACCGGCACCGAACCGGGTGCCGCCAAACCCGTGATGGTGTGGGTTCACGGCGGCGCCTACGTGCTCGGATCGGCCAGCCAGCCGCTGTACCGGGGACGAGTGCTCGCCGCCGAGGGCGATGTCGTCGTCGTCACCGTCAACTACCGGCTGGGCGCGTTCGGGTTCCTCGACTTGTCCGAATTGAGCACGCCCGCAATGCGTTTCGATACCAATCTGGGTTTGCGCGATGTGCTGTGCGCGCTGCGCTGGGTGCGGGACAACATCGCCGCGTTCGGTGGGGACCCGCAGCGCGTCACCTTGTTCGGGGAATCGGCGGGCGGTGGCATCGTCACCACGCTGCTGGCCAGCCCCGAGGCCGAGGGCCTGTTCGGCGCGGCCATCGCACAGAGTTCGCCCGGCACCTCGATCTACGACGCCGAACGGTCCCGGCGCGTCGCGCGCCAGGTGCTCGACGAGCTGGGGGTGGCAGCGGGCGATGCCGAGCAGCTCGCGCGGCTGCCGGTGTCGGCAGTGCTGTCGGCGTCCCAGCGGGTGTTCAACGCGGTGCCCCAGCAGACGCCGGGCACCCTGGCATTCGCCCCCATCGTCGACGGGGACGTGGTGCCGGACTATCCGGTGAACTGTTCCCGCGCCGGCCGCACCCACCCGGTTCCGTTGATCATCGGGACCAACAAGCACGAGGCCGCGTTGTTCCGGTGGATGAAGTCGCCGCTGATGCCGATCACACCGGAGGCCATCCGCGCGATGTTCGAGGGCATCGCTGCCGAACAGCCCGAACTGCTGCTGCCGTCAGAAGCCCAGATCGCCGCCGCGTACCCGGGGCTGCGGACCAAGGCCCGCGGGATGGGTGTGGCCCGCGACATCGGGTTCCGGATGCCGTCACTGTGGTTCGCCGACGGGCACAGCGCCGCGGCGCCCGTCTACTTCTACCGGTTCGACTTCGCCACCCCGATGCTGCGGTTGCTGCGCCTGGGAGCGGCCCATGCCACCGAGCTGCCGTTCATGTGGGGCAACCTGGTCGCCGGTCCCAAGGACCCGACGTTCAAGCTGGGTGGGCTCAAGCACGGCAAGGCGGTGTCGCAGCGCATGCGCCGCCGCTGGACCAACTTCGCGACCACCGGGACGCCCGCCGGTGCGCCAGGGGAGCCGGTGTGGCGCCCGTATCGCCGCGATGACCGTGCTGTGCTGTTGATCGACAAGCAGGACAAGACCGTGACCGATCTGGACCGCGAGCTGCGCACGGCCTGGGGCGACGAGGTGCTCAACTTCCGCTAGGAGTGGTGTGCGATGGAGCCGATTCGGGCGTTGCTGGAAGCGCTGCCACCGGCTATGCGGGACCCGGTACTGTTCGCGGTGCCGTTCTTCTTGCTGTTGTTGGTCCTGGAATGGGCCGCGGCAAAAAAGCTCGAAGCCGTCGAAGGCGCCGCCCGCGCGCCGCACGGCGCCTACCAGGCGCGCGATGCGTGGGCGAGCATCTCGATGGGCCTGGTATCCGTCGCAACCACAGCAGGCTGGAAGTTGTTGGCGCTGTTGGGCTATGCCGCGTTGTACAGCTACGTCGCACCGTGGCACCTGCCCGCCGACCGCTGGTACACCTGGGTGATAGCCATCGTCGGCGTGGACCTGCTGTTCTACTCGTATCACCGTGTGGCGCACCGGGTCCGGGTGATCTGGGCGACACACCAGTCCCACCATTCGAGCGAGTACTTCAATTTTGCGACAGCTCTGCGACAGAAGTGGAACAACAGCGGCGAGATCGTGGCGTGGATTCCGCTACCCCTGCTGGGTATCCCGCCCTGGCTGGTGTTCGCGAGCTTCTCGATCAACCTGGTGTACCAGTTCTGGGTGCACACCGAGCGGATCGAGAGGCTTTGGCGGCCAATCGAATACATCTTCAACACGCCGTCGCATCACCGGGTGCACCACGGCCGCGACCCGCAGTATCTCGACCGCAACTACGGCGGCATCCTGATCATCTGGGACCGGCTGTTCGGCACCTTCGAGCCCGAACTGTTCCGGCCGCACTACGGGCTGACCAAACCGGTGGACACCTTCAACATCTGGACGCTGCAGACGCACGAATACCGCGCGATCGTGCGCGACGTACGGCGGGCGGCCCGCTGGAGAGACCGGTTCGGTTACGTGTTCGGACCGCCCGGCTGGGAGCCTGCCGATGATGTCACTGGGAGTTTGCCTGCCGTTTCGAATTGCGCCGAGCATAACGCCCCACAATCGAGACCAAGATCAGTAGGCTCGACCGGAGCCGGGCTCGATCCGGCAGGCCGTCCAGAGAGTAAGGGGATCTGAGTGGGAGACACACTGACCGAAGGACAGAAGCTCGAGAAGGGGGGGTCGCTCACTTCCAACAACGGCGCCTACACGCTGACGCTGCAGGATGACGGCAACCTGGTGCTGTACGCACGCGACCAAGCGGTGTGGTCGACCGAGACCAACGGGCAGGACGTTCAGCGCGCCGAGGTGCAAACCGACGGCAATTTCGTGCTGTACACATCGGAGAAGCCGGTGTGGCATACCGACACCAAGGGCAAGAAGGACGTGAAGCTCGTTCTTCAGGACGACCGCAACTTGGTGCTCTACGCCGCCGACGGGCCGGCCTGGTCGTCGAAGACCGACACCACCGAGCCGCCGCCACCGGCCCCCGAGGCTGCCGCGCCCGAGCCCGTGGTCGAGCCGGCCGCTGTCGAAGAGCCGGCACCCGCCCCCGAACCTGAGGCCGAGCCCGCGCCGCCGCCACCGCCGCCCGCCCCCGAGCCGCGCACCTACACCGTGGAGCCGGGCGACACGCTGTGGGCGATCGCCGAGCGCTTCTACGGCGACGGCAACCGCTACCAGGAGATCGCAAACGCCAGCGGTATCCCGAACCCGGACCTCATCAATCCCGGCCAGGTTCTGACGATTCCCTGACCTGCGGATAAGGACGGCCCGGGCCATTCGGTCCGGGCCGTCTTCGTTCGCCGCTAAACTCGGCGCATACCAGACCAGATCGGAGGCACCGCCGTGCTCCAGCCGTGGTTGCTCATGTCGCGGGTTCTGCTCGCGGCGGCGACGCCGATGGCGGCCCTGGCCGTGACATCGGCCCCTGCCTCTGCCACCCCGGGAGTGCTCGTCTACCCCGGCATGGAGATCCGCCAGGACACCAACGTGTGCACGTTGGGGTTTGTCGACCCGGTGGCCCGCGTGGCCTACACCGCGGGGCATTGTCGGGGCAGCGGCGCCGTCGGTGACCGCGACGGCAACTTCATCGGCCAGCAGATGTCGTTCCAGGACAACACGCCCGACGGTGCGACCATCGACACCGATCACGTGATCGCGGACTGGGAGACCATCCAGCTGGCCGGCGATGTCGCGGTCAACAACATCCTGCCGGGCGGCCGGATGCTCGTCGACGATCCGGGCGCGGTGGCCACCCCGGGCCTGCCCGTATGCCATTTCGGCGTGATCACCGGTGAGACGTGCGGAACCGTCGAGGCGGTCAACAACGGGTGGTTCACCATGGCCCACGGTGTGGTCAGCCAGAAGGGTGACTCGGGCGGTCCGGTGTACGTCATCACGCCCGACGGACGAGCTGCCATCGTGGGCGTGTTCAACAGCACGTGGGGGCAGTTCCCCGCCGCGGTGTCATGGCAGAACGCCAGCGGCCAGGCCCGCGGCATGGTGCAGGCCTCCAGCCAGATCGACGGTCACCAATAGGCCTGCGGCACAGCCTCAGTCGAGCAGTTCGAAAACCGGGATGGACGGGGCCGCGGCCCTCAGTTCGGCGTCCGACGACTGCGGCGTCAAACCGGCGATGTGCCCCTTGACCTCCCAGTACCAGCGCGCGAGATAGCGCTGCAGCAGCGCGGGTTTGGCGTCGTCGGGCAGCTCCGCCAGCCGTCGGGTCGAACGCCGCCAGCGTGGGCCGGTCTCGACCACTCCGGCGGCTCGGGCGTTGCGCACCCACTGGGTCTCGCCGCGAGGGGACACCAGATAGTCCTTGCCGTCCAACGTCATCAGGTTCACCACCACCGATCGGATCTGCCCGGTGCGCCGGCCCCGGATGCGCAGTGCGGTGGTGCCGGCGATGCTCACACCGGCTTCGGCGAGCCGCCGGATCAGATCGTTGCCTGCACGGGCCAACGGGCCGGGAGCGTCGTATCGCGTGGTCATGGTGAACCTCCTGAGGTCTCGAAACGAGAGCGGCGCTCTCGATTCATAGCGTGACACGGCTGCGGTGAAAATTCAAGAGCACTGATCTCGGTTGTGTCAGACTGCTGTCGTGGGTAAGCGTCAAGAAGGCCGCGAGCGGATCGAGGCCGCGATCATAGAAATCGGGCGCAGGCATCTGCTCACCGAGGGTGCCGCCGGGCTGTCGCTGCGCGCGATCGCCCGCGAACTCGGCATGGTGTCCTCGGCGGTCTATCGATACGTCGCCAACCGCGATGACCTGCTCACCTTGCTGGTGGTCGACGCGTACAGCGAACTGGCCGATGCCGTGGACCGGGCCGCCGCCGATGTGCCCGCCGAATCGGACTGGCGGGCCCGGATTGCCGCGATGGCGCGGGCCGTGCGCCGGTGGGCGATCGATCAGCCTGCGCGCTGGGCGCTGCTGTACGGCAGCCCGGTGCCCGGCTATCACGCGCCGGCCGAACGTACCGTCGGGCCGGGTACTCGCGTCGTCGGTGCGCTCTTCTCGGCGGTGGCTGCCGCGATGGTCACGGGCGAGTTGACGGACTCGGGTGTCGTTGTGGGACAACCGCTCTCGGCGGACTTCGAGCGCCTGCGCGCCGAGTTCGACTTCCCCGGAAGCGACGGCATTCTGGCGAAGTGTTTCCTGCTGTGGGCCGCGCTGGTCGGCGCCGTGAGCCTGGAGGTGTTCGGCCAATACGGTCCCGACACGCTGACGGACCCGGGCCTGGCGTTCGACGTCCAGATCGGATTGCTGGTCGAGATGTTGGCGGCCTGATATAACAGCGTTGACTTATATAAGTTGAGCCTTTTATATTGGCGGGTGTGCACGCCTTCGACGTCCTGGGGGACCCGGTACGGCGGCGGATACTCGAACTGCTCGCCGACGGCGAGCTGACGGCCGGTGCGATCGGCGCCACCATTCAGGCCGAGTTCGCGATCAGCCAGCCGGCCGTGTCGCAACACCTGAAGGTGTTGCGCGACAACGGTTTCACCTCGGTGCGCCCAGACGGTCAACGTCGGCTGTACTCGGTCGACACCGCCCCGCTGCGCGATATCGACCAGTGGCTGGGCACCTTCCGGCGGTTCTGGACCCCGCACCTGGACGCCTTGGCGACCGAACTTGCGCGCGGCAAACGACAGCGGAGAACGGGAGAGGTACAACATGATTGACGTCAGCCATCAGATGAACAGGACGCGCCGCAACGTGGGTGGGCGCGTGCTGGAGGCGGGCGAGGCGCACGTCGTCACGATCGGTCAGACGTATCCGACGGACGCCGAGGACCTCTGGGATGCGTTGACCAACCCCGAACGCATCCCGCGCTGGTTCCTGCCGATCAGCGGCGACCTGGAGGTGGGTGGCCGCTATCAGCTGGAGGGCAACGCCGGTGGCACGGTGCTGAGCTGCGACCCGCCGCGGGAATTCACCGCAACCTGGGAGTTCAACGGCGCCATCAGCTGGATCGAGGTCCGGGTGTTCGACGACGGCGCGGAGCGGTCCCGTTTCGAACTCGCCCATATCGCGCGCGCCGACGACCCGATCTGGCAGCAATACGGCCCGGGAGCGGTCGGCATCGGCTGGGAGCTCGGCATGTGCGGCTTGACCATTCACCTGAGCACCGGCGAGCGCGTGGACCCCGCGGCGTTCGAGCAGTGGTCCATGGGCGAGGATGGCCGCACGTTCGTGACCGAGGCTGCCGAGGGCTGGCACCGCGCCGCTGTGGACGGTGGGCTGGATCCGCAGTGGGCGCGTGCGGCGGCCGACCGCTGCCGCGGCTTCTACCTGGGCGAGTCGCAAAACTAGAACACGTTCTCGCCATGCCGTCCGTGCGGCGCTATCCTCTGAGCAACATGCTCAATCAGACACCTGTCCAGATCGCGTGGGTCGCCGCGGACCTGGACGCCACGGAGGCGGCTCTGACCACGATGCTGGGTGCGCGCCGGTGGATTCGCCTGCCCGCCGTGCACTTTGCGCCCGACACCTGCACCTATCGCGGCCGGCCTGCCGATTTCGTCGCCGACATCTCGCTGAGCTACGCGGGTGATACGCAACTGGAGCTCATCGCCCCGATCCGCGGCGACAGCATCTACACCGAGTTCCTCGACGCCCACGGGCCGGGGCTGCATCACGTGTGCGTCGAGGAACCCGACGCCGAATCGTTCGACGCCAGGCTGCGTGCCGCCGAGCGCGACGACACCCCCGCCGTCTGCGAAGGCACCATGCCCGGCGGCATGCGCTTCGCCTACCTCGCCGCGCCCGGCGTGCCCTACCTGGAAATCGCCTACATCCCGCCCGAGATCCGGGCGTTCTTCGATTATGTGAAGGAGGAGCAGCTATGACCGACGAGCGCTTGCGCGAGGAGCCGAAATGACGCAGATTCCCGACGTCCTCGACGCCGCGGAGGTCACGTCAGCCGCCGACGAGGTCGATGTCGTGGTGATCGGCTTCGGCATTGCGGGAGGTTGTGCCGCGGTCAGCGCCGCCGCCGCGGGGGCGCGGGTGTTGGTGCTGGAGAAGGCCGGCGGCGCCGGTGGCACCACCTCGATGGCCGGTGGGCACTTCTACCTCGGTGGTGGTACGGCCGTGCAGGAAGCCACCGGGCATTCCGACAGCGCCGAGGAGATGTACAAGTATCTCGTCGCGGTGTCCGAGCACCCGGATCTGGAGAAGATCCGCGCGTATTGCGAAGGCAGCGTCGAGCACTTCAATTGGCTTGAGGGGCTGGGCTTTCAGTTCGAACGCAGCTTCTATCCCGGCAAGATCGTGGTGCCGCCCGGTACCGAGGGCCTTTCCTACACCGGCAACGAGAAGGTGTGGCCGTTCATCGAGCAGGCCAAGCCGGCCCCGCGCGGTCACTCGGTGCCCGTTCCCGGCGAGGTCGGCGGCGCCGCGATGGTCATCGAGTTGCTGCTCAAGCGTGCCGAGCAACTCGGGGTCGAGATCCGCTACGAGACCGGCGCCACCAACCTCGTCGTGGCCAAGGACGGCACCGTCGTCGGCGTCAAGTGGAAGCACTTCGCCGAAACCGGTGTGGTCAAGGCGAAGTCGGTGATCATCGCCGCCGGTGGATTTGCGATGAATCCCGAGATGGTCGCCGAACACACGCCCGCCCTGGGTCAGCCGCGCCGGACCAAGCATCACGGGCTGGTCGCGCCGTACATTCTCGGCAACCCCAACGACGACGGGCTGGGCATCCGGATGGGCGTGTCTGCAGGCGGTGTCGCGCTCAACATGGACCAGCTGTTCATCACTGCCGCGGCGTACCCGCCCGAGATTCTGCTCACCGGCATCATCGTCAACAACCAGGGCGAGCGGTTCGTCGCCGAAGACTCCTACCACTCCCGGACTTCGGCGTTCGTGCTCGAACAACCCGATCAGGTGGCGTATCTCATCGTCGACGAGGCGCACATGGAGATGCCCGGACTACCGCTGATCAAGTTCATCGACGGCTACGAGACCATTTCGGAGATGGCGAGTGCACTCGGCCTGCCCGAGGACAAGCTCACCGCCACGCTGCAGCGCTACAACGCCAACGCCGCCAATGGCGAAGACCCGGACTTCCACAAGCAGCCCGAATATGTTGCGGTGCAGGACAAAGCGCCGTGGGCGGTATTCGATCTGTCGTTGGGCCGCGCGATGTACTCGGGCTTCACGATGGGTGGACTCTCGGTCTCCATCGACGGCGAGGTGCTGCGGGCGGACGGCAGTCCCATCCCCGGGCTGTACGCCGCGGGCGCGTGCGCGTGCAACATCGCCCACGACGGCAAGGGCTACGCCAGCGGCACGCAGTTGGGGGAGGGCTCGTTCTTCGGTCGCCGGGCCGGGGCACACGCGGCGGCCCGCTGATCAGGCAGGGGTGCGCAGCTCGGTGAGCTGCCAACGGCCGGCGCCCAGCAATTCGAGGCGCCGGTCGTGATGCTGTTCGACGGTGTCGCGGTGGCTGACGCTCACCACGATCGTGTCGGGCAGCCGGGTGCGCAGCGCGGTGTACATCGCGAACTCCTGCCCGGCGTCGAGCGCCGAGGTCGATTCGTCGAGGAACACAGCGTGCGGCTCGGCCAGCAAGACCCGGGCGAATGCGATGCGCTGCTGTTCGCCGGGGGAGAGCACCTTCGACCAGTCCGACTCCTCGTCGAGTCGGGATGTCAAGTGCCCCAACGAGACCGTCGCCAGCACATCGGTGATGGCGTCGTCGCCGAAGGTGCCGGCCGCCGACGGATAGCTGACCACCGCACGCAGGTCACCGAGCGGGGCGTACGGCAACTGGGCCACGAACATCACGTCGCGCTCGTCGGGAAACCGGACAGTGCCGGAGCCGAACGGCCACAGCTGTGCGAGGCTGCGCAATAGCGTGGTCTTACCCGTCCCCGACGGGCCGGTGATCAGCAACGCCTCACCGCTGCCCAGGCGCAGATCGAGGTGCTCCAGCAGCAGCTGGCCGCTCGGTGAACGCACCTCGACGGCGTCGACGGCAAGGCCGTCGTCAACGGTCGGCCCGCTCGCCAATCTCGGTAGCGCCCTTGCCTGTTCGTTCGCGGTGACGAGCCCGTCGAGCCGGATGATCGCGGCGCGATATCCGGCGAACGCGTCGTACACCGCGCGGAAGAAACTCAGCGAGTTCTGCACCGATCCGAACGCACCCGCCGACTGCATGACATCGCCCAGTTTCAGCTCACCGGCGAACAACCGCGGCGCCTGCACCATCAGCGGCAGCGGCGAGATGATCTGGCTGATCGACCGGTTCCAGCCGAGGAACGCCACCCCGCGGCGCACCAGCCTGCGGTAGTTGGCGATGATCCGGGCGAAACGCAGTGCCAGAGTGCCGCGTTCGGTGTGCTCGCCGCGGTAGAAGCTCACCGATTCGGCGGCGTCGCGGATGCGCACCAGCGCGTAGCGGAACGCGGCGTTGGTGAGCTCGTTGCGGAAGGTGAGCCTGATGATGGGACGACCGATCCAGAACGCGACCACGGTCGTCACCGCCACCCACAACAGCGCGATCCAGAACAACGCCTTGGGCACGGTGACACCGAAAAGCGTCAGCGGCCCAGCGAGATTCCACAGGATCGGGGTGAATGCCACGACCGAGACGATCGAGTTCACCGAACCGAACACCAGGGTCTGCGCGGTGCCCACGGTAGGGGTGTTGGTCTCGGGGCCGGTACCGGTGGTGAACACGTCGATGTCCTGCTGGATGCGCTGATCCGGGTTGTCGACGGGCTCGCCGCCGAACGACGGCAGAAACCGGGCGCGGTAGTAGGCCCGGTCGCCGAACCAGTCGCCGGTGAGGTGGTCGGTGAGCCACACCCGCCACCGAATGATGAAGTACTGCATGAGATACACGTCGAGCAATGTGCGGGTGATGTCGGCGGCCACCAGCAGCGCGAAGATGAGGATCGAGCGCCAGAAGCCCGCGATACCGGAATTGCGGACCGCCTCGTTACCCGCCCCCGCCCCTTCGAAGGCGACCTGCAGAGCCGAGGACTGATCGTTGGCGTAATAGCTGAACAGTACGTCCATCCGCACCGAGACCAGCACCGACAGCAGCAGCACCGCCAGCAGGACCCACGCCGTGATGCTCTGGCGCCCGGTGAAATACCCGCCGGTGATCCGCCAGAACTGGCGGCCCCACGTGGTGATGCGCGCCAACGCGGCCAGTATTGCCAGCATCACCACCGCGCTGATGGCCCACGCCTTGGCCACCCACAGCAACGACGCGAGGATCTCGTTGCCCCAGTCCAGCGCCGGGGTGAACATCTCCATGCCGGGAACCTACCCGGCACCGCGGCTACTGCTGGTCCACCAACGCGGGGTCGGTCTTGCACTCCGGGTCGATCTCGCCGAGCCGCCAACGCCCTTCGCCGAGCAGCTCCAGGTGCTGTTCGTGATGCTGGCCGACGGTTCTGCGGTGCGTGACGCTGACCAGGATGGTGTCGGGCAGGTGTTTGCGCACCAGGGCGTACAGCATGTATTCGAGGCCCTCGTCGAGCGCCGAGGTGGACTCGTCCATGAAGACGGCCTTGGGTTTGGTCAGCAGCACCCGGGCGAAGGCGATGCGCTGCTGCTCGCCCGGGGACAGCACCTTGGCCCAGTCGGCGACCTCGGACAGTCGCTTGCTGCACTGCGGCAGCGAGACCTGCTCGAACGCCCAGAAGAGAGTTTCGTCGGGAATCTCGCCCGGCTTCTTCGGATAGGACACGACAGCACGCAGATCGCCGAGCGGGACATACGGCATCTGCGAGAGGAACATGGTCTCCTCGACGCCCTGCGGGCAGCGGAACGTGCCCGTGGCGTACGGCCACAGCTGAGCCAGCGAACGCAGCAGGGTGGTCTTGCCCGCGCCGGAGCGGCCCGTGACGATCAGGGTGTCGCCGGTGTTCAGGCGCAGGTCCAGGTTCTCGATCAGCGGCTCGCCGGTGGGCGTGTTGATGCAGACGTTCTCGAGTTCGACGAGGCAGTCGTCGCCCACCTCGACGGTCAGCTCGGGCAACTGCCTGCCTTCTTCGTTGGCGACCACCAGCCCGTGCAGACGCAGGATGGACGCGCGCCAGCCGGCGAACGCGTCGTAGGAGTTACGGAAGAACGACAGCGACGTCTGGATGTTGGTGAACGCCGACGAGGTCTGCGACACGTCGCCCAGCTTGATCTCTCCGGCGAACAACCGCGGCGCCTGCAGCAGCCACGGCAGCGGAACGATGATCTGGGAGATGGAGAGGTTCCAGCCGTAGAACTTCACCGACCGGTTGATGAACCGGCGGTAGTTGGCGACCACGGGGGCGAACCTCTGCTGCAGCTGCAGCCGTTCGGCGGCCTCGCCGCGGTAGAAGGCCACGGCCTCGGCGGCGTCGCGCAACCGGACCAGGGCGTACCGGAAAGCCGCGTTGTACTTCTCGTTGTTGAAGGTGAGCCGGATCAGCGGATGGCCGATCCAGAACGCCACGATGCTCGCGATGATCACGTAGAGGAAGCCGATCCAGAACATGGCCCGCGGCATCGTGATTCCGAACAGGGTGAGTTCGCCGGACAGGTTCCACAGGATCACGGTGAACGAAATGACCGATGCCACGGCGTCGATGGCGCCGAACAACAGCGTGCTCTTGCTGAAGTTGTTCGGATTGTTCGGCAGTGGTCCGACTCCGGCGGTGAAGATGTCGATGTCGGACTGGATGCGCTGATCGGGGTTGTCGATGGTGTCGTCGATGAAGCGGCTGCGGTAGTAGGCCCTGCCGTCGAGCCAGTCGCCGGTGAGTCTGCCGGTCAGCCATGTCCGCCAGGCCAGCATGAACCGCTGCATGACGAACAGATCGAGCATGATCCGGGCGACGTAGATGACCGCGAGGATGCAGAAGATGCCCAGCGCCGTCCAGAAGCCATGCACACCGGACTGTTTGACCGCGTCATTGCCGGCCGCCAGGCCCTGACCGGCGACCTGGACACCGGTCATCAGATCGTTGCCCTGATAACTGAAAAGCACCTCGAGGCGCACGCCGACGATCACCGACAGCAGGATCCCTGCCAGCCACAGCCAGACCTTCACAGCTCCGGGGCCGACGAAATACGCGCCCGTGATGCGCCAGAACTGTCGGCCCCAGGTGGTGAGGGCACCGACCGCGGTCACCACCACAAGCGTGCTGACCGCCGCGATGAGCCACGCGATGGCTATCCACCTGAGCGAGGCGACGAGTTCGCCGCCCCAGTCGAGTGTGGGGCTGAACATCTCCATGCGGGCAAGGTACTCCGCAATGCTGCCACGGGCGTGGCCGAGGCGAATCCACCTCCGCGTAACGTGAACATGTGCCGAAGACGTCCAGCGCCAAACCGGGGCGCTTGAGCAGCAAGTTCTGGAAGCTACTGGGTGCCACCACCGAGCGCAACGAGGCCCGTTCGCTCTCGGAGGTCAAAGGCGCTGCCAAGTTCGAACAGAAGGCCGCCGACCTCGACGACGAGCAGCTGACCAAGGCCGCGAAGCTGCTGCAGCTGGAGGACCTGGCCGAGGCCGCCGACATCCCGCAGTTCCTGGCGATCGCCCGCGAGGCTGCCGAGCGGACGACCTCTCTGCGGCCGTTCGACGTGCAGCTGCTCGGAGCGCTGCGCATGCTGGCCGGTGACGTCGTCGAGATGGCGACCGGCGAGGGCAAGACGCTGTCCGGCGCGATCGCGGCCGCGGGTTACGCGATCGGCGGGCGCAGCGTGCACGTCATCACCATCAACGACTACCTCGCCAAACGCGACGCCGAATGGATGGGCCCGCTGCTCGAGGCGCTCGGCCTGACCGTCGGCTGGATCACCGAGGATTCGACGGCCGAGGAGCGACGCGCGGCCTACGAGTGCGACGTCACGTATGCGTCGGTCAACGAGATCGGCTTCGACGTGCTACGCGATCAGCTGGTGACCGATGTCGCCGACCTGGTGTCACCCAACCCCGATGTCGCGCTCATCGACGAGGCCGATTCGGTGCTGGTCGACGAGGCGCTGGTGCCGCTCGTGCTGGCCGGAACCAGCCACCGCGAACAGCCGCGTGTCGAGATCATCCGGCTCGTCGGCGAACTCACCCCGGGCACTGACTACGACACCGACGACGACAACCGCAACGTGCATCTCACCGATGCGGGCGCGCGCAAGCTCGAAGCCCGGCTGGGCAACATCGACCTGTACTCCGAGGAGCACGTCGGCACCACGCTCACCGAGGTCAACGTCGCGCTGCATGCGCATGTGCTGTTGCAGCGCGATGTGCACTACATCGTGCGGGACGACGCCGTGCACCTGATCAACTCCTCGCGTGGCCGCATCGCGTCGCTGCAGCGCTGGCCCGACGGCCTGCAGGCCGCGGTGGAAGCCAAGGAGGGCATCGAGACCACCGAGACCGGCGAGGTCCTCGACACCATCACCGTCCAGGCGCTGATCAACCGGTATCCGACCGTGTGCGGCATGACCGGCACCGCGCTGGCCGCCGGTGAGCAGCTGCGCCAGTTCTACAAGCTCGGCGTGTCGCCGATCCCGCCGAACACGCCCAACATCCGCGAGGACGAAACCGACCGGGTGTACATCACCGCCGCGGCCAAGAACGACGCCATCGTCGAGCACATCGCGGAGGTGCACGAGACCGGACAGCCGGTCCTCGTCGGCACCCACGATGTCGCCGAATCCGAAGCGCTGCACGAGAAGCTGGTCAAGGCCGGGGTGCCCGCCGTGGTGCTCAACGCCAAGAATGACGCCGAAGAGGCGGCGGTGATCGCCGAGGCAGGCAAGCTCGGCTCGGTCACGGTGTCCACCCAGATGGCCGGCCGCGGCACCGACATCCGCCTGGGCGGCTCGGAAGTGGGCGACGACGCCGCCGAGAAGGAGAAAGTGGCGGAGCTCGGGGGCCTGCACGTCGTCGGCACCGGCAGGCACCACACCGAGCGACTCGACAATCAGCTGCGCGGCCGGGCAGGCCGCCAGGGCGACCCCGGCTCGTCGGTGTTCTTCTCCAGCTGGGAGGACGAGGTGGTGGCGGCCCACCTGGACCGCGGCAAGCTGCCTATGGAAACCGACGACGACGGCCGGATCATCAGCCCCAAGGCCGCCGGGTTGCTCGACCATGCGCAACGGGTCGCCGAAGGCAGGCTGCTCGACGTGCACGCCAACACCTGGCGCTACAACCAGCTGATCGCCCAGCAGCGCGCCATCATCGTGGACCGCCGCGACACCCTGCTGCGCACCGAGACCGCACGCGACGAACTCAAGGAACGCTCACCGGAACGCTATGACAGCCTCGTCGAGCAATTGGGGGAGGACGGCGAGGAGAAGCTGGTCAAGATCTGCCGGCTGATCATGCTGTACCACCTGGACCGCGGCTGGTGCGAGCACCTCGCGTACCTGGCCGACATCCGCGAGAGCATCCATCTGCGGGCACTGGGCCGGCAGAACCCGCTCGATGAGTTCCACCGGATGGCGGTCGACGCGTTCGCCTCTCTGGCCGCCGACGCCATCGAAGCGGCCCAGCAGACCTTCGACACCGCCGACTCGATCGAGGACGAACCGGGCATCGACCTGTCGAAGCTGGCCCGCCCCACCTCGACGTGGACGTACATGGTCCACGACAACCCGCTCAATGACGACACCATGTCTGCACTGAGCCTGCCCGGGGTGTTCCGCTAAGTTTTAGCCATGGACAACGCGCCTGCTCCCGAGGGCAGGAGCGCACCCCCGGACGTGACCGCGGCGCCGGACCGGATACTCACCGTGCCCAATGTCCTGAGTGCACTGCGCCTGGTGCTGGTGCCGGTCTTCCTGTGGTTGCTGTTCGGCGTGCACGCCAACGGCTGGGCGGTGGCCGTGCTGATGTTCAGCGGGTTCTCCGACTGGGCCGACGGCAAGATCGCCCGGTTGATGGCCAACCAGTCCTCCCGGCTGGGCGAGCTGCTGGACCCCCTGGTGGACCGGATCTACATGGTGACCACGCCGGTAGCGCTGGCGTTCTACGGCGTGGTGCCGTGGTGGTTCGTGGCCACGCTGATCGGACGCGACGTGGTGCTGGCGGCCACCCTGCCGGTGCTGCGCAGCCGCGGGCTGACCGCACTGCCGGTGACCTACATCGGCAAGGCGGCGACCTTCGCGCTGATGTCCGGGTTCCCCCTGGTTCTGCTCGGACAGTGGGATGCGTTGTGGAGCAGGGTGATTCTGTACTGCGGCTGGGCCTTCCTGATCTGGGGCATGGCGCTGTACCTGTGGTCGGCCGTGCTCTACCTGATTCAGGTGGTTTTGGTGGTGCGCCGCCTGCCGAGGCAGGCGCGATGAGCGTGAGCGCCGAGGGCAGCTCGCTCGGGGGCTACGCCTCGGGCGCAGGTCTCAACAGCCACAAGAGACAGGCGCCGACCCGTATACCGGTGCCGTCGCTGCTGCGGTCGCTGCTCTCCGAGCACCTCGATCCCGGGTACGCGGCCGCGCACGCCGCCCGCGAGGCAGGCGCCAAACCGCGGCCCCGGCTCCGAGAGTGGGCTTGGCAGGTGCTGGCCGCCCTGGCGATCACCACGGTCTTCGCGGTGGCGGCCGCGCAGGCCGACATCGCCGCGCCCGCCGCCCGGCAGGCGCAGCACACGCTGGCAGGCCGCGTGCGGGCCGCCGAGGCCAGCACCCGACACGCCGGGGCGATGCGCGACCAGCTGGCCGATCAGGTGGACGCCGAGCGACGCGCCAAGCTGGGTATGGACGAGAACGGTCAACAGTTGCTGGGCAACCTCGACACGGCCAACATCGCCGCCGCCGCGACGCCGATGATCGGTCCGGGCCTCACCGTCACGGTGACCGATCCCGGCATGTCGAAGGATCTCAGCGACGTGTCCAAGCAACGCGTGGCGGGCAGTCAGCAGGTGATCCTCGACCGGGATCTGCAACTCGTGGTCAATTCGCTGTGGGTCAGTGGCGCCGAAGCGATCTCGGTCGGCGGGGTGCGCGTCGGGCCGGGGGTCACCATCCGGCAGGCGGGGGGCGGCATTCTGGTCGACAATCAGCCGATCACCAGTCCGTATGCCATCGTGGCCATCGGACCGCCACACGGCATGGCCGACGTCTTCAACCGCAGCCCCGGTCTGCAACGGCTACGGCTGTTGGAGACCTCATACGGTGTCGGGGTCAGCGTCAGTGCCGGTGACGGCCTGAGCGTACCGGCGGTCTCGGTACGAGATGTGAACTTCGCCAAGCAGATTGGACCACCTTGAGAGACACAGGATTGACCAGGTAGATGATCGGAATCGCCGCACTTGTCGTCGGGATCGTGCTGGGGCTGGTGTTTCACCCCAGCGTGCCTGAATTCGTCGAGCCCTACCTGCCGATCGCCGTCGTCGCGGCGCTCGACGCGGTGTTCGGCGGCCTGCGGGCCTACCTGGAACGCATCTTCGACTCCAAGGTGTTCGTCATCTCGTTCGTCTTCAACGTGCTGGTCGCCGCGTTGATCGTGTACGTCGGTGATCAGCTGGGTGTCGGCACCCAGCTGTCGACGGCCATCATCGTGGTGCTCGGTATCCGGATCTTCGGCAACGCTGCTGCGTTGCGACGCAGGCTGTTCGGCGCCTGATATGAGCGACGCCGAGCGCCCGCAGGACGCCGAACTGCCCGACCCGCCGGGAGAGCCAGCCGGGGAGGCCGACGTGAAGGAGACGCCGCCCGAGAAGGCCCCCGAGGCCGACAGCGGCACCGACGCGGCGGTCGAGAAGGGCACCGACGCGGCGGAGGCGCCCGCGCACGAGCAACCCGGGGACCATCACGGGCGGCACGAAATGCCCGACGGCACACCGCGGACCCGGTGGAAGAGCCTGGCCGTCGCGCAACAAGGCCGGTCGCAGCTGATCTTCGGCGCGCTGGGCCTGCTGCTGTGTGTACTGCTCGGAGCGGCGATCGTCACGCAGGTCCGCCAGAACGATTCCGGCGATTCGCTGGAAACCGCTCGACCGGCCGACCTGCTGATCCTGCTGGATTCCCTGCAGCAGCGCGAGGCCTCGCTGAGCACCGAGGTGGCCGACCTGCAGCGCACCCTGCAACAGCTGCAGGCGTCGGGCAGCAGCGACCAGACCGCGATCGAGAACGCCCAGGCCCGGTTGGCTGCGCTGTCGATCCAGATCGGGACGGTCGCCGCCACCGGACCGGGTGTCACGCTGACCATCGAGGACAACGCACCCGGGGTGGCGGCCGAGACCATGCTCGACGTGATCAACGAACTGCGGGCGGCAGGGGCCGAGGCCATCGAGATCCGCGGTGGCGGGGCCGATCAGCAAACCGCCGTCCGTGTCGGCGTCGACACCTGGGTGGTCGGCACGCCCGGTCAGCTCATCATCGACAACGTCGCCGTGGGGCCGCCGTATTCGGTTCTGGCCATTGGCGATCCACCTACTCTCGCAGCGGCGATGAACATTCCCGGCGGTGCGATGGACAGTATCAAGCGGGTCGGCGGGACGATGGTGGTACAACAAGCCCAGCGGGTCGACGTAACCGCCTTGCGGCAACCGAAACCACGCCAATACGCTCAGCCCGTCAAGTGAGTCCGACCGATCCGACCTGACAATCAAGGAGCGCCGTGAGCGATATCCCAGCCGACCTGTACTACACGTCCGAGCACGAGTGGGTGCAGCGCACCGGTGATGACACGGTACGCGTGGGTATCACCGACTATGCCCAGTCGGCGCTGGGCGACGTGGTGTTCGTGCAGCTGCCGGACGTCGGCACCGACCTGAGCGCTGGTGACTCGTTCGGGGAAGTGGAATCGACCAAGTCGGTTTCCGACCTGTATGCGCCGGTCACGGCGAAAGTTGTTGCTGTCAATGGTGATCTGGAGGGCAACCCACAGCTGGTCAACTCCGACCCGTACGGTGAGGGATGGCTGGTGGACCTGCAGCTGGAGTCGGGCGTCCTCGCGGACGTGCTGACCGACCTGCTCGATGCGGACGGCTACCGCGCCGTCGCGTCGGAGTAACGAGTTGTTAGGGTTTGCAGCGACCTGTTCGACCGTACGCAGCGCACAGATTTCCACCGCATCAGATCCGGCAGTGGTGGACACAACAAGGCCCGTTGCGCGGTACGGTCAACGTGAGACCGACGACGGCTGGGGGCCCCGCCGGGCAACGCCACAGCAGCCAGTGAGGAGCAGCGGGTGACGGACAAAAACAGCAATGTGGGGGCCGACCAGACGTCTGACGAAGTCACGGTGGAGACGACATCCGTCTTCCGTGCGGACTTCCTCAACGAGCTGGACGCGCCCGCGACGACGAGTGCCGAGGGCACCGTCTCGGGGGTTGAGGGACTTCCCTCGGGTTCGGCGTTGCTTGTCGTCAAACGCGGGCCGAATGCGGGCTCGCGGTTCCTTCTGGACCAGCCGACCACGTCGGCAGGCCGGCACCCGGACAGCGACATCTTCCTCGATGACGTGACCGTGAGCCGTCGCCATGCCGAGTTCCGCCTGGAGGGCGCCGAGTTCCAGGTTGTCGACGTCGGCAGCCTCAACGGCACCTACGTCAACCGTGAGCCGGTTGACTCCGCGGTGCTGTCCAACGGCGACGAGGTCCAGATCGGCAAGTTCCGCCTGGTGTTCCTGACCGGCCCCAGGTCCGACGACGACAGCAGCTCGTCCAGCTAGCGATGAGCGCTCGCGGGACAAGCCGATGACTGCGATGAGCGCTGGCGGGACAAGCCGATGACTGCGATGAGCGCTCGCGCGAAGAGCCGATGAGTCAGCCTGACCGACCTGCACTGGCCGGAATGTCGATCGGTGCTGTCCTGGATCTGCTCCGCGGTGACTTTCCGGATGTGACCATCTCGAAAATCCGGTTCCTGGAAGCCGAGGGGTTGGTCACACCGGAACGCACCGCGTCGGGTTATCGGCGTTTCACCGCGTACGACTGTGCGCGGCTGCGGTTCATCCTCACCGCCCAGCGGGATCAGTACCTGCCGTTGAAGGTGATCAAGGCGCAGTTGGACGCCCAACCCGACGGTGAGCTGCCACAGAGCGGATCCGCCTACGGTGTACCGCGTTTGGTGGCCGTGGAACAGGCCGACGGAGCTGCCGCGGCATCCGCGGTGGCACCGACTCAGGTGCGGCTGTCCCGGGAGGACGTACTGGCCCGGTCAGGCGTCGAGGACGCGATGCTGAGCGCGTTGGTCAAGTACGGCGTGATCACCACCGGGCCGGGCGGATTCTTCGACGAACATTCGGTTGTCATCGCGCAGTGCGCCGGGGCGCTCGCCGATTACGGCGTAGAGCCCCGGCATCTGCGCGCATTCCGATCAGCCGCCGACCGGCAGTCGGACCTGATCGCCCAGATCGCCGGACCGGTGGTCAAGGCCGACAAGGCCGGGGCCAGGGACCGCGCCGACGACCTTGCGCGGGAGGTGGCCGCGCTCGCGATCACCCTGCACACGTCGTTGATCAAGTCGGCGGTGCGGGACGTTCTCGACCGCTGAGGATTAGACTTGGCGTTGAGGCCATTTCGCTTCCGGGTCGATGCACCTGGAGACGAGTCGGCTACAGACGGTTATGAACGACGTGGCAGCACAGCGGTGCGGAGGGTAGGCACAGATGGCTGAGGTTCGGGTAGTCGGCATTCGCGTGGAACAGCCGCAGAACCAGCCGGTGTTGCTGCTCCGCGAGTCCAACGGCGACCGCTACCTGCCGATCTGGATCGGGCAGTCGGAAGCCGCCGCCATCGTGCTGGAGCAGCAAGGGGTCGAGCCGGCCCGCCCGCTGACACATGATCTGATCCGAGATCTCATTGCCGCGCTTGGGCATTCACTCAAAGAGGTGCGGATCGTCGACCTGCAGGAAGGCACCTTCTACGCCGACCTGATCTTCGACCGCGACATCACGGTGTCAGCTCGGCCGTCTGATTCGGTGGCCATTGCCCTGCGGGTCGGGGTTCCGATCTACGTGGAGGAAGCGGTGCTGGCCGAGGCCGGGCTGTTGATCCCCGATGAGAACGACGAGGAAGCCGCAGGCACCGTCCGTGAGGACGAGGTGGAGAAATTCAAAGAGTTCCTCGACAGCGTGTCGCCCGACGATTTCAAGGCCACGTGACCGGCTGCCGCAGGTCACGGATGCGTCTCAACTGACGCACCAGGTGTCGACACGCGGTGTGGGTGTCATCCAAGTCCGTTTTGGGCAGCCATACTTTGAGGGCGACGAGCAGTCAGGGCTCGGCGGGAAGCGTATGCTCGACACATTCGGGCTCGCAGCAAACCCGCTGCGGTGCAGGTCACGGCAGCGGATGAGGTAGGCGGGTTCGATCGGCGAGAGGATTCACAGTGGGTGACACGCCACGACAGGGAGAGTTGGATCTGACCACGGGAAGCGGGGTTGAACCGCCCGTTCGGCCGGCCAGCGAGCCCGTTCAGGGTGGGTTGTTCCCCGACGATTCTGTACCGGACGAACTGGTCGGTTACCGCGGTCCGAGTGCGTGCCAGATCGCAGGCATCACCTATCGGCAGCTGGACTACTGGGCCCGCACCTCGCTGGTGGTGCCCTCCATCCGCGGCGCGGCCGGTTCCGGCAGCCAGCGGTTGTACTCGTTCAAGGACATCCTGGTCCTCAAGATCGTCAAGCGACTGCTCGACACGGGCATCTCGTTGCACAACATCCGGGTGGCCGTGGACCACTTGCGCCAGCGCGGCGTTCAGGATCTGGCCAACATCACGCTGTTCTCCGACGGCACCACCGTCTACGAGTGCACCTCGGCCGAAGAGGTGGTCGACCTGCTGCAGGGCGGTCAGGGCGTGTTCGGTATCGCGGTGTCGGGCGCCATGCGCGAACTCACCGGTGCCATCGCCGACTTCCCGGGTGAGCGTGCCGACGGCGGTGAGTCCATCGCCGCACCCGAGGACGAACTGGCCTCGCGCCGCAAGAGCCGCGACCGCAAGATCGGCTGACGCGCCTCGTCGCCGCCGCCCGCCGAGTGCGCGCGGCGTGTTCGCCGGTGCCGATAGCGGCCGGTAGAATCGGCTGCGCATCGCCCTTGTGCGGGAGAGTTTCGTGGCCGCCAGCTACGGACGCCGAAGGAGCAACACCTCTCCGTCAACCTCTCAGGCACCCAGGACCGCACGGGCCCCGATGCCTCTGGAAAGCGGCGCTCCGCGCGAGCGCCCGCCCATGGGGAAAGACGCCCGTTGGCGTCGAATCTCTCAGGCGCCCGGGACCGGGTTGACGACAGAGGGAGAGGGGAGCGCAGCACGTCTTTCGACGGGGCTGCCACCTCGACCCACCGTGGCGGGGCCGCAATGAGGGAGCCTTGGGTGTCCGATCAGCAGCAAGCACGTTTCGTCGACCGGCACATCGGGCCGGACTCCGCCGCCGTCAGCACGATGCTCGACGTGATCGGTGTCGCGTCGCTCGACGACCTCGCTGCCAAGGCACTGCCCGCAGGCATTCTCGACGGACTCGCCGCCGACGGCCGTGCACCCGGCCTGGACCGCCTGCCCCCCGCCGCCACCGAGGATGAGGCGCTGGCCGAGCTGCGGGCGCTGGCCGACACCAACACTGTCGCGACATCGATGATCGGGCAGGGTTACTTCGACACGCTGACCCCACCGGTCTTGCGGCGCAACATTCTTGAGAATCCGGCGTGGTACACGGCCTACACGCCCTACCAGCCCGAGATCAGCCAGGGTCGCCTGGAGGCGCTGCTGAACTTCCAGACCATGATCTGCGATCTCACCGGACTCGAGGTGGCCAACGCCTCCATGCTCGATGAGGCCACCGCGGCCGCCGAGGCGATGACGCTCATGCACCGCGCCGTCAGAGGGCCGGCCAACCGGCTGGCCGTCGACACCGACATCTACGCGCAGACGGCGGCGGTGCTGGCGACCCGTGCGGAGCCACTCGGCATCGAGATCGTCCGTGCCGACCTGACCCAGGGTCTGCCCGACGGCGACTTCTTCGGGGCGATCGTGCAGATGCCGGCTGCCAGCGGCCGGATCGTGGATTGGACCAGCCTGGTGTCGCAGTGCCACGAGCGTGGGGCACTGGTCGCGGTCGGAGCCGATCTGCTGGCGCTGACCCTCATCACCTCGCCCGGCGACGTCGGTGCTGACGTGGCCTTCGGGACCAGCCAACGGTTCGGCGTGCCAATGGGATTCGGCGGCCCGCACGCCGGATACCTGGCGGTGCACGCCAAGCACGCCCGCCAGCTGCCGGGCCGCCTGGTCGGGGTCTCCGTCGACGCCGATGGGGCACCGGCGTACCGGCTGGCACTGCAGACCCGTGAACAGCACATCCGCCGCGACAAGGCCACCAGCAACATCTGCACCGCTCAGGTGCTGCTGGCCGTGATGGCGGCCATGTACGCCAGCTATCACGGTGCCGACGGGCTGACCGCCATTGCGCGCCGCGTGCACGGCCACGCCGACGCGATCGCTGCGGCGCTCGGCGACGCGCTGGTGCACGACACATACTTCGACACCGTGCTGGCCCGCGTGCCGGGCCGCGCCGACGACGTCGTCGCCGCAGCCAAGGCCAGGGGAATCAACCTGTGGCGGGTCGACGCCGACCACGTCTCGGTGTCCTGCGACGAGGCCACCACCGACGCCCACGTGGCCGCGGTGCTCGAGGCGTTCGGTGTTCGCGCCGCCGAGCCGAGCTCGACAGAACCCGATGTGCTCCTCGCGTCCGCAGATATCGCCACGCGCACCTCCGAGTTCCTCACCCACCCCGCATTCAGCCGGTACCGCACCGAGACCGAGATGATGCGCTACCTGCGGTCGTTGGCCGACAAGGACCTGGCTTTGGACCGCACGATGATCCCGCTGGGTTCGTGCACCATGAAGCTCAACGCCGCGGCTGAGATGGAGCCGATCACCTGGCCGGAGTTCGCCCGCCAGCATCCCTTCGCGCCCGCGTCGGACACTCCGGGACTGCGCAGGCTCATCGCCGATCTGCAGGACTGGCTGACCGCGATCACGGGCTACGACGAGGTGTCGCTGCAACCCAACGCGGGTTCGCAGGGGGAGTACGCCGGCCTGTTGGCGATCAAGGCCTACCACGTGGCACACGGTCAGGCCGCCCGTGACATCTGCCTGATCCCATCGAGCGCACACGGCACCAACGCCGCGTCGGCCGCGCTCGCCGGCATGCGGGTGGTCGTGGTGGCGTGCCGGCCCAACGGTGACGTCGATCTGGACGATCTGCGCGCCAAGGTCGCCGAGCACGCCGATCGCATTGCGGCACTGATGATCACCTACCCCTCCACCCATGGGGTGTACGAGCACGACATCGCCGAGATCTGCGCCGCCGTGCACGACAACGGCGGTCAGGTCTACGTCGACGGGGCCAACCTCAACGCCCTGGTCGGGCTGGCCCGGCCGGGCCGGTTCGGCGGCGACGTCAGCCATCTGAACCTGCACAAGACGTTCTGCATCCCGCACGGTGGTGGCGGCCCGGGCGTCGGGCCGGTCGCGGTGCGGTCGCACCTGGCGCCCTACCTGCCGGGGCACCCGCTCGCCGACGAATTGGCCGACGACGCTCAGGCCGATGGGGCCGCGCGGCCCGTCGTGTCGGCGGCACCGTACGGCTCGGCCTCGATCCTGCCGATCACCTGGGCCTACATCCGGATGATGGGCGCAGACGGGCTGCGCGCGGCATCGCTCACGGCCATCGCGTCGGCCAACTACATCGCACGCCGGCTCGACGAGTATTACCCGGTGCTCTACACCGGTGAGAACGGCATGGTCGCCCACGAGTGCATCCTGGATCTGCGCGCGATCACCAAGGACACCGGTGTCACGGTCGACGATGTGGCAAAACGCTTGGCCGACTACGGGTTCCACGCTCCGACCATGAGCTTCCCGGTGGCGGGCACGCTGATGGTGGAGCCTACCGAAAGCGAGAGCCTGGCCGAGGTCGATGCGTTCTGCGACGCGATGATCGCCATCCGCGCCGAGATCGACCGCGTCGGCTCGGGCGAGTGGTCGGTGGACGACAACCCGCTGCGGGGTGCGCCGCACACGGCCGAATGCCTGCTGGTGGCCGAGTGGGACCATCCGTACACGCGCGAGCAGGCCGCCTACCCGCTGGGCAAGGGTTTCCGGCCGAAGGTCTGGCCGCCGGTGCGCCGCATCGACGGCGCGTACGGCGACCGCAACCTCGTGTGCTCGTGCCCGCCGGTAGAGGCGTTCGCCTAGGCGACGGGGACCGCTGCGCAGTTACTGCGCAGCGGTGCGCTGCCAGTCGATGGTGTTGCCGCGGCCGACGTAGCTCAGTTGGATGCTGGTGTCGGTGACCTTGAGCGGCACGTAGACCAGATCGAGATTGCCGGAGTCGGCGATCCAATGCAGCCACAGCACACAGGAATTCGGCGCAGAGGACGGCCTGCTGGGCTTGGCGGGCGTGGCGTCCCACGGCGTGAACTGCCAGGTGCCGAATTCCTTCTTACCGTCGGTATTCGATTCCAGCGATCCGTGCGGGGACAGGGTCGTGACGGTGGGGTCGCCCGATTCCTGCCACGATCCGATGAACTGCTCGACCTTGAACTCCGCGCCCGGGCATTCCTCGTCGGGTGACACGTCGGGACGCACCGTGGTGGTCGCGACGGCCGTCGCCTCCGGAGCGGACTGCACCACCACCGTGCGGGGCGCCGTCGACACCGCCTCGGTGGTGGCCGAGGCCGCCGGTTGCGACTGCTGCGACGTCGAGGTGCCGCATGCGGCGACACCGACGGCCAGAGCCGGAACAGCGCACAGCACAGCAAGTTTCGAAGAGATCGTCATCCGCCAAGCACCTGCAATCCTCGGTTGTAGTAGTCGGTCCGTTCGGCCAGGTTGTGAGTGCCGCCGTTGACCATTCGGGTGATGGCGGTGATGTCTCCGCCGTCGGCGATGGCGTTGCCGTCGCGCGAATTCCAATACCACACAGCACTTTTGAACGCATACTCCGGCGTGGCCGCGAGTTCGGGATGGTTGACGAAGTCGACGCCGAGGTCCTTGCTCATCTGCGTGTAATTGGACCGCCCGGTGATCTGGATGACGCCGCGGCCCTTGTACTTCTTGCCGTCGCCGGGCTGGGTGTTGCCCAGATCCGTGCGGCCCTCGTACTGGCTGCCGTCGGCGTACTCCTCGTAGGTGCGGAACCGGTCCGATTCCACCGCGATCTGCGAGATGAACGCCGCTTGGCGCTGCGGCGTGTTCATACCGCCCTGCTTCATCGCGTCGTTCAACGGGCCGATCATCTCCTCGGCCTTCGCCTGGCTGAGTTCGGGGACGATCTTGCGCAGCTGCTCGACGGTGATCGGGCGATAGTTGCCGTTGTCGGTGGGTGGTGGCGCCGGGGTGTCGCCCGGCTTGTCCTCGGGTTTGTCGCCGGGTTCGAACTTGACCCGCTCGGCGGCCTCGCGGTCGCCTTTCTCATAGGCGCCGGCGGCGGACGTGAGATTGTCGGCGAACTTGGTCACCTTGGTACCCAGTGATTGGGCCTGGCGGTCGATGGCATCGGCGACCTGGCTGCACGCGGACGCGACATCAAGGCCGGAAAGTGGGCCCGCCGCGGCGGTCAGCGCGTTGCCGGGTCCACGGAAACTGGTGACCGCCTCGCTCAGACCGCTGGCGGCCTCGCGCAGTGCCGCAGGGTTGACGTTGAGTGTTTCGGTCACGGCACGGCAACCCCCGCCTGTCGATCGTCCCCAGCGGCGGCGACTGCCGCCCGAAGATGATCGTAATAGGCCCATACCGTCGGTCCGCGCACCAAAATCGGGTTTTGCTGAGGCGTTGTCGGCATCTACCCTGGCGGGCGGGTTCCGGTTCCGCGGAAGGGGGCGTTGTGCATCCGGTGGTGGCTGATCTGAGGGCTCAGCTCGGCGTGCCCGCCGAGTTCGAGGAGAAGACCGTCAATATCGAAGACGGCTGGGCGTTCGTGTACGGCAAGATTGTGGGCGCCGACGGTCTCCCGTTCGACTACGGCGGCACGCCGTTTGCCGAAGCTGCCGCCAACGGCGGTAGGTCACGCACCTACGCGGGCCTGTTCCGCGACAACGGCGCCGCATGGACGAGGGTCGACAGTGCCGTCGGTCCGACCGACCTGGCATGGGACGGTTGGGCCGAACGCTACGGGGCGCCCGCGGCGATCTTCCGGATCCCGACGGATTGAACCGCCCCTGTCAGATCAGGGCGGTGACAGGTACATCACCTGGCCGTACGGGTTTCCGTAGCTGACCACTTGGCTGCCGTCGGCATTCTTGTTGTTCGAACCGATCAGCGTGATCCGGCCGCCGTCGTTGCTGGCGACGAGTTCGGTGTGCTGGCTGCCGTTGATCACCGCGACGTCACCGGGTTTGGCCTCCGATGCGGGCACCATGTGCCAGCCCTGGGCCTGGAGCCGTTGTGACATGTCGGCGACGCCGTTGCTGTGCCAATCGATCAGCCCGGCCTTCTGCAGCGTCGCGGTGACGAAGTTGGCGCAGCACACGTCGTTGGGCACGCTGGGATCCATCGGCAGGTCGCCGCTGCGCTTGAGGTCTGAGGCATTGCGGCCGAGGAATTCCTTGGCGATGTCGGCCGGGTTCTGACCTGTCGGCGGGGGTTTCGGCGTTTCGGGTTTGTCCTCGGGCTTGGTGTCGCCGTCTTTCTTGTCGTCTTTGCCGTCGTCCTTGGGATCGTCGGCGAACTTGCGCAGTGCGTCCGCGGTGGACTTGTCGGCCTGCTCGAATTCGGCGAGCATCTTCTTGACCGCGGTCTCCATCTCAAGCGCCTTGAGCTTGATCTGCATGCCAAGCACCGGAAAGAGGCTGGCGTACTGCTGCAGCAGCGGTCCGGGGGTCACCGAACCGTTGTCGCCCACCTTCCAGAACTGGCTTGCCCCGCCGTTGACCATGCTGTCCAAGGCCGATTTGATACCGGTCAGCTGCTGGCCACCAGAGGACATCACCTGCTGCATGGCGCGCAGCTTGTCGCGGTAGCTCTCCTGCCCGACGAGCATGTCGGCGCCCTGTTTCTGCGCAGCGGTCGACGCCCCACCGGTCCAGCTGCCCGCCAGCCGGCTCAGATGTGAGCGCTGCGACGAGATCTGCGCGTCGAGGCGGTTGGCAGAGCCGGCCACCTCCTCTGCGGCGTTGAGCAGTGATTGGGGTTGGGTTCCCAATATCTGCGACACCGTCAGTGTCATCGCACCCCCTGAAAAGTCGGTGTGTGTATTCTCTCCCGTTCGCCGGGAGGCACGACGCACCTCTTTTGCCGGGTCAGCTCAACATCGTGGCAACAGCAGCGGCCAGCTCGGGCGAGGCCGAACTGGTCAGGTGCTGATACTTGCCGCCGGTGGTCTGCGCGACCGCCTCCCAGGTGGCCCGGTCGGTGTCACCGCCGAAGTCGATGACGTTCACCGCGACCGGGTGGGCCGGGTCGAACGCTCCGTGGATGTAATCCTGCAGGCCCTGCCCGCCGAGGCTCTGGTCGGTGTGCGGACCGGTGGTGATCACCAGGATCGAATTTTCTTTGCCATCACGGTAATTCGACGTCGCGTCGGTGTAGATGAGGCGCAGCGTGGTAAACGAGACCGCACCACCGCCCGAGGCCGTCTGCTCGTCGAGAGTCGAGCTGATTGCCTGCGAGCGCGGTTCGCCGCCGACCTGGTCGGACAACGGGCCCCTCGACACCGCAGAGCGGCCCTCGGTGCCGTCGAACGTCCACAGGCCCACCTCGGAGGTCGAAGGCAGTGCCTTGAGCCGCGAGTTCAGTGCCGCAGCCACATTCACCAGCCGAGACTTGCCGCCCTCCTCGGTGGGCATCGACTGGTCCAGCATGATCGTCACGGCGGGGCTCGTCGACGGTGCCGTCATCGCGTTGGCGAGGGTGACCCGCATTGTGTTGTCGCCGACCGACAGTGGTGCGCTGACGGGCGCGAACTTGGTCACGTCGCTGGACGGCGCCGACGTGCCTTCGGCTCGGAAACCGGCCTTGGCGAGCTCGCCGAGCTGCTCGGGTTTACGCATGAAACGCGCGAATTCACTGGCGGCCGTGACTTGTTCCTGAGACAACCAGTCTCCGGTCAGCAACACCGTCGGGTAATCCGCCATCGCCGTGGGGCCCGGTGGCACCCAACCGGCGAGATCGCTCTTGGCGTCGCTGAGCGAGCCGGCGCGCTGGAAAAGTTGTTGCTCGGTGGTGACGACCGCATGCACGGGCGCACCGGCCGGATCCGATGCCTTGAGCATGGCGTCGAAAGCCGTTCCCAGTTCAGGATTGTCGAGCTTGGGCGCTCCGCCGAGCAGCGTGTTGACGGCGCCCAGTCCGGCGCTGGCCGGCGCACCCGACGGTGCCGACGCCGCCGCCACCGCCTCGCCGGCCAGGTAGGCGGCGTCACCGTTGTTGCGAGTGGGCAGAGCCAATTTCAGCGGGCCCCAGCCGTTGAGCTTCAGATCGTTCAAGGCGGTCGGATTGCTCTGCAGGTTCGGCAGCGTCGACCAGTTCTGCTGTGCCAAGGCGTCTTTGAGTTGCGGCGGCACCGCGAGCAGCACGGGCGAGGTGACCAGCGAGCGGCTGTCGGTGACCGTCTTGGCGCCCGCGGTGGCCTCGAGCCGTGCCTCGGAGACCCCGCTGGCCGGGATCCACAACGCGGGCCTGTCACCGAGGTCCTTGGGCCACGCATTGGCGAATCCGCTGACCACCTGGTCGGATTCGGCCGACTTCACCTGCACCTTGACGCAGCGGTCACCGATCGGGTTGGCCGACCCGTTGTATTTGTCGGCCAGCGTCTCGACGGTCGGGGAGATCGTGGGGTCGGCGATGACGGCCACCGCGAGGTCCCCGTCGACGCAGCGGGCCGCCGCGGCGTCCTTGCGGCTGGAGAGCACATCGCCGAAGAACCGCCACAGGATGACAACAGCGACGATCGCGACGACGCCGACGAGCGCAGCGATCACCCCGACGCTGACACCGCGCCGACCGGTCGAGACCGCGCGGTGGCTGCCCGTCCATTCCCCGCCGTCCCAGTCGCCGCCGTGTTGGCGGCCATTGGGCTGACGCCGGCCGACGGCACTGAACTGCGTCGTCGGCGCATCGCGGTCGACGTCGTCGTCGGCGTAATCGTCGTCATCGGGGTAGCCCGCGTAGCCCGCGTCGTCATACTCGGCGTCCCCATAGGGATCCTCGTACTCCGCGTCGCGGTAATCGGGATCACGCGGGCCGGGCCGCCGCCCGTAGTCGGGCCTGTCGTAATCGTCCGAGCCGTACCCGCCCGAGCCGTACCGACCAGACCGGTGACCCGGTTCGTGCTCGGGTTCGTCGGCTGAGTCCTCGGGGTCGTCGGGAATGCTGTGCCTACCCATCCCTAGCCTCTGTACTCGTCGCGTCGACCAAACGTCCGGTTCCGCCGCCGAAGTCTAGTCACTGCGCAGCAGCGCTCGCTTTGAACTCGCGGCGGCGGCGGTGCAGGATCGGCTCGGTGTAGCCATTGGGCTGCGCCGCGCCCGACAGGATGAGTTCCTGGGCAGCCTGGAATGCGATGCTGGCGTCCGGGTTGGGGGCCATGGGCAGGTAGTCGGGATCGCCCGCGTTCTGCTCGTCGACCACGGCGGCCATGCGGCGCAGGCTGGTCTTGACGTCGTCGGCGGTGATCACGCCGTGGCGCAGCCAGTTGGCCAGCAGCTGGCTGGAGATCCGCAGCGTGGCCCGGTCCTCCATGAGGGCGACGTTGTGGATGTCGGGCACCTTCGAGCAGCCGACACCGGCGTCGATCCACCGGACCACGTAGCCGAGGATCGACTGGCAGTTGTTGTCGACCTCCTCGTGGATCTCCTCCGACGACCAGGTCAGCGACGAGTCGGCCAGCGGGATGGTCAGCATATCGTCGATCGACGCGCGTTCGCGGCCTGCCAATTCCTTCTGCACCTCGAACACGTCGACGGCGTGGTAGTGCATGGCGTGCAGGGTCGCGGCGGTCGGGGACGGCACCCACGCAGTGGTGGCGCCGGCCTTCGGCTGGCCGATCTTCTGTTCGACCATGTCGGCCATCAGCTCGGTCATGGCCCACATGCCCTTGCCGATCTGGGCCTTGCCGGACAGACCGGTGGCCAGGCCCACGTCGACGTTGTTGTCCTCGTAGGCCTTGATCCACGGCTGGCTCTTCATCGCGCCCTTGCGGATCATCGGGCCGGCCTCCATCGAGGTGTGGATCTCGTCGCCGGTGCGGTCCAGGAAGCCGGTGTTGATGAACACCACGCGGTCGGCGGCGGCCTTGATGGCTGCCTTGAGGTTCACCGTGGTGCGGCGCTCCTCGTCCATGATGCCGACCTTGAGGGTGGCTTCGGGCAGGCCCAGCACGTCCTCGACGCGGCTGAACAGTTCACACGTGAACGCGACCTCGTCGGGCCCGTGCATCTTGGGCTTCACGATGTACACCGAGCCGGTGCGGCTGTTCTGCAGCGGGCCGTTGGCGTCGCCGCTCTTCAATCCGTGCATGGCGATCAGGCCGGTGAACAGCGCGTCCTGGATGCCTTCGGGGATTTCCTTGCCCTCGGCGTCGGTGATGGCGTCGTTGGTCATCAGATGCCCGACGTTGCGGACGAACAGCAGGCTGCGTCCGGGCAGCGTCAGCTCACCCTCGCCGTCAGGTGTGGTGAACGTGCGGTCGGGGTTGAGCACCCGCGTGAAGGTCTTGCCGCCCTTGCTGACCTCTTCGGTCAGGTCTCCCTTGTTGAGGCCCAGCCAGTTGCGGTAGCCCAGCACCTTGTCGTCGGCGTCGACGGCGGCCACGGAGTCCTCGAAGTCCATGATCGTGGTGATCGCGGATTCCAGGACGACGTCCTTGATGCCTGCGGCGTCGGTGGAGCCGATGGGGGAGTCGGGGTCGATGAGGATCTCGATGTGCAGCCCGTGGTGCTTGAGCAGCACCGACCACTGCGGCTGGCCGAGCTCACCGGTGTAGCCGACGAATTCCTCGGGTGCGGCCAATCCCGTGGACAACCCGTCGCCGTACTCGACCAGCAGCTGGCCGTCGTCGATCTTGAGCCCGGTGGCGTCGGCCCACGAACCGGCGGCCAGCGGCACGGAATCGTCGAGGAACTTGCGCGCGTACGCGATCACTTTGTCGCCGCGGACCTTGTTGTAGCCCGACCCCTTCTCGGCGCCGTCATCTTCCGGGATGACGTCGGTGCCGTACAGGGCGTCGTAGAGCGAACCCCACCGCGCGTTGGCGGCGTTGAGCGCGAACCGCGCGTTGAGGATCGGCACCACGAGCTGCGGGCCCGCCGTGGTGGTGATCTCGTCGTCCACCCCCGCGGCGGTGACGCTGAAATCGGCAGGCTCGGGCTGCAGGTAGCCGATCTCGGTGAGGAACTGCTTGTAGTCGGCCAGGTCGAAGGGCTCGATGACATGGGCCCGGTGGTACTTGTCGATCTGCGCCTGCAGTTCGTCACGACGGGCGAGCAGCTCTTCGTTCTTGGGGGTGAGGTCGGCGACGACCTTGTCCACACCCGACCAGAAGGTGTCGGGATCAACCCCGGTGCCGGGCAGCGCCTCATTGGTGATGAAGTCGTGCAGCACCTTGGCGACCCCTAGGTTGCCCACCTTCACGCGATCGGTCATCAGTTCTCAGTCCTTATTCCGGGATAGCGGCAATTTGCTCATCGTACCGGTCAGTAATTGCGGCGATTACGGGTGCGGCGCTGTTCGGGGCCTTCTGTGCACGTGTGTCGTTCGCTGGGAGTGCACCTACGGGGCCACGGGCTGAATGGACGACATGGCGCATGCAGCACCGGGCGGGTCGCCCTGCCAATAGTGGACGACCAGAGTGTTTGCCGGGAACGAGACGGCGAGATCGTTCAACGACCGCGACGCGAAGGCCCGGCTCTTGGCGCGGCCGTACCAGTTGGGGTCGTCGGGTGCGATGGGGACGTTCACCTGGTCGAGCGTGTCGTCCCACTGCTTGACCGCCGGAGGCGGGTTGTCCCCGAACCCTTCCGATTTCTGGTAGGCCTCGAGCGGACCGCTCAGGGTGATCGGTGCCCCGCCACCGACCGGGGAGCCCGTGATGGTGCCCTGCGTGGCGTCGGTGCTCACGGCCGTGAGCCTGACGGTGCCCGGCTGGCATTCCGGGGCGGCGTGAGCCGGCGCCGGGCCGACGGTGCCGAGCAACAGCGACGCCGACGCGATCACGGTCGTTGCGCGCATGGATGACCTCCTTGGCTCGACGCGGGTCTGCGCTCGTACATCTTGCTTATCGCGCGCGGGGCGCCGATGTTTCGGTGTCCAGCACGTCGAGCAGGGTGTCGCATTCGGCGAGCAGCCGGGCCCGCAACGGAGCTGCCCGCCCGGCGATGTCCTGCTGGGCACGCACATATTCGGCCCGCCCGCCCGCCGTTTCGATCGCGATCGGTGCGAAGCCGTAATCACCGAGGTCATACGGGCTGGCCCGCATGTCGACGGCCCGCGCGTCGGCGGCCAGCTCGAGAGCGTCCACGACCAGCTCGGAGGCCACCAGCGGGCCCAGCTTGTATGCCCACTTGTAGCAGTCCATGGCGGCGTGGATGCAGCCCGGTTGCTCGGTGCGTATCTGCGTCTCGCGGCTCAGCCGCTGCTCGTTGCGGGGGACGGCCGGTTCGGTGAAGAACCGGAACGCGTCGAAGTGGCTGCAGCGCAGCGGCAGCGACTCCACGACCGCGTCGGTTCCGGCGGCGCCGAGCCGCAGCGGAACCTGGCCGTGCCGCTTCTCGGGCGTGCGGTACACCATCGCCCACTCGTGCAGGCCGAAGCAGTTCAGCCGGGGCGGGCGGGTCGCCGTCGCCCGCAGCAGCTGCGCGATGAACCGGACCGTGTCGGCGCGCGAGCTCAGATGCGCCGGCGTCACCCCGACCCCGTCACCATGGCTGCCGTAGCCGCTCGCACCGAGATAGCGCCGGGCCGCCGGACCACCCAGCACCACGCCGAACCCCGGATGCCAGCGACGCAGCTGGCGCGGCCGCAGGCTGTAGTAGGTGAACAGGAAGTCCCACACCGGGTGCGCCTGGCCGCGTTCCTGGCGGTGCAGGTGCGGCGTCAGGAAATGGTTGACCCGGGTGCGGTGACGCTGCTCCCGTTCGGTCCAGTCCGCCTCGTCGAGCACCAGCTCAGACACGGTGGGTCCCGTCGCGCACGGTCCCCACCAGGTCCTCGACCAGATCCTCCAGCGCCACCATCGCGGTGACCGCGCCGCCGGCCCCGTCATCGGTGACCAGTGCCAGGTGGCTGTTGCTGCGCCGCAGCCGCGACAACGCGTCGGGCACCGGGAGCGACGCAGGCACCTGCGGCAGTGGCCGAACCATCGACACGTCGAGGACGGCCTCGGGATCGTCGACCTCCGGCAGCACGTCCTTGATGTGCAGATATCCGATGAACTCGCCGAACGAATCGGCCACCGGGAAGCGGGAGTAGCCGGTCTCGGTGAGGGCCCGTTCGACGTCGCCGACCATCGGGCCCGAGCCGGGGGCGGCGACGCGGATGGCATGCATCTCCGACAGCGGCATCGCGACATCGGCCACCTTGCGGGTCCGGGTCTGCAGCGCCCGGGTCAACCGCAGGTGCTCCTCGGCGTCGAGCAGGCCTTCCGACAGAGATTCGGCGATCATCTCCGAGAGCTCGACGGTCGAGACCGCGGACTCGAGCTCGTCGCGGGTCTCGACCCGGAACAGCCGCAGTGTGGCGTTGGCGCACCAGTTGTAGAACGCGATGAACGGCCGGGCCGCGCGGATGTAGACCAGATACGTCGGGATCAGCAGCATGGCCGCCGACTCCGGGCCTGCGATGGCGATGTTCTTCGGCACCATCTCGCCGAGCAAAACGTGCAGTGTCACGACGATCGCCAGCGACACCACGAACGACACCGTGTGCAGTATCGCGTCGGAGACCCCGACGAGCTCGAACGGTTTCGACAGCAGATGGGCCACCGCGGGCTCGCCCACGCGACCCAGCAGGATCGAGCAGATCGTGATGCCCAGCTGCGACCCGGCCAGCATGAGCGACAGGTTCTCGCCCGCGCGGATGACGGTCACCGCACTGTGCTTGCCCTGCTCGGCCAACGCCTGCAGCCGGTCGCGGCGGGCCGATATGAGCGCGAACTCCGAGGCCACGAAGAATGCGTTGGCTGCCAGCAGCACGATGGTGAGCAGCACACCGAAGACGTCACCCATGGTTGTCGGCTCCCTGTTCTGAGCGCCGGCCCAGTTCGGTCAGCTCCAGCAGATCGATGCGCCGCCCGTCCATCCGCACCACAGTGGCCAGCCAGCGGGCGGGTTCGTCGCTCGGTTGGTCCGGGTCGAACGCGACCAGCTCGACGGCCTCGCCCCGTTCGGGGATGTGGCCGAGTTGCTGCAGCACCAGCCCGCCGATCGTCTCGTATTCGCCCTCCGGGGCGCGGAAGCCCGTCTCGGTGGCGACCTCGTCGATACGCAGCAGACCCGAGACCTGCCAGCCGCGGCCTGCCGGCACGACGTCCGGGGTGGCGTCGTCGTGTTCGTCGCGGACGTCGCCGACGATCTCCTCGATCAGGTCCTCGACCGTCACCATGCCCGCGGTGCCGCCGTACTCGTCGACCACCAGCGCGGTCTGCAGCCCGTTGGCGCGGATCTGGGCCATCACCGCATCGCCGTCGAGTGCGGACGGCACCCGTGCGACGGGCAAGGCCAGCGCGGCCAGCCGGGTGCGGGCGCGTTCTTCGCGGGGGACCGTGAAGATCTGTTTGACGTGCACCACGCCGATGGTCTCGTCGAGGTCACCCTCGACGATGGGGAAGCGCGAATACCCCGTCCTGATCGCGACCTCCAGCAGGTCGGTGACCGTGTCGTGGGCTTCGAGCGCCTCGATCTTCGACCGCGGTGTCATGAGTTCCTCGGCGGTCCGCTCGCCGAACTGCAGTGACCGGTCGACGAGCAGCGCCGTCGTCGGGTCCAGGGAGCCGCTGCGCGCCGAATTGCGCACGAGCGACGCCAGCTCCTGGCCCGAGCGGGCCGAACGCAATTCCTCGGCAGGCTCGATGTCCAGCCTGCGCAGGATCCAGTTCGCGGTGCCGTTGGTCATCCGGATGACCGGGGTGAACAACGTCGAGAACAGCAGCTGGAACGGGGCCGCGGCGCGGGCTGTCGGGACCGGGCGGGCCACCGCCAGGTTCTTGGGCACCAGCTCGCCGAACACCATCGACAACGACGTGGCGATCACCACAGCGAAGAACAGCGACAGGCCACCGGAGAGGTTGGCGGGGATGCCCAGTGCGTCCAGGCCCGGCCGGACCAGCCGGCCGACGACGGGCTCGGCGAGGTAACCGGTGGCCAGCGTGGTGATCGAAATGCCGACCTGGGCGCCGGACAGCTGGAAGGACAAGGTGCGATGGGCGCGCCGGACCATCTGGTCGCGGCGGTCACCGGTGCGGGCGTTGGCCTCGACCGTGCTGCGTTCCAGCGCGGTGAGCGCGAACTCGGCCGCGACGAAGATCGCGGTACCCGCGGTGAGCAGAATGATCGCCAGGATCGAGAGCAGCGAGAAGACCAGGTCGGAGTTCATCGGGTCCTCGCCTGCGGGGCGCCGGGCAGCAGGCCCGGCCGACTAGTAGAGGGGTCGCCCGTGTCGGCGTCCGATCCTGTCTGCTGTTCCGCGGAGAAGGCCGGTTCAGAACCGGAGGCCTCAGCGGGTGCCTGCGGCACGTGAACCCTTTCGTTCGGATGGCGCAGCGAAATCTGGCCAGCTCTGAATGCGATGAGCTTCTATCCTATCGCGGCCACGAGCAGCAGGCTGCGTCACCAACCGCTCGGCAGCGGATGCCCTTCGGCGAAACCTGCCGCCGACTGCACGCCGAGCACCACCTTCTCGTGCAGTTCGGGCAGGGTGGCGGCACCCACATAGGTGCACGTGCTGCGCACGCCCGAGGTGATGTGGTCGAGCAGGTCCTCAACGCCGCCCCGCGCCGCGTCCAGCGCCATCCGGGAGGTCGAGATGCCCTCCTCGAACAGTGCCTTGCGGGCCCGGTCGAACGGGCTGTCGCCCGCGGTGCGGGCTGCCACGGCGCGCTTGGAGGCCATGCCGTAGCTCTCCTTGTAGGGCCGGTCGTCGCGGTCGCGCAGCAGATCTCCGGGGGATTCGTAGGTACCGGCGAACCACGAGCCGATCATCACGTTGGAGGCGCCGGCGGCCAGCGCCAGCGCCACGTCCCGCGGATGACGCACTCCGCCGTCTGCCCACACGTGCGCTCCGAGTTGCTTTGCCGCGGAGGCACATTCGACCACGGCGGAGAACTGTGGCCGGCCGACGCCGGTCATCATCCGGGTGGTGCACATGGCGCCGGGGCCGACGCCGACCTTGACGATCGTCGCGCCCGCCTCGATCAGGTCGCGGGTGCCCCCGGCGGAGACCACGTTGCCCGCCGCCAGCGGTACCCCGAGATCCAGCGACGCCACCGCCTTGATGGCGTCGAGCATCTTGAGCTGGTGCCCGTGCGCGGTGTCGACGACGAGCAGATCGGCGCCCGCCTCGACCAGCGCGCGGGCCTTGCCCGCGACATCACCGTTGATGCCGACCGCCGCGGCCACCCGCAGCCGCCCGGAGGCGTCGACCGCGGGTGCGTAGATCCCGGCCCGGATCGCGCCGGTACGGGTCAGGACGCCGGCCAGGGTGCCGTCGGGAGCGGTGAGCACCGCGACATCGACCGGCGCATGCTCGAGCAGATCGAACACCTGGCGTGGTTCGGTGCCTACCGGCGCCGTCACGAAATCGGATAAACCCACGTCGCGGACCCGGGCGAACCGGTCGACGCCGGTGCAGCTGGCCTCGGTGACCAATCCGATCGGCCTGCCCTCGAACGTCACCACCGCGACGCCGTGGGCCCGCTTGTGAATCAGCGCCATCGCATCGGACACCGAATCTTCCGGGCCGAGCACCACCGGGGTGTCGGCCACCAGGTCGCGACTCTTGACGAACTGGACGGTGTCGGCCACCGCGGTGATCGGCAGGTCCTGGGGGAGCACCACGATGCCGCCGCGGCGCGCGATGGTCTCGGCCATCCGCCGGCCTGCCACCGCCGTCATGTTCGCCACGACCACCGGAATGGTCGTCCCGGAGCCGTCGACGGTGGACAGGTCGACATCGAAGCGCGACGCGACGTCCGACCGCCCGGGAACGATGAACACATCGTTGTAGGTCAAGTCGTACGGCGGGGTGTGTCCGTCCAGAAACCTCACGGCAACGAATCTACTCAGGCCTGGATTTCGGTGCGGTCGCCGCTCCAGAGGGTGTGGAATTTTTGGCCGGGTTCGGCGTCGATGCGTCCGTAGGTGTGGGCGCCGAAGAAGTCGCGTAGGCCTTGGGTGAGGGCGGCGGGGAGCCGTTCGGTGCGTAGCGCGTCGTAGTAGGACAGCGCCGAGGAGAAGCCGGGGATGGGGATGCCCAGGGCGGTGGCGGTGATGACGACGCGGCGCCAGCTGTTGATGGCGGCTTCGACCGCGTCGCGGAAGTAGGGGGCGGCGAGCAGGGTGGCCAGCTGCGGGTCGGCGTCGTAGGCGTCTTTGATGCGGTTGAGGAATTTGGCGCGGATGATGCAGCCGCCGCGCCAGATGGTGGCCAGGTCTCCGGGGGTGATGTTCCAGTCGTATTCGGTGCTGCCGGCCTGGATCTGGTTGAACCCTTGGGCGTAGGCGACGATTTTGGAGGCGTAGAGGGCCTGGCGGACGTCGTCGATGAATTGTTTACTGTCGGTGGGTTTGTCGCCGAGGGTGCCGGAGGCCAGTCCGGCGGTGGCTTTGCGTTGGGGTACCGAGCCGGACAGGGCGCGGGCGAATACGGCTTCGGCGATGCCGGTGACGGGCACGCCGAGGTCGAGGGCGGATTTGACGGTCCAGCGGCCGGTGCCTTTTTGTTCGGCTTCGTCGACGATGACGTCGACCAGCGGTTTGCCGGTGGTGGCGTCGACCTGGCGCAGTACTTCGGCGGTGATTTCGACCAGGTAGCTGTCCAGCTCGCCGGTGTTCCAGTCGGCGAAGACGTCGGCGATCTGGGGCGCGGTCAGGCCGAGGGCGTCGCGCAGCAGGTGGTAGGCCTCGCCGATGAGTTGCATGTCGGAGTATTCGATGCCGTTGTGCACCATTTTGACGAAGTGTCCGGCGCCGTCGGGGCCGATGTGGGTGCAGCAGGGGACGCCGTCGACGTGGGCGGAGATTTCTTCGAGCAGCGGCCCGAGGCTGGTGTAGGAC
>NZ_BCSX01000018.1 GCF_001570425.1 Mycolicibacterium brisbanense
GCAGTACTTCGGCGGTGATTTCGACCAGGTAGCTGTCCAGCTCGCCGGTGTTCCAGTCGGCGAAGACGTCGGCGATCTGGGGCGCGGTCAGGCCGAGGGCGTCGCGGAGCAGGTGGTAGGCCTCGCCGATGAGTTGCATGTCGGAGTATTCGATGCCGTTGTGCACCATTTTGACGAAGTGTCCGGCGCCGTCGGGGCCGATGTGGGTGCAGCAGGGGACGCCGTCGACGTGGGCGGAGATTTCTTCGAGCAGCGGCCCGAGGCTGGTGTAGGACTCGGCGGGGCCGCCGGGCATGATCGAGGGGCCGTTGAGCGCGCCTTCTTCGCCGCCGGAGATGCCGGCGCCGACGAAGTGCAGGCCGCGTTCGCGGATGGCTTTTTCGCGGCGGATGGTGTCGGTGTAGAGGGCGTTGCCGCCGTCGATGATGATGTCGCCGGGTTCCATGGCGTCGGCAAGTTCGTTGATCACGGCGTCGGTGGGGTCGCCGGCTTTGACCATGATCAGTACGCGGCGGGGTTTTTCCAGGGCGTCGAGGAATTCGGCGATGGTTTCGCTGCGTACGAAGTTGCCTTCGGAGCCGTGTTCGGCGAGCAGGGCGTCGGTTTTGGCGACCGAGCGGTTGTGCAGGGCCACGGTGTAGCCGTGCCGGGCGAAGTTGCGGGCGATGTTGGAACCCATCACCGCCAGGCCCGTCACCCCGATTTGAGCCGTACCGGTCGTGCCCGAGTTGGTCATGCAGCAACCTTTCGTTGTTTTGTTATCGCAGAACGCTTTTCGACCGGGCAGCGCATCCGCGCCTAACCGGCCCAACTGCTGAACAGGCGGCGCAGCTCGGTCAGCCAGGGGACGGCCACGGCGACCGTGGGGACGACGAGCACGGCGACCGCGGTCAGATAGGCGGTCACCGCGAGCGGCACGCTGTTGGGTTTTCCGCCGAGGCGGCGCACACGGATCACGGTCGTGGGGCCGCCCGCGGCCATGGCACCCGACGGGGTGCGGCCCGCTGCGCACGCGACGAGGGCGCGCGCCAGGGGCGTCGGCCCGGTGGTCCGCACGGCGGCGTCATCGGCGAGTAGTTCGATCAGTAGCCGGACCGCGTCCAGGGCGCTGGCGCTGCGGACGAACCGGGGAAATGCGGCGTGCACCGCGGTGAACATCTCGAGCACCAGATCGTGGCGGGCCCGCAGATGTGCTCGTTCATGGGTGATGATCGCGGCGATCTCACTGTCGGACAGGGTGGTCAAGGTGCCTTCGCTGACCACGACGCGGCTCCGCACGCCGGGCAGACAGTAGGCCAGCGGTTGGGCTACGTCGAGGATCCGCAGGCCACCGCGCGCGAGCGGGACGTTGATTCCCGAAGGGGTACAGACGTGGTGCGGCAGCCCGTCGCGGGACTTACCGAGCAGGTCGACCAGCATGCGGTGATGTGCGCGCCTGCGCCGGGTGGCGATGGCCACCTGCACGACGGCGAGGCACAGCCGGGCGCCGATGAACAGCGTGACCGTGAACACCACGACGTAGGTGAGCCACAGAGGCAGGCTCAGTGCCGCGATCTCGCCGGTGATGGTGGCTGTCGGGCGGCCGTCGGGGCCGGGCACGAACAGCCGGCTCGCGATGGCGATTCCGGCCGAGAACGCCGACAGCACGGCGGCCAGCGCGATGGACTGCCACAACACGATCGCGGCCCGGGGTGCCCGCAGAGGCCAGGATGCACGTGCCAACATCGCGGGCACCGGCCCCACCAGGGCCAGCGCCACGAGTGTGAAGGCCAGCGCGGACACGCCGTAAGTCTCTCTCAGGAGATGCTGGAATGGCCAGCCGGTGGCGGAATTCGGTCTTTGCTCTCCAACTCGGCGAGAGCCCGCCGCAGGGCTTCGGCCTCGTCCGCACCGACCCGCTCGACGAAATGAACGAGTGCGGCCCGGCGGCTGCCGGAGTCGGCGGCCTGGTCGAGGGCGTCGACCATCAGACCGGCGACCAGCTCGTCGCGGCCGTGGGTGGGCGCATAGCGATGCGCCCGATCATCGCGGTGCTGCACGACCAGGTTCTTCTTCGCCAGTCGTTGCAGCACGGTCATGATCGTCGTATAGGCCAAGTCGCGGCGGGCGGCCAGCGCCTCGTGGACTTGGCGAACCGTTTGGGGTTCGGGTGCAGACCACAGGTGGTCCATCACCTCGCGCTCCAGCTCCCCGAGGCGCGTCAGTTTCGCCATGTTCCGTTCACTTCCTGAGCAGTAAAGCCAGCGTACTACGGCGTTACTACCGCGCGTCGTATCGATTCTGCGGCGTTTGGTGGATGTCCCGCCTGCGCCGGTTAGCCCAAGGTCAGCGCATGTTCGCCGGGCCTTGTGAAACCAGTCACACCGTCTGGCACCCCTCCGCCGTGTAGATATAGTAAGGCTAACCTAACTCAATCGGGAGCCTTGGGAGGTGTCATGACGGTCGTGGTCGACGACCCCCTGATCGCGGGTATGGCAATCAGGCGGACGCTGCCGCTGCACGAATCGAGCCGACGGTTGCGCGAGCTGTATCCGGAGTGCCCACGTGTCTACGGCGTGGCCGTGATGCGTGATCTGTCGCGGCGCCGGTGGTGGCCGCTGGAAGAGGCCGTCGGTGCCGGCCGGCTGCAGGGCATGTTCGACGCGGCCGTCGCGGAAACGGGCAACCGGGCCGCGGTGGCCCACCAGCTCGCCGCCACCCTCGCCCACGTCGTCATCGGCCGCGTGGTGCCACTGCTGGTCTTGGAGGGGCGGGCCTGGGATACCGGCCTGGAGAACCTCTGGGTGCATGTCGACTCGGAGGGGTCCATCGACTGGGTCGGAGTGGTGGATCCGCTCCTGCGCGCCCTGCCCGATGACATCCATTTCCGCGGCAGGCCCTCCCGCATTGCCGATGCGGCCCGCGACGGCATCGTGGCGCTGCCCAACGAGGCCGCGCTCACCACCTGGGTCGCCCATCGCAGTCACCGCGCGCTGGCACCGCTGTTCGACCAGTTGGTCGAGATCAGCGACGGGGCGATCTCGACCGTGGCCATGTGGCACATGGTCGGCGCCGCCGTTGTCTCCGCCGCCACGCAGGTGCCGCTGCTGTCCGGTTGCAGCGAGTTCGTCAGCATGCGGCGCGGTCAGGCGGTGCTGGACGCGCTGGCGGGGTTCGGCCTGCCGGTTCGCGGGGCGGGTCGGGCAGGGAAGGTCTTGCTTAATTAGGGCAGCCTTGCCTATTATTTGATGGCGAGCTAACGGACCGCGCCGGAGTCCTGAGGGCTGCAGAGACCCCCGGTCCACTCGAAGGGCGGGTCCCGCGCGAATTGCGCGGGACCCGCCCGCTTCTTTGCGCCGATCGGCCGTGTAGACACAAGGACTGTGACCACAGATGTGCCCGAGGGCCTCGGCAAGGGATTCGACAGCGTCATCGGCCTGAAGTACGTCGAACTGAGTCCCGACGGCGGTCGGGCCCAGCTGACCATCACCGACGAGCTGCTGCAGCCGTGGGGGATCATGCACGGCGGTGTCTACTGCGCGATCGTCGAGAGCCTGGCAAGCGTGTCAGCCCACGTCTGGCTCTCCGAGCACGGCGGGGGAACCGTCGTCGGCGTCAACAACAACACCGACTTTCTGCGGGCAATCGGATCGGGCACTGTCACAGCGGTTTCCACGCCGATTCACAGGGGCCGCCGCCAGCAGCTGTGGCTGATCACCATCACCGACGAGAACGGCAAGCTCGTGGCCCGCGGCCAGGTGCGGCTGCAGAACCTCCCGGCGGAGTAGCCCGAAGTCGCGTGCGCTGCTGACTCGCGCGTGTCGTGGCAGTATCGCGCTCTATGCGATTGACCCCGCACGAGACCGACCGGCTGCTGCTGTCCTATGCCGCCGAACTGGCTCGGCGCCGACAAGCCCGCGGGCTGCGGCTCAATCACCCGGAAGCTGTCGCGGTGATCACCGATCACCTGCTGGAAGGTGCGCGTGACGGGCGCACGGTCGCCGAGCTCATGGTCAGTGGCCGCGCCGTGCTCAGCCGCGACGACGTGATGGAGGGGGTGCCGGAGATGCTCGACGAAGTCCAGGTGGAGGCCACGTTCCCGGACGGCACCAAGCTGGTCACTGTTCACCACCCGATCGGCTGACGACGATGATCCCGGGAGAGATCGTCTTCGGAGACGGACCCATCACCATCAACGCCGACTCCGTGCGCCGCACCATCGACGTCGTCAACACCGGGGACCGCCCGGTGCAGGTCGGCAGCCACGTACATCTGCCGCAGGCCAACGCTGCGCTGGATTTCGACCGCGAAGCGGCCTACGGCCATCGCCTCGACATTCCGGCCGGTACCGCGGTTCGGTTCGAACCCGGTGTGCTGCAGCGTGTCTCATTGGTCCCGCTGGCCGGGTCCCGCGAGGTGCACGGCATCACCCTGAACCCGCCGGGGAGATTGGACGCGACCCGATGAGCGAGCTGAGCCGGGCGCGTTACGCCGCGCTGTTCGGGCCGACGACCGGAGACCGGATCCGGCTGGCCGACACCGACCTGTTCGTCGAGATCACCGAAGACCGCAGCGGCGGACCGGGATTCGCCGGTGACGAAGCGGTATTCGGTGGCGGCAAGGTGTTGCGCGAATCGATGGGCCAGGCCCGCGTCACGCGCGCCGACGGCGCCCCGGACACCGTCATCACGGGCGCGGTGATCATCGACCACTGGGGAATCATCAAGGCCGACATCGGCATCCGTGACGGCCGCATCGCCGCCATCGGAAAGGCCGGCAATCCCGACATCATGTCCGGAGTCCATCCGGACCTGGTGGTCGGCCCGTCCACCGAGATCATCGCGGGCAACGGGCGCATCGTCACCGCAGGCGCCATCGACTGTCACGTGCATCTGATCTGCCCGCAGATCATGGCCGAGGCGCTCGGCGGCGGCATCACCACGATCGTCGCGGGTGGCACCGGCCCGGCCGAGGGCAGCAAGGCCACCACCGTCACACCGGGCGCCTGGCATCTGGCCCGCATGCTCGAGGCGCTCGACGGCTGGCCGCTCAACGTGGCGCTGCTGGGCAAGGGCAACACCGTCAGCGCCGAGGCCATGTGGGAGCAATTGCGCGGCGGGGCAGCGGGTTTCAAGCTCCACGAGGATTGGGGCACCACCCCGGCGGCCATCGATGCCTGCCTCACGGTGGCCGACGCCGCGGGTGTGCAGGCCAATATCCACACCGACACCCTCAACGAGGCCGGTTTCGTAGAGGACACGCTGGCCGCGATCAAGGGCCGCGCCATCCACGCGTACCACACCGAGGGTGCGGGCGGCGGGCACGCACCCGACATCATCACCGTCGCCGGTCACCCCAATGTGCTGCCCAGTTCCACCAATCCGACGCGGCCGCACACCGTCAACACCCTCGACGAACACCTCGACATGCTGATGGTCTGCCACCACCTCAACCCCAGCGTGCCGGAGGATCTGGCGTTCGCGGAAAGCCGCATCCGGCCCTCGACCATCGCCGCCGAGGATCTGCTGCACGACATCGGCGCCATCTCGATGATCGGCAGCGACGCGCAAGCCATGGGCCGCGTCGGGGAAGTGGTGCTGCGCACGTGGCAGACCGCGCATGTGATGAAGCGGCGGCGCGGCCCACTGGCAGGCGACGGCGCCGCGGACAACTTCCGGGCCCGCCGCTACGTCGCGAAATACACCATCTGCCCGGCGATCGCGCACGGGATGGACGACGAGATCGGCTCGGTCGAGGTGGGCAAGCTCGCCGATCTGGTGTTGTGGGACCCGGCCTTCTTCGGGGTCCGGCCGCACGCCGTGCTCAAGGGCGGGATGATCGCCTGGGCGGCGATGGGCGATGCCAACGCCTCGATCCCGACACCGCAACCGGTGCTGCCGCGGCCCATGTTCGGCGCCGCCCCCGCGGCCGCGGCCGCCACGTCACTGCACTTCGTCTCACCCCAGGCCATCGCGGACGGACTGGCCGAGCGGCTCGATGTCCGGCGAAAACTGGCCGCCGTCAAGAACGTTCGGGGTATCGGCAAGGCAGACATGCCGCTCAACGATGCGTTGCCACGCATCGAGGTGGATCCCGATACGTTCACGGTGCGCATCGACGGCGAGGTGTGGCAGGAGCAGCCCGCCGCCGAACTGCCGATGGCCCAGCGGTACTTCCTGTTCTGATCGGGCGTACGGAAATGACCGGTCTGGCAACGCTGTTGACGCTCTCGGATTCCCGCCTACCCACTGGCGGGCACGTGCACTCGGGTGGTGTCGAGGAGGCCGTGGCCAGCGGGTTGCTCAGCGACGTCGGATCGGTGGGGGCGTACCTTGTGCGGCGGATCCGCAGTCACGGCCTGGTGACGGCCTCACTGGCTGTCGCAGTCCGTACCGGTGTGCTCGACGCTTGTGCGGCCGACGCCGAAACCGACGCGCGCACACCGGCTCCGGCGTCCCGCGCGGCGTCGCGCGCGCAGGGTCGGGGACTGGTCCGGTTGGCCCGGCGGGTGTGGCCCGAGCACGGCTGGGACACTCTGGGTACCCGGCCGCATCTCGCCGTCGCCGCCGGATCAGTCGGCGCCGCAGCGGATCTGACCCCTGAGCAGACAGCGCTCTCAGTCGTCTACACCACGATGACCGGGTCGGCCACCGCTGCCCAACGACTGCTCGCACTGGACCCCGGTGATGTCGCGGCGCTCACCTTCACACTGTCCGGGCTGTGTGAAACCATCGCCGCGGCGGCCGCCGCGGGTCTGGCCGATCTGTCCGACCCGCTCCTGGATGTGCTTGCCCAGCAACACGCCGAGCGCGAGCGACCACTGTTCGTCTCCTGAGAGGGGAAGCCGCAACCATGCCACCACATGTCATCGACGGTGAACCGCATACGCATTCACCCCGGCCCAAGCGGGTGCGACAGCCAGGCGAGCCGTTGCGCATCGGTATCGGCGGGCCGGTCGGTTCCGGTAAGACCGCACTGGTGGCCGCGTTGTGCCGGCAGCTGCGCGACGAGCTGTCGCTGGCCGTGCTGACCAACGACATCTACACCACCGAGGACGCGGATTTCCTGCGCAGACACGCGGTATTGCCCGACGAGCGGATCGCCGCGGTGCAGACCGGCGGATGCCCGCACACCGCGATCCGCGATGACATCACCGCCAACCTCGACGCCATCGACGATCTGATCGACGCGAATCCCGGTCTGGACCTGATCCTGGTCGAGTCCGGCGGCGACAACCTCACCGCGACGTTCTCCTCGGGTCTGGTGGATGTCCAGATCTTCGTCGTCGACGTCGCAGGCGGCGACAAGGTCCCGCGCAAGGGCGGCCCTGGGGTGACCTTCTCGGATCTGTTGGTGGTCAACAAGACTGATCTGGCCCCGCTGGTCGGGGCCGATCTCGACGTCATGCGCACCGACGCCGCCAGGGTTCGCGAGGATCGCCCCACGGTGCTGATCTCACTGACCGACGATCCGTCGGCCGGTCCGGTACTGACCTGGGTACGGGAGCAGTTGGCGCTCGCGCAGACGGTGTGATGCGGGCGTGCATCGTCGTCATCGCGCGCCCGGGCCGGCTGGCGCGCATCGAGGGCAGTGACGGCATCGCGGGCCGGCACACCGAACCGGACACCGTGCATCTGGTGTCGACGGCCGCCACCCCGCTCGGCGGAGACTCGCTGAAGGTGCGGCTGGTGGTCGAGCCCGGCGCGCGGCTGCGCATCCGTACCGTCGCGGCCGCGGTGACCCTGCCCGGTGTGCGCACCGACCACTCGACCGCGTGGTGGGACATCGAGAACGCCGGCGACCTCGATCTCGATCCGCAACCGACGGTCGTCGCAGGTGGCTCCAGCCACGACACCGCCGTGCGGATCCGGCTCGCGGACACCGCGCGACTGCGATTACGGGAACGCGTCCAGATCGGCCGCAGCGGGGAACGCGACGGATTCTGGTCGGGAACACTGTCCGCCGATGTCGGTGCGACGCCGCTGCTGCGGCACCGCGTCGAGCTGGGCAGCGGGGCCGTCGGTGATGACACCCTTGCCGCACCTCGCGCGTGCATCAGCGAACTGCGTTACCCCGCACGGTCTTTCGAAACGGACGGAACGGTTCTGGAACTCGCACGCGGCGGCAGCCTGGCCACCTGGCAAGGTGACCGGCTGCCTGCCGGCTAGGTGCTAGGACGCGGCTTTCTCGGTCTCCTTGACCGAAGCGGCGATCTCCTCGAGTTCCTCGATCCTTGTCCTGGCGTAGGCCTGCTGCTCGGTGATGGTGAGCTGGCCACGCTGGCGGCTGAGGAACGTCACCGTCCACGACAGCAGGGTGGCGATCTTCGTCTTGAAGCCCACGAGGTAGATCAGGTGCAAGCCCAGCCAGGCCAGCCAGGCGAAGAACCCGCTGAACTCGAACTTGCCGACCTTGGCCACCGCGTTCCACTTCGAGACCGTCGCCATCGAGCCCTTGTCGAAGTACTTGAACGGCGTGCGGATCTTCGGGCTGGTGCCGCTGACCTCCCGCTTGATCAGCTTGGCCGCGTACTTGCCGCCCTGGATGGCGCCCTGTGCCATCCCCGGCACGCCATCGACAGCGGCCATGTCGCCGACGACGAACACGTTCGGGTGCCCCGGGATGGTCAGGTCGGGAAGCACCTTGACCCGGCCCGCGCGGTCCAGCTCCACGCCGCACTGCGCGGCGAGGTCCTTACCGAGCGGGCTGGCCGAGACACCGGCAGACCACACCTTGCACGCCGATTCGATACGGCGCAGCGTGCCGTCCTTGTCCTTGACGGTGATGCCGTTGTGATCGACGTCGGTCACCATGGCGTTGAGCTGGATCTCCACGCCCATCTTCTCCAGCCGGGCCTTGGCGCGCTGGCCGAGCTTCTCGCCCATGGGCGGCAGCACGGCCGGCGCGGCGTCGAGCAGGATGACGTGCGCCTCGGTGGGGTCGATGTGGCGGAAGCTGCCGCGCAGCGTCTGGTCGGCGAGCTCCTGGATCTGGCCGGCCATCTCGACGCCGGTGGGCCCCGCGCCGACGACAACGAAGGTGAGCAGCTTCTTGCGGCGTTCGGGGTCACTCGACCGCTCGGCCTGCTCGAACGCACCCAAGATGCGGCCACGCAGCTCAAGTGCGTCGTCGATCGACTTCATTCCCGGCGCCCACTCGGCGAAGTGGTCGTTGCCGAAGTAGGACTGGCCTGCGCCCGCGGCGATGATCAGGCTGTCGTACGGCGTCGAATAGGTGTGTCCGAGCAGGACCGATTCGACGGTCTGCTTCTCCAGGTCGATGTGCGTGACGTCACCGAGCAGAACCTGCGCGTTGCGCTGTTTGCGCAGGATCAGCCGGGTCGGCGGGGCGATCTCACCTTCGGAGATGATGCCGGTGGCCACCTGGTACAGCAGCGGCTGGAACAGGTGATGCGTGGTGCGGGCGATCAACTTGACGTCGACATCAGCGTTCTTGAGCGTTTGCGCGGCGTTCAAGCCACCAAAACCCGATCCGATGATGACGACCTTATGCCGATCCGTTGCCGTGGCTCCGGGGTGGCTCATTCGTTGCTCCTCGCGGACGTATACCTGTTCAATACCAACTGACAGGGTAGTCGGCAGGATTCCTGCCAGCGCGGTGAGATGGCTCATCGCACTGATTGTTTACCCCGATATCAGCGGTTTGAGCGCTTCACCGACGGCTGTGATGCCGCCGGGGACGTAGCCACCGATCGTGACCGGGCTCAGGATCACCCCGTCGACGCCGGCGTCGAAGACCTTGGCCTGCAGTTGCTCGGCCACCTGCTCGCCCGTGCCGACCACGGCCCGCTGCTTGAAGTCGTCGGGAACCGCGTCGGCGCTCACCTGGTCGCCGATCAGGGCGATCACCAGCATGCTGGTCTCCAGTGTCGCGGGGTCGCGGCCGATCTTCTCGCACTCTTGTTTGACGACGGCGATCTTGCGGGGCAGTTCGTCGAATTCCGCGATGATGTTCAGGTGGTCGAAGTGCCGGGCCGCCAGCGGGATGGTCTTCTTCTCGCCGCTGCCGCCGATCATCAGCGGAATGTGTTCGCGGAACCGGGGATTGGCCATGGCCTCGACGGTTTTGTAGTACTTGCCGCTGAAGGTCGGTCGCTTGCCCTCGATCATCGGGATGATGATCTGCAGCGCTTCGTCGAGCTTGTTGAACCGTTCGGTGAACGTGCCGAACTCGAAGCCGAGCTGGTCGTGCTCGAGTTCGAACCATCCGGTGCCGATGCCCAGGATCGCGCGGCCCTGGCTGACCACGTCGAGCGTGGTGATGGCCTTGGCCAGCAGGGTCGGGTTCCGGTAGGTGTTGCCGGTGACCAGGGTGCCGAGCTGGACCCGCTCGGTCGCGGTGGCCAGCGCTCCCAAGGCCGTATAGGCCTCCAGCATCGGCTGGTCGGGGGTGCCCAGGCCGGGCAGCTGATAGAAGTGGTCCATCACGAAGACCGAGTCGAAGCCTGCGTTCTCGGCTTCGGAAGCCTGCGCGATGACAGTCGGGAAGAGTTCAGAAACGCCTGTGCCGTAGGAGAAGTTCGGGATCTGGAGGCCGAGTTTTATGGTCACGCCTTCACGTAACCAGCTCCTAAGCGGAGTGGCAACCCCGTTTAGCTCCGAGTGAACGGCGGAATATTTCAGGCGAAGCTTGCCAACGCGCCCTGCCCGACGTGCATGGTCTCGCCGGTGATGTGGCGGGCGGCAGGCGTGGTCAGGAACACCGCGAGCCGCGCCATCTCGTCGGCAACCGACGGCGGCGTGCTGGTCAGGCCGGCGTATCCCGGCTCTGCGCTGAGGCCAGGAGCGATGGCGTTGACGGTGATCCCGCGGGTGCCGAAGTAGGCGGCCTGCCCGGCGGTCCAGTCGGCCAATGCGGCCTTGACCGCGGCGTCGGCGCTGCCCGCGCGGGGGCTTTCGGTGATGACGTTGACGATGGTGCCGCCCGAACGCAGGTGATCGCCGATGATCTGCACCGTCAGCGCGGCGGACACCACGGTGCTGTCGAGGGCGTTGCGCCAGGCTGCGGCGTGGTCGGCCAGTGTGAAGGTACGCGGGTCCTTGGCATCCCAGCGCGGAGCCGGGACGTTGACCAGCGTGTCGATGTGGTGCGGGAACAGCCGGCGGGCCTGCTCGAGGCTGGCCGCATCGGTGTTGTCGAAGACGATCGACTCGACCTCGAGCTCCTTGGCGGCGACCTCGAGGTCGTCACGGCGACTGCCGGCGATAACCACGTTGTGGCCGGCATCTTTGAAGCCCGCCGCGATGACGCGGCCGAACTCTGTATCGCCGCCGGTGACCAGCACCTCCGCCATGATGTACCTCCATGTACCTGGGGATCGCCACCCGGACGGGGACGATCACCCGACGATGTTACTGGACGGTAGCAATCTGACGAAACCTGACGCGCACCAATCTGGCTGTTAGTTCGCCTACGGTTTGTGCCATGACGCGGACCAGCACCGGCGCACCCCGGTCGTGAGCGCACCGCCCGGCCTGCCCCGGTGGATCTATCTGCCTGCCGCCCTCGGCGCGGTCTTCGTCGTACTGCCGCTGGTCGCCGTGGTGGTGAAGGTCGACTGGACCCGGTTCTGGACGCTCATCGTCAGTGATTCGTCCACGGCCGCGCTGCTGCTGAGCCTCAAGACCGCGTCCGCGAGCACGCTGCTGTGCCTTCTGCTCGGTGTCCCGTTGGGGTTGGTGTTGGCACGCAGCGAAGGCAGGCTGGTGCGGCTGACCCGACCGCTGATCCTGCTGCCGTTGGTGCTGCCACCCGTGGTGGGCGGGATCGCGCTGCTGTACGCGTTCGGCAGGCTCGGCCTCATCGGCCGGTATCTGGAGGCCGCCGGGGTGCACATCGCCTTCACCACGGCGGCCGTCGTGCTCGCGCAGACCTTCGTCTCGCTGCCCTTCCTGGTGATCTCGCTGGAAGGGGCGGCACGTACCGCCGGCGCCGAATACGAGGTGGTGGCCGCCACCCTGGGGGCGCGGCCCAGCACGGTGTGGTGGCGCGTGACACTGCCATTGCTCGCCCCCGGGCTCCTGTCGGGCGCGGTGCTGGCCTTCGCCCGCGCGCTGGGGGAGTTCGGCGCCACGTTGACATTCGCGGGCTCGCGTCAGGGCGTGACCAGGACCCTGCCGTTGGAGATCTACCTGCAACGCGAGGCCGACGCCGATGCCGCCGTGGCCTTGTCAGTGGTGCTGGTGGTGGTGGCCGCGGTCGTGGTGATCGGGCTCGGCGGCCGTCGGCTGCGCTCGGGAGCGTGGGCATGACGGGGCTGGCCGTGCGTGCCGTGCTCGAGCGCCGGGGCCTCGATCTGGAGTTCACGGTCCCGCCCGGCGAAGTGCTGGCGGTGCTCGGACCCAACGGCGCAGGGAAGTCGACGACGTTGCACGTCATCGCCGGTCTGGTGGCCCCCGAAGTGGGCCGTGTCCGGATCGGCGATCGGGTGGTCACCGACACCGAGGCCGGCATCCGGGTGCCGCCCCACGCGCGCCGTGTGGGTTTGATGCTGCAGAACCCGCTGTTGTTTCCGCATCTCAGCGTCAGTGCCAACGTGGCGTTCGGCCCACGCAGCCGGGGGCGCGTGACTCGCGCGGCCGCCCGGGACTGTGCGCACCGCTGGTTGGCCGAGGTCGACGGGAGTGACCTGGCCGATCGCACGCCGCGGCAGCTATCCGGGGGGCAGGCTCAGCGGGTCGCGTTGGCGCGGGCGCTGGCCGCCGAGCCCGACGTGCTGCTGCTGGACGAGCCGATGGCGGGCCTCGATGTCGCGGTGGCGGGCGCGATGCGCAAAGTGCTGCGCCGGGTGCTGACGGCAGACGGCCGGTGTGCGGTGTTGATCACCCATGACCTGCTCGATGTCTTGACGCTGGCCGACCGGGTGGTGGTGCTGGAATCCGGTCGCATCGTCGAAAGTGGTTCGACCGCAGCGGTATTGGCCGTGCCGAAGAGCCGTTTCGCGGCCCGCCTTGCGGGTGTCAACCTCGTCGCCGGTACCGCCGACGGTGCGGGTGGCCTGACGACCGATTGGGGTGTCAGCTGGCACGGCATGCCTGCCGAGGACGTGGTCGCCGGCGGTCCCGCGGTCGCGGTGTTCGCACCGTCGGCCGTGGCCGTCTACCGCGACGAGCCGCATGGCAGCCCACGCAACACCGTCGCCGTCACCGTCGCCGAGCTCGACAGCCGCGGGCCCGGCATCCGGGTGCGCGCCGACGAGCAACCGGACGGCGCTCCCGGACTGGCCGCCGACATCACCGCGGAGTCGGCCGCGCAGCTGCGATTGGCGCCGGGGGAGCGGGTGTACTTCACCGTCAAGGCGCAGGAGGTTGCGGTGCATCCCGCGCCGTAACGGTGTCCCGTGCACAGGCGATAACCGGTGGGATTGCCGCCGACGCGGCCCGATTGCCGGGTCGGGCGTGGCGGCGCTGACCTTGTCATGCCAGCAATCGTTGATGCGCGTTGCGGCATGGGCTTTTGCGCTCGCCAGCAATCTCTCAGTTGAGCACTCTAAGAGCAACTCACACTTGCGTCACGGCGGTAACACGGTAGTTTCTTCCCCATGGACGAGTCGGACGCGATGTCTCCTCGACGTAGAGGCCTGTCGAAAAAACTGGCACTGGCCGCGGTGACCAGCGTGACCGCGGCGGCTGTGGCGCTGCCTGCGGTCGCACAAGCGGATCCCGCGCCGCCGCCCCCGCCGCCCGGCAACACCTTCCTGCCCGCGCCCCCACCTGATCCGAACGCTCCGCCCGCACCCGCGGCTCCGGCACCGGGCGCCCCTGCAGCTCCGGCCGCCCCCGGCGCCCCCGCGCAAGCCGGCGCGCCCGCCCCGGCGCCTGCCGATCCGAACGCCCCGCCCGCACCTCCGGCTCCGCCCGCGCCGGAGCCCGGCCGCATCGACAACGCGGCGGGCGGATTCAGCTATCTGCTGCCTGCGGGTTGGAAAGTCTCCGATGCCACCCAGCTGTCGTACGGGCAGGCACTGCTGACCAAGATTCCGCCGGAGGGCACACCCGAGCCGCCCAACGACACGAGCGTCCTGCTCGGTCGGCTGGATCTGAAGCTGTTCGCCGGTGCCGAGGCCGACAACGGCAAGGCCGCGGTCCGGTTGGCGTCGGACATGGGTGAGTTCTTCATGCCGTTCCCCGGTACCCGGGTCAACCAGGAGACCGTGCCGCTCAACGCCAACGGATTGCCCGGCGCCGCTTCGTATTACGAGGTCAAGTTCACCGACGCCAACAAGCCCAACGGTCAGATCTGGGCCGGTGTGGTCGGCAATCCGACGCCTGCGAACGCGCCCCGTGGCCAGCGCACCCCCGAACGGTGGTTCGTGGTCTGGCTCGGCTCCGCCACGCACCCCGTCGACAAGAACGCCGCTGTGGCCCTGGCGAACTCGATCCGCCCGTGGACACCGCCGGCTGCACCGCCGCCGGATCCGAACGCCCCCGCTGCGCCGCCGGCTGATCCGAACGCGCCGCCTGCGCCCAACGCCCCACCGGGGCGGCCGGCTCTGGGTGTGCCGGTTCCGGTCACCAACGCTCCGCCGGAGATGATGCCGCCGTCGTAGTGGTCACCTTGGGCTCGGCCGTTTGGCCGGGCCCAAAGTGCCTACGGCCCTACGTACGGCACGTTGCCTGCGAGGTTGTTGACGTTCATCAGGTAGCAGTTGGTGCCGCCGAAGCCCATCGCGCCGGCCGTCACGCACCGTTGGAACGTGCCGTCCTGTGCGATCGGTCCGTCACAGGTCGTGCCGCCGCCCCAAGGCGTCCAGCCGCCCTGGCACCCAGCGCCGGCCGGCGCCGCAGTCGCCAGTGCGATGCCACTCGCCGCCAGCGCGGTGACTGCCAGTCCAATGAGAGCCTTCATCGCCGTCTCCTCGTCGAACCCGCGGAATGTGTTTGCTGGCCGAACGCTGTGGCGTGTGGTGCTGGTGTGACGGGAGTGGCTTGTGTGAGATTGCTGAACGGTGACCCCGGTGGACATCCGGGGTTGGACCCGACGCGTGACCCACGTCGCCGACCTGACGCATCTGTGCTGTACACCGCGACCTTCCGCACTCTCGTGGCGTCGCATCTGCGCGGCGCCGGACTTGATCCACAGCGAGTTGCCAGATGAGACAGAGAATAGTCGCGTAACGACACGCCGACAATGTGATATCGATTTGCTCGCGAGTTGCCTGTGCGACCGCGGTGACACTGTCGCGACGGCGATCGTCGGCCGATCGTTCCCAATTCGTCAGATCAATTGTTACGTTCGATGGGTACATCTAGGAGAGGCCCCGCGGGCCCCGCTGGGCTGAGCCGGCGACAGGCAGGAGATCTGCAATGGATGTAATGGCGACGACCGAGTTCCTGGCCCGCTCCACGACGCTGACCAGTGTTGGCTGGATCGGCTACATCATCATCGGTGCGATTGCGGGCTGGATCGCGGGCAAGATCGTCAAGGGCGGTGGTTCGGGCATCTTGATGAACATCGTCATCGGAATCATCGGTGCGTTGATCGGTGGGTTCTTGCTGAGCTTCTTCCTCAACACGGCCGCGGGTGGTTGGTGGTTCACTCTGTTCACGGCGATCCTGGGCTCGGTGATCCTGCTCTGGATTGTCGGATTGGTGCGCAGAGGCAACTGATGCCCGCCCCATGTCCAAGGGGAGTATGTCTGCCTGGCAGGTTGCCAGTCCCGGTCCGGTCAGCACCAATCCGCTTGAGCGGGTGACGGTTCCGATCCCGGAGCCGTCACCTGGTGAGCTGCTCCTCGCGGTGCGGGCCTGCGGCGTGTGTCGCACCGATCTGCACGTCGCCGAAGGCGATCTGCCGGTGCACCGCGCTCGGGTCATACCCGGGCACGAGGTCGTCGCCGAGGTGGTGGCGGTCGGCCCCGATATCGACGAGAGCTATGCGCCCGGCGACCGTGTCGGGGTGGCCTGGTTGCGGCACACCTGCGGCCAGTGTGGATATTGCCGCCGCGGACGGGAGAATCTGTGCCCGCATTCGCAATACACCGGGTGGGATGCCGACGGCGGGTACGCCGAATTCACCACTGCCCCGGCCGCATTCGTTCACCGGCTACCCCAGGGCTATTCCGATTCCGAACTCGCGCCGCTGCTGTGTGCCGGCATCATCGGCTACCGCGCGCTCCGGCGCACCGATCTGCCGGCCGGCGGACGGCTCGGTATCTATGGCTTCGGCGGCAGCGCGCACCTGACCGCTCAGGTCGCGATCGCCCAGGGCGCCACCGTCCACGTCATGACTCGCGGCGAGAGCGCTCGTGAGCTCGCCACGGCGCTCGGAGCCGCGTCGGTGCAGGGCAGCGCCGACCAGCCGCCGGAACCGCTGGACGCCGCCATTCTGTTCGCGCCGGTGGGGGAGTTGGTGCTGCCCGCGCTCGAAGCGCTCGACCGTGGCGGTGTGCTCGCGATCGCCGGCATTCACCTCACCGACGTGCCCGCCCTGAACTACCAACGGCATCTGTTCCAAGAACGTGAGATCCGGTCGGTCACGGCCAACACCCGCGATGACGCTCGACAGTTCCTGGCGTTCGTCGAGAGACACCGGGTGGAGGTCACCACGCCGAGGTATCCGATGGATCGTGCCGACGATGCGCTGGCCGACCTGAGTGCGGGACGGATCGCCGGCGCGGCGGTCCTCGTGCCCTGACGGGCCTACATCGCGGCCAGCGCGGCGCCGAGCCGGCCGGCCAGGTCGCCGCGCCCGTCCTCGTACAGCGGGCCGCAGCCGTCGGTCAGCACCCGGTTCAGCCGCGCCATGCCGCGCGCACTGACCGGCAGCGGCGCGTGCAGCCGCAACCTGATGGCGGCGATGACGTCCTCTGCGGCGGCGACGTTGGTGTAGTGCAACGGAACTCGCACGGACCACACGTTCACGTCAGCTTTGGCCTGCTCGACGATCTCATGCAGAACACGGGCCAACTCCTCGCGTTCGGCGATCGAGGTCAGGCGGGCCGCGCGCACCGCGATCGGGCTGCCTGCCGGGGTCGGAGCGCCGACCGCCAACATCGCATCGAGTTTTCCGGCGTTGAGTCGCGCGAGCAGGCGGGCCCGGATCGAGGGCCGAGCCACGGTCGACGAATCTGCGGTGGGCGTGTGGGTGGGGACTGACGCCGCAGAAAATCGGTTGTCGCTCATGGCAGCTACCTCGTAGTTTGCTCAGTATCGGGCCTGTGGATTCGTGACTGGTGAAAACGCTACGCCGGTCACGAGTGACTGGTCAACTGATTTAACCGGTCACTCTGCGGTACCGTGGTGCGATGACCGATGGCGAGACCAAACCCGCACCGTGGCCGCTTGCCCGGGTCCAAGCGCTGGTCAACACCGTCGAACTGCCCGCGGGCCCGGACCGGCTGGCCCGTGCCGACGACGCCGCCCCATGGCTGATCGACAACGGTCTGCTGAAAGCGGGCGCCAGCCCCACGGCCGACGAATTGGAGTTCCTCCGCGAGGTTCGGGAAGCGCTGCGGGCGCTGCTGATTCACAACGCGGGAGGCGACGCACCCGGGCCGCGCACCCTGCGGGTCCTGCGCGACGTCGCTGCCCGCGCTCCCGCACAGGTCGGATTGGACACCGAGGGGCAAATCACCCTGGCCGCGTCCGGTGACAGCCTGCGCGAGCGTCTCGTCGAACTGCTGGTGGTGATCCGCGACGCTCAGCGCGACGGCAGTTGGTCACGGCTCAAGGCGTGTGCCAACGACGAATGCGCGTGGGCTTTCTACGACAGATCTCGAAACCACGGCGGCATCTGGTGCGACATGGCCGACTGTGGGAACAAGTTGAAGAATCGGGAGTTCCGCGCGCGCCGCCGCGCCGGAGGCGCGAGTTGAGCTGGGGCGCCGGAGGCGCGAGTTGAGCTGGGGCGCCGGAGGCGCGAGTTGAGCTGGGGCGCCGGAGGCGCGAGTTGAGCTGGGGCGCCGGAGGCGCGAGTTGAGCTGGGGCGCCGGAGGCGCGGGTTGAGCTGGGTGCCCGACTGCTCAGGTCGACAGGTGCCAGACGACAGCGGCGGCCAACGCACCCAGCCCGTTCAATGACCAGTGCAGGGCGATCGGCGCCAGCAGGCTGCCGCTGCGCCTGCGCAGCCAGGTGAACACGAATCCGGCGACCCCAGTGGCCACCACGGCCATGACGACTCCGGCCACCATGCCGAAGAACCCGCCGCCGAACAGCCGGGTGAACCCCACGTTGCCGCTGGTCAAGCCCAGGGAGCTGGCGATGTGCCACAAGCCGAACAACAGCGAACCGGCCGCGGCGACACCACGGAAACCCCAGGCCCGGTCGAGCGCGCCGTGCAGCACACCGCGGAAGGCCAGCTCCTCGGGAATCACCGTCTGCAACGGGATGATGACCATCGATGCGATCACTGCGCCCGAGATGGTCGCGTAGTGGTTGTTCATGAACATCGGCCGCGTCCACGGCAACAGGGCGCCGATCGCGATCACCGTCAGCACCAATGCGACCGCCGCGAGCGCATAACCCGCGCCTGACCGCCAGTGCTCGCGGCTCAGACCGAGCTCGGCCCATCCCAGACCGCGTGCCCGCACGAGGGCCAGCAATCCGAGCGCCGCAGCCGGCACGGTCGCGACACTGGCCCACGGTGTGGTGAAGTGTGCGATCACATTGGTCAGCGTCAGCACCACGACCACGACACCGATATCGGCGTAGATACGGAAGTGATGCAACGCCGACAGCTGGCCCACCAGGGGATGCTCGGCTACCGCGGCGTGGTCAGACATAACTTGCCCATCATACGGGCGCTACGCAATACCCCAGGTCACATCCGTTCCCAGGTCCACCCGGAGATCGCCGGATCGTCTTCTCCGTGTTCGCGCGTGTAGCTGCGGGCGGCCAGTCGGGCGTCGACCATCTCCTGCCGCAGCCCCGCGGCGCGGCTGGACAGCCCGTCGACGCGGTCGATGACATCCATCACCAGGTGGAACCGGTCCAGGTCATTGAGCATGACCATGTCGAACGGTGTCGTCGTGGTGCCCCGCTCCTTGAATCCCCGGACATGCAGTTGATCGTGGTTGGCGTGCCGGTATGCCAAGCGGTGGATCAGCCACGGATAGCCGTGGTAGGCGAAGATCACGGGTTTGTCGGTGGTGAACACCGAATCGAATTCGCGCTCGGACATGCCGTGCGGATGCTCGGATTCGGGTTGCAGCCGCATGATGTCGACCACGTTGACCACCCGGACCTTCAGGTCGGGGAGCCGGTGGCGCAGGATGTCGGCCGCGGCGAGGGTCTCCAGCGTCGGAATGTCACCGGCACACGCCAGCACCACGTCGGGTTCGTCGGATCCGGTGCTCGCCCATTCCCAGATGCCCAGCCCCCGGGCGCAGTGGGCGATGGCCTCGTCCATGGTCAGGTAGGTCAGCGCCGGTTGCTTGCCTGCCACGATGACGTTGACGTAGTCGCGGCTGCGCAGGCAGTGGTCGGCGACCGACAGTAGGGTGTTGGCATCCGGCGGCAGGTACACCCGCACGACCTCGGGCCGCTTGTTGGCCACGTGATCGATGAACCCGGGGTCCTGGTGTGACGCGCCGTTGTGGTCCTGGCGCCAGACGTGCGAGGTCAGCAGGTAGTTCAGCGAGGCGATGGGCCGCCGCCACGGCAGGTGTGAACTGCTGAACAGCCATTTGGCGTGCTGGTTGAGCATCGAGTCGACGATGTGCACGAACGCCTCGTAGCAGTTGAACAGGCCGTGCCGGCCGGTCAGCAGATAGCCCTCCAGCCAGCCCTGGCACAGATGTTCGGAGAGCACCTCCATCACCCGGCCGTCGGGTGCTAGGTGGTCGTCGCCGGGTTCGATCTCGGCTTGCCAGGCCCGGTCGGTCGATTCGAACACCGACGCGAGCCGGTTGGACGCGGTTTCGTCGGGGCCCATCAACCGGAACCGGTCGGGGTTGCGGGCGATGACGTCGCGCAGGAAGGTGCCCAGGACCCGGGTGGCCTCCGCGGTTGCGGCCGCCGGCTGGTCGACGGTGACGGCGTAGTCGGCGAACTTCGGCAGGTCGAGGTCGCGCAACAACAACCCGCCGTTGGCGTGCGGGTTGGCGCTCATCCGCCGCTCGCCAGCGGGTGCCGCGGCCCGCAGCTCTTCGCGTAACGCCCCGGTGTCGTCGAACAGCTCCTCGGGGCGGTAGCTGCGCAGCCACTCTTCGAGTTGGGCGAGGTGCGCGGGGTTGGTGCGAGTCTCCGACAGCGGCACCTGATGCGAGCGCCAGGTGCCCTCGACCTGTTTGCCATCGACCTCGCTCGGGCCGGTCCAGCCCTTGGGGGTGCGCAGCACGATCATGGGCCACAGCGGGCGGCCGGGTTCGCCGTCGAGGCGGGCAGCGCGCTGGATGGCGGCGATCTGGTCGAAGGCCTCGTCGAAGGCGGTGGCCAACTGTTGATGCACGTTTGCCGGATCGTCACCGGCGACCGTGATGGGTCGGTAGCCGTACCCGTAGAGCAGGGCGTCGAGTTCTTCGGCCGGAATGCGGGCAAGCACAGTCGGATTCGCGATTTTGTAGCCGTTGAGATGCAGGATCGGCAGCACCGCGCCGTCGGTCACCGGGTTGAGGAACTTGTTGGAATGCCAACTGGCGGCCAGTGGTCCGGTCTCGGCCTCACCGTCGCCGATCACGCAGGCCACCACCAGATCGGGGTTGTCGAAGGCGGCGCCGTAGGCGTGCACCAGCGCATAGCCCAGTTCGCCGCCCTCGTGGATGGAGCCCGGTGTCTCGGCCGCGACGTGGCTGGGGATGCCGCCGGGAAAAGAGAACTGCCGGAACAGCTTTCGCAGCCCCTCGGTATCTTCGCCGATACCGGTGTAGACCTCGCTGTAGGTGCCTTCCAGATACGCGTTGGCCACCAATCCCGGGCCGCCGTGACCGGGCCCGGTGATGTAGATGACGTCGGAATCGCGTTCGCGGATGATGCGGTTGAGGTGGGCGTAGATGAGGTTCAGTCCCGGCGTGGTGCCCCAGTGGCCCAGCAGGCGCGGTTTGACGTGGTCGGCCACCAGTGGTTCGCGCAGCAGCGGGTTGTCCAGCAGGTAGATCTGGCCGACCGAGAGGTAATTGGCGGCCCGCCAGTAGGAATCGATGAGCGTCAGTTCGGCATCGGACAGCGTAGGGGTGAGCGCCTGTGCAGTCATCTATCCCATCATGGCCCCGATCGGTGAACAGTGGGTGAGAATTATTGACGCCGGCGGCGGCGATGTCGCGAATCGTCGTCGTCGCGGGCCGGATATGGTGCACCGATGCCCACCGACCCAAGGACGCCGGTACTCGTCGGATACGGCCAGGTCAATCAGCGCGACGAAGATCCCGGGCGGGAACCAGTCGACCTCATGGTGGCGGCGGCCCGCAACGCCGCCGACCCGCGGGTCCTGGAGGCCGTGGACTCCATCCGCATCGTCAACCTGTTGTCGTGGCGGTATCGCGATCCGGGACTGTTGTTGGCGCAGCGGATTCGCGCCCGTAACGCGTCCACGCGCTACACCGGCATCGGCGGCAACGTGCCGCAGACCTTGGTCAACGAGGCATGCCGGGATGTGATGGCGGGCCGCGCCGATGCCGTGCTGATCGCGGGTGCCGAAACCTGGCGTACGCGTAGCCGTCTGCGGGCCCGCGGTGTCAAGCCCGACTGGACTCGCCAGGACGAATCGGTGCCGTTGGCTCCGGGCAGCGACGACGGCGTGCCGATGGCCGGCGACGCCGAGATCCGGATCATGCTCGACCGCCCGGCGTACGTGTATCCGATGTTCGAGCAGGCGGTGCGGATCGCGGCCGGCGAGGCCCCGGATGTCCACCGGCAGCGCATCGGCGAACTGTGGGCGCAATTCAGCGCGGTGGCCGCCGGCAATCCGCACGCCTGGACCACCGAACGGTTCACGGGCGAGCAGATCACCGAACCCGGACCGGACAACCGGATGATCAGCTGGCCCTATACCAAGCTGATGAACTCCAACAACATGGTGGATCAGGGTGCGGCACTGATCCTCACGTCGGTCCAGAAGGCGCAATATCTCCAGATTCCCAGGGACCGTTGGGTTTTCCCGTACGCAGGGACCGATGCGCACGATACGTACGCGATCGGGGAGCGTGCGGAACTCTTCCGATCTCCGGCGATCCGCATCGGTGGCCGCCGGGTGCTCGAGTTGGCGGGTCTCGGCGTCGACGAGCTCGACCTGATCGACGTGTACTCGTGCTTCCCGTCGGCGATGCAGGTGGCTGCAACCGAACTCGGTCTGCCGCTGGGGGATCCGGCTCGGCCGCTGACCGTCACCGGCGGGCTGACCTTCGCGGGCGGGCCGTGGAGCAACTACGTCACGCATTCGATCGCGACGATGGCCGAGCAACTGGTGGCCCGCCCGGGCACCCGCGGCCTGATCACCGCCAACGGTGGTTATCTGACCAAGCACAGTTTCGGGGTTTACGGCACCGAACCGCCCGGCAGTGAATTCCGTTGGGAGGATGTGCAATCCGCGGTCGACCGGGAGCCCACCCGCAGACTGGCAGTCGAGTGGTCGGGCGTGGGGACGGTCGAATCGTGGACCACGCCGTTTCAGCGCGACGGCACGCCCGAGAAGGCCTATCTGGCCGTGCGGACGCCCGACGACGCGCGGACCCTGGCGCTGATCACCGACTCGTCCGACGCGGCTGCGACGGTGGCCGCTGACATCGCGGGGGCCAAGGTCACCGTCCACGCCGACGGCACCGCGAATTTGATCTGAGCGCGCTCAGCCGAGGATCGCAGCGGCGATCTCGGAATCGGTGACCAGTGCGGACACCATCCCGGAGCGCAGCACGGCGCGGGTGGCGGCGATCTTCTCCGCGCCGGTCGCGAGCGCGATGACCGTCGGGATGGCACGCAGCGTGGCCTCGTCGATACCCATGCGCCGGTCGTCGAGGCCGGGCAAGCGGTGGCCGTCGGCGTCGAGCAGCAGCGCGCAGGTCTCGGCGCACACGCCGTCCGCCGCGAACTCGCGGACCTCGTCGTCCGACAGCGATGCGTAGACCTGGGAAGCGCCATCGCTCCACGCGCCGACCGACACCAGCGCGCAGCTGACCTGCGGGTAGCGGGAGAAGGTGTCCTGGATCTGCTGGTTGCCGGCCAGGCTGGCCGCGGTGCGCGCGTCCGACACCACCAGCGGCGCGTACAGCGGCCAGGGGGTTCCGCCGCTGACCTCGCTGATGCGTCGCACCAGATCGGCGCCGTTGTGGATGATCGCCCCGGCCATGCCGGTGAGCTGGACGACGTCGCAGGCCGGCAGCGCGGTGAGGTGATCGGCGATGCGGGCCAGCGTGCGTCCGCAGTCGACGCCGATCACGTCGCCTTCTCGCAGAACCGATTGCAGCAGTTCGGCAGTCGCCCGCGTGACGGCCTCGACCCGGTCGCCGGAGTCGGCGGAGGTGACGGCATAGGCGTGCTGCAGTCCGAACCGGCTCTGCAGGGCCGAAGACAGCGCGACGTCGATGGAGCCGGGATCGTGGATCTTGATCTCCACCATCCCCGACGCGACTGCCTCGTCGAGTTCGCGTGCCACCTTGAACCGCGAGATGCCGAGTTCATCGGCGATCTGGATGCGGGTGCGGCCCTCCAGGTAGTAGCGCCGGGCGATCATCGCCCGCTGGAACAACTCGTCCGGCCCCACGCTTGCCCCCTTCCGGACTCGCGCGGCCGACACGATGCACATATGTGCAGCCGCATTGACATATGAGCATAGAGCACTGCATGATCCGAGTCACAGTCGATCAGATGAGGGTCATGAATATCAGATGAGCGGAGGCGACCAGCGGATGACCGTCGAGGACGAGACCGAATCGGTCGCCCCGGCCGGCGCGGTGTCGTCGCAGGCATTCGCCGATCCCTTGGTACGGGCATGACCGAAGATGCTGTGCTAGGCGTGGATTCGTCCACGCAGTCGTGCAAGGTCGAGATTCGTGAGCTGGCCACCGGACGGCTGCTGGGGTCCGGTTCGGCCGCGCATCCGCCCGCGTACCCGCCCTGCAGTGAACAGCACCCGCGGGACTGGGTCAGCGCGTTCATCGAGGCGACCCGCGCCGCACTGGCCGCGTGCCCGGTCGCCCCGGCCATCCGGTCCATCTCGGTGGCCGCCCAGTGTCACGGCCTGGTATTGCTCGACGCGCACGGCGAACCGTTGCGGGCCGCCAAGCTGTGGAACGACACCACCGCAGCGCCGAATCTCGCAGTGCTCGTCGAACGTATCGGGTCCGGACGCTGGATCCGCAGTATCGGGTCACTGCCGACCGCGGCGTTCACCATCGCCAAACTGGCGTGGTTGGCCGCGCACGAACCCGGCACGCTGGATCGGGCCGCCACGCTTCTGCTCCCGCACGACTACCTGACCTACTGGCTGACCGGCGCGCGGGTCACCGACCGCTCCGACGCATCGGGCACCGGCTACTTCAACACCGATGCGGGGCAATGGATCCCGGGATATCTGGACCTGGCCGGCGGACCGCGGGACTGGTCGGCGATGCTGCCGACGGTCCTCGCGCCGTGCCAGCCTGCCGGCACCCTCACCGCCGCGGCCGCGGCAGCGCTTGGCCTCGAAGCCGGGACCACCGTGGCGCCTGGCGGCGGCGATCAGCACGCGGCGTATCTGGGTCTCGGTCTCGTCGACGGTGACCAGTACATCGGCATCGGCACCTCCGGTGTGGTCGCGACGTCGCGGCGCGCACCGGTTTTCGATCCGACCGGGATGGTCGACGGCGTGGCCGACCTGACCGGCGGTTACCTCCCGTTGGTCAGCACCCTCAACGCGGCCCGGGTCGGCGAGGTCGCGGCCCGGCTGCTGGGCACCGACCTGGCCGGGTTGGCCGAGCTGGCGCTGGCCGCCGGTGATGCGCCCGGTCCGGTGCTGGTCCCGTTTCTCGACGGCGAGCGCAAACCCGACCGCCCGGCAGCACGCGGCGGCCTCGTCGATGTCACCAGTCACACCACCCGGGAAGAACTCGCCAGAGCCTTCGTCGAAGGTCCGCTGCTGTCTCTGATGAACGCGCGAGATCACCTGCGCGAGTGCAACGTCGACCTCGGCGGCAATGCCGTCGCGGTCGGTGGTGGTACCCGGTCGCCGGCGACGCTGCAGCTGCTCGCCGATCTGCTCGGCGACGAAGTCACCGTGCTCGACGCCGACGAGGCGACCGCCCGCGGCGCGTGTGTCCAGGCCGCTGCGGTCGCGGGGGAGATGAACGTCGCGGGACTGGTCGACCTGGCCAAGCGCTGGCAACCGCCGGTGCGGGCCCGCGTCGCACCGCGGCGGCGCCGCCGTGACCTCACCGCCCTTCGAGCCCGGTGGGCCGAGGTGGCCCGCTCGCCGCTTCTCGATTCCGGCGGGCACGCGCTGCCCACCCCCGACCAGGACCACCGAGAGGAGACCGTCAGATGACCACAACGATGCGCGCGAGCGTGATGACCGGGGTCGGCACCCTGCAGATCGAAGACCGGCCGGTGCCGTCACCGGCAGCCCACGAGGTGCTGGTGGAGGTCGCCGCCGTCGGCGTGTGCGGATCCGACGTGCACTACTACCGGCACGGGCGCATCGGCGATTTCGTCGTCGAGGAACCGATGATCCTGGGCCACGAGTTGTCCGGGCGCATCGTCGCCGTCGGCGACGGCGTCGACCCCGACCGGGTCGGCCAGCGCGTCGCAGTGGAGCCGCAACATCCGTGCCGACGCTGCAAGCAGTGCCTGGCCGGGCGGTACAACCTGTGCCCGGAGATGAAGTTCTACGCCACGCCGCCCGTCGACGGCGCGTTCTGCCGCTACGTCACCATCGACGACGACATGGCGCATGCCGTACCGGATTCGGTGTCCGACGAGGCCGCCGCGCTGCTCGAACCGCTGTCGGTCGCCATCGCCACGATGCGCAAGGCGCACATCGTCCCGGGCTCGTCGATCCTCATCGCCGGCGCCGGGCCCATCGGCGTGATCTGCGCACAGGCCGCACGCGCATTCGGTGCGGCCCGCATCGTCGTCACCGATCTGGTGGCCTCGCGCCGCGAGAAGGCGTTGCAGTTCGGCGCCACCGAGGTACTCGACCCGACGGCCGTCGACGTGTCGGCCATCGAACCGGTCGACGCGTTCGTCGACGCCACCGGTGTCCCGGTCGCGGTCGTGAGCGGCATCAAGGCCGTCGGCCCGGCCGGTCACGTGGTGCTGGTCGGCATGGGCGCCGACGAGTACGCGCTGCCGGTCAGCCATATCCAGAACCTCGAGATCACCGTCACCGGCGTGTTCCGCTACACCGACACCTGGCCCGCCGCAATCCATCTGGCGGCCAGCGGAGCCGTCGACCTCGACGCCATGGTGACCGGTCGCTACGACCTCGAACACGTCGGCGAAGCCCTCGACAGCGACACCGACCCCGCCAGCCTCAAGTCCATCGTCCGCCCGCAGTGAGTGAGAAACCCGCCATGAGCAAGACATCCCCGTTCGACCTGACCGGCCGCACCGCGCTGGTGACCGGCGGCAACCAGGGCCTCGGCAAGGCTTTCGCCGTCGGGCTCGCCGAAGCCGGTGCGCGCGTTGCGTTCTCCGGCCGCAACGCCGAGCGTAACGACAAGGTCGTCGCCGAAGCCGCAGCCGCAGGCCACGAACTGCATGCGATCACCGCCGACATCACCAAGTCCGCAGACGTCGAGCGCATGACGGCCGAAGCCATTGCCGCCCTTGGGCACGTCGACATCCTGGTGAACAACGCCGGAACCTGCTACCACGCCGAGTCGTGGGACGTCACCGAGCAGCAGTGGGACGATGTGTTCGACCTGAACGTCAAAGCGCTGTGGGCGTGTTCGCTCGCCGTGGGCGCACACATGCGCGAGCGGGGCTCGGGTTCGATCGTCAACATCGGCTCGATGTCGGGCATCATCGTGAACCGGCCGCAGATGCAGCCGGCCTACAACGCCTCCAAGGCGGCCGTGCACCATCTGACCAAATCGCTTGCCGCCGAATGGGCTCCGCTCGGTATCCGGGTCAATGCGCTGGCGCCGGGCTACGTCAAGACCGACATGGCGCCCGTCGACCGGCCGGAATTCAAGCGGCACTGGATCGATGACACCCCGCAACTGCGTTACGCGTTGCCCGAGGAGATCGCGCCCAGCGTGGTGTTCCTGGCCAGCGACGCGGCGTCGTTCATCACCGGCTCGGTGCTGGTGGCCGACGGGGGCTACACCGCATGGTAGAAACCGGTGCATCCAACCGGAGAGTCGTCGTCAACTCACTCGACGATGTGACCGTGGAGACCACCCCAGAGCCAGTGCCCGGGCCCGGTGAGGCGAGGGTCCGCACCACCGTGGTCGGCATCTGCGGGTCCGATCTGCACGCCGCGTGCGGCCGGCATCCCTTCATCGACCTGCCCTACCGGCCCGGTCACGAAGCCGTCGGGGTGGTCGACGCAGTAGGTGCCGGCGTCGAAGGCGATTGGGTCGGCACCCGGGTGGCCATCGAACCGAACCTGGCCTGCGGCAAGTGCCCGCAGTGTGCCGAAGGCCGGTACAACATCTGTCGCGAGCTGCTGGTGTTCGGCTGCCAAACCCCTGGCGCGCTGGCGGATTCGTTCACCATCGCCGCCGACCGGCTGGTGGCACTGCCCGACGCGCTCGACGATCGGCACGCCATCCTGATCGAGCCGCTGGCCACCCCGGTGCACACGGTGCGCCGAGCCGCGGCTGCGGTCGGCGACCTGGCGGGCCGACCCGTTGTGGTGCTGGGCGCGGGCCCCATCGGCCTGTTCGCGCTGCTGGGTGCCCGCCACGCCGGTGCCCGCGTGATCGTCGCAGACTTGCTGGAATCCAAGCGAGCCAGGGCCGAAAGGCTCGGCGCGATCGGCACATTCGACCCCACCGCCCCCGACGCCGTCGACACCGCATTGCGGCTGATGGGCGGCCCCGCCGCGGTGGTGATCGACTGCGTGTCGCGGGAGAGTTCGGTGGCCCAGGCGGTGGACCTCGTGGACAAGGGTGGCGCCGTGATGATCGTCGGGGTGGCCGAGGGTGCGACACCGGTTCCGCTGGGGCTCATCCAGGATCGCGAGCTCGCGCTGATCGGCAACCTCATGTACGTGCGGGAGGATTTCCTGGCCGCAGTCGACCTCCTGGCCTCCGGCGCCGTCCCGGTCGACGAGATCATCAGCGCGGAATTCGACCTGGCCGATGCCGCAGCGGCTTTCACCGCCTCGGCCGACGCCGAGAACGTCAAGGTGCTCGTCACCGTCGGCGCGGGTGACCCGTCGTGAGCCAGGCGCTGCTGGAATGCACGGACATCCGCAAGAGTTTCGGCGGGGTCCCGGTGCTCAAGGGCATCACCCTGCGGCTCGAACCGGGCACCGTGACGGCCCTGTCCGGTGAGAACGGCGCGGGCAAGTCGACGCTGATGAAGATCGTCTCCGGCCAGTACAGTGCCGACCACGGCACCGTGTCGGTGCGAGGCAATCACCTCACGGCGGGCAGCACCCGCGACGCGGTCAAGAACGGTGTGGCCATCGTGCCGCAGGAACTGGCCTCGATCGAGGACATGACGGTCTACGAAAACCTGTTCGTCGGAAGGGAAATCAAGCGCGGACCGTTCCTCAACCGGCGCGCCATGATCGCCGAGGCCAAGGAGACCCTCGCGGTCTTCGACGTCGCGATCCCGCCGACGGCCCGGATGGGCAGCCTGCCCGTCGGCCTGCGTCAGATCGTCGAGATCGTCAAGGCCGCCCGCACGGGCGCGCAGGTGGTGATGCTCGACGAGCCCACCTCGGCCATCTCCGAGCGTGAGGTCGAAGGGCTGTACAAGATCGTGCGGCAACTGCGTGACCGCGGTGTCGCGATGGTCTACACCACCCACAAGATGGCCGAGATCCGCGCCATCGCCGACCGCGTCGTGGTGCTGCGCGACGGCGGGCTCATCCTCGACAAGGCGATCGCCGACGTCTCCGACGACGACATCGTCACCGCGATGATCGGCCGCGAACTCGACACGCTGTTCCCCGATCGCGGTGAACCCGGCACCGATACCGTGCTCGAGGTTCGCGACCTGCACGTCGAAGGCGCATCCGGCCCGGTGTCGTTCAGCGTCAAGGCCGGCGAGATCGTCGGCCTCGCAGGTCTTGTCGGGGCCGGGCGGACCGAACTGCTGGAGGGCATCTTCGGGGCCCGGCGCAGCACCGGCCAGGTCACGGTGCGGGGCAAGGCCGTCAAGCGCAATAATCCTGCCGCGGCGATCACCGCGGGCATGGCCATGGTCCCCGAGGACCGCAAACTCTCGGGCGCGGTGCTGTCGATGAGCGTGCTGGACAACGGCACGCTGCCGCGGATGTCGTCGTTCAGCGTGGCGGGCTGGTTGCGTGGCAAGGCCCGCACCACGGCCGTCTCCGAGGTGATGTCGTCGGTGCGGCTGCGCAGCCGCGGGCTGGGCCAGGAGGTCGGCACCCTCTCCGGAGGCAACCAGCAGAAGGTGGTGCTGGCGCGCTGGCTCACCGGTCAGGTCAACGTGCTGCTGCTCGACGAACCCACCCGCGGTGTGGATGTCGGCGCCCGCAGCGAGATCTACCGCATCATCACCGAATTCGCGGCGCAAGGCATGGCCGTGCTGATGGCGTCGTCGGACATGCCCGAGGTCGTCGGCCTGTCGCACCGCGCGTTCGTCATGCGCGGCGGCGCGCTGGTCGGCGAACTCGACCGCGACGCGCTCGACCACCCCGAGGTGCAGGAGTCGGTGTTCCGGATGGCCACCGCCCTCGCCGCCCGGGACGACAACGCCGATCAGGAGGAAGCATCGTGACGACCACATCCGACGAGCCCGCCGCGACGGTCGCCTCGCCGACCACCGGCGAGCCCGTGCGGCTGTTCTCCCCGCAGTGGTTCGGTGGGATCGCCGTGCGCTACGCCATGGTGATCGTGATGCTGTTGGTGATCGCGTACTTCAGTTACCGCAGTGCGCGATTCGCCACACCAGACAATCTGGTGACCATCCTGGTGGCCGCGGCACCGTTCGCGCTGATCGCACTCGGCCAGACGCTGGTGATCCTCACCGGTGGTATCGACCTGTCGGTCGGCAGTGTCATCGCGGTCTCGGCGATGGCGGCGGCCGCAACGGCCAAGGCCAATCCCGGCCAGGTCTGGCTGACCGTGCTGGTGGCCATCCTGGTCGGGCTCGCCGTCGGCTGTGTCAACGGACTTCTGGTGTCCCGCTTGAACGTTCCGCCGTTCATCGCCACCCTCGGCACCCTGACCGCCGGGTCGGGCATGGCGTACGTGATCGGCGGCGGTGCGCCCATCAACGGGCTGCCCGCCGAGTTCGGCAAGATCGCCAACACCAAGATCCTGGGCTTGCAGATCCCGGTGCTGCTGATGATCGTCGGCATCATCGCGCTCGCGGTCATCATGAAACGCACCACCTACGGCATGCGGGTCTACGCCGTGGGCGGCAACCGCAACGCCGCCGAGATCGCCGGCATCAACGCCCGCAACGTGCTGTTCAGCGTGTACGCCTTCTCGGGCGTGCTGGCCGGCCTGTCCGGCGTCATGCTCGCGTCGCGGGTCATCTCCGGTCCGCCCAACCTCGGCCGCGGATACGAACTCGACGCCATCGCCGCGGTGGTGATCGGCGGCGCCAGCCTCATGGGCGGGCGCGGCACGATCTGGGGTACGGCGTTGGGCCTGTTGATGATCCAGACGCTCAACAACGGCCTGGACATCCTCGTCGTGCCTGCGTACTGGCAGGACGTCATCAAGGGCGTGCTGATCGTGGCGGCCGTCGCCGTCGACGTGTGGTCGTCACGGCGCCGAACGTGACCGCCCCGACAGGACTCAGCGGACCAACCCATCAAGTAGAGAGTGAGACAACCAGATGAGACTGTCGAGGCAGCTGGGCGTGATCGCGTCGGTCGGCGTACTCGGGTTCGGCATGACCGCATGCGGTGCGGGTGATCCGAACGCCAACAAGTCCACCCACCGCATCGGCGTGACGGTGTACGACATGAGCTCGTTCATCACCGCCGGCAAAGAGGGCATGGACACCTACGCCAAGGCCAACGACATTGAGCTGGTGTGGAACTCGGCCAACGACGACGTGTCGACACAGGCCAGCCAGGTCGACTCGCTGATCAACCAGGGCGTCGAAGCCATCATCGTCGTTCCGGTGCAGGCGGATTCGCTGGCGCCGCAGGTCGCCGCAGCCAAGGCCAAGGGAATCCCGCTGCTGGCCGTCAACGCCGAGCTGCAGAGCCCGGACCTGGCGGGCAACGTGCAGCCCGACGACGTCGCGGCCGGCGCCCAGGAAATGCAGATGATGGCCGACAAGCTCGGCGGCAAGGGCAACATCGTCATCCTGCAGGGGCCGCTCGGCGGATCCGGTGAGATCAACCGCGGCAAGGGAATCGACCAGGTGCTCGCCAAGTACCCGGGCATCAAGGTGCTGGCCAAGGACACCGCCAACTGGAAGCGCGATCAGGCCGTCAACAAGATGAAGAACTGGATCTCCAGCTTCGGCAACCAGATCGACGGCGTGGTGTCGGAAAACGACGACATGGGTCTGGGCGCCCTGCAGGCGCTCAAGGAGGCAGGCCGCACCGGGGTCCCGATCGTCGGCATCGACGGCATCGAGGACGGTCTGAACGCCGTGAAGAACGGTGAGTTCATCGGCACCTCACTGCAGAACGGCACCGTCGAGCTGTCGGCGGGACTGGCGGTGGCCAACGCGTTGGTGAAGAAGGAGAAGGTGAAGACCGATCCGGTCTACGTGATGCCCGCGATCACCAAGGAGAACGTGGATGTCGCACTGGCGCATGTGGTGACCGACCGGCAGAAGTTCCTCGACGGGCTCGTCGAGCTCACCAACAAGAATCTGCAGACCGGCGACATCGCCTACGAAGGTATCCCCGGCCAGAAGCAGCCGTGATGCGCGGCGGGGCCGGTCTGATGTGGACCGGCCCCGCACGTGTCACCGGTCGGCCAGTTCCCGCTGGGCCAGCTCGAGCACCTCGTCGGCGGTCGGCGGGCTCTGCGGGTGATACGACAGGCACCACGGCGTGCGGATCTTGTGAAACGCATCGCCTTCTGAGGCCAGATAGAAATTCCCCGACCGCAGCTTGCTGATGTCGGGCACCAAACCTCCCTTCACCCTTGCCATCTCGCGGGCGACCGCGATCTGGGCCGGCGAATTCAGCAGGCCGTAGAACTGGGTGGTGGCATTGCCGGGGATGTGATTGTGCAGGCCGCGCGGTGCCTGGGTGGCGAACACCAGGCCCAGCCCGTACTTGCGCGCCTGCGACGACAACGCCAACGTGCTGTGGGTGCACGCCGTGGTGTGGCTGGACGGCGCGAAGTTCTGGGCCTCGTCCATCACCAGCAGCCCGCCCAGCGGCCGGTCGCCGGCCGGGTTGCGCTTGATCCAGGCGAACAACGCCATCTGCAGCTGGTTGACGAAGCCTTCGCGCTGCTGCTCACTGGTCAGGCCCACCATGCTGATCACCGAGACGCGGGCCCGGTAGCCGGGTGACGGTGTCAGCAGCACCCCGGGGTCGACGGCTGTCCCGGCCCCGCCGAACAGCGGGTCGTTGACGATCGCGGCCCGCAGGTTCTGGCTCAGCGCGGCGGCCAGTTTGCGGGCCTCGCCCAATTCGCTGACCTCAAGCGGCAGGTTGCTCAGCAGGTCGAGAAAGCCACTGAGCGTCACCGAATGCTGAGCGCCGTAGTACCGCAAGGCTTCCCGCAGCACCGCTCGCGACTGGGTGGCCTTGGCGGTGTTGCCGGAGATCAGCGCGCGCGGTTCGAGTGCGGCGACGGCCGATTCGACCGCGTCGCCGAACTCGTCCTCGTCATCGAGCACGCTGGCGAAGTCGGGCAGGGGCTGGAAGCTCAGCGGCCTGCCGTTCGCCCGGCGCGGCGTCCAGACCACCACCTCCGTGTTGTCGAAGTAATCTTCGGCGCGCTCGTCGTCGGCGGGGTGCCAGCCCGGTGGCGGTTCCGGCCAGCGGCTGCCCAGCCGAGACAGATCGTTGTTGGGGTCGAGCACGATCGACGACACTCCACGCAGCGCGCACTCCTCGACCAGGCGGCGGATCAGGACCGTCTTGCCTGAGCCGGAGCCGGCGAAGATGGCGGTGTGTTTGCGCAGCGCCGCCAGATCGACCGAAACCGCTTGTCCTGAAACGGCATCCACGCCGAGCGTGATGGCCGTGGGGGAGTGCTCGACGGGCGCGGGGGGAACCTCGACGGGTGCGGCGATCGGAGGAGCCGGGGCAGCCTCGGGCGCCGGGATCGGCGGCGGCGCCTCACCCGCCTGATCACCGAGTGCGGCGCGCAACACGGTGATGCCGTGCCCTGGTCTGCGTTGGCGGAGCCACTCCGGCAGGTCGGGGTGGTTGTCGTCGATCAGGTCGCGCAGCGCGGTCATGGTGCGCAGGTCGTCTTCGCTCAACGGCAGCACCTTGCCGCCCGCCGCCTCGAACTCGGCGAGCATCGCGGCGGTCTTGGCTCCGTTGGGCCACGCGGTGTTGCGCAGCAGGAACAACCGGCGCCGGTCGGTCCGTTCGCTGCTCAAACCCGTTGCCTCGCAAGCTTTGCGAATCCTGTTGAGCACCGCCACGGCATTGCCCGATGCGATGGCCCGAAACGCCCAGTGCCGTTCGTCGTCGGTGCTGGCGTCCAGGCTCTGGCGCAACCGGGCATGCAGCACCACCCGCGAGCCGGGTGGCGGATCGGGCCGGAACGACTGCTCGCTCTCGCCGCGTTCGGTGATCCACGCTTCCAGCGCCGCGGTCAGCAGGCCGGGCATCGTGGTGTCCTCACCGTCGGGATCGAGGGCCGCCGCGGGCACCGCGCGCCGGCGGTACTCCGCGAACCGGCGGTCGAGTTCGCCGGTGTCGCCGCGCGGCGCGTCCCCACTCGACGGTTCGTGTGCCTCGGCCACCTCACCGGTCAGCCGGGCCAGCTCCTCGACCGTGTCGCGCTCAAGGCAGCGTCGTACGTGGGCGTCGGCACGCTTGAGCAGCTGTCGCGGCGTGTACTGGGTCGCGTCGTCGAACGCCGACGGCAGGATCGGCCAGCTCGCATACGGCGGTGCGAATCCCACGGCCCGGTAGCTGGCGGTGAAGCGCCGTTCCAGGATGGCGCGGCCGACGTCGGGTGTGGGCAGGCCCTGCAGCAGCGCGGTGGTGCGGAAGCGGTCGTGCACCGTCGCGGTCGCCCGGTCCTGGATGGCCTCCCACGCCGCGGGCAGGCACGCGACCACCGACACGGTCCTGCGCATCGTCTGGCGGATCGCCATCAACCCGTGCGCCACGTGCTCCAGGTCGCGGTTGCCTGCCTCGGCGGCCTTGCGCTGCTGCGGAGACGGCACGTCCCCGTCGGTGTCGGTGCGGTCCACGGTCTGGGCTAGCAGAGTGTCGATCTGGTCCAGGGCCAGCACCGCGGGTCCGGCCAGCGCGACGATCCGCGAGATGTCGCGCACGGATTCCTGCGCGGTCAGCGTCGGCGCGGGCAGGCCCCAGACGGCGCGTTCGTCGCGTCCCGAGCTGTCGTTGCCGGTGAGATATGCCTCGCCGATGTCCTGCAGTTCGAGGTCGGCGGCGGCCAGCAGCACCAGGGCCCGCACGGTGTGGTGGGTGCGGCGTACGGTCTCGCGCCGCGCCTTGTGCAGGGCGTTGACGAAGTCGCTGAGGGTCTCGGGGGTCAGCTCATCGTCGCCGATGATGGCCCGACGGTTGGCTCGCGAGATGTGGGCGACCGACGACAGCTCCCACAGCAGATCCTTGAGCTGGGTGTCGCGTTCGCCGCCGGGACGGCCCAGGCTCTCCAAGATGCCCGACCGGGCCGACTGCCAGAACCCGGTCGCATCGAGCAGCTCGACGAGGAAGAAATACCCGCCCGCCAGCTGCACCTGTTCGCGCACCTGGCCCAGCAAGTGCGTCTTGCCCGACCCGGCGGGGCCACGCACCACCACTCCGAGCGGGCTGGAATCGGCCTCGCGCTGGGCGTCACCGAACGCCGCCATGACGTCGGCCATCGGCCGGTCGTGCAGTCCGCCGACGTGCAGCGCACCTTGCGAGTGCCAGAGATCGTCGGCGGTGGGTGCCCAGGTCAGACGTAGGGCGCTGAGTGCTTCGCGGTGTTGCAGCTCCATCAGGACTCGATCGCGATCAGGTGTTTGTGCTGATCGCCGATGGTCACGGCGGCGGTGCGGTCGGCGGGGGTGAGCACCTTCTGGTTCTCCTCCGGGATCAGGCTGACGCCGGGTTGTTGGTAGAGGCTGGTCAGTGCGGCATCGACGGTCGCGCGAGCGACGTCGGGAACCTCCTCGCGCAGCCGCAGCAGGCTGACCCAGCCGCCGGGCCGGGCAGCCAGCCGCGTGTACGCCGCGCGCAGCCGGTCTTCGACACCGTCGGGCGCGGCGTCTGAGGATACGGCGGTGCTGGGGTCGTCAGGCGGCAGGAACACGTCGGCGGGCACCAGGTCGGCGTCGTCGAAGTAGCGCCGCAGGGCGCGCAGCAGCGTGTAGAGGGCGCGGCCCTGGCCCAGGGATCGCGGTGGGGCGTCGGCGCCGAACAGCTCACGGGCCACCGCCCACCCGGCGTCGGTCAGTTCGTGCACCAGGGGCCGTCCGGCGGTGGTCTCGATCAAGCCCAGCCGGTTGAGCCGGTCGCGGCCCGGCTTGTCGAGCTTCGGGCCGAGCCGTTCCAGTTCCGGGTTGGCTACCGGGCGGGACTCTGCCATCAGCACCAGCAGAACTGCCTGCTCGGTGCCGGTCAGCTCGTCGGGGCTCACACTCACCGGGGGTGTCACCTTCCTGCCGGGATCGGCTCGCGCCGGGCGCGTGGCCCGCGCGGCGCACCGCGCCGTGCGCCGCGTTCGGGGCCCAGCCGTCGAAATGGTCTCGGGGACCAGTTAACCGGATGCCAGTGACCGCTGCGGATCGGCCAGGTGTTGCGGGTCGACCTGGGCCCGCGACCGGATCAGGGTCTTGATGGCGTCGAGCACGTCCCACACGTTGACGTTCATGCCTGCGAGCACCTGGTTCTCCGCAGACAGCCAGAAGGCGACGAATTCGAGCTTGGCGACATCGCCGCGGAACACCACTTGGTGGTACTCGGGGGCGTGCCCGACGTACTCCATGCCGAGGTTGTACTGGTCGGTGAAGAAGTACGGCAGCTCGGTGTATTCGGCAGGCTTGCCGAGCATGCCTGCCACCGCGGTGGCCGGCTGCTTGAGGGCGTTGGCCCAGTGTTCGGTGCGGATGCGGGTGTCCAGCAGGGGATGCTGGGCGGCCGCGATGTCGCCGACGGCATAGATGTCGGGATCGCTGCTGCGCAGCGTCGCGTCGACCTGCACGCCGCCGTCGGTGATCGTCAGCCCCGCCTGCTCGGCGAGCGTGATGTTGGGCGCGGCGCCGACGGCCACCAACACGGCATCGGCCGCGATGGTCGACCCGTCACCCAACCGCAGACCGGTCGCGTGCCCGTCGGCCACGGTGATCTCCTGCACCGATTCGTTGAGCCGCAGGTCGACACCGTGGTCGCGGTGTAGCTGCGCGAACACCTTGCCGACCTCGGGGCCGAGGGAACCCAGCAGCGGCAGTCGGGCCGACTCGACGACGGTGACGTTGACACCGCGTTCCCGGGCGCCCGCCGCGACCTCGAGCCCGATCCAGCCGGCGCCGACGATGGCCAGCGACGCCCCCTCGGTCAGGGTGTCGCGCAATGCCGTGGCGTTGTCGATGGTGCGCAGGTAGTGCACGCCTTCCGCATCGCTGCCGGGGATCGGTGGGCGCCGCGCCGCAGACCCGGTGGCCAGCAGTAGCTTGTCGTAGGCGACGGTGCTGTCGTCGGGCAGGGTGACGGTGTGGTCGCTGGGATTGATGGCGGTGACCGTGGTGCCCGGCCGCAGGTCGATGTTGTGGTCGCGGTACCAGTCGGCATCGTGGACGGTGAAATCGGTGAGCGCCTTCTTGCCCGCGAGGAACTCCTTGGACAGCGGCGGGCGTTCGTAGGGCAGCTGTTCTTCAGCGGCGAACAATGTGATATGTCCGCCAAAGTCGTTGTCCCGCAGTGCTTCAGCGGCTTTGGCGCCGGCCAGACCGCCGCCGACGATCACAAAGGTGGGTGACTGTGACGCAGACTGAGTCATGCCAACTCAGCGTACTCGTGCCTCGAGTAACCGCCTGAGGGTTCGGGCATTGCGCACCGCATGACCGCCGAGATCGTTGTTGAAGTACACGACGACGCGGTGCCCCTCGGCATCCCATGCACGGATCCTCTCGGCCCATTGCACCAGTTCGTCATCGGGATAGGAGCCGGCGTACATCGTGGCGTCGGCGGGTCCGTGGAGCCGGAGGTAGACCAGGTGACTGGTGGCGCGTGGTTCACACCGCAACCCCGGTCCACTCATCACCACATACGCCGCGCCGAACCGCTCCAGCAGCTCGTAGACCGCGGGTTCATGCCACGACGGGTGCCGTAGTTCCATCGCTGCCGGGATGCGCGCGGGCAGCTGCGAGAGAAATCCGGCGAGCAGATCGTCGTCGCGTTCGAGTGCTGGATGGGTCTGGACCAACAGGGCTTCCGCGCGGTCGCCCAGCGCAGTCCAGCAGCGGTCGAACCGCTCGATCCACGGTTCGGGGGAGCGCAGCCGGCGGAAGTGGGTCAACCCGCGGTGCGCTTTGACCGACATGGTGAATCCGGTGGGCAGCCGCTGGTGCCATCCGGCGAATGTGGTGTCGCGGGGCCAGCGGTAGAAGCTGGCGTTGAGTTCGACCGTGTCGAATTCCTCGGTGTAGCGGGCCAGCCGCGCCGAGACCGGCGTTCCGGTCGGGTACAGCACGTCGGTCCAGTGGTCATACGACCAGCCCGACGTGCCGATCCGGATCATGGCCACCCCTGCTCTTCGCGTCCGCAGCCTCCACGTTAGTCACGGGACGTCGGTGTACTGCGGGGCGAACGTGTCGCCCGAGAACGTGAACCCTTTGCCCGTCAGCTCCCGCACGCACGACACCCCCGACGATTGCTGCACGTTGCACCGAAAGCCCGCCACCGCAAGCACTTTGCCGAAAGGCAGCGGCTTGGCGCCGTCGACGGAGAACTCGGGTTCGGTCAGCGCGATGAATCCGGCATCGTGGTCACGGTCCACGGCGACCGCATTGGGTGCGCTGGTCCCGCCGTTGCCGTCGGGTACGGCGGTCGGCGCGCCGGGGACGGAGATGGTCGACAACCCGCCCGCCGACTGGCAGCCCGCCTTGTCACGGGGCAGGATCGCGCAGCGCCAGCGTCCGCTGGGAGTGCTGAAGTAGTAGCCGGTGCGGCCGTTGACCTCGGTGGCATACGCCGAGCCGTCGACCAGGTTCGCCGTGCCGTACTGCGGTACCGCGGTGGATGTGCTCGTGGCGGTTTGCGGGGGTGCCTCGCCGGTGTTGACGACGGTGCCGGGCGTACACCCGGCCAGGGCCGCAGCTGCCGCAATCAGGACCGCACAACGTCTCACGACGCGCAACCATAGCCCGACGGCCGTGTCACGGCGTCATGCAGATGTCACCGGCGAACGGCAGCAGCGGCCACAGCGCCGTCTCCACGCCGAATGCCACCAGGTTCGCGCCCGCGGGAAGCCGCGTCAGCAGTGCCTTCTCGATCGCCGCGACCTGCTCGGCGTGAAAGAAGCTCCAGCCGAGGCCGACGACGAGGTACGGGATGGCCAGCCACATCAGGGCTTCGAGCAGCTGCTCGACGCTGACCCGGCGGCTCAGGACCCGGCGGAGCATCAGATCAGCGGACGGCCGGAGCGGGCCCGACGGCGAACGTCGGCCAGCAGCAGATAGCTTCCGCCCTGCCGCAGGAACACGGGAAGGAACCGATTGCCGAACGCGACCAGCAGGAACAGCCACTCGAACAGCCGCTGGCGCGTCGGCCCCCAGCCGACACCGAGCGCATCGCGGAACACGGGCGCCAGAAAGCCGGCCGTGAGAAACCGCAGCAGCGGCCGGAACGGCACTCGCAGCAGGGGATTCACCATCTTCAGCGCGACCAGGTCGTGCAGGTAGGCGCCCACGACGTCGTCGATGGCCACCTGCCGGCAGGCGGTGTCCCAGTAGGTGTCGAACTCGGCGCGAGTGGCAGGCCACTGGTCCTGCGTGACCTGCAGTGTGGTGCCCAGCGTCGCGGCGGACTGGTAGAACTGTTCGGCCTGCTCGGCGGACATCTCGCCGCGCAGCAACTGGTAGGTGTCCTCCAGACCCACGAACAGGCAGGCCGCCACCCACAGCTGCAGGTCCCGGTCGAACGCGTTGTAGGCGACCGGGCTCGATGGTCCTGACCTCACCTGCCGGTGCGCGACGTCGACGGCGGCGCGGAATGCCTGTCGATCCTCGGGGCTGCCCAGGATGGCCACAGCCAGATAGCTGAACGTGGTGCGGGCCCGCTTCCACGGATGTTTGAGCAGATTGCCCGAGTCGACCGGGCTTTCCACCACTCCGTACCCGACGCCCGGGCGGGCCAGTTGCATGATGACGTTGGCCGCGCCCGCGGCGAAGGCCCAGAAGTCCATGGCGTCGGCGACACTGACCGGATGGTCGTCCCACCGGGAGGTGCGGCGCTTCACCGAGATCCGGTTGGCGAGAACGTCGTTGCCCACGGGCATCGATGCGGATCCCTTCAGCTCATGCAGACGTTGGCGAACAACAGCACCGGCCACGAGACGATGGAACCGAGGAACGACACCACGGCGTCGGTGCGGTCCATGCCGTGCAGGTGCTCCATGTGGGTCACCGACCACGCCACGCCGATGGCCAGGTAGGGAATGGCAAGAATGACCGCGGTGCCGATCCACTCGGCGATGGTCATCTGAAAGCCCAAGATCTTGCGTACTGCGGTCTGCATGAAGCGGTTACCCCCGTCGTCGCGCCCTATGTTAATGGCCATTCTGGCGGGGGTGGTGCCGTTCGGCGGGATTGGCTATCTCATGCGCTCGACGTCGAGCCGGCTGTCAGCTCGGCGTGCAGGCCGGAATCCAACGAAACCCGGATCAGGGCGGCGGCCAGTTTCGCGGTCTCGCGGGGCGCGATGCGGCCCAGGGCCTCAGGGCTGTCGGGCAGTCCGAGATCTGCCGCGGCGGCCAGCGCGCGATCGTCGAAATACGGACGCACCCACGGCCAGGTGTCCTGCACCTCGCGCAGGTAGATGTCTGCGCCGGTGTCGCCGATTCCCTTGAACCGCATCAGCAGTCGCTTGGCCGCACCCGTGTCGTGCTCGCTCTTGTCGGCGAGCCGCCGCAGATCTCCGCCGTACTCGTCGCGCACCGCCGTCGCGATCGCCGACATCCGGGTCGCGGAGCTCTCGTCGTAGCGGGCGTAGTGGGCGCGGCCGAACGCCTCGATCATCGTCTGCCGGTCGGCATCGAGCACCGCCTCAGGCGTGCGCAACCCGCAGCCGAACAGTTCGCGGGCGGCCTGCGTCGCGATCCCGGCGTCGATCGGCTTGCTCGCGAGCATGCACATCGCGAGCAGCTCGAACAGTGGCATGGGCTTGTCCCGCAGGTGAATTCCGGCTTGTTCGGCGTATGTCGTGCCGGCGGTGTCGAGGAGGCGCCGGACCAGATCGTCTTTGGCCATGCAGTCCGCGTACCCGCTGCCGCGTCGCGGAAACCGGGTGTCACTTGGGTGGCAGACCTTTGGCGAAGCCGACGCCGCGCGCAACCCAGCCCTGCAGCTGCCGCTTGGTGCGCACCCCGGCCGCGTCGACGCGCAGCCAGCCGCGCATTTCGCGACCGCCCATCACCATCGGTTCGACGTGTTCTCGGCTCAGCAACTGCTCGGCATCCTGCGGTGCCACCCGTACCAGCAGGCCGCCGCCGCGGTTGGCCGCGATCGCCATGTTGCCGTTGATCAGGAACGCCAGTCCGCCGAACATGCGCTTCTCTTCAACCCCGCGTTCGGAGGCGACGAGTTCGCGGATCCGGTCAGCGAGGTCCGGGTCGAAGGCCATGGCGTCGGCTCACTCGTCCGAGGTGTCCTGGGAGTCCAGCTCGGCGCGGAACGCGGCCTCCCGTGCCAGGTGGCGGGGCCTGCTGCGCAGGACCGCCCAGGCGATGCCGAGCACGATGAACCACACCGGCGTGACGAGCAGCGCGTGCAGCGTGTCGGCCTTCTGGGTGAACGCCCAGACCAGGAACACGAAGAACGCCAGCACCACTGCGCACATCGCGATGCCGCCGGGCATCTTGAACTTGGATTCCTCGTGCAACTGCGGGCGGGTGCGGCGGTAGACGATGTAGCTGGCCAGGATGATGGTCCAGACGAACATGAAGCACAGCGACGAGATCGTGGTGACGATGGTGAACGCCTCGATGATCGAGCCGCCGACGGCGACCATCACCACACCGGAGAGCAGGAACACCCCGGACAGGAACAACGCGTTGGCCGGCACGTGCCGGGACGTCAGCTTGCCGAACGCCGAGGGTGCGTCGCCCTCTTGAGCCAGGCCGTAGACCATTCGCGAGGTCGAGTAGATGCCGGAGTTGGCCGACGAGGTGGCCGAGGTGAGCACCACGAAGTTGACCACCGACGCGGCGATGCCCAGCCCGGCGAGGCTGAACATGGCGACGAACGGGCTGCGGTCGGCGCTGATCTCACGCCACGGCGTGACCGAGATGATGACGGCCAGTGCCGCGACGTAGAACAGCATCACGCGCACCGGGATCGAGTTGATGGCCTTCGGCAGGTTCTTCTCGGGGTTCTTGGCCTCGGCCGCGGTGGTGCCGACCAGTTCGATGCCGACGAACGCGAACGTGGCGATCTGGAACCCGGCCACGAATCCCATTGGCCCCGTGGGGAAGAAGCCGCCGTCATTCCACAGGTTGGCGAAGCTGGCATGCGCCCCGCCCGGCGCCTGGAAGCTGGTGAACACCATCACCAGGCCCACGACGATCAACGCCCCGATCGCGATGATCTTGATCAGGGCGAACCAGAACTCGGTTTCCCCGAACGCGCGCACGGTCGGCAGGTTCAGCCCGATCAGCACGCCGACGGTCACCAGGGCGGGTATCCACAGCGGCAGGTGCGGCCACCAGTAGGTGACATACCCGGAGATCGCGACGACGTCGGCGACGCCGGTGACGATCCAGCAGAACCAGTATGTCCAGCCGGTGAAGAAGCCCGCCCACGGGCCGAGCAGATCCGCGGCGAAATCGGCGAACGACTTGTAGTGCAGGTTGGACAGCAACAGCTCGCCCATCGCCCGCATGACGAAGAAGAGCATGAAGCCGATGATCATGTACACGAAGATCACCGACGGGCCCGCCAGGCTGACGGTCTTGCCCGAGCCCATGAACAACCCGGTCCCGATCGCCCCACCGATCGCGATGAGCTGGATGTGCCGGTTGGACAGCTGACGGGAGAGATGCCGCTCGCCCGTGGTCGTATCTGACGTCACATCCCGAGGATTCCAGGTGCGCCAGCATGCGGCGCACCCAGGTCCACGCCGAGCGTGCGGGTCTGTTGGCCGACACGCCGCGTCAGCAGCAACAAACCCGCACGTTCGTCATCAGGCGGCGGCCGTCGCGACCTGCTCGGCAGGCTCCAGCGCCGCCGCGACGATGTCGGCGACGTCGGTCATCGGCCTGACCTCCAACGCCTCGAGCACCTCGGCAGGGACATCGTCGAGATCGGGCTCGTTGCGAATCGGGATGAAGACCGTCTTGAGCCCGGCCCGTTGGGCCGCAAGCAGTTTCTGCTTGACGCCGCCGATGGGCAGCACCCGGCCGTTGAGCGTGACCTCGCCCGTCATGCCGACGTCGCCGCGCACTTGGCGTCCGGTGGCCATCGACACCAGCGCCGTGACCATCGTGACACCGGCCGACGGGCCGTCCTTGGGCACCGCGCCTGCCGGCACGTGCACGTGGATCTGGCGGTCCAGTGCCTTGGGATCCACACCCAATTCCGAAGCGTGCGCCCGCACGTAGGACAGTGCGATCTGCGCCGACTCCTTCATCACGTCGCCCAGCTGACCGGTGAGCTTCAGTCCCGGCTCGCCCTCGTTCGAGTTGGCCTCGATGTAGAGCACGTCACCGCCCAGGCCTGTGACGGCAAGGCCGGTCGCCACCCCCGGCACCGCGGTGCGCTCTGTGGATTCCGGCGTGAACCGCGGACGGCCCAGGTAGTCAACGAGATCCGGCTCGTCGATCACGATCGGGGCTTCGGTGCTGTCCAGCTTGGTCGTGACCTTGCGCAGCGCCTTGGCCAGCAACCGCTCGAACTGCCGCACACCCGGCTCGCGGGTGTAGTCCGCGGCGATCTTGCGCAGGGCAGCGTCGGTGACCGTCACCTCGTCCGCCGTCAGCGCCGCGCGTTCGGCCTGCCGGGGGAGCAGGTAGTCACGCGCGATGGCGACCTTGTCGTCCTCGGTGTAACCGTCGAGCTGGATCAGCTCCATGCGGTCCAGCAGGGCCGACGGGATGTTCTCGATGACGTTGGCCGTCGCCAGGAACACCACGTCGGACAGGTCCAGGTCCAGCTCCAGGTAGTGGTCGCGGAACGTGTGGTTCTGCGCGGGGTCCAGCACCTCGAGCAGCGCGGCCGACGGGTCGCCTCGGTAGTCGGAACCCACCTTGTCGATCTCGTCCAGCAGCACAACGGGATTCATCGAACCTGCCTCGCCGATGGCCCGCACGATGCGGCCCGGCAGCGCACCGACGTAGGTGCGCCGGTGACCGCGGATCTCGGCCTCGTCGCGCACACCGCCCAGGGCGACGCGCACGAACTTGCGGCCCAGCGCGCGCGCCACGGACTCACCCAGTGACGTCTTGCCGACCCCGGGCGGGCCGGCCAGCACCATCACGGCACCCGAACCACGCCCGCCGACGACGGCCATGCCGCGCTGCGCGCGACGGGCCCGCACGGCCAGGTATTCGACGATGCGGTCCTTGACGTCGTCGAGCCCGTGGTGGTCGGCGTCGAGAATCTCGCGCGCTCCCTTGAGGTCTGTCGAATCCTCGGTCTTGACGTTCCACGGCAGGTCCAGCACGGTGTCGAGCCAGGTGCGGATCCAGCCGCCCTCGGGGCTCTGCTCGCTGGCGCGTTCCAGCTTGCCCACCTCGCGCAGCGCGGCCTCGCGCACTTTCTCGGGCAGGTCGGCGGCTTCGATGCGGGCCCGGTAATCGTCGGACCCCTCCGGTTCGCCTTCACCCAGTTCCTTGCGGATCGCCGCGAGCTGCTGGCGCAGCAGGAATTCCTTCTGCTGCTTGTCCATGCCGGACCGCACGTCCTCGGCGATCTTGTCGTTGACCTCGACCTCGGCCAGGTGCTCGCCGGTCCAGTCGATCAGGAGCCGCAGCCGCTCGGCGACATCGGCAGTCTCCAGCAGCTGACGCTTCTGCACGTCGGTCAGGTAGGACGCGTAGCCGGCGGTGTCGGCCAGCGCCGAGGGGTCGGTGATCTTGTTGACCACGTCGACGATCTGCCACGCTTCGCGGCGTTGCAGCATGGCCAGCAGGAGTTTCTTGTATTCGGCGGCCTGTGCGAGTGTCGACGCGTCCGCCGGTTCTTCACCGACCTCCTCGACGAAAACCCACAGGGCGGCGCCGGGTCCGGTGGTGCCGGATCCGATGTGGGCGCGCCGTTCACCGCGGACGACGGCGGCTGCGCCGCCTCCGGGCACGCGGCCCACCTGCACGATCGACGCGATCACGCCGTGGGTCGGGTAGCGGTCGTCCAGGCGTGGCGCGATCAGCAGTTTGCCGGATTCGCTCGCTTGAGCTGCATCGACAGCCGCGCGGGCGGTGTCGTCGAGGCCGATCGGCACCACCATGCCCGGCAGCAGGATCGGTTCTTGGACGAACAGCACCGGCACAGATATTTGTTCGGACATCAAACCTCCAAAGTTCAGTCTGATGCGCTCAACTCTCTCAGGCGGCGGTTTGTTCCCGCAAGTGGTCCCATCTGGTCCTGGCCCGCTTGGCCATCACAACCGTCACCACCATCAGCAGCGCCGTGAACGCCAACGAAACAACCGTGTTCACGCCGTTCGCGACGTCGACGGACAGCGAGAAGATGATCGCCAAACTGATCAGCGTCCCGATCAGCAATCCGATGCCCCACATCGCTGAGAGCGAAACGTTGACGCGCCGCTTGAACTCCGCCTCGCCGGGCTCGGGGCTCTCGTCGGAGATCACCCGTACCCGCTCGGCGATGATCTGGGTCAGCGGTGTGCCGATGAAGCAGCTGCCCAGGAACACGACCGCGCCGACGCCTCCGACGAGGGTGTTGCCCACCATCAGCATCCGGGCGTCCGAGGTTGCCAGGCCGACCGCGAGGCTCAGCCCGAAGTTGAGCATCAGGTAGCCCGCGAACGGATCGAGGCGGCGAGCCTTGATCGCGTCGTAGGACACCTTGATCCCCGCGAGCACGGTGCCCGTCAGCAGTGCGACGTATTCCGACACTCCGGCGGCGCGCAGCCCGTAGTAGGCGAGCAGGGGTGGGGCGACATCGAGCAGGATGCCCCGCAGCACGGGGCGCAGTGAGTGATCTTGGCTCACCACCGTGAAGATATGGGCACTTCCTGTGAATGCCCTGTGCGCGTTGAGCGGTCCGCTGACGCGCTCGGCCGGGACAGGCATGACTGTCCCGGCCGAGCACTCATCCGACGTCTAGCAGGGGTCTCCCGGCGGGGTGAAGTAGGGGACGCCTTCGACTGTGTAGCACGGGACTTCGCCTGGCACGTACGGGACGTGAGCGGCCGCGATGGCGGCGCCGGTGGCAACGTCACCGGCGATGTCGGTGCAGCCGCCGGCGGAGAAGTGTCGGCCTCCGGCGTCTGCGCAGACGTCCGCGCCTGCGCTCGGCGCGATCGCCAGTGGCGTGCCGGCCAGAGTCGCGCCCGTGACGGCCGCGGCCGCCAGTAGCGTTACTGTGCGCTTCTTCATCGGTTATCTCCTTGTGGGTGCGGATATTTGGGCCTGGCCGCTTGGTGCGGCGGTCAGGCGACCTTTGTGACGGCCGGTGGCAGCCAGCTGGTTGCTGCTCGGCAGCGGAGCTGTCAATCTGTTGCAGCACAGCATAATTGACCGGCCCCGCTGCCGCCGGTCGCGGCAGCGGGGTCGGTCTGTTCGCCGATTCAGGTGTAGGCGACGTGCACGCGGTGGATGCGGCCTTCGAACGGGAACGGAGCACGTTCGCGATAGTCCAGCGACACCGGTGAGCCAAGGCAGGTGCCGATGTCGAGGCAGTCGTTGGCCGTGAACAGCAGCGGCGCACTGATCGGAACCTGTCCCGCGGCGACCGTTTCACCGTCGCGTGCGACGGTGACGTCCAGCGGGCCGGCCGGGCGCGGGTCGGCGTACTGGGTGGTGACCGTGATGGTGGCGCGTCCCGGCGGCATCTTGGCCGCCGAGCGGATCTTGGTGCGCGACAAGATGAACAGGTTGTACTCGTAGCAGAGGTAGCCCTCGTCGAGATAGAGGGTCAACCCGCCGGCGGCGGCACCCAGCGCGTACAGCACACCGTTGGCATTGGCGGGAATGTCCGCGTCGATGGTGACGACGTTGTTCTTGTTGCCCAGTGCGGGAGCGCAGAATTCAGGCATACGCACGGTGTCGCCCGAGAACTCCCATTCTTTGTACGGCGGCGCGATGCGCAGCTCTGGGTGGTAGACCGGCACCCACAGGCCACCACCGATGGGTAGCACCGCATTACGGGCTGCCTCGACCATGAACATCTCGCGCATCTGCGCCAATTTTTCGGGCATCTGGTCGGCGAGATCGTGCGCCTGCGACCAGTCCTCGTCCAGGTGGTACAGCTCCCACGTGTCGTTGTCGGGTGTCCACGTGGCGATACCCGGCGGCTGGCCCGGTACCCACGGCAGCCGGGGCCCGCGCGCCGAGGCCATCCATCCGTCGTGATAGATCCCTCGGCTGCCCATGATCTCGAAATACTGGGTGGCCTTGCCGCCGGGCGCATTTCGGTCGGCGAGGGTGCGAGCGAAACTCACGCCCGCAAGCGGTATCTGCGGTTCACCGTTGACCACTCGCGGCGGTTCGATGCCGACGACGTCGTAGATGGTCGGCACGACATCGTTGCAATGCAGGAACACATCGCGCGGGGCGGCCTCGGCGGTGATCTTCGCCGGCCACCGCACCGCCATGGGATTGCGGGTGCCGCCCAGGTGCGACGCGAGCAGCTTCATTCCCTTGTACGGGGTGCTCCCTGCCCACGCCCACGCGGCGTGGTACTGGTTGTCGACCAGCGGCGAGCCGAGCACGTCGAGGCCGCCGAGTTCTTCGAGCGCATCGATGTGCTGACGTACGGTGGTGGGAATTCCGTTCTGCGCCAATAGCTCTGCGATGGTGCCGTTCTGGCCTTCCCCCGACGACCCGTTGTCGCCCCAGATGTAGAAGAACAGCGTGTTGTCGGCGTAGCCCAGTGCCTCGAGCTCATCGGCGATCCGGCCGACCTGCACGTCGACGTGCTCGGCGTAGCCGGCAGCGACCTCCATCAGGCGGCGCTGGAACGGCTTTTCATCCTCGGGGATGTCATCCCAGGCCGCCATGGTGTCATCGCGCGGGGTCAACTCGCAGTCCTGCGGGATCCATCCCTTGTCCTTGGCGCGTTCGAACACGCGCTGCCGGTAGGCGTCCCACCCGTCGTCGAACTTGCCCGCGTACTTGTCCGCCCATTCCTTCATGATGTGGTGCGGCCCGTGCAGGCAGCCGCTGGCCCAGTACATGAAGAACGGCTTGTCGGCGTTGAATGCCTTGTGCCGGTGTAGCCACGAGATCGCGTCGTCGGCGAGGTCCTCGGACAGGTGGTAGCCCTCTTCCGGCGTCTTGGGCGGGGCCACGACGGTGGTGTTGCGCACCAAGTTCGGCTCGTACTGCGAGGCCTCACCGGCGAGGAAGCCGTAGAAGTACTCGAAACCCAGTCCGGTGGGCCAGTTGTCGAACGGGCCGGCGGCGGTGGTCTCCTCCGCGGGAGTGTTGTGCCACTTGCCGAACGCCGATGTTGCGTAGCCGTACTGCTTGAGCACCTCGGCCACGGTCGCGCTGGACCGTGGGATCTTGCCGGCGTACCCGTCCCAGTCATTGGCCAGTTCGGCGATCTGGCCGTTGCCGATCTCGTGATGGTTGCGGCCCGTCAGCAGCGAGGCCCGGGTCGGTGAGCACATTGCGGTGGTGTGAAAGCGGTTGTAGGACACGCCTTCGCCACAGATCCGGTCGAGTGTCGCGGTGTTCACCTCGCCGCCGAACGTCGACGGCAAACCGGGGCCTGCGTCGTCGATGAGGACGATGACGATGTTGGGGGAGTTCTCGTGCAGACGCTTGGGCGCCGGCCGTGGACTGTAGATCGACTCCTGCAACGTGCGCCCGGCGATGCTGCCGGATCCGACTGGCGGGAACGGTAACACCCCGCCTCCGGGTAGAACCGGCGCCACCAACTGATCACCCTGCACGTCAGACACCGTGCCCCTCTCCTCGATAGGAACCTTGGTCTGTGCAGCCGGCCATTGACAGGGCAAGCCGCGCAGCCGACTCATCCCGACCCGGGCATCTACTGTGCAGCAAGCCAGCGCCTTTCGTCTTGACATTCCAGGACAAATCTTTGACAGTCTGGGACATGGCTGTGATTCGTGGGACCGCGCTCACGAACTTTCATCAGCTCGTTACCGAACTGGGCGGAAACAGTCGCACTCTCGTATCCGCCGCCCACATTCCCTACGACGATGTCGGCCGCCACGACCGGTTCATCTCCCTGCCCAATGGAGCCGGGATGCTCGAAGCCACTGCCGTCGCCCTCGACACCCCCGATTTCGGGCGGCGTTTGGCGCTGCGCCAAGGCATCGAGATTCTCGGGCCGGTCGGGCTCGCCGGGCGGAACGCGGGGACGGTCGCCGAAGCGTTCCTGATCTTCGACAAGTTCATGGCGGCCTACAGCCCGTCGATCGCCGCACGGATCACCACGCACCTCGACCCCGAACTACGGCGCTTCGAATTCGAGTACCTCCTCGATCCATCCCCACCGCAGGCGCAGGCCATCGAACTCTCGTTGGGCGTCACCCTGCGGGTCCTGCGCTTGTTCCTCGGCGCGGACTACCGGCCGATCGCGGTGCATCTGCCGCATCCCGCACTGACCCCTGCCGACGACTACGAGACCTATTTCGGCTGCCCGCCGAGTTTTTGCGAACCGGTCGCGGGTTTCACGCTGCGCACATCGGACCTGCAGCGCCCCCTTCCGACCGATCAGGTGGCCCATCAAACCGCAGTCGACTACCTCGCCCAGGTCGTCGGCGAATTCGGTCCCGCCACCAGTCAGTTGGTGCGCACCCTGGTGCGACAACTACTGCCGACCGGCATGGTCGGATTGGCAGACATCGCCCGCCACATCGGTGTTCACCCCAAAACCCTGCAGCGGCGGCTGTCCGCCGAGAATGCGACGTTCGGCGAGCTGGTCGATCAGACGCGCCGCGAGACCGCTCAACGGTTACTGCTCGATACCGACCTCAGCCTCGACCAGTTGTGCCGACAGCTGGGCTACGCCGAGCAGAGTGTGCTCACCCGCTCGTGCAAGCGCTGGTTCGACATGACGCCAACCGCTTACCGCAGCACGCGAATTTCGTCATCACGTCGGCGGCCGCTTGAGGAGCAGCAGTGAGTGGTTGATCTTCTTGAAGTTGGCGAAGGTGTCAGCGGGAACACCGAACACCGCGCCGAGGACGGTCGGGGGTAGCGCGCTGATGCAGGCGCCGATTCCGATGTCGTCTTTGGCTTCCGGCGTGCTGGCGTTGAAGATGATCACGATGTCCAGGTCGACATCGCCCTTGTTCTCGAAATAGTGGAATGAGCCCTGCGGTGCGAAGACGACGTCGCCAGGGTGTTGGTCGAACGACTCGCTGTGTCCCATGACGTCGAGCAGCGTCCAGGTCGCGACACCGGAGGTGACGATGTTGAGCTCCCACGCGCTGGGATGCCAATGGGGTTCTCGGATTCCACCGGGCTGCAGATTCAGCAACGCGAGGCTGGCCTCTTGGCCGCGCAGTATCGGAAAGTTGTCCTCATGGGCCTGACGCAACGTGCCGCCGTCGAAGACCAGTGGATCCGCCGTGCCTAGGTGGAACAGGTGGGAAGCGGTGTTGTCGAGTTCGGCGGGTATCCGCGGATTGCCGAATCGGGAGGCATCGTCCGTCATCGCAGGAGTCCCTCGGTCGATGGGTGTCGCAACTGGTCGACGCGTCGCATCGTAACCCCGGGACAGGGTGGGGAACTGCCGAACAGGTAACACCGAAAATCGGCGAAAGCTTTTGATACACAGGAAAATATCAGCTTCCGCGATCGACGAGGTCGAACACCTCCAGCGCATGGGTGAACGGTTCTGGTGTTACGCCTGCCGGGCCGAACGGGTGGTCGAGGGAGAAGATGACGTAGAGCAGCAGCGCCAGTAGCACGGTCACGGCGCTGACCAGGACCATGTGGTAACGGTCGTTCGCCAGCCGCATGAAGCTGGTCAGCGTGATCAGCACGAGGCCGCCGAAGATCAAGGCGCACCACAGGAGCCGTGGGACGCGGCGTTGAGCGTCCAGGATGCGGGCGCTGCGGTCGGACGCCAGAGTGGTCAATTCGCTGAGGAACGGCTGGTTGATCGGAGGTGTTGCGGCGCCTGATGTTTGGGTGCCGACGATGCGGTACAGCTGGGTCAGTGCGGCGCGGCCGTCGTTGGTGATCTTGCCGAATTCGGCCTTGCCCCATTCGGGTCCCTGCGTCGCTTCGGCGTACCGGCGCAGCTGCTCACGCGCCTGCGATTGTTCCGGTTGTGGCATGGCGACGGTTTGGCGGTACAGCGTCGTGAGAGTGGCCGCCTCGTTGGACACGTTGGTCTGAGCCGTCAGATACTGCTGCCAGCCGACGACGACGGTGAAACCGAGCAGCGCACCGTACACCAGGCCCACGACGGTGAGGAACGGCGACAATATCGAGTTGTGCTCCGGCCGGTTGTCCACCATGCGGCGGGTCAGCAGGACGCTGCCGATGGCCACGCCGACGGCGACGACAACGACGCCGGCCAACAACAGCCATGCTCCGAAAACACCGAGATCGCCCATAGGTCAACAAGCATGCAGCAACCTCGAACTGTTGCCAATCAAAAACGCAAAATCGTTGCTGCCGTTAATAACCGCGCTTCGCCTGGCAATTTGTTGATGACTTTGCGAACAGTCAGCAAACAGCATCGGGATGTGTTAGCTTTCGCCCGCCAATACCGTCGGGGCTCGCAGATGAGGAGTCTGCCGTGAAACTCAGAGATTTCGTGGCTGCCGTCGCCGTCGCAGGCGCCTTGGGTTCCGGTGCCGTCATGGTCGGCGCCCCTACGGCGCACGCCGACCATCCACTGTGGGATTGCGGTGGCTATCCCGCCGACATCTGCGCGAACTTCCCCTGGAACGCCCACGCCGGTGACGTGGGCTGGGGCGGTGACGGTCCGCCGCCCGCCGAATTCAACGAAGGCCGATTCGCGGGGTGCGACTGGAACTGGTGGTGCATCCGCGACCGCATCCGCGACGACAATTGACGCTTGAGGCCGAACGGGCTTTCATGGCACGGCTTTTCCCGATCACCGTGCCATGGCCGGCCACGCGCTGAAAGCGTTACTCACCGCACTGCGTCGACCATCGGTGAATTGCTGCGTGCCGAGGCCGGCGAGTTGATGCGGTAGCCGAAACCGCGGACCGTCTGGATGGTGTTGGTGCCGAACGGAAGGTCGATCTTGCGGCGCAGGTATCCGATGTAGATCTCGACCGCGTTGTCGCCACCGGTCTGGTTGGCCCAGACGTTCTGCCGGATTTCCGATTTGGTCACGACGGCATCCTTGTTGCGCATCAGGAACTCCAGCAGACCGTATTCGCGCGGCGTCAGGTCGATCGCCGTGGACTCGCGTTCGACGACGCGTCGCGCCGGGTCCAGCGACAGACTGCCCGCGGTCAGCACCATCGGTCGGTGTGGCGCACCACGACGAATCAGTGCCCGCAGTCGCGCCACCAGAATGGTGAACGAGAAGGGCTTTGTCAGGTAGTCGTCGGCACCCAGGTCGAAGGCCTTGACCTGAGCGTCGTCCTCGTCGTTGGCCGTCAGCACCAGCACTGGCGTCCACACCTGCTGCGCTCGCATGCGCCGCAGCATCTCGTAGCCGTCGAGGCCCGGCAGCATGATGTCGAGGAGCACCGCGTCGTAGTCGTGGCCGGTCGCCTGACGCAGTCCCTCGGTTCCGTTGCCGGCGTGCACCACGACGTAACCCTCGGCTTGCAGGCCTCTGCACAAGGCACCGGCGAGCCGTTGCTCGTCCTCGACGATCAGGACCTTCATACCCGTGGCTTTCCGTTGCAGGGCCGGTTGTCGATCCCGTGAAGAAATCGGCAGCTACCAGAGTGACAAGTACTCGCTGTGAGAACGCTGAGTTTTGGTGCCGATGCTCACAATGGGACCTTGTGCTCTTCCAGGTGTCGCGCGGTGCCAGGACGATGGCGATTGGTGGGGGACCCGAGTGAGGAGCGCGTCATGCTCGACTGCACATTGGACAAAGAGAACGCGATCGTCGTCGTACGCCCGGAGTCGCCGCTCGACCGGAATGACTTCGTCGAACTGGGCAAGCTGGTGGACCCTCAGATCGAGGCCGAAGGCGACCTGGCAGGCCTGATCATCGAGGCGCCCACATTTCCGGGTTGGGACAGCTTCGGCGCGCTGGTGACGCATATCCGCTTCGTGCACGACCATCACAAGCATGTGAAGAAGGTTGCGGTGGTGACGGATTCGCGCCTCGGGGACTTCGCCGAGCATCTGGCGGCGCACTTCGTGTCAGCCGAGATCCGCAAATTTTCCGCTGGTGATGTCGGAGAAGCGCAGCGTTGGATCACCGGCGAGGCGTAGCGGTCGCGCCGAGTTGCGTCATGTGACTCGGCGCTCGGGCGCTCTCCGGTACAAAGCTCGTTTCCCTGCGCGTGGTGGTGGCACCTACTCTGGTTAGCCGCACAAACCAAGTACAGGGGAGGGACATGACGACGGGCCCGAGCACGGGGGCGATCACGACGCGACCGCGTGCCCAGTCCAGCACGAACGTCATCATCGGGCTGCTCGTCGGCTCGGCGTTCGTGATGATCCTCAACGAGACGATCATGAGCGTCGCGCTGCCCGCCCTCATCGTCGACCTGAACATCGCGGCCAGCACGGCGCAATGGCTCACCAGCGGCTTCCTGCTGACCATGGCCGTCGTCATCCCCATGTCGGGGTCACTTCTGCAGCGCTTCCCGGTTCGCGGGATCTATCTGGTGTCGATGACGCTGTTCTGCACCGGCACACTGGTGGCCGCGCTGGCGCCCGGTTTCGCGGTTCTGCTGACAGGACGGATCGTGCAGGCCTGCGGTACCGCCGTGATGATGCCGTTGCTGATGACAACGGTCATGACCTTGATCCCCGCCGACCGGCGGGGGCAGATGATGGGGACGATCTCGATCGTCATCGCCGTCGCACCGGCGATCGGGCCCACATTGTCGGGGTTCATCCTGGGCTCCCTCGAATGGCGCTGGATGTTCTGGATCGTGCTGCCCATCGCGTTGGTCGCGCTCACGGCGGGGTACATCTGGCTGCGGGTCGACGACGAGCGTCAAGACCCGACGCCCATCGATGCCATCTCGGTGCCGTTGTCCGCGGTCGCGTTCGCAGGCTTGGTGTTTGGGCTCTCGCTGCTCGGTGAATCGGCGCACGGTCGCCCAGGGGTGCCGGCGTGGCTGCCGATGGCGGTCGGTGCTGCGGCGATGGTGCTCTTCGGTGCCCGGCAGCTGCAGTTGCAACGACGTGACCGCGCGTTCCTGGATCTGCGGCCATTCACGTACCGGCGGTTCTCGGTGTCGCTGGGTCTGGTGATCCTCGGCTTCATGGGCTTGTTCGGCGCGATCATCATGGTGCCGCTCTACGTGCAGGACGTGTTGCGACAGAGTGCGTTGGTGGCCGGTTTGGCGACGCTGCCGGGCGGGTTGCTGATGGGCCTGGCGGGCCCGTTGGTGGGGCGGGCCTACGACCGCCACGGTGCCCGAGTGCTCGTGGTGCCGGGATCGCTGATGCTGTGTGCGTCGCTGTGGGGGTTCACCACGTTGTCTGCGGTGTCACCGGTCTGGCAGCTGGTCGTCCTCCAGACGGTCATGATGGTCGGGCTGTCGATGATGTTCACGCCGTTGATGACCGACGCGCTCGGGGTGCTGCCCGACCGGTTCTATTCGCACGGAAGCGCCATTCTCACGACGCTGCAACAGGTTGCGGGCGCGGCCGGAACTGCGCTGTTCGTGACGGTCATGACCAAGGCGTCGCAGTCGGGCGGCGCGCCGGATCTGCCCGGTGTGCACGCAGCGTTCACAGTGGCCGCGATCATCAGCATCATCGCCGTGGTCGCGGCGTTCTTCACCGCGGCTCGGCCGAGCCCGGCAGGCGGGACCCCGACGCACTGATCCGAGAACTCAGGGCGCCGGATGAGGACAGGTTTCGTAGGTCGTGCGCAGGGCCTGCTCGGCGGGTGGCGAATGGTAGACGAGGGTGTCGCGGTCGGTGCAGCCGCCGACGGTGATGGCGATCGGGCCCGTAGCGCGTCCGTCGCCGTTGATATGACCTTGGATCTGATCGCTGCTGGTGTAGAGCACGGGCGCGGGCAGAGCGCGCAGTTGCGGTAGCTGCTGACGCGCCAGTGCCGCGGCATCGGCGGGATCGTGGGAACGGGTCTGCACGGCGATCCACACCGGTGCCGACACCCGCCCGTTGACAGTCAGCTGGCTGGTGTGGGGGATGGTCTGCTCGGCGTTGATCCTGCGCCAGACGTCGAGCTCGGCGGCGCTGGGGTAGCGTCGCGTCGTCTTGATATCGGCCGGGTGTTGGCTGCCGGTGCTGATGGTCCACGTGAGGCCGGCCAGTTGGGGGAAGCGGTCGGCCAGAGTGGCCGCGGCCGCGGCCGCGTCGGTGTAGTCGGCGTCGTCGGGCAGCTGGATCGTGGCGATGTTGGCATGGCCGGCATCACGGATGGGTGACTGGTTGCCGGGGTGAGTGATGGTGGCGCGCAACCTGATCGTCGCGGTGGGGAACTGTTCTCGCAACGCGACCCAGTCGCGCGCCTGGGCGATGATCTGCTGGTCGTTGATGATGGGTAGTTCCCCGGCGTCGACGGCGAACCGGTTCCAGCCGGTGGTGACGTCGAGTTCTGACCGATACCCGGAGTAGTCGACGAGTTGGAGGTCCTGTAGGTAGCGGTCGGTGACAGCGGCCAGCTGCACCGCGGTGATGCCCGGGGCGGGTTCGACCGTGATGGTGAACGACACCCATCCTTGGGCGGGACGGTTGGTGACCCGACTGCTCACCGCGTGCACCCCGGGCATCCGGCCGAGGATGTCCGCCAGCCGGGTTACGTCAGCGCGCCGGTCGGGAGGTGCGCCTTGGCAGGCCGTCACGAGAAGGGTGACGAGCGCGGCCATCGCGGCCATCCGGGCGATCACGCCGGTCACCATGACGGTCCTTCCGCATCCATCCCGCTGCGGGGAGTCTCGATTGTCCGACGCGGCGATCATTGCACAAGGCAACTGGATGGATGCTGTCAGTCGGGGGCGACGAGCTACTGCTGATCCGATGCGGTTGCGGCGCAACGTCATCGGCTCGCTACTCAGAAGACGTAGTGCGGTAGCGGAAAGTCGTCGCGCAACTGACGCTGGATCAGCCAGTCGCCGATATGCGGTTGTGAGAGCACCCTGCTCATCCGATTGCGCGCCCACACCCCGGGCCGGGTTCTGGGTGCGAAGGCGGACGCGAATCTCTGCGCGGCGCGTTGCTTGCGTTCGATGAACGGCCGTAGCATCCGGCGGTAGCGGTCGAAAGCGGCGTGGAAATCAGACCCCGCGCGGTGCAATTCACCGGCGAGCAGGTATGCCTCGAGCATTGCGAGCCCGGTACCTTCACCGGCCAACAGCGACACCGCGGCGGCGGCATCGCCGATCAACATCACCCGCCCGTTCGACCAGCGGTCCATGCGGATCTGGCTCACCCGGTCGAAGTAGACGTCCTCGGCGCGGTCCAGAGCCTCGAGAATCTGCGGGCATTCCCAACCTGCATCGCCGAATACGTTGTGCAGAACCGCTTTCACCGCATCCGCGCCGGGCGGGTCAGCGCCGTTCATCTTCTCGCTGGTGCAGATGAACAAGAACATCGTCCGGTCATCACGCATCGTGAACCGACTCGCCATGCGTCCCGGTAGGCCGTAGGACACGTAGACAAGCTCATCGCGCGGTCGGTATCCGAGAGCCTCGAAAGCGGCGACGCGGTAGCCGAGATCGCGCTCGAACTGGGTATCCGGCCCGAATGCCAAGCGCCGTACCGGGGAATGCAACCCACCGGCACCGATCAGCAGATCGAACCGACGGGACTGGCCGCTCAGGAGGTCGACCTGCACGCCGGAATCGTCGGGGTGGATCGCGGTGATGCTGTCGCCGAAGACCGTTTCCACGTCGTCGGCGACGGTGGCGTAGAGCATCGCTGCGAGTTCTCCGCGGGGCAGGCTGGTGAATCGGCCTCCCAGCACGCGGCGAAACCCTCCGGTGGGGAACCCACCGACCCAGCGGCCGCGCGCATCGACGAGTCGTACCTCGCCGATCTTGTAGCCCGCCGCGTCGAGTTGGGCGGCCAGACCCATGCGCTCGGCGATGTCGTATCCCACACCCCAGAAGTCGATGACGTAACCGCCCGTGCGCAGCTGTGGGGACCGCTCGATGAGGCACGGCTCGTGCCCGCTACGGCGTAGCCAGTAGGCCAGTGTCGGGCCGGCGATGCCTGCGCCACTGATCGCGACTTTCATCCGGCATGCGCCTCCTCGTCGCACCTCGATATGGAACTAACATACCGTCATGGGCATCGAAGTACCATATGAGGCGACGGGGAGGCGGAGCCAGAAGGCGCGCACCCGCATCGCGCTGGTCGAGGCGACACGGGAACTGCTCGCGCAAGGCCTGCTGCCCACGGTCGAAGACGCCGCTCACGCTGCCGACATCTCCCGGACCACCGCCTACCGATATTTCCCGAACCAGCGCTGCCTGCTGGCCGCGGTGCACCCGGAGATCGACGCAGCTTCGCTGCTGCCCGACGGCGCGCCTGACGACCCATACCGGCGGTTGGAGCTCGTCATGCGGGAGTCCATGCGGATCACGACGATGTGGGAACCCGAACTGCGGACCTCGCTTCGGCTGTCGCTTGAACCCGGGAACGCAGAGCTGCCGGTACTGCGTCGCGGCCACGCTGTCGGCTGGATCGAGGACGCGCTGGCACCGCTGCGATCGACTCACCCCGATGTCGACATCCACCGCTTGGCCATTGCGATCCGCGCCGCCACCGGCATCGAGTCCTTCGTCTGGCTCGTCGACGTCGCCGGGATGGCGCGCGACGAGGTGACTGAAATGCTTTGTGGGACAGCGCAAGCGATTCTGTCCACCGCCCTGACCGCACCAGGGGGAATGTTTCGGGGCGCCGGCTCGTCGTAGGGGAGATGAGTAGAGCAGTCCAATTCGATGAATATGGCGGGATCGACGTTCTGCAGGTTCGTGACGTGCCCCGCCCCGTCCCGGCCGACGGCGAAGTGCTCGTCGAGGTCAAGGCCGCAGGCATCAATCCCGGCGAGGCGATGATTCGCCGCGGTGCCCTGCACGATCGCTGGCCGGCCACGTTCCCATCCGGGCAGGGCAGTGACCTTGCCGGGGTGATCGCCGAAATCGGTCCCGGTGTCCGGGGATTCAATGTCGGTGACGAGGTGATCGGATTTTCGGAGCGCCGGTCGAGCCAGGCCGAATACGTGGCCGTGCCTGCCGATCAGGTGACCGCCAAGCCTGCCGGCGTGCCGTGGGAGGTGGCCGGTTCACTGTTCGTCGCGGGCACCACCGCATATGCGGCTGTGCGCGCGGTGCAGCTACGGCCCGGCGACACGGTGGCCGTCGCGGGCGCGGCAGGCGGTGTCGGGACCGTCGCTGTGCAACTCGCCGTGCGCGCCGGAGCGACCGTTCTGGGGATCGCCGGCCCCGTCAACGACGACTGGCTCACCGCGCACGGCGTCATCCCGGTCAACTACGGCGACGGGCTGGCCGACCGGTTGCGGGCCGCGGCGCCGAGCGGTCGCGTGGACGCGTTCCTCGACTTCTTCGGCGGGGGCTACGTGCAGCTTGCGGTCGAGGAGCTGGGTGTCGAGCCCGGCCGGGTGGACACCATCATCGACTTTCCCGCCATCGAGCGGTTCGGTGTCCTCGGAGCAGGCAACGCCGATGCGAGCGACATCGCGGTTGTGGCGGAGCTGGCCGGGCTGGTGGCCGATGGTGCGCTCGAAGTTCCCATCGCGCGGGTGTTCGGCCTCGACGACGTGCGAGCGGCCTACACCGAGCTCGAAAAGCGCCACACCAGAGGCAAGCTGGTGCTGCGCCCGTGACGTTCGGTGAGATGCCCCCGGCGGCGCGTAGCATCCAACCATGAAGCGGGGATTCGTAGTCACGTTCGCGATCGGTGTGATCCTGACGCTCTTCGGCCTGATCTGGGCACTGCAGGGCTTCGGTGTGCTGCAGGGCAGTCCGATGAGCAATACCACCACGTGGTCGGTCATCGGCCCGATCACCGCGGTCATCGGCATCGGTATCGGGGTGTTCAGCTGGCGCAAGCTCTCGGCCAAGTGATCCGATCGCGGCGTCTCATTCCTTGCCGCGGTATTCGAAAACCTTGAACGACATCCAGCCGGCTTCGCGCGCGTGCTCGAGCCTGTCGATGCGGTACATGAACGGACCGCTGAGTACGCACGGGAGCTTCGAAAGACGTTCGCGCACTTCGGCTTCGGTGAGGCCTCGGCCGACGCGGTACACCCGGTCGTTCTTGTAGTACGTGTCAAGGGTGACCACGTGCAGGTCCATGACAACACGAACGGTTTGATCCAGGTCCCCGATTGCCAGGACGACCAGGTCATAGCTGTCGTACTGGTAGCCACGGTCGTAGAGCGTCGGGTCCTTGTCCAGGGGCGTATGCACCCGCACCCGCAGGCACCGGCCGGTCTCTTTGTTGACGATGACGCCGGTGTAGAGGTCGCGGCCTTTCGCCACGGCAGGGAAGAACCACCCATCGGTCAATTCCTGGGCGCCGCCGAGGACCACTTGCTGGGCATCGAACGCGCCGATGGCCAGCTCACGGGCGCGTGGCTCGTCGATCATGCTGCGCAAGCCTAGCTGCGCTCGGCATCGTGGCAACGGGAATGACGGACATCGCTGCTGCCGTTAGGGGCTGGACTCCCTCGCGGTCACCAAACACACTGCGTGGTAGGGCAGTTCGAAATCCCGCGGCTCGTGAGCCGCTGGGCGGTGGTTGAATCCGCCCGTGCATCCAGTCTTGCACTCATCCTTTTCCGCAGATGCCTTCGGGGTAGCGCACTCCCTTTTTCTGTTCCCGGCTGTTCTCGGGCTCGGGGTGCACAGGACCCATTTTTGTCGGTGGCTTCTGCGATGATGGTGTCATGTCCTCGGAGCCAACATCTTTCGCTGATGGCGGGGTAAGCCCTGCACAGCGGCTGGAGGTGTTGATCGACGAATTGTCGGAGTTGTGCGGGCAGCGCAATGCGATCGACGGACGCATCGTCGACATTGTCGCCGAGTTGGATCGCGATGAGTTGTGTGGCGCCACTGGGGCCCGCTCGATCATGGCGTTGGTGGCGTGGAAGACCGGTGTCACCCCGAACAATGCCGAGACGATCGTGGCGGTGGCGCGGCGCGCCGAGCAATTCCCGCTCTGCACCCAAGCGCTGCGGGAGGGCCGGTTGTCACTCGATCAGGTCGGGGTGATCGCCGAACGCGCCGCCGACGGCTCCGATGAGCACTACGCCCAGTTGGCGCCGGTCGCCACCGTGGCCCAGTTACGCACCGCGGTGAAACTGGAACCCAAGCCCGAACCCCAGCCCGATCCCGAAGCGCCCACTGAGCCGGAGCCGGTGGTGCCGGAGCCGAAACGCTCGTTCACCAAAATCGAGCACGATGACTCCACCACCTACCAGATCACCCTGCCCCGGCTGGAAGCAGCGAAGTTGGATGCCGGGGTGCGGTCACATCAGGAGGCGCTGATCGCGGCGTGGAAACGGGACCACGACGCCGGTGACCAACCGGGCGAGCAGTCCCCGCCGTTCCCCGACACTGTCGATGCGTTCATGAGTCTCGTCGAAGCGGGGTGGGATGCCGACGTGGCGGCCCGCCCGCATGGGCAGCACACCACGGTGGTGGTGCACCTGGACCTCGACCGCGACGGCGAGAAACCCGTCGCCGCCCTGCATCTGGGCCCGGTGCTCACCGACGCGGAGCGACGTTATCTGACCTGTGATGCGACCTGCGAAGTCTGGTTCGAACGCCACGGCCAAGCAATCGGCGCGGGCCGCACCACCCGTACCATCAGTCGCCGGCTGCGCCGCGCGTTGGAGTATCGAGACCGCTGCTGCGCAGTGCCAGGGTGCGGAGCCACCCGCGGGCTGCAGGCTCACCACATTGTGCATTGGGAGGACGGCGGACCCACCGAACTCGGAAATGCGGTGCTGCTCTGCGCTTTTCATCATCGGCTGCATCACCGCGGACTCATCACCATCACCGGCCCCTCCGATCGGCTCAAGGTCACCGATGCCACGGGCCGAGAACTACACGGCGGTTCCCTGGCCCGCCCACCGACCACCCCGCCACCCAATGTCCCGCCCTATCGTGGGCCGACCGGTGAACGCGCCGACTGGTGGTGGTACACCCCCTTCCAACCCCAACCACCCCCGTCGCCCAACTAGGCAAAAGCCCGGCGGCATCGCGGGCCGGATAACACTGGCCGCCATGCCATTCGGGCTGGGGCCCACGTGGGTCGATTCAGGTAGGGCCCGGTGCTGCCTACGTAATCCATGGGCCAGGTGGCCGACGACTCCAACACATTCCACCGCGTGAGCCGCGAAGACGAGCGCGCCCAACATGGACAGGGAGCCTGCCGTCGGGGGTAACGGCAGGCTCCCTGGGTGGGTGGATCTTGTTGTTAGGTGGCGGACTGAGCGCCCAGCACCCGCTGGATGTCCGGCTTCATCTCCTGCAGTTGCTGCCCCCAGTAACCCCAGCTGTGCGTGCCGTTCGGCGGGAAGTTGAACACCCCGTTCTTGCCGCCCGCCGCGATGTAGTTGTCGCGGAAGGTGACGTTGGTGCGCAGGGTCAGCCCTTCGAGGAACTGCGCGGCCATCAGGTTGCCGCCGTTGGTTCCGCTGTCGAGATCCGACGGGGTGCCGGTGCCGCAGTAGATCCAGATGCGGGTGTTGTTGGCGACCAGCTGGTTGATGTTGACCATCGGATCGTTGCGCTTCCACGCCGGGTCGGAGGACGGGCCCCACATGCTCTCGGGGTTGTAGCCGCCTGCGTCGTTCATCGCCAGACCGATCAGCATCGGCCACCACCCCTCGGACGGGTTGAGGAAGCCGGACAGGGTGCCGGCGTAGATGAACTGCTGCGGGTGGTAGATCGCGTAGGTCAGGGCCGCGCTGCCGGCCATCGAGATCCCGACGACGGCGTTACCAGTCTGTGACACACCGCGATTGGCGGCCAGCCAGGCGGGCAGCTCGTTGGTCAGGAACGTTTCCCACTTGTAGGTATAGTTCTGCCCGTTGCCCTTCGACGGCTGGTACCAGTCGGTGTAGAAGCTGGACTGGCCGCCGACCGGCATGATCGTTGACAGGCCGGACTGGTAGTACCACTCGAACGCGGGCGTGTTGATGTCCCAGCCGTTGAAATCGTCCTGGGCGCGCAGACCGTCGAGCAGGTACACGGCGTGCGGGCCGCCGCCCTGGAACTGCACGCGGATGTTGCGGTTCATCGACGGCGAAAAGACATCGAGGTACTCGACGGGCAGCCCCGGGCGGGAGAACGCACCAGCGGTCGCCGACCCCCCGGCGATACCGATCAGCCCGGGCAGTGCCAGCATCGCGATGGCGCCGATCATCAATCGGCGCAACGTGATCCATGCTGTCGTGCCATGCATGTTTCTGAGGAACTTCATAACGGCAACCAACCCACCTTTCCTTTGCTTGCTACAAGCAATTGCCGTCGCTTTGCGAGCAAAGTGAATCATGTGCCCCATGAGTCACACGCGTAACACGACCGGGCGGGCAGATCGCGGTTGGCTAACGATTGGAACTCGGCGCCGAGACCGAGTCCTGCGGCGCAGCGGTGGCCACCGCCTGGCGAGCCTCGGTCCGGCGTTGGTCGAAGATCCGGCTCAACTCGTGCAGCAGCAAGGGATTTCGCGTCACCAACTCTTCGAGAAAGTCGCGGTCCACCTGCAGCATCGTGGTTTCCTCGACGGCGTGCACCGAGGTCCGCGTAGCTTCCCGGGTCAGCGCGCTGTGACCGAGGAAGTCTCCGGGCCGTAACGCGCGGACTGGCGCGACGGTACCGTCGGGTCCGATCGCGGTGACCTGTCCTCGTCCCTGCACCATGAAGCTCATGCAGGTCGGTATCTCGCCCGCGGTCTGGATGGTCTCATCGACTCCGTAGCGGCTCAGGATGGCGTGTCCGAGCAACTCCTGCAGGTCGGTATGGCTGAGTCGCAGCGTCGATGCCAATCGCCGGCAGGCCTTGGTCAGCCGCTCCGGGGTGTTGAATTCGTCCTCGACACCGTCGAGGTGCAATTCGGCTCGCCGCGCGGCATACCAGACCCATCGCAGGAAGATCGCCTTCGCGGCGCCGTCGTCGGCCGGGGAACGCACCGGGATGGTCGTGCGGTAGTCGTTGCCGCCGATCGGAACCGCCTTGACCGCGGCCTCCGGACGTACTTGGGGAAGTCGGCGGGCGACCCCGGTGAGCAGCGCGCACACCTGGTCCGGTGCGTCCGAGGCGGCAAACGTACTGACGACAGAGAGCGAGTACGACGCTTCCGGCCTGCTCAGGTTGGTGAACGAGGCGCCCGCCAGCACCGAGTTGGGCATGATCTGCATGCCGCTGCCGGTATCGATATGGGTTGCGCGCCAGTTCACTTCGACGACGCGGCCCCGCGCCGAGGGCGTGTCCAGCCAGTCGCCGAGCCGGAACGGCTGCTCGAACAGCAGCAGCAGACCGGAGATGATCTGCCCCACCGAGTTCTGCAGCGCCAGGCCGAGCACGATCGACGAGATGCCCAGAGCGGTGAACAGCCCGCCGACATGGGCGCCCCACACGTAGGCGAAGATCAGCCCGACACCGACCGCGATCAGGGCGAAGCGCGCCACATCCAGGAAGATCGACGGAATCCGCTTGCGCCAGCTGCCTTCCGGCGCGCCTTGGAACAAGGTGGCGTTCAAACCCGACAGCAAGAGGATCATCACCACGAAACCGAACACGGTGGCGACGATGCGCACGGTGGTCGTCTCGCCCGAGATGTCGCCGCCCTTGACCAGCAGGACCAGCAGGGCCCCCAACGGCAGGATGTAGTTGCGCAGCAGGCCCACCGGCCGAGCCAGATAGCTTCCGCGGCGTGCCAGCGTGTTGTTCAGCTCGGTGAGCAGTACCAGGCCGACCGGCAGACCGATCGCCACAGCGAGCGCCCAGTAGAACCAGCCGGTCTCCAGCACGCTTCTCATGACTGACGCTCCGCGAGCCGCCAGATCTGCTCCTCGGTGCCGTCGACGGTTACCGACCCTGCGGCGGTGAACTGGCGGACGTCCCCAGTGACGTCACGTACGCGCGTCGTCACGTAGATGCCGGGCTGCGGCCCACCACTGCGCACCCGATAGGCCAGATCGACGGCCGTGCCCCACATGTCGTAGGCCAGGCTGGATCTGTCGACCAAACCGCTGCTCACGGTGCCGGTGTCGATGCCGGCCCGCAATCTGAGGTCGTGTCCGGTCTCGGCGCGGAACCGGTCGACGATGCGCTGCATCTCGGCGGCGAAATCCACGGTGCGGCGGACGTTGTCGAGGCGCGGCACCGTGAGGCCACAGCTCGCGAGGTACCCGTTGTGCAACGTGCGCACCCGCTCGATACCCAGATGTTCGGCCGCGGCGTCGAATTGCCGTACCAGCTTGTTGACGATGGCCAGCAGTTCGTCGGAGCTGAGATTGGCGGCCAGCTCGTCGATGCCCACGAAATCGGCGAAGATCACGGTGACGTTCTGGTGGTCCTGGGCGATGGTCTCTTCGCCCTCGCGGTACCGCTGCACCACGGGTTCGGGCATCATCGTCAACAGCAGCCGGTCGTTCTCCTTGCGCTGTTCTTCGAGCAGATCCTCCTTGATCCGCAGATTTCGGCTCATCTCGTTGAAAGCGACTGTGAGATCACCGAATTCATCACGCGAGAGGACCGGTAGCGACACCCCGTAGTCGCCCGAGCTGATCTGCTGTGCCCCCGCCTCCAAACGCCGCAGCGGACGCACGAAGATCCGGGCCAACCCGATCGCGGCGATACATACGACGAAGATCATGGCCACGGTCGAGAGCACGAGGGTCCGCGTGAACACCGTCACCGGGGCGAACGCCTCGGTGGTGTCGATCTTGGCCACCATCACCCAGTCGAGGCCCGGCAGGTTCACGGGGGCGTAGGACTGCAGTGTCTCGTGGCCGAGATAGTCGACGTCGATCATGGTGCCGGTCTGGCCGCGTTGTGCCAACCGTGCCGCCTGACTGGCCACCGGCTGAACCAGGGTGGTGCCGTCCTGGCGGATCGCCGACTCTGCCACGTCGGGTGGGGTGCCTGCGTCGATCACGTCCTTCTTGTACTGGTCGCGGTTCTCGACGAACATCCTGGACACCGAACGCATCAGACCGTCGCGCCCGACCAGCATGGTCTCGCCGGTGGATCCCATGCCCGCCTGTTGCCATTTCTGGTTGGCGGTCATCACCCGATTCACCCCGGTGATGGGCAGCTGCAGGGCCAGCACGCCTTCCACCCGGCCCTCGTTGCCGATGGGCGACACCATCCAGGCGGTCGGGGCCTGCGCCGGCTGATAGTCGCTGAAATCCGTGATGTCGACGTAGTCGATCGCGTTCGACGCGACCGCCCGGCGGTACGCGTCGGTCAGGCTGCTCGTGCGAAACGGTCCGGTGTAGACGTTGGTGCCCAGGTCCACACCCTTGTATGCGCTGTACACGACATTGCCGCGGGTATCGAGCAGCAGCGCGTCCTCGAACTTGAAGCGCTCGACGACGGTGCGGAAGTAGTCGTTGAACCGCGCGCACGCGGCCGACCAGGCGCTGCCGTCATGCGCGTCGGAGAATTTCAGCGACGTGTCCCAGTCACTGAACGGCGCCATGTAGTTGGCCTGGAGCCATTTCTGCGGGTTGGACGTGGGTAGCAGCTCGGTCACATCGATATCGTTGCCGGTCTGGGCTTTCTCGGCCTTGGCGAACTGGTTGCGGTAGTAGTCGACGACCGCCTGCTGCTGGGCGGGCGTGACGACGGCATTGTCCAGTTGGTCGAACCCGGCGGTGAAGGCCCGGGCGGCTTCGGTGGCGGTCGTGCCACGCGTGTACACCACGAGTGAGTCCCGCAGATACTGGAATTCGGCCTCCAGCTGGCGGGTCTGCGCCGAGCGGATCTCGGTCAGCCGGTCGAAAACCGAATTGCGCAATGAGCTTCGGCCCGACTGATAGCCGATGGCCCCGACCACGGCCGCCGACAGCACGCTGGTGATCAACAGCATGGCGAGCAGTTTGGATTGGATGCTGATCCGGGACATGACGCGCCGGCGCAGGTGTCGCCGTTTGCGCGGGGGCGTCTCGGGGTCCGGAGTCTCGGCTGCGGTCGTCATCGGAAGGGAACACTAGCTGGGCTTTTCGGCGAGCTCAGCGCTTTCCCGTCAAGTCTGGTTCGCCGGCCGGTATCTGTGCGACATTCGACATATGGTCACCGCCGATGACCCCGATGATCTGCGTCGCTTCACCGAGGCGCAGGAACGCGTTTACCCGACCGTGCTCGCCGAACTGGCCGGCGGCCGCAAGCGCAGTCACTGGATCTGGTTCATCTTCCCGCAGCTGCGTGGGCTGGGTCGCAGTGCGACAGCGGATCATTACGGCATCGCGTCGGCGCAAGAGGCGCGCGCCTACTTGGCCGACCCGATACTGGGACCGCGATTGCGGGAGTGCGCACGCCTGGTGGCCGCGATCGACGGGCGGTCCGCCGAGCAGATCTTCGGCTGGCCGGACTGCCTCAAGGTCCGGTCGTGCATGACGCTCTTCGCCGCGGTTGCCGACGACCCCGCCGACTTCCAGGCGGTGCTGGACAAGTTCTACGACGGGCTCGCCGATCCGGCGACGTGCGAGATGCTCGGCTGAATGATCAGCCAGCCGTGCGGTGCAACCTCGGTCTCGGCAATCTCGTGTTGCGGGGGAGCCCCTGAACCGGCGATCACCGTTCCAGCGGGCGTGCCGAGGTCGGGCAGCGAGACCGTGAGTGGCGCGTCGTCGACATTGAGGGCGACGATCAACGATCCGTCACCGGCCGTGGTGCGGTAGATGTACTGCGTGTTGGTCAGTTTCAGCGCGGTTGTCTTCGCAGTGTGCAGCCACGGGTGGCGCCGGCGCAGTCCGATCAGGTAGCGGTGGAACCGCAGGACGTCGGAATCCTCAGGGAGTTCATCGAATCGGGGCCGAACGGCGTCGTCCCCGCCCCGGCGCTCTTCCTTGACACCGCGGTAGCCCGACTCGTCACCCGCATAGATGCTCGGGGTTCCCCCGGTGGTGAGCAGGATGACCAGCGCATGTTCGAGGTGGTCCGGGTTGGTCAGCTGGCTGGCGATCCGCGTGACGTCGTGGTTTCCGACGAACGTCAACGGCACGAACGTATCGAGAAAATCGTTGTGCCGCTGCAGCCCCCAGTCCAGTTCGTGAAAATTGCCGTCGTTGAGGCTGCTCCAGATCGCCTTCCAGAGTTCGTACTGCGTGACCGAGTCGAAGGTGGCAGCGCTGACCGTGGCCGCGTAATCGCCGTGGATCACCTCGCCGACGAACCATGCGTCGGCGAATTCCTCACGCACGCTTGGCAATACCTGTGCCCAGAACCGGTCCGGAACCGCGTAGGCGGCATCCAGTCGCCAGCCGTCCGCACCGCGAGCGAGCCAGTGCCGCAGCACCGCGACCGTGTACTCCACCACCTCTGCGCTCGCGTGGTTGAGCGCGATCAGTTCACCGTGCCCTTCGAAGGTGTCGAACCGAGCTTGCGGGCCGCGCCGCCGGAACCACGCCGACGCGGGGTGGTCGGGGCCGCCGTCGAGTGCGTCGCGGTACTTCGCGAAGTCGGTGCCGACGTGGTTGAACACCCCGTCGAGCAGGACCCGCAGCCCGCGCCGGTGCGCCTGGGCCACCAACTCGTCGAAATCGGCGTCGTCGCCAAGCCGCGGATCGATCCGGAAGTGATCGGTGGTGTCGTAACCGTGGGTGCGGGAGGCGAAGATCGGTCCCAGGGCGATGCCGGACGCGCCGAGTTCCACGGCGTGGTCCAGCCATTCGATCACCCGGCGCAAGCGGTGTTCATCGGGGCCGGGCGCCGGGTCGGCGGGAAACGCCCCGACGAAGCCCAAGGGGTAGATCTGCCACCAGATGGCGTGCGCCACCCACCCCGGCTCAGGCACGAAACTTCGCCGCGTACAGATCCTTCATTTCCTCGGCCAGTTCAGGGGCCGGTCCGTCCACCGTGACGCCGGGCGCCACGGTGCTGATCGGCAGGGGCGCCACCGGCGCCGGCGGGACACCCCATTCGCTGAGCCATCCGGTCAGTTGTTCGCTGGAGGTCGCGTAGACGATGCGACCCAGCCCGACCCAGGCGTGTGCCGCCGAGCACATCGGGCAGTGTTCGCCGGAGGTGTACACCGTGGCGCGGGCCCGCCGCTGCGGGCTCAGATGCTCGGCGGCCCACCGGGCGATGGCGAACTCCGGGTGCTGGGTCTGGTCGCCGTCCTTGACCCGGTTTCGATCGGAAAACACCGTGGTGCCGGTGTAGTCGACGAGGATCGAGCCGAACGGTTGGTCGCCGTCGTCGAGGGCTTCACGGGCGAGTGCGACGCATTTACGCAGATGCTTGAGGTCGGTGTCGCTGATGGCCACGGTCGCGAGTTTACGGCGAGCGACGACACCTCCGGGGCACAACGACGGTCAACCGCCGCAACAGGTGGGTGCGACGTCCAGGCGGCACGCGCACGACGCGACGATCGGGACATCGGCGCGGGCCCGGGCCAGTTCGAGTTGCTGAGCGATGATCGCCGCCTCGGCGTCGCGGCCCAGCCGCTGCAGGCACTCGTGGTATCCGTGCAGGCTCCATACGTTGCCCGGGTGATGGCTCGACCGGTTCAGCGTCGGGTCCAGCCCGAGGTCGGCGGCGTACACCGAGGCGGCCTCCTGGACCCGGCCCTGTTCGAGCAGCAGGGCGCCATAGGCATGCCGCGTGGGTTGCATCCAGCCCCACGGTTCGTCGTAGGGTAACCCGTCGTCGAGCTCGACGGCCCGCCGCAGGTGCGCGAACGCGTCGTCGAATTTGCCTTCCCGGTAAGCGATCTCACCGTCGAGCATGGCTTCGGCGACCGCGAGGATGTCGCGGCTGGTGTTGTTGAACAGGTAGCGGCTCTCCGGGATGCGCCGGTACGCGGCAGCGAAGGCCTCCCGCTCGACGCGGGCCTGGGGGAGTTGGCCCTTGGCGGCGTGGGCGACACCGCGGCCGTAATGGATGGTGGCCGTGGTGGTGCTGTACAACTCGGTGTCGGCGGGTAGCGGTTCGGCGATCAGATCGTCCCAGCGCCCGAACCGCACCAGCACGTGCACGCGCAGCGGCACGAAGGCCTCGAGCCAGTCGGCCATCGGTGGTGACGGCACCGCCAGCAGTTCGGGGGTGAGCTGGCGCGCCAGCTCGTCGGCCGCGCTGCTCGCCGTTTGGTAGTTGCCCGCGAACATCGCCGAGTACACCACGAAATGCAGATCGTGGGCGCGGTAGAGGGAGTAGAAGTTGAGCGCGCCGGACCGCTCGACGAATTTCCGGTCTGCTTGCACGGCAGCCTGATTGGCGACCACCGAGTTGTGGTAGTCGCCGCAGAGCACGTCGATGTGGCTGGGCATGTGCTGCAGATGCCCCGCGTCGGGCACCAGGCCGCGCAGCAGGTCGGCGGCGGCGAGGGCGTCCTGCGGCGTGGTCGACATCTCCATGGCATGGATGTACAGATGCAGGATTCCGGGGTGGCTGCGTCCCTCGGCGGTGGTCAGCGCGGCGTCGAGGACGGCCTTGGCCTCGATGACCCGGGAACCGGGCGCGGGTTCGCCCGTTCGCCCGTCCCACAGCGCCCAGGCGGTCACGTTGACCAGGGCGTCGGCTGCCAGCGCCTGCACGTCGATGTCGCCGGGATGGTCGGAGGCCAGGGCCGCCATGGCGTCGGCGTAGGCGGCGTGGCCCGCCGTCAGTGCCTCGGCGTCCTCGGGGTCGTCGGTCGGAAACCGTTGTCGCAGAGCGGTTATCAGGGCCCGCTCGATGCTCGACGCACGTCCGTCCGCAGCCAGGTCGAGCTCGGTGCGGGCCCGGGCCAGTGACGTGGCCAGGTCGACCGGATCGAACGCCTCCCAGGCCTTGTTGTAGTTGGGCCCCACCGCGTATGCGATGCCCCACCGCGCGATCGCCAGGTCGGGATCGAACTCCAGCGCGCGTTCGAAACAGCGGATGGCCTCGTCGTGGTTGAACGCATAGGCCCAGATGAGGCCGCGGTCGAACCAGGTCTGCGCCGGCTGCGACGGGGTGTCCACGGGTCGGTGGTAGGTGCCCAGGTCGTAATACGGTTCGGCTTCCGTCACGGCTGGCACGATAGTTCAGCCGCTCGCGCCGCGAGAAGTGTTGGCACAACCCCTGAGCTGAAAAACCCCTGAGCCGAATCGGTGGACCGGTCCAGGCCTACCCGCATACGGTGGCGGAATGATTCGCTGCGTCCGCTTGTCGACCGGGGCCGACGGTGCCTCGCATGTGCAGGTCGGCCGGCTGGAGATGAATCCCGGCCGCAACGACGATCTGGTGTCCGCCGCGATGGGCGCGACGCATGTCACGGTCGAGGAGACCGCTGCCGGCGGCACACTGGCTTGGCATACCGCGCCGGTACGCCAGCTCGTGATCACGCTGTCCGGCACGTTGGTGTTCACCACTCGGGGTGGCGAGACATTCACGCTGCACCCCGGCGACGTCCTGCTGGCCGAGGACACTGTCGGTACCGGACACCAATGGCAGCTGCAGGACGGCGATCCGTGGCGCCGCATGTACGTCGTGCTGGCCGACGACGTCGTCGTGCCGTTCGAGGCGCAGTAGCAGCCAGGGGATTCGACACCGGCACGAGAACGTGTTCTAGTGCTGAGATGCCCGGTTACACCCATGTCGAGGGCCTGCGTTCGGCCGACGTGCAACGACTGAAGTCCACCTACGGGCCGCTGGCCGAGTCGGTGCGCGCATTGATCGACGCGACCATCCGCTCGGAGGCCGACCCCGCCGAGGTGGCCGCGGCCAAGGCGGAGATCGACGCGGCCACGGCGCGGCTGCGGGCCAAGCAGATCGACGGTGCGTTCGGCGTGCAGTTGACGTCCGACGGAGACCGGATGCCGTGGGGCAATCCGGCCATCGGCATCCGTAATCCCATCGCGCCGCCGCTGGTTATGGTCAAGCACCCCTCGGGCGTGCTGTCCACCGACTTTCACCTCGGAGCTGCCTACGAAGGGCCGCCCGGGCATGTCCACGGCGGCATCGTCGCGATGGTGCTCGACCACCTGCTCGGCGAGGTGGCCGCAAGCGATCCGGACAGTCCACGGTTCACCGGAACCCTGACCATTCGCTACGTGCGGGCCACCCCGCTGGGTGATCTGCACGCCGAGGGCCAGATCACCCGCACCGACGGCATCAAAGCCTATGCCGCCGGCCATCTCTCGGATTCGGAAGGCGTCACCGCCGAGGCCGAGGGCGTGTTCATCCTGCCGCGCTGGGCCCGCGGCTGATCGCGGTCAACGGGACGGCGCGGCCGGTTCCACCCGATCGATCGCGATGTCGGCCAGGCTGCCGGTGATGGTGGTCAGCTCGCCCACCAGGATGCGCGCTGCCCCGTTGTCGGTCGCCAACGTCGACGCCAGATCGTGCACGCGCCGCAGGGCGGCCGACAATTCGACGGTGTCCAGGCTCCACGGCACCGCCGGGCTGGGCGGTGCGCCACGCAAGGCTGCGATGTAATCGTCGACCGCGGCGATGAATTCGGCGTCCAACGCCGACGACGGATGGGTCGGCAGGCTGTTCTCCAACGTGGTGCACGCACTCGTCACCGCGTTCAGCGCGGTCCGGTAGGACCGCAGCCACCGGCGCAGCGTCGGAGAGTCCAGTCTCGCCGCGCCCCAGGCGGCCTCGAACGCCGCACGCGCCCGGAACGCGCGTTGCCAGGCCGCCGACAGCGCCTCGGCCGGATGATCTACCTCGTGCACGAACGCGGTGACCACCATTGCCGCGTAGTCGATCTCGGTCATCAGCAGTTCACCGGCCCGCTGCCGCAGCCGGATCAGGGAATGGTCGGGCAGCAGCACATGGGCCATCACCGCCAGCCCGCCGCCGACGAGCACTCCCACCAGTCGGTCGAGCACGCCCGCCCAGTCGGTGAAACCACCGACGCCGACGACGAACACCATGACGGCGCCGATGGCCACGACCACCGCGAGATAGCCGAATCTGATCACGCCGTAGGCGACTGCGACGAACACGGTCGCGCAGATCACCGAAGCCATGGTTCCCGGCTGCCAGAACACCGTCAGCGCCGACGCGACGACGATGCCCACGGCGAGTCCGGCCATCCGGCCGGCGCACCGCGTGTAGGTGTGCGCGGTCTCGGGCCGCAGCACCACCACGACGGTCAACGCCATCCAGTAGCCGTGCCCGAGCGTGCCGTACCGCGCGGCGGCCGCGGCGACGGCCGTGGTCACCGAGAGCCTGATCGCGTGCCGCAGGATCGGCGACGTCCACGTCAGGTGCGAACGGACGACAGCCGGTGCCGATGCCAGCGAACCGATCAGGTCCGGGCGGTGTAGTTGCCCGAAGCGCAGCACTGCGGCCTCTCGCAGCTGTTCGGAGAAACGTTGTGCGCGTGCGGCTTCCGCGCCGGTCACGGCGGCGGCGGTGGCATCGACCCTGACCAGGGCATGTTCGGCGTCGCGGCGCGCGGTGTGGCTGTGATCGGCAATCGCGTCGAGCAGCACGGCGGCCGCGGACAGCAGTTGCGGCACCCCGTCACGGCGATCGCCCCCTGCCGTCGAGCGGAAGGAGACCAGCGTCGCGGCCAGCCGTTCCGGCAGCCGGTAGCCACCGTGGTAGGCCCGAGGCTGTTGGCTCACCTGGCTGTTGGCGAACACTTCGCGCAGCCACGTCATCGGCGCATCGTCGACATCGGCCGCGCAGTCGGCGGCCACACTGCGGGCATCGGCGGCCAGCGATCGGTAGGCCCGGCTCAGCCCTTCCCGCTGGGCCCGCCATCGCCGTGGTGGTCGCACGGAGATGAGCGCTGCCTGCAACAGTCCCGCCAGGAGCACCAGTAGGAGGGAGAGCAGGGTGTCGGCCAGCGTCGGCGCGGTGACCGGGGCGATCACCAGCAGCGCGCTCGCGGCCGACGCCACGAGGCCGGCGTTGGCACCGAGTGACCACTGCATCCCCGCGGCGAAGCACCACAGCGCGACCACGATGACGAACGCCACGTCGTGGGAACCGCTCAACACCGCGAGCAGCACCACGATCGCCAGCTCGACCGACGCGGTCGCGACCAGCGGCACTCGGCCGCCCGGGCTGCGCTGCAGTGCGATGGCACCGGCGATCACGCCGGCGCCCAAGGTCCACATGGCTGCGGTCGGTGACACCCCGTAGAGCGCGAGCATGCTGAGCACGAGCGTGCCGATCAGGCTGCGTGCCACCGCGCCTGCGTCGGGAGTGCTGAGCCGCAGCGCGTCGGCTGCTTGTCCACCGGTCTGCACGTGCCCATTCTGGCGCCTGTCAGCGCGGTTGGGTGGCCAACCGGGGCCAAGTGGCGCGAATCGCATACTGTCCGCTGGATGGAGAAGATCATCGTGCTGGTGCGCGCCGCGGACGCCGACGACGATTGGTGCGCACGGCTCCGGACCCAGGTGGCCGACGAGTTGCTCGACACGGGACTGCCGGGACTGTCCATCAACGTGCGGGACGCCCCGGTGCGTGATTCGCTCATGACGCTGACCACGCTGGACCCACCGGTGGTCGCGGTGGCCGGCCTGTGGACCCAGCAGTATTACGGCGAACAGGTCGGCACGGCGATCAAACTGCTTGCCGCTCAAGCGGATTCGGTACACGCCTACCTGGTCACCGAATCGGTGCCGATGCCGCCTCCGCGGACCGATCCGGGTCGGCGCACCAACGGCCTGGCCAACATCGCCCTGCTGCGGCGGCCGGCCGAATTGAGCGAGGACACCTGGCGGCACCGTTGGCACGTCGACCACACGCAGGTGGCCATCGACACCCAGGCGACGTTCGGTTACACGCAGAACGCCGTGGTGCGGGCGCTGACGCCCGATGCCCCGGTGATCTCGGGCATCGTCGAGGAACTGTTCCCGCAGTCGGCGGTGGCCGATGTGCATGCCTTCTTCGGTGCTGCCGACGACGCCGATCTGGCGGACCGCATGCGGCGCATGGTGGCCAGCACAGAGGCGTTCGGGGCCAGCACCAACATCGACACGGTGCCCACCAGTCGCTACGTGTTCCGCTCGCCGTTCGCGGCACCCGACCGCCAATAGTGGAACGTGTTCTAGTTACGCTTCGAGATGTGAACCTGCTGATCGACGACCTCAACCGCGTACGCACACTCACGTTCAACCGCCCGGAGTCACTCAATGCCTTCAACGAGGCGCTCTACGACGAGACGACCGCCGCATTGCGGACCGCAGCCGACGATCCCGAGGTCGGCGTGGTGCTGCTCACCGGGGCCGGTCGGGCATTCAGCGCGGGCAACGACCTCGTCGAGATGCAGGCCCGGATCAGCGGTGCCGATGTTGCTCCGGCAGGGGAGCATGGCTTCTACGGCATGCTCGATGCGCTCGTCGACTTTCCGAAACCGTTGATCTGCGCCGTCAACGGTCTCGGAGTGGGCATCGGCGCCACCATCCTCGGCTTCGCCGATCTGGCGTTCATGTCCACGTCCGCCCGGCTGAAGTGCCCGTTTACCAGCCTTGGCGTCGCGCCCGAGGCCGCGTCGTCCTACCTGCTGCCGCGGTTGATCGGGCGGCAGAACGCGGCCTGGCTTCTGATGTCCTCGGAGTGGATCAGTGCCGAGGAGGCCAAGGACATGGGCCTGGTGTGGCGGGTCTGTGCCCCTGAGGAACTGCTGTCCGAGGCGCGCCGGCATGCGGAAGTTCTTGCCTCCAAGCCACTTTCGAGCCTCAAGGCGGTCAAGCACACAATGCTGGCTCCCGTCCGGGCTGACATCGTGGCGGCCGTGGAACGGGAGAAGGCGCTGTTCGTGGAACTTGTGGGCGCCGCGGCCAACGTCGACGCGCTTGCGGCGTTCGCCGATCGCAAGTAGCTCAGGGGGCGCGGCCGGTCCCGTTGTCCACCGACGCCACGACCTCACCGCAGATGCGCGGCGATGCGCTGGTGCGGGCCGGGCAGCCGTTGAACGGGGTCGGGCAGCCGTTGGCCTGGTGGGCGGCGATGATCGCCCGGATGGTGCGCCTGCACCGCCCGCAGTCCCTGCCCGCGCCGCAGGCCTCTGCGATCTGTTTGGACGTGGTGGCTCCCGCCGCCACGACGTCGTTGACGACGTGGCTGGTGACTCCGGTGCATAGGCAAACGAACATCAGCTCACCGGTTCATTCCTGGCCGTCAACGGTCATGATGTGGGCCAACTTGCCGACGAACAGGCTCGGGTAGGCGCCGAACCCGGCGTGCGTCATCCATTCGGCGGCCGCGTCGGGATGGTCGATCCACTGTCGTGCGCGCACCTCGTCCTCGATCTCCTGCAGGATCATGACTTCCTGACCGTCGTCGAGTGCCTGGTATACCCACACCTTCCTGATGCCGCTGTTCTCGAAGCGGCTGAGCCCGTCATGGACCTTGCGCATGAGCGTCGGGACGTCGTCGACCACCGAGACCGCGCCGACGATCACGCCCGCCACGTAGTCCTCCGACGTCGGCCCCGACAGGTCGATCTTCTCGACCACCTCACCGCCGAAGATGGGCGGAATGTCTTGGACGCCCGAGTTGTCGAACCACTCGAAAATGGCCGGCGACCGCAGGACATCGCGAATGGAGTGGGGATTGCGGATCCCGATGGTCACCAGTACGCGGCGCGGCTCCCAGATCGACGTGTACAGCACCACGTGATGGGCCCCGATCGTCAACAATCCCGAACGATGCTTTTTCATCCATTTCCACATCTGTTCGACATCGTCGACGCGGAAATCGCACGACAAAATAAGCGAGTGCAAATCAAACTCACCCATTATTTCTCGCGATTCCGTCCATCGGCCGACATGTTAGCCCAGTCTAACCTTAGTTAGGGCAGGCAGTCCAGCGTTCGAGGACCGCCGGTGGTGTGGGCCCCGCGCGTGTCACGCGGTTGGCCGGGAAACACGCCCAGCACAGCCGAAATCCACCGACCTCTCCGGAGCCTCTGCACTAGATTGGCGGTGCACGGCAAACAGCAACGCTTGACCAGCCCTCAAGGTGCTTAGGAGTGACGATGCAAGGGGATCCGGACGTCCTGAAATTGCTCAACGAGCAATTGACCAGTGAACTCACGGCCATTAATCAATATTTCCTACATTCCAAGATGCAGGACAACTGGGGATTTACCGAACTGGCCGCCCATACCCGTTCGGAATCTTTCGAAGAAATGCGGCACGCCGAGGCGATCACCGATCGCATCCTGCTGCTCGACGGGTTGCCGAACTACCAGCGGTTGTTCTCGCTGCGCGTCGGGCAGACCCTGCGCGAACAGTTCGAGGCGGATCTGGCCATCGAATACGAGGTGGTCGAGCGGCTCAAACCCGGCATCATCATGTGCCGTGAGAAGCAGGACGCCGTGTCGGCCATCCTGTTCGAGACCATCCTGAGCGACGAGGAAGGTCACATCGACTACCTGGAGACGCAGCTCGAACTCATGGACAAGCTGGGTGATCAGCTGTACGCCGCGCAGTGTGTGTCGAGGCCGCCGCAGTAGTCTCGCGCACCACGCGTTTCGCCGCCCCGGACGACCGGTCCCATATCGGATGTCCGGGGCGGTCTGTCGTCTGTGCCCGGGATCACGGTAACTTTCATAGGCAACCTAACGATATGACGTCTGGACCGACAGCCCCGACCGTCGGCGAAAGGATGTCATGACAAGCGCACCGACAACCACGGAACCGCAACCCGGCGGTGGTGTCCTGCTGAGCCTGCGGCGACGCAACCTCGTGTTCGTCGCGGTGATGCTCGGCATGCTGCTGGCCGCCCTCGACCAGACCATCGTGGCCACGGCCCTGCCCACCGTCGTCGCCGATCTCGGTGGTGCGGGCCATCAATCCTGGGTGGTGACCAGCTATCTGCTGGCCTCCACGATCGTCACCGCCGTGGTCGGCAAGGTGGGAGACATCTTCGGTCGCAAGGCGGTGTTCCAGGCCGCGATCGCGTTCTTCCTCGTCGGTTCGGTGCTGTGTGGCATGTCCGGTTCGATGACCATGCTGGTGGCCGCGCGGGCCCTGCAGGGCATCGGCGGCGGAGCCATCATGGTCACCGCCACCGCGCTCATCGGCGAGGTCATCCCGCTGCGCGACCGGGGCCGCTACCAGGGCATGCTCGGCGCGGTCTTCGGCGTCACCACGGTGATCGGCCCGCTGCTCGGCGGTTTCTTCACCGACCACCTGAGCTGGCGCTGGGCGTTCTGGATCAACGTCCCGGTCGGGGTCGTCGTGTTCCTGGTCGCTGCGGGCACCATCCCGGCCCTGGCGCGTGCCGGCCGGCCGGTCATCGATTACCTCGGCATCGTTCTGGTGGGTCTCGGCGCGTCAGGGCTCACCCTCGCCACCAGCTGGGGCGGCGGCGAGTACGCGTGGACCTCGCCGGTCATCATCGCGTTGTTCATCGGTTCGGCGATCGCGCTCGCGGCGTTCGTCTGGGCCGAAACCCGTGCGGCCGAACCGATCCTGCCCATGAGGCTGTTCGCCAGCCCGGTGTTCACGGTGTGCTGCGTGCTGTCGTTCATCGTCGGCTTCGCGATGCTGGGCGCACTCACCTTCATGCCCACCTTCATGCAATTCGTCAACGGTGTCTCGGCCACCGAATCCGGCCTGCGCACCCTGCCGATGGTGGCTGGGCTGCTCATCACCTCGACCGGCAGCGGCGCCATCGTCAGCCGCACCGGTCGCTACAAGATGTTCCCGATCGCCGGAACCGCGGTGATGACGCTGGCATTCGTGCTGCTGTCGCGGATGGATGCGCACACTCCGACACTGCAGCAGTCGCTGTACCTGTTCATCCTCGGCATCGGTATCGGCATGTGCATGCAGGTGCTGATCCTGACCGTGCAGAACACGTCCAACTTCGCCGATCTGGGAGTCGCGACGTCGGGCGTGACGTTCTTCCGGACCATCGGAAGCTCGTTCGGCGCCGCCATCTTCGGGTCGCTGTTCACCAACTTCCTGTCGGGTCGCCTGGCGCATGCGCTCGCGGCCGGCGGCGCACCTCCCGAGGCCGGGGCATCACCGAAGGTATTGCACGCACTGCCCGCGCAGGTGGCCGCACCGATCGTGGACGCGTACGCCGGTGCGCTCGGCAACGTGTTCCTCTGCGCGGCACCGGTCGCCCTGCTCGGTTTCGTCGTGGCCCTCTTCCTCAAGGAGGTCCCGCTGCAGGAGATGGACGCCGGCGTGGCGGCCGATCTCGGCGAGGGATTCGGCATGCCCAGCGCGGAATCGGCGGAGAAGGTGCTCGAAACGGCGATCAGCAGGCTGATGCGCCACTCGCAGGACATCCGGTTGCGGACCGTGGCAGGCTCGCCCGGCTGCGACCTCGACGTGGCCGGGCTGTGGGCGCTGCTGCAGATCTACCGGCAAGGCCAGGTGTTCGGAACGGCCCGGCTCACCGAGATCGCCGAGCGGTTGCGCGTACCGCACGAGGTACTCGAGCCGACGTTCGACTCCCTGGTCACCGAGGGCTGTGCCCTGCGGACCGGCGATCAGTTGTGGCTGACGCAGCGCGGGCTCGGTCAGGTCGACGCGGTGTCATCGGCGCTGGTCGGGCGGATCGTCGAAAAGCTCGCCACCTCACCGTCGTTCGAAGGGCGACCGGACCGCGATCAGGTGGAGGCCGCGCTCGAGCGCATCGTGCACCGGGTGCTCGTGCAACGGGACTGGGGCGACGACCGCACCGAACTGGCCTCGGCGAAAAACTAGAACCTGTTCCAGAATGCTCGCGTCCCGCGTACCATTCGCTGCATGAGCCGCATCGGTGATTTCCCCGACGACGATGTTGCAGGCTGGGTGCTGCGATCACCCGAAATCGGAACGGCCATGGCCAACTTCACCAACGCCGTGTACACCAAAGGGCGGTTGCCGCTGCGCGTGCGGGAGCTGGCCCGCATGGTCATCGCGCTCGACAACGAGTGCGCCGTGTGCCAGAACACCCGCGATTCCGAAGGCGCCGCGGCCGGCGTCGACGAGGATCTCTACGACCACGCGGCCGAATGGCGCACCTGGCCCGGATACAGTCCCGCGGAGCGGGTTGCGGCCGAGTTCGCCCACCGGTTCGCCACCGGGCACACCGAATTGCGCGACGACGAGGATTTCTGGCAACGGGCAGCCGAACAGTTCGACCCGGAGCTGCTGACCGATCTGGCGTTGTCGTGTGCGATGTGGCTCGGCATGGGGCGGATGCTGCGCACGCTCGACATCGGTCAAACCTGCACGATCACGCTGTAGGTCGCCGCGCAGCGGCGCACAATGGCACCTGTGACAGCGCGGGCAGCCAAACCGTTGGCCGCAGCGGCCATCGCCCAGTTGGAAGCGGATGGGGTTGCGACACTCATCGGCACGGTCGTCAATCCGGCCGGCCTGATCCATGCGAAAACTGTTCCGCTGCGCCGCATGGGGATCTTCGCCGACCCCGGGCTGGGCGCCAGTCCGGTGTTCCACGCGTTCACCATCGACCAGACCGGCATCGTGTTCAGCGACGCCCTCGGCGTGGTGGGGGATCAGCGGATCCGCATCGACCTGGATGCGCTGCGCATCCTGGGTGACGGATTGGCTTGGGCGCCTGGCGAGTTCTTCAACCAGGACGGCACGGTCGACCCGTACTGCGCGCGGGGCGTCCTGCAACGGGTGACCGACCGGATGGCAGCGGCCGACCTGGCCGCGGTGGTCGGCCACGAGATGGAATTCGTCCTGGTCGGTCCGGACGGCGGCCGGTTGCCGTCGGTCATGTGGGCCCAGTACGGACTGGCCGGGCTGCTGGAGTTCGAAGGCTTCGTCCGGGACGTCACCAACGCGGCGACGACGTCCGGGGTGGCCATCGAACAGTTCCACCCCGAGTACGGCGCCAACCAGTTCGAGATATCGCTCGCCCCCCAGCCGCCGGTCGCGGCCGCCGATCAGCTGGTGCTCATGCGCATCATCGTCGGCCGGGTGGCCCGCAAGTACGGTATGCGAGTCAGCCTGTCGCCGGTACCGTTCGCCGGAAGTGTGGGTTCCGGTGCCCATCAACACTTTTCGCTCACACTCGGGGACACCGCCCTGTTCTCCGGTGGCAGCGGGATGCGGGGCATGGCGGCGCAGGGCGAGTCCGCCATCGCGGGCCTGCTCGCCGGGCTGCCTGCCGCGCAGGGTGTGCTGTGTGGGTCGGTGCTCTCGGGCCTGCGTATGCAGCCCGGACACTGGTCAGGCGCGTACAACTGCTGGGGCACCGAGAACCGGGAGGCGGCAGTGCGTTTCCTGATCGGCGGCCCCAGCAACCCGTACGGCGCCAACGTCGAGGTCAAGGTGATCGATCCCTCGGCCAACCCGTATCTGGCGAGCGCCGTGATCCTGGGCCTGGCGCATCACGGGATCGAGAACGAACTGCCGCTCGGCCCGGAGATCACGGTCGACCCCGGCAGTCTGACCGAAGTGCAGCGTGCCGAGCACGACATCGTGCAGCTGCCCACCCAGCCGGGCGATGCGCAGGCGGCGCTCGGTGCCTCGTCGCTGATCCGCGGGATTCTGGGCGATGAGCCGGTCGATGCGGTGCTGGCGGTCCGGCGCTACGAACTGCAGTACTTCGGGCATCTCCCGGACGAGGAACTCGCCGAGAAGTTCCGGATGGCCTGGAGCGTCTAGGCCCCCGGTTTTTCCGCGCCAGGTTTTCCGCGGAACTGTATTCCCGGTCGTTAAAGCTGACGCTTAACGACCGGGAATACAGTTCCGCGTGTGGGTGCGGGGGATTCGCGTGTGGGTGCGGGGGATTCGATCGTGATCCGAATGGCAATACTGGGACCATGATCGGCACATTGCGTTCTGTGGTCCTCGACTGCCGCGACCCTCATCGGCTGGCTGCGTTCTACTCCGGTCTCCTCGGCGGGGAGGTGGCCGTCCAGGACGACACGTGGGTGGTGGTGACGGATCCGGCCGGGCGGCGCCTGGCGTGTCAGTACTCGCCGCAGCATGAGCCGCCGCAGTTTCCCGACCCTGCCGGGTCCCAGCAGGTGCATCTGGACATCAAGGTCGACGATCCGGATGTCGCCGAACGCCAGGTGCTGGAGCTGGGCGCGACGCGGGTCACCGATGCGGTGGGCGAGAACAACTTCCGCGTGTTCCGCGACCCGGCAGGGCATCCGTTCTGTCTGGTGTGGGGCATCGACTCGGCCTGACAGCGCCGAAGGGCCAGTTAATGCTCGGTTTGTGGGCGACCGGAAACGCTTACAGCTCAGTGCCTTTGACTGGTTCAAGGACCGCTCCAGGTCGACGGCGCCAGCGTCACGCGGCAACGCGCCCGGCCGACTATGGCTGACCGCTGCTCGGTTCGCTGTTCTTGCGCCGGGTGGGGGCACCGTCCGGGGCGAACGAGTGATGGAAGGTGAAAGCGTCCGGCCCGGGAGTGTGGTCGTGAAGGTGCTCCAGCTTGGAAACCCCATCACGCCAAACGGGTATGGCTTCCTCGGGTATCCACCAGCACACGTGGTTGGGGTTCCCCAGCCTGTCGAACCAGTCGTAGCGCCTGTTCAGCGCCTCACGGTGTAGACCGGTGTAAATGGCGTCGGCGGCAGCGCGCAGGCCTGTCCAGAGCGAGAGAGTCGCGGCCAGGGCGGTCGTCTCCACCGGACGGCCCTTGCGGTACCACGTCGGTACGGTGAACTCTCCCCACGCACCCCAATCGGCCCCGAAGAGTTCGCCACGGTTACCGTCTGCCGGTTCGGCATGAGCGATATAGCCCGGCTGCCGACTGATCTGCCCGTAAACAGCCGCACCGATGTCGTAGAACTCGCGCGTGAGGGGAGTGGAATCGGCGAGAGGAGACTTCAGGACGCCGAATGTGTACAGCGCAAGATGAGGCATACGTCTCTTCCTGGTCAGGGCTGCCTGGGGTGTTGCACCCGGTCCGTGGCTTGATCGTGGGGCGAGGGTTCGCAGGGCCTGACCGGATGCATCGTGTTACGGCCGGCCTAGCCTGTACGAGCTCCTGTGCGGCTGTGCTGAGCACCCGAAGCCCGGACGAAGGTAGCCGCTTTCTTGCGCCATGTCGAAGTTGCAATTCCCCGCCTGACGTGGCCTCTCCCACTAATGGTTGCGCTGCAGGACCGCGGTGTTGCCCACTTCCACTGAGCGGCGCGGCGACTCGCTACGACTGACCGCGTGGCATCGCCTACTTCGGGGTCGCCATTTCTGATCGAGGATTGACGCCACAACCAAAGTCGCCGCCGACGAGAACCCTCCGCGGCCATGAAGCGGGGCCGGCAGGGTTTGCGTTGCTCAGACCAGCCCGGTGGCGTCGAAGACCCACGACATGTCCGCGGTCGCGAAATCGGACAGCCAGCTCGCCGGAGCGTGGTTGGTCAGCGCGCCCATGTCCCAGTAGTCCTTCCACAGCGTCACCTTGCCGTTCTCCACGCGGTGCACCGTGACGAACTTGAGTATCGCGGATTCACCTGTCTGCCAATGCCATTCCTCGTGATGCTCGTACATGGCGTCGGCGCCGTTGGACACCAGCAGCCCGGGGAAGTTCTCGTAGGAGGCCAGCGGTTCCAGTCCGATCTTGAGCCGCTTGACGATGTCCTCTGGCCCTCTGGCTGCGGCCGTCGGGCCCACCGGCATGTCCAGGTAGATGCAGTCGTCGGAGACGTAGGTCTTGAGCAGCTCCCAGTTGCGGTCAGACAGTGCCTGCCACAGCCCGACGATCGTATTCTCAACTGACACTGGTGAGTTCGCCTTTCTGGGTGGGCTGGGCCGGGGATCGGTGGGCGGCGCGCAAGAACCGTCCGGTGCGTGTGGCGCCGACGAGGTCGGTGAGTTGCCCGTCGAGGTAGACGGCCTTGCCGGCGACGAGGACGGCAGTGACGGTGTCGTCATTGCGGTTGACCATCCGCGACAGCCCACCGTAGTGCTCGACAGTGTCCTCGGCGTACTCGTCCAGCGAACCGTCGAGGTGTTGCGGATCGAGCACGACCACGTCGGCGCGATCGCCGATACGGAGGTGCCCGGCGTCGAGGCGGTACCAGTCGGCGAGCTCGCCGGTGAGCCGGTGCACGGCCTGTTCGATCGACATGAAAGGCGTACCGGCTTGCTCGGCGTCCCGGACATGTCGCAGCAGGCGCAGCCCCATGTTGTAGAACGCCATGTTGCGCAGATGCGCCCCCGCGTCGGAAAAGCCCAGCTGGATACCCGGGTCGCGCGCGAGCTTCTTGAGCACGTCGGGACGGTGGTTGGAGATGGTGGTGCGCCACCGTAGCGCGGTTCCGTGGTCGAGGACGAGGTCCAGGAACGCATCGACCGGATGGACGCCCCGGTCGACCCCGACCTGGCCGAACGACTTGCCGACCACGGAATCGTCAGGGCAGGCAACGATTTCGGCGTCGAAGAAATCGCGATGCCACACCCGGACGCCGAATTTGTTCTCGTAGTCCTTGCGGAACCGGCGGCGGTAGTCCTCGTCGCGCAGCAGTTCGTTGCGCTCCACCTCGTCACGCAGATGCAGTGCGGCCGCCCCCGAGCCGAACTCCTCGAACACCACCAGATCGATGCCGTCGGCGTACACCTCGAACGGCACCGGCAGGTGCTGCCAGCGGAAGTTGCCGCCGAGCGCGTTGGTGATCCGCGCCAGCGGCCCCATCAAAAGGATCGCGTAGGGGTTGGCCTTGATGTCGGCGGCCGACAGCAGCGAGGTCTTCAGCGGATTGCGGAAGATGCCGAGCGACTGGGCCACCTGCGATGCCAGGTTGACCGGATTCTGGATGTCGGGGCCGGACTGCAGCACCCGACCCGCGCGGCGCAGCAGCGACTTGAGCCTGCGCAGCTCGCGCGGTTTGGCGTAGGTCGACGGCAGCGTGCGCGACCGGCAGGTGTCACCGTCGATCTTGTCGAAAAGCAGCTGTTGCGAGGACATTCCGACGAAGCCGGCGCGCAGTGCCTCGGCGAGCATCTGCTCCATGCGGGCCTGCTCGGCGCGGGTCGGACGTTGGTCCTTGCGGGTGGCGCGGTCCAGGCCCATCACTGCGGTGCGCATGTCGGAGTGCCCGATGAACGCCGCCAGGTTGGGGCCTAACGGCAGCGCCTCGAGGGCGGCGACGTATTCGTCGCAGTTGGTCCAAATCTTGTTCGCGTCGACCGCGGCGATGACGTGCTCGCGCGGGATGGCCTCGACCCGGCCGAACAGGTCACCTGCGTCGACCCCGCCCACATATACCGTCGACAGCGAGCAGGAACCGAGCATCACCGTCGTCACGCCATGGCGCAGTGATTCCGACAGTGACGGACCGTTCAGCACCTCGATGTCGTAGTGCGTATGGATATCGACCATTCCGGGCATGACCCACTTGCCGGTGGCGTCGATGACCCGGGGGCAGTCGGTGTCATCGAGGTCGTCGGGCGATATGGCGACGACATGGCCGTCGCGAATCCCGATGGTGCGCACGGCCGACGGGGCACCGGTGCCGTCGAACCAGCGGCCGTTGCGAATGATTGTGTCGAAGGTCACCAAGTCATAGAACAGCCGTGGTGGTCGGGTGTCAATGAAATCCGTGAACAGATTTCAAAAAATGTCTACTGGCCCGTCTCGGGGTCGAGTGAGCTGCAGTTATAGCGGCGCCCAGGCGTCGGGCTGACGGCCGTCGAGGTCGGTGAAGCCGTATTCCCTGGCCAGATCCACCGAGCTGACCGACCGCTGGTTCCACCGGGCCCGGGTGGGGTCCGCGGCGATGGCGGCGATGCCCCTGCCGACGAAACGGGGGGTCTCGGATTCGGCGAAACCCGGTGGGGCCATCGGGTAGCCGTCGGCGCGCATCGGGTCCAGTGCGGTGTGCCAGGTTTCCTCGGTGATGCCGTAGTTGTCCAGCATCATCTCCGAACGCAGCCACCCCGGCGTGACGGCGACCGCCGTGGCGCCGAACACCGCAAGCTCGTAGCCATGGCTGAACGCCAGCCGGTTGACCGCAGTCTTCACCAGGTCGTAGAACACCGAAAGCCGGTAGTTCTCGAAGTTGAATTCTGTTGTCCCATCGGTGATCTCAACGAGAAGACCACCCATCTTGGTGGTCAGCAGGGGCAGTAGGCAATGCGATGTGATCAGATGGGTGTCGATCCCGAGCCGCAGGATGCGCAAGCCGTCGTCGAGATCGTGCTGCCACATCGGCCGGCCCCATGTCGCGGGAGCGCCCTTGAGTATCTCCGCGCCCCAGATGTCGTTGACGAGGATGTCGATGCTGCCGAAGTCGCTGCCGAGCCGTTCCGCAAGCGCGCGGACCTGAGGGATGTCGAGATGGTCGACCTGGATGGGGATGCCCACACCGCCCACCGCACACACGAGTTCGGCGGTCTCCTCGATTGTTTCGGGGCGGTCATAGTCGGAGAGGCGGCTGCCGGAGACACTGCTGCGCCCGGTGCACACCACCGTGGCGCCGGCCTCGCCCAGCGCCATGGCGATACCGCGACCGGCACCGCGGGTCGCACCGGCGACCACGGCGACACGGCCGCGCAGCGCATTCGGATCCGGCGTCCACACCATCCGATGAGTATCGCGCCCGACGGCCACCGAACATTGCGGTTCAGCATTGTTGCCGCCGCGCCGGCCCGCGCATACTGGCGAAGGTGACACCGCTACAGCGCTACATCGCAGAGGAAATTGCCACCGATCATGTGGACGGCCTGCTGTCCCGGCGTGAGGCACTCCGGAGGCTGGCCCTCATCGGCATGGGCACCGCCGCCGCCACCGCTCTGATCGCCGCGTGCGGTGAGCAGAAGACGGCCGCTCCGCCGACGTCGGAGTCGCCGACACCCAGCCCGACGCCGAGCCCGAGTGCCGGCGGGCCGCCACCGGGTTCGGCCGGCGCCTTGCCCACCAGCCCGATCACCTGGGCCGGACCCGCCGGGCAGCTCCAAGGTGCCTGGGCGGCGGCGCCACAACCCCGCGGCGGGGTTCTGGTGATCCACGAGAACAAGGGGCTCAACGACTGGGTCCGTTCTGTCGCAGGACGTTTCGCCGGCATCGGCTACTCCGCGCTGGCCATCGACCTGCTGTCCGGCCAGGGCGGCACCGCGGCCTTCAGCGATCCGGCTGCCGCCACCGCGGCGCTGAGCAAGATCGCGCCCGAGGAGTTCGTCGCGAACCTGAAGTCCGGTGTCGACGAGCTTGCCCGCCGCGTCCCCGACCACAAACTCGCGGCGGTGGGCTTCTGCATGGGCGGCGGTCTCGTGTGGCAACTGCTGGCCGCAGGCGCCCCGCAACTTGCTGCGGCGGTGCCGTTCTACGGGCCGGCCCCGGACAATCCGGACTTCTCCGGCTCGCGCGGCGCGGCCGTGCTGGCGTTCTACGGCGCCTTGGACCAACGGGTGACCAGCACCGAACCCGTCGTTCGCGCCGCACTGGAGAAGGCCGGGATGGTGCACGATCTCGTGACCGAACCCGATGCCAACCACGCGTTCTTCAACGACACCGGGGACCGCTACAACGCGGCAGCGGCGGCCGATGCCTGGCGTCGCGTCCAGGACTGGTTCGGCCAGCACCTCGGCTGAGCTGCCTGCGGAGTTCAGCGGCTGTTCAGGCACCGGTCGGGGTCACGTTGTTGACCGCACATCACGCCCGGTTCTGATCTGGGCATGCGGGTTGTCCAGGTTGCCAACTTCTACGGCCCGCGCTCGGGGGGTCTGCGCACCGCGGTCGACCGGCTGGGCGCGGAATACAGCGCGGCCGGCCACGAGGTCTACCTCATCGTGCCCGGCTCTGTTCCCGAACGGCACATGCTACCCACCGGCGTGGTACGAATCTCGTTGCCGGCCAGACAGATCCCGTTCACCGGCGGTTACCGCGCCGTTCTTCCCGGTCCGGTCACCACACTGCTGAGCCGACTCGAGCCCGACGCGTTGGAGGTGTCCGACCGGCTCACCCTGCGCTCGCTCGGGCCGTGGGGCCGGCGCAATCACGTTGCCACCGTGATGATCTCCCACGAACGCCTCGACCGCCTTGTCGGACAGGTGCTTCCGCGGTCGCTGGCCCGCGCGGTGGCCAACTTCGCCAACCGCCGCACCGCGGCGAATTACGACGCGGTGGTGTGCACGACGGCGTTCGCCCGTGAAGAGTTCGACCGCATCGGTGCCGCCAACGTCGCGACCGTGCCGCTCGGCGTCGATCTCGAGCAGTTCCACCCGCGCAGGCACAGCGAGCAGATGCGCAGCCGGTGGGCCGCCCCGCAACAGACTCTGCTCGTGCACTGCGGTCGGTTGTCGGTGGAGAAGCACGCCCATCGAAGCATTGATACCGTTGCTGCACTGCGCGATTCGGGTGTCGACGCACGACTGGTGGTGGTCGGGGAGGGGCCCATGCGGGCGCGGCTGGAACGTCAGGCGGCACGGCTGCCGGTCGACTTCACCGGCTACATCGGCTGCCGGGACACGGTGGCGACCATTCTGGCGTCGGCCGATGTCGCACTCGCCCCGGGCCCGCACGAGACGTTCGGCCTGGCCGCTCTGGAGGCCCTGGCCTGCGGCACCCCCGCGGTGGTGTCGCGGACCTCGGCCCTGGCCGAGATCCTCACCTCCGACAGCGGCGCGACGGCCGACAACGACCCCCGGGCCATCGCGCACGCCGTGACCTCGGTGATCAGCCGCCCGGAACCACTGCGGCGCAGCAGTGCGCGCCAGCGTGCCGAGCAGTTCACCTGGCCGAGGGCCGCGGCAGGCATGCTCGACGTGCTCGGTGCCTGAACAACGCGGCGCCGTGGCGGCGTTGTCACGGCGGACGCGAGGAGCAATCAGGATCACGGTAGGTTGTCCGCATGAGCGGCCGTATCGACGACACGGCACGGACTGCCACGCTGTGGTTCGCCCTGCTGCTCACGCTCACCAACGGTTTCCTGGACGCACACACCTACCTCACACGCGGGCAGGTCTTCGCCAACGTGCAGACGGGCAACGTCATCTTCCTGGCCCTCGACTTGTCCAACCGGCATGTGGGCACGGCGCTCGCGCACCTGTGGCCGATCCTGGCCTTCATCGTCGGGGTGTCGATCGCCGCGCACATCAAGTCGGGACGCGCCGCGCATGTGCTGCCGTACCCGCTGCGCTGGACCATGGCCATCCAGGTGGTGGCGCTCGCGGTGATCGGTTTCGTGCCTGCCACCGTGTCCCACACCGTGGTCACCGTCCCGATCTCGCTGCTGGCCGCGGTGCAGATCGGGCTCTTCCGCAACATCGGGGACCTGGCCTACCTGCCGGTGGCGACGACCGGGAACCTCATGCGCTGCGTCGAATCGGGTTATGCCGGGTTCGTCGAGGGACGCCCGGATGCGCGCCGCGCCACTGGTGTCTACGCCACGCTGATCTTCGCGTTCGCCGGCGGCGCGGTGATCGGTGGCGTGGCGAGCCGAGCCTGGGGTGTGCACGCGATCTGGCTGGCCGCGGGCATCCTCGCCGTGACCCTGCTGCTCTTCATCGTCGACCGCGACGCGGTGGCCTGAGAGGGTTTTGCGCAGGGTGACCGCAGACCTGGTGTGGCCGTGGTGCCGGTTCTATGGTCCCCGGTCATGTCCGAAACCACCACGGTCCCAGAGCCTTTAGGTAGCCCGGCGGCGCCACCCGACCGCAAGCTGCGCGGCAATCTCGGTGTCGTCGCCATCGTGTTCATGGTCGTCGCCGCGGCGGCACCGCTCGGCGTGATCGGAGGTGTGGTACCGCTGGGCATCGCCTCGGGCAACGGAGCGGGTTTCCCTGCCACCTTCATCGTCGCCACCGTGGTGCTGTTGCTTTTCGCGACCGGGTTCACCGCCATGACGCCGTACGTCGACGACGCGGGCGCGTTCTTCTCGTATGTCCGCCAGGCCCTTGGCTTTCCGGCCGGTATCGGCGTCGCATTCGTGGCACTGGTCAGCTACGTCGCACTGGAGGCCGGGGTGTACGGGCTGCTCGGACCGGCGGGGTCGAGCGTGCTCGAACTGGCAGGCGGCCCGACACTACCGTGGTGGCTGTTCGCTGCGGCTGCCTTCGTGGTGACCACGTACCTGGGCTACCGCAACATCGAGCTGTCCAGCCGCGTGCTCGGCATCCTGCTGACCGCCGAGATCGCCATCGTGGTCGTGCTCGACCTGGTGATCGTCGCCCGCGGTGGCGACCACGGCCTGTCCACGGGCATCGTCAACCCCCACGCAATCCTGTCCGGATCGCTGGGCATCGGGCTGCTTTTCGCGATCATCAGCTATGTCGGATTCGAGGCGACCGCGATTTTCCGCGATGAGGCGAAGACCCCGGAGCGCACCATCCCGCGGGCCACCTACGCCGCGCTGATCCTGATCGGGGTGTTCTATGCGGTCACCAGTTGGGCGTTGATCTCCGGCTGGGGCGACGACGGTGCCGTCGCGCACGCCACGCAGTCGGGCAGCACCTTCCTCGGTGACACGGCCAAGCGCTACGTCGGCGCCGTCGGTGCGGACCTCATCACCGTGCTGTATTTCACCAGCCTGTTCGCCTGCATCCTGGCCTTCCACAACGTGGCGTCGCGCTACGTGTTCGCCCTGTCGCAGCGCGACGTGCTGCCCGCCGCGTTGAGCCGCCCGCATGATCGGCACGGCTCACCGCACCAGGCGTCGCTGTGGATCTCGGGGGTCGTGGCGGTGGCGGTGCTGCTGGCCGTGGTCTTCGGTCTCGACCCGGCGGGACAGTTCTACACGTGGTTCGCCGGCGCGACGACGGTCGGCGTGGTGGTCCTGATGATCGTGACCAGCGTGGCGGTGCTGGTCTACTTCGCCCGCGACCGGCGCGGCAACTCGCTGTGGCGGGTCCGCATCGCGCCCGCGCTGGGCCTGGCTGGGCTGCTGGGTGCGTTGGTGCTCATCCTTTCCAACCTCAGCGATCTGGTCGGCGGATCCAGCGTGCTGGCCTGGGTGATCGTCTCGGTGTTGGTTGGGGCCTTCGTCGCGGGCGCCGCTGTGGGGACCCGAGTGGACGCGAAGGCGGACACGCCGTCATGACGCTGAACGGAACGGTCGGGGCGGCAGCCACCACCCCGGAGCGAGAACTGTTGGGGCGCATCGACGACGGCTCGATCACCGAGATCGAGGTGGCTTGGAGCGACCCGTTCGGGCATGCCCAGGGCAAGCGGATCCCGGCAGCGGGATTCCTGCAGCGCGCCCGCGGCAGCGGATTTGCCTTCTGCGAGGCGTCTTTGGGCTGGAACGCCGACGCCACCGTCATCGACAACCTGCGGCTGACCAACTGGGCCGGCGGCTACCCCGATGTGTACGCCGTGCCCGATCTGACCACGTTCCGGCCCCTACCGTGGCGACCGGGCGCCGGTCACGTGATCTCGGACATCGTCTCGCACGACCGACGGCCATCGCTGCTGGACCCGCGTGCGGTGCTCAAACGGGTATTGGCGCAACTGGCATCGCTCGGCTACACCGCCAAGGTCGGCGTCGAGCTGGAGTTCTACCTGCTCAACCCCGACGGCTCGGCGTTCCAGAACGATATTCACGCCTATTCGCTGGAGAACGCCAACGCACTCGAACCTCTGCTGACCGACCTGCACCGAACCCTCGCGGCGTTCACCCGGCTGGAGGGCATCGAAACCGAGTACGGCCCAGGGCAGGTCGAGGCCAACCTGATCTACACCGATGCGCTCGAGGCGGCTGACGACGCTGCCCGGCTCAAGTACGCCGCCAAGGAGGTGGCGCGCAGGCACGGCCGGATCGCGAGCTTCATGCCCAAGCCGTTCAGCGAACACTCGGGCAGCTCGGCGCATCTGCACGTGTCGTTGTGGCGAGACGGCGCACCGGCTTTCGTCCCGCGTGACGGTCAGGAGAACGAGCTGGCCCGGTATGCGATCGCGGGGCTGCTGGAGCACCTGCCGTCGATCACGTTGTTCGGAGCCCACTCGGTGAACGCCTACCGCCGCTTCGCCCCGGATTCGTTCGCACCTGCGACGGTGAGTTGGAGCCGGGACAACCGCAGCGCGGCAGTGCGCTCGTTGGTCGAATCCGATCCCACCGCCACCCGCATCGAATTACGCAGTGGCGCATCCGATGCCAACCCGTACTGGTTGATCGCCGCGGCGCTGGCCGCGGTGGTTGCCGGCATCAGGGCGCAGCGCACACCGCCGCCTGCCGAAGGTGGGAACCTCTACGAAAAAGGGGTGCCGCTGCCCGAATCGCTCGGGGTGGCCATCGCGCTGGCCACGCAGGACGACACCATCGCCGGCATATTGGGTGCCGACTCGGTGCACGACTTCGCCGAGATCGCGCGCAGCGAGTGGCAGGCCTACACCGGGCACGTCAGCGATTGGGAACGGCGCAGGTACCTGGCGAACTCATAGCTCACCCGGTTGACGACCGGTCGATAATCGTCAGTATGAATCGCATCGTGGTGTGCTGTGCGGCTGCCGCACTGGCGTTCGGGCTTGTGGCGTGCTCGAATTCGCAGACCACCGCAGGACGTGACACCGCGGCCGCGACGACGACGGGCAGTCCAGTGCCGCCGCCCGGGCCGGGCACGCCCGTCATCACGATCTCCGGAATGGGTTACAGCGCACCGATTACCGTTGCGCCGGGCGCGCAGATCACCATCGTCAACGACGACGAGGTCGCGCACACGGTGACCTCACGCACCAAGGGGTTGTTCGACGTTCACGTCGGCGGCAAGCAGCGTGCGCTGCTCACCGCGCCCTCCGACCCCGGGGAGTACGGCTTCGACTGCACGTACCATCCGGCGATGGTCAGCAGCCTGACGGTCAAATAGCGGGCCTGCGCCGGTCAAACCCACGCCACCGGTAGTCGCTTGATGCCGTGGATGAATGCCGACTGCAGCCGGTCCGGTTCGGCGACGGCGACGATGTCGGGCACCTGGCGATGCAGCTCCTCGAAGGCCACGGTGATCTCGCGCCGCGCCAGATTGGCGCCGAGGCAGAAATGCGCTCCGCCACCGCCGAATCCGAGATGCGGGTTGGGGTGACGCCCGACGTCGAACAACCACGGATTTGCGAATTTCGCCTCGTCGCGGTTGGCCGACCCGTACCACAGCGTGACCTTGTCGCCCGCGGCCAACGGGGTGCCGCCCAGCTCGGTGTCGCGGGTGACGGTGCGCCGCATGTAGCTCACCGGAGAGGCCCACCGCACGATCTCTTCGACCGCCGTGGGAGCCAGCTCGTCGTAATCGGCCCACCAGCGCTGTCGCTGCTCCGGGTACCGGCTCAGAGCCAGCATGCCGTGGCTGATGGCGTTGCGAGTGGTCTCGTTGCCCGCCACCACGAGCAGGATGAAGAACGACGCGATCTCGGCGGAGGTCAGCCGCTCGCCGTCCACCTCGGCCTGCACCAGGCTGGTGGTGAGATCCAGTCCGGGCTCGGACCGTCGAGCTTCGGCCAGCGCCTTTGCGTAGGTACCGATTTCGATTGCGACGCTGAAGAATTCCTCGAAGTCGGTGGTGATGTCGGGGTCGCCGAAGCCGAGGATGACGTTGGTCCAGTGGAAGACGCGTTGGTGGTCGTGCTCCGGGATGCCCATCATGTCGCAGATGATCTGCAGGGGCAGCGGGCCGGCCAACTCCTCGACCAGGTCGGCGTGCCCGTCGGGATGCCGCGTCGTCATGGCGGTCACCAGGCTGCGCGCCCGCGCGCGGACCGAGTCCTCGATCAGCGCCACCACCCGGGGTGTGAAGGCACTGCGGACGATGTTGCGCAGCCGTGTGTGCCGCGGATCGTCCATCGCGATCATCGACCCGAAATACTCTGCCAATTCCGGATTCTCGTCACCGATGGTGATACCGCTGGCAGAGGAGTAGATATCCGGATGGCGGCTGGCGTGGAACACGTCGTCGTACCGGGTGGCGACCCAATGCCCTTTGCCGATCGGCGCTCCCTCCTGCACGAACTCGGGCTGGAATGACAGGGGAGCCTCGCGGCGCAGCGTGGCGAATGCGCCGTCGCGGATGTCATCGTCGAGCGCCCAGAACTCCCAAGAGCCCAAGTTGATCTCGGACAGAGGTACCTCGGGCGGTGGGGTGCCGTTGGGCCGGGCCGCGATGCCGTTGCAGACCATCCAAGCGAGCGTAGAGCGTCCGCCCGCAGCGTGGTGGGCATTCGGCCCAGACCCGTCGCGCGGTCAGGATACGGTCAGTGTGCGCAGCAGCGGCCAGATCTGTTGCCACGGTTGCTCGCGCCTGCTCAGCAGATAGATGTCGAGATCGTCGTTCACCGTGCCGACCTTGTCTGCGGATGCGAAGTATCCCCGCAGCGGTTCCGGGGTTCGGCCCACATAGAGCACGGTGTCCACCGACTCAGGTGGCGGCGGGAAGTAGCCGTAGCTGCGGTTGGTGCTGTAGGCCGGCGGCAGGCCGTACCTCGGTGCATAGCCGTCGAGATATGCCGCCACGATGTAGGACTCGCCCAGCAGTGCAGTGTGTTCGCGCTCGGGTCCGGGCAGGCTGTGGTAGGCCTGCGCGGTGGTGTGGGCGATCCTCTCGCCGACCTCCGAGCGGGTGGCCCCGACGGAGAAGACCAGGATGAGCACCGCCGCTGCGATGCTCGTCAAGACGCCCACACGTGCCGGCCAGCGCCGAGCGCCGGCCTTGCCCGCACGTCGCAGTTGCAGGCTCACCGCGCCTGCCGCGGCCAGCACCCCGTAGAGCCCCGCCAGGTAGTACGGGCGGCCCAGCGTCGCGACGAACACCACGTACAGGGCCACGGCGGTGACCGCGATGAACCGGTACTCCCGCCAGTGTGGCGCGCGCAGCAGCTGCCAGGTGCCGTAGAGCCCGAGGACCACCCCGAGTACCCCTGCGTAAAGCACCAGCTGCACCGCGACACCCGGGCGCCCGCCGTAGAGCGCCTCGGCTTCGCCGGCGACCACGCTGGTCATCTGCCATTGCGGCCAACCGTGTGACTGTTGCCACCACAGCGTCGGTGCGGCAACGGCGACGGCGATCGCGGCGCCCAGCCACAGAGCCGGTCGGCGCAGCAGATCGCGCGGGCCGGTGATCGCGATGCACACGAGCAACATCGCGCACAGCAGCAACACCTGGAACTTCGTCATCACGGCGAGGCCGACCACCACGCCGAGCGCCACCAGCAGTCGGTCGTCGCGCAGCCGCACCCAGCGGACCAACAGCCACATGATGGTGAGCCACTGGACCGGTTCGAGCGTGTAGGGCGTCAACCAATGCCCGGTCAGCGTCGGCCAGAGCGCTGTGGCTTGCGCCACAGCCGTGATCACCTGGGCGCCACGGTCTCCGCCGAACTCCCGGGCGATCAGCGCTGCCACCACAACGGCGCCCACGGTCGCCAGCATGGCGGGAATGCGCAACGCAAACACAGAGTTCGGCGCAACGGTGTCCATGAGAGCGGCCAGCGCGGTGGCGCCAGGCGGCTGATCGGCCGAACCCCAGTCCAGGTGATACCGGCCGATGGCCAGCATGTACACCTCGTCGAACCAGTAGCCCCGGCCCAATAGCGTTGCGACGCAATGTGCCAACCCAGTCACGGCAGCGATCGCCAGCACCGCCGCCGCAGCGAACTTGGGCACCGAACGGGTCGGTTCGGCTGTGGCGACGTGCGACATCGCCTCGAGGCTAACCGCGCCGCGCCGAATCGCCGGGTACCCACGCGGGGTAACGCTCGGGGCAACCGCGCCGATAACTCACACGGGGTGAACGTCTCACTGCGGTGAAGTCGCAAGGCGTTACGGCGCCCGGCCATTGGGGGATGGCAGGCGCCCGGGTCACCAACGTAGGAGGTTCATGAATGAAACTGAGGAATTTCGTCGCGGCGGCGATGACCGTCGGCGCACTCGGAATCGGAGTCGCAGGCGCTCCGGCCGCATCGGCGGCCCCAGTCGTACCTGCGCCGCTACAGCCCGGACACGGTCAGGACGACTGCTTCCCGTTCTGCAACGGGCCTGGCCGGGGACCCGACCGCGGCCCCTGGAACAACGACCGCGCGGACTGGAACAACGACCACGGCCGCTGGGGCAACGATCACGGGGACTGGGACAACAAGGGTCCGTGGTGGGCCAACAACCGGCACGACTGGTGGGATGACCGCCAGGGCCCGCCGCCATGGGGCTGGGGCCCGCCGCCGCCGTACCAGTGGCGCGGTGGACCGTTGCCGCCGACCATCAACTACTACGGGTACAACCTGACACCCGTGTGGAATGACGGTCCTCACCAGTGGGGTGTCTGGCTGTTCGGCCTGTTCATCCCGATCTTCGGCGTCGGATAACCCGCCGGACCGGCTGATGCCGCAGCGTACGTCGCTGCGGCATCAGTTTCGTTTCGGCCCTTCCTGTTGAACCCGGGTGTGCTTACCGTCGTGTCATGGGTGTGTGCGCGCACCCGCGTGCATGCTGCACCTTGAGCCGAGGAGATGGTGCCATGAGTACGCGAATCTGGCGGCGACCGAGAATGTTGAGCTTCGCCCTGGCCGCCGTCATGAGTGTGGTCGCGCTCGGGCTGGCGTTGGTGGTCCCGCCCGCCGCGCTCGCCGATGACCGTATGCAGTTCACCGGTACGACCCTCTCGGGCGCACCGTTCAACGGCTCGACCCTGGCCGGGCACCCTGCGGTGCTGTGGTTCTGGACGCCATGGTGCCCGTTCTGCAACGCCGAGGCTCCCGGTGTCAGCGCCGTGTCGGCCGCGAACCCGGGCGTGACGTTCGTGGGCGTGGCCGCGCACTCCGACGTCGGTGCGATGCAGGGCTTCGTCGACAAGTACCACCTGAACTTCACCAATCTCAACGATGCCGACGGTTCGATCTGGGCGCGTTACAACGTGCCGTGGCAACCGGCCTATGTCTTCTACCGCGCCGACGGGTCGTCGACGTTCGTGAACAACCCGACATCGGCCATGCCGCAGGACGAGTTGGCCAGTCGGGTGGCTGCGCTGCGCTGACCGGCGTGGGTGACGAACTGGTGGGGCTGGCGTTCGGCGCCGGCCTTGTCGCAGCGCTGAATCCGTGTGGATTCGCTTTGCTGCCAGGGTATCTCGTGCTGGTCGTGCGCGGACCGGACGAACGCGAATGGCCCCGGGCGGTGCGCCGCGCCCTGCTCGCCACAGTCGCGATGACGGCGGGCTTCGTCGCGGTCTTCGGGCTTTTCGCCGCGTTGACGGTCGCGGTGGCCAGCACCGTGCAGCGTTACCTGCCTTATGTCACGGTGCTGATCGGGCTGGTCCTGCTGGGGCTCGGCGGTTGGCTACTGGCGGGCCGGCATCTGGGACTGCTCGCCGCAGACACGTTGACACGCCACGCCAATTGGGCGCCGACGGCGCGCCTGGGGTCCATGTTCGGCTACGGCGTGGGCTACGCCTTGGCCTCGTTGTCCTGCACGGTCGGACCATTTCTCGCCGCAACCGGTGCCGCGTTCCGATCGGGTACCCCGCTGCGTGGCGTCGCCGTGCTCGGCGCCTACGCGGCCGGATTCATGGTGATCGTCGGAGTCCTCGCCGTGGCCGCCGCGTCGGCGAGCACTGTGGTGGTCGACCGGATACGGCGAATAGTGCCGCACGTCAACAGAATCAGCGGCGCACTGCTGATCGCCGTCGGGGCCTACGTCGCGTACTACGGGCTCTACGAGATCCGGCTGTTCGGCGGGGGCGGCTCACCCGACGACCCGGTGATCGCCGGGGCCGGTCGCGTGCAGGGCACCATCGCGGGCTGGGTCCATCAGCATGGGGCTTGGCCCTGGCTGGCCGCGCTCGCCGCGCTGGCGGTGACCGCCGCGCTGTGGCGACTGACGGTCAGGCGCAGCGCGAAAGGTCGGCCCGCAGATCCGGCCACGGCGGGCGACGAATCATAGCCACGGTGGCCAGCGTCGCCGCGACCAGGCCGATCAATTCGCCCATCAAGGCCAGCCGGGTGGCGTCGACGGCGGGAACCCACGCCGGCCTGCCGTCCTTGACCACGAACACGCCGAGCGCGCGAGTGACCCGGCTGCCGTCGCGGCGGTGCCGCACCTTGGACACCGGGACGATGGTGGCCCCGTCGGGAGTCTGATACGGCTCACCGAACACCCGGTCGGCGTCGGGATCGGTGGACAGGGCTTCCAGCGCCTCGGGCATCCGCATGCCGGCGTCCTCTCTGGTCAGCGGTCGAAATCCAGGTCGTCGTCGAACGGGACGGCAGTGGCTTGTTCGATCAGATCCGCCTCGTCGGCATCCGTGTCGGGCGATATCCGCACCCTTGCGGGTTCGGACATGTCCTCGTCGTCGACGGTGACGGGAGTGAGCTGTTCGACCGCATCAGCCTCAGGTGCGTCGTCGTCAAAGGTTCTGTTGCCGGCATACGTCATGATCGTTCCTCCCCGATCGGACCGCGATGGCCACCCCGATTGTCCTACTGGCGCCAGGGTGTTTCAACGGCACCGGTCAGCGGGCCGGCGGGCCCGGTTTGGCCTGGGCGGCGTCGCGGCGCCGGGCAGCCATACCCGCCAGTGCCTCGAACACCACGCGGTGCGCGGCGTTCACGGTCAGCTCGGCGTGGTCGTAGGCGGGGGAGACCTCGACCACGTCCACGCCGGCGACGTCGTGGCTGTAGCACAGCTGGCGCACCATCCGCAGCAGGTCGGCGCTGGTGATGCCGCCCGGCTCCGGGGTGCCGGTGCCCGGTGCGTGTGCCGGATCGAGAACGTCGATATCGACTGAGAGATAGAGCTTTTCAGCTTTGGCCAGGGCTTCGCCGACGGCGTCGTTCATCACTTCCTTGAAGCCGCGGTCCCAGATCTCCTGCATGGTGTGCCACGTCATGCCCTGCTCTAACATCCACTCGAACGTGTCTTGCGGCGGCCAGTATCCGCGCAGGCCGACCTGTACGAAGTGCGTGCCGGGCACCGCTCCGGACTCGATGAGCCGACGCATCGGCGTGCCGTGGCTGGCCAGGTTGCCTTCGATCATGTCGGCGGTGTCGGCATGTGCGTCGAAGTGCACGATGCCCACGTTGCCGTAGCCGTGCACGTCGGCGACCGCGGTGGCCGAGGGCCAGGTGATGGAATGGTCGCCGCCGAGCACGACAGGGACGATGCCGCGCGAGGCGACCGCGTGCACCCGCTCACGGATGTTGGCGTGCGACACCTCGGTCTGCCCGTGCGGGCAGTACGCGTCACCGAAGTCCACCACCTCGAGCCAGTCGAAGATCTCCAGCCCCAGGTCGAGGTGGTAGGTGCCGGGTTCATAAGCGGTGGCGCGGATGGCGCGCGGGCCGAAGCGCGCGCCGGGCCGGTTGGTCGTCCCGACGTCGAACGGGGCCCCGAGGATCGCGACATCGGGCTGCCACGAGTCGAGTTGGTCGACCTCGGTCAGGAAGGGGCGGTGGCCGAACGACACCATCCCGGAGTACGGCAGATCGAGCTGTTCGGCCATGCCAGGTGGCAGTTCTCGGTGTGCTCCGTGGTCGCGCATGCGGCGACCCTACCGCCACCGTCGACGCGCTACGGCTGACCGGTGAGACTCATTGCACGGCAACGGCTTTGAGTGCCGTGCGGAGAGGTTCGGGGACCGGTCGTTTGGCCCAGTCCGCGGTGGAGACGACGACGTAGACGTTGCGGCCGGTGACGGCGGGCCGTTCGGCGGTGGTGGCATCGGAGCTCAGCACCGTGAAGCCCAGGGTGAAGCTCGTCGTACCGAGGCGCTCGCACTGCGCGGTGACCCGCACGGCGTCGCGCCAGCGCACCGACGCCAGGTAGTCGATCTCGCTGTGCACCACCTGCACGTCGAATCCGGAGGCGATGAGGTCGGGGTAGCTTTCGCCGAGGTGATCCAACAGTGCACCGAACGTCTCGTCGAACCACGTCAGGTAGTGCCCGTTGAACACCACACCCTGCTGGTCGATCTCCGCGTACCGCGGCACGATCGGAAAACTGAACTCCGTCACCTGAACACCCTTTCGCCGACACCCGGGCGCGAGCCACTGTAGCGCCGCGGTGTTGACTTGGCGGCGTGAGACTGGTGACCATCGAGGACATCCGTGCCGCCGCCGGGCGTATCGCCGCTGACGTGGTTCGTACTCCGCTGTTGCGTGCCGCGTGGGGCGACGCGGACCGTCCGTTGTGGCTCAAACCCGAGAATCTGCAACCCATCGGTGCGTTCAAGATCCGCGGCGCGTTCAACGCGCTCGGCGTGCTGGATCCGCAGGTGCGGAATCGGGGAGTGGTGGCGTACTCCAGCGGCAACCACGCCCAGGCGGTCGCCTTCGCCGCTACGCGCTACGGCGTCGCCGCGCACATCGTGATGCCCGAGGAAACGCCCGCGGTCAAGGTCGACGCGACCAGGGCGCACGGCGCGCAGGTGGTGCTGTGTGCCGCGGGCCAGCGCGAACGGGTGGCCGCAGAACTCGTCGAACGCACCGGCGGTGTCCTGATACCGCCGTTCGACCACCCGGCTGTCATCGCCGGTCAGGGGACCGCCGGGCTGGAGATCGCCGAGGACCTCCCCGCTGTCGCGACGGTGCTGATTCCCATCAGCGGTGGCGGGCTGGCCTCCGGGATCGGCACCGCGATCCGCGCACTGTGCCCGCACGCCAAGATATTTGGTGTCGAACCCGAGCTGGCGGCAGACACCGCCGAAGCGCTGGCGTGCGGCCATCTGGTGGATTGGCCAGTGGCACAACGTAACCGGACCATTGCCGACGGATTGCGCTCCACCCCGTCGGCGCTGACGTTTGCCCACCTGCAACACGTTCTCGACGGTGTCATCACGGTCAGCGAGGACGAGATCCGCACGGCGGTACGGGAACTGGCGCAGCGCGCGCATCTGATCGCCGAACCCAGTGGTGCCGTTGCGCTCGCCGGCTACCGCAGGGGGCCGCTGCCCGCCGGTCCAACGGTGGTCATCGTCTCAGGCGGCAACATCGAACCGACACTGCTGGGCGACATTCTCTCCGGCGGGCAGGACACGCGGGGCTGACGGGGCGCCCTGATTCCGGGCGGTAATTTACCGCGTCCGCCCGCAAAATCGATTCCCGTCCTGTGCACTGCGTTCACCCGGCACAGCACATATTGACGTGCGGCACCCGCGCCGAAGCGGCCGGTCACCAGGTGTACTTGCCCGGTGAGGCCCGGGTATGGTCAGCCCGAACAGGTGGACGGCGGCCACACTTCCAGGCCCGCGGTATGTTGCGTAGTCGCGTTGCGGCGGGCCACCGTTTCGTGGCCACAGCTCCGAGGGGAGTACGTGTGGACGCGGTGCTCGGCGTCTCGATGACGGGATCCAGCGTCGGTCTGGTCCTGGCCGAAGGACGCGACGGGGACGGCACCACGCTGGCCCGCGACACGATCGATCTGCGGTCCTACAACGAGCGCGACGTCTGCGACGAGGTCGTATCCGCGGTGGCGCACCTCGACGCGCTGGCGGCGGGCAGCGGCCACGAATTGCGCTCGGTCGGCGTCACGTGGAGTGACTACGCCGAACGCGAGGCGTCCCAGGTGATCAAGACGCTCCCGGAGTCCGGCTTCCCGAGTGTGGTGCCGGTCCGGTTGCCCCAGGCCACCGAGGCGCTGGCCCGCGGCATCGCCGACGTCGTCGGGTTCGACTCGACGGTGGTCTGCATCATCGAACCCGAGATGGTCATCGCACTGACCGTTCGGCCCGGCGGCGGGCCGGTACGCAGCGCGGTCAACCACCTCGTCGACGGTGACGAGGGGCTGTCCGACTGGCTGCGCGGTGTTTTCGCCGCCGCAGCCCCGCGTCCGGATGCGGTGGTGGTGGTCGGGTCGGCGGGTGACCTGACCGGCGTCATGCCCCGGCTGGAACGGACGCTCGGGGTTCCGGTGTACACGCCTGCCGAAGCCGAGCTGGCGCTGGCCCGCGGTGCGGCCCTCTCCTCGGCGCGACGCGGTCGGTTCATGTTCGACGGCAGCCCCGTTGCACGCCGGAAACACTGGACTGCAGCAACTTTCGCGCCGGTGGCGATGTTGGCCGGGGGTGTGGTGACGTTCGTCGTTTCGACCTCCGTTGCGGTCAGCATGCACCTCGTGACGGGCCAGGAACCCGCGCCACCGAGCACCCGTCCGGCCGTCAACGTCTCGGGCGCGTCAGCGGCGGTGCCTGCACCGCCGCCCGCGGCGGTTGCGCCGACGCCACAGGCCCAGATCGTCGAGTCGGCGCCCGTCGAATCGTCCGCACCGCAACCACTGGCGCCGGAATTCGTCACCGCGCCCAGCATCGATCAGCCTGCCGCCGGGGTTCCGGTTCCTCAGGAGGCACCCGGCGGCCAGGTTCCCGACGTGCCCGCGGCGACGCCGGACGCGCCGCCGCAGGCGGAGGTCCCCGCCGCGCCCGCGGCGCAGGAGGATCCCGCCACCAAGCTGCCGCTGCGCATGCGGATCCTCGGGCGATTGGGGCGCCTGCACCCGGCGCCGGACGTCGCGACCGAGCAGCTCCCCGACCAGGCCGGTGCGGCCGTGCCCGCGCAACCGCCGGCCTCCGCTCCCGACCAGCCGCTTCCCGCGCAGGACGTGCCGGCACCGCCCCCGGTGCCATAGTCCACCCGCACGGGCCGGTGGCAATTACCGAGTCGTTTTCGGTATCGAGCGATCTCGCCCGGCGCGGTGTTGCTGGTGGACCGTGGCGCACCACACCCATCCCGGGGCGGATGAAACGTTCCTGCCGCGGGTGTCGATGCAATAAGCGTGACTCGCCTCCCTCGTGAATCCGATGCGACGCCTACCGGCCTCGGCCTGCGATTACCGCGGCGGGGGGAGCGGACGAACTACACTGCAGGAATGCTGAACACCTCGTCGCCCGGTCCTCGAACCGCGCTGGGATCGGTCCGAAAAGTGTTTGCGGTGATCGGGATCGCCACCCTGGCCCTCGCCGGCTCGGTTAACGTCGCGGCGGCAGCCGTCAGTACCCCGAATCCGGTGGCGACGGTCGAGCCGTCGGCAGGAGCCGTCGTCGGGGTGGCGTACCCGGTGACCGTGACGTTCAGCGCTCCGGTGATCGACCGCGGGGCCGCCGAGCACAGCCTGCGGGTGACGACCTCGGCGGGGACCGCGCCGACCGGCAAGGTCACCTGGTTGAGCAATGACGTGATGCGATGGACGCCCGATCAGTTCTACCCGGCTCACTCCACCATTTCGGTGAGCGCCGAGGGCTTCAAGACCAGCTTCGAAACCGGCGCCACCGTGCTCGGCGTGGCCGACATCAGCGCCCACACCTTCACCGTCAGCATCGACGGTCAGGTCGCCCGCACCATGCCCGCTTCGATGGGCAAGCCCAAGCACCCGACTCCCGTCGGTTCCTTCACCGCACTGTCGAAAGAGAAGACGGTGGTGATGGATTCGCGGACCATCGGCATCCCGTTGAGCGATCCGGAAGGGTACAAGCTGACCGTCAACGACGCGGTCCGGGTCACCTGGGGCGGGGTGTACGTGCACTCGGCGCCGTGGTCGGTGGCACAACAGGGCAATTCGAACGTCAGCCACGGCTGCATCAACCTCAGCCCGGACAACGCGGCGTGGTACTTCAACACCGTCAACATCGGTGATCCGATCATCATCAACGCCTGACGCTCAGCGCAGCGCCGCCGCGGTAGCCGCGTCGGCGGGCAGGAATGCCTCGATGCTGAGCTCGGCCGCGGTGAGGTCCAGCGCCGTACCGAACGTCGTGACCGTGCTCAGGAACGTCAGCGGGCCGTGTTCGGTGTCCAGCTCCAGTGGCACCACAACGCCGCCGAGATCCCGGATCGGCGCCGACCCGCCGGGATAGGACTCGATCTCGGACAGCAGCGCGGCCAGCTCGTCGGACCCGCTGACGGACACCTCGCGTTGCAGCCTGCTGATCAGGTGATGACGCCACTCGGCCAGATTGCGGATCCGCGGCGCCATGCCCTCGGGATGCAGCGTGATCCGCAACGCATTGGGCTGGGCGAGCAGGTGCTCGGCGACGCCCTGCAACAGCAGCGCCGTTCCGGCGTTGGCCTGCACCAGGTTCCACGCCCGGTCGATAACTACGCACGGGTACGGGTGGTAGGCCTCCAGCACCCGCGTCACGCCGTCCCGCAACGCGGCCATATCGGGATCGTCAAGGGGGCGTTCGCCGTACACCGGGGCAAGCCCCGCGGCCATCAGCAACCGATTCTGTTCCCGCAGTGGAACATCCAGCACCGAGGCGAGTCGTAGCACCATCGCCCGACTCGGGGTTGAGCGCCCGGTTTCGATGAAGCTGACGTGCCGCGCCGACACGTCCGCCTCGATCGCCAGCTCGAGCTGACTGATCCGGCGGCGCTGCCGCCACTCACGCATCAATGTGCCGATGGATGACTGCCTGGTCGCCGTGGTCACCCGACCAGTCTCGGCGACGGCACGTTGCTGCGCCACTACCTCTGAGGTAATTGCGCCCATTACGCACACCGGCGAGCGTGGTGATGTCGGGACAAACTCTGAAGTACAGGAGGCGCCATGGTTCACCTCACCCGCCCGGCTACGCCGATCCCACGATGGTTGCGCTTCGTGATGACAGCCGACCGCGCGGGCTCGGCCGCCTATGTGGGTACCGGATTCTTCTTCGCGCCGGTGCTGGCGGTGGTATCGCCGTGGCCGGCGGTGACCGTGGTGCTGTGGATCGTGATCGCCGTGTTCGGGCTGTGGCTGGGTCTTTTGGGCATAGCCATGGCAACCGGATTGGCCATCGTGTTGCGCAGCGGCGCCGAAATCCCAGAGGACTACTGGCGTTCGATCATTGACTACCCTGGTCATGATGCGGCACAGGGCATTTCGCATTCGCAGTGCCGCGGTAGTCGACCTGCCAATGTTTGATGCCGTTGAGCCAACCCGACCGTAGCCGTTCGGGTTCGGCCAGCGGCGCGAGGTCGGGCATCTCGTCGGCGATGGCATTGAACATCAGGTCGATGGTCATCCTGGCCAGGTTCGCGCCGATGCAGTAGTGCGCGCCGGTACCGCCGAATCCCACGTGCGGGTTGGGATTTCGCAAGATATCGAAAGTGTACGGATCGTCGAACACCTCCTCGTCGAAGTTGGCCGAGCGGTAGAACATCACCACCCGCTGTCCCTTCTTGATCTGCACCCCGGATAGTTCGGTGTCCGCGAGCGCAGTGCGCTGGAACGATGTCACCGGAGTGGCCCAGCGGACGATCTCGTCGGCCGCGGTGGCCGGCCGTTGCCGCTTGAACAGCTCCCACTGGTCGGGGAACTCGGTGAACGCCATCATGCCCTGGGTGATCGAGTTGCGGGTCGTCTCATTGCCCGCAACAGCCAGCAGGATCACGAAGAAGCCGAACTCGTCGTCGGAGAGCTTGTGGCCCTCGACATCGGCCTGCACCAGCGTGGTCACCAGATCGTCGCCGGGGTTGGCGGACCGCTCGGCTGCCATCTTCATCCCGTACATGATCAGCTCCACCGACGCCGACATGGCGTCGTTGCCGGCAAACTCAGGATCCTGGTTGCCGACCATCTGATTGGACCAGTCGAAGAGCTTCTTACGGTCTTCTTGCGGCACCCCCATGAGCCCGGCGATGGCCTGCAGCGGCAGTTCACACGACACCTGCTCGACGAAGTCGCCGGCGTTCTCGGCGGCCGCGGCCTTGACGATGGTGCGGGCGCGCCGGGCGAGGTCATCACGCAGCTTTTCCACGGCACGTGGGGTGAATGCCCGCGAGACGATCTTGCGTAGGTGAGTGTGATGCGGGGCGTCCATGTTGAGCAGCACGAACTTTCCGTGCTCGATCTGCTGGGAGATGCTGCCCTCGGGGTAGCGGGGCAGGGCGGTCTTCTCCTGGCTGGAAAAGACGTCGCTGCGCAAGGACACCTCCTTGACGTCCCTGTGCTTGGTGACGACCCAGAATCCGCCGTCATCGAAGCCCGTGCCGTCGACGGGCTGTTCGTTCCACCAGATCGGCGCCAGCTTGCGCATCTGGGCCAGCTCGTCGACCGGCAGCCGTTGGGCGTAGATGTCGGGGTCCGTGAAGTCGAATCCGGGCGGGAGATTCAGGGTCGGCATGGCGTGGAGTGCTCCCTCGCGACGACGTTGTGTAGTGTTGTGACTCCTTGCTACACCACAGCTGGCGGGGTGTGCAGCGGGTTACACAAAGTCGGATGACCTCGGTTTTGGAACGTGTTCCGATTCGGCCGGTGTAACGATTGGGTGGCACCGCCGATGGACCCAGCGCTACCATCAGCCCCTGGAGTAACAGCGAGAGGCCACCGATGACCGTCGACATCCGAAAGCTTGCGTGCGCGGCTGCGTGCTGCGCGTCGGCTCCCGTCGTCGCGCTGATGATCGCAGCGGCGGCGTCAGCCGATCCAGGCTTGCCAGTACCGCCCCCGGATCCCGGCGCCGCGCCGGCGCCTCAGGCGGCTGCACCGGGCCCCCAGGCGGCCGATCCGGCCGCCTCCGGAGCGCTTCCCGTGCCGCCTTCGGGCACCCCACACCTGGCCAGTCCGGACTCGCTGCCGCCGGGATCGACCATGGATCCCAGCGCGCAGGATCCTGACAGCCCCAACGTGAGCTATCTCAAGGATCTGTGGCACGCGGTCCAGAACAACGAGATCAGCGGCAAGCAGGCATTGCTCCTGGGCCTCGCGCAGCGCAACATGAGCACCCCGATTCCGAATCAGGCACCCGGGCCGAACGTGCCGCTCTCACCGGGCGACCCTGCGCCCCAGGGCGCACCCGGGGCGCACACCGTCGCCCCGGCAGGTCCCGTCCTGCCCGGCGCACCTGCTCCCGCCGCCGCCCCGGTACCCGGTAACGCGCCGGCTCCGGCAAATGTCCCGGCACCGCCGCCCCCTGCGCCGTGGAACCCGTTCGCGCCGCCGCCGGCCGATCCGGCTCCGCCGCTGCCCTGAGCGCGGCCCGCGGGCTCAGAGCCCGGAGACGCTGACGACCGGTACCCGTTCCACCCGGGCAGGCACGTGCTTGTGCCACGGCGTGCCCGCGTATTCGTCGCGCCACTGCGTGGCGGTCAGTTCGTTGGGGGCGACCCCCGGTGTCACCGTTCGGCCCTCGGCGTCGGTGTGATCCAGACCGAATCCGTTCGGCAACGAAACGTGCCCGGGCAGCATCGCATCGCTGACCTCCACGGTCGCCTCGGCGCTACCCGTCGCGGTGGTGATCCGGGCCCGGTCACCGTCGCTCAGGCCGATGGCGCGGGCATCCTCGACGCTGACCCGTAACGCGCCCTGGGCGTCGCGTTTGCGCCAGCCAGGGTCGCGGAAGATGTCGTTGGCCGTGTAGGCCCGGCGCTCCCCGGCGGACAGCACCAGCGGGAACTCCGCGGTGGTCAGCGCCACCGGCATGGTCGGCAAAGCCGTTAGGGCATTGAGCATCTCGGGCATGTCCAACGCGATCTTGTGATCGGCGTGGCTGATCAACGCGAAGTCATCCCGATACTCGTGCACCGTGAACGTCACCCCGGATCGGCCGGCCAGGATGGCCTCGAACAGCGCGTTGCCATCGGCGTGCCCGGCCCGTCGCACGGCGTCCGGGTATGACATCGCGGTCTTCTGGGCCAGGCCCCACAGCGCCGCGGCGCCGGCCAGCCCGTCCGGCAGCGCCGGCCCGAGCGTCTCGTACAGCACGTACGGCAGCACCCGGCCCAGCGCCGGATTGGCTCCCACCGCACCGAGAAACGCTGCGGCGTAAGCATCCAGCCCGTCGAGCGCGGCGCGCCGCAGTGGCTGCAGTTCGGCGTCGTCGACCACGCCGATGGCCCGGACCAGCCGGGCCCAGATCTCCGGTTCGGGCAGTGTGCCCGGCAGCGGTTCGAACAGCCGGTGGCGCAGGTGGAAGGTGTTGTGCGGGAATTCGAGATTGAAGAACGTCGCCTCGGCCTTCTCGAATTGGTTCGCCGCGGGTAGCACGTAATGGGCCAGCCGCGCCGTCTCCGTCATGGCGACGTCGATCACGACCAGCAGTTCCAGTGACTGCAACGCCGCGCGCACCGCTGCAGAATCGGCGACCGAGTGCGCCGGGTTGCTGCTCTCCACGATCATCGCGCGGAACCGGTCGGGATGATCGGTGAGGATCTCCTGCGGCACCACGTTCGAGGGCACGAGACCGGCGATCACAGGCGCGCCGGTGACCGGGCTGCGACCGACCCCGCCCGAGCCGAACAACGGCGCGAAGGACGAATGTAGGTGCTGCCCACCGCGTTTGGCGAAATTACCGGTGAGGATCCAGAGCATCTTGTTCAGGTACGAGCACAGTGTGCTGTTGGGCGCCTGCTGAACGCCGAGGTCTTCGAACACCGAGACGCTCTCGGCCGCGCCGATCCGGCGCACTGCTCGGCGCAGCAGGGTTTCCGCGACGCCGCAGCGCTCCGCATATTCGCCGACCGGCACCTGCCTCAGCACGTCGCGAACCGCATCGGCACCGTTGACGTGGGTGGCCAAAAAGGTTTCGTCGCACAGGTTCTCCTGAACCAGGATGGCGGCCATCGCGGCCAGGCACCACGCGTCGGTGCCGGGCCGCACCCGCAGGTGGAAGTCGGCCATCTTGGCGGTGTCGGTGATGACCGGGTCGATGACGATCATCGCGCGGCCCGGATCCTTGGCGATCTCGTTGAGCACCACGCGGGCGCGCGGGAAACTCTGTGACATCCACGGGTTCTTGCCGACGAACACCGCAACCTCGGCGTGTTCGAACTCGCCTCGGGTGTGACCGCCGTACAGGTGCGCATCGACCCAGGCCTCACCGGTCTTCTCCTGCGCCAAGGCGTTCGACCGGTACCGCGACCCGATCGCCTTGAGGAAGGCCCCGCTGTAGGCGCCACCGAGATGGTTACCCTGACCGCCGCCGCCGTAGTAGAAGATCTTGTCGCCGCCGTGGCTGTCGCGAATCTGCAGGAACCTGTCTGCGATCTCGGAAATGGCGGTGTCCCAGTCGATCTCCTCATACGATCCGTCCGGCCGGCGGCGCAGCGGCGAGGTCAACCGATTGGTGCTGCTCTGGTAGTGGTCGAGCCGCAGTGCCTTGTTGCAGGTATAGCCCTGTGATGCCGGATGGTCCTTGTCGCCGCGGATCTTGGCGATGGCCCTCCCTTCGGTCTGAACCACGATGCCGCAGTTGCATTCGCACAAGATGCATGCGGTGGGCTGCCATTGGTCGACCGTCATGGCGGTGTCCTTCGGGTGGTAGGGCTCAGCGGGTTGCTGCCGCCAGTTGCTCGCGCAATTGACGGTGGATCAGGTCGAGCGGTTTGACGTCGCGGGTCGCGCGGGCGATGACGACCGCTCCTTCGATCGAGCTGATGATCAGCATCGCGAGTTGCTCGGCGCGGTCGGCCGCCACACCGTCGTTCCGTAGGCGTTCGACGATCTGGCCGGTCCAGCGGTGAAATGCCGCGCCGGCACGCTCCCGGACCGGCGCGGCGGTGTCGTCCGGATCGCCTGCCTCCACCGCGACGGCGACGACGGGACAGCCGGCGCGGAACTCGCTGTTGAGCAGTTGCTTGCGGAAGCCGACGATCATGCCGTCGAGCAGAGCGGTGGCATTGTCGGCCTTGGCGATGCGCGCGGCGATCTGATCGTTGGCGTAATCAATTGCCTCGCAGATCAATTGGCTGCGACCGCCGGGGAAGTAGTGGTACGCCGAACCGCGCGGCGCACCGCTGTGTTGCAGCACGTCGGCGATGGCCGTCGGATGTGCGCCGCGCTCACGGATCAGCAGTGCAGCCGAGGCCACCATGCGCTCGCGTGGGGTCGTCACGTCGCCGCCCTTCCTGGATTATGTATGCAACCATACATAGTCAGGTGGGCGTAGGCCAGGGGTCTCCGCAGGCTTATGCCGAGGATCGCAGCCACATACTGGCCGAGATCCTCGGCGTAGCGCGGTTATCAACAGATCGCTGACGCGGCAGGGCGTCGTGTCACGTCGGCAAGCTCTCGACGCGGGTATGCGACAGCGCCAGATCCGGCGATTGCTCACATGCAACGAGCGGGCGCGCGTGTGCGACGGTGTCTGTGTGGACCACAACCGACCGCCGACTTGGCCGCACGGGCTTGGGCGGCAGTGCTTTACGCTGCGCCACGCCTGAACCCTACGAACTGCAATGCCGAGGATCGCAGCCACATACTGGCCGCGATCCTCGGTATAAAGCCCAGACTCGAGCCGGCTCTATACGCCGGCGGCCTCGTTGAGCTCGTTGAGCCTGCCGGTGGCCTCCAGATACTCCTGCACCCAGCGTTCGATGACCGCAGAGGTCTTCTCCACCTTGGTGAACTGCCCGACGACCTGGCCCACCGGGTTGAACGCGACGTCGACGCTCTCGTTGGGGTATTTGTGGGTGGCGGCGACCGCCATGCCGGACACCATGTACTGCAACGGCATCCCGAGTGGCTTGGGGTTGTCCGGGTTCTCCCAGGCATCGGTCCAGTCGTTGCGCAGCATGCGGGCCGGCTTGCCGGTGAAGGACCGGCTGCGGACGGTGTCGCGGCTGGTGGCCTTGGCGTAGGCGGCGTGCTGCACGTCGGTGTGCTCGGATTCCTCGACCATGACCCACTGGGATCCCGTCCACGCGCCCTGCGCCCCGAGTGCCAGTGCGGCCGCGATCTGCTGACCGCTGCCGATACCGCCTGCGGCCAGGACCGGCACGGGAGCAACCTCCTTGACCACCTGCGGCCACAGCACGATCGAGCCGACCTCGCCACTGTGCCCACCGGCCTCGCCGCCCTGCGCGATGATGATGTCGACCCCGGCGTCGGCGTGCTTGCGGGCCTGCGAGGGGGAGCCGCACAGCGCCGCTACCTTGCGGCCCTCGTTGTGGATGTGCTTGATCATGTCGGCCGGTGGCGTGCCGAGCGCGTTGGCGATCAATGTCATCTTCGGGTGTCGTAGCGCCACCTCGACCTGTGGTGTCGCGGTGGCCTCGGTCCAGCCGAGCAGTTGCAGCGCGTCGTCGTCGCTGTGTTCCACGGGCACGCCGTGGTCGGCGAGGATCTTGCGGGCGAAGTCGAGGTGTTCTTGCGGAACCAGCGACTGCAGCATGGTTTTCAGCTCGTCGGCGGACATGTTGGTGTCCATGCCCTCGTACTTGTTCGGGATCACGATGTCGACTCCGTACGGATGGTCGCCGATGTGCTCGTCGATCCAGTTGAGCTCGATCTCGAGTTGCTCAGGGGTGAAGCCGACCGCGCCCAGGACGCCGAACCCCCCGGCTTTGGACACCGCCACGACGACGTCGCGGCAGTGGGTGAAGGCGAAGATCGGGAATTCGATACCGAGTTCGTCGCAGAGTGCGGTGTGCATGCGGGCTTCCTCCAAGCGGGGGTGCGAAATCATGACCAAAATCCACTGAAACGTGTTCTAGTTTAGTACTCCGGCGCGTCGCTACGGGGCGGGACCCGGGCAAAACATCCCGAGAATCCCACCGACGGGGTGTCGTCGGGGAACGTCGGTGATCCATTAAGGATTAGCGGAGTGCGGCCCGGCTTGGTCTACTTGCTTGCATGGGCCGCACATTGTCGCCACCCGAGTCCTTGGCCGAAATCGGCGACGGCCCGGGCGGTGCGCGGGTGGGCGCGTTCTTCGACCTCGACGGGACGCTCGTCGACGGGTTCACGGCGACGGCCCACGCCGGGCACCGGATCCGCAATCGGCAGGCCGCCATCGGGGAGATCCTGGGCATCATCGAAGCCTCGGTGCGCTACCGGCTGGGCCGCATGCCGTTCGAGCGGTTGATCGTGCGGGCCGCGGGCTACCTGCGGGGTGAGTCGTTGCAGGAACTCGACGCCCTGGGGGAGCAGTTGTTCACCCGGCACATCCTCGACAAGGTCTACCCGCACATGCGCGAGGTGGTCCGACGCCACCAGGAGCGTGGCCACACCGTGGTGATGAGCTCGTCGGCGCTGACCATCCACGCCGAACCGGTCGCGCGTCATCTCGGCATCGACCATGTACTGTGCAATCACTTCGAGACCGACGGTCAGGGTTTGCTGACCGGCAACGTGATCCGGCCCATCGTCTGGGGTACCCGCAAAGCCGATGCGGTGCAGCGGTTCTGCGAGGACAAGGACGTCGAGTTGGATCGCAGTTACTTCTATGCCGACGGCGGTGAGGACGGCGCATTGATGCGGCTGGTGGGCCATCCCCGGCCGGTGAATCCCAGGCCCGGCCTGGCCGCGGTGGCCGTCGAGCGCGACTGGCCGGTGCTGACGGTGCAGCGGGCGCGCTAGAGCCCGAAGAGACCCTTGCCGGTCACCAGCGGCATGTCCAGGGTGGTCCGGATGCCGGGAGGCGCCGCCACCACGTGCGGTATGGCGTTGACGATGCGGCCGGCCGCCGCGACGATCGCCGCGTGGTTGTGGTCGCCCTTGCGGCTGCTGGGGCAGATGTCGACGGCGTAGGACGGTTCCCCGACGATCTCGACGCGATACGACCCGCCGGGTTGGGCCGGCTGCGCCCAATCCGGTCGCAGATCCTCGCGCAGCCGGGTGACATGCTCGATCACGATCGCCGGCTCATCGCGCACCATGCCGCGGATCTCGAACCGCATGGCCGCCACGGTGCCTACGGCGATATGCCCCGCGGCAACGTCGAAAGACTCTGGGGCAGGCTCCTTTTCGCACACCTCGGTGATGTCGTCGATCTCGATGTCCAGCCCCGCGGCCAGCTGCCGGATGGAGGTGCCCCACGCGATGCTGAGCACCCCGGGCTGGAACAGCAGCGGCGTATCGTCCAGCGGCTTGCCGAAGCCCATCACGTCGAACATCACCGTGACGCCGTCATAGGTCGCGTAGTCGGCGATCTCCATGCAGCGCACCTGCCGGATGCTCTGGCACGTACCGGCGAGGGCGAACGGGATCAGGTCGTTGGCGAAACCGGGATCCACGCCGGTGATGAACAGGCTCGCGTTGCCGGCCTTGGCGGCCTCCTCGATGCCTGCGACGTACTTGCCCGGCATGAGGTGCCACGGGTACTGCAGCACGACGGGCGCCGAGCCGACGACGTTGATGCCTGCCGCCAGCAGTCGCACCACGTCGGTGATCGCTTCCGGGCCGCGGGTGTCGCCCATCGCGCAGTAGACCGCGCAGTCCGGTTTGGCGGCGATCACGGCGTCGAGATCGGCGACCGCGGAGACGCCTGTCGAAATGTCAAGGCCGGCAAGTTCACCCGCATCCTTGCCGACCTTCTCCGGCGTCGAGACGCACAGCGAGGTGAGTTCGTAACGCGGATTGGTCAGCAGCCCGGTCAGTGCCAGACGCCCGACATTGCCGGTGCCGATATGGGCGACGCGGATGGCCATGGGAACGCAGTATGCCGATTCGACGGACAAATTGGAACAGGTTCTAATTTGGCCCGTCAGGCGGTAGCCTCAGCCGTCATGGGACGGGTTGACGGAAAAGTGGCACTGATCAGTGGCGGTGCTCGGGGCATGGGCGCCGAGCACGCCCGCGCATTGGTGGCCGAGGGCGCCAAGGTGGTGATCGGGGACATCCTCGACGACGAGGGCAAGGCCCTGGCCGCCGAACTGGGCGACGCCGTGCGCTATGTCCATCTCGACGTGACCGACGCCGATCAGTGGGCTGCGGCCGTCACGACCGCGACCGACGAGTTCGGCCTGCTCAACGTGCTGGTCAACAACGCGGGCATCGTCGCTCTCGGTCAGATCGGCAAGTTCGACATGACCCAGTGGCAGAAGGTCATCGACGTCAACCTCACCGGCACCTTCTTGGGGATGCAGGCCTGCGTCAAGGCCATGAAAGCCGCGGGCGGCGGGTCGATCATCAACGTGTCGTCGATCGAGGGGTTGCGTGGCGCCGCCATGGTGCACCCCTACGTCGCGTCGAAATGGGCCGTGCGGGGCCTGACGAAATCGGCCGCGCTGGAACTGGGCGCCAAGCAGATCCGGGTGAACTCGATCCACCCCGGCTTCATCCGGACCCCGATGACCGAGCACTTCCCCGAAGACATGCTCACGATCCCGCTGGGCCGGCCCGGGCAACCCGAAGAGGTGTCCAGCTTCGTGGTCTTCCTCGCCAGCGACGAATCCCGGTACGCCACAGGCGCCGAGTTCGTCATGGACGGCGGCTTGGTCAACGACGTCCCGCACAAGCTCTGAGGGTGCACCGGCCGCGCGGTCGGGCGTGGTTCACGGCAGAATGACCGGGCGGCCGCCCGCCGCATCGGTCCCGAGGAGCCACCCATTTCCAGCCCGAAACGTCGCGTCGGCCCGCTCATCGCGGGTGTCGTCGTCACGCTGCTGTTGCTGTCGGTGTGTGTCACCGACCTGCCCGTGTTCGCCCGGCCGGAGCCACCGTCGGGCCGGATCGAGCTGTCGACCGGCTGGCAGCTGACCTCGGCGCGCGCCGTGATGACCGGAGGCGCAGAGATCTCCTCGGCGGGATTCCGGGGGGACCGCTGGCATCAGGTCGAGCACATGCCCGCCACGGTGCTGCAGGCGCTCGAAGACGACGGCACGTACCCGAACCTGTACTACGGCGAGAACCTGGCCAACGTTCCCGACGATCTGTACCGCCAGGACTGGTGGTACCGGACCACGTTCACGGCACCGGCCGGAAGCGCGAGTTACCGCATCGAGTTCCCCGGCATCAACTACCGCGCCGAGGTGTGGCTCAACGGCAGGCAGATCGCAGGGAACTCCGAGGTGGTCGGCATGTACACCGCCCACGAGCTGGACGTGACACCGTGGCTCAACCAGGGCGGTCAGAACACCCTGGCCGTCAAGGTCACCCCGGAACAGGCGCTGCAGGACATCAACGGGGTCGAGCTCGCCGACAGCTGGTGGGACTGGATCAACTGGAACCGGATCGGCTACCAGGGGCCGGGCAAGAATCCGCTGCGCGGCAATTCCTTTGTCGCCGACCGGAACGCGGGCATCTTCAAACCGGTCTACCTGAGCTTTTCCGGGACGGGCGTGGTCAGCGATCCGATGGTGACCACCGAGCTGCCCCTGCCGTCGACCGATACGGCCCGGCTCACCGTGTACAGCGATGTCCGCAACACGTCGTCGACCACCCTGCGCGGCGTCGTGCGCGCAACGATCAGCCGGGCCGGCAAGCCGGACATCACCCTCGATCAACCGGTCACCCTCGGCGCGGGGGAGCGCCGCGAGGTGAAGTTCGATCCGGACTCCTACGCCGCGCTCACGGTGCACCACCCGGACCTCTGGTGGCCGTACACCATGGGCGAACCCAACCTCTACAACCTGCGCCTCGAGTTCCGGCAGTACGGCCGGGCCACCGACACCGACGACTCGCGGTTCGGCATCCGAACCATCACCCAGCATCGTGACGACGACGAGCAGTACCCGGACCTGGGCCGCGGGGGCAGCTTCTACCTCACGGTCAACGGCAGGGACCTGCTGGTCCGCGGCGCCGCCTACACGCCCGATCTGCTGTTCCGGTACGACCCGCAGCGCGAGGACGCCATCCTCGGCTACGTCCGCGACATGGGGCTGAACATGCTGCGGTTGGAGGGAAAGTTCCCGGGCGACAACATCATCGAACGTGCTGACGAGCTGGGCATCCCGCTGATGTACGGCTGGATGTGCTGCAACCAGTGGGAGAAGTGGTCGCAGTGGGACGCCGAGGACCACCGCGTCGCCAACGAGAGCCTGCGCTCGCAGCTGCTGACCCTGCGTGGTCACCCGTCGGCGTTCATCTGGGCCAACGGCAGTGACGGCAAACCGCCGCAGTCGGTGCTCGACGCCTACCACGGCATCCTGGCCGAGCTGCACTGGCCGAACGCCGTCGTCGACACGGTGTCGTCACTGGCCCGCGACGGCGACGGTCAGCCCGACTGGGACGGCATCCACATGGCGGGCCCGTACACCTGGCGCCCACCCAGCTACTGGTTCAGCGGTGGTTATCAGGCCACCCGGGGATCCAACGCCGAGCAGGGGGACAACGAGAACATCCCGCCGTTCGCGAGCCTGCGGAAGTTCCTCCCACCGGACAAGCTGTGGCCGATCAACGACACCTGGTACTTCCACGCCGGGGCCAACCCCAGTAACAACTCGCTGGAGAGCATCCGCACCGCGGTGGTACGACGGTACGGCTCGTCGCCGAACGCGGAAGAATTCGCCCGCAAGGCACAGTTGGCGCACTACGAGTCCACCCGGGCGCAGTTCGAGGCGTTCGCCGCGATGGGCTGGGCGAACCACAAGATGACGATCTACTGGATGCTCAACAACCACTGGCCGTCGTTCTTCGGGCACCTCTTCGACTACTACCTGCGGCCCGGCGGCGCCTACTTCGGCGCCAAGAAGGGCCTGCGCCCGCTGTCGGTGGTGTTCGACTCCTTCGCCACCGGTGATCACAACACCGCGAACATCACGGTCGTCAACCAGACGCCGTCTGACCAGCACGGCCTGCACGTGCGGGTGCGTACCTACGATCTGTCCGGGCGTGTGCGCGACGACCGGACCACGGACACCATCTGGGTGCCCTCGGGAGGCGCCGTGCAGGCATTGGCGCTGCCGCATGTGGTCCGCGACTCGCGGGTGTTCTTCGTGCGTGCCGAACTGCTCGACGCCTCCGGTGATGTCGTCACCGAGAACACGTACTGGCAGTCGCAGCAGCCCGACGACGTCGGCAACCCGATGAACGACCAGGCGTTCGATCTGGCCCAGACCAGCTGGGCCGACATGACCCCGCTCAACACCATGCCGCCGGCACCCCTGCAGGTCAGCGCCTCCCGCACCGCCGGACCCGAACGCACGGTGGTGGCCATCCGCCTGCACAACCCCACCCGGCAGATCGCGTTCTTCGACCGGGCCGAGGTCACCGACACTCACGACGGTGACGAGATCCTGCCCATCGAGTACTCCGACAACTACGTCACGGTCTATCCGGGCGAAACGGTGATCCTGACAGCCACGATCAACGGTCCCGAACCCCAGGCCAACTGGGTTCGGGTCACCGGATACAACTCCGCGCCGGTGACCGTGCCGATCGACCAGTCCACGCGCCGATAGGATCGCCTGATGACCACAACCGATGAGCGCCGCGATCTGTCCCAGGTAGCCGAGTCCAGCGGTTGGGCGCGCCGCGACCTCGACCGGGTCGACGTCTACCAGCGCGGCAACGACCGGATCCGCGTGATCTGGCAGGGTTCGAACGCGATCAGCGGTGCCAGCCGATTCCAGGACGACATCATGGGCACCTACACGCGCGACCTGGCGACCGTGAGCAACTGGCTCACACGCTGACCGCTTCGCGCTGCTGATCCGCGGCGGACGCGCACGGTGCACGGCTGCTGAGCCGAACGCGGCACGTAATGTGCAGCGGTGTGAGTGCACGCGCAGGCATCGTGGTGACCGGAACCGAAGTTCTCACCGGACGGGTTCAGGACCGCAACGGGCCGTGGATCGCCGACCGGTTGCTCGAGCTGGGTGTCGAGCTCGCCCACATCACCATCTGTGGTGACCGGCCGCGGGACATCGCCGCGCAGCTGCGGTTCCTGGCCGCAGAAGGGGTTGACCTGATCGTCACCAGTGGCGGACTCGGGCCCACCGCGGACGACCTGACGGTGGCCACGGTCGCCGAGTTCTGCGGCCGCGAACTGGTTTTGGACACCGAGATGGAGGAGCGGATCGCCGCGATCCTGCGTCGGCTGATGGCAGGGCGCGGTGTCTTCTCGGAGGTCGACTTCGAGGCGGTACGGGCGGCCAACCGCAAGCAGGCCCTGGTGCCCGTCGGTGCCGAGGTCCTCGACCCGATCGGTACCGCTCCCGGCGTCGTGGTGCCCGGAACACCGACGGTGATCGTGCTGCCGGGCCCGCCGCGCGAACTGCAACCGATGTGGGCGAAGGCCATCGAAACGGAGGCCGCCCAGCACGCGATCGCGCAGCGCACCGTCTACCGCCAGGAGATGCTGCGCATGTTCGGGCTCGCCGAGTCCGGGCTGGCCGAAACCCTGCGCGAAGCCGAGCACGCCATCGCCGGGTTCGCCGATCTGGAGATCACCACCTGCCTGCGTCGCGGCGAACTGGAGATCGTCACCCGGTACGAACCGGCGGCGGCAGACACATACGCCGAACTCGTGGCGCTGCTGCGCGACCGGCATGCCAACACCCTCTACTCGGAGGACGGTGCCACGGTCGACGAGCAGGTGGCCGCGCTGCTCGCCGGACGTCGCGTGGCGACGGCGGAATCGTGCACCGCGGGTCTGCTGGCGGCACGACTGACCGAGCGGCCAGGGGCGTCGGCCTATGTCGCAGGCGGCGTCGTCGCCTACGCCAACGACGCCAAAACCGAACTGCTGCAAGTAGATGAAGCACTGCTGGCCCAGCACGGAGCCGTCTCCGAGCCAGTGGCCGCGGCCATGGCCACCGGGGCGCTGGCCGCCTTCGAAGCCGACACCGCAGTGGCGGTCACCGGGATCGCCGGCCCGGGCGGCGGAAGTGCGGACAAGCCGGTCGGCACGGTGTGCTTCGCCGTGCAACTCGCCGGCGGGGAACCCGTCACCCGAACAGTCCGGCTGCCGGGTGACCGCACCGACATCCGAGAGCGCTCGACCACCGTGGCAATGCACATGTTGCGCCGGGCGTTACAGGGCGGCAGCGCACAGTAACCACACTCGCCGGTGGGCCGAGTCGGCGCGCAGAACTGCCCGGCGAAAACGGCGCCTTCGGCCAATCGGGCTGACAGACTCCGTGCAGGGTCCGCACGGATCCGGCAGTACCCGGCACCGGCGAGGAGACAGTTGTGGCGATGCATAGTGTCGACGACACCACCGAACAGACCGTTCGCAGCGTTCTGGCGTACGCCGAGAACCGATTGCGGATGAACCCGGTGCCCTTGGACAAGGGATCGTTGTCGGCCGAGGAACTCTATCGTCGCCTCGACGGGCTGATCCGCGAGACGCCACGGCACCCCGATGAGGTGCTGGGCGTGTACAGCTCGGTGATCGCGCCCAGCATCATCTCGGCGGACAGTCCGCGCTTCCTCGGGTTCATCCCCGCCGCGCCGACCAAGGCCAGCCTGCTGTTCGACATGCTCGTGTCGTGCGCGTCGATCCAGGGCATCTCGTGGCTGGAAGCGTCCGGCGCCATCGCCGCGGAGAACACCGTGCTGCGGCTGATCGCCGACGAGGCCGGTTTGCCGTCGACGGCCGGCGGCTGTTTCGTCTCGGGCGGCTCGGCCGGAAACCTGTCGGCGCTCGCGACGGCGCGCGAAACCGCCAAGAGCCACGGCGCCACCGGCCGGCTCAGCGTGGTGGTCGGCACCGACGCGCATTCCTCGATCGTCAACACCCTCAAGCTGCTGGAGATGGACGCCCTCGTGGTGGACACACCGGAACACCGGCTGACCGCCGACACCGTACGCGCCGCCGTGCCCGCCGACACACCCAACATCGCCGCGGTGGTGTGTACCTCGGGCACCACCAACGCTGGCATCATCGACGATCTGGCCGGGGTCGGTGCGCTGGCCAAAGAGCGTGGTTGGTGGTTCCACGTGGACGGGGCGTACGGCGGATCGGGCATCTTCGCGCGGTCGCTGCGGTCGAAGTACGACGGCATAGAACAGGCCGACTCGTTCATCCTCGATCCGCACAAGTGGTTGTTCACGCCGTTCGACTGCTGCGCGCTGCTGTACCGCAATCCGGAGCTGGCCCGGGCCACCCATACGCAGGACGCGTCCTACCTCGACGTCATCCACACCTCCGACGGCGAGTGGAACCCGACCGACTACGCCTACCACCTGACCCGCCGGGCCCGTGGCCTGCCGTTGTGGTTCTCGTTGGCGGTCAACGGGATCGAGGCCTATCGCGAGGCCATCGAAGTGGCCGCCGAGCTGGCCCGGCAGACCGCGGTGTTGATCAACAGCGAGTCACACCTGGAACTCATCCGCGAGCCCGATCTGGGCGTGGTGCTGTTCCGGAGGCTCGGCTGGCAGGGCGAGGACTACGACGCCTGGGCGCAGAAGTTGCACGACGACGAGATCGCGTTCATCCCGCCCACCAAATGGGAGGGCGAGACGGTCGGTCGCTTCGCGTTCCTGCATCCGGATACGTCGATGGACCTGGTGCGTGAGGTGCTCGACCGGACGCGCTGATCCGGCCGGGCTGTCACGCGGGTTGAGCCGGGGCCTGCGCCCGCGACGTGAGAGCGGCCCGCGGATGACGCCGCGGCGCGGCCATCACCCGCGCGACGATCGACGGTCGCAGCAGCGCCGAGGGCGCGTCGACGAGGTTGCTCACCCGCAGGAACGTCTCGGCCACAACGCCATCCGATTCGGCGGCGGTCAGGACTCGCTCGGTGTACCCGTTGGCGAACCGGATCGACGCTGAGCGGTGGCCCTCGACCCCGGGCAGCGTCAGATCGGCACCCGCTGCCATCTGCCACGCCCGGCCAAGGGGTTTGGCGGCCGCGCGGAAGAACCGGCGCGCCAGATCGTCTGGCCCTTCCTTCAAGCACTCCCGCAAGGCGAGTGCCTCCAGGGCTGCCACCGACATGCCCTGACCGTAAACCGGGTTGAAGCTGCAGATGGCATCGCCGAATACCAGCAGCCCGCTGGGGAATTGCGGCAACCGCTCATAGAACCGGCGCACGCTGGCGGGATAGCGATAGGTGACGGCCTCGGTCAATGGTTCGGCTGCCCGCAGCGCCGTCATCATCGCCGCGGGTGCGAACTTCTCGGCGAAGTGGAGCATGCCATCCCTGTCGACGGGCGGTTGAAGTCCGGTCATGCCGACCAGCGTCAGCATCCAGGTATCGTTCTCGCACGCGAAAAGTGCTCCGCCGCAGAGTAATTCGGGACGTGCCCCGATGAGGAAGAGTCGTTCGACGATCGCGTCGGGCGGGATGTGCACCAACTGACTGGTGTAGGCGACGTGGATGGTGTTGCGATGCTCGGTAGGGCGTTTGTAGCCGATGCTGTCCAGGAAGGCCGGGGTCCGTGCGGCCCGGCCGGTCGCGTCGACCACCAGATCGGCGGCCACCTCGAGGTGGCTGGTCCCGTCGTGGGCTGCGACCCGTACCCCGGTCACGCGCCCAGCGCCTGCGACGACGAACTCGACGGCATCGTGCCCGTCGAGGATCTCGACGTTCGGGATTGCCCGGACACGCTGGCGGACATGGGCTTCCAGGAATGGTCTGGTGGCCAGATACGACGTGATGGGTTTGGCCAACGGCCCGTTCAGGTTCAGTGGATGCCCGGCGAAGGTCATCGACACCCGGGAGACGCCGGAGCCGTCGAGGACGACCGCGCCGTCGTCGACGAGATCGTCGAGGAAGCCGGGGAACAGGTCCTCGAGTGCCTGCGCCCCGCTCGACAGCAACCCGTGTACGTGGCGGCCCTGGGGTACGCCCCGCCGCTGCGCGATGCCGGTGGGCAAGGTGTCACGTTCGATGACGGTGACGTGGTCGAAGTGGTCGGCAAGCACTCTGGCGACCAGCAGGCCGCCGATGCTGCATCCGAGAACTACTGCGCGCTCGCCGATTCTGGTCATCGGACACCTCCGTCGCCCGGCGCGGTACCGGGTCTGCCGACCATCGTCGAACGGCTCGCGCAGGCGGCATAGGGTAATCGACTACCTCAAAAGCTCAGCGGCCGACGTCAGCGGTGCGCTGCAATGCTGCCTTGGGCTTCGGCGACACAGTCGGTCCATCGCCGAGTACCGAGCGCGGTGACCGCAGTGGCTCCGAAGGCGCTGGAGATCACCACGTCCGGCTCGAGGGTTGCGAGCAGTTCCAGGCTGTCGCTGAGGGCCGCGGTGTCGCCGACGCCCGGAATGACGAACGTGGACCACCGGTCGTCGGCGCTGACGAACATGGTGTCACCGGTGAACAGGTAGCGTCCGTCGCTGCCGTCGACGAGATAGCTGGTACTGCCCGGCGTGTGGCCCGGGGTCGGGATCACCTCGACACCGTTGGCGTCGAGGTGGCGGCTGGACACCGGCACGTCGACATGGGCGTGCCTGCCGATCGTCGCCAGCTCGGCGGCCGGTGCGTGCAGGCGCGCGCCGAAGGTCTCGGCGATCCGGGCCAGCATCGGCCCGGCTTCGTCCTGATGTGAGAGGTACTGATCGTCGACGCCACCGAGCGCATCGATGGCGCCGAAGTCGGCGTCGGTGGCCGGGCAGTAGAACAACGCGTTGTGCCCGTTGGCTTTCCACAGGTACGCATGCGTGGTCAGCCCGGGAAACGGTGAGTCCGTTCGGGTTTCCCACAGGTCGGTTCGGATCTGGGTGAGAGAGGACGTCATGACGACAGCCTCTATCCTCAACAATGGTTGAGGTCAACCCTGCGGCGCGGTGCTTTCCGCAGAATCCCAAACCTCGATCATGGTGCGCATGATCTCCTCGGCGCAGCCCAGCCCGCCCAGGTGGCTCTCGTAGGGCAACTCCGTGAGCTGCGCGTCGCGCAATCTCGACACCACGTGCTTGCCGTGGGCGAACGGGACGATGTGGTCGTGGTCGCCGTGCCACCACCGCACCGGCACAGTGATCTCATCAAGTCGGAAGCCCCAGTCGCGGGTGAACACGATGATGTCGTAGAACGGCGCAGCCAGTTGCTTGCGGCTCCCGTTGAGCAGGTCATCGAGGAACATGGCCTTGAACTCCGGGCGGCCCAGCATCCGGCGGTCGCCTTCGGGCGACATGCGGGCGTAGATCTCCAGGGCCGGGGAGGCCACCGGACGGATCAGCCGGATCAGGCCCGACGCCGCGAGCCGGATCGGCATACCGGCCACCTGCAGTAGCGGCGCCACTGTGGCCCCGAGATCCATCAGACCGCTGTGGATGCCGTCGGGCCCTACCAGCGGGGCCACCCCGCCGAGCACGCCGACCGCGGTCACCCGGTCAGGCATGGCCGCCGCGCACGCCAGGGTGTAGGGCCCACCGCCGGACAACCCGACCACGGCCATCTTCTCGATACCGAGCGTGTCGGCGATCGTCTGCAGATCGTCACCGAAATCCAGGACCCGGTCGTACTGGTGTGGGGTGGACGAGCCGATGCCGGGGCGGTCCACCCCGATCAGCCGAATGTGGTTCTGCTCGGCGTACATCCGGGCCTCGGTCGGGATCTGGCGCCGGGCACCGGGCGTGCCGTGCAGCCAGAACACCGCCCGCCCTTGAGGATCGCCGAATTCGGCGAATCCGATCTGTCTGTCGTCGCCGACCGCGATGTTGCCCTCCAGCTTGGGGCGGGCGATGGAGATGACCATGTGCATATCCTTCTGGCGCGCGTCAGCCCGCGACCGAGGCGTTGTAGATCGACTGGATCGAGGCGTCCAGCGTGGCGTTGAACTCTTCGTCGGTCTGCTGTGCCGAGAGGCCCTCGGTCAAGGCCCGGCTGAAGCTGGCGATCACACCGGTGTTCTGCGCCAGCAGGGCGTTGGCCTCGCTGCGCGAATATCCACCGGAAAGGGCGACGACCCGCATCACCTTGGGGTGCTCGACGAACACCTCGTAGTGGTTCGCGACGCTCGGCAAGGTGAGTTTGAGCATCACGCGCTGGCCCTGGGGCAGCGCCTCGAGGTTTTTGGCGATCTCGTCGCGCAGCAGATTCTCGGCCTCGGCCTTGTCGGCGATCGAGATCGCGACCTCGGGCTCGAGGATGGGGACGAGACCGTGCGCCAGCACCTGGCCCCCGAGCTCGAACTGCTGGGCGACGGCCGCTGCGATTCCGACCGGGTCGGCCGCGCCGATCACCGAACGCGCCTTGGTGCCGAAGATGCCGTTCTGCACGCCGCGGGCGAGCAACGCGTCGAGATCCGGAATGGGCTTCATCAACTGAACGCCATCGGTCGGCTCGGCCAGGCCCTTGTCTATCTTGAGCAGTGGCACCACGCCCTTCTCCTCCCACAGGTACGCGGCCGCAGGTTTGCCGTCGATCGCGCGATCCATGGTCTGCTCGAACAGAATTGCCGCGAGCACCCGGTCGCCACCGAACACCGGTGAGGTGACGATGCGTACCCGCATCTGGTGCATCAGATCGAACATCTCGTCCTCCGACGAGTACGCGCTGTCCTCGATCCCGTACAGGCGCAGTGCCTTGGGAGTGGATCCGCCGCTCTGATCGAGCGCCGCGATGAAACCTTTCCCTGACGTCATCTTGTCGGCCTGCTGCTGGTTCACCATCGGGTTGTCCACTCTTTCGAAGACGTTCCTGCCGTCGGCGTTCGCTCGAATTCGACTAAAGGATATTCGTCACCGCCTGCGCGACGGAACGTCGCCTGCTCACAGTGTGCTGAGCGCGGCCCGGATCGCGGCGGCCGACCGGTCTACATCGTCGTCGGTGGTCGCCCAGTTGGAGAAGGACACCCGCAGAACGTAACGGCCCTGCCACGTCGTGCCACCCAGCCAGCAGGTGCCCTCGGCCTGGATCGCCGCGACGGCGCGCCGGTTCGCGTCGTCGTCACCGGGCAACCGGACCAGCACCTGGTTGAGCACCACGTCGTTGAGTATCTCGGCGCCGGGGATGTCGGCCAGCAGCGTGGCCATCCGGCGAGCCTGCGCGCAGTTGCGCTCCACGAGTTCGGCGACGCCGCTGCGGCCGAGGGAACGCAGTGCCGCGTACACGGGGACGGCGCGGGCCCGCCGGGAGCTCTCCGGGACGAAGTTGGTGCCGTCCCGCTGGCCCGGGTCCGCGACCAGGTAGGGACCTGCCAGCGTCATCGCGGCCAGATGGGCGTCGGGATCGGCCACGATCGCCATCGCACTGTCGTAGGGCACGTTGAGCCACTTGTGCGCGTCCACAGCCCAGGAGTCGGCCCGCTGCACACCCCGCGTGAGGTGCCGGGTGCCGGGTGCGGCAGCCGCCCACAGCCCGAACGCGCCGTCGACGTGCAGCCATGCTCGGTGTGCCGCGCACGCGTCGGCTATGGGCTCGAACGGGTCGAACGAACCCGTGGAGACGTTGCCGGCCTGGGCGCAGACGATCGTGGGGGCGGCATCATCGGCAAGGACATGTGCCAAGGCGTCGGGGTCCATGCGGCCTTGGGCATCGGCCGGGATCCGGATCGCAGTGCCGTCGCCCAGGCCGAGTAACCGTAGCGCCGTGTAGATGGTGGCGTGTGCCTGCTCTCCGCACAGCACTCGTACCCGGGGCGCGCCGGTCAAACCGTCCCGCTCGACGTCCCAGCCGGCCCGCGCCAGCACGGCGTGCCGCGCCGCCGCCAGACCGGTTGTGTTGGCGCCCTGTGCGCCGGTGACGAACCCGACGCTGGCCGCGGGCGGTAGTCCGAACAGGTCGAGCAGCCAGCCCGCGGTGACCTCCTCGATGGCTGCCGCCGCGGGGGACAGTGAGTGATACGCCCCGTTCTGGTCCCACGCCGATGCGAGCCAGTCCGCTGCGAGGGCCGCGGGCAGCGCACCGCCGATGACGAACCCGAAATGGCGTGGCCCGGCGGAGGCGACCAGTCCCGGCTCGGCGCCGGCGGCCAGTGCGTCGATGACGGCGGCCGGGTCTTCGCCATCAGTGGGCAGCGGGCCACCGAGGACCGCCCGCACGGCTGACGCATCGCTTCGCGCGGCGACCGGTCGGTCATCGAGGCCGGACAGGAATGCTTCGGCTTGAGCGAGAGCGGCCCGCAATCCGGCCGCGCGCGTGGGGGACTGGGTCGACATGGCCCGACCATACGGGTTCGACGCTCGCGTTGTGGCGTCTCGGCGGACGCTGACAGCGATACGTGTGCAGCAACCTCGGAGAAGGTGTCGAGATCTACGCGTGACATTAGCCACGGGAGGTGAACGCGTCCCTGGGTGACCCGTTGCCCGGTGTGCGTCTACGTCCTGGCGTGATACGGGCACGGACTTGCCGAAATCGGCGGTACTACCGGCGTCCCAGTGCTCTGAACTGGCCGTATGCGACCGATAGGGGTACCGCTCTTGACAGGGTTGTGTCGGATGTCCAAAGATTTGGGAACGTCGAGGCGATCAGTACGAGGGGTCTGATCGCCTCGGCTACGGGGAAACTTCACCCTCGGCTGCGGTCGACGCGATCTTGACTCGTTGTCTGGTGGTTAGCTGTAAGGACGATAATTCCTTCGCTGCCCTGAGAGCGGCAAATTGATGGCCGCCTACAGGTGAGAGGGCGCGTGGTTTCCTCCGCGACTGCGAACTTCTCCACCCCAGCCGTCGCCGTACGGGTCCCGTTCGCTCTCGATCAAGCGATGTGGTCGCGAATCCTGCTTGCCGCCAGCTTGTTTCGCCGGACTCTTCGCCAAAAGCATTGGTGCGGGCGTTGATTCGAACCCGTGAACGCCGCGCACCTGGTCCCCGGCCCGATGCTGTCGCGGGACCGGCATTACGTGCGAATGCTATGAAGTCGCTCTGAAGTCAGCCTGAACTCGGAACTGTATGTGTTTCATATGAATTCGCGAACTCGCTGACCGTCGCAGATTTTCGGCGGCCTACGGTTATCGGGCAATGACCGAACCTGGAAGGGGCGATGAAATCCTGTGAAACGAAATCTGCTCAAACGTGGTGGACAGCGCCTGGTGGCAGTCAGTTTCGGATTGGCGACTGTGGGTGTAGGCGCTGCGGTGCCTGCGATCGCTGCGCCACTGTCCGGGGCATCCGCGACCGACACCATCGATCAGCTGCAGAGTGAGGGCTATCGGGTGATCCTGAGCAAGGTCGGCAACGGATCCATCGAGAACTGCACGGTCAGTGCCGTTCGGCAGGGGCGCACCGTCACGGGTCCACAGGCACCTGTCAACGCTCGCTTCACGCTGATGGGGCCGAGTCAGGTCTTGCAGTACACAACGGTCTACGTGGACCTCGATTGCCGGCGGTGAGACGATCCGGAGTGTGCCGTGCCGGCCGACGCTCCTCGACGCGCGCCGATCTTCGCCGGCATCGTGCATGCACGTATCTTTATGCGGCTCTTTGACAATGGATTTCAGCACCGGCTACTTGTTGTCGGCATGCATCCCGGTCACGTCGCCCCTGCCCTTGTCGCGATCCTGCTTCTCGCCGGCTGCGGCACGGCGCAGGAGCCGACGTCGTCCGGCCCCGGGCATGACGAGGGTGATGCCCACAGCGCCCAGGACGCGGGTGCGACCGAGCAGCGCCGGCCCACCCCGCGTCTGGCGGTCACCTACGACGGTGGGGTGATGGTCCTCGACGCCGCCACCCTCGAACAGATCGCAGACCTGCCCGGCAGCGGTTACCTGCGGGTCCGTCCGGCCGGCGACGGTCGGCACGTGATCATCGCCGAAGGGGACGGCTTCGGCGTGCTCGACCTGGGGACATGGGCGCAGCCACACGGGGATCACGCCCACTACCGCACCGCTGCGCCGAAGCGCACCGACATCCGGATCGCCGCACCCGAGCCCGGTCACGTGGTGGTGCACGACGGCGCCACCGTGCTGTTCTCCGACGGTGCCGGCACCGCAACGTCGATTGCCAGCGATCGCATCGGCGATCCCGCCGCGCCGCGGTCGGTGTATACGGCGCCGCATCCGCACCACGGAGTTGCGGTGCAGCGCACCGATGGATCGCTGCTGATCACCGTGGGCGACGACAACACCCGCACCGGCGTCACCGTGCTCGATGCCCGGCGCGCCGTCATCGCCGAGGCGAAGAACTGCCCCGGTGTGCACGGCGAGGGCGCCGCGGCCGGCGGCGCCGTGGTGTTCGGATGCGAGGACGGGATGCTCGTGGTGCACGGTGACACGATCGCCAAGGTCCCGAGCCCGACGCCCGGCTACGCCCGGATCGGCAACGTGGCCGCAACCGAGGCGCACCCGGTCGTCCTGGGCGATTACAAGGTCGACAAGGCCGCGCAGCCTGAGCGGCCGACGCGGGTCAGCCTGGTCGACACCCGTACCGACACACTGCGTCTCGTCGACCTGCCCGCGTCGTACAGCTTCCGCTCGCTGGCCCGGGGCCAGCTCGGTGAGGCCCTGGTGCTCGGCACCGACGGGATGCTCCGGTTCCTGGACCCGGACACCGGTGTCGTTGCAGCAGAGCTGAAGGTGACCGAGCCGTGGACCGAATCCGCGCAGTGGCAGGACCCGCGGCCTGCGGTGACGGCGCTCGGTTCTGTCGCCTACGTCACCGACCCTGCGACGAAGACCGTGACGGCCGTTGACATCCCGAAGCGCGCGGTGCTGAAGACGGCCGCCGTCAACCAGATTCCGGACGAGACCGCCATCGTCAGCGGCGCGCTCACCTGAGCTACTCCTACTCATCCCGCGCAACTACGGGCGCCGCGCCCACGGGCCCGGCATTGCGGCGGCAGCGAATAGAGCCCGGCGACAATATGATCAATCGGCCCGAGCGCGGCCGAAGGTACTGCCGCCGACGGTTTCTGGACTTGTGGGTCCATTGCGTTGCCGGTAGTGCTGGGGGAGGCCCAGGAGAGGAGTCCGATGGTGATCAGCAGGCGCAATCTTTCGATGGGGTTGATGGCGGTGGCGGCGGGAGCGACGGTGGCAGCCTGCTCGTCGTCGTGGCAGACCGCGCCTGCGTCGACCACCCCGCCGCCACAAGGGCATACCTCGCTCGGTCCGGTCAAACAGGTCAACGCGGGGTTGCTCGACGTCGGCTACGCGGAACTGGGCCCGCCCGACGGACAACCCGTCATCCTCCTGCACGGCTGGCCCTATGACATCCACAGTTATGTGGATGTGGCGCCTGCGCTCGCGGCGCAGGGCTACCGCGTGATCGTGCCGTTCGCGCGCGGCTACGGTTCGACCAGGTTTCTGTCGGCCACCACGGTGCGCAACGGCCAACAGGGGGCACTGGCCACCGATGTCATCGACTTCATGGATGCCCTGCACATTCCGCAGGCGATCCTCGGTGGATTCGATTGGGGCGCCCGCACCGCGGGCATCGTCGCGGCGATATGGCCGCAGCGCTGCGCAGGCCTGGTCGCGGTCAGCGGCTACCTGATCGTCAACCTCGAGGCGAATCAGAAACCGCTGTCACCGGAAGCCGAGCACGGCTGGTGGTATCAGTACTATTTCGCCACCGACCGGGGCGTCGCCGGCTACCGGCAGAACACCGCCGACTTCAACAAGCTGATCTGGAAACTTGCCTCGCCGCAGTGGCATTTCGATGACGCGACCTACGCGCGGACCGCCGCCGCCTTCGGCAATCCCGACCATGTCGACATCGTCATCGACAACTATCGGTGGCGGCTCGAGCTGGCGCCGGGGGAGCCGCAGTATGCCGAGCTGGAGCGCAAACTCGCTGCGCGACCACCCATTTCGGTGCCGACCATCACGATCGGCAGCGATTTCGACGGACCCAACAAGGACGGTGCTGCCTATCGCGGGCAGTTCACCGGCAAGTATGCCCACCGCGTACTGGATGGCATCGGACACAACGTGCCGCAGGAGGCGCCGAACGAATTCGCCGACAGCATCGTGCAAGTCGGCAAACTCGGATAGCGCGTACGGCTCAGGCGGGGACCACGACGGTCAGCTCGTCGCCGTCGCGTTCGACATGCATGTCGGCCCTGCGGGCGACCGTGGCCACCGCGGCGGCGTCGCCCGGTTCGGATCTGGAGCTCGCCAGGACCCGTGCCAGGCGTCCCTTGTGTGCCTTGTTGAAGTGGCTGACCACGGTGCGGTGTCCGTCGGCGTGTTCGGCGAGCACCTGCACGCGGACCGCACCGGGTATGCGGCCGAGCGCTGCGTAGGAGCCCGATCGCAGATCGACGATCAGATGGTCGGCGGACAACTCGGCGAGTACCGGCTCCAGAACCGGACGCCACCGAGTGTTCAGCCCCGGTTGTCCGGGCAGTTTCGACGTCGCCGACAGCCGGTATGCGGGCACCGGATCGTCGGCGCGCAGCAGGCCGAACAACGCCGACCCGACCGCGAGCCGGGCCCGCGCCCGCTCGGCCGCGGCGCCACGCAACGACCCGATGTCGAGCGCGTCGTACAGCACACCGGTGTAGCGGTGGATCGCCGGCAGCGTCGGGGCCGAACGCAGTTCGGCATTGCGCTCGATCTCTGCGTCCTGCTTGGCCGAGAGGCCCAGCGCCTTGCGGCTCGCCGGTAGATCGGCGGACAAGCCGATCAGTTGGTCCACGAGCTCTTCACGCAGCGGTGTCAGGGCCGCCGAGCTGAGCTTGTCCAAGCGCAGCGGCGGGCCGTCGCCGCCGGCGCGCTTGGTCTCGGAAGGAGGCAGGAGCACGATCACTCGGGCGAGGTTAGCGGAGGGATCGTGCTCCGTAGCGCTCCGATCGGTGTGACCCGTGTCCGGTCAGACCGGCATGGGCGGTGCGAAGGGGTCCGCAGGCGGCGCCTCCGGCGCTTCGGGGGCGGGCGGAGCCGGCACGTCGAGTTGAACCGGTGGGGGCGGGGCGAACGGGTCGGCCGGCGGCGGAGCCATCGGGTCGGCCATTGGCGGCGGTCCCGGGGGCATGGGAGCTTCCGGCGGCGGAGCGTCGAACGGCGCGGGTGCTTCGGGGGCCGTCGCGGCCGGATCCTCGTTGGCCACGGGCAGGTACATGTGGTGCGTGAACTGACGCTGGAAGGCGCCACCGCCGCCGATCTTGACGCCGCGGCCGCCCTCACCGGACGACACCGGCGTGCCGTCGGGCAGGGTCACGGCGGTATGGCCGCCGTTCCAGCCGATCACCAGCGCGCCCGGCTCGCTGCCGTACTTGAAGCCGCGGGCCAGCAGCGCGCGCTCCTGGTTGCCGGTGTTGAAACGGTCCCCGAAAGCGGGGCGGCCGGTTGCCACGTTGCTGATCCAGGAGGCCAGACCAGAGCAGTCGGTGCCGGCGGGAGTGTCACCACCGGAGATATACGGCGTGCCCGAAACGGACTGGACGAGCGCCATCAGCGATGCAGTCGCAATAGCAAACATGCGGCGGGACGTTAACAGCAGGCAAACTGGGCTGACAAAATATGTGACACCCTTCACAAGGGCTATCCACTATTGGCTGGTTCACGCAATTTCCGAATGAGTGTGGTCTTCGGTGACGACTGTTCCGGGGCCCTGACAGCCAGCCGAGGCGAACTTTGGGTTCGCGTGACGGTTTACTCCAATGTTGTTGTCGCACATGGTTCAGTCGCCGTTGCGTCACGACGACATCGGGTGGGCGAATATGTGAATTGGCCGAGTTTGCTTATCAAATAGGCAATTTCGCGACCACGCGGGATGGGGTCTCCCGACAGCTCTCCGCACGCGGCGTCGAGAATCGGGTACGTCATATGAGTTGCGGGTGGCATTGTGGCGTTGGACGGTGCGCAGTGATTCTGGCGAATGGCGGACCGATATCAAATCCCGGCCCGAGTCGCGTCGGGGCGCCATTTCGTGTGCCGCGCGAGCCCTCATGCAGCCAGATGGCTGCATAATGAGACGGCGCGGCCGAACGGCCGCGGATCAGGAGGCCGGCAAGCGGATGGACGAGGTGTTCAAGGCATTGGCCGACCCGAACCGGCGGCGGTTGCTGGATGCTCTCAACGCCCGTGGCGGGCAGAGTCTTTCCGAGTTGTGCGCCCGCCTGCCGATCGCTCGGCAATCCATCAGTAAGCACCTGGCGCTGCTGGAGGCCGCCGGGCTCGTCAGCACAGTGCGGGAGGGCAGGCACAAGCTGCACTACGTCAACGCCGAGCCGATCGCCGCGCTCGCAACCGGATGGCTCAGCCGCTACCACCCGGTGATCGCCGAACCGCCCGCCGTCACAGAGTTCCGCTACACCACGTATATAAGGACGACGCCCGAGCGGCTGTGGCAGGCCGTCACCAACCCGGCCGTGGCATCCGACTATCTGGGCCACGCCATCGAGTCGGCGTGGCTCAAGGGTTCCGCCTACACCTGGATCGAGAACGGCACGCGGACCGAACACCCCGACCAGGTGATCCTGGAATCCGATCCGTATCGGCGGCTCGGATTCACCTTCCGCACACTTGCCGCCGACGTCTCCGACCTCACCGAGGAACTTCTCGTCGCCGCTGCCGCCGAGCCGCGCTCGCGCGTGCATTTCGACATCGAGCCGCTCGACGATCTGGTGAGGCTCGCCGTCGTCCACGACGATGTCGGCCCGGGCAGCGTCGTCCTCCCGCTGATGTCATACAGCTGGCCGATGAAGCTGGCCCGCCTGAAATCCCGGCTGGAACAGGATGCGCCCTAGCCCAGAGCGCCGGGCGTGGTGCCTCAGGCGAGAGCGTCCGCCCGGTTCTTGTTCGCCGGCTCGGGCCACGGAGCAGGCAGCGGCCGCTGGCGCACCTGCTGGGGCCACCAGAACCACTTTCCGAGCAGGGCGGCGATCGACGGCGTCATGAACGACCGGATGACGAGCGTGTCGAAGAGCAGGCCGAGGCCGATGGTGGTGCCGACCTGGCCGATGACGGCGAGTTCGCTGACGGCCATGGACATCATGGTGAAGGCGAACACCAGGCCTGCCGAGGTGACCACCGAGCCGGTGCCGCCCATGGCGCGGATGATGCCGGTGTTGAGCCCGGCGTGGATCTCTTCTTTGAACCGGGACACCAGCAGCAGGTTGTAGTCGGCGCCGACGGCCAACAGGATGATCACCGACATGGCCAGCACCATCCAGTGCAGCTCCAGGCCGATCAGGTGCTGCCAGATGAGCACCGACAAGCCGAACGATGCGCCCAGGGATATGACGACGGTCCCGACGATGACGGCCGAGGCCACCACGCTGCGCGTGATGATCAGCATGATGATGAAGATCAGGCAGAGCGAGGCGATGCCGGCGATCAGCAGGTCGTAGTTGGCGCCTTCTTGCATGTCCTTGAACGTGGCCGCGGTTCCACCGAGGTAGATCTTCGAGCCTTCCAGCGGGGATCCCTTGATGGCTTCCTTGGCAGCCTGCTTGATGGCGTCGATGTGCGAAATGCCTTCGGGGCTCATCGGATCGCCCTCGTGGCTGATGATGAACCGCACCGCGTGCCCGTCAGGGGACAGGAACATCTTCATGCCGCGCTTGAAGTTCGGATTGTTGAACGTTTCCGGCGGCAGATAGAACGAGTCGTCGTTCTTGGACGCGTCGAAGGCCTGGCCCATGGCCGTCTGGTCCTTCATCATCGCTTCCATCTGATCCTGCAGCCCGCCCATGGTGGACTGCATGGTCAGCATCATCGTCTTCATGTTCTTCATCGTCGCGATCATGGGCGGCATGATCTTGACCATCTGCGGCATCAGGACGTCCAGCCGGTCCATGTCCGGCATCAGTTTCTGAATGTCGTCGGTCATGGTGTCGACGCCGTCGAGGGTGTCGAAGATCGACCGCATCGACCAGCAGACCGGGATGTCGAAGCAGTGCGGTTCCCAGTACAGGTAGTTGCGGATGGGCCGGAAGAAATCGTCGAAATCGGAGATGTGGTCCCGCAATTCGGCGACGTCGGCGACCATCACATGCATCTTGCCGACCATGCTGTGCGTGGTGTCGGCCATCTCCTGGGTCAGCTTGACCATGGATTCCATGGTGTTGATGGAGACCTGCATCTCGTCAGCCATCTTCAGCATGTCCTTCATGCGGTCCTGCATGTACTTCATGTTCATCATCTGCGTGGTGCCCTGCATGCTGATCTGGAACGGGATCGAGGTGTGCTCGATCGGCGTGCCCTGCGGCCGGGTGATGGCCTGCACCCGGGAGATGCCCGGCACCTGGAAGATGCGCTTGGCGATCCTGTCGACGACGAGGAAGTCCGCGGAGTTGCGCAGATCGTGATCGCTTTCGATGAGCAGCAGTTCCGGGTTCATCCGGGCCTGGGAGAAGTGCCGGTCGGCCGCGGCGTAACCGCTGTTGGCCGGGATGTCCTGCGGCAGGTACTTGCGGTCGTTGTAGTTGGTCCGGTAGCCGGGCAGGGTCAACAGGCCGATGAGCGACAGTGCGATGGTGGCGATCAGGATCGGTCCGGGCCAGCGCACGACGGCCGCTCCGACCTTGCGCCACCCGCGAGTGCGCATGGCGCGCTTGGGTTCCAGGGTCTTGCCGAACTTCGTGACGACGGTGATCACGGCGGGCCCCATGGTCAGCGCCGCGAACACCACGGTGACCATGCCGATGGCCAGTGGGATACCCAGGGATTGGAAATAGGGCAAGTTGGTGAAGTGCAGGCAGAACGTGGCGCCCGCGATGGTCAGCCCGGACCCCAGGATGACGTGGGCGGTGCCGTGGAACATGGTGTAGTAGGCCGATTCCCGGTCTTCACCGACACTGCGGGCTTCCTGATATCTGCCAATCAGGAAGATCGCGTAGTCGGTGGCCGCGGCGATCGCCAGGGTCACCAGCAGGTTCGTCGCGAACGTCGAGAGCCCGATGATGTTGTAGTAGCCCAGGAACGCGATTAGACCGCGTGCGGCGGATAGTTCGAGCACCACCATCAGCAACACCAGCACGACCGTCACGATCGAGCGGTACACCAGTAGCAGCATGACGATGATCACCGTGAAGGTCAGCGCCTCGATCATCTGCATGCTGCGGTCACCGGCGATGTGCTGATCGGCTGCCAGCGCCGCGGGTCCCGTGACGTACGTGTGGATGCCGGGCGGGGCCGGCACGCTCTTGACGATGTTCTGGACGGCTTCGACGGACTCGTTGGCCAGCGCCTCACCCTGGTTACCGGCGGTGTAGACCTGCACATAGGAGGCCTTGCCGTCGGCGCTCTGGGCGCCCGAGGCGGTCAGCGGGTCGCCCCAGAAATCCTGGACGTGCTCGACGTGCTTGGTGTCGGCCCGCAGCTTGGCGACAACCTGGTCGTAGTAGTCGTGCGCATCGGAGCCCAGCGGCTCGTCACCCTCGAGCACGATCATGACCGAGCTGTTGGACTTGAACTCTTGGAAGACCTGGCCGACGCGCTTCATGGCGATCATCGACGACGCCTGGTCAGGGGTCATCGAGACCGAGCGCATCTTCCCCACCTCTTCGAGCTGGGGGACCACCGCGTTGAGCACGACGATGATCGCGATCCAGCCGAGGATGATGGGCAGCGCCAGGCGCCGGATCCACTTGGCGAGCCCGCCGTGGTTGGCGTGCTCGGGCGGCGATGCTGCCGGGAACGCGTCGGTGGGCGCGTCGTGCGTGGGGGTGCTCATGCAGATTTCACCAAGCAGAAGGTCTGGGCGTTGACGCCGGTGGACGTGCGCTGGTCTTTGAGTTCGTCATCGACGGTGATGCGGCAGCTGATGGTGCTGCCGTTGCCCTGGGCCACGATGTTGGGGAACACCGACGGTGCGGTGCTCTCCAGCCGCAGCGTCCAGGGCAGCGACACCCCGTCGACGCGCTGGGGCTGGGCGTTGAGGTCGAGGTAGTTCACATCGGCGGTCGCGCCGGGCTCGCCGGTGATCTCGTAGACCACGACTTTGGGGTCGAACGGTTTGGTGTCGTCGACTTTGGCGCTGGCCACACCCGAACCGTCGCCGGCACCGAAGAAGGTACGGACCCGCATCACGCTGAAAGCCCCGATGACCACCACAACCAGGATGAGCACGGGGATCCAGAACCGTCTCAAGAGCTTCATGTTTCGCTGGTCAGCCTTTCGGGTGCGCGACGAGACAGCTGTCCTTGCCGTACGACAAGTGAAACCTATACAGTCGGCTAACTTCAATCAAGTCGATTGGATAGTCGCCGATGTCATGCGGAGACGCGCCGTCGCCATCCCCCGTTCACGGTTGCCGTCACCGTGAGTTACGCGAGATATTAGCCTATTTAACAGATTCGCAAAACGGATAGCTGGGCGCGTCGTAGCTGGTAGCCGCAGTCGCCGATGCCGTCGTGGAAAAGAAAACCCCCTGCGGTCGAGCCGCAGGGGGTTTTGGCGTACCCGTGGGTTACTGCCAATTCCATACCGACATGTCGCCGGCCGGGTAGTTCGCGCAGACATCCGTGGTGCGGGCTGCGACACCCTTGTTGTTGAAGAACAGCTTGGCCCAGTTCGGCCACTTCCACGCCATGTTCTCGTAGAACGCATTGGTCGCGGTGTCCTCGGAGTACTGCCGCCGGGCCGCGTAATCGAGCGAGAAGAACCAGTGGATGCGGTCCTGGGTCTCCTGCTGGAGTTCGGGGGACTTGTTGTTGTAGTCGATCATGTACCGCTCGTAGTACACGGGCTCGACGTCCCGGGCGGCCGCCATGATCTGTTCCGCGGTGCACGTGGTCCGCAGGATGCGGTTCGGGATCGGGTAGTCGTCGGTGGCGTCCGCCGATGCGATGCCCGGCGCGGCGGCCAGGCTACCCGCGACGGCACACGCGGCGACACCAGCGCGGATCAGATTGCTTACCCGACGTGTACGCATAGCCTTCAATGTATCGCTCCAAGCCCTCGATCTGGATTGGCTGACAATCAGCCCTGATGCGCTGCTACCTGATCGATCACCGGCTGCAGGTCAGGGCAGTAGAAGTTGATGGCCGTGCCCACGAACTGCCAGGCCTGCGCGGTGGTGCTGTCCTTGGGCAGGTTCTGGGAGACGAACTTGGCCGACTGGTACGCGTCGTGATCGACGCCGTTGTGCAGCCGCTTGCATGCGATCTTTCCGATCCAGGCGTTGTAGTCACGCGGCCCGTAGATGCCGAAAGTGTGCAGCTGGTTGGCGAAGTCGGTGTCGATCTCGGCGTGTGCCGGAGCGGCGAACGCGATGGCGGCGGCGGCGCCGATTGCTGCCAGGCCTGCAAGCTTCATGCGCTGAATCTTAGATCATCTAATACAGAATTGGACAGTCAACCCCCGAACATCTGATGCCCAATCCGGCGGGTCCAGGCTGCTCACCCCTGGGCCACCAAGAGCGGAATTCGTTGTTCGGCGCTGGTCAATGAGCCGTGCTGGCCGATCAGCGAAGACTCGATCGGTTCGGTGGTGCGGCGCAGCAATGCCGCCGAACCGCGTGTCGCCGCCACGACATCACCGATGCGGTAGCGCACCGCATCGCGGATCCGGGGCCCGAACCACCCGGCGGCGATGGCCTCGTCGCGCGGCAGCACCCATGCCGTGTCGGCAAGTGCCTCACGCCAGCGGGCCAGCACATCGTCACGCGCGCCGGCAGCCGTGTAGACGTGCCGGGCTCGCGCTTCGCCGCCGATGTCCGTTACGCCGTCGAGCAGGTCAGCGCGTTCATCGAGATCGACGGCCGCTGCGGGATCGACGGCGACCATCCCGTGGTCGGCGACGACGGCAAGCAGTGCGTCGCGCGGCAGCGTCTCGATGATCGACTCCACCAACCTGTCGACCTGGCGCAGCTGCATCCGCCAGGCCGGCGAGCCCGGCCCGTGCAAGTGGCCGACGAGATCGAGTTCGCCGTGATAGCCGTAACAGAATCCGCCCCGGGCCACCGCGTCCGTCACGGCAGCCGCGAGCTCGCCGAGGGCGTGCACACCGACATAGCGGGCGCCCCGAAGGACAGCCCGGGTCAACCCCGACCCGGCGAACTCCGCGCCGGAGACGACGCTGACCGCCACCCCCGCCGTCGCCGCCCGCTCGAACGTCGTGGTCAGTGGCTGCAGTGCCTCGGGGCGCACCCGCTCCCGCAGGTCGTCGCCGCGGGGGTGCGGCCGCCACCGCAGCGCGTTCATCACGCGAACGTCGGGGGCGTCGGGAACCCGGAAGGACATGCCCACCAGGCCGTGTTCGCCCGACCGGCATCCCGTGCCGATCGCCGCGAGGCCGGCCACCGTCGTGGACGGGAACCCGACCTGCAGGGTCTGGCCGCGCAAGCCCGCCAGCACCGGGGCGTCGGATGCATGGGCGTCCAGCAGTTCGGCGCCCAGCCCGTCCACCAGCAGAACGCACGCCCCGCGCGCGGGGCCGGGCAACTGGATGCGGGAATCCTGGATGCGGGAATCGAAGCCCGTCACCCCGAGCGTGCTCAGCACTGCCGGCACCACGTCGGCCAGCGCAGGGGCGTCCGGATCAAGGTGCGGCACATCCACATTGCGAGCTTCCCACAGCTGCCGGCCGGCCCGGGTCGGCGTGGTGCGCCCGTGCGCGGACACCGGGGCATGCCCCGGCAACCGGTACGCTGGCCTGCTATGAGGCCGATGAGAGCAGCGATTCTCGCCGCGGCGCTTGTCGCGGCGGGAGCTGGAACCTTCAGCGGCGTAGCCACCGCTGATCCCGACACGCCGGAGCCGACGCCCGCCGCGCCTGCGCCCGGCCCGAATGCACCGGCGGCTCCCGCGCCCGCGGCGCCGGCCGGCGCCCTGGCCACCAGCATCGATCACGACGGCACCTTTGTGGTCGGCAAGGACATCGCGCCGGGCACGTACGCGTCGGCGGGCCCGGTCGGCAATGGTGCGTGCTACTGGAAGCGGATCGGAGACGACCAGAACCCGATCATCGACAATGCGATGACCAAGAAAGCCCAGACGGTGGCGATCGAACCCACCGACAAGGCCTTCAAGACCAGCGGCTGCCAGCCGTGGGCGCAGACCGATGCGCCACCGGACGCCCAGGCGCAGGGCGGCCTGCTGCCTGCGCTGATTGCCGGGGGTCAGCTGCGCGGCATGCTGGGCACGCTCAACAACGGCGCTCGCCAGTACGACGGATCGCAGGTCCCGACGGGCTGACCGAGCCCGACACGCCGAGCCCGCGCCGAAGCGTCTGCACCGGCGCCCTATGCGTGAGCTGAAAGCCTTGCCGCGCAAGGTGAAACCGGTGCGCGCGCAGCTTTTCGACGGCCTCGTTCAGCAAGTGCACAGCAGCAGCGAGGCGCGACGTGGGCGCTCCCGCTGTTAGTCTGCGAAGGCCGCCGGTCGCCAGGTCGCATCGGCGAGTGGACACGGAAATCGGCAAGGATACGCAAAACGTGGCGCGCGGCGCAGAGATCAAAGCCCTGACCGGAGTGCGCATCGTCGCAGCCGTGTGGGTGGTCCTGTTCCACTTCCGCCCGCTGCTGTACCAAGTGGCGCCCGACCTCACCAAGGCGCTGGCCCCCGTGCTCAACTGCGGCGCGCAAGGCGTCGACCTCTTCTTCATCCTCAGCGGTTTCGTGCTGACGTGGAATTACTTCGAGAGGATGGGTCCGTCCTGGTCCACTCGGGCGACCCTGCACTTCCTCTGGTTGCGACTCTCCCGGGTCTGGCCGGTCTACCTGGTGACTCTTCATCTGGCCGCACTGTGGGTGATCTTCACCCTCAACGTCGGCCACATCCCCCCAGAGGATGTCAGCCCCTTCAACGCGGTGAGCTACTTCCGGCAGCTCTTCCTGGTGCAGCTGTGGTTCCAGCCGTACTTCGACGGGTCGAGCTGGGACGGCCCGGCGTGGTCGATCAGCGCCGAATGGCTGGCCTACCTGTTGTTCGGGGCGTTGATCCTCGTCGTGTTCCGGGTCGCACGGGCGACGCGGGCGCGCAGCCTGGTGCTGTTGGCCATCGCGGCGTCGACGCCTCCGGTGGTGCTGATGATGGTGAGTGGACACATCTACACACCGTGGAGCTGGTTGCCCAGAATCGTCATGCAGTTCACGGCGGGGGCGCTGGCCTGCGCCGCGGTGCGCAAGCTGGACCTCAGCGACACGGCCTGCCGTCGGGCAGGGTACCTCTCCATCCCGCTGGTGGCGCTGGTCATCGGGGGACTGTATTTCTTCGACGCCCATCCGCTGAACACCGTGGGTGACGCAGGCGGAATCGTCGATGTGCTGTTCGTGCCGCTGATAGTGCTGCTGGCCGTCGGGACCGGCAGCCTCCCGGCCTTCCTCTCGACCCGGCTGCTCGTCTACGGCGGGCAGATCTCCTTCGGCCTCTACATGGTGCACGAGCTCGTGCACACCGCATGGATCTGGACGGTCAAGCAGTTCGAGATCACGCTGACACCGACATTGTCCGGTAAGGCGACCGTGTTCGGCCTCGTCGCTCTGTCGGTCCTCGGTGGAGTGCTGCTGTACCACGTCGTCGAGGAGCCGGCCCGGCGCTGGATGCGCAGGATGGTCGACATCAAGCCGGCGGACCCACCCAACAGACTGCACCGTATCGACGGCGAGCTCGAAGCCCGCCCGACCGGCGTTTCCGCACGCGCCGGATAGATGCGCACGGCAGCGAAACAGCCTGTGCCACAGGTTGTAATGGGCTCGTTATCGGTGTGTCACCGTGGCTGGGGTAACCTGCCTCGGGGCCAAGGGCGCACCGTGATCACGGTGGGGGACACGTCGTCTCGCCGGCAGTGGAGGTAGCAGTGAGTCGTGTGTTCACTTTCGTCATCTCACTTGGCCTTCTGGCAGGTGTGGTCACGCACATACCCGTGCAGCGGTATACGACATCCGGGCTGGATCCGCGGCTGAATCACATTGCCGTCATCGGCGACTCGTACACGACCGGCAGCCTGGAGGGCGGCGAGGGTCCGCGGGGCTGGACGACCTTGGCGTGGGATCAGCTCGCTCATCGTGGCGTGCAGGTCAAGGCTGACGTGGTCGCCGAGGGCGGGGCGGGCTACGTGCAGCGCGGCAACCACGGCAGCATCTTCGGTGATCTGACGGCGCGCGCGGTGAAGCCCGACGACTCGCTGATCGTGTTCTTCGGATCGCGCAACGACAAGGACATGGACCCCGCCGCGATCACGATGATGAGCCACAACGCCTTGACGCTCGCGCAGCACATCGCGCCGTCGGCCAAGCTGCTCGTCATCGCGCCGCCGTGGGTGTCCGCCGACGTGCCGCCGTCGATCCTGAACATCCGCGACATCCTCAAGGCCCAGGCGCGCGACGTCGGCGCGGCGTTCTTCGACCCGATCGAAGACGGCTGGTTCTTCGACCGGCCCGACCTCATCGGTGGCGACGGCATCCATCCCACCGACGCCGGGCACGCGTACATGGCCGACCGGCTCGCCCCGCTCATCGGCAGGCAGCTGCCGCGCGCGCTCTGAGCGGTCAGTTGGGGGCCGAGGTGCGGAACCGGTCGCGGTAGGCCTTCGGTGCCACACCGAGGTGGCTGACGAACACGCGGCGCAGCGTCTCGGCACTGCCGAAACCGGCGAGCCGGGCGCTTTCCGCGACAGAATGGCCGGCGTCGAGCGCCGCCCGGGCGACGTCGGTGCGGACCCGCTCCACATAGCGGGCCGGGGTGGTGCCCAGCTCTGCCTGAAACAGCCGCGTCAGTTGCCGGGTGCTCAAAGCCGCCACGGCCGCAAGGCTTTTCACGCTGTGATCGGCGGTGGGGTCGGCTGCGACGGCATCGGTGACGCGCCGCAACACGGAGGGCTCGGACGCATCGATCTCCACCAGGGTGGAGAACTGCGACTGACCGCCCGCCCGCTTCAGATACACCACCAGTGACCGCGCCACTTCGCGGACCAGCTCGGCACCGTGATCACGCTCGACCAGGGCCAGCGCCAGATCGATACCGGCCGACACTCCCGCCGAGGTGTAGATGTCGGCATCCTCGACGAATATCGCGTCCGGTTCGACGACGGTATCGGGATACGCACGCCCGAGCAGGCGGGCATGCCGCCAGTGCGTGGTGGCCCGCCGGCCTTTCAGCAGACCCGCCTCGGCCAGGATGAACGCGCCGGTGCAGATCGACGCCAGCCGGCGGGTACGGCCTGGCATCTGCTGCAGCGCGGAGACCAGCGCCGGGTCGATCGGTCGCCCCACCAGGTTGTCGCCGCCGGCCACCAGTACGGTGTCGGCCTCGGCGATATCCGAAATGCGTTCAGTGGCAGGGAATTTCGTGCCGATGGAGGTGGTGACTTCGTGCCCGTCCAGCGACGCGATCCGGATCAGGTACTGCGCGCCGAACCGATTCGCCTCGGCGAACACCTCGGCAGGGCCCACCGCGTCGAGCAGCTTCACGCCGTCGAAGACGACGATCACCACCACCCGCGGGCGGGCGTTGCCGGGCATCAGCCTGCGGTTCTGCGGTGGGCGAGCTCCTTGAGTTCGGTCGGCAGCGCGTCGGCCCGCAGAATCTCGTGTAGCAGTTGGGGTTCGAGGGTGAGCGCACGGAACACGACGCCCACGGTCACGTCGTGATCGGGCCGTTCGGTCACCGTGATCTCGTCACCCGCGCGGATGGTGCCGGGGGTCACGAGGCGTAGGTAGGCGCCCGGAATCGCGGTCCCGGTAAAGGTTTTGATCCATCCGTTGATCTCCAGCCACGCGGCGAAAGTGCGGCAGGGGATACGCGGCCGGGACACTTCGAGTTCGAGGCCGTCCGAGCCGACCCGCCACCGCTCGCCGATCACCGAATTGGTGACGTCTATGCCCGCCGTGGTGAGGTTTTCGCCGAAGACTCCGTTGGCGATCTCACGGTCCAGTTCGCTCTGCCAGTCGTCGAGATCTTCGCGGGCGTAGGCATAGACGGCCTGATCGTCACCGCCGTGCACCAACTGGTTGCCGATGGTGTCGCCGACCAGGCCGCTGCCGAGCCCGCCGTGCATGGGGCCCGGGGCGCGGACCGCGACTGCCCCGTCGACCGGGCGTTTGTCGATGCCGGTCATCGCGCGCTTATCGTCGGGGTTGGGTCGCGGATGAGCCACGTTGACGGTCAGAACATGTGCCATGACGCTCAAGCTAGACCATCGGTGTCGCAACACCATTCGGCGCTGCCGGCGGCCGAGGTACCGGCAGGCACAGTCCCGTCGCGGTGTCGAGTTGGCGGCCGGGCACGCAGAACGGTGCGCATCCGTAGATGACGCCGGTTTCACCGTCCGGGCAGCCCGCCACCACCGTGGGCGTCGCGGTGCCGGCAAATCCCGCAGGTACCGCGGCGAACACCACTGCTGCCAGCGTCATGATGCTCCGCCGTGCTCGGCTTGCCATGCCGCACTCCTGACGTGTTCGGGTCTTCCTGGCCTGCTTGGAAGTTTAGGCTGCGACGAGAGGAGGAGGTCAACATTGCTCACCTCGACGCGTATCCCGGCGGCGGTGATCGTGGGTGCGGCGTTGACGGCGTGCGGCGGCGGGCAGCACGTCGCCGACCCATCGAGTACGCAACCGGCACCATCGATGCACACCGCAGCACCCGCAGCACCACCGAGTGCCGCTGCCGTGGCCCGGCAGCAGAGCAAGCCGTGGGTGGATCTGCAGGCCGGGGACTGCCTGGTCGACATGCCTCCGACCGATCCCAGCGTGGTGATGGTGACAACCGTCGACTGCGCCACGCCGCATCGCGCCGAGGCGTTCTACCGCGGTGATGTGGCCGTCAACGACGCCGTCGCGGGCGTGGCGGACCAGGCCTGTGCTTCGGGATTGGTCTCCTACACCGGTCATCCCGCGGCGGGCAGCAGCTTGTCGGTGACCTATCTGATCGATTCCCGTCAGGACCGCACCTCGAACAATCCGGAACCGAGTTCGGTGATCTGCGTGCTGTACGCCGCGGACGGGACTGCGCTGTCCGGATCCGCCCGCCGGTGAGGTGATCCCGGCGTCGGCTAGCGTCACCTGCTTGTGCAGACCCTGATCGACCTCGACAACTCACCGGTGTTCGCGATTCCTTTGCGCGACGGCACCGCCAGCTATGAGGGCGTGCTGGTCGAGGGACCACAGGGCTGGGGCGAGTTCGGCCCGCCGTCGGATGTCGGCGCCCCGGCGCTGGTGCGCTGGCTGACCGCCGCGACCGAGCCCGGCACAGTCGGCTGGCCTGATCCCGTGCGCGGGCGTATCCCCATCGCTGTCACCGTGCCCGCCGTCGCCCCCGCCCGCGCCCGCGACATCGTGGTCGCATCAGGTTGCCGGTCAGCGGCGGTCGAGGTCGGCACCGCGTTGGCCGACGACGTCGCCCGAATCGCCGCGGTGCGTGACGCTCTCGGACCCGACGGCGCGATCCGCTGCGACGCCAAGGGGAGATGGGACGTCGACACCGCGGTCGCAGCGATTGGCGAGCTGCACCGGGCGGCAGGCGACTTGGAGTTCGTCGTGCAACCCTGTCCCAGCGTCGCCGACGGTGCCCGCGTTCGGGGTCGCGTCGGTGTCCGCATCGCGGCCGACGTGTCAGTGCTCGACACCCCGGTGCTGCGCGAGGCGGCTGACGTCGCCGTCGTGCAGTGCGGACCGCTCGGCGGCGCCCGCCGGGCCCTGCGGGTGGCCGAGATGACGGGGCTGCCGTGCGTCGTCAGCTCGACCGTGCAGACCAGCATCGGCCTCATGGCCGGGCTTGCGCTCGCCGGCGCCCTGCCAGAGTTGCCTTACGCCTGCGAACTCGGCGGCCGAGCGCTGCTGGCCGGAGACGTCGTCGCCCCATCCCGTTCGTTGACTGTGGTGGACGGTTTCCTGCCCGTCGCCCCGATGCCTCCCGCGCCCCAACCGGAACTGATCGAGCAGTACGCCGTCACCGACCCGCGGCGGATCGCGTGGTGGCGCGACCGCGTGCGCGCGGCGACCGCCGGGGGGCGCTGAGAGCCGTCAGTCCTGCACGGCCTTGGCGATGGTCACGCAGGTGGTCAGCCAGTCCGGGTCCGGTTCAGCCTGCTCGGTGAGCTCCCACATCGCGTTGTGCATGGTCCGCACGACCACCCAGGCCCTGGCCCGGTCGGTGTCGAGTTCGGCCGCGTCGACCAGGGCGTAGAACCGGCGTCGCACACCGTCGCGAACGTAACCGGCGAGTTCTGCCCACCGGTTCCACAGCATCGGGGCGATCTCGTAGTGCGGGTCGCCGCTGATCGGTTTCGGGTCGATCACCAGCCAGGGTTCCCGTTCGGCGGCCAGCACGTTCTCGTAGTGCAGGTCGCTGTGGATGAGCGTTGCCGAGGCTGCGGGGTCAGCGACGAGTTCGGTGCCCAGCGTGATGGCCTGCTCCACCAGTCGGCGTGGTACCGGCGCGTTGCGGGGGAGCGCTGTCAGGTCGGCCGTCCAGCGTTCGACGAGTGCGGGCAGCCGGCGCAGCTGGGGTAGGGCCGGAACATGGATCCTGCGGTACAGCGACGCGACGATCTCGCAGGCCTCGATATCCCAGAGCTCCTTGAGATCTCGGGGCTGCAACCGCTCGAGCAGCAGGGCCCGGCGATGAGGCTCGGCACGCAGCAGCCGGACTGCGCCGTCGCCGCCCCACCGGCGCAGCGCCAGGTGTTCGTGTTCGGACTCCTCGTCGGGCAGGGCGATCTTGAGCACCGCGGGCCCGGTGTCGCGGCTGCGCACGGGCACCACGATGGAGCAAAAGCCGTGCATGGGAGCCCCGTCCGGGGTGAGTGCCCAGTCGTCGAGCTGGGCCCGCAGTAGCCGCGGCAGCCGGTCCACCCAGTCCTGCCACTGTGGTCCACGCACGGCCATCGCGCGCACCGCGTCGGGCAGATCGATCATCGGCTCCATGGTCGCACCCCGGCCTGCCGCACCCGCCGCCGGTTTTGACAGACTGTGCCTATGGCACAGATAACCCTGCGTGGAAACCCCGTCAACACCGTGGGCGAGCTGCCCGCCGTCGGTTCCCCGGCGCCCAGCTTCGCGCTCACCGGCACCGATCTCGGCCCGGTCACCAACGAGCAGTTCCGCGGCAAGTCCGTGCTGCTGAACATCTTCCCGTCGGTCGACACCCCGACGTGTGCCACCAGCGTGCGCACCTTCAACGAGAAGGCCGCAGCCAGCGGTGCCTCCGTGCTGTGCGTGTCCAAGGACCTGCCGTTCGCGCAGAGCCGCTTCTGTGGCGCCGAGGGCATCGAGAACGTCACCACCGCGTCGGCCTTCCGCGACGGCTTCGGTGAGGACTACGGCATCACCATCGCCGACGGTCCGATGGCCGGACTGTTCGGCCGGGCCGTCGTGGTGATCGGTGCCGACGGCAATGTCGCCTACACCGAACTGGTGCCCGAGATCGCCGACGAGCCGAACTACGACGCCGCGCTGGCCGCGCTGCAGTAATCCGTTCGACCTACGTGCTGCCCGCCTGCGGTTCAGGCGGGCAGCACGTGCATCGGCCTCAGATCGGCCACTGCTCGCGCCGGTACCCGGCGTCGAAGAACATCCATTCGTATTGCGCGGTCTGCCGAAAATGCGCCCGCGCGACGGCCTCGTCGGCCTCGGTCAGGGTCACTCCCACGCGGTCGGTCAGGGCCAGCACTTCCGCCACGGTCGCGGCGAAGGCCTCGCCGCCGTAACTGTCGATCCAGCGCTGATAGCGCGAATCACTCGATCCCCGGGCGGCCAGATCGGCTCCCACCCTGGCGTAGATCCAGTAGCACGGCAGCGCCGCCGCCAACCCGTCGGCGAAGCTGCCGCTGTACGCGGTGGCCAGCAGATAGCTGGTGTAGGCCCGGGTGGTCGGGGCGACCGGCTCCGCATTCAACGTCACGGGGTCCAGTCCCAGTTCGGGCAGCAGCTGCGTGTGCAGTTCCAGCTCCACGTCGAACACCTCTGCGGCGTGCCGGGCGAACATCGCGGTGTCGGTCAGCGCGGGCGCCTTTGCGCCGACGATGGCCAGCGCCCGCGCGTAGTCCCGCAGATAGTGGACGTCCTGGGCGACGTAGTGGGCGAACGCCTTGTCGTCCAGGCTGCCGTCGGTGAGCCCGGTGATGAAGGGATGCTCCATGATGGCCGTGTACGTGTCCTCGATGTCGGCCCACAACCGATTCGACCAGCTTGTCGTCGCGTTCATGGCCGCCATCTTGTCACGTCTGTCGGTGTCGCGGGAAAACGCATTGCCGCACAACGTCATTGACGCGTTCGACGGTAGAGCGAGGTTGGCCGGCGGTGCAGCACCGGGCCCGGCCTGAGTCACCGTTCGGTCACGGTACTGCATCTCATTAGCGTTGTGCCGCAGAGAAATTGGGCAAAACGTCGATCGGCCGGTACAAATAGTTGCGGTGACTGCTGTCGACGGGTGGTCAGCCTGAGATGACACTGGGTCGAAGAGAGTTGAAGTATCCGATGAAGCGCACGTATGCCCTGATGGTCAGCCTGGCTCTGCTGCTGGCGGCCCCCGGACTCGCGTCCGCAGATCCGTACCAGCGGCCGGCCGGCAACCAGAAGTTCATCGAACAGGTTATCTCCCGGGCACTTTCGCAACGCGGCGTGCCGTTCGTCTACGGCGGAGGAGACTCCAACGGACCCACGCGCGGCGTTGTGCGTGACGCCACCGTGGCCGCCGCCAACCCCGCTCTCCCCGGTGCTGCGGGTCCGGTCCTGGCGCCCACCACACCGGCGTCCCCGGGACTGTTTCCCGGCCTGCTGGGTCTCGGTGCCACGCCGGCCGCGCCCGTCGCTCCCAACGTCGTCGGCTTCGACGCATCGGGTCTCATCGTGTATTCGTTCGCCGGTGTCGGCGTGAAGCTGCCGCGGTCCTCCGGTGAGCAGTACAAGGTCGGCCAGAAGGTCGCGCCTGCGCAGGCGGCGCCCGGCGATCTGATCTTCTATGGCCCGGAGGGCACCCAGAGCGTCGCGCTGTTCATCGGAAACGGGCAGATGGTCGAGACCACCGAGCGTGGCGTGGCGGTGTCGCCGGTGCGTACCAACGGCATGGCGCCGTATCTGGTTCGCATCATCGCCTGACGCCCGGCGGTGGGCCCGCGATTTGGTGTCGGGGCCGCGGTGCAACTCTCCGTAGTGTTGGGGCTGACACGACGAAGGGCACACCGATGGACCAGCCACCCGCGACCACGCGCACCGTATTCCCAGGCATCAGTTCCCGGGCGTGGGAGCACCCTGCCGACCGCACCGCGCTGACCGCGCTGCGCCGGCTCAAGGGTTTCGACCAGATTCTCAAGCTCCTGTCGGGGATGTTGCGGGAGCGTCAGCACCGGCTGGTGTACCTGGCCAATTCGGCGCGCGTGGGGCCCCGTCAGTTCGCCGACCTGCATGCGCTGCTCGACGAGTGCGTGCAGGTGCTCGACGCGCCCACCCGGCCCGAAATGTTCGTCATGCAGTCACCTTTCGCGAATGCCTACACCATCGGGATGGACGAGCCGTTCATCGTCATCACCTCGGGCATGTACGACCTGCTGACCCCCGACGAGATGCGTTTCATCATCGGCCACGAGCTCGGGCACGCGCTCAGCGGGCACGCGGTCTACCGGACCATGCTCAACCACCTGATGCGCCTTGCGGCGTCGTTCGGTTTCATCCCGCTCGGCGGGTGGGCGCTGCGGGCCATCGTGGCGGCACTGCAGGAATGGCAACGCAAATCCGAGCTTTCGGGTGATCGGGCGGGTCTGCTGTGCGGCCAGGATTTCGACACCGCCATCCGCGTCGAACTCAAGCTGGCCGCCGGGGCCCGGCTGGACAAGCTCGACACCCAGGCCTTCCTGGCCCAGGCGCGGGATTACGATGCCGCAGGCGACATGCGCGACGGCGTGCTCAAGCTGCTCAATCTCGAGTTGCGGAGCCACCCGTTCTCGGTGTTGCGCGCGGCCGCCTTGACCAGATGGGTCGACACCGGGGGCTACGGCTCCATCATGGCGGGCGATTACCCTCTGCGGGCCGACGACGACAGCGTCCGGTGGTCCGACGACGTCGCCGCTGCCGCCCGCCAGTACAAGGACGGTTTCGACCAGTCCAACGATCCGCTGATCCGGGGTATCCGTGACGGGTTGGGCGGGTTCGTTGACGGGGTCGGTCAGGCCGCCACCAGCGCGGCCGATTCGATGGGCCGCAAAATCGCTGAGTGGCGGCGCAATTCACGCTCCGAGGACGAATAGCCGAGGCCCACGGCGCGACACGTCGCGGCAACGGTAAGCCCCTAGACTGACCTTTCGTGGGCATCCTGTTCGGTTTCGCGCCGTGGATCATCTACTGGGTTCTCGTCGGCAACGTTCCATTTCTCACCGCCGTGCTCGTCGCGCTGGCCGCTGCGGTCGCGACGTTCGTCATCAGCCGGATCGCCGGCACCCCGGGCCGCACTCTGGAAGTCGGCGCGCTCGGCACCTTCGTCGTGCTGACGGTACTCACCGTGGCGTTGAGCCAGGATTTCCTGCAGAGGTGGATCCAGCCGCTCAGCAATGCCGGTATCTTCCTGGTCGCGCTGATCGGGTTGTTGCTCGGCAAGCCGTTCGTGCAGGAGTACGCGGCCGTGGGCCAGCCTCCCGGGGTGGTGGAGAGCGACCTGTTCAAGCGGATCGTGACGATCCTGACGTGGATCTGGGTCGCCGCCTTCGGTGGCATGACGGTGTCGTCGGCGATACCGCCGATCGTGCAGGGCGACGCCACCATCCTCGACACCCGAACACCGCTGTCGTTCATCTGCTACTGGGTGATTCCCGCTGTCCTGCTGGGCATCGCCGCGCTGGCATCGCGGGTCCTGCCGGACCGCATGACAGCCGGGATGGACGACATCGTCCGCAAGACGACCTTCGTCGCCTACAGCGAAGCGGCGATCGACGAGCTGTACTACCTCGCGCAGGAGCACGCCAACCGGGAAGTGGGCGCCGGGCAGGAGGCATACGACGTACGCGTCGGGGGAGCGGGCACGCCATTGCTGGGCGATGAGACCAGGATGTCCTGGCCCTCGACCTACAAGGTGCGGGACCGCAAACGCTGACCGCTTGTTGTCATTTGGTCCCGAAGATGCGGTCGCCCGCGTCGCCGAGGCCGGGCACGATGTAGCCGTCGGCATCGAGTTCGCGGTCCAGCGCCGCGGTGTAGATGGCCACGTCGGGGTGGGCGGCCTGCATGGCGGCGACGCCTTCGGGGCAGGTCAGCAGGCAGACGAACTTGATGGACTTCGGCTGGTATTCCTTGAGCCGGTCTATGGCAGCCACCGCCGAGTTGCCGGTCGCCAGCATCGGATCGACCACCACCACATCGCGTTCGTGTAGATCGCTCGGCATCTTGAAGTAGTACTCAACGGCGACATGGGTTTTCGGGTCCCGGTACAGGCCGATGTGACCGACGCGTGCGCTCGGCACAACGTTGAGCATGCCGTCGAGGATGCCGCTGCCGGCCCGCAGAATGGATGCGAACACCAGCTTCTTGCCGTCGATCACCGAGCCTGTGGTGGATTCCAGCGGGGTCTCGATCTCGATCTCGTGTACCGGGACATCGCGCAGCACCTCGTAGGCCATCAGCATCGAGATCTCGATCAGTAGCTGTCGAAATCCCTTGGTGGACACCTCTTTCTGCCGCATCATGGTGAGTTTGTGCGCCACCAGCGGGTGGTCGACGATGCGCAGGTTACCCATGGCGCCTCCTAGAAGACCGTGCCGTCGCTGCTGATGGTCAGCGGTGGGCTGCCTGCCCGCAGCCGCTCGGCCAGCCGACGTCCGGCGGCCCAGGTGCCCCCTTCGAGCACACACGCCAACGGCAATTGCTCGGCGCCGACGCCGAGCCGCACCCGCACCAGCGCGGCGAGTTCGTCGAGCAGCGCGACGGTCAGAGCCCGCCACTCCACCACGAGCTCGTCTCCTACCGACCACGCCCGCCGTGCCCATTCCGGTTTCCGCAGCTGCAGTACCGCGGTGTCGAGCAGCAGACCGCCGTTGCGGTATTCGGGCAGACCGGTCAACGCGTCGAGGCCCGTCACCTGCACTCCGGACCAGGCGAACGGTTCCAGCAGCGAGTACGTCAGCCATTGCGACAGCTTGTGAAACGGCATCCATCCCCACGACGGCCCGTCGCCGGGCACCGCGGGGTGCGGCCAGCAATCACCCAGGGGTTGGCCGTCAATGACGTTGTCGGCCAACCAGATACCGGACAGCGAGGTCAACAGCCGGGTCAGGATGGTGTGGGCGGTGACGGTCGGGCCGGTCACGGTGTCGAAGAGCCCACCGGGGCGGCCGGCCTGGCCGAAGACCGCCGGTTGACCTGCCATCGCGGCCCCCAGACGACGCAACAGCTGCACCCGCCCGTCGAGGCCGACCAGGGGATTGCGCGCATCCACCTGGAAAGCCCGGGCCAGCGAGTCGTCGTCGAGTGTGCTCAGGCCGGCAGCGTCGACCTGCCAGGGCCGGTCCGGGTCGCTGGAGAACACGCCGTCGAAGAACGCGTGCCAGCTCGCGACCGCGAGGCCTTCGGAACGGGTGAAGCTGCGGCCCGTGGTGGCTTCCCGGTACTGCCAGCCGGGGCCCGCCCCGGCGTCGAGCAGCACGCTGACGACGGTGAGATCGATCAGGGTCCTGGCCCGGGCCGACGGGTCGAGATCGGCCAGCCGGGCGTCCAGTTCGGCCTTGCGGTCCACACCGCCGGCTTCGAAGTGGCGCCACCGGCTGTGATAGGGGATGCGCAGATCGGGGTAGCGCTCGCGGGTGACGGCGGCGACTTCGGCGGCCGCGCGCGGCAACGCCTCGTCGTCGACCACGAACCAGGGGGAGCGGCCGGCCCTGGCGCGTTGCAGCAGGACTGCCGCCCGCTCCCGGATGGCGGCGGTCGTGCGCAGCGTGGCGACCGCGGCTGCGGCCTCGGTGTCGGCGGCGGTCATTGCAGTAGACCGCGACCCTTGGCGATTCTGAGCTCCGCGGCGTCGGGTACCGGTCCGGGAGTGAAGTAGCCTGCGGCCATCTTCGCGTCGATCTCGACGCGAGCGTCCGGTGGGATCAGCTCGTCGGGGATGTTCACCCGTTCGCCGACTTCGATGCCGGAGCCGGTGATGGCGTCGTACTTCATGTTGCTCATGGATACCAGGCGATGGATCTTGCGGATACCCAGCCAGTGCAAGACGTCGGGCATCAGTTCCTGGAACCGCATATCCTGCACCCCGGCAACACATTCCGTGCGGGTGAAGTATGCCTCGGCGGTGTCGCCGCCAACTTGGCGCTTGCGGGCGTTGTAGACCAGGAACTTGGTGACCTCGCCCAGCGCGCGTCCCTCCTTGCGGGAGTAGGCCACCAGGCCGACGCCGCCGTGTTGCGCGCCCCGGATGCACTCTTCGATCGCATGCGTGAGATACGGGCGGCAGGTGCAGATGTCGGAGCCGAAGACGTCCGACCCGTTGCACTCGTCGTGTACCCGCGCGGTCAGTTCGACGCTGGGATCGGCCAGGTCTCGCGGAGTGCCGAAGATGTAGACGGTTTGGCCTCCGATCGGGGGCAGGAACACCTCGAGATCACCCCGGGTGACGAGCTCGGGGTACATGCCGCCGGTCTCCTCGAACAGCACCCGCCGCAGGTCGTTCTCGCTGCACCCGAAGCGCGCCGCGACGCCGGGCAGATGCCACACGGGTTCGATCGCGGCCTTGGTGACGACGGCGGCGCCGCTCGGCAGCAGGATCTGACCGTCGGGCGTCAGCCGGCCCTTTGCGACCGCTTCGGCAATCTCCGGCAGGATCACGTGAGCCTTGGTCACCGCGATGGTCGGGCGGATGTCGTAGCCGGCGGCGAGTTCGGCCGTGAATGCCTCGGAGATCATCGCGCCCCACGGGTCCAGGCTCACGATCGTGGCAGGTTCTCCCCATTGCGGATAGGGGCCGATCACGTCGGTGGGCGCGGTGTTGGTCAGATCGGCACGGTGGTCGCGCGACAGTGCTCCGGCCGCCACCGCCAACGCGCGGTACACGCTGTAAGAGCCACTGTGCGTGCCGATCACGTTGCGGTGCGCGCGGGTGATCGTCGTTCCGATGACCGGGCCCCGTTCGGCGGCGGTGGGCGCGCCCCAGTGGATGGTCAGGGCGTCGGCCGCACCGCTGTGTGAGGTCAGCCGGATGTGCCGGGCCGGACCGTGGCCCGGTGCGGCAGAGCCTGAATCCACAACCATGGCCATGGCCCCTTTCTGTGGCGTGAGGCCTCCAGTCAACCCCGAATTGGCCGGGCGCGCAGCGGCGTCGCCACAGTGTGATGAGATCGCCGAGTACAAAGAGGTGGTGGACCAGACGCCGGCCCGGTGCGCGGTCGCCGTGGTGGCGGCCGCACTTGCGCTGGTCCAGTGTTCTCCTGCCCCGCCGCCGGCGCCGTCGGCGACCCCCTCGTCGAGGGCCGTGCAGGCGCCGCCGTCGGTTGATCGGGTCACGGCCGCCGACCTCGGCGCGACCTGGCATCCGGGCTGTCCGCTGGCGCCCGAGCAGCTGCGCCGGGTTGAGCTCGACTACCTGGGCTTCGACGGCACGACCCGGCGCGGCGTGCTCGTCGTGCACGAAAGCCTTGTGCCGCAGGTGATTGCGATCTTCGACCAGCTGCACCGGATGCGTTACCCGATCGAGCGCATGCGCACGGTGGATCACTACCCGCAGGCGCAGGACGAGTTGTCGATGGAGGACAACAACACCTCTGCGTTCAATTGCCGCGGTATCCCGGGCTCCGGCAACTGGTCACTGCATGCCTACGGCCGGGCCATCGACCTCAACCCGCTGCTCAATCCGTACGTCGATGGAGCTGATGTGGAGCCGGCGAACGCCACACGGTATCTGGATCGCACGCGCACGGACCCCGGGCTGCTGCACGCCGACGATTCGGCGGTGCGCGCCTTCACCGATCGCGGCTGGCAATGGGGTGGCGCGTGGCGATCCCCGATCGACTACCAGCATTTCGAGATGCGCTGAGTCAGTGGCACGACGCGGCCGGCGGCGGGCCGTACTCGTCGTGCCAGTTCCACCATTCGTACGGTGCGGACTGGGGATAGCCCTCAGGTGAATCTTCCCAGGTCTCCTGGCGTCCCAGGGCCGTCATGTCGAGGAAGTTCCAGGTGTTGACGAAGGCCTCGTCGCCGCGGTTGTTGATGAAGTAGGTACGGAAGACGCGGTCACCGTCGCGGATGAAGGCGTTGGTGCCGTGCCATTGGTCCACGCCGAAATCCACGTCGAACGGCTGCCCGGAGGCCGGCTCGGATGCGATGGTGTACCACGGAATGTGCCAGCCCATGCGGGCCTTGATCCTTGTGATGTCGGCCTGCGATCCGCGTGAGGCGTACACCAGCGTGGTGTCTCGGGCGTTGAGATGGGCCAGGTTGCCGATGTGATCGGCCATCAAAGAGCAACCGACGCAACCGTGTTCGGGCCAGCCGTGCACGCCCGGTTCGACGAACGCGCGGTACACGATGAGTTGGCGGCGGCCATCGAACAGGTCGAGCAGCGTGACGGTGCCGTCGGGACCGTCGAATTCGTAATCGGTGCGCACCGGAGTCCAGGGCATGCGGCGACGCTGCGCGGCCAATTGGTCGCGGGCCCGGGTGAATTCCTTTTCGCGGACCAGCATCTCGCGGTGCGCGGCATCCCATTCCTGCGCCGTGACGATCGGTGGTGTCTGCATGTGGACTCCTCCTGACGTTCAACAAAACGGTTGAATATCTGTTCCTTCAGGACAACACGACATGTGGATATAGTCAACAATGTGGTTGAAGATCAGGTGTTGGACCGGGCGTACGCGGCGCTCGCCGATCCGACCCGTCGCCGGTTGCTGGAGGCGCTGCGCCACGGCGACGCGCGAATCACCGACCTGGCTGCGCCGTTACCGATGACCTTTGCCGGCGTGTCACGACATGTCGGGGTGCTGGAATCGGCCGGGCTGGTCCGGCGCGAGGTGCGCGGGCGCGAACACTGGCTGTCGCTGCAACCCGACGGGCTGGCGCTGGCACAGCGGTGGATCAACGAGCAGACCGAATTCTGGGCGGTGCGTACCGATGCGCTGGCCGAGCGGCTGAGGCGGAAGAAGGGCGGTCAATGAGCACCGAGACCGTGGTGGTCCGGGTGCAGCGGGTCATGCCCGCCACCCCCGAGGAAGTCTTCGACGAATGGCTCGACCCGGAGGCGCTGCGGGAGTGGATGTGCCCACGCCCGGTGCACTGCGTGGCGGTCCAGGTCGAACCCCGGGTCGGCGGTCTGGTCCGGTTCGACGTCGACGACCAGGGCTCCAGCGTGCTGATCACCGGTCAATTCCTCACGATCGACCGGCCGCGGCTGCTCAGCTTCACGTGGTCCAACTCGGACTGGTCTGATCCGACCGCATCCAGCGTCGTCAACGTCACCTTCACCGCGCACGGAGACGATGAAACGCTCATGGCCATCGAGCATTCTCTGCTGCCGTCCGAGGAATTCGAGAACTTCCACAACGGCTGGATCCTCACGGTCGATCAGCTGGCGGCGGTGCTGGCCCACCGCTGATACACCCGGCCGGCGTGTTCGTTGGCTCTGCGCTCAGGGCGCCGTCGTCTCGGCGGTTGTAGCCCAGGCCGCAGAGTCAACGGTGTGCTAGTCCCAGCCGACAGGCCCGGAGTGGGGCATATTGGCACCATGCGGCTCGCCTTCGGACGTATCGGCCCGATCATCGCCACTGCCGTCACGATTGCGGCGCTTACCCCGGGGGCGACGGCGCACGCCTCTCCGGCGCCCCGGCCTACGGCGCAGATCGACGTCGGCGGGTTGGCCCGCAGCTATGAGCTGCACGTGCCGGCCGGGGTGGATCACCCTTCCGGGCTGGTGGTGAATCTGCATGCGGCGGGTGCGACGGGCCGCGACCAGGCCGCGCTCACCCACTACGACGCGGTCGCCGACGCGCACGGCTTCATCGTGGTCTATCCCGACGGCATCGATCTGAGCTGGGCCGACGGGCGCGGGGCCTCGGTGCCCGACCGGCAAGGGGTCGACGACGTCGGGTTCATCTCCGCGCTGGTCGACCAACTGGTCGCCGAGTACCACGTGGACCGGGGTCGGGTGTTCGCGACCGGTTTGTCGGCAGGCGCATTCATGGCCAACCGGCTGGCATGTGACCGCCCGGACCTGTTCGCCGCGATCGCCCCGGTGGCAGGCACCCTCGGCGTCAACGTGGGCTGCAGCCCGTCGCGGCCGGTGTCGGTGCTGGCCACCTACGGAACCGCGGACCCCATCGTGCCGTTCGACGGCGGCACCATGACCGGTCGCGGCGGCACCAGTGACATCCTGTCCGCCCCGGCGCTGATCGACCGGTGGCGTCAGGTGAACGGTTGCCCGGACGCGTCCGCGCCGGACCAGCTGCCCGCGACCGGTGACGGCATCGGCACGCAACGCATCACCTACGCCCCCTGCGCGCAGGGCACCGCGGTGGTGTTCATGCGGGTGGACGGCGGCGGCCACACCTGGCCGGGCGCCCCGGAGATCCTGCCGGCGCAAGCGGTCGGCCCGGCCACCCACGGGTTCGACGCGTCCGAAGAGTCGTGGCAGTTCTTCGACAGCCACGCGAGGTAGCGCCTCTGCAGCTCAGCGGGCCGGTCCGCGGCGCGCTTTAGACTGCCAGCATGGCTTTTGAGGCACCGGAAGGTCTGTTGCGGATCGAGGATTGCCTCGACGCAGACGGCAACGTCGTGCTGCCGCCAGGCGTGCACCTGATCTCCTTGATCGAACGCAACATCGCCAACGTCGGCGACACCGTCGCCTACCGGTACCTTGACCACAGCCGTTCCGACGGCGAGACCACTGAGCTGACCTGGACCCAACTCGGTGTGCGGTTGCGTGCGATCGGAGCGCAACTGCAACAGACCGCGGCCCGCGGTGAGCGGGTCGCGATCCTGGCGCCCCAGGGCCTCGAGTACATCGCCGGGTTCTTCGCCGCGATCAAGGCGGGCATGATCGCCGTTCCGTTGTTCGCCCCGGAACTGCAAGGTCACGCCGAACGGCTCGAGACCGCGTTGCTCGACGCGCGGCCCGCGGTGATCCTGACCACGACGGCCGCGCACCCCGCGGTCGCCGAGTTCCTGGAGACGCTGCAGCCCGAGCGGCGACCACACGTCGTGTGCATCGACGAGATTCCCGACGCGGCGGGGGAGATGTTCCAACCGGTGGTGATCGACGCCGACGACGTTTCGCATCTGCAGTACACCTCGGGGTCGACGCGGCCCCCGGTCGGCATCGAGATCACCCACCGTGCCGTCGGTACCAATCTGCTGCAGATGATCCTCTCGATCGATCTGCTCGATCGAAATACGCACGGCGTCAGCTGGTTACCGCTCTACCACGACATGGGGCTGTCGATGATCGGCTTCCCTGCCGTCTATGGCGGGCATTCCACGTTGATGTCGCCGACCGCGTTCATCCGGCGGCCGCAGCGGTGGATCCGCGCCCTGTCCGACGAATCGCGGGACAGCCGGGTGATCACCGCGGCACCCAACTTCGCCTACGAGTGGACGGCGCAGCGGGGACTGCCCGCGCCGGGCGACGACATCGATCTGAGCAACGTGGTGCTCATCATCGGCTCCGAACCGGTGAGCATCGGGGCGATCACCACCTTCAACAAGGCGTTCGCGCCATACGGGTTGCCCGCCACGGCTTTCAAACCGTCCTACGGGATCGCCGAGGCGACCCTGTTCGTGTCGACCATTGCTCCGCAGGAGCAGGCGGCCGCCACGTACTTCGACCGTGAGCAGCTCGCCGCAGGCCGTGCGGTGCGGGTCGCGGCCGACGCCGTCGGTGCGGTCGCGCATGTGGCGTGCGGGCAGATCGCGCGCAGCCTGCAGGCCGCCATCGTCGACCCGCTGACCGCGGCGGAGCTGCCGGACGGTTCGGTCGGCGAGATCTGGTTGCAGGGCAACAACATCGGGCGTGGCTACTGGGGGCTCCCGGAAGAATCGCGGCAGACGTTCGGCGCCGAACTGCGGACGCGTCGTGCGGGCGGTCACACCGAAGGCGCGGACCCGGCCCGCCCGTGGCTGCGCACCGGGGACCTCGGGGTGTACCTCGACGGCGAACTCTACGTCACGGGCCGGATGGCCGACCTCATCGTCATCGCCGGGGGACAGCACTACCCGCAGGACATCGAGGCGACCGTTGCCGACGCCTCACCGATCGTGCGGCGCGGGCATGTCGCCGCCTTCGCCGTACCCGGACGCGAAAAGCCTTCAGGGGACGCCGAACTGGTGATCATCGCCGAACGGGCGACCGGAACCGGGCGCACCGACCCGCAGCCGGCGGTCGAGGCGATCCGCGCCGCGGTGATCAACCGGCACGGACTGTCCGCCGCCGACGTGAAGTTCGTTCCCGCCGGTGCCATCCCGCGCACCACCAGCGGCAAGCTGGCCCGCCGGGCCTGCCGTGCGCAGTATCTGGCGGGGTAGATCACCGGGTAACGCTACCCGGCGTCGAGCAGGCCGAGTTGGCGCAGGTCGGCGATGTACTTCGCGATCAACTCCTCCGACAGATGGGGAACATCGCGGCCCGCTCCGATGCCGGCGGATTGCACTGCCGCACGGAACTTTTCGGCCGGCATCGCCACGCCGCCCGTCGGTGGCGCGGGGTGCGCGTACGCGCTCATCAAGGGGAGCACCGAGTTCTTGCGCTGGTCCTCGGGCAGTGCCTTCATGGCCTCTTCGAATCGCTCGCGCCACTCTTCGTAGTCATCGATACGCTCGATGTCGAGCCCCTGCGCGATGAGCCAGTCGACGAACTCGTCGAGCGAGATCCCGTCGTCGTGGGTGTTGAGCACGTTGTAGGTGTGGTAGCCGGTGGTGCTGGCGGCGCCGAGGGCAGTGATGGCCGCCGAGGTGAAATCCGCAGGCAGTCCGTCGTAATGGGCCCGCTGGCGGTTGCCCGCGGCGTCGAGGGTGTAGAACGACTTGGGTGCCCGGCCGGTCGCGACGATGCTGAGGATCAGCCGGGTGAACATGTCGGTGACATTGACCTGACCCGAATACGTGCTGTGGGCCAGGATCATGTCCGACCGGAACACCGTGACGGGCAAGCCGCACAGATCGTTGGCCTCGCGCAGCAGGACTTCGCCCGCCCATTTGCTCGTTGCGTAACCACCGGCGTATGCCGCGCCGAGCGAGCGGGCCGGGCTGGCGGTCCGCACATCGACGTCCTCGCCGACATAGGTGCCGTCGGGCAGGGCGGTCACCGCGACCGTGGAGATGTAGTTGACCGGCTTGAGCCGGTTGGTGATCGCGAGCTTGATGATCTCGGCGGTGCCGACGGCGTTCGGCCCGAACAGTTGACTATATGGCAGAACATGATTGACCAGCGCAGCGGAATGCACGATCAGGTCGACCGAGTCCGCCAGCCGGTTCCACGTCACCGTGTCGACACCCAGGTTCGCCGCACCGACGTCGCCGACGAGGACTTCGAGATGTTTGTCGGCCAGTTCGCGGAAGCGTTTGGACAGCGTCTCGTCGCCGGAATCGATGGCCTCCTCGATGCGTTGCCGTGCGGCGATCGGATCGGCGCCCCGCGCCAGGCAGATCAGCCGGCCTCCGGTGGGCGCGAGGCGTTCCAGCCAGTCCAGGCACAGGAATCGGCCCAGATAGCCGTTGGCCCCCGTCATCAGCACCGTATTCACGGTGGCACTCGGGGCGGGCAGAGTTGGTGCGGCGGCGAGGGTGGCCGCATCGATGAACTTGTCCAGGGTCAGATCCGTCGCCTTGGCCACCTCGGCATCGCGACCATGCACCGATGCGAATGTCGGTCGGGTGGAGGCGGATTGGCGTTCTCCGTCGACATACTCCGCCACGGTGGTCAGCGTCGCGGTGGGGCTCACGATGGTCTGCACCGGCACATCGATGTTGAAGATGCCCTCCAGCAGCGTCGCGAACGAGAACGCAGACAGCGAATCACCGCCGAGTTCGATGAATTTGGCGTCGGCGGGCAGGTCGGATCCACCGGCGTCGAGGCCGAGCGTCGCGGCGGCTGCGCCGCGAACGGTCTCGATGGTGGGTTGATGACGGCTGGCGGTGCGCAGCGCGTCGAGCTGATTGTCCTGCCCGGCAGCGATTTCCGCGTACATCGCATCCAAGCGGTCCTGGTAGTGGCGCTTGAGCGCGGGGCGCAGCAGTTTGCCCACCCCGGAGAGCAGGCCGTTGTCGCGCGTGAACGGTTCGGATTCCAGCAGGAAATCCCGGGGTATCTCATAGGGATTCAGGTGGTTCTCGGCGGCGATCTGCTGCAGCGAGTCGGCGATCAGCGACCGGGCGTCGCCCGCCCCCACGCCGTCGGCGTTCGGCACGATCACGGCGAGCAGAAACGGCTGATCGCTGCTGCCGTAGATGAAGATCTGCCGGATGTAGGGGCTGGTCGAATAGGTCGCCTCGAGGTTGGACACCGCCACGAATTCGCCCTGCGACAGCTTGATGACGTTGTTGCGGCGGTCCAGGTATACGAGGTGATCCGGGCCGATCTCGGCCATCACGTCCCCGGTTTTGTAGAAGCCGTCGGCATCGAAGATGTCGGCCGACAGTTCGGGGTGCTTGTAATAGCCGGGAATCAGGGTGGTCGTCTTGATGTACAGCTCGCCACGAGGGTGCGGCTTGTCGGTGGTGGAGTAACCGAGTTCGGGTACGTCGACGAGCTTGTACTCGGTGACCGGTGGGCGCTGCACGACACCGTTGCGCATGATGCCGCCACCGTTCTCGGTCGATCCGTAGCCATCGCTGACGGCGATATCCAGGAGCGATTCGACGAACGCGTGCATGTCTTTCGACAGTGGTGCGCTGCCGCACATCGCCGACACCACCCGGCCGCCGAGGAAGTCCTCGCGCAGCTCGGCCTTGACGGTCTCCTCCAGATCCGCCGCGGTGGGTTCGGCCGCGGTGCGCTGGTCGAGTTCCTTGCGGTAGCGGCGGAAGAACATGTCGCACACCCGCGGCACCAGGTTCAGCGCGGTGGGCCGGACCAGCGTGATGTCGTCGAACAGGGTCGACATATCGCTCTTGGCCGCGAAGTAGCCGATGCCACCCGAAGTCAACGTCGAGATGAGCCACGCCATCCCGTACACATGGCTCAGCGGCATGTACTGCAGGTGGATCGCAGGGATCTCGATACCGATGTCCAGCGCCGGGCTGCGCGGCCGCTGCCACAGCCGCGTCATCAGATCGGTGGTGTACATGGCCCCTTTCGGGGCGCCGGTGCTGCCCGACGTGTAGACCAGCGTGGCCAGCGGGTTCTCGTCGGGTGCCGGGATGAACGGTGGGGTTTCGGCCATCGACCGCCCCGCGTCCATGTCGGCCACCAGCGATACCACCTCGACCGTCCGGCCTGCCGCGGTCAGGCGGGCGGTCGCCGCCTCGAAGCGCTCACGCTGGTCGTCGTCGGCCTCGGAGTAGTCGAAAACCACCAACCGCTGCACCGACGGGGCGTCGATGATCAACTCGGCCGCGGTGTCAAGGGACTCGACGCTTGCGGCGAAGATCCGCGGTGTGGTCTCCGCGATGATCGGCGCGAGCTGCCGTGCCGACGAACTGGTCTGCAGCGGAACGAAAACCGCCCCGAGGCGCGCGCAGGCCAGCTGGATCACGGTATAGCCGATGCTGGTGAAACCGAGCACCGCGACGAAGTCTCCGGGCTCGAACCCGCTGCCGTGCCAGGTGTTGGCCAGTGCCACCACATTGTCTCGCAGGCGGCCGTAGGTGATGGTGTCGAAGCCGGCCAGCAGGCTGGTGGTGGTACGCCCGGTGGCCGGGTCGCGGATCACCTCACGGGATCGCAGGCCCAGGGCGGGTCGGTCGGCGTAGCCGGTCAGGCACGCGTCGATCGCCTGCCACAGCCGCAGGTCAGGATCCTGGATGCGCGCGCTGACGTCGGGATCCGGGGCGGCGGCCCGGAACTGTGGGTCCGTCGCGTGCAACTGCTGGATGCGCTGGATGAGTCGTTGCTGTCGGGCGTCGTCGGTCATCGTGGTGTCGTCCCCCCGTCGTACCGGATGCACATCTATCCACTACACCACTTGGCGTCGGAGGTTGCCACGTGTTCAGGCAACACACAGCCACGGTTACGGCGTCATACCCTGCTCAGGAATGAAAGAGATTACGCCACAACGTCTTTCCAGCGTACGGTCATCTTGGGTAGACGCTGACGCTGCTTGGGTCATGGTGTGAATGTCGTTGTGCACACACGCTTTAACCGATCGAGTTACTCCACTACTCGCGGCGGCGCTGCCCGCATCGGGCAGGTGGTTCGCCGGTGCGAAGATGGACGGGTGGCGATCTCTTCAATCCATGACGTGCAGTGGCGTGGCTTTGCCAGTGACAACTATGCCGGTGTGCACCCGGAAGTCCTCGCGGCGATCTCCGCGGCGAACGGCGGCCACCAGGTGGCCTACGGAGGCGATCGGTACACCGCCCGTCTGCAGGAGGTAGTACGCGAGCAGTTCGGCGACCATGCCGAGGCGTTCCCGGTGTTCAACGGCACCGGGGCCAACGTCGTCGCGCTCACGAGTCTGCTCCCACGGTGGGGCGCGGTGGTGGCCGCGTCCACGGCGCACATCAACACCGATGAGGCCGGCGCTCCCGAGCGCATGACCGGTATCAAACTTCTCACCGTGCCGACGCCGGACGGCAAGCTGACGCCGGAACTGGTGGCTCGTGAGGCGTGGGGGTGGGGTGATGAGCATCGGGCGCAGCCGCTGGCCGTGAGCATCACGCAGAGCACCGAGCTGGGCACCGTCTACACACCCGCCGAGGTGCGCGCCATCGCGGACTTCGCCCATGACCATGGCATGGCGGTACACATGGACGGCTCGCGGCTCTGGAACGCCGCGGCGGCCCTGGCAGTGCCGTTTCGGGAGTTCACCGTCGATGCTGGGGTCGACATCGTGAGCCTCGGCGGCACCAAGAACGGTCTGCTCGGGGCGGAGGCGGTCGTCGCACTGGCCGCTACCCCCGACACCGGGCTCGTCTACCTCAGGAAGCTGACAATGCAGCTGGCCAGCAAGATGCGGTTCGCCTCGGCGCAGCTGCTCGCGCTGTTCGACGACGATCTGGGCCTGCGCAGCGCCGCGCACGCGAACGCGATGGCGGCTCGGCTGCGATCTGCGTTGGAGGCAGGCATCGCCGATGGGGCGCTACCCGGGTTGGCGTTTACCCAGCCCAGCCAAGCCAATGCGATCTTCGCGACGCTACCGACAACTGTCGCGGACCGGATCCACCAACGTGTTCGGTTTTACGATTGGGACCGCGCCCGCGGCGAGGTGCGCTGGATGGCCGCGTGGGACACCACCGAAGACGATGTCGACCGGTTCGTCGCGATCATCCGCGAGGAGTTCGGCCGCGGATAGGGCCGTACCCAGAACCTCGCGGCGACAACATATTTCGACTAGGCCCGAGGACTGCTTCAGGTGCCACAGGTCATGGTGACCGAGGAAGAGGCCGACGCACCACGCTCGCCGATCTGAGTCGCGCGCGCATTGCGGTGCACGACACCGATTGCGGAGTCCACAGTCCCACTTCGCTTTCCAGGCGCACGGATGCGCTCACCGCCTGAGTTAGCCCCGGTGACAGATCCGCCGAGCCGGGGAGGTGACCGGTCTGCAACACAGCCGTGGCGTGGCGGGGCCGGCCGCTCAGTATCGTTTTGGGTGATGGCACGAGATCGATCAGGCGGCCTGCCCCGCTTCCGCAGCGGGGCGTGGATTGCGCTACCCGGACGCCGTGACCCGGCACCCCTTGCAGGCCAACGCAGTCGGACTTCCAGTGAGATCGGGGAAGTGCACACCCGAAAGATCCTCGATCTCACCATCCGGCTCGCCGAAGTGATGCTGTCGTCGGGGTCGGGCACCGCCGACGTGGTGGCCACGGCCAAGGATGTGGCACAGGCGTACCAGCTCACGGATTGCGTCGTCGACATCGCGTTCACCACCATCTTCGTGTCGGCTCCGCCGACCGTCGACGCTGCGCCGGTGACAATCGTTCGATCGGTCCGGACTCGTGCCACCGATTACACCCGGATGGCAGACCTGGACCGACTCGTCCAGCAGATCACCTCCGGCGAGGTCACGCTGGATCACGCCCACGAGGCCATGGACCGGTTGACCGAGCGCCCCCATCCCTACCCGCGGTGGCTGGCGACAGCGGGGTGGGCCGGTTTTGCTCTCGGCGTCGCGATGCTCCTCGGCGGCACTTGGTTCACGTGTCTGCTCGCAGCGCTGACCGCCGCCGCCATCGATCGGCTCGGACGCGTCCTCAACCGGATGGGAACGCCGTTCTTCTTCCAGAACGTGGTCGGCGCCGCGGTGGCGACCCTGGTGGCGATCGGGGCGTACCTGCTTACCGGCGAGGGGCTCACCGCGCTGGTGGCCACCGGAATCGTCATGCTGCTGTCGGGATTGACGCTGGTCGGTGCGACGCAGGACGCGCTCACCGGTCACATGATCACTGCGGTTGCCCGGCTGAGCGAGGCGCTTTTCCTCACCGCAGGCATTGTCGTCGGCATCATTGCCGGCCTGCAGGTCGTCACAGTCGCCGGCATCGAGATCCGGCTGCATGTGGATTCGACGCAGACGTTCGTTCCCCCTGACCGGCCACTGCCGATCCTGCTGGCGGTCGTCGGCGCGGCGCTGGCCAGCGTCTGCTTCACGATCGCGAGCTACGCGCCGCTGCGCTCGGCCGCACCCGCCGGGCTCGCGGCGGGGCTGGCAGAGCTGGTGCTGATCGGTTTGGGTCTGGCCGGGTTCGGTCAACTGGTGGCGACGGGTATCGCGGCCATCGGCGTCGGCCTGTTTGCGACGCTGGTGTCGGTCCGCCGGCGCGCACCGGCGCTGGTGACCTCGACGGCAGGCATCATGCCGATGCTGCCTGGCTTGGCGGTGTTCCGGGCGGTCTTCTTCTTCGCCGTCGAAGACCGGTTCACCGACGGCGTCGCGCAGATGGTGGCTGCTGGAGCCACAGCGCTGGCGCTGGGTGCCGGTGTGGTGATGGGTGAGCTGTTCGGGTCACCGCTGCGGCACGGCACCGGGCGGATTCGTGATTTCTTCCGGATCGAAGGCCCCCCGGGCCTGCGGCGGGTCGTTGGCCGCGTCGCGCGGCTACGCCCGGCCGTCACGCCACCGTCGGGGCGCAACGCGCGACGTCAGCGGAACTTCGCACTGAAACCGAAGCGCGCCCCGCAGCCCCGTGTCGAGGGGGCCGCCGACGGCGAGGATCCGCCGCCGAATTGATCTCGCGCAGCGGCGCTGTCGGACCCGACTGCAGTGTCGGGTCTGACCGCGCCGCAGATCACCCGGGTCAGGTGAGCGGGATGAACCCGTCGTTGATCCAGACGCCCCAGTGGCCGCCCGAACCCCAGTCCCACCACACGACCGGCTGGCCCTGCCACGTCTGCGCCGGCTTGCGCGGCGCCGAGGCCGGTGCCTCGAGCGATGGCGGCGGCACGGCCGGATCGGCGCTCGCGGTGGCGGCGCTCAGACCGACTGCTGAGCCGGCGATCGCGCCTGCGACCGCGACGGCCGCCAGCGCGCTCTTGCTGGTGAGGATCATGTTTGCGTACCTCGGCGGTTGTGACTGACGTCGGACACTTGAAGCTTAACCAATCTAAGCGATCCGCTGTCGGCCGCGTCGTCTTGGAGAAGACCTGAAAAAGTGCGACGAAAGATGTCGAGAACGTCGTCGCGGCTCCGTCCCAGGAATGAACAACCAACTAGGGTCGCTCACCGAGCGGACCAGAATCGGAGGATGTCATGGCCAAGTACCTGCTGCTCAAGCACTATCGCGGCGCGCCGGCCGCGGTCAACGACGTGCCGATGGATCAGTGGACGCCCGCCGAGATCGAGGCGCACATCGGGTACATGAACGATTTCGCGGCTCGCCTGCAGGAAAGTGGCGAATACGTCGACAGCCAGGCCCTCGCCCCCGAGGGCGTCTGGGTGCAGTACGGCGGTCAGGGCAAGCCACCGGTCACCGACGGCCCGTTCGCCGAGACCAAGGATTTGATCGCGGGCTGGATGATCATTGACGTCGACTCCTATGACCGGGCGGTGGAGCTGGCAGGCGAATTGTCCGCAGCGCCAGGCGCCGGCGGCGCGCCGATCCACGAATGGCTGGAATTGCGGCCGTTTTTGACCCACACGCCGACCGTCACCGAGTAGATGCCGGATCACGCGATGGACGATGCGCAGCTGCGGGATCTGATTCCCGGTGTGCTCGCGGCGCTCGTCCATCGCGGCGCCGACTTCGCCACAGCCGAGGACGCGGTCCAGGAGGCGCTCGTCAAAGCCGTTGAGACATGGGCGAACAACCCGCCCGACGATCCCAAGGGCTGGTTGATCACCACGGCGTGGCACCGGTTTCTCGATCTGGTCAGGTCCGACACCGCGCGCCGCAACCGCGAGGAGCGGCTGTGGGCCGAGCCGCCGCCCGGAGCGGTCGCATCGACGGACGACACGCTGCAGCTCTATTTCCTGTGCGCGCACCCCAGTCTGACGCCGTCCTCAGCCGTCGCGCTGACACTGCGGGCGGTCGGTGGCCTGACCACCCGTCAGATCGCCCAGGCCTACTTCGTGCCCGAAGCGACGATGGCTCAGCGGATCAGCCGCGCGAAGCGGACGGTGGGTGCCGTGCGGTTCGACCGTCCCGGCGATGTACACACCGTGTTGCGGGTGCTGTACCTCGTCTTCAACGAGGGCTACAGCGGCGACGTCGATCTCGCCGTGGAAGCCATCCGGCTCGCCCGTCAGCTGGCGGCGGCGACGGACGATCCCGAGGTCGCCGGACTGCTCGCGCTGTTCTTGCTCCACCACGCACGACGCACGGCCAGAACTCGTCCGGACGGCAGCCTCGTGCCGTTGGCTGAGCAGGACCGCGATCTGTGGGATCGCGACCTCATCGCCGAAGGGGTCGCGGTGCTGCAAGCTGCACTGGCGCGTGACCGACTGGGGGAGTACCAGGCGCAAGCGGCCATCGCGGCGCTGCATGCCGACGCGCAGACCGTCGAGGAAACCGACTGGGTGCAGATCGTCGAGTGGTACGACGAACTCGTGCGGCTCACCGACAGCCCGATCGCCAGACTCAACCGCGCGGTCGCCGTCGGCGAGGCCGATGGACCGCGCGCCGGGCTCGCGGCGCTGGCGCAGCTCGATCCGACGTTGCCGAGGTACTCCGCGGCCGCCGCCTACCTGCACGAACGATCCGGCGATCTCGCCACGGCGGCAAGGCTTTACGCCGAGGCCGCGACGCACGCGCAGAATCTCGCCGAGCGCAATCACCTCACGCTGCAGGCGGCGACTCTGCGCCAGCGGCAGGCAGGAACATTCGACGTGAGATAGGTGCGCCGAGCCGATGTGTGCGACGATGCCTCTACCCTCGGCTCGTTCGTCATGAACTCCGGGGCCGCAACCGATTCCCACGGGGCAACAGAGAGGACCGCCGGATCGATGACCCAGCGCCGTTCCACGCTCGCCACCAGCACTGTGAAGTTCGCGATCGCAGGCGTGGCCGCGGTCGGTGCCGTCCTGGCCCCCGCCATCCCGGCGTTCGCTGATCCGGCCGCGCCGACACCGGCACCTGGTCCGTCAGATCCGGCTGTCGCGGCCCCCGGCCAGATTGTCGTGTCGAACGACGGCCCCGCTGGTCCGCCTGCTGCGCCGCCGGTTGGTCCGCCCCAGGTCCCTGAGATCGCGAATCCGGTGTACGGCTCCGGCCAGTACGGTTCGGGGCCGATCGGCTCGCTGCGCGATCTGTGGCACCAGGCCCGCGATCCTTACGCCTTCCAGGATCCCGACGTGGCCGGCGGCGTCGCGCCCCCGCCCGGTGCAGGTCCCGCACCGAAACTGCCGCCCGGATACGTATCCATCAATGCGCCAGGCTCCGAGACCCCGGTGACCGCGCCTGCCCCGGGTAGTGCGCCCGCTGGGCCCGCGCTGCCGCCCGGCTATTACCCGCTGAACGGTCCGCCGCCACCGGGATACCAGTTCAACAACTCACCGGGCGGTCAACCGCCTGCGCCCGGCGAGCCGGTGACCGCCCCGCCGGCGTCCTGACGGTTCTCCGTACACCTGAACTCACTGGGCGGCCCACGGTCGCCTGCTCGGCGTAGCGCCGGCGTCGCCAATCAGTGATACGCCCGTGTTCGCTTGCCTGACCCGCGGCGCGGTACGTGCCTCGCGCAGCCGCGTATCGCACCGCTGGTTCGGTGTCTGACGTGCCCATCCGTTAGACCTCAATAATCACAGGCACCTCATATATCACAGCAGTAACAATCTTCATTTTTACCACTGCAGCAACTTTGATCCGACTTGTATCAAAGCCACCATTTGTCACAGTAATTCAGTCCAATTGTGTGAATGGCGCCAGTGGTACTGGTGTCCGCATCGACAATCTGCAGGCTTCTGACCTGCATCTATGCGATGAATGGAGCCTCATTTGCCCCATTTGGCACATAACTATTAAATAAACTCAAAGAAGACAATTAGACTCTCTAGCACGCCTGATTAACTCACGCCCCGTGGGTAAACTCTGTATCACGATGGGGGTGGGGAAAGCGTCTCGCCCTTGCCTTTGAAGGGGTGCGCCTCGGCGCACGGCCCAATGAAGGGATCGACATGCTCGTGCGAAAGATCGTCACGGTGCTCGCGATCATCGGTGCGATGGCCGTGGCGCAAACAGCTCTGCAAGTCCCGGCCGCCGACGCTGAACCCAACTGGGACGCGATGGCCCAATGCGAATCGGGCGGGAACTGGGCCGCCGACACCGGTAACGGCTTCTATGGCGGGCTGCAGTTCACTCCGGCCACGTGGGCGGCCAACGGCGGCACGGGTTCGCCCGCCGACGCCCCTCGTGCCGAGCAGATCCGGGTTGCCCGCAACGTCCTGCAGACACAGGGACTCGGCGCGTGGCCGGTCTGCGGTGGACCGGTCGGCATGGCGTCGGGGACGTGTCGTTCGATGGTGGCCTGGATTCCCATCGGCCGTCTGCCGCGGTTGTGCACGCTGCTGCTCAACCCCTTTGGCTGAGCCGGCACCTAACCGATTGGCTTGCGGGCCCGCAGGGTGTAGCTCAGCGGTGCCACGCCCGACCGCGTCGTCAGTGCCCACTCGCCGTTGGGGCGCAATGTCATCTGGCCCGGGAGTGCCTCCCACGGCACGCTGTCGTGCTCGACGAACATCTCCAGCCGCAGACCCGCATCGAGCACGCCGGTGATGATCTCGCCGATGGAGTGATTCCACTCGTAGGTCTTGGTTGCCTGCAGTGGCGTGCTGGTCGGGACGTAGGTCGACGCGTCATCCCATTCCAAGGGGGTCTCGCGCTCGAAATACGGAAACCTCAGATGCAAGTCGTCGTCGAGGGTTTCGTCCATCGCCCACAGGATCGGGTGACCCTCGCGGATGTGGACGACGCCTCCCGGAGCGAGCAGTGCTGCCACGACGTCTGCCCATTGGCCGACGTCGGGCAGCCAGCACAGGGCGCCCACGCCCGTGTAGACCAGACCGAAGCCCCCGGCGGGCAGCACGGACGTGGCCTCGCGGACGTCGGCTTGAACGAAATCCACGGTGTCGCCGGTCTCGGCCACGAGTCGTCGGGCCTCCTCGACCGAGCGGCCGGAGAAGTCCAGGCCCGTCACCGCGGCACCGAGCCGGGCCAGCGAGAGCGTGTCGGTCCCGATGTGGCACTGCAGATGTACGGTTCGGACACCGCGGATGTCGCCGAGCCGCGGGAGGTCGAACCGTACGACGTGCGAGATCGCTGACCGGTCGTCGATGAACTGCTGGACGCGGTATCCGGAACCGTCCCGGGCAGCGTGCAGCCCGGCACGATCATCCCAGTTGGCGCGGTTCGCGTTGAAGAAGTCCGTCATCATCCGCACAGCCGTCGGCCATCGAGCGCCGTCGCGGTCCCCGGGTGGTTGGTTGCGTCAACGAAATATGCGCGGGCTGAAGGATTTTCGGCGCCATATTCGGTGGATGTGCTGCTGCGGCAGGAGCGGTAGCCGCCGGCGGTGGGGTGTCGGTCACCCGCTGCGATGCCGCCGCTCGTCGCCAGAGTCGTCAGTACGTGTGCGGGCATAGCCCGACCGTAGGGGTTGGCTTCTCGCGCTGACAACTGCTTTTCGGCGCGCCTGATTTTTTGCTGAGAGTTTGGATTAGGTAGACCACCTCGACAAGTTAGCGATATATCGTGATATTGACGCGATGCAGCGTTCAAACACACAGTTGAAGACCTCACGAGAGGGAGGCAGGCATGTTTCACGGTGGATTCCCCGGTGGATTCGGGTTCGGCGCAGCGGGTTTCGGTCCCTTCGGGGGAGGCTTCGGTGGGCACGGCTTCGGCGGCGGGTCCGGGGGCCCGAGATGGGGTGGCCCGGGTTTCGGCGGCCACGGGTTCGGTCGCGGCCAGTTCGCGGCGGCGGCCACCGCGGCCTTATTGCTGGACGGTCCGGCCGACGCCGCAGAGATCACCCGCCGGGTTACCGAGGCGACTGACGGCGCATTCACGCCGCCAGAGGGGGCGGCGGAGGTGGGTATCGGCCTGTTGGCAGGGCGTGGCGTGGTGACCGTCGACGAGGGTGTCGCAACGCTGACCGAGTTCGGCGAGAACATCCTGGCCTGGCGAGGCATCAACAGCGATACCGCGCATGCGTTCCTGGCGCAGGCGTCGAAGTTCGCCGGTGTCCTCAAGCTGCGCAAGGAGTTCTTCGAGGTCGCCGGTCTGGCCCGCACGATCATGTGGACCGGCACGGACGAGCAGAGGGAGAAGTTGGAGGAGGCGCGGGACACGATCCTGGCCGCCGTCACCGACGCCAAGCGTTCGCTCTACGCGGCTCTCGCCCAGGGCTGATCTGACACTGTTTCGGCGCGGCCGCGATCGGGCGGCCGCGCCGAAACCGCTTGTCTTACCGGGGCCTTCGCGCCGTCAGGCGAGCGGCGCGCTCAGGCCCATTGGTCCCAGGGCACGCTCCAGTCACCGTTCTGCCAGAGCTGCAAGGGTTTTCCGCCGGTGTTCTTGACCTCGACGACATCGCCGGGGACCGAGAAGTTGTAGAACCAGGCGGCGTTGTCGTGGTTGAGGTTCAGGCAGCCGTGGCTGGTGTCGGTCTTTCCCTGCGCCCAGACCGTGGCTTCGAGCTCATGCAGGTACACCCCATCCGAGCTGATGCGCACGGCGTAGTTGATCGACTCCTTGTACCCGAGGTGTGAGTTGATCGGTAGTCCGTAGGTGGATGAATCCATCACCACCGGGTTGCTCTTGTCCATGACGGTGTACACACCGGGCTGTGTCCAGAAGCTCAGCGTCTTGTCGCCGACCTTCTCGGTGCCGCCGCGTCCCATGGACGTAGGCATGGTGCGCACCAGCGTGCCACCGTCGTAGACGCTGACCTGCTTGGTCGCATCGTCGGCGATCGATATGTGTGACGCCCCGATGGTGAACGTCAACGGCGCGTCCTGGCCGACGGTGACCAGGGTGCCGGGGGCGTAGTACTGCGGCGGGCGCCAGTGCGCGGTGTGGTCATCGACCCAGTGCCACGCCCCGGCTACCGGCGGATCGGTGGTCACCGCAAGCTGGCGCTCGGCAGCGCCGCGGTCGTCGACGGGCCCGGCAAAGTGCGCAACCACGACCATCCCGACGCCGTAGGTGGCGCCTGGCTGCAGCGGCGCACCTGAGGTACCGGTCAACGACACCGGAGGCAGGCCTGGGTCGTCCGCGTGCGACACCCCCGCTGGTGCGCACAGCAGTGCTGTCAGCGCTGTCGCCACCGAAGCGAGCAGCATCGAAGCCCGCACTGCACTCACCATTTGCCATTCTCCGATTCACGAATTCGGACCCCGGTTGGGATCCAGTCGTTAGGCATCCTAGTGATCGTGCCTGTCAGCGAACCTGTGACGCGGCGCGCACGGTCAACTGCTCGACGCGATGCCAGGACCTTTCGGAGTATGCGGTGGTGACCGAGCCGACTATCGGCAGCCGTTCGCGCTGACCCACCGGCCGTTGTAGCCGATGCAGCCGCTGATGGCAGGCGGTGGCGGGGGAGGCGGCGGCGGAACGTCTTCGGGTAGTGGCGCGTAGTAGGCCGGCGGTGGGACATACGGCGCGACGGCGTCGGCGATGTTCGCGCAGCCGCTGACGTTGATCCGGCGGCCCGCACCGACGCACACGTCGGCCGCGGCGCTACCCGCGGGCGTGATGAACACCATCGCACCCGGAATGGCGGCTGTCGCCAACGCCGCCGCGAGCCAGGATCGGCGTGACCGTGACGGGGTCGATGATCTCGACATCACTGCCCCAGCAGCGGCTGGTCGGGTTCCGACATGCCGCAGCGGTTGCGGAAGTCGACGAGGGGTTGGCGGATACCGAGCAGATCCGTATGGGCCTGCGGATTGCCGTCGAAGTAGGTGCGCACCGCAGCCGCCATCTGGTCACGGGGCTGGCCGCGCAGGCCGGTGTAGAAGTCGTTGACGTCCGGGTGAGTGAACAGATATGCCGAAACCGATGCCGCGACACCCGCAGAGACACCGGCCAGGTCTGCGGCCGTGCAGTTGGGTGCGTCGACGGGCTCGGCACCCGCGGTCGCCGGCATGAGCAGGCAGGCCATGAGCGCGGCAGCTACGCCGGCCATCGGCAGTGTCGCCCGTCGCGCGATCGAAGAAGTCATTGGCATGGCAGGGCGATCCTTCCCGGTTGTGGCACCGATATCGAGCTGCGGCGCAGCAGGAGTATAGCGGGCCCGCTACCGGGCACGTTGCCGAATTCTCCTGGTGTTCCTGGGTCTTCGTCAGTCTTCGCCGCCGGGCAGCGGCGCCGTGGAGGGGTTCTGGAAGTCGGAGAAAGCTCCGGCGTCCCGACGATTCCCGCCACGGCCCGGCCGGCCGCGATCCGGCTGATTTCGCGGTCGGCCCGATCACCTGGTTGGCGGATCGTGATCACCGTCCTGCTCGGTAATCCGTTGTGCACCAAGGCTTTGCGATCCGTCCACGGGTCGTCGCGACGAGGACCCTCCCGGGTACCATCCCTGCACGGCCTTCAGTGTGGCTTCATGCACCACTAGTGCGCTATGGTGCACTACGTGGATTCGGTAGCCAAACTCGCGACCGCGATCGGTGCGCGCGTCAAGCAGGAGCGTCAGGCGCGCGGCTGGACCTTGGATCATCTCGCCGAGGTCGCGTCGGTCAGTCGCCGCATGGTGGTCAGCGTCGAGCAGGGTGCCGTCAATCCCAGTGTGGGAACGCTGCTGCGGCTCAGTGACGCTCTCGGTGTGGGGCTTCCGGCGCTGGTGGAGTCACCGGAACCGAAGGCGGTCAAGGTGGTTCGCAGCGGTGAGGGCGCGGAGCTGTGGAGTGGCGCGGCAGGCGGGCGCGGTGTGTTGGTCGCAGGCACGAACCCTCCGGATGTCATGGAGTTGTGGGACTGGTCGCTGGGGCCGGGCGACCGGCACGCCAGCGAGGCGCACGCCGCCGGTACCAAGGAACTCGTCCACGTGCTGGAGGGCGCGATCACGGTCGAGGTGGCCGATGAGGTGATCGCACTGGAAACGGGCGATGCCATCGCCTTTCCCGGCGATGTCGACCACGCGTATGCCAATCCCCACGCGGACGCGGCACGGTTCTCGTTGGCCGTGTTCGAACCTGGACTGGGCCCAGCGTCTGCGTCTTCGGAGGCCCGGCATGGCTGAATCCCTCGCGGCGTTCCTTGCCGGCGCGCGAATCGATGATGCCGTCTTCGCCTTGCGGCCCGATTACCGTGCTGTGCTGCTGGCGGTCGACGGCTTGGTGCCCGGGCCCAGCGACCAAGCCGGTGAGGCTCTGCTGCGCGAGGCTGAATCCTTTGCCGCGCAAGCGATCAGCGGAGGTCCCGTCGATCAGCTTCCGCACATCGCGGACTGGCGCGAGGCGTACCGCGCGTTCGGGGCGAAACCGCAGCGCACCCGCAACAGCGTGGAAGCCCTGACGCGGCGGGCGGGTTCGGGTCTGCCGCGGGTCAATCGGCTCACCGATATCTACAACGCGATCTCTGTGCTGCATCAGGTGCCGGTGGGCGGTGAAGACCTGTCCCGGTACCAGGGGGCGCCGCAGCTGATCCGCGCCACCGGCGCCGAAAGTTTCGACACCGTGGCCGACGGTCTGGAAGTCGTCGAGAATCCGGAGCCCGGCGAAGTCGTGTGGTGCGACGACGCAGGGGTGACATGCCGGCGGTGGAACTGGCGTCAGGCCCGCCGCACCCAGCTTCGGGAGGGCACCACGTCGGCGCTGTTCATCCTCGACGCGCTCGGTGCGATGACGGACGCGCAATTGCACGCCGCCGCCGAGGATCTGGCCGCCCGGCTGCGTGGGCTGGGAACGAATGTCCTTGTAGAACAACGCTTTATGTCCGGTAGCCTACTGAAAGCCGAGGAATCCGAATGCTGATCCACCCATGGGATGCCGCACTGGAAACTGCCGAATGGCAGGAGTGGCTTGCCCACACCGACCAGTTCGGGATTTTGGCGGTCAACAACATCGACCCGACTCAGGCGCCGGTGGTGGTGCCCACTCACTTCACCCCTGCCGGGGATGAGCTGCTGGTCCATCTGGCACGGCCCAATCCGGTGTGGCCGCACCTGGAGGCTGCCGGCGAGGTCCGGGTGGTGGTGATCGGTGATTACGCGTACATCCCGACGTATTGGCGCGCCAAGGCGGGTGGCCCCGACGAGGACGGCGTGCCCACCAGTTACTACACCTCCGTGCAGTTCGTGTGCCGCCCGACGGTGGTCGACGACGCCGAGGGCAAGGTGGCGATTCTGGCTGCTCAGCTCGGGGACTTCCAGCCCGAGGGCCGGCATGCCGAGGTGGCCGTCGACGATGGTCCGTACGGGCGCATGCTCCCGGGCATCCGTGGCCTCCGGCTGTCGGTTGTGCGCGTCGAGGCGAAGTTCAAGTACGACGACCATAATCCGGTCGAGCACCGCGAACGCGTCATCGGCAACCTCGAGGACCGCAACCATGGTCTCGACAGCGGAGCCGCAGCCCAACAGCGACGTCGACTGGACGCGATCGGCGACTGGAAGACGTTCCGCCACAACCGATGACCCACGTGGGCGGGCGCGCGATTCGGCGCGCCCTGTTGCAGCTCAGCTCGTGGCGTCGAGGATCTTGATCGCGAATACCAGCGTGTCGCCCTTCTCGATGCCGGCGCGCGGCTGACCTTCGGGATAACCGTCTGCCGGGGTCATGGCGACCGCCACCGTGGAGCCGATCTTCTGTCCGGCGATGGCCTTCTTGAAGCCGGTCACCACTCCGTCGAGCGGGAACTGGACGGGTTCGCCGCGCTGGTAGCTGCTGTCGAACACGTTGCCGTCGCGTCCGTTGACGCCCATGTAGCACACGGACACGGTCGCGGTGTCCGCGACGACCGGTCCGTCGCCGGGAACCAGTGTGTGCACCTGTGTCTCGGTCACACTGAACGGTGCGCCGACCTTGACGTCCGGCGCCGTGGTGTCGGTGGAACCCGTGACGCCGACGCTGCCGGTGGCTCCCGTCAGTGTCCACTGGGGATTGCCGCCCGCAGCCGGCGCTGCCGTCGGGCAGGTGCTGGCGATGGGTGCGGTGGTGCTGACCGGAGACGGCGCAGTAGCGGCTGAAGACATGTGTGTCGCCGGTGCGCTCGACGTACCTGCCGACGGGCTGCCCGCGTCGGAGCCACACGCGGCAAGCGTGATGGCGATCGAGGTAGCACAGGCCGCAAACCCGACGGAACGGGACACACGAGAGGAGTTCACGGCCGCCACGCTACAGTCCCCTTTGCGGTTCACCGGCAATCGGGCACCTGGCGGCAGAAAGGTCATGCCGACGTGTTGTAGCGGTACCTGTTGCGCGCCACCATCGTCAGCTTGAGATCGTCGATCAGCGGGTCGAAGAAGGTCGCGCGATATTCGGCATCGGTGACCGCCCGCGCGCTGACGTACATGAACGTCAGTGATCCCAGGAACAGGGTGGTGTAGGCCAGCGCTTGGGGGACGGGCACGACCAGCCCGAGGATGTTGGCCGAACCCGCGCCGCCGCGAGTCCATTTGTCGGCGACCTCGGGACTCAGCACGATGAGGCCGAGCACGAAGAAGATCCCCGAGGTGACTGCCGCGACCGTCAGAACCTGCGCGATCTGGGTGGCGGCGAGAACGAAAACCTCGTTGAATCGCTCGCCACGGGTGAGTGGATACGGTTCGTCAGGGTCGGGCATCCGGTCGAACGGTGTCCCTTCCAAACGATCGGCGTGACGCGCGGACGCTGAAGCCGATTGCAGGATCGGTTTGGCTCGCTCGACGAGGCGCGAGATCACGAACGCGACGGCGATCAACACCAGAAGACCGACGGCCAGCCACATCCGCACCGGGGTGATCGTCGCGGCCATCAGCCACACGTGGGTGTTGAAAAACACCAGCACGGTGAGGAGTACGACCGGCAAGGACCCGACCATCAATTCGCCGAGTCCCGCGATCTGCGTGATGGTGAGCCGGGCCGCCCAACCCAGGACCGATCCGAAACCCGATGCTGTGAGCGCGAGCACCGCGGCGACGACGCAGACCGTCACTCCCAAGGACACCCAGTCTCGCTGAATAGCGCTGCAGACCAAGGCAATCACCACTGACGTCGCCGACGCGACGGACTGACTGCGGTCCGTGGTCATCCGGGCGACCAGCCAGCCGACGGCGGCAGCAAGGGGCACCGCAACCGTCACGACGGTGAGCGCGACCCATTGAACCGGGGTGATGTCGACCTCGTCGACGTCAAGCGCCGTCGCGCCGGTGAGCAGGTAGATGATCATCGAGCATGCTGAAATCACGGCGAAGCCGGACAAGGCGGGAGCCGATCGCGGCCATACCGCCCGCAGTCGCCCGCGCGCTGTCAGAACCGAGGGAAGACCACGGTCCAGAAACCAGCGTTCGGCGGCGCGCAGGTCCGCGCCGGTTGCTGTCATCGGATCCTCGTTCGAGCGCACGGCGGGACTTCCACAGCGGCTCGACCGACGTGCATGAGTCCTCCGCTCGGTTCAGGACAACAACTTCCGAAGCGTAGCCGGTGCTTGCGGCCACGACACAGAATGCGGCAGTCCTGTTTTCGCCCGCTGGGCGGTGACGGTCGCATTCCCGGGTTCGCACGATCACACGTCTGACCCGCGCCAAAAGTCTTGGCCGGCACCGAACTCATTCTCAGCAAAGCCTCAGTCGGCGCAGGCAACCTACTTTCAGGCGCCGGCACGGCGCATGGGTATCTGCGTCTCGAGGAAGAAGAAAGCACGCAATGAGTGACTGGTCGAGGAATTCGTCACAGCCGAGCCACGATGAGTGGCGCCCGAAACAGCCTTCCGATCACCATAACCCGGAACAGTGGAACCAGTCCGGGTACCACTATGCGCCCAATTCGTCCGGTCTCAGTGGGGCGTATCCGCCGCCGTATGTGGCGTACCCCGATGCGGGCGCCTCCTACAAGGAACCGCAGGGACAGCAAAACCCGCCGCAGCGTAAGCGCTCTCGGGTCGGTGTCCTGGTCGTCGGCACGGCCGCGATGGCGATGGCTGCAGGTGCCGCGACGGCTGTCGCCGTGGTGGACCATGCGGGGCACGCGACACCCACCGCGCAGGCGCCCGCCCCGGTGAACATCGGAAAGCCCGCGCCGGCAAAGGGTTCCGCGCCGGCGCAGCCGGGAAATGCCGCGCCCACGGGTTCGGTCGAGCAGGTGTCGGCCAAGGTCCTGCCCAGCGTGGTGAAGCTCCAGATCGAAACCGGGCAGGGGCGTGAGGAGGGCTCCGGCATCGTCCTCAGCTCCGACGGGCTCATCCTGACCAACAATCACGTGGTGGCTGCCGTCGCCCAGGACGCCGGCAACCAGGGGCCGATGACGTCCGACAGCGGACCCCGCATGCGGATCCCCGGCCTGCCGGGCGGAATGCTTCCTGGTGGGCAGTTCCCAGGTGACAGCCAGGACGGGCCTGACACCCAGTCGGATGGGCCCTCCGCACGACCCTCTGGCCGGGTCTCCGGAGCCGCGCAGGCGACGGTGACCATGTCCGATGGCCGTACGGTGCCGTTCTCCGTCGTCGGAACCGACCCTGCCGACGACATCGCCGTGGTGCGGGCCCAGAACGTCTCCGGGCTCACGCCGATCACCATCGGTTCTTCGAAGGATCTGAAGGTGGGGCAGAACGTCGTGGCGGTCGGCTCACCGCTGGGCCTGCAGGGGACCGTGACGACGGGCATCATCAGCGCACTCGACCGACCTGTCGCGACCGGTGACGAGCAGACCGGTCAGCACTCGGTGATGAGCGCCATCCAGACGGATGCCGCGATCAATCCGGGCAACTCCGGAGGGGCGCTGGTGGACATGAACGGCGATCTGATCGGGGTCAACTCGGCGATCGCGTCACTGGGCCAGGGCTCGCAGGGTGGCGGGCAGAGCGGTTCGATCGGGCTCGGCTTCGCGATACCTGTGGATCAGGCCAAACGCATTGCCGACGAATTGATTTCGACAGGAACCGTCCAGCACGCCTCCCTCGGTGTCCAGCTGGCGACTGCCGAAGACAGCCACGGTGCTGCCGTCGCCGGAGTCGTCGACGGGGGCCCGGCGGCCCAGGCCGGCCTGCCCAGGGGCGCGGTGATCACCAAGCTCGACAACCAGGTGATCGACGGGCCGGACGCACTGGTCGCCGCGGTTCGTTCGAAGGCGCCGGGGGACAACATCACGTTGACCTACGACGACCCGTCGGGAGCCTCCCGGACCGTTCAGGTCACCCTCGGCCAGGTGCAGTCGTAACTGCCTAGTGCTTCTTGTTGCTCTGATCGGCGGCAGCTTGTGCCTGATCCTGCGCGGCCTGCTGCTGTGCGGCGGCGATCGCGGCCCGTCCCTCCGGGCTGGCCGCGGAGTTGCCGGCCTGGGTTGCGGAGGCCACCGTGGCGCTGCAGTTCAGGTTGAGCAGCACGGTGTCGGTGACCGCCGCGAACTTGTCGCCCTTGATCCAGGGTGCCTTTTCCGAGCTGGTCACCACACACTTGTCGTCGGGCAGCGTATCGCCCGAGCGGGTGGCGATGACACCCTTCATGCTCGCGGCCGAGAGTGCCGACTGAGCGTCGGCGTAGGTCTTACCTGCGTAGTCGTCCGCCGAGGCTACGCCGGTCGCCAACATTCCCACCGGAATGGCTGCCGCGCCGATTGCCATGGCGGCCTTGCCGACCAGCTTGCTCATCGTCCTCCGATCGGGTCGCATTCGTAACGCACAAGCGACGTTATGAGCGGCGCACTGTTAGGACGCTGAGATGGATCTGGCAGCTCTTTGGGGTTTTGCTGCGGATTCGGTTGGCCGGTGCGATAACGCCGTCACGGACGAAGACTGGCGACGCGTGCCTCGTTGATCCGGTGGACGCGAACGCTGACCTCCAGCTGGAACCGGTCGGCCGGGTTCTTCAGCGACAGTCCCGTGAGTTCCTCGATGAGCTTGATCCGGTACATGAGGGAGTGCCGGTTCAGGAAGAGGGCCCGGGCGGCGGCGCTGATGTTCGTGGCCTCGTCGAGGAGGATCTCCAAGGTGTGCACGAGTTGGCCGCGGCGGGTCTTGTCGTAGTCCACCAACGGCTGCAGGGTTTGCAGGATGGTCGCCATACACCGGGGATGCTGCCGCAGCACTTCAGCGAATTGCCATGAGCCAGCTGGTTTCTCGGTCACCGGTGACGCTACCGACGGCGCGACGGTGACCGCTTGGCCTTGCAGGGCAGGAAGCAGAACCCAACTGACGAGGTCGTCCGGCAGCGCCCTGAGCTGGTGGGCGGACGCGACCAACGCCGACACCGTCGCAGCAGGCTGAGCCGCCGAGAACTGACACATCACGAGGTCCTCGGTCACCGATGACCGCACCGACAGGCCCGCCGCGGCCGTCACGTCGTGCAGAGCGTGCGCGAAGGCCCCGGCGACATCAACCCAGGAGGCATGCTCGCGTTCGCGGCGGCCGATGGCCAGTTCGATCCGGGTGTCGGGCGACGACGGGCTGACCAAGGGCAGCAGGTTTCGCTGGACCTCGGAGAACGCGACTTCCCAGGGCAGCAGCACCACGGGAAACTCGTGGTGGTCCGCGAGCGGGACCAGTGAGGCCAGTAGTTCGTGGACGGCGACGTCCGGAGGAGGGTTCACCACCACCCCGGCGGCGCGGGAGGAGACGACGTAGGTGAGGAAGTCCCGTACACCCGGCTGATGGATGTCGGCGCCGGTGGTCAAGACGAGGTCACCGGCGCGGACGAAAGACTCGGCGGGAGCGTGCTTGATGTCGACCCAATGGACTTCGCGCGTCAACCCGCGATGCCCGGCGACGACCGAACCCTGGTCCAGCGGCGGAACGGTCAAGGCCGCCGCGACGCTCAGCGGCGTGTCCCGCGACATGTCGTCCCTTCTGCTGATGGACCGTATTCGGCTCGGCTGTTCGGTACCGGTGCCGGCGAGACCGCCGCAGGGCGCCGACACCGGATTCGACGGTATCAGCGCCCTGGACGGCTGTGGAATCAGGAGACGGGTCGGTGAGAGACGACACTCATGGGGCCGCCGAGAGTTCCGCGGTCGCCCGCCGGCTCAGCAGCATGCCGACTCCGAAGAACACCAGCGGCATCACGCCGAAGATCGCGGCCAGCGTCGGCGTCCCGCCGACCACCAGGGTCAGGTTCGATACGACCAGCACCAGGGCCGCGGCCAGGACGAGGGTGGCCGCCGATGCGAGCACCACGGTGCCGGTGGATCCGCCGCGGCGGCGGAAGAAGATCACCACCGAGACGGTCGTCAGCAACCACAGGATCGCCAGCGCCAGGATGCCCAGGCCACCCAGCGGGCCGAAGATCTGCAGCACCGGATCCAGCTTCAGTGCGGCGAGGACCGCCATGATCACGAACGATGCCACGGTGATGACCAGCGAGGAGTTCGAGGGCGAACCGTGCCGCGCGTGCACCTGGCCGATCTTCTTCGAGAAGACTCCACTCTGACCGAGGACGAACAAATACCGCGAGCTGATGTTGTGAAAGGCCAAGGCACACGCGAAAACACTGACGAACCAGAACGCGGTGTTGAGGTCACGGCCCACCATCCCGAGGTACTGCTGCGCGGTGTTCACCATGAAATTGTCGGGATCATCCTTGGCCGCCTGGATCGCGTCATGCCCACCGTTGCCCTCGATGAGAGCCCAGCTGGAGAAGGCATAGAACGTCGCCACGATGCCCACCGCCCAGTACGTGGCGCGTGGCACGGTGCGGTCGGGATCTTTGGCCTCGTCCCGGAAGACCGCGGTCGCCTCGACGCCGACGAAACCCCACAGCGCGTAGAGCAGGGCGATGCCGAATCCACCCGCGATGCCCTGCGGGGTGAACGAGTCGCCGGTGATGCCGTGTTCGCCGCCGCGCACCACGATCACCAGGTCCAGGACCAGCAGGATGGCGACCTCGGAGACCAGGAAGACGCCGAGAACCTTGGCGCTGAGGTCGATGTCGCGGTAGCCCAGCCAGGCGACGGCCGCGAGGACCAGCCCCGTCAACACCCACCAGGGGATGTTCGGTCCGTCGAATCGCGTGATGAGGCCGTTGAGGATGACGCCGTCGTAGGCGGCGACGGCGAGCAGGGTCGCCATGTAGGCCGGGAGCGCCAGAACGGCGGCGCCGGTCCCGGCCGCGCGGCCGAGTGACTCCCGGATGTAGGCGTAGAAGGCGCCGGCATCGGTGACGTATTTCGACATCGCGACGAAGCTGGCCGCGAAGAGCAGGAAGATCACGCCGGCGACGACGAATGCCACCGGTATGCCCGTGGTGTTTCCGAGCACCATCGCGATCGGCACGTTGCCGCCGATGGTCGACAGCGGCGCCGCAGCGGCCACGACCATCAGCACGATGGCGGGCACGCCGAGATGCCCGCGCAGTTTGGCCGGATGTCGTTCCGGTGACGTGTCGCCGCGAGGCGTGTTGTCCGCGTTGACAACCTCGGTCATGGGTTGATTCCTCCTCTCACAGCGCAGTCGCGGGCGGCGGCTGCGTGCAGTTCGGCGCAAGTCTGCGAGACGGGTGGGCCGACCGTAAGAGGCTCTCAGTGTCTTTCCAACACATTGTTGTAGGCCATGTCACACCGGTACCGCCGTGGTGAGCACTGCATCAACATGTTGGTGGAAGCCGGGCGCAAACGGTTGTCGCGCCCCGGCGGCCCATGGATGCTGAGCCCGTCGTGTACGAGAGAGGTATGGGGGACCGGTATGTACCTGAGCGGCACCGAGTTTGAGCTGGATCACCGGCTCGGGCGTATCCGGATGCTGGACGAGCAGCGGGTCAACCTCGACGGGTTCGCCGAAGCCGACCCGGAACTCGGGATGATCTCGCACCTGTCACCGCACGACCCGGAACCGTCCTGGGTTGTGGCCGAGGACGGCACCGTGCTGGAGATGGATTCCACTCAGGCCGCGGACTTCGACACGATCGACGAGTTCATCGTGCGGTACGCGATCGATCATGCCGAGGCGCCGCGGTCGATGGCGATCGCCGAAGTCGATCTGGCGCGGATGATCGTCGACTCCAGCGTCCCCCGCGAGCAGGTGTTGAGGGTCTGCGCGGGGTTGACCCCGGCGAAGATGGCCCGCGTGGTCGCGATGCTGCAGCCGGTCGAAATTCAGATGGCGATGATGAAGATGCGTGCCCGTCGCACTCCCGCCAACCAGGCTCATGTGACAAATCGTCTCGACGACCCGTTGCTGATCGCCGCCGATGCCGCGACCGCGGTGGTGTACGGGTTCCGGGAATTGGAGGCAACGGTCCCGGTGCTCGACGATGCCCCGGCCGTTGCCGTGGGACTGCTGATCGGCTCTCAAGTGCCCGCCCCCGGCGCGCTGACCCAGTGTTCGGTCGAGGAGGCTCGCGAGCTGGAAATGGGTGTGCGGGGGCTGGTTTCGTACGCCGAGACGGTATCGGTGTACGGCACCGAACAGGTCTTCACCGACGGTGACGACACCCCGTGGTCCAAGGCGTTCCTGACCTCGTGCTACGCGTCCCGTGGGATCAAGATGCGGTTGTCCAGCGGTGCCGGGTCCGAGGTGCTGATGGGCGAGGCCGAGCGAAAGTCGATGAACTACCTGGAATCCCGATGCGTGGCCCTCGCCAAGGGGATCGGGGCCCAGGGAGTCCAGAACGGCGGTATCGACGGCGCGTCGATCACGGCGTCGGTGCCCGGTGGTGTCCGTGAGCTGATCGCGGAAAATCTCATGGTCATGCTTCGCGGGCTGGAATCATGCAGCGGCAACGACACCCTGGTCTCGGAATCGACCATGCGCCGCACCAGTCGAACGCTGCCGGTGTTGTTGTCCGGATCGGATTTCATCTTCTCCGGCTTCGGCTCGGTGATGGCCTACGACAACATGTTCGGGCCTTCCAATTTCAATGCGAGCGACCTCGACGACTACCTGGTGCTACAGCGCGACTGGGGTGTCGACGGTGGATTGCGGTCGGTCGACCCGACCACGCTGGAGGCCATGCGCCGACAGGCAGCCGAAGCCACGCGTGCGGTCTTCGAATACCTCGGGCTCGCCGACTTCGATGACGAGCACGTGGAAGCTGTTGTGGGGGCGGAAGGTTCGAAGGACCTGCCGAGCACCGATGGGGTGCGGGTGCTCAGTGCTGCCAGGATGATCGAGCAATCCGGACTCACTGTTCTCGACGTTGTCGCCGCGCTCGCCGAGACGGGATTTCCCGACCTCGCCGATCGCGTGCTGGGCATGGCCCGGGCCCGGATCTCCGGCGACTACCTGCAGACCGCGGCGATCTTCGATGAGGAGATGAACGTGCTGTCGGTGTTGACGGACCCCAACGACTACCGCGGCCCGGGCACGGGTTACCGGCCGTCAGCCGAACGGCAGGCGCAGATCGACAGCGTGCGGCAGGCCCGGTCGGTGACCGACCTGGTGCGGGAGCAGGCGAGTTTTGCCGAACCGGACCGTTTGATCGTCTGCGGCCCGGCGCGGGTGGGCGAGGATCCGCGGGAAGTCGTCATCGGGGTGTCGCCTGCGTTCGGCACCAAGCTGTTTCGCACTCTTTCGGGCATGACCATCTACGACGCGCTTGAGCAGATCTTCGCCGGTCTCGAGGAGGAGCAGTGCGTGCCGCGCCTGGTGCGGATCGCCGACAGCATCGATCTCGGCGCGATGGGAAAATCCGCGGCGCGGCTGTCCGGGTCCGGCATCTCGGTCGGGCTACAAGCGAAGGGCACCACGATCATCCATCGCCGCGACCTGTCCCCGCTGGCCAACCTCGAACTGCTCAGCATCGCTCCGCTCATCACCCCGGAGATGTACCGCCTCATCGGCATCAATGCGGGCAGACACGCCAAGGGCGTGACGCCGGCACCGATGCGCAACGCCTACACCGATGAGGCAATCACCGCTCGGTATCACACCAAGGTTGTCGCGATGGTCGCCATTGAGCGCCGGGAGTCGGCCTGCCGCAACGGAAACGACAGCATCCCGCACGTCGAATTGGAGTTCAAGCGATGACTGCCACGTCACACTCGGGCCGCAGCGTTCACGAAGTCACCGTCGAGGCCGCCCGCAACGGCGTCCTGACGCTCGATGACGTCCGGATCAGCCGGGAAACACTGCTCGGTCAGGCTGACACCGCCGAACTGGCCGGGTCGGTCCAACTGGCCCAGAACCTTCGGCGGGCAGCCGAGATGACCGCCCTGAGCGCCGAGGACATGCTCGCCGCGTACGAGGCGCTGCGCCCGGGGCGTTCCACATTCGAGGAGTTGGAGGCGGTGGCTCAACGACTCGCCGGCCAACAGGCGCCCACCTGTGCGGAGTTCGTGCGTGAGGCGGCCGCGGTGTACCGGCGGCGTGGCTTGTTGCGATGACCGTGTGGGCCGGTGTCGACATCGGTAACGCCACCACCGAAGTGGTGCTCTGCGCCGGGGCCGACGGGTCCGACGTGCGCGCGAGCGCGCGAACTCCGACCCGCGGTGGGAAGGGGTCGCTGCGCGCCGTGCAAGGTGCTGCGCAGCTGGTCCGACGTCTGGCCGACGCCCATGGACTGGTGGTCGACAGAGCCGCATTCGCGCCGACCCCACCGGTCTCCTCGGCCGTCGAACGGGTCCGGTTGGCGGTACGCCCCACCGGCCGGCTCACCGTCGTGACGCGCTCGGCGGCCACCACCGCGGGTGACGACGCCGGTGTCGGCCTACCTGTACCCGTGGAACGCCTGAGCGAGGTGACCTCCGACCGTCCCGTCGTGGCGTGCGCGAGCACCGAATGGGGCTACGGCGCGGTGGCCGCCCGGGTGAACGAGGCCGTGGCGGCGGGGCGCAACGTCGTCGCGGTGCTGACCGCGAACGACGAGGCGGTGCTCGTGTCGAACCGGCTGAGCGTCGGCGTACCGGTGGTCGACGACGTCGATGTGCAGCGGGTGCTCTCGGCAACCCTGGTTGCGGTGGAAGTGCGGCAGGGAGCGGGACCGCTGCAGCGGCTCACCGATCCTTTCTGGCTCGCCGACGTGTTCGGCCTGCGCGATGACGAACGTGCCGACGCCTGTGCCGTTGCTGACTCGCTGTTCGACAGTGTGTGCGCGGTGGTCTGTCTCGACGGTGCCCCGCGTTCCACGTCGGCTTCACCGCAGCCGGCACCGAACCACGGCGATCAGGCCCTGCTTGTCTACCTGGCCGACATTGCAGCGCAAGCCAATTCGCGGCGCGGTTCGGTTGTGGCGGACAGCCTCGTGATGGCCACCCTGGATAGCGGGGACCGGGCACCGGCGGATGTCGACGTGCTCGGCGCCGCCCTCGGAGTCCCGGTCACCCGCATCGATTCCGAGGCCGCGGCGGCGCGCGCAGGTGCGCTCACGACACCCGGCGCCACCGCCGACGTGGTGGTTGTCGACGTCGGTGGGGGAACCGTGGACGTCGTCACCGACGACACGCGCATCGCACTGCCAGGAGCTGGCCAGCTTCTCACCAGCGCCACGGCCACGGCGCTCGACATATCCAGGAGCGCTGCAGAATACGCCAAACGAGCGGAGTCGCTCACCGCCATCACCGTGCAGCTGGTCGAGGACGAACACGGGCGGCGCCAGTTCCTCGACAAACCTCTCGACGGCCGCTGCACAGGTTGGCTGTTGACCTCGGCCCCGAGCGGCCTGTTGCCGTTCACCTCGCGGCTCACCGGCGCTGAATGGCGCAGTTGGCGTCTGGCGGCCAAGCGGACGGTGATCGGCGGCAACGTGATGCGGGGCATCGAGAAGGTGGCCCCCGACGCCGGCGGAGTGCTGCTTGTTGGTGGGGGTGCAGGTGACGACGAACTTGTGCGCGCGGTCAGCGAGCAGCTCGGTCACCGCGTCGCTGTCGGGCGCGGTAACGTGCGCGGGCAGCTCGGTCATCGCTTCGCGGTGGCCTATGGGCTGGTCGCGTTGGCGGCCGCGGCGCACTGACATCGGTGCCCGCACTATGTCGAACGATGGAACGGAGGGCGGCCCCATTTGCAGTAACGGCTTCATCCGCCGCGCAGTGCCGTCTGACGCGGCGTCGATCACCCGAATCGTCGCCGAGGCTTATTCGCCCTACATCGCCCGGATCGGTCGCAAGCCGGCGCCCATGTCGGTCGACTACCACGAACTCGTTCGCACGACCGACCACGTGAGTGTCCTGCAGGACGCCGGCGACATCGTCGGTGTCATGGTCTTGGTCGCGGCCGTCGACCATCTGCTGATCGAGAATGTCGCTGTCGCACCCGCCGCCCAGGGCCGGGGTCACGGGCGTGTGCTCCTTGCCGAAGCAGAGTGCAGGGCAAGGCAATTGGGCTACCGCGAGACACGTCTGTACACCAACGTGGCGATGACCGAGAACGTCGCGTGGTACGCGCGCCTCGGTTACGTCGAGATCGAGAGGCGCTGCGAAGACGGGTTCGACAGGGTCTTCCTCGCCAAGGCCCTAGGGTGACGGCCGAAGAATCGCGACGAGAAAGTCGGAGTTCTCGGTGAACGGACGCAGATCCCAGGTGGACAGCAGCAGATCCGGGGTGAATCCGGCCGCGGCTGCGTCGTCGAAGAACTCGCTGAACTCGTAATCGCGACCGCTCCCGAAACCGATGACTGCTCGGCCGCTGTCGCCGAGGTGTGCATGCAGACGGCTGAGCACCTGAACGCGGGTGCTCGGGGCGAGGAAAGTCATCACATTGCCCGCCGACACGATGATGTCGAACGGCTCGGAGATTCCGCGGGAAGGCAGGTCGAGTTCGGCGAGATCACCGACAAGCCAGCGTGGTCCGGGGTGATCCTGCTCTGCGGCCGCGATCAGCGCCGGGTCGACATCGACACCGACCACCGTGTGGCCGGCCGCCGCGAGATACCCACCGAGACGCCCGGGACCGCAGCCGGCGTCGAGAATGCGGGCACCGCGCGGGACCATCGCGTCAATCAGGCGAGCCTCGCCGGCCAGGTCCTGGCCGGCCCGTGCCATGGATCGAAACCGCTCGATGTACCACTGTGAATGGCCTGGGTCGGCCGCGACCTTTTGCATCCAGATGCTCTGCTCGACCATGTGCCCATTGTCGCAGCGCGGGTTCAGGCCGATCGGGCGGAGGGGTTGCCGGGATGCGGGAACAGACCTGTGGCGCGAGGTGCTCCTGACTACTCAGCGGGTGGTTGACGGTAATCGATGACGATGCGGCCGTCGATCTGGCCGCGCTCCATCCGGATGAACACGTCGTTGATGTCATCGAGGCTCGCGCGATGCACCGTCGGGTGGATGAGACCACGAGCGTAGAAGTCCAACGCCTCGGCCATGTCCTGACGAGTTCCGACGATCGACCCGCGGATGGTCAGGCCCTTGAGGACTATGTCGAAGATCGGAGCCGGGAACTCACCGGGAGGCAGCCCGTTGAAGACGATCGTCCCGCCGCGTCGCGTCAGGCCGATTGCCTGGCCGAACGCTTGTGGATGCACGGCCGTCACAAGCACACCGTGCACACCGCCGGTGGCCGCCTGCACCTCGGCGATGACGTCAGAGGTGGCGGCGTTGAAGGCCAGTTCCGCGCCGAGGCGCGTGGCCAAGGCAAGTTTGGCATCGTCGATGTCCACGGCGACAACGCGCAATCCCATCGCGCGGGCGTACTGCACCGCGATGTGTCCGAGCCCGCCGATGCCTGAAATCGCCACCCACTGGCCAGGTCTGGTGTCGGTTACTTTCAGACCCTTGTAGACGGTGACACCCGCACACAGGATGGGCGCCACCTCGAGCGGATCGACGCCATCGGGGATCCGCGCCGCGTAGGCGGCGTTGACCAGCATGTACGTGCCGAAGCTTCCGTTGACGCTGTAGCCACCGTTTTGTTGGCTCTCGCAAAGGGTTTCCCACCCGGTGCGGCAGTACTCGCAACGGCCGCACGCAGACCACAACCAGGCGTTGCCCACTTTGTCGCCGATGCTGAGGTCGTCGACACCGTCGCCGAGCGCGACGACGGTGCCGTACCCCTCGTGTCCCGGAACGAACGGTGGTTGCGGCTTGACCGGCCAATCACCGTGTGCGGCATGAAGGTCTGTGTGGCAGACGCCGGATGTTTCGAGTTTGACCAACGCCTCACCGTAACCGGGCGTGGGCAGATCCAGTGTTTCGATACGGAGTGGTTCACCGAAGGCGGTTACGAACGCGGCACGCACGCCGTCGGTGGTGTCGGATGTAGTGGGCATGCTGAGGGCGGTAGTCGTCATTGGACCATTGCAGTCCTCGATGAGGGCCCACAGTAGGGCCTTTGGTCCCGTGTGGCAGAACCTGACGGGCAGGGCGATGCGGGCCGGTGCCAGCGGTGGGCACGTCTCTGCCCGGCGGTCCGATTGCGTGCGCGATGAGTTGTCGGCGCGAGCGTGGTCGGCATAGGTGTACGCGTGTTGAGAGGAGAGAACTCAGATGTCGATAGCGCATGTGCTGGCCGTTGCCCCAGTGTCTGACCTGGCAAGCAGCGAGCGGTGGTACCAGGCACTGTTCGGGCGGCCGGCGGACAACAATCCGATGCCGAATTTGCTCGAGTGGCAGGTGGTACCCGGCGGCTGGGTGCAGGTTTTCGTCGACGCCGAGCGGGCCGGGTCGACGTTACTCAACTTCGCGGTCGATGATCTTGAGCATCATCTCGCCGAATTGCGGCGACGTGGGCTTGACCCGGGCGACATCGTCGACGCGGCCAAAGGCGTTCGGTTGTCAACTATCACCGACCCCGACGAGAACACCATCCGGCTCATCGGCGGCTTCCGGGTGAAGTACTGACCGGCTCGCCCCAAACGGCTTCGGGCGTGACCTCTTCGGCGTGGTGCGGATGTGGTTGGCTGGTCACCATGGTTGGCGACACGCGTGGGGTGTGGGCCGATGTGCATGCCGAACGACGTGCACTGATCGAGGACTTGAGCGGGCTGACGGGGCAGCAATGGGACGTCGCGTCGTTGTGCGCCGGCTGGACCGTTCGCGACGTGGTGGCCCACTTGGCGGCAACGGCGGTCCTGACCAAACGGGGCTTCGCCGGCGAGTTCCTTCGCGCAGGCTTCAGTGTGGACCGGATCGTGCAACGGCAGGTGATGGCCGGCCGCAAAACCGACCCGTCGGAACTTCTGGCGGCATTGCGGGCATCGGCGAATTCGACTGCGTCCCCGCCGCTTCCCGTGATTTCGCGCATCGTCGAGATCGTCGTGCATGGAGAGGACATTCGTCGCCCACTCGGGCTGGACCATGTGTACTGCACCGATCACATCGGAGCTGCCGTCGGATACATGGCGGCCGATCGACGGTCGGGTGGGCGGAAGCGTCTGGCTGGCTTGCGGTTGATCGGGACCGATGTCGACTTCGTCATCGGTGACGGGCCGGAGATCGAGGGGCCTGTGGTGTCGTTGTTGCTCGCGGCGTGCGGTCGTCGCGTAGCGCTGCCGGAGTTGTCCGGACCCGGAGTCGAGGAACTCAGCCGGCGGATCTAGTTACCGCGCAGGGCGACTGGGCGGTTTGTCGACAGCCACGAACTCCTGTTCCGGCCGGCCCGTCGTGCCGTAGCGCAGCTGGATCTTGACCTCGCCGGCGGTGGCCAATGTCGACAGATACCGCTGCGCCGTTGCGCGGGATACCCCGATCTCCGTGGAGACCTCGGCTGACGACATCGCCCGACCCGAGGTGCGAAGTGCTTGGAGCACCAGCTGTTTGGTCGGCGAGGCAACGGCCGTGGAGGATTGCGCAGGGGCGATGCGGGGGCGAAGGGCATCCAGGGCCGAGTCGACTTCGCTGCCGCCGAGGTTGGTCCCGGACAGGATTCGGCGATAGCGCGCATACCCCGACAGCCGGGCGGCGAGGTCGGTCGGTGCGAACGGCTTGACCAGATAGCTCAGCGCGCCGGCCGCTATCGCTGCGCGGATCGTGCGAGCATCGGTGGCCGCGCTCAAAACCATGCTGTCGCACTGTAGTTCGCGGACGAAGTCAATTCCTGAGCCGTCAGGAAGATAGACGTCCACCAGGGCGAGGTCGACCGGTGGGGCCTTGTGAGCGGCGGCCAGCGTCGTCACCGTCGTCGACACCGAGAACCCCGGCAAGGCGTTGACGATGCCCGCGTGCATGTTCGCCACCCGGAAGTCGTCGTCGACCACCAGCACCGTCAGTTCTGTGCCACCCATTGGGCTTCCTCCTCCACCATCACACCCGGTAGCCGGGCGATGAACTCTGCGCCGCACAATTTCGCGTCAGCATTACCTGGGCTCGACAGCCGGATGTCGCCTCCCAGCGCACGACTGATCTGCCGGGACAGAGCCATGCCGATGCCGCGTCCGCCCGGTATGCCGGAGTCCGGCTTGGTCGACTTGCCCTCGGTGAACACATGCTCGACGAAATCAGGCGCAACCCCGTCACCGGTGTCGGCCACGGTGATGTGCAATGTCGAACCATCCTGCAGGAGCTCGACTTCCACGACTTTGTCGGCTTGCGCGCCGGTGCGGGCTGCGTAGATGGCGTTGTCCAGCAGATTGCCGAGCACTGATGTCACATCCACCGGAAGCGCGAGCCTGCCGGGCGCCCAGGTGTTCTCGCCGATCGTCAGGGTGACGCCGGCTTCTCGGGCGACAGCGGCCTTCGCCGCCAGGAATGCTTGCAGGAATGCATCGCGGACGGCCTCGATGCCCGGCAGCGCCGAGCCCATCGGGCCGGAGCCGAGCAGTTCCTCCACATACTGCGCTGCCTCGTCGACATGTCCGCTGTGCAGCAGACCGTTGAGCAGATGCAGCCGGTTGGCGAACTCGTGGCGCTGGGCCCGCAGCACCGTGCTCATCAGCTGCACGGCGTCGAGTTCGCGGGTCAACGATTCGACGTCGGTACGATCCCGCACGACCAACACGGTGCCCAGCTCACGGCCGTCGCGGGTGACCGGTCGTGAGGACACGACCACGATCCGGTCGCCGACGGTGGCGATGCTCGGTGTGGCGTCCGCGGCCCGAAACACCTCAAGCACCCGTGGGGTCAGGCCAATGTCCTCCGCGGGCCTGCCCGCCTCGCGGCCGACCTCGAGCAGCCGGGAGGCTTCGTCGTTGATGAATGTTGTCTTCCAGGCGGTGTCGACGGCGAGCACGCCCTCGTCGATACCGTGCAGCACCGCGGCCTGGCTGCGGATCAACTCTGCCATTTCCGAAGGCTGCAAGCCCATGGTCAGCCCGCGCCAGCGCCGGGCGAGAAGATACGAGCCGACCACGCCGATGAGTAGTGCCAGGCCGACCAGGACCGCCGCGGTCCGCACATCGGTCCACAGCTGGCGGTGCACCGCGGACGTCGAGATGCCGATGCTGACCTCGCCGATGACACGGTTCGAATCCGGCGCCAGCACAGGTACTTTCGCGCGCACGGACGGTCCGAGGGTGCCCGACTCGCGGGTTACCACCTCGTGGCCCGCGAGCGCTTCGGTGGGATCGGTGCTGACATGCTTGCCGAGTTCGTCGCGGTTGGGATGCGAGAGCCGGATGCCCTGACTGTTGGTGATCACCACGAACAGCACGCCGGTGCGCTGTTGGATCTCGGTGGCCAATTGCTGCAGCGGACCGCTCGCCAGCTCGTCGGTGAGCGCCGGGCTCGGGACCAGCGGGGTGGCGTCGTAGCGCGCGACATCGGCACGGACGGCGGGCGCGAACGCGATGGCGCGTGCCATGTCCAGTGACCGGTCCTCGTACTGGGCGGCGAGACGCTCGTGGCTCATGAAGGCCAGCAGACCGCCGGCGATGCCCAGCGTGAGCGTCACTACGGCGACTTGTAGCAACAGCACCTGGGTGGCAAGCCGCACATCCATGTGCAGCCTTCTGACCATGGGCTGAGCGTACGCGCCGTCTTGAGCACAATGAGCAAAACTTGCGATCCGGTCACGTGTCTGCAGACCGGTCACGTCGGATTGATGTCGTCGAGACTCTTGCCCGTGGTGCGCGGTCCGATCGGCGCGATCACCGCGATCGTGGCGGCGAGCGCCACCAGCACGACAGCGAACATCGCCGTGGCCCCGTAGTGGTCGAGCACCGGGACGAGAATGAACGGAAGCGCCGCGCTGGACAGCCGCGAGACCGAGTAGGTCCACCCGACCGCGGTTGCGCGCACGTCGCTGGGGAAGATCTCCGCCTGATACACGTGGTAGATGTTCGAGAACACGTTGCTCGAGGCGGTGATCAGCAACCCGTACACGACGATGAGTACGTGAACGGTCGCGGTTGCGAACAGCACACCGCAGACTGCCATCACGACGACGGTCACCATGATCAAGTACTTGCGCTCGAACCGCTTGAGCAGCGGGATGGAGATGAGCGAACCGAGTGGGTAGCCGATGAAGGACACGGCCGTGAACAGCAGCGACGAGGTGATGTTGTAACCCCGGCTGACCAGTACCAGCACCGCCAGCGTGCCGAACCCGTAGTAGCCGAAGGGCTGGAACAGGTGGAAGACGCCGAGCATGATCAGCCGCTGCCGGTAGGGCGACTGCCGCAGGCGCGAGAGCGCCGACGCGGCCGGTGCCGGCGCCACTGTGACGACTTCATCGGCCTCATCGCGGTCGGCCGGGATCTGCGGGGCCGGATCGGTGCCGCCGGCGAAGGTGCGCAGCGCGACGCGAGCTTCATCCATGCGCCCGGCACCGGCCAGCCATCTCGGTGACTCCGGCAGGCTGCGGCGCAGCACGATGATGAACACCGCGCCGATCGCGCCGATCACCAAGAGGATTCGCCAACCGTCGACGCCGAACAGGCTGCGGCCGGCAAGCCACAGTGACAGGAAGCCCAGTGCCGGTACCGCGAGGAAGGAGCAGGTGTAGGCCCACGCGGCCATGCGTCCCCGATGAGCCTTCGGCAGTACGTCGGCGAGATACGAGTCGGCGATGGGATATTCGGCTCCCACACCGATGCCGGCCATGAAACGTGCTGCCACGAGCAGCCATGCGTTGGGTGCGAAGGCGGCGATGACGCTCCACACCGAGAACCACACCAGGGTGAGCAGGAAGGCTCGCCGGCGCCCGATGCGATCGGCGATCTGGCCGAATGCTATGGCGCCGACGAACATTCCGAGGAATGACGACGCGAGGAGCAGCTGTAGCGCAGTGCCGCCCAGCCCGTAGTGCGTCTTGAGCGTCGCGGCGATCGTGCTGGACAGGAAGATCTCGTACACCTCGAAGAAGAGGCCGAGTCCGATGGCCATGACCGCTCTGCGATGGACGGGGCCGACCGGAAGGTTGTCGAGCAGCCGCCCGATCTGCCGCTGTTCGCTGTCCCGGTCGGGCTGTGCTGTAGGTGTCATCGTGGTCATTTCGCGTGTCCGAAGTTGTGCAGCCAGCGGCCGTCGTGGTCGTGACGATGAGTGAACCAGGAGAAGAAGCTGTGATTCCAGCTTCTGGGCGTCGACACGCTGTCGTGGTTCGACTGGGGTTGCGGCGGCGGAGACGGCCGCTTGACGGCATTCGATGTCTTGTGGCCCGTGGGCGCCGGGTGATTCGTGGTGGTGCGCATCGTGTGAACGACGGGCGTGGGCGCCGGTACCGCCGGCGGTGACACCGCTTGCGAGGGGGGCGCCGCGGCCGGCGCCACCGCGGGGGCCGCAGCGGTGAGGGTGGCCGTGTCGACAGTCGTGCTCGGGCGTGCGTGCAGGGCGCCGAAGAAACCGACTGACGCTGCGACCGCCAGGCCACCCGCGATCAGGGGCAGGGCACGTCGGCGTATGAACCGATGGTGCGGTTCGCGGGCCAGCTGTGGCACGGCGGACTCGGGCGGCTCGGCCGACCACGCGTAATGGGTGGTGGCTGAGTCTGCCGCGGCGGCGCGCATGGTCACCGTCTGGGGAACGCTGGCGGCCATGGTCGCGGCGGACCATGGGTCGTCGGTGTGGTTCGGAGGCCGCGTCGTCATTTGTCGCTCCTTGTGTGGGGCCTTGGTCATCTGTGCTCACGACGCTAGGGAACTGCCTGCGCGCTGGCCCGCTTGTGCGCACAAGCCGTACAAGTACGCGTTTTGTCACTTTTGCGCATTGTGCTCACGTAGTTGTAGTCGGCTCGAATCCCCAATTCCCGCAACGTATTCAGGACGCCAAGCGACGCGGTCAATGCACACAAACTCCAAATCGGCGAGTTGTGCGGGTAGCGCGCACAAGCGAGCCGCCGGGTGCATCTCCGCCGTAGGTTCTGGCGCAGCGAAATACCGGGACCGTACCGGTGTCCACCCGTACCGAGGAGTGCATCATGTCGGTTGCCCCCGAACCATTGGTGCCCAACGTGTTTGGGCCTGCGGCAGCACGCGAGGAGTGCGTCGCGCGGACGGTGACGACGAAGGACGGCGTCCTTCTCGCGATATCGGAGTACCCTTCTGAACACGCCGACGCGCCGACAGTTGTTTTGCTGCATGGTCTTCTGCTCTCGCAAGAGAGCTGGGGACTGCAGGTGGGTGAACTGCGCCGCCGTTACGGCGGCAGGGTTCGGGTCATCGCCTACGACCACCGCGGTCACGGCAGGTCGGCCGGCGCGCCAATGCACACCTACGAAATCTCCCAACTCGCAGCCGATCTCGCAGAGGTCTTGACGGCGATGCACATCACCGGCCCGTTGACTCTGGCCGGCCATTCGATGGGCGGCATGACAGCGCTCGCATACTTCGGTCGCGCGGCGTCGCAACGTCCCGTCGAGCCTGCAGGTCTGGTCCTGGTGGGAACTGCGGCAGGCAGCATCGCCCAGCGGGGGATCGGTCGCCTGCTGGCAACTCCTGCTCCGGGCGCGCTGTTCGGGCTGGTTCACCGCATGCCACAGCGGGCGACCGACAAAGCCGTCCAGGCGCTCGTCCGCCCGTTGGGTCAGGTGCTGAGCACGTTCTCGGGTGACGGCACCACGGCCGCAGCGGTCGCCGCCGTGGGGGCCGCAGCCCTGCGGACAGCGTCACTGACGACAGCCGCCGGCTTTCTGCCGAGCCTCAAACGCTACGACATGTACCACGCTCTGGAGTCCATTGCTGCCAAGACGTTCGTCGTCAGCGGCGGCAACGACGTCCTGACGCCGCCTTCGCATTCGCGTGACCTGGCCGCGGCCATTCCCGGAGCGGTCCACCTGCACCATCCGAGCGCCGGCCACATGCTGCTGCACGACGCCGCCGAATGTGTCACCGATGCCATCGGGAGGGCGATGGGCATGCATCGCGGTTTCCGTCGTCCCGCCCGTGTGCGCACGTCCGGGAACCGCGCTTCTGCAGCGCAACTCGCCGTCGTGGTGTCATGAGCGATGCGCTGAATGACAGCGCGCCGGACTAGGCCCGATGCTGCGCCAGCTCGGCGAGGTGTTTGAGCGAGTTGTCGAGGTGCTGCCGGTCGAACGGCGGGAACCCGATGTGTTCCCGAATGGCCTGCGGTACCGCCGACCAGTCATAGGTCAGTGTGACCTCCGTCCGGTCGACCTCAACCTGCTTGAGGTCGTATCGCCAGATCCAGCCGCCGAACTCGAGGTGGTCGTCGTCGGCGCCTTGGCCCGGCAGCCACGCAATCACATGCGGCGGCTCGAAGACCTCGACTCGGTTGGCCATCTCGTAGTGCATACCTCCGTAGTTGGAGTGGTACATCGCCATTCGGAAGACCTGGCCCACTGCGGTCAGCTGTTTGCCGTCCAGCGACTCGCGCACCCAGCCGGTGCCGTCGATCGCTTGATGCATGGTCGGGTCCGCCAGCACGGCGAAGACGGTGGTCGCCGGCGCGTTGATGGTGCACGCGGCGCTCATGGTTTCGTCAGTCATGCCGGTACAGACCGGCGGTGGCCCGGTAACTCATCGAACCGCCGCCGGCCGGTCGAGTCCCATCTGCTTGGTGTCGGACCGGAGCAGTGAGCAGAACGCGGAAAAGCCTGCTCATTGCGCGTTTGTCCAGGTTGTGCGCACAACAGCGCGCGTACGTCGGTCGGCTTCGTAGTGTCCTGCCACAACGCTCACCAACACAGGAGGATTGCCATGAACTTCGTCAAGAGCCTGGGTCGCCACGCTGTTGTGCCCGCCGCTGTCGCTGTCGTCATCGGCGGTGCGATGGGTTTGTCGGCGGCTGCACATGCCAGCGGTGCGCCGGTGAGCGCACCGGCGACAACGTGCGCGGTGTCCACCCAGTGACCGCAAGACGGTTTGGGCCGACGGCTGTCATACCGCGGCCACGCTGTTGCCGGCCAAGGCCTATGTTGGCTCAATGCCAGCCATCACCAGCTTCATCGATGACAGGGCCGTGGCCCGATCTGACGTCCAGCGTTGGGAAGCCGGCCGCGCCAAGGCGGTCCTCAGGAAGTTCGTCTCTCGGTTGGGCACCCGAGCGATCGCTGAAATCGCGCCGGACGTCAACATCGATACCGTGCTCACCGCCGACCTCGACACACAGCGGGCAGCGCTGGTCACCCTCAAGACCGGACTCGGGCATGCCGGGATCTATGCCATGTTGCGCCGAGACCTGGCCACCTCGGAGAAGATCTCCCGGGTCGCCGTCGCAGCCAGCCGGGGACGTGTTGCCCGCAGTGTCATCCGGGTGATTGCGCCGGGATGTTCGGCCGCCGCGTTCGCCGACTGGTTCAACAACCTCGTCGTCGTCAACGACGAGGTGAACATGATCGACGCGATGCCCGACCACTATCTGCTGCGCGGGCTGCCCGACGGACGACAGGAGGTCGTCGACAACCGGTGGCTCACCGATACCGACGCGATTCCTGGTCGACTACACCACGACCGACACGCTCTCGACGCCGGCCGATCCCGACTACCCCATCCAGATCGCGGGCCAGGCGCTCCTCGACGACGGTTTCGTCATCGGCGGTGTCCGTCACCAGCTACGCGACCGCGATGGTGCGCTGGAAGCCCTTCTCACCGTGGAGTTTCCGGGCCTCACGCCCGCGCCATTGGTCGCCGCCCACCGCTGGTACCTCGCGGTCGAATTCGGCAACTGGATCATCGCTTCGCAATCCCAGTCGGACCGCTGACAGCCGAATGGTCGAGTGTTCACCGCCTTGATCTGGCCAAGGCGGTGAACACGTCTCGCCGTCAGTAATCCCACACCGTTGGTACACACCGGAAGACGTCACCCGATGCGGCGACCCGGCAGACGGATGGGAACGGTAGGTGAGTGGCCACCAGTGATTCGCCGGTCGCCGCCAGCTCACTGAGCAGACGGATCCGGACCCGGGCCGCCTCATCGGGGTCATGCTCGAATCCGTTGTGCCACTCAGGATTATCGAATCCGGGTGCAAACACGGCGTCGCCGGCGAACGTCAGCTTGTCACTGCCTGAAGCCAGGCGGACCACGCTGTGTCCCGGGGTGTGACCACCGGTCCGGGTAACCAGCACGCCCGGCGCCACCTCGTATTCCGTCTCGAATGTCCGCAATTGACCGCGGTACTCGTCGAGGAACTGCGAAGCGACCCGGCGCAGCACGTCCGGTATCGGCTGCGGCATGGTGGTGCGCGAAAAGTCGGGCGCGTCCCAGAACTCGGCCTCCGCTGTGGAGGCGTGGACTCTCAGGTCGGGACGCAGCCGGTCTTTCAACCCCTGGGTGAGCAGCCCGCCGACGTGGTCCATGTGCATGTGGGTGAGTACCACGTCGGTCACCGATGCGAGATCGACCCCGGCTGCCTCCAGCCGCTGCACCGTCTGACCGGCCCGGGGGAAGTCCGGGAACTCCAGGCCCAGCCCTGCATCGACGAGGATGGTTCGGTCGCCGCTGCGCACCACCACCACGTTGAGCGGCCAGTCGACCACCTCAGGTGGCAGGAAATTGTCGTCCAGCCAGTGCGCCAGCTCCGTCGCCTCGACGTTGGTGGCCAATGTCGAGGCGGTTATCGGCAGCACCCCGTCGCTGATCACCAGCACTTCGATGTCACCGACCTGCACCGCGTAGCGCGACGGGACGAGCTCGTCGGCTCCCTGCGCGCCCAGGTGCGAAATGTTGTCCACGCTCATGCGATTCTCCTTTTGACGCTCTACCGAGGACCGGAAATGACCTGTCGTCGCGTAGAACGCCCTCCGGCGCTATGAGTTATCCAGGGAATCTGGACGGGTCAGACATCGCCGGGCATGCCGGGAGGACTGAGCGAGCCGTCGACATTGGGTACGCTCGCGGGCGCCGGTATGCCGCCGAATGCCGCATTGTCTCCCGGGATTCCGTCGTCCGCTGGCGTGTCGAAGGCGCCTCCGGCGCACATCGGATGCTGCCATCCGAATACGTCGCACCCGGGATCGTTTCGCAGGGAGAACGGACCCAGGGGTATCGGGACGCCGGCCGGGCCGGCTGCAGTGGGCGTTGCGTTCGCGGGAACGATCGCCGCCATCACGGCTGCCCCGGCGATTCCTGTCGCGAAGACCGTTCTGCGCACGCCGGAACGGGTCAACCGTTTCATCTGCAGCTCCTCGGGTCCAGAAATCCTGTTGTGTTTGCCGACCGCGGATACGTCCGCGACCATGCTCGCAGCTCCTCGTCGAAATGGCGCCCGAAACGACGGCTTTGCTCGCGACAAACGCACTGACGCTTGATTTTTGACGCGAGGGTCAGATGTGTTCGGACGGCCACGGGCGGGTCGCACTCGATGTCCTCTGGCAGGCACGATGCGTCGTGGTCACGACATGTCGAAACGGCAAACCCGAGAAACGAGTAGCGCCCTACGCTATTGGGCGGCTACCGGCAAGCCCGATCCTAGGTGTTGCGCAGGCGGTGGTGATCCGCAGGCGAAGATCCCAGATGACAAGCCAGGGAGGGTGATTGGCATGACCGTGACGAGAATCGATTGGCACTGGATGGACGGCTGGCCACCCGGCTACAACACCGTCCAGGTGAATCTGCCGCCGGCGACGTTGGGTGCCCAAACGGCCCTGCAAGGCCAGGTCGGCGGGGGAGCGAACTACACCGGCATCATGCATTACCGGCGACGGCTCAAGGACGGATCCGACAAGGACATCGATTTCGGCGCCTGGCCGAACTGGCCCCCGGTCATCTTCGATCACGTCAGTTCCATCACCTTCGCCACCGCCACCGGTGAAGATCAAGAGGCCTACCTTGTCGCACGCATGGACTACTGGGGATAGGTGCGCCATGAACTTCTCGTCTACTGGTTCGCAGAACGTGCAATCGGTCAGTTGCTGTCTACTGTTCGATCCGCAGGGTGGCGAAATACATCACGTCCATCGCGTTGTGACGATGGAAGGGGCGCCCGACACCTCGCAGGCCGAGTTGGAAGCTCAGACGCTCAGGGCTGCACAGAACTTGGGGCTCGACACCAAGCGGCTGCAGGTTCTGCACGTAGGTGCGAACGAATTCTCCGAGCGTGCGCGCTATTCAGTTGACCCGGCGAAGCGCACGCTCAAAAAGGAAGCGCTGCCGTCGCGAACGGGCCTGAGAGGCGCGAAGAGTTAGTGCCCGCCGCGTATCCCAGTTCGTCGTCAGAGTCGGCCGGCGGCGAACTGGGCGGCCTGATCGACCATGCCGTTGGCGATGTAGGAGTTGTGCGCTCCGGTAGGCGGCCCGGGTGGCGCTCCGTCGCAGACGCTGTCGCCGCTGGCACACAAATCGATGGTCTTGGGCACATACAGCGGACCGATCGTGATCAGCGGGGCGCCGGCATCGCTGAGGAACTGGTTTGAGGGTTTGCCGAACAATGCGACGGCAGCGACGTGGTTGGCGATCTCGGGCGGCATCGGCGGCGGCACGAAAGCTGCGGGGACGCCTTCGGGGATCTCCGCCGACGTGGTGAAAGCTGCCACGGCAGCACCCTGAGAGAATCCGCCGAGCACCATTCTGGTGGCGGGGCAGGTGGCGGCGACGGCCTGAATGTGGTTGGTAGCGTCCCGGATCCCGTCGATGACGGTCAGCGCGAACTGGAAACCGTCGCCGAAATCGGCACTGGCCTGGTAATTGATCGGGTAGACATTGACCGATTTGGCGCCGGCCTTGGCGCGTAGTGCATCGACGAACGCCTGTCCGATGCCGCCGACACCCGGAGGCTCGCCTGTGCCGCGGGCGAAGACCACTTCCGCATCCGGGCACGGCTCGGCGTTGGCAACGGGTATCGGAGCGCTTGCCAATGCCAGCACGGCGAAGGCGATCGTGAGGATGCCCGCGAACCTGCGCGGGCCCTTTTGGGGCGGCGCCACGGGGGCTTCAGTGCAATCGATTGTGTACATGGAGAACCTTTGCGTTGCGTAGGACTGCCGATTGCCTGGATCGATGTTACGTAACGGCCCTGGGGTGTGCAGGTGACGCCGACGATCTGCCGAGGGTTTCCGCCGCGGGCGGCGTGCCCCCATGCCCCGCGCTATTGGCGTCGATACAGGCGCCCGTGACTGCGGAACCAGGTGATGGTGCCGTCGGCACCGCGTACGAAATCGGAGCGGGTTCCGATCGGTTTGGCGTCGGCTCCCAGGTCGAGTCCGTGATCCGGGCGATAGAAGGCAAGGCCCATTCGGTGGCTGGTCTGCGAATTCGGATTGCTTCCCGTGATGTCATCGGCGGTCATCGTGCCGTCAAGTCGACCGCTTCCCACCTCGAAGTCGATGACCGTCTGCCCCGGATCACCGGATTCGGCGACGTGCTGGGCGACATAGCGCCCCCGGAAGGGCTCCAGGTCGGTGGCGGCGAGATCCTGGGCCGTGGCCGGCGGGTTGCTGATCCCCGTGAACCGGCGCAGCGCCCAGTCGTCGCCGAAGAGATCGTTGATCAGCTGTGCTCCGCCGTCGGAGTTCGTGAGGACGGTCATGGCGAAGTCGCGGTCGGGCACCATGAAGAATCCCGAGTGCTGGCCGTTCCAGGTGCCGCCGTGCTGAACGACCGTCACGTTCTCCGCCGACGGGCGCAGCATCCAGGTGATGCCCATGCCGGTGAGATCGACCTGCAGTGTGCCTCCGGCGCCCGGGTTGGATCGCATTGCCGTGAGGGCTTGCGGACTGAGCAGCCGGGCGCCGTCGGGTGCCGTGCCGTCGCCGAGGTGAAACTTCGCGTACCGCAATTGATCTCGTGCCGTGGACATCAGGCCGCCGGTTGGGTGGCAGCTGCGTGGGAACGTCCAAAAACCGGTGTCGACAACCGGTTTGCCGTCGACAACGGTGTGCGAGGCGGCCACGTTCAAGCCGATGATCTGGTCGGAGAAGTAGTGCGAGTGGCCCATCCGCAGCGGCTCGAGCACTAGATTCTGCACCACCGACTCATAGGTCGAGCCTGTGACGACCTCGATGATCCGTCCGGCCGCCACCAAACCTGCGTTGTTGTAGGCGAACACGGTTCCCGGCGGTGTCAGCTGCGGTAGTCGCGCCATCGCGGCGACATAGCGGGCCACTGCGTCGTCACCGCGCCCGAATCCCTGAATGTCGTCACCCAGAAAGCCCGACGTGTGATTGAGCAGTTGCCGCACGGTCACCGAGGCGCTGGCAGCCGCGTCGGCCACAGCGAAGTCGGGCAGATAACGGCGCACGGGCGCGTCCAGATCCACGTCGCCCTGGTCGACCAGCCGCATCACCGTGGTGCCCGTGAACGTCTTTGTGGTCGAGCCGATCCGGAAGACCGTGTCACCGTCGACAGGTCTCGGATGGTCGACGTTGGTGACACCGAAGCCTTTGACATGTTCGTGGCCGCCGGCCCAGACCGCAACGGCAGCGCCCGGTATGCCGTAGGCCGCCATGCCCGCAGTGATCTTGGTGTCGAGCTCGTCAAAAGCCGCCGGCGGAGCCGTCTCGGTACATACGCTCATCGTGTTGCCCAACGCTTCTCGTGCGCTGCTCCAAGTCGGTGCCGCGGTCTGAGAATACCTATTCGATCGGTCGAGTAGCAGGGCTTACGCATATCGGCCAGGGGGTTCGGCGGCCGGTATGGCCCCGGCCGCCGAACCCGCTTTCACGTCATGTCGCAGGCCGGCCGATGACCCCCGAGATGCCGCGCGAAGAACCGAGTGTCGATCCGGCCATCTGTCGGTACCTGGCTGTGCCCGCCCGGAAAGGCGTGCAGCACCTTGTCGGCCGAGGCGAAGGCATCGAACAACTCGAGACCGAATGCGCGTGGAATTTCCTTGTCGTCCAACGGGAGCAGGTACTCGATCGGGATCGTTATCTGTTTCGCCGCCTCAAGCAAGGCGTCATGCGCGGACAGCCAGCCGAAGCGTGCCGCGGTGATCCGAGGCTCGACCGCTGCGAGCGGTATCCCGACCGCGCCCGCCAGAGACATGCCCGAGTAGCCAACCGGAACATGTGCGCCGATCTCGGGCAGCGACATCACGGCGTCGATGGTTGCCCGCCATTCGGGGACGGCACGCTCGGCCACCGAGGCGCTGTACTCGGCAAGGATCTGGCCGAACGACGGACTGCCTTCGGCCCGCGCCTGGCGGAACTCCGCGATCCGGCGCTCGTCCCGGCTGTTTCGCGGCCGGTCACCGTGGCCAGGTGCGTCGATGGAGACGACATGGAAACCGTCAACGGTCACCAGGGAATGGGCCCGGGCGACGTGTCCCGGGGCCTTCTTGTGCAGCCCACCCGGGTGACCGGCCAAGACCATGGGAGCGGCGCCTGGGACAGATTCTGGTGACCAGAGGACGCCGGTGACGTCATCCAGGGTGAAGGAACGTTCGATGACACCGTTGGACGATGTTTCAGAAGTGAAGTGCATAGCGGTTGCCTCTCGGGATTGCCGTTTCGGCGCTCCCGGCGACACCTACCTCGATCGCCCAACCGTGAACACGAGTGGGAGCACCCACAGGGTTACTGCGTCCATGGGGCTCACCTCCTCGCGTACTGCCACGGTCTTGCGCACGCTAGCAATGCGAACGTGGCGCCGTCCAACCATTTTCCTGTCGAACCGAACGGTGGCGATCCCCATCTGCATGGCCTACGCTGATTGCGAATTCGCTTGTGAATGCCGGGTTTTGGCCGGACCTGGTCTGGGTCCTGTCGGCGTCTTGGCCGGTGCGTCTCACTCGTCGTTCTCGACAATGTTCTTCAACACTGTGGTGGCGCCCATCGCGTTGGGCCAACCCGAATAGAACGCGAGGTGCAGCAGGGCTTCCTTCAGTTCGTCGTCGGTGACCCCGTTCTGTCGGGCGAACCCGAGGTGGAAGTGCAGCTGATCCGTCTTGGCCATGGCGGTGAGAGCCGCGACGGTGATCAGGCTGCGGTCGCGTTTGGACAGGTCCGGCCGTTCCCACACTTCGTCGAACAGGACGCGGTCGGTGTAGTGCACCATGCCGGGGGCGAAGTCGCCGAAAGCGCGCTGGCCGCCCGTCCAGCCGGTGTTCTGTTCATCGCTCATCGTTGGTTTCCTCTCTTCGGCGTTGTGCGTGTGTTGGGTGGGCTCAGCGTCCGACCCGATCCCTGAGACGACCGCCAGATAACCCCGATTCGACCGCGCGCGACAGGTCGAACCGGAGGGGGTACAAATGCGACCCCCATCCCGGCGACGGCTGGTCGTACCGTCGGAGGTGTGAACACCAGCGGCACCCCGCAGCGCGCCGACATCCGTGATTTCCTGGCCACACGCCGTGGCCGGATCACCCCTGACCAAGTCGGGCTCCCCGCGGGCGGGACTCAACGCCGCGTTCCCGGGCTGCGCCGCGAAGAGGTCGCGGTGCTCGCCGGGGTGAGCACCGACTGGTACACCCGCCTGGAGAAGGGCCACATCAAGGGTGTATCCGACGACGTGCTCGCCGCGGTCGCCCGCGCTCTGTTGCTGGACGACGCCGAGACTGCCCACCTGTTCCATCTGGCCCGCGCCGCCAAGCCTGCGCGAAGCCCGCGTCGTCGAACGCCCGTGCGGCTCCCGGAGAGCCTCCAGCACTTGCTTGACGCGATGACCGGAGCCGCCGCGTTCATCCGTAACGGTCGACTCGACATCATCGCGACCAACGCTCTCGGCCGGGCGCTGTACGCGCCGGTGCTCGACGAACCCGCCTGGAAAGCCAACATCGCCCGGTTCAACTTCCTCGACGCGCGGGCTGCCGACTTCTTCCCGGACTACGCGGGTTCGATGGACACCACGGTCGCGCTGTTGCGCACCGAGGCGGGCCGCGACCCGTACGACAAGGAACTCACGGACCTCGTTGGTGAACTCGCGACCCGCAGCGAGGCGTTCCGCAGCCGCTGGGGCGCCCACGATGTGCGTAATCACAGCACCGGGCTCAAACACTTCAACCACCCGGTCGTCGGTCCCATCGACCTCGCCTACGACTCGCTCGATGTGCGCGCCACCGGTGACCACCGGCTGGTGTTCAACGGGTACACCGCCGCCCCCGGGTCATCCTCCGACGAAAAGTTGCGCATGCTCGCGAGCTGGGCAGCCTCCGACGCGCGGTCCGACATCTGATTGCGTTGGCCTGCAGGGCTTCTCGGTAGCCGTAGGTCGGGCTGTCGGGTCGGTACCACGACTATGCCGAGATTCGCCATCTTGGGAGCACTTTGTCTGCGACCATTGCTTAGGCGCAACGAAGGGCTGGGCACATGACAGAGACCGGGCACACAGCCGAACTGCACGAGCGGCCGCGCGTGGCGAGCCGCCGCGGCGTTCTCATCGGTGCCGGAGCGGTCGCCGCCGGGATGGCCGTCACCGCGTGCGGCGGTAAAGAACCGTCGCCGTCGGGCGGTCAGTCCGCGAGCAGTGAGCCGAGTTCGACGGCCGCGGCGGCACCCGTATCCGTGAAGACGTCCGACGTGCCGGTGGGCGGGGGTGTCGTGCTCAAGGAGCCCAAGGTTGTCGTCACCCAACCGCAGCCCGGCCAGTTCAAGGCGTTCACAGCGGTGTGCACGCACAAGCAGTGCCTGGTGGCGAAAGTCGCCGACGGAACCATCGACTGCCCCTGCCATGGCAGCCGTTTCAGCGATGTCGACGGCTCTGTCGTGAAGGGGCCGGCCGAGCAGCCTCTGGCGCCGAAGACGGTCACGACGACCGGTGACACCCTCACCATCACCTGACCCGCTGCGAGCCGACCGCGATTGGTTCGGGTGTCCGGCCCGTCAGAATCCGTGGCCCCGCAATGGTTGAGTTGATCGCCGATGTTTCACAACGGCTCAATTCTGGCAACGCCACACTGGCCGATCAGCTTGCCCACATCGCGATGAACTGGCGTGACGCACCGTCGACATTCAGAACCGAAGATCTCGCAGGTGAACCGGTTGTGGGAAAAATGCGAGTGGCAACCCAGATTATTTGCTCTTTCTGCATTCTTCCGTACCTTCATCCACGCGGACGTCAGTTATAGCCAATCGAGATCGCGTTAGTGCCAAGGGTTTTGGTGAAGTGACGCCCACGGCTTCTCGTCAATTAACGCGCGTGGAAGCGCAATGAGCCTTACCCTAGCTACCGTGACGAGAGCCGCGTACTCGCCGATTCCCACCACGGAAACACTTGATATCGCCGAAAGCGTCCCGCAGTGGACATCGCTTCAGAAACTGGGTTTCCGACTGCTTTTCACCGTTGGTGGTGGAATGCTTGCCGTCACCGGCGGTGTGGTTCTGTTGGTCACGGTATTCGGCAGTGTCGTGGGTTTCGACGAGGGCCACTATCCGTGCGAGCGCCTGCTGTGGCTACTCGCGCAGATCGGTAGCTATCTGACTCGAGGTCGCAGCGTCGAGATCACCAGGTCTGCCGGTGGAGACATGTTGTGGATGTGGTGTTTCCAACTCGGATGGATTGCGGTGGCACTGCCCATCACTGCGTTGTGGACGGTCATGGATCGGCGGCGTCCCAACTACCGGAGCCTGGCTGCTTCGCTGTTGGTGTTCGCGCGCTTCGGCCTGGCGTTGGTGATGATCTTCTACGGGTGGGGCAAGGTGATCCCCGTCCAGATGGGGTATATGGCGCTGCCGGAGCATCAGCTGCAGCTGACGGGTGACACCAGCCTGTTCAACGTCCTGTGGGGTTTCGTAGGGGCCTCCGAGCCGTACTCGGTCGCTATTGGTCTGGTCGAACTGCTGTCGGGACTGCTCCTGCTGTGGAACCGCACGTGGGTGCTCGGGGCGCTCGGGTCGGTGATCTCCACAGCCCAGGTGTTCCTGCTGAACATGACCTACGACGTGCCGGTCAAGCTGGTTGCGGCCCAATTGTTCCTGGTGGCAATCGCTATCACGTGCCCGTATTGGCCGAACTTGGCGCGCGTGATCTTCAATCGCGGCGGGACCCGCCCGGTCGAGCTGTGGTCGCCGCTGTGGGCAGACAAGCGCTGGCTGCGACGAGCTGGAGTGGTCGCCAAATTCGGCATCGCCGCCATGCTGCTGGCCATCACCGGCGTGGGTGGCGTCTTGGCGTACATCGGCTATCACACGCCGAGCTCAACGCTCGACGGCGTCTGGCGCGCAACATCATTCACTGTCGATGGGCGCGAAGCGACGCTGAACCAGGCAAGTCCGCAGCCGTGGGTCAACGTCGCCATCACCGACCGCAACAAGGTGCGCCAACTCGGCGTGGTCAGGTTTGTCAGCCAGGGGCCCGCGGGCTACACCACCAGGTGGCTGCTCAACATCGACGGAGATCGCCTCGAGCTGCGCGAGCCGGAGTCGGATTCGACGCAGGTGGTGCTGCGCGCCACCCAGCCGGACAAGGACCGGTTGGTGCTGACGGGCGAGCTGGACGGCAAGCAGATCAAGGGCACATACGAGCGGCGATTCATGGAACGCAGCAAGTCGCACTTCCGTCTGGTCAGCCCGCCGATCCCCATGGATTCGGTGCGGTAGTCCCGGATGCCGTAGCGGATGTGCGGTCGAAATCGGTTGACGCGCATCAGCGCGCATCCGTCGCCAAGCCCGTCGCGCGCATATCCTGGTTTGCAGGAAGACATAATCCGGCTGGCTGCCGCTGTGGCAAGCCGTAGCGACGGTCGGCCACGAGCGACGCCGCACTATGCGACGCCCGGATCTCCGGGAGGCAGCAATGTTCGAGGAAGCTCAGCTCTATGCTCCGGTGACACGCTCGGGAGATGGCGTCACCGTTCACCTGGCTGCCGACCACCCAGGTGCGGTCGACCCCGAATACCGTGCGCGGCGCAATGAGATAGCCGCACTCGCCATGGATTGGCAGCCCGGCACACCACCGCCGATCGCGACGTACACCGACGCCGAGCAAGAGGTCTGGCGCATCGCGTGCGCCGAACTGCACAAGCTGCACCGGCGGCTGGCCTGCGCTGCCTACCTGGAGGGCCGTGAGCGACTGCAGCTTCCCGAGGATCACATTCCGCAACTCGTCGACGTCAACGAGATGCTCAAGCCGCTGACCGGCTTTCAATACGTGCCGGCAGCCGGCCTGGTGCCGCTGCGCGAGTTCTACGGTTTCCTTGCCGATGGGATTTTCCACTCGACGCAGTACCTCCGGCACCACTCCGTGCCGCTGTACACGCCAGAACCCGATCTGATCCACGAGGTGGTCGGGCACGGCAACTGTCTGGCTCACGATCGTTTCGCGGCGCTGTACCGGTTGGCGGGACAAGCGGCACGGCGCGTGGAAACGGCTGAGGCGCTGGAGTTCGTCTCGAAGGTCTTCTGGTTTTCCCTGGAGTTCGGTGTGGTGCGCGAGCACGGGGAAGTGCGCACCTATGGCGCGGGGCTGCTTTCCTCATACGGCGAGATCCAGCAGATCGAGCATGCCGAACTCCGGGCGCTCGATGTCGGCCGCATGGGTGTTCAGACGTACGACATCACGCACTATCAGCCGGTGCTCTTCTGCGCCGAGGGTTTCGATGAGATCGAAGACGTGGTCGGTGCGTTCTTCACCGATGTCGACGACGCCATGGTCGAGCGCCTGCTGCATGACGCGTCGGCGCCGACCTGAGCGGCGAAGTCCGAGGCGATCAGCCCTTCCAGACAACCTTGTCGGTGCCGCCGGCGTCGCGATAAACGACGCTGTCGGGTGCCGTACCGCCGCGTACGTCGAAATAGATCCGGCCTGATGTCTGGCTGCCCACCGCGATCGGTTGATTGGGTAGACCGTCGGTCTCGTTGCCCTTCATATCCGCATAGGTCGAGCTGTTGACGGCCCGCGCGTTGAAATCGGAAATGTTGGGTGTCGGGAAGCCGCTCACCGCCTGAGCGGTGACATCTGAGTACCAGATGCCGTCATTGTGGCCACTGGGCTGCAAGTTGCTCACGGTGTATTGGATGGCGCCACCCGGGCTGGGTATCTCTGCCGATTGGCCGAATTGCAGCGCTTCCGGGTCGGCCAGCGCCGGTGCCGCTGCCAACACTCCCGCCGTCACGATTCCGGTAGCAACAGCCGTCGTTTTCGATGCGATCCGTGAGAACATCACGTCAAGCTCCCTTCGCCAAGCCCTGTTGTCCAGGCGTAATTACCGTCCGACCTACAGTCGGTCTATCCAAACCGGCGGGTTTCAAACCTGCTCGGCACGGCGGTGCGCACAGTGTGGCGACCACCAGAACCTCTACGAACGTTTGCTACCACCGGCCTGAGCCACCGAAAGCCATTGAAGTGACGAACAATACGGCGGTTGGATCACCGCCCGGATGGTGTCGAAGTAGGGTCTGCGCATGGACCTCGAGCCGGTCGAGCAGCGGATCCTGGGAAGCCTTCTCGAAAAGCAGGTCACGGTTCCCGCGTCGTATCCTCTGACGCTGTCTGCCCTGCGCACCGCCTGCAACCAGACCAGCAGCCGCGAGCCGGTCATGGACCTCGACGAACGGACGGTAGAGCAGACGGCCAGAGCGCTCAAGGACCGCGGGTTGTTGCGCATCGTGTGGTCCGACACCGGACGGCGCACTCTGAAGTATCACCAGACCTTGTCGGAGCTTCTCGAACTCGGCGACGACGAGCGGGCGGTGCTCACCGTGCTGCTCCTGCGCGGACCGCAGGCGCCCGGAGAATTGCGCACTCGAACCGAGCGGCTGTTCCCGTTCTCCGACCGTGGCGCGGTCGAAGCGTGCCTGGACCGGATGGGCAAGCGGGATCAACCGCTGGTGCGGCGGCTCGACCGGCGACCGGGCCAGCAGGACTACCGATGGGTGCACGAACTGGGCCCAGTCGACACGGGCGAGCTGCCCGTGCGCCCGGCGGTCGATCGGGAGGCGCCCATCGCGGACTCGCCCGAGGCCCGCGACGATCGGGTGCGGGCGACCTACGGTGCCGTGGCTCCCGCCTACGCGCGTGAGCTGTCCGACGAACTCGACGCGTTGCCGTTCGAGCGCTGGCTCCTCGAACGTGTGGCTGTGGCGGCCCGTGATCTGCCGATCATGGATGCGGGCTGCGGTCCGGGTCACGTGACCGCGTACCTCGCAGCCGCCGGCGCGGACGCTCACGGTCTCGACCTCAGCCCGGAGATGATCACCCAGGCGCGGCAGCGACATCCTGACGTCGGCTACGAGGTGGGGGATCTGCGGCGTTTGATGCGGCCGGCAGCGGCCGCCGGTTGGGGTGCCGTCCTCGGGTGGTACTCCCTGATCCACCTCGCCGCATCCGAACTACCCGGCGCGGTCGCCGCGCTGGCTCGGCCACTCGCATCCGGTGGCCTGCTGGTGCTCGCTCTGCATGCCGGTGACGAGGTACGCCGGGTGACCAACTGGTTCGACACCGACGTGCCTGCCCTGGACGTGGTGCTGCATGATGCGACCACGGTCGTTGCGGCGGTACAGGCGGCGGGGCTCACCGATGTCGAGTGGTATCTGCGCGGACCGCATGAATCGCGCGGCGAGACCACCCAGCGACTGTACGTCGTGGCCCGGCGGCCATGACGGACTGATCCACGCGCCGACTCCGATATCCGTTGCGGGACAGGGGCTGAGCCTATCCGCAGACGGTGTTTCTATGGTCGCAGGATGTGGTCGGGTGTGACGGTGTCGACGAATGCTCGCGCCGCGGCGGCGAGCTGACCGTCGGCGGTGGCCAGCGCATCGGCCTGCAGCTGCGTCAGCGCGATGTACTCGGCGCGGTACGTGTCCGGCCAGTTCAGCTCGGCGGCGATCCGCCACGCGTGGTCTTGCAGTGATCGGTCGCCGAGTAGTCGGATCCGCAGCCCGCGAATTCCGTCGAGAACCCGTCGGCCGATCCGTTCGTCGATCTGACCGCAGCGCACCGATTCATACACGAGGGCCAGCGCCTGCGAACGCAGCAACGTGGGGGCCGCCAGGCTGTGCTGCGGTGGAATGGCCACGCCGCCACGGGCGAGGTCGATGGCCACCTGTGCATCGATGACGAACGTTGTCATACGAGCACCATCGCACGCGTCGGTGTGCGTTGCCGACTGGCTGGGTCGGCGAGGCGCACCAGGTCACGGCAAACATCTCGCCGTGGTCTCAGTTGAGCAAAGGTCTTGCAGCCCACCCGGCTTACGGCGGCCGGCACCGTCTCGTTGGCGTTAGTGTTGGACGTTGTGGTCGAGGTGGGCAACTATGTGAAGCGCTGGCGTACAGCGCTTCACCTGATCCTGTCGGCAATGGTGGTTGTCACCCTCGGGCTTACCATCCCGCCCGTAGCTCACGCGGCCGCGGCCGCGGCGACCCTATCGGTGACATCGACGTGGCAGACCGGCTTCATCGCCCGCTTTGTCATCACCAACGCCAGCACGGTGCCGCTCAGCGACTGGAAGCTCGAATTTGACTTGCCGCCCGGCGAATCCATCTCGCACACGTGGAGCAGCACCTTCACCCAATATGGCACGCACTATGTGATCGGACCCGCAAACTGGAACCGCATCATCGCCCCGGGCGGTACCGCAACGGGCGGGATCCGAGGCGTGCTCAGCGGCTTCTACTCGCCACCGTCGAATTGTGTGCTCAACGGCCAATATCGGTGCAGTTAGCGACCAGGACGCGGCTCAGGTGGCAAACAGTCTCGACGTCCGTTCTTCATGACGCATGCCGCTGATCTCCAGGGCGGGTGTTGTGCTGGACAATTCGTGCAGTGGGCGCTCGCAAGCCTCCTTTGACAGCTGGACAGCCAACTCGGCGCCGCGTAACTGGATGCGCTGACTCTGCAATGGGCCCAATCGGCCCAGCCGCACCGCGGCGCTGAGCAGCGAGGCCATCATCGATTGCATCGAACCGAGCACGGCGATGTGCCGGGGAATTCCGAGTCGCGACTGGACCGCGCCGTCGACGACCGCCGCGTGGCCGGGAAAGACTCCGGTGATCACACCGGAGATATATGCATCATCTCCCACCATGCCGATTTCCGTTGCGGTGGAAGCGAGTTGGCGGCCGATCGCTGTCGACGCGGTCCTCGCGTTGCCGAAGAGCTTGTACGAGGCGGCGAGTTCATCGAGTTCGGCAAGACGGTCCGGTGCGTCGGCCGCACTCCAGGCGTGCGCGGTGATCGTGGCGTCCAACGGAGCGTGGCCGTGGATGAGGTAACCGAACACCGTGGCCTCCAGGGTGGCGGCGTCGGCGTCGGGGTGTGCGGCCAACCATTCCTCCAATCCATGGCTGTGGACCAACCGCCCCGCCGGAAAAGCGCTGTCGTGCAATTGCATCCAGAGTGCCGCTCCGACGTCGGGATCAGTGGTGATGGCCGGCATGGCTATCCGCGGACGTACGGGACCAACCGTTGCGGGCCATCGCGACGGCGCCCACTTCGCCGACGAGGCCGAGGTCGGCGAGCAGATGCTGGGCCGCGTGGGCGCTGGTGAACAGCGGCGCGGTGAGCCCGTCGTCGTCCACGTCGACCGGGGCATGCTGATTGCCGAGCACGTGACCGAACATCATCAGGGCGCGGCCGGTGTTGTCCGCGAACCGGACTCGGATGGCGGGTTCGGGCGGACGGCGCACCACTATCACCTCGGCCCCGTCATCGCTGATCACGGCGCCGTCGTGCAGGAAGGTACCGCGGGGGAGGACGATCATCACCTCGTAACCGGTATCGGTGGTGACCCGCTGACGGTGTTTACTGGCGTCGCCCCAACCGATGTCGACGTGATGTACTTTGCGCCCGGCGAACTGCGGGTCGGTTGCGTTGCCGAGAATGGCTTCGGCGTTGAGCATCGTGGCACCTTTCAGTGGGGCAGGACGGCGTCGCGCACCGCCGCGTGGACACGCTGTTGGGCATGGCGTAGCGCAGGCGCACGGTCTGTGGTCAGTCGCGCAAAAATACCGGCGGAGCCCGGCAACTCGCCGACCCCGCCACGCACGCCGGACAGGCCTGCCAGTGCCTTTCGAACCACGTCGGTGACCGGTCGTCGACCCGGAGTGAGCACCATCATGCTGGCGACATAGTCGCCGTCGAGAAACTGCGCGACCGACGGAGCGAACCGCTGCCGGTCCCGTGCCACCACGCGTCCCTCGCTGCGCACCGTGACGGCAAAGTCACTGCGGGCGTAGCGGAACCGTTCGCCATGGGCGATCCGACCAGCGGCCACGGCTTCCCACCCGATATACGTCCCGTTCGGCGAAATGTCGATCTCGAGATTCTGGTCGAACTTCGAATCTGATTGCGGTATGACCGTTTTGGGCAAGTACTCGAGCGTTGCGTCGTCAACCACGGTGAACTGCAGCCGATGCGTGGCACCCGGGCCGTCCCCGGCGTACACCTGGGTGGCGGCCTGGGTGGTGAGCAGCAGGTGGGATCCCGGCCCACACACCGCGGTGGTACGCAGGTTGTCGTCGGAGAACGTCCCACCACTGGGGCTCTGGACACAGAGCAGCGCGGCGCGCGGAAACCGCTCATCGGAGTGCAGGGCGGTGGTGACCCGCTGCGGAAACCGTTGCCGGAGGTTGCTGATGCGGGTCCGCCCCGTACCGTCGATGACCGCGTGGACGGACAGCTCGCCGGGCTCGATCACGGGCGGCTCGGGACGAGCATGGCGTCACGCAACAGAACCTCGGTCAACTGGTCCAACCCGTTCCCGGAGCGAAGGTCGGTGAACACCGTCGGCTTGGTCGGTCGGGCGATGTCACAGTCGCGCCGCATCCCGTCCAGATCGGACCCCACCAAGTCGGCGAGGTCGATCTTGTTGACTACCAGCAGATCCGCCTGCAGCAGACCGATGCCCTTCTTGCGGGGGATATCGTCACCGCCGGCCGTGTCGATCACGAAGATCCAATAGTCGACCAGGTCCGCGGTGAACGTGGCGGCCAGATTGTCGCCACCCGACTCGATGAGGATCAGGTCGAGGTCCTCGAACTCCGCGGCCAGCGACCGCGCGGCGGCCAAGTTGGCTGACGGATCCTCACGGATCGCGGTGTGCGGACACGCCCCGGTCTCCACGGCTCGCACCCGGCGGGGGTCGATGACACCGCTGCGCCGCACGCGCTGGGCGTCCTCGTCGGTCACCAGGTCGTTGGTGATCACCGCGACGCTGAGACCCTTTCGGACGAGTTCGGGAACCAACGTCTCCACGAGTCGGGTCTTCCCGGACCCGACTGGACCGCCGATACCGATTCTGAGTACCTCACTCATGTTGTCTTCCTGCCTATTTCAAGGTGTAACGCCGCCCCAGCGGGACAGCTGTCATCGGGGTACTGGTGCACAATTCGCCGTCGACGATCACGCGGTAGGTATCGGGTTCGATCGAGATGTCGGGCAGGTAATTGTTGTGCAGCAGATCGGCCTTGGTCAGGGACCGGGCGCCGCGACAGGCTACGAGGGGGGTCTGCAGGTCCAGCTTTCCGGCCAGCCCGCCTGCGATGGCCCCCTCGGCGACAAAGTTCACCGAGACGTCGGCAGGGGTGCGACCGTAGGCTGCCCACTGAGGTCGGTATTTCAGTGGTTCGCAGGTCATCAGTGAAGCGTTGGCCTCACCCATCACCGACCAGGCGGGGAATCCGCCCTTGAACACGACTTCGGGACGAATACCGAAGAACTTCGGCTCCCACAGCACGATGTCGGCAAGCTTGCCCGGCTCCAGGGAGCCGACCTCGTGGTCGATGCCGAAGAGGATGGCCGGGTTGATGGTCAGCTTCGCGATGTAGCGGAGGATCCGGGCGTTGTCGGCCGGGGCGCCGCTGGTCACATCCTCGGGGAGGGGCCCACGGGTGGCCCGCATGTGCGATGCCAGTTGCCATGTTCGCGCGATGCTTTCCCCGATCCGCCCCATGCCCTGGGAGTCCGAACCCATGGCCGATATGGCGCCGAGGTCGTGCAAGACGTCCTCGGCCGCGATGGTTTCACGGCGGATCCGCGACTCCGCGAACGCGACATCCTCGCGGATCCGCGGGTTGAGATGGTGACACACCATCACCATGTCCAGGTGTTCGTCGAAGGTGTTGAGCGTGTAGGGGTTTGTCGGATTCGTCGACGATGGCAGGCAGTATGATTCGCCGACCACACGCATGATGTCGGGTGCGTGCCCACCACCTGCGCCCTCGGCATGGTAGGTGTGGATGGGCCTGCCGCCGATGGCGGCCATCGTGTCCTCGAAGAACCCCGCCTCATTGAGAGTGTCTGAGTGAATCTGCACTTGCAGGTCCAATTCGTCGCCGGCGTCCAAGGACGCGCGGATTGCGGCGGGCGTTGCGCCCCAGTCCTCGTGGATCTTGTACCCGATGGCACCGGCGAGCCCCTGTTCGATCAGGGGTGCGGTGCTCGATGCGCTGCCGTTTCCGAGGAATCCGAAATTCATCGGGAATGCCTCGGCCGCCTTCAACATTCGGGCCAGGTTGGTCGGTCCTGACGAGGTGATACCGACCGTCACGGGACCGAGTCCGCCACCGATCATCGTGGTGATGCCGCTTGAGATGGCCTCTTCGACCAGTCCGGCGCTGTCGAAGTGCACGTGAACGTCGATCGCGCCCGCAGTGGCGATCATGCCCTCGCCGGAGCGGATGTCGGTGCCCGCGCCGATGATCAGCTCCGGGTCGACGCCTGCCATGGTGCGTGGGTTACCGGCCTTGCCGATGCCGGCGATGCGGCCGTTACGAATCCCGATGTCGGCCTTGCGGATACCCAGCACGGCATCGATGATCAATGCGTTGGTGATCACGAAATCCAGCGCACCCTCGGCGTTGGTCACGTCGCCGTGCACGGCCATACCCTCGCGCATGGTCTTGCCGCCGCCGAATACGGCCTCGTCGCCGTACACCGTTGCGTCGGCCTCGACCTTGGCCAGCAATTCGGTGTCGGCCAATCGAACCCGGTCGCCGACCGTGGGCCCGTACAGTTCGGCGTAGCGCTGACGGCTGATCCGGTGCGTCATCTCAGGCCTCCGAATCGAAGAAGCCGTGCTGGTGCAGGTTGGTCATGAGCTCTCCACTCGGTTCGGTCTTGGTCGGGCCGTTCGTCATGTCGTTCTGTCCGATGACGACTTGTTCGCCGGCGTACTGCGTCAACGAAACATCCTGAGCCTCACCCGGTTCGAATCGCACCGCGGTGCCCGACGGGATGTCGAGACGCATCCCGAAGGCTGCGGCCCGGTCGAAGCGCAGTGCCCGGTTGGCTTCGAAGAAGTGGAAATGCGAGCCGACCTGGATCGGCCGGTCACCGGTGTTCTCGACCGTCACCGTCGCGGTTTGCCGGCCCGCGTTGAGCTCCAGATCGCCTTCGGCGGTGAGGATCTCACCGGGTATGACGGCGAGCTCGGCCGCGGTCCGGTTGCCCGGGGTGATCGCGTCGTGCACGGTGACCAGCTTCTGCCCGTCTTCGAAAAGCGCCTCCACCTGGACCGAGCCGAGAAGTGTGCGGACGCCGGGCAGCACGTCGTCATCGGTCAGAAGGCCGGCACCGTGAGCAGCGGCCTCGGCAACGCTGCCGCCGGCTCGCGCCGACTCGGCGACCTCGTCGGCGATCAGTGCCCGCGCCTCGGCGTAGGTCAGGGCCAACCCGGCAGCGCGCCGCTTGCGAGCCAGTTCGGCGGCCAGAAAAAGCAGCAGCCGGTCTTCATCCTTGGGTGTCAGATGCATGATGTCAGCCCGTCGATGCGGCGGCTGAGAGCCGCTTCTGCCGGTACGGGTCGGAGTGGCTCGAACATCAGCGCGGTACGGCGATGTCGGGTGAGCTTCAGCATGTGTCGTGGCCCCTGTCGTGTGACGGTGAGTTCTCGCCAGCGTAGAAACGGCCGCGATGCCCGGCTATGGGAGGAATCTCCCATTTGGTGCGCCAAACATGCGCTGCCAATTATGGTTTCGCCAGTGGCCGCGTTCCGTGTTGAGAGATCGGGCAAATGTCGGCTGAATTCTCTGAATGCGGCACAGATTCACATTTCGGGGATTACACTCCGCGGAGCCGCGGTCCGTGACACCTGAGGCGGACCAGTTCTGGTGAACCGCACGAAGGGACTTCTGGCGATGGCAAGCACCTATGCCGCGATGCTGGACAGTGACGCCAGCATTGAAGACCGGGCAAGCGAGGTGCTGGACGCCCTCGGTAAGCGGGTGGCGTCGTCCGCGTCGGCGATCTGCCTGTGGGACCCGATTCAGCATCGGCATCTCTCCATCGCAAACCACGGCTACCCCAATGAGGTGATGGATCACTTCAACACCTGGTTCGTCGAGCACGACCCGCTGTTCGATGCGATGCGCAGACGTAGTCTCGGAGCGCTCCGGTGGCGCGATTTTCCGGCCTACCGGACCACGTACTCGGTGACCGGGGTCTTCGCCCCCGCTGGGTTCGACGAGGGGCTGTCGGCGCGGCTGGTCACCGCTGAGGGCAATTACGCCGGCACCATCCACGTCAACTGTGACGATCCCCGTTATCCCAGCGATAACGACGTGGACGAGATCAACATGCTGCGCCTGCAGATGGCCGAACACCTGGACCTCTCGGTGAGGCCACGCATGGTGGCCGAACTGATGGGGCCGGAAGCTCAGGCCTGGGCGGTCGACAGGACGGGCCGTGCGCACCTGTTGCGGCTGGGCGGCCAGTGGGACGCGCCCATCGATGAGGCACTTGTCGGTGAGATGGCGGCGGCCACAGTGGGGGGTACGACGACGCGTTGGCATGACGGAACGGGATGGTTGCATGTGCGGCACATCGGAACGGCGCCGCGGTTCCCGCAAGACAGCCTGCACGCCGTCATGCTGATCACCCGCTCCGCGCTGCCGTTCGGGATCACCCCGCGCGAACTCGATGCCCTCACCCTTGCCGCCCGCGGCTTGACCAACAATCAGATCGCGACGCAGCTGTTCATCAGCGTGCGTACGGCGGGACACCATCTGGAGAGTGCGACGGCCAAGCTCGGCGCCAGCAACCGGGCGTCCTGCGTGTCGCAGGCCATGTCGTGGGGGTTGTTGTCCGGCAGAATGTTGCGCGATCTCGACACCCATGGTGTGGCGTCCGGGTGAGATCCGCTCGGCATCGACCGAGTGTCGTGCCGGGACAACCGAATGGGAGATTCCTCCCATAGCCGCGGCAATGCGGCCGTTTCTACGCTGTCGAGAACTCACCGTCACACGACAGGGGTCCTGACACATGCTGAAACCTACTCGCGCGATCACCCACCTGGGCGAAACATGGCTGCACCCAGACGCTTTCGGATCGATCAGGCAGAGCGGTCCGTCCGCGGACTGGGCCGGCCGCTGATGGGTAATGTCGGACTGCTATTCGTCGGGGTAGTGCTCCTGGTCAACGGGTTGGTGGCCATCGGAGTCGTCGATGGGCGCGGTGCAGCGCCGCTGAATTTGTTCGTCGGATCCGCTCAGATCGTGGTGCCGACGCTGGTTCTTGCACAGTCGGGAGGCGACCTCGCCGTCGTCAACGCCGCCTGGCCGAGCTATCTGTTCGGATTCACCTATCTGTGGTTCGGGCTCATCCAGATCTTCGACATCGACGGGCGGGGATTCGGTTGGTACTGCTCGTTCGTGGCGGTGGTGGTGACTTTTCTTGCGATCAGGAGCGTCGGCACAGACCCGGTGTTCGCCGTCATCTGGGCGACCTGGGCCATCATCTGGACGTTGTTCTTCGTGATGCTGGGGCTTGGTGTGACGAGGGCAGGACGGGTTGACCTGGGACATTTCACCGGATGGTTCGTGATATTGCTGGGTATCCCGACGTGTACGGTCCCCGCGCTCCTGCTGCTCAACGGGCTCTGGACGACCTCGGTGGCGGCGGGCTACGGCGCGCTCGTGGTGTTGGCAATCGCGACAGTGCTTTCGGTGGCGCTGGCACAGCGCAGTGCCCGTCGTGATACGTCTGCCGATGTCGGCCACGACGTCAAGGCGGATCTACGGGTCTGACCTGTCTAGGGCGTCAGACCGGTGATTGCGGCCTTGGCAGTGGCACAAAGCGCCTGAGCTTGCCGCTGCCTTCACTGCGCACGAGCCTCTCGACCGTGCGTATCCGAACAACCGGCGACGTGACGCCGAAGCGCTGCATCGCCTTGGCCAGCGCGGGGGACAAGTCCGTGACACCGCCACCCGCCACCACGATGATGTCGGCGCCGCGTTCGGTCTGCACCACCTGGTATTCGACGATGCGGGGGTCGGTACCGAGGACATGTCGAAAGGCGCTGGCCGGCACCGTATATGGGCCGTACACGAAGTCATCGTCACGGCGGCCGCTGATGTCGGCGACGCGCGGGTAGGCCATGCCGCACGCGCACGGCTCGGACGTCATCGTGATCTCGTCGCCGAGGTCGTAGCGGATGAAGGGGAACGTGCGGTTCGACAGGCAGGTCGCAAGCGTCCGTCCGTCGACCCTTTCGAGGATCACCTCGTCCTCGCACACATGCAGTCCGGATCCCTGCGAACAGCCGACAGCCTGCACCCCGATTTCCGTTGAGCCCCAAAGATTGTGCAGTGGGGCATGCCAGGCATCGACGATGGCGTCGCGGTCTGCGGCCAGCAGTGGTTCGGAATTGGTGCTCACCCGGACAGGGCGGATGCGCAGGTCACCCGTCAGCGAGGCGCGCGCGAGCCGGCCGATGACGCTGGCGTACCCCACCAGGTGCGTCGGGGCGTACCGTTCGACCGCGGCAAGTACCTCCTCGAACGGTGCGCCGGCTTCGATGACCAGGGTCTGCATGTCTGCGGTGGTCGGCACGTCGAACAGCGGGGTGCTGGCGTGAGGCGGCAGCCCTGCGGTGAGCACCGCCAGTCGCGCATTCGGCACCGAGCCTTGACGGCGCTCGTCCCGAGCCTGAATGCGCCAGGCAAGGCACGCAGTGGTGACGAAGAACTGCCAGTCCCAGACGTACACCCCGCGCACCCCGCTTGAGCCGCCAGAACTGAACACCTGCTGGTCGCCGGAGGTGTAGGAGAACCAATCCTGCTCACTCAGAACATGTTCTGCCTGAGCGCGATTGAGATCCGGTGTGGTGATGATGGCGTCCCACTCCGCTTGTGCCTCCGCTTTCGTCAGTGCCGGTACCGATGCCAGGTCGGCGGCGGTCACCGTATCGAGGTCGAGTCCGCGCAGCCGGGCGGCGTAGAACGGCGAGCGTTCGCGTGCGTAGCCGAGCAGCGATCGCAACGCCTGGTCGCGGTGGCGGCGGAGTCGATCGGCCGACCAGTCGAGGCGGCCGACGTGATCGTCGAGTGCCGATTGAACGGCGCTGAGATGGGCGGAGCGAAGGCGTTCGTACGCGGCCCGGTCCATGGCGGCTCCTATCTCCGAACCGAGTGTGTCACGAGGACACCGCAATCGGCGTGAGCGTTGCATGGCCTGCCCCATCGCCGGGCCGTCGCCGCGAGAAACTGCTTCATCCGAGCCTGTTTCGGGTCGTCTCGGCCGGTCGCACCACGCTGACGGCCGCTGGGCACATCGCAATCAATGCCACATGTCCCAGCCGAGGTGCATCCGTCGGGTATCCGGCACGGAAGAAGTCGGCGATCCGAGAGACCAGTGTGTATCCGTTCATGTCAGTGCTCCTTCGACAGATCGTTGTTGTGGTTGCGCCGATCTCCGGCGCGCAGCAACTATCACCCCGGCGCCATGGTCACGGCTCGCTTGTGCGCGCAAGCCGCGCAGTGCGCGATCTTGTGCTTGTGCGCATTGTGCTCATCGCCGTGGCGCCCTGATCGCGACGACGGAACGGATGGGCTCTTGTGCAAAAGAAGGTGATGGTCGAGGAAGATCAGCGATGGGTAGTTTGAGTGAGCGAACGACGAAAGTCGCCTTCGCGTCCCGAGTGAGAGGGCCGGTCACCGTGATGCGGGTGGTCAAGATGGTCGCACTGGTCGGCATGCTGGCGCTGACCGCAGGATGTGGATCGAGTCCGACGACGTCGCCCCCGAGCCCGCCGAAACCCGGCGGGTTGGCGCAAGTGCTGCAGCGCGGCACGGTTCGCGTGTGCAGTACCGGTGACTATCGCCCATTCACTTATCGTGATCCCCGAGGCGCTTGGAGTGGCCTTGACGTCGATATGGCCAACGATATGGCCGGTCGGCTCGGAGTCCGGGTAGACATGGTGCCTACCACGTGGGCAAACCTGGTCGACGATCTGAACAACAAGTGCGATGTGGCCATGGGCGGAATCAGCATCACGCTGAAGCGCGCCGAGCAAGCCCTCTACAGCTCCCCGTACCTGCGTGATGGGAAGGCGGCCATCGTTCGGTGTGCTGACAGTGCGAAATTCCAGACCCTGTCCGAGATCGACCGGCCGGGTGTCCGCGTCGTGGTCAATCCCGGTGGCACCAATGCTGATTTCGCCAAGGATCATCTGCACAACGCGCAAGTGGTGAACTATCCCGACAACAATACGATTTTCTCGCAAATCGTCAGCGGTGTGGCCGATGCCATGATCACGGACACCAGCGAGATCCGTTGGCAGGCAAGACAGAATCCTCAGCTCTGTGGTGAGAGCCTGGATCACCCGTTCACGTTCTCGCAGAAGGCGTATCTCATCACGCAACCTGCGACAGACCTGCAGCAGTGGATCAATCAGTGGCTGAACATCACCCTGAACGACGGAACGTATGCCGCGCTGAGCCAGAAGTACTTTGGCGCGGTCACCGGACCGTGAGGATTCGTAGACGATCGCAGGCGGCGTCGGGGCCGCTCTCGACACATGAGGCCAAAGGTTGAGCCGACCAAAGTTTTTCACCCCGGTTTTGCGGCGGTTTCGTTTCCGTCCGCCGGCACGGCAGGGACACATCGAAGGGCCTACGGTGCAATTGATGGTGGATTTCATCGAGCATTCGTGATCTTCTACACAGATGCTCTGGCTCGCCGTCTATGGCCGCGTCGTAGGTCGGTTCGGAGCTACGAGGACCGCAATTGCCCGCCACGCCGGTGGTTCGGTTGCCGTCCGGGTCGCACGAGCGGTTCAGCAACTTGATCACACCGCAGGAAGACGCGAGAGGAACACCATGAGGACGATCGCATCCCGTAATACGGCCCTTGCCGGCTTGGCGGCCGCCGCTCTCATCACTGTCGGCTGCAGCACTGGAAACGGCGTCGACGAGTCGGCGTCACCGCAGGTCGGGTTGATTGCGACCACGACAGCGGCGGCCCCAGCGGATCCTGCCGTGGTGAAGCTGATCGGGGAACGGGACGTCGAGGTGACGCTGACCGGCCCGATCGCTGCCAAGTACCAGTCGGCAACCCAGCATCAGAAGGACGCCCTGGGGAAACCATTGACCGGTGACCACAACGCCGGGACACGGGACAGCGGGGTGGTGTTCCAGCAGTTCCAGGGCGGCGTGATCATCGCCAAGAACGACCAGGCGGGCACCCCCGCGTACATCACGTGGGGCAAGATCCGCGAGGCGTGGAATGTCCAACGCGACGCGAACGGCGTACCTTCGGTCACCGGCGACAACGGCTCCGCCGGCCCGCTGGGCGTGCCCACCAGCGACGAGAACGCCGTCGGGGATGTGCTGGTGTCGACGTTCGAGCACGGCAAGATCGAGTACAACCCGAAGACCGGTCAGGTTGAGGTGACGGTCAACGACAAGGTCGTGCCGTCGGGGCTGTAGCGGCGGTCGCGCAGCCCCACAAGTGAATTGAGCGGCTTCGAGGTCGCGGTCTGCGCGTCGCCGCTATCTCGGCATGGGGGCTTTGTCGTGTCGCAGCGCGGCGAGGACGCTGGGTTGGGTGATGTGGCTGCGCTCGTAGCCCAGATATGACGATCGTGTTCGCGGACTGATAACCAGGCCCAGCAGCTGCGGCGGAGGTGGTCTCCTTAGCAGCCACACCTGAAAACGGTGTGGGCGTTGGACCTTGGTAGCCATAGCCGTCAGTCCAATGGTGAACGCCCGCAGGCGGATACGGGTGTCCCGGTGTCGGTTTCGGCTAGAGCTGTCTGCGGCGTCGCGGGCGGAACGCGTCTTTGACCTTTTCAGCAGCGTCTTTGAGGTGAGACGCCCGCTGATCTGCCCTGCCTTGCGCTTCCAGCTGGGGATCGCCGGTCGCGCGCCCGAATGTCTCCTTGACCTTGCCCCTGACCCGATCCACTTTGTTCCTGGCCTTGTCGGCGCCACTCATCGCACCACTCCTGCCCACTCTGCTGTCCTGAAGAATCAGCGAGGGGAGTACCCGTTTTTGGCGCCGATCCTCAGGCGTCGGTCGAGGCGCGGGTGGCCAGCCGGTTGTAGGCAGCCGTAAAGGCCGCGGCCCCCGCGAGAAGCTGCTCACGCTCGAGTTGGCTCATCTGCTCGGTGACCGCGCCGAAGCGTTCTGCGCGCGCCGCGACGACCTCGTCGAGAATCGCACGCCCGGCGTCGGTGATCTCCAGAATCGTCGCGCGCCTGTTGTGCGGGGCGACGTTGCGGGTGATCAACCCGGCGTCCGCGAGTCGATCACTGAGCCGGCTGGCGCTCGACGGCGCCATGTCGAGGTCGTCTCCCAATTCCGTGACCTGGCACGGGCCGAGGCGCTGTAGGGACTGCAGCGCGCGCAGCGTCGGCAGCCCCACGCGTTTCTCGATCTCCTCCAACACCACGACGTTCAGTGCGAGCAAGCCCCGCGTGGCCCGTTCGAGCTGGGCGACGTACTGGGCGTCAGGCTTCGCGACCGCGGTCGCGTCCGTTGCGGCACTCATGGGACCGCCAGCATACATCCGCAATGAATGTCGTGCACCGAGTCAAATATCCCTGTTTGCAAAACATCCATTCTGGATATATCGCCATTGGCCGGGTAAACGACGGCCGTTTGGGTAACCGGCCGCCGAGATCAGCAGACCAAGGAGGCAGCATGGCGCGAGACACGCGCGGTCCGATGCCACCGCAGACGGCTGGCCTACGCCGGGTGAGCCTCAACCCGTCCCATTGGAGACAGGGCCGCTTGATCCTGGCAGGCGAAGCGGTCGCGACAGGTGTGCTCGGCATGACCGGTCTGATCGGCGTTCTTGTCCGCCCTCAGCACGACGGATGGTCGGTGCTCGGGGTGCCGCTCACGCCGATGTTGAGCGCTGTCCTGCTGACCATCGCCGCGCTTGCGGCCCTGTCGGTTCTGCATCGCCGGACGGCGAAGGTCTTTACGCTCGGAATGGGTGCCGCCGCCGTGGCCCTGATGATCATCTGTTCGGTCGCCGCGGTACACCACGATCCCGGCCCGATGGGATTCACCGCGCCTGCGATCCTGCTGTGGACGATCCTCTTTTGCTGGAGCATCGCATCAGCGATGTGGATCCTGCCGGACCAGCTCCAGGGGCCGGCCTGGATTCCGACGCGGCGGACGCGCCACCACACCGATTCCGCGACGTCGTCTCGGGAACGATTCGACTCTTCCGGCTCATGAGTTGCAGCATGCCCGACTTCATCGAATTCCCAGTGCGCCTGGCTGTGCCGCCTCACACCGATTCTCGGCTGCCCGCGAACAGAAAGGACTCTCAATGACCACCACTTCATCTCGCACCGTGGTCGTCACCGGTGCAAGCGCCGGCACCGGACGTGCCGCTGCCCAAGCCTTCGGGCAGCGAGGTGATCGCGTCGCACTGCTGGCCCGCGGGCAGGACGGGCTGCGCGGGGCCGCCGATGACGTCGAGGCCGCGGGTGGGACAGCGCTGGCGCTGCCCACGGATGTCGCCGATTTCGAGCAGGTCGATGCCGCGGCCACCAAGGTCGAAAACACCTTCGGGCCAATCGATGTGTGGGTGAACGTCGCCTTCACGTCGGTGTTCGCGCCGTTCACCGAGATCGCTCCGGCGGAGTTCCGGCGCGTGACCGAGGTCAGCTACCTCGGTTTCGTCCACGGAACGATGGCTGCACTGGCTCGGATGAAGCCGCGCGATGCCGGTGCGATCGTGCAAGTCGGTTCCGCACTGGGCGCGCGCGCCATCCCACTGCAGTCGGCGTACTGCGGGGCCAAGCACGGCATCAACGGTTTCACCGAGTCCGTGCGCACCGAGCTGCTGCACGACCGCAGCAATGTCCACATCACCGTGGTGCAGATGCCTGCGCTGAACACGCCCCAGTTCGATTGGGTGTTGTCGCGGCTGCCGCGCCACCCTCAGCCCGTGCCGCCGATCTATCAACCCGAAGTGGCTGCCCGCGCCATCCTGCGGGCAGCCGACCATCCACAGCGTAAGCAATATTGGGTCGGTGCCAGCACGGCGTTGACCGTCCTCGCACAGCGCATGATGCCACCGGTGCTCGACCGCTACCTCGCCCGCACCGGCTACTCATCACAACAGACCAGCCAGCCGGTCGGCCCTGACCGGCCGAACAACCTGTGGCAGCCCCTCGACGAGCGCCCGGACAGCGACCGAGGAGCACACGGCTCCTTCGACGACCGCTCGATCAGTCGCTCGCCGCAGGTGTGGCTTTCTCGGCATGCGCGCTCGCTGTCGGTGGCCGCCGCCGCGCTCACCGCCGGAGGGGCCGTGCTGACCCGATACCGGCACTGAACCGCGGTGGCGACGCAAATCCCGAAAACGACAACACTTTTGAAGGAGTCAACATGTCTGACACCGTCGGTGACGTGCTACTGGGCCGATTGCGGGAATGGGGCGTGAAACAAGTCTTCGGATTCCCTGGTGACGGCATCAACGGGCTGCTCGCGGCATGGCAACGCGCCGACGACAAGCCACAGTTCGTCCAGGCACGACACGAAGAGATGGCCGCTTTCGAGGCGGTCGGCTTCGCCAAGTTCTCCGGTCAGGTCGGGGTCTGCGTGGCCACCAGCGGCCCCGGCGCGGTGCACCTGCTCAACGGGCTTTACGACGCCAAACTCGACCACGTTCCGGTCGTGGCGATCGTCGGTCAGACCGAACGCTCCGCGATGGGCGGCTCCTACCAGCAGGAGATCGACCTGATCAGTTTGTTCAAGGACGTCTGCAGTGAGTACGTGCAGATGTGCACGGTCCCCAAGCAGCTGCCGAACCTCATCGACCGCGCCATCCGCATCGCGCTCAGCGAGGGCGCACCGACAGCGATCATCGTGCCCTCCGACGTCTTCGAGTTGCCCTACGAGCCGCCAGGGCACGCGTTCAAGCAGGTGCCCTCGAGTCTCGGAATGTCTGAGGCACGCGTAGTGCCCGACGACGACGCGCTGCGCCGCACCGCCGACCTGCTCAACGCTGGGCACAAGGTCGCGATGCTCGTCGGGCAGGGTGCCCGCGGGTGCGTCGCCGAGCTCACCGAAGTCGCTGAACTGCTCGGCGCCGGTGCGGCAAAAGCGTTGCTGGGCAAGGATGTACTGCCCGACGACCTGCCCTGGGTGACCGGATCGATCGGATTGCTCGGCACCACCGCCAGCTGGCATCTCATGATGGAATGCGACACCCTGCTGACGATCGGCTCGAATTTTCCGTACACCCAGTTCCTGCCCGAGCTCGACCAGGCCCGAGCCGTACAGATCGACCGCTCCGGCAAGTGGATCGGAATGCGATACCCCTACGAGATCAACCTCGTCGGTGATGCGAAAAGCACACTGCAGGCGCTGATTCCGTTGCTGGAGCGCAAGACCGACCGATCCTGGCGCGAAAAGGTCGAGAAGTGGGTGGACAGTTGGTGGACCACCGTGCAGCGCAGGGCCATGACCGACGCGGAGCCGCTCAACCCGATGCGGATCTTTTGGGAGCTGTCGGAGCGGATGCCCGAAAACGCGATCATCGCTGCCGATTCCGGCTCGTCGGCCAACTGGTACGCCCGTCAACTGAAGTTCCGAGGCGACGTCCGAGGCTCCCTGTCCGGCACACTCGCCACCATGGGGCCCGGGGTGCCTTACGTCATCGGCGCGAAGTGGGCCCACCCCGACCGACCCGGCATCGCCTTCGTCGGCGACGGGGCGATGCAGATGAACGGCATGGCCGAACTGATCACGATCAGCAAGTACTGGAAGCAGTGGGCCGACCCGCGCCTCATCATCGCGGTCCTGCACAACAACGATCTGAACCAGGTCACGTGGGAGATGCGGGCGATGGAGAACTCGCCGAAATTCGATGCGTCGCAGAACCTTCCAGACGTCGACTTTGCGGCGTTCGCGCGCAGCCTCGGCTTGCACGGCGACAACATCGACGATGCCTCGGCCCTGGGCGACGCGTGGGACCGGGCCCTGGCCGCCGACCGGCCCACCGTTCTCGACGTCCGCTGTGATCCGAACGTGCCGCCGATCCCGCCGCACGCCACCTTCGAGCAGGCGAAGTCCCTCGTCGACGCGGTGATCGGTGGTGACGACGACAGCGCGGGCTTCATCAAGCAGGGAATCAAACAGAAAGTGCAGCAGTACTTTCCAGGCGAGAAGAAGGACCGCTCATGAAACCCGTACGCGCCGCGATGCACGCCATCCGCACCGGACGTTTCGAACGCACCTTGGCAGCCCTGACCGCTGCGGGAGCGGCGGTCACCACCGCCGAGATCTACCTCTCCCATGATGGCGCGAGCTTCGGCAACCGCATGATGTACTGGCCCGTCGTCATCGTTCCGACTGCGGTGCCCGCCGGGTTGGCGGGGTTCTTCTCCCGCCGCGCCGCCCACACCGTGCTGCCCGCCGCCAGCGCGCTGATCGTCGTCAACGGCGTGCAGGGCGCCTACCTGCACTGGCGTGGCATCTGCCAGCGGCCCGGCGGATTGACCCGGTACAACCTGGAATCCGGGCCACCGGCATTCGCCCCCCTGCTGGCCTCGCTGGTCGGTGGCATGGGGCTGCTCGCGGCACTGTTGCGCCGCGAGGACCTGCCGTTGCCGGGCGAGGGGAGCCGCTGATGCTCTTCCGCCCAGCACACCACCACGCGGTCACCCCGCAAGGACGTGGCCGTTTCCCGGATTTCGACGTGCTGGCCCAGGCCGACAAATGGGATCGGGTCACCGCGGGCGTCGTGCTCGGACGGCTCGCGCCGCCGGCCACGTTGTCGTTCTTCACGATCGAGGAGGTGGCGATCGCGCAGCCGTTGCTCGACCTGCTGCTGGCCCAGGACGCCGAGCCGAAGGTCCCGGTGCTGCAATTGATCGACTCCCGGCTGGCTGCGGGGGAGACCGACGGCTGGCATTACGACGACATGCCCGAAGATGCTCAGGCCTGGCGCGACTCCCTGGGTGCGCTCGACAGCGATGCCCGCGACCGCTACGGCGTCGGGTACGGCGAACTTCCCACCGGGAAGCAGGCGCGGCTGCTGCAGGACGTCCAGGACCTCGCCGACGCAGCCGAGAATTGGCACGGCCGCCCCGCCGGTCACGTGTGGAGCTTGTGGACACGCTATGCGTGTACGGCGTTCTACTCCCACCCGTGGGTATGGAACGAGATGGGGTTCTCGGGCCCCGCCTACCCGCGGGGCTACTTGAACCCCGGCGTCAACGCGCTCGAACGGTACGAGGTCGCCGATCACCGCGACATCGACCCGGTTCCGTTCGCCGAGCGGGTGGAGCGGGCCCGGCGCGCCGATTCGGACCTGCCCGAAGGGCGCGCCGATGGGTGACGGCAGGAGCGTGCGGAGCCGCAACGAATCGGCATGGTTGTTGCCCAACAACGGTGTTCGCACCAACCACCGGTTGCGGGCCGATATGCGCAAGTACCATCCCGACGACGAGGTCGACGTGGTCATCGTCGGGGCCGGCGCCGGGGGAGCCACCCTTGGGCAACGGCTGGCCCGCGCCGGATGGAGTGTGGTGCTGCTCGACGCCGGGCCGTTCTGGGACCCTGACCGCGACTGGGTCAGCGACGAGCGCGGCTCGCACGGCCTGTACTGGACCGACCCTCGCCAGATCGGTGGATCGGACCCGGTTCCCTTGGGCTCCAACAACTCGGGGCGAGGTGTCGGTGGCTCCATGGTGCACTACGCCGGCTACACTCCTCGGTTTCATCCATCGGACTTCCGTACCCGCACCACCGACGGCGTGGGCGTCGACTGGCCCATCGACTACTCCGAGCTGCGTCCCTACTACGAACAGATCGAGGCCGAACTACCGGTGGCAGGCCAGGATTGGCCGTGGGGTGATCCGCACACATACCCGCACAGCCCGCATCCGGTCAGCGGCAACGGGCTCATCGCGCTGCGCGGCGCGGAGGAACTCGGCCTCGACATGCGGGTCGGGCCGGTCGCCATCCCGAACGGACGCTTTGGCAATCGTCCGCATTGCATCTACCGCGGGTTCTGCATTCAGGGATGCAAGGTCAATGCCAAGGCGAGCCCGCTGATCACCCACATCCCCGACGCGCTGGCACACGGCGCCGAGGTCCGGCCGGATTGCCACGTCAGCCGCATTCTGGTGGACGACGACACCGGGCGCGCCACCGGTGTGGTGTACCTGCACGGCGGGACGCTGCACAGGCAGCTGGCCCAGTCCGTCGTCATCGCCGGGTACTCCATCGAAACCCCTCGGCTGCTGTTGTTGTCTGCCTCGTCGCGCTACCCCGACGGACTCGGCAACAGCCACGATCACGTGGGCCGCCACCTGATGGTCCAGGGCGCCCCGCAGGTGGCCGGCCGCTTCGACGACGAGGTCCGCATGTACAAGGCGCCGCCGCCCGAAGTGAGCAGCGAGCAGTTCTACGAGACCGACCTGAGCAAGCCCTACCGACGCGGATTCTCGATCCAGACCGTCAGCCCACTGCCCATCACATGGTCTGAACACGTTGCCGCTCAAGGCCACTGGGGCCAGACGCTGCGCGAATACATGCGCGATTACGTGCACTGGGCCACGCTGGGAGCCTTGTGCGAGCTACTGCCACTGCCGAACAACCGGGTCACCCTGGCCGATGAGACCGACCGCCACGGCCTTCCGGTCGCGCACTTCGCCTACAGCCAGTGCGACAACGACAAACAGCTCATCGATGCCGCGGGCAAGGTCATGGCCGACCTGCTGAAGGCCGCTGGTGCGGAAGAGGTCATGACCGTCGAGCGCTACGCGCACCTGGTGGGCGGCGCGCGGATGGCCAGCCGTCCGCAGGACGGGGTCATCGATCCCGAGCACCGCGTCTTCGGAGTGGACCGCCTCTACGTCGTCGACGGCAGTGTGATGCCCACCCAGGGTGCCGCCAACCCGGCGCTGACCATCATGGCGCTCGCGGCCCGGGCCGCCGACCTGATGAAGCATCACGCCGTCGCATCTTGACGGATCGAGAAAGGCTGTGTAGCACATGTTCTCGCACCAGGTCGAGCGTCTCGACGTAGGCGTCTACCGCGTGCCCACCGAGGGTCCGGAAGCCGACGGCACCCTGGAATGGGACGCCACCACCGCCGTCGTCGTGCATGCGCACGCAGCCGGTGCCATCGGACTCGGCTGGACCTACAGTTCCCCGGCCGCAGCGACGGTGGTAGCCCATCACCTGCGCGGCGTCGTCGTCGGCCGCGACGCTGCCGACGTACCCGGCGCATTCGATGCGATGCACCGCGCCTGCCGTAATTTCGGCACGCGCGGCCTGGTGGCGCAGGCGATCAGCGCGGTCGACATCGCGCTGTGGGATCTACGAGCCCGCCTGCGCGACCTGCCGCTCGCTGCGGTGCTGGGTCGGTGTCGCAGTTCCGTACCCATCTACGGTTCAGGAGGATTCACCAACCTCGACGACGCCGAACTCGCCGAACAGGTCGGGGTATGGCAGAACGCGGGATGTGCCGCGATGAAGATCAAGATCGGACAATGCTGGGGCACCGATACCGACCGAGACCTGCAGCGAGTCAACCGGTTTCGTGAGTTGGCCGGCAACGCCGTCGAGATCATGGTGGATGCCAACGGCGGATACACTCCCGGGCAGGCGCGCCGTGTGGGCGCGGCCCTGGACCACCTCGGCGTCACCTGGTTCGAGGAACCGGTCAGCAGCGACGACATCGACGGATTGGCCGCCGTGCGCGGCGCCGTGCGGTGCGACGTCGCCGCAGGGGAGTACATCTCCAACCGCTACGACGCGCGCCAACTGGCGCCCGTGGTGGACTGCCTCCAACTCGACGTCACCCGATGCGGTGGCTACAGCGGCTGGCTGGCCGCCGCAAACATCGCGGCAGCACACAACCTCGACGTGTCGGGACACTGCGCACCGGCGCTGCATGTTCCTGTCGCCGCGGTCATCCCACGCCTTCGACACCTCGAGTACTTCATCGACCACACTCGACTCGAGGCGGAGTTGTTCGATGGCGTTCCCGCTCCGAGCGGCGGCCGGCTGCCCGTCAACACCACGGGATCCGGGCATGGCATGAGCCTGTCCGCTGGGGCCGACAAGTATCGGCAGGACTCGTGCTGAAACCACGCCGTGCCCGCCCCGGCCGTCAAGCGGTACGGCGGTGCTTCCTCTTCTCCTCGTAGTACCGCGCACGCTCGTCGAGTAGCCCTAGGAAACCGATGAGTTCCTCTCGAGCCCGCTCGCCCTCCGGGCCGAAATCGTTGCGGTCGAAGATGTTCCAGAATCGCAACACTGGAATAAGCACATCGTCATGGTGGATGCGCAGGTCGTAGATTCCGGCTTTCGCGATGGTGATGGCGTTCTGAGCGAAGTCGGCCATGCCCAAGCCCGGCATCGCGAAGTTGATGACTTCGTCGCGGATCGCGACCATCGCCGCATCAGGGGCGATCTCCAGGGCCGCAGCCATCAGGTTGCGGTAGAACACCATGTGCAGGTTCTCGTCGGCGGCGATGCGGGCAAGAAGCTGGTCGGCCACCGGGCAGCCCGAGGCCCGGCCGGTATTGCGGTGCGATACCCGGGTGGCCAATTCCTGGAATGACACGTACGCCAAGACCGCCAGGGGAGTCCTGTCACCGCCGTCGTAGCCCGCGACGGTGTGCTCCATCCGCTGGCGTTCCAGGGCCACAGGGTCGACGCCGCGAGTGACCACCAGATAGTCGCGCAGCACGATGCTGTGACGGCCTTCTTCTGCGGTCCACTGTCCGATCCAGGTGCCCCACGCGCCGTCGCGCGAGAAGCGGGTGGCGATCTCGCGGTGATACGACGGCAGGTTGTCCTCGGTGAGCAGGTTGACGGTCATCGCCACTTTGGCGACCGGGTCCAGCGGAGAGTCCTCCGGCTGCCAATCTTCACCGCCCAAGAACGCGAAATCTCTCCCACGGCTCCAGGGCACGTAGTCATGCGGGAACCATTCCCGCGCCATCGCCAGGTGGCGGTCAAGGTTCTGTGCGACAACCGGTTCCAGTTCGTGCAGCACTGCTGTCTGGCTATCCATGTCAGTCCCTTCATCCACTGTCGGTACTCGCTGTAGAACCTACGGTACCGTAACCTACGGTAGCGTAGGTTAGTGGTTGATGGCGAGCAGATGACATCGAGGATCTAGCCGCAGGCGACTCTTATAGGCGGTGCATATCGCCGACGCTCGTGCGCCGGCCGAGTTGGCGGTCCGTCGCGTCAGTAGCGATCGAGTTCGATCAACCGCGCGTCGCTGATGCCGAAGTGGTGGGCGATCTCATGCAGCACGACGTGCCTGATCTCTGCGCGTAGCCGGTCCTCATCGCCGGCTGCGAGTCGCGTGATCGGCCCGCGGAAGATGCTGATCTTGTCGGGAAGCACTCCGCCGTATGCGCTGTTCCTCCGTGGCAGCGGTATGCCCCGGTACAGGCCGAGCAGCCGCTGTCCGTCGGGAGGCTCGTCTTCGATGACGATCTCCACGTTGCTCATCGCGGCACGGAGTTGGGCGGGCAGGGATCTCAGCGCGTTGTCGATCGCATCTTCGAACGGATCAGTGCGACCCGGTTCCGAGTGCGCATCCATCTCTCCAATAGTGCCAGGGCCGATGCTGGGTCAAATCCGATTCGGTCGTAGCGAAGGCGGGATGACGTTACTGTCTCAAATCCGTTGGCAGACGGCGTCGTCAGCGTCCGGGGCGGACAGGCCGGATCGTGGCGGGCTGGTGTCGAGACTGCGCGCCGTCGCGGGAGGGAAGCAGACGCGCGATCCTGCGGTCGAGTAGGCGATGGTCGCGCTCGGTCAGTGCGCGGCTGCGGTGCGCCAGCAGGTCCAACTGCTGCCAGCTCAGCCCGTCGAGGTTGCCGTCGGCGTCATGGGTCGCGACGACGACGCCGCCGCGCAGCATGGGCACGGTCTTCGGCGTGAACAGTGTTGTTGCTAGGAGTAATTCGGTGGCGCGACGATTGGGTCGGTCTTGGCATGACTGTGTCGACGGCGCGAACCAAAAGTCGAACTGCCGGTCAGTGCTGGTCAGACTCTCGAGCGCATAGTCTTTGATGAGCTCGGCTATGTCGGCTTGGCTGAAGGCCTGGGTTTCAAGGGCGACGCCGGTGGGACGCACGTACAGGATGGTGTTCATTCCGATGTTCCATTCGACTCTATTCTTTGCTGTTCGGACGGGGTCGGCGACGCCAACCGCCGTTACTAGAGTTGCCCATGTGACAGTTGAGATAAACATTCATAACGAAATGAGGTCATGTCGGGCCTGGCGCGGCTAGCGCTTCGTTATGCCGTCTGGCTGCTCTCGGAGTTCGTGCCCGGCGAGTGGTAACCCTGGTGCACCGGTGACTCCCAGGTGTAGGGCTCCTCGGGATGGCCGGACCCGCCCAGAATGAACGACCGGTCGCTGCGGTTGGCCCGCGCGATGGACACCATCCATGTTCCGACCGTGCTGAAGCGGTTACGCACCCCGGTGAGGAAGGCGATATGGATGAATCCCCAGCCGAGCCACCCCAGGACACCCGAGAGCTTCACCGGCCCGGCCTGCAGCACGGCCTGTCCGCGGCTGATGTAGGCCGCCGATCCCAGATCGCGGTACCGGAAGTCTTTGCGTCTCCGGCCCGCGAGGTCGCGCTTGAGGCAGGCGGCGACGTGCAGCCCACCCTGCATCGCGTTCTCCGCGACGCCGGGCAATCCGTCGCGGCCAGCCAGGTCCCCGATGACGAACACCTCGGGATGGCCGGGTACCGACAGATCGGCGTCGACGGAGATGCGACCTGACCGGTCGGTGCGAGCGCCCAGCGCCTCGGCGGCGTGCCGCGCGAAGGGAACGCCTTCGACACCGGCAGTCCACAGCACTGTACGGGTGGCGTAATCCTCGTCCGGGCCACCGCCCTTGGAGCTCACCGTGACACCGTCGCGACGGACGTCGGTCACGTGGACGCCGAAATGTAGCTCGACGCCCAATTCGTCGAGCGTCCGCGACGCTCTGTCGGCGAGCGCCGGCGGGAAGCTCTTCAGAACCCGGTCGCCTCCGTCGAAGAGCAACACGCGTGCGTCCTCGGGATTGATACTGTGAAACTCGTTGGCCAGCGCACGAGTCGCCAGTTCCCTGATCTGTCCAGCCAATTCGACACCCGTGGGACCTGCGCCGGTGACGACGAACGTGAGCCACTGGTCCCGCTCCGGGCCGGCAGGCAGCGTCTCGGCGATCTCGAAGGCAGCGAACACGCGACGGCGGATACTCAGTGCGTCGTCGAGAGTCTTCATGCCGGGTGCCCAGGTGGCGAATTCCTCCTTGCCGAAGTACGACTGACGCATGCCGGCTGCAATCACCAGATAGTCGTAGTCGACGTCGAATGTCGATTCGTCGGGACGACGAGCCGTGACGCGCCGCCCCTCGGCGTCGAGCCGAATGGCCTCGCCGAGCAGGGTTGTGACATTGCGGTGACGTGCGAGTTCCTCGCGCAGTGAACGGCTGATCTGGCCAATGCTCAAAGTGCCTGTCGCACATTGATAGAGCAGCGGCTGGAATACGTGGCACGCGGCCCGGTCCAGCAGCGTGACGTCGACGTCGAGGCCGCCCAGGCGGCGGGCGCAGAACAAGCCGCCGAACCCTCCTCCGACGATGAGCACTCTGGGACGTGCATTTCCCATATCGACTCGGCCTCCAACCGTCATGGTCATCGAACCAACTGTGCCACGACGGTTTAAATGCCCACCAGCCGATCGGGCGGGCCATGCCGCACCAGCGCAATCCCGGGCGCCGACGTCGTGGTGTGTTCCGGCAACGAATGAACCCGGATCTCTAGCCGATGGCTTGTTTGATCACGTCGCGGGCGCGGTCAAGCATCGATGCGAACGGTCCCACCGCAAAATTCAGCTTCGCCGATTCCACGCCCGGATGCGGACGGGTCGGCGCGATCGCCTCGGCCGCTTTCACCGCTGTCGTCATCTGCTTGAGCTCATCGGCGTCGAGTTCTTGCTGCAGCTTGGGAAATTCCTCGTTTTCCTCATGCTCGGCGTGCTCGAGCACCGCGTCCCGCAGCTTGGTCAGCTCATCGATGAACTCCTGGGAGGTGATGTCGAGGGCCTCGATCCCCGAAAGCAGCTCTTTCGCGTCGTGCTCCTCCTGCAGTCGCGCATCCACAATGGAGTCTGCGCCGTCGAACTCGCGGCGTACCCGAGGATGGACGATCATCTCCTCGGCCGTCTCGTGCACGGCGAGCAGCTGGCGCAGCGCGATGAAGGGCTTCTCACGGGCTTTCGGGTCTGAAGCGAGAAGCACCTGGTCAAACATGTCCTCGATCAGGGCGTGCTGTGCTTTGAGGAACGCGACAACTTCCTCGGGCGTTTGAATGATCATTTCGGCCACGGCGGTAGTCCTCCTGTCGTGGGGGAGTGCGAGCGCGCGCGGGCTGTGCACGCCACCACGCTCTAGTACCCCGGCAGCCAGGCGTCAAACGTCCTCAACGTCGTCAGCAGTCCACGGTAGGCTGCGCCTGCGACCGGGGCTGAAAGTGGAGGAACGCCATGGCTGAACGCTCGGATGACGTGTTCGGTAAGCGCTATGGCGAGGTGCTTTTGCTACGCAATGGCGAATCCGGGTTGGAGGCCACCGTCTACAACAGCTTTCCGCTCAACGACTGCCCGGCCGAGCTGTGGGACAACCTCGACGCCGCAGCCATTGCGAAAGAGAACGGGGCGATGGCGGCCCTGCTCAACGGTCCGCGATATTGGCTGATGAGCACAATCGAAAAGGTTGCCGAGCACCCACGAGCAACCAAGACCTTCGGGGGTATCGCCATGATTGAGCAGGCCACGGTGAAGCTCTCCTCACAGAACCCGGCCCCTTACAACGTCAATCATGTGGACCGTCGCACAGTGTTCACTTTCGGCGTCGGCCGACCGGTGTTCGAACTCGTCGACCCCGGAGACCGGCGCTGGGTCATGCAGACCTGGAGCCAGACCATCGACAACGCCTTGTCTCTCGAAGATCTGCCCGACCTTGCTCGGCGTCTGACGTTGCCGGAAGGGTGGCGCTACGAGACCCGCGTCCTCGCCACCCCACTCAGCGTGGACACCACTGCCCGTGACGCCGCCGTCATTCAGGACGATGTGGCCAACACGTACTCACTGCAGTTCTAGGTTCAGGCACACCAGCACGTCGCGCGCGTGACTGTCAGCTGGCCGGCCGGCTTACCCGAGTTCACGCGCCGGTTGGCCATGCAGCGTTGAGGCTTCTCGGGTGAGGTAGATCAGCGGACGTCCGCGATCGTCGACGGTTTCGTGATGGCGTTCAAACCCGATCTTCTCCAAGACGCGCAGCGACGGCTTGTTCCATCCGCCGACCGTCGACCAGATCCGGCGGCGACCCGTGGCGAAGGCGGCGTCGAGCACCGCGCGGGCGGCCTCGGTCCCATAGCCCTGACCGTGGAAGCGTTTGAACAATTCGAAGGCGATTTCCGGCTCGTCGAGAGTGCAGCGGCCGACGATCAGTCCGCAATAACCCAGCGGTTCGGCATCAGCGCGCCGGCGAATCGTCAGCAGCCCAATACCGTTCTGCTCGGCCAGCATTCGTTGCGAGGCCATCCTGTCGCGGACGCTCTGTAGCGATTCGGTTACTCCGCCTTCATGCTCTCCAAGTAGTTCATAGTTCCATTCGGCATCGCGCTCGCTGCGCAACTCCATGTTCAAGCGGGCGGTGGAAAGTGAGGTTTGCATGGCGGCATAGCGCATTGCTTTACTCCCGCGGTTGCAGTTGCCCTTGAGCCTAGTCAACAACGGAACACTCATCTGGGGCCTGACAACTGGGGCGTGCGGGCGAGGGACCCGTCGATGTCGATCGCGCTACCCCAGGATCGCCCGTGCAGCGCGCTCCGCGATCAGCATTACCGGCGCGTTGGTGTTGCCGGAAGTGATGGTGGGCATCGCCGAAGCATCCACCACTCGAAGGCCCGCAACGCGATACACCCGACAGTCGGTGTCGAGAACCGTGCTGGCCGACACGGGGTTACCTTGTGTGTCAAAGGCTCCCATCGCGCAGGTGCCCACCGGGTGGAAGATCGTTGTCCCGAGTTCACGGGCGGCCTGCTGCAGGTGTTCGTCGCTCACCAATTCCGGGCCGGGGAGGAGCTCTTGCGGTTCGTAGGGAGCCAGCGCCGGCGCCGCCATGATCTGGCGCGTCATCCGCAGTCCGCGTACGGCGAGTTGACGATCGTCATCGGTGGACAGGTAATTGCACAAGATCTTGGGGTTGGTGAGCGGATCTGCACTGGCCATGCGCACATGTCCGCGCGAGCTCGGTCGCAGGTTGCATACCGAGGGGGTGATCGCTCCGAAGCGGTGCAGGGGTTCGCCGAACTTGGGCAAGGACAGAGGCTGCACATGCCACTCCAAATCTGGACTGGCCAGCGCCGGATCGCTTTTCGCGAAAGCCCCGAGCGTCGAGGGCGGCATGGTCATCGGTCCCGACCGCAGTGTCACGTATTGAAGTCCCATGCCGCCGCGGGTAATCCAATTCCGGTACAGCGTATTGACGGTACGGGCACCCCGCACGCGGTAGACCGTCCGCAGCTGCAGGTGGTCCTGGAGGTTTTCGCCCACACCTGGCAAATCGACGGCCACCGGCACCTGATGCTGGGTGAGCAGGCTCGCCGGGCCCAGACCCGAGAGCTGCATGAGATGCGGAGACCCGATCGCTCCAGCGCTCAGGATCACCTCGCGGCGGGCATGGACATCGATGGTTTGGCCACCCTTGAGCAGGCGCACGCCGGTGACGCGGTGCTGCGCCGTGGTCCAGGCACCGCGACGCTGATCCTCGTGGACCTCGTTGTCCATCAGCAGCTGCAGGGCCTGAGTCTGGGTGTAGACGGTGAGATTGGCCCGGTGACCGATGGGGTGCAGGAATGCATCAGCCATCGACCAGCGACGGCCACGGCGCTGGTTGACGTGAAAGTAGGCGCTGCCGGAGTTGTCGCCCCGGTTGAACTCCTCGATCGGCGCGATGTCCGTCTGAGCGGCGGCAGCCTGCCAGGCGTCCAAGATCTTCCAGCGCACCCGCGGCTGCTCGACACGGATCTCACCACCGGTGCCGTGCCACTCGTCTGCTCCGCCGAAGTAGTCTTCCAGCTCTTTGTAGATCGCCAGTGTCTCGCCGGGACTGTCAGGACCGCCCCACAGCCAGCGGTCGTCACCAGTAGCCTGCGCCCACAGGTCGTAATCGCTTGACTGTCCGCGCATGTGGATCATGGCGTTGATCGACGAGCAGCCGCCGACCACGCGCCCCCGCGCGTAGATGATGCTACGGCCGGCCAGACCTGGGTCGGGCTCGGTGGTGAAGCACCAGTCAGTGCGGGGGTTGGCAATGGTGTACAGGTAGCCCACCGGCACCTTGATCCAGAACCAGTCGTCTTTGCCGCCGGCCTCGATCAAGAGCACGCGGTGGTCAGGGTTGGCACTGAGCCGATTGGCGAGCAGGCAGCCCGCACTGCCTGCTCCCACGACGATGAAGTCGAAATCCGCGACGCGGCTCATTCCGGGATCGTTCCTCCATGGCGTCGGCTGCACATCTTAGTGTGCGGTGACCGTATCAGCGCAGCTCGAGCCCGGGACCGAACGAGCGAGAATTCCGCACCCCGCAGGGGAGGATGCCTGGGCGGCAACGAAATACGCGGTCGGTGCGGTGTGGTCAGTCTTTTCCTTCCTCGCGACGACGCGCGGCCTCGATCACCTCGGGCGGGGCGGGCTTTTGCAGCCACGCCCGTATCCGTAGCAATCCGCCCGCGATCGCACCGACAGCGAGCACCGCAACGAGGATCCAGAGCGCTATGGACATACAGCAATTGTCCGCCTGCACCAACGCGTTCGGGCGGATTGGCGACAGGACCTGTCTACAGGGGTCGACAGGTCCTGAGATAACTGAGGAACGAGGCCTGCAGGCCGGTGACGTGCGTTTCGTACAAGATCTCGCTGGTGACGGCCTCGCTGCATGAGGTGAGGCGGTGAAGGACGGTGACCGCGTTCCTCGCCAGGTTTCGGTAGACCGCCAGGCTTCCGAGAAGCTCGCGGTCGTTGAAGGTCACGTGAAGCTTGGCGGCACGCCGGCTGTCACCCATCTCATCGAGCTGGGCGAAGACGCGGCTGTCCTCAGCGACGACGCCCGGGCTGCCCGCTCCGATGCTCTCGAAGAGGGCGGCGCCGGTGAGCCAGGTGTAGAGACTGAAAAGCCCGCCGTAGGAGTAGCCGAAGAGGCCGTGACCGCTTGTGGCTGTGCCATATTCGCGTTCGATCCGCGGGTGCAGTTCCGTGGTGAGGAAGCTCAGGAATACATCGGCGTGGGTGTCGCGAAGCTCGGCGAGGTAGGCGTCGGCCTCCTCGCGTGTCCTCGCGCCCGCTCGCAGTCCCAGCTCAACGGCATCGACGAGCTCCTTGGCGATGGGTTCGCCGGGGGGTACGAGGTCTCTGTTGCGCAGCCGATCCCAGTCCTGCGCCTCCTCGCCCGCATAGCCGACGCTGACTTGGATGTAGGGCTGGATCTGTTGCATGGGGTCCATCTGCGTGACGATGAGCGGAGCCGTCAGGCCCACTGCCCAGTTGCCGTCGAGCACATACACGGCAGGCGCTCGGGTCGTCGCGGGGTCGTAGCCCGGTGGCGTGGTGACCCAGACGCCGTAGTCGAGCCCACCGCTGGACCGCATCTCGAAATAGTCGGTGTCGGCGAGACAGCCGTGCCACAAGGTGCTCATCGAAGATCCTTCACAACTGGCCGGCTGGGCGGCGCCGCGTCCTCGGCAGTGGTTATCCATTGGATAATAGTTTTCCAATGGATAAACTGCCGGAGTGATCTTGTCAAGCACGGAAAGGGGAGGCGACGCACGCGAGCGTCTTCTGGCTCGCCTCCTCGATGCCTTCGAGGACGCCCTTCCCTCGCCGGAGATGTCACTGCGAGAGGTCGCCGCCCGGGCGGAAACCAGCCACGCCCTCCTGCGGTACCACTTCGGGTCGCTCTCGGGCGTCTTGGCGGCCATGCTCACGGTGCAGCGGTGTCGTGACAACCAGGCGCTTTTGAAGTCCGCACAGCACGGCACCTTTGACGATCTCGTCGTGGCGATCTGGCGGGCCTACACCCGCCCGGAGCAGTTGTCGCGTGTCCGCGGCTTCTTTCACGTTGTCGGGCTCGCCGCATACAAGCCGGGGGAGTTTTGTGAGTTCATCGACTCGCTCGATGACCTGACCGCGATGCTGGCTTCGCTAGCGGAACGCGAAGGGCGCGACACCAAGGAAGCGCTGAGCATGGCCACCGTCGCCGTTGCCGCGATTCGTGGCCTGCTCTTGCAACAAGTTCTGACACCAGCGGCCCATTCGCAGGACGCGGTCGAGCTGATCCTGCGCATGGGCAAGCGCTGATGTGCATCGGGGCTTTGAAGGAGCTGCCGTGCCTGCCGCTATTCAAAGCCCCTCGAAATTGTTCAGAAGATGCATTTGCAGCAAATGCTACCGAGGTCGCGACAGTGAGCGAAATTGCCGCGAGTGGCCGGTCAATCGCCAGACGGATTGCGACGGCCAGCACCTGTATTGCCGGCCGACGCCAGATGGAGACTTATTCGTCTTATGAAAACGTAACCGTTAGTGGCAAAACTCCATACTCGTCACTCGGTGTGCCATGCCGGTGGCGTCTGCGATGCCATGCGTAGCAAGGCCTTTGACTTCCGTGGTGGGGTGTCGAGGCGCTCCGTGAGGCAGCGTCATCATTTTTGATGAGCAATAGAATGCAGTCCGGCATTGCGGCGCTTATGCTGAGAGCACAGTCGATCAGCTACCGGCGACGGGGAGTGTGAACGGCCGACTACTGAGGCTTACCAAAGTTATGGGTTTCGGCAACGCGAGGAGTTTTAGATGGCGGCCCGGGGGTTCAAGGCGCTCAAGAAAATCATGCAGACAACGTTTGATCCGGAGCTGGTGATTCCTGACGAAGTCAAGGTGCCAGAACTTACCGGTGATGACAGCTTGTCCCGGAAAGACCTTTGTCAGCACCCAATTCCTCCTGGCTCTCTGATCTGGAAGTACTGGGGGCGTCTCGATGTCGCGTTCTTCGGCAGCCCGGTAATGGGTCCGATTGCGGGCGCTTGGCCGCAGATGGGCCAAGCGACCTCGAGTTCTGTTCTTTTCACTGGTGACAGTTCTTTCGGCGCCCGCGCCAAAATATATAAGGAGCGGACCCGGAGATCTCGGGAGTATATTTACGGCACGGTGTACGGCAGTCCGGCTGAAGCGAAGAAATACGGACTGAAGACCAGGAATATGCACAAGCCCGTCAAAGGCACGCTGCATGGCGGTATGTATAACGCATTGAACGCAGAAACCTTCTACTTCGCGCATGTCACTTTCTTCTACTATCTATTGATAGTAATAATCGAGCAGCTGTATTTCGACGGATCAATGCCACGAGCGATAAAAGAGCAGATATTTGAGGAATCCAAGGAGTGGTACAGCCTGTTGGGCGTGGACGACAGTTCTCAGCCTGAGACGTACGACGACTTCGAACGGTATCTGGACAACATCGAACGTAATCGGCTGGTGAAATCTCAAGTAACGCAGGTCATGCTGGAACAATTCATGGAGCGCCGCTTGGCGCCGTGGTGGTGGCCCCCAGTCCTGAAGAAATTTGTGTGGCCGTGGTGGGCAGGGCGCCGGCAAGTCGTCGTCAATAGCTATCCGGCTCATGTCCAGGAGCTGTTCAATCTGGAGTGGACCCCCGAGGACGAGGATATTTCTCGCCGCTTCATGCGTATGTATCGGCGGTTCTACGCGATCGCCGAGCGTCTGCTCCCGCTGAAGTATTTGTACTTGCCAATCGCGGTGAGCGGCTTTGAGCGGGAGGGGATCGATCCACGGAAAATCACTCTGGAGTCCGCACAGCAAGCACTCCGGGAAAGTCGCACCCGTCGCGCTGCGCGCGAGAGTGCGCCAATAGCTGAGGCAAACGAGGTGCCGGCGTCCGGCTCGCCGGTGGGGTAGTGCGCTTATTGCCGTAGTCAGGCACGTGATCGGCGTACGGTGCCGACGACCGGTGCAAGGTACGCCTGGTTTGGCGGCCGGGTGCAGATAGGGTCGCCGGTGATGGGAAATGGTGCCCAAGCAATGCTGTCGTCTCCTATGGAGGCGTTCCATGGGGCTGGCTGGCTTGAGCACGGCTTCCATATGGAATCCCATTCCCACACCGACGGCCAGCTGGTGTACGCCGCCTCTGGCGTGGTGGCTACGGCCACAGCGCAGGGGACGTGGGTGGCCCCAGCGACCCGGGTGACGTGGACTCCGCCGGGGTTTGAGCATTCCCATCGTTTCTATGGCTTGACCGACGTGCGGCTGGTGGTGATCCCCGCCGAATCATGCTCGGCTCTGGTCGGATATCCCGGCGTCTTCATGGTGAGTCCTCTTCTGCGCGAGGCACTTCTGTCGATGACGGATCAGCAGAAAACGCGTAGCGCGCAAGCGGTCGACCGGCTCCGTGCTGTTGTGATCGACGAGCTGATCGAGGCCCCGGATCAGTCGCTGCACCTGCCCGAACCACGCGATGACCGGTTGCGAGCCGTCACAGAACTGCTGCGCAGCGACCCGGGGCGGTCGGCTACCCTGGCCGAACTGGGGCGCACCACCGGCGCCAGCGCACGTACGCTGAGCCGCCTGTATCACGACGAGCTCGGAACGAGCTTCATACGCTGGCGAACTATTCTGCGCATACACCACGCTCTGGCCCATCTCACCAGCGGCCGGTCCGTAACCGACACCGCGATCGAGTGCGGATGGTCGAACCCGACAACCTTTATCGATGCATTCACTGCCATCGTCGGCCAAACTCCCGGGCGATACCAAGCGACGCTGGATCCCCGCGGCGTGTGACCGCGATACGAATCCGAGGTTGGCGACTTTTCAGCATCGCAGGTCCAGTTATCGGTGGGAGGCAGTCAACGAACGGCGGCAAAGTGATGAGGAGCAGTGCGCCCACCCAGGGCGCCCGATCACCCATCAGGAGCGTTGAACAGACGTGAGCCGCATCGACCAAAACACTGTCGTAGTCATCATCGGTGCCGGAGTGGCTGGACTGACCCTCGCTAACTTTCTTCTTCGCAACGGTATTGATTGCATCGTGTTGGAAAAACACAGCCGCAAGCATGTCGAGCAGCGTCAGCGGGCCGGGTCACTGGACGGTCGCGCCGTCCGCATGTTCCGGGAATGGGGCTTGGCTGAAGTCATCGAGGCAGAGACAGCCCATGACGACTCCGACTCAGAGGGTATGCCGCTGCGTATCGACGGGCAGGAACGGATATGGAGAGCCCTGGACGTCCTTGACGACGAGCCCGGAATCTTTTGTCCTCAGCAGGTTTTGGTTGGCAATCTCATCGAGGTCTTCTTGCGCGACGGCGGCGATCTGCGTTTCGAAGTGGACGTCGCGCTGCACGGACTAGATTCGCAGCGACCGACCGTCCGATATCGGCATGCAGCGGGCGCCGACGAGGTGATCAACTGTGATTTCATAGCCGGCTGCGATGGCTACCGCGGAATCAGTCGCCAATCCATCCCTGCTGGTACTTTGACGAGCTACTCGTATGAGCACGGATACGCTTGGCTCGCTTTTCTTTCCGCGGTTCGAGCGGACCCACCTGCGGTAATGGCTGTGCACTCCAGGGGTTTTGCCGCACAGATCACCCGCGGGCCAAACCTGAGCCGTTTCTATCTGCAATGCCCCCTGACCGATGGCCTTGAGCAGTGGCCGGACGAGCGGATTTGGATTGAAGTCGACGCCCGATTCGGCGCGCCACCCGCGGCAACCGGACCAATCACGGACAAGCAAATCGTGCCACTGAGCAATGTAGTACACAGCCCGATGCAGTACCGCGCTCTATATCTTCTGGGCGACGCGGCCCACCTGGTTTCGCCGATGAGCGCCAAGGGCATGAGCCTGGCGCTCGACGACGCCGATGCCTTCGCACGCGCGGTCACACAGTATGTGCAAAAAGAAGACTCGGTCCAGCTCGAGAGTTACTCGCAGACCCGCCTGGGCCACATCTGGGATACGCAAGTGCACGCGGTGTGGATCACCAATGTCATGCACGATGCCGGGGATCCCTCTTATGCGGGCGAATTCCGTAAGCGGCTGGCGCGCGCCGAGTTGGAGCGGATGATGTTGCCGCTGGCTCGGTCTGGTGCTTAGAGCTGGATTCTGTTCTGCCGGGCCCGGTGGATCAGCTACGGCTCGATGGCGTGACGCGGTTCGACTGCCATAACCAATCCGGGCCGGACCAGCAGTGGAGCTAGAGGCGCGACGGCGCGCAGAATTGTGTCACCCGTTGTCCCGCCATGTGATCACCTGCTTGAGCGACGTGAGGTCGTAACCGTTGTCGGCCGTGAGTTCGGTCTGGAACAGCGTGACGCCTGCCTCGCGGAAACCATCGGCGCTTTGCGCGTTCTCCCACAGCGTCGAGCGTTCGATATCGGCGCCATTGCGGCCGAATGTCGCTGCCAGCTCATCGACGCGGTCGCTGGACCTGCGGAACGCGTCGAGATCCTGGAACGCGTGCCAGATGTCGGCGTGCCTGGCAACGGCGGGCAGCGACCGCTTGGGCCCCGTGCCGCCGATGAGGATCGGTATCTTGCGCACGGGCGGCGGAATGAGTGCGGCGAGCCGGTTCTCGATGCGGATCAGGCTGTCGTCGAACAGATCGAATCGGGAGCCGAAGGTTCCGAAGTCGTAACCGTAGGTGGTGTAGTCCTTCTCGTACCACCCCGCGCCGAGGCCCAGGATGAGCCGGCCGCCGCTGATGTGGTCGACTGTGCGCGCCATGTCGGCGAGCAGGTCCGCGTTGCGGTAGCCGACACCGGTGACAAGGAGCCCGATCTCGGCGTGTGAAGTGATCTCGCCCCACGAAGCGAGTGCGGTCCAGCCCTCAAAGTTGGCGACGTCGGGCTGCACGTCGGAGAGGATCGGCTTGCCGTCGACGATGGCCTCCATCGCGGGGCGGTGGAAGTGGTCGTAACCGAAGATTACGTCGGCGCCGAGGTCGTCGGCGGCCAGGACGGCGTCGCGCCATGTGGCGTAGTCGGTCGTTCCGCCGGGCTGGACCTGCACGGCGACGCGGACGGGACGGGTCATGGATGCTCCTAGGTCGGGGAAGAGGCAACTCTCGAGCCAAGTTCACCCCGGTGGGATTTATTCCGGGTCTGCCGGTTGATTTGGGTGGAGCGCCTGACCATGACGGGTTGATTCGGCCCCGGTAGGACGGCGCGCTTTGCCCCCACCTGCCGACTCGTCGCCGCGGTTGGTAGAGGAAAACCCACGGCCTCCAGCCAAATCATTTGCCTGACCGGACTGTTCGTGTGAGGCTGCGCCGGTGGACATGCACGCTGGCCAGTTGGCGATCTCCACCTTGACAGTGCGTGCATTGATTGACGAACAATTTCCGCGCTGGCGGGACCTTCCATTGCAGAGGGTCGTTGCCAGCGGCACAGTCCACGCGATCTTTCGCATCGGCGACAAGCTGGCAGCTCGGTTCCGCCTCGAGAACGACGACGTCGAATCGGTATGGGCCGAAGTGCGGGCTGACGCGGAGGCGGCCCGTCAACTTGCCGGCCGGACGAGGTTCGCGACCCCCGAACCGGTGGCGATCGGCGTACCCGGCGGGGACTACCCGATGCCGTGGCTGGTGCAGACATGGCTTGAGGGAACCGTCGCGATAGACGACGATCCCGGGGAATCTGAGGGATTTGCAACCGATCTGGGTGATTTCATCGCCGGTGTGCGACGGATCGATACCGGTGGGCGAAGCTACGACGGTCGGGGTCGCGGCGGCGAATTGGCCGCCCATGACGAATGGGTCCAGATGTGTTTGACACACAGTGCGGACCTGCTGGATGTCGAGTGTTTACGTCGGATCTGGGAAGCGATGCGGGAGCTGCCGTGCGGAGACAGCCCCGATGTGATGAACCACGGCGATCTGCTGCCCGGGAACATCTTGGTAGACAACGGCCGCCTCGCGGGTGTCCTTGACGTTGGCGGACTCGCACCCGCAGATCCAGCTTTGGACCTGGTATGCGCGTGGCATCTTTTGGAACCTGGGCCACGTCAAGTACTCCGCGAGCGTCTCGACGTCGATGATGCGGAGTGGGAGCGCGGAAAGGCCTGGGCGTTTCAGCAGGCCGTGGGCGCAGTCTGGTACTACGTCGACAGCAACCCGATATTCAGCCAAATAGGCCGCCGGACCCTAGGACGCATCAGCGCTGCTTCGCGTTAGCCCCGAGCAGTCACGGAAGACCCGCTGTCTGCCGCCGCGCACTCACACTCAATGTTGCGCCCGAGCGGGTATGTGCGGTGACATGGGTGCGATGTCTGATAAGTCGGGGTTTCGGAGCGCGGAATCACGAGATCGTTACCTGGCTGTCTATGACCGTGTGCGTTCGCTCAGCCCGGTGCCAGATGCAATCCACGATGTTGCTACTGCGTTTGGGGTCGTACGGGTGTACCAGCATGGACCTGACGGCGGGATTCCGGTTGTCTTGCTGCATTGCTTTTGGGCGACCTCGGCGATGTGGGCCGAACATATACCTGCCTTGGTAGGTGAATTCACGGTCTATACAGTCGATTTACTCGGTCAACCTGGTGCAAGTGTGCAGACCAAATCGATGACGACGGCGGATCAGTGCGCTCGGTGCATCGACGAGATTCTCGACGGGCCGGCCTTGAATGGAGTGCACCTGGTTGGGCACTCGTATGGGGGTTGGACGGCTGCGCAGACTGCTGGACGGACACCAGCGCGGCTGGCGTCGGTCACGCTGATCGAGCCGTGCAACACCGTGGCTCGATTGTCATCGAAATTCTGGCGGACCGGAGTCTTACTGCTGGTGCCAGGAGCGGAACGCAAGGAGCGCACCGTAGCGGAGCTGCTTGGTCGACCAGAGTCGGGCAGCTTGCTCGACAGCGTGATGCAGCTGGTGATGGCAGCCGGCTCAGCCTTCGCGTCGTTCGGCACCCCGTTTCCACGTTTTGCGCCTGACTCTCTGCTGCGATCGATCGATGTGCCGGTACAGGTCCTGTTGGCGGGCCGCACCATTCACGACTCTGCGAAAGGAATCGAGCGAATGCGGAGCGTTGTGCCGTCCTGGAGTCATCGCCTGTGGCCGCATGCTTCACATATGTTGCCTTGTGAGGACATCACTGGTGTCAGTGCCTGTATACGCGATTTCGCCCAGCAGCACACCGAGGGATAGCGGGGCCGGGTCCGTCAGCCGGCGGCGGCCGTCTTCTGATTACGGGTACTGGAACAGCAATTCGGCGCCACGGTTATCGAGATCCATGTCGCTCAGCTTTCGTATCAAGAGTTGGGTGCTGCCGAGGGGGCCTGACCGTGCCTGAGCTCGCACGACTCCCACCATGACAGCACTCGGGTCCCGATAAGGGTGAGCCACTTGGACGGTTGTCCGGCAGGTACGTCCACTTCAAACCACACTCGCCCGGGATGCCGATCACCCTGCAGCCACGTGCCGTCCGGCTGCCGGGCAGCTCGGATGAGTTCGATTGCATCTGCCATGCGCGGGTCCGGCTCGGCGCCGTCAACCGATGCAGCCTGCCGAAAGTAGTCGGCTGCGTTGAGGACGTTGTACGACCAGCGGAACGGATAGGCGAATCGGCCGATCCATGGAGCTACCGGCTCGTTCGTCGTGAGGCGGCGAAAAAGACTGCGCCGCAGCAGGTATTCCTGTCCGCGACGCCGGGCGGCTTGGGTTTGGTCGGTCCCGCCGGTCGCAATGTCGTAGGCAAGCAAGCCTTTCAGCGAATTGAGGGTCGAGTGGAATGACGCTCGGGTCGAGCCTTCGACCCAATCGCAATTCCAGCCGCCTTCAGCCATCTGATGCTCGATGAACCAGTCGATGATGCCGGTGATATCCGCACCGAGCCACACCCCGTTGGCGACGGTCCAGGCGTTGATGCAACAGTCGACTTCGCCACTCCAGTACGGCAGGTCTTCGTACTCCCAGCGGCTGTTCTCCGCGAGAAGCTCGACGGTACGCCGCTCATGGAGGACGTTGGCATCGATGCCCCATTCGCGCAGTGAGTTGAGCGTCCACGTCGTCGCCGTCCAGGGCTGACCGGCACCATCTGCAGCCTCAGGACCGTCGAAGTCGAAGTCTGCGGGGAAGAACGCACCGCCGGCCCATTGGCCATCGTCATCCTGGTGCGCGAGAAGCCGCGCGCCGAAGCCTTCGGTCGCCGTCCGTGCGCGCGTTGCTTGCCACACCTCGGCAGGTTCGCCTACGAGGTCACGCTCAACTTGCCAGCGCAGTGCCGGATCGGAATCCAACAGCCACTCGATCACGGACCCAGCCCCCATGCGCCAGGACTATAGCGACACCGACCAACAGGAGGGTGGATTATCAACGGCCAGCCGGGCTCTAACGCGGTGTCATCCGCCTACAGTGCGGCCGCGCCTCAGACGTTGTTGAAGATGATGAACAACGCACTGATCAGCTCGTCATGGATGACGAAGTAGTTGGTCAGAATGAGCTCGTCGGGCAGGTTGGTTTTGTCGTAAGCGCCGTCGTAGCGGGCACGTAGCACGGTGAGCCCCGGACGTTCCTCGGACTCGATGACTTCCATCGTGACGCGGTCGCCGACGATCTCGGCGGCCACCCACGCGCGAATGGATTGGTGGTCCGCGAACTCTCGATGATTGTCGTTGACGATGGCGCCCGGGGAGAATGTGCCCATCACGGCATCGATGTCGAAGGCGTTGACCGCGTCGACATAGCGCTGTGCGGCCGGGGTGATGCGAGTAGTAGTCATCTTGTCAGCCTCAGCCTCCCCCCTGGCGGAGAGTCAAGCCAAGAGCCTCGTGTTGACTCTCCCGTGGGGAGAGACTTCACACTGAGTCTGTGACCAATGCACTGTCGATCGGCGATTTCTCCCGAATGACGCAACTGTCGGTGAAGACGTTGCGGCATTACCACGAGGTGGGGCTGCTGGAGCCGGACCGAGTGGATCCGGCCACCAGCTACCGGTATTACCTACCCGAGCAGGTTGCGACCGCCCAGGTGGTGCGTCGGCTTCGCGAACTGGGCATGCCCGTCGCCGATGTGCGCGCTGTGCTGAGTTCCGCGCCGGCCGACCGCAACGCACTGATCAGCGGCCACCTCAAACGGCTGGAGACACAGCTCGCCGCGACGCGCAGCGCCGTCGAGTCGCTGCGTGCAATCCTGGAACGCCCGGTCACACACATCGAACATCGAAGTGTCGCAGCAGTATCGGCTGCCGTGATCGAGGAAACGGTCGATCGCGACGACCTGTTGCCGTGGTGGCAGGGCGCCGTGGGGGAGTTGCGCGCGACGGTGGCGGCCGATAATCGTCTGACCTCCACCGGCGCGCCCGCGGCGTTATTCGGGTTCGACATCTTTTCCCGTGACCGAGGCAATGCGACAGTCTTCATCCCGGTCGATGGTGAGGTGCGGCCAGTCGGCCGAGTACGGTCCGCGACGATTCCCGCTGCCGAACTGGCGGTCGTGCACCACCGTGGTCCGCACGACGATGTTGATCTCGCCTACAGTGCACTCGGTGAGCACGCGACCCGTCACGAGATCAGCGTCGAAGGCCCTCTGCGCGAATACTACGACGTATTCTCCTGGGACACAGACGATTCCGCACAGTGGGTGACCACGCTGTGCTGGCCGGTCTTTCGGGCCGACGCGTGAACGCGCTGCAGGGCCGTCGCGCCGTCGTGACCGGCGGAACCAAAGGTGCCGGAGCCGCGATCGTGGCCCGGCTGCGGTCGGCGGGAGCGCATGTGACCGCCGTGGCCCGTCATCGGCCGGCCGATACCCATCCGGCCGACGATTTCGTCGTCGCCGACCTCGCCTCCGCGCCGGACGTCGAGGCCGTGGCCGCCCACGTTCGCGACAGCGGGGGCGTGCAGATCTTGGTTCATGTCGCCGGCGGGTCCGGTGCACCCTCGGGTGGTTTCGCCGCGATGACCGACCAGGACTGGGTCGACGAGCTCAACCTCAACCTGCTCGCCGCGGTCCGGTTGGACCGTGCGCTGCTACCGACGATGGTCGACGCAGGTGCCGGCGCGGTCGTACATATCGGATCGATCCAGAGCCGGCTGCCGCTCTACGACGGGACCCTCGGATATGCGGCGGCCAAGGCCGCGTTGCGGTCCTACAGCAAGGGTCTCGCGAACGAGTTGGCCCCCAAGGGTATTCGCGTCAACACGGTGTCACCGGGATTCATCCAGACGGGTGCGGCAGATGCACTGATCGACCGCATCGCCGCAGCCGGCGATGGGAACCGCAAATCGGCACTGGAATCTCTGATGGCGGCTCTCGGAGGGATCCCACTGGGTCGGCCCGCCCAGCCCACAGAGATCGCCGAGGTGGTGGCGTTCCTGGTATCGGACGCCGCATCCTCGATCGTGGGGGCCGACATCGTGGTCGACGGCGGAACGGTGCCGACGGTATAGGAACGGCTTTCTCGCTGCGGATGGTGATCAGTGTGCAGGTGAAGTCAGTCGTGTGAGTTCAGGCGAAGATGCCACGGCGGGCTGCCTCGGTAGAGCTGGCAATGGCTTCGTGGTAGGTCTTCCCGCGGCTGAGTCCCATCACCCGACCGAACCAGCGATGGCGGGCCAGCCCGGTGACGATGAGATCGCCCAGGCGCGAGGACACCGCCTCGGTGAGAAGCAGCACTGTGACGATCCTGGGTATTACTAAGCGGCGCTTGCCGCGGCGAACGGCCGTGACCACCGCGCGAGCGACGTCATCAGCCGACAGCGGGGTCAGATAGCGGAACGCCGGCGGCATATCGGTTTCGTCGACCTTCTCCAACAGCGCGGTGGCGGTAAGCGCCGGATAGATCACCGACACCTTGACGTTGGTGCCGGCCAACTCCTGACGTAGTGCATCGGAGAATCCCGACATCGCGTGCATGACCAGTCCGTACGCGCCAAACCGGGCGATGGCCTTCCGCCCCATCACCGAGGACATGTTGACCACTGTGCCCGAGCCTTGACGACGCATGATGGGGAGCACCTCCTGGGTGAGTCTGATCGCACCGAACAGGCTGGCCTGCAGGATGTCTCGGGCGTCATCGGCGAACGTCGGCGATTCGACGGCGCCGACCTTGGCGATGCCGGCGTTGTTGACCAGTACGTCGATCCTGCCGAATCGCTCCAGGGTGGCGGTGACCAACGTGCTCACCGCATCCGGGGATGTCACGTCGGTCGGCACTGGCAGCGCCACCCCGCCGGACTGGCGTATTCGTTGTGCAACCTCCTCGAGGAGTCCGGCCGACCGCGCAACCAGGACTACCGAGGCCCCTTCCCTGGCGAAGGCCAGGGCCATAGCTCTGCCGATTCCTTGGGACGCGCCGCTGATGACGACGACCTTGTCCGCGAAATGACGCTTCATGCGATTCTCCTTTGGTGTAGATACAACATTGGGACGAAAGCGGGTGGCGTGCCTGGTGGCGCGAAAGTCAGCCCGTCGGCAGGTCGCCGACCGTGTTGGCGAGGGCTCTCACCGCGCGTACGCCTTGAGCTCCAAGGAGTTCGGTGGCCTGTTCTTGAGCTCGGCGCCAGTCGGGTAGCGCGGCCTGGATCTTCTTGCGACCCGAGGGCGTCAATTCGATTTCCCGGATGCCCTTCGCGTCCGACGACACGGCTTGTACCCAGCCGTGCTTGAGCATGGGGCTCAAGTTGCGGCTGACCGTCGATCTGTCCAGCAGCAGAAGCTCGCCCAATCGGGCCGGCGGGCATGGGCCTACCTTGCCGAGGGCTGCCAGCAAGTTGAGTTGGGCGATGCTCAGGCCATGGATGTCCAGGGCGTGTTCATAGAGGCCGGTCGTGGCCCGGCCAATGAGTCTGATGCGAAACGCTATGCAGTCGTCGACGATTTCGTCGACGGGTGAAACACCCATGTCGACTATTGTTGCATATACACCAACGGCGCGCCAGGCGCGACTGTCCGTTATTGCGAAGGCGCGGATGTTGCGAGGCTTAGCGCGGTTGCGTGAGCGACGTGGTGGGTTCGGTTGCGCGCTGGATCAGCGCTATCGCCAACTCCTTGGCGTCTTCAAATGGTCGTAAATCGTTGAGAGAGGTGGCTAGTGCGCGGGCGCCCTCGAACAGCACGGCGAGTTGCCGTCCCAGGGTTTCGGGCTGGGACGCGCCCGCTTCGGCCGCTGTTTCGACCAGGCGCGCGATAAATTCCCGCTTGTGCCGCTCGACCGCAGCGGATGCCTCGGGCAGCGTCCCGGCCGATTCGACGGCGGCGTTGTGCAGCGGGCAGCCGCGGACGACTCTCGCCGAAGCTGAGCCCGCTGGGTGTTCGCTGAACAGACGTAGGAGACGCTCCCGTGCGCTGAGGTCGCGGCGCTCCAGCACCGTCTCGCCGAGGATCGCCGAGTCGGCCCCGATGCGCTCCAGGTATGCGCTGATGAGGGCCTCTTTACTGGGAAAGTGCTGGTACAGGGTTCGGGTCGACACGTGTGCCGCATCGGCCAGCTTCGCGATGCCGGTGACGTGAATGCCGTCGTTCGGGAACAACTCGACCGCGGCGCGCAGTATGCGCTCGCGCGCCCCGCGTCCACCGCGCGTGGTGGCACCGTCTGTCGCCTTCTTGGTCGCCATGGCCCAAGTATAGCGATCGCTTTACTTATGCCCAGGCCGCTGCTACCTTGAAGTAAATCGATCACTGTACTTTGCGATCGTCCGGTCGGGATAAGGAGAACGTCCAATGCACACCAACGGTTTTGACGAGGTTCGCCATGAGGTCGTGCGGTGGTCGATCGACACCGGCTCGCCGTTCGACGATTTTCAAGCGCGCTACGAGGCGGCAGTGCCGGCGCTGGATCTTGAGCGGATGGCGCACTTTCGCGCGGGGCACTCGAGCTGGGATGCGGTGCTGGCTGACGTCGTTGACAGCGCGCCGCACGGATTCTTGCGGTTTTGGAGCACTGATGTCGGGGGACTGATGCGCATCGCGGGTCACCACGGCGCGTGTGCGACTTACCTGATGGGAAACCACACGATCGCCGAACGTATGTATCGACACGACCCGACGGTGATGCTCTATGCGCCTCTGCGCACGACGATCCATGAGGACCGGTACGGCAGTACGCGATTCTCCATCGATCGGCCCAGCAGCCGCTTCGCCAGTTTCGGCGACCCGGACATCGCCGCCGTCGGGTTGGAACTGGACCAAAAGGTTGTCAATCTCCTTCGGGTGCTCGATGTTCCGGTGCCCGCCACAGCTACTGCAGGCCTTTTTCAGGATTAGCGAGACACTCATGTCAGACGAAGAACTGGCCGAACTCGGCATCGCGGCGGCGGCCGCTGCGATCCGAAACGGAGACATGACGTCGGAGTCCTACGCTTGCGCGCTTCTGCGGCGGGCTCGTACAAACGCAAAACTGAACTCGTTCATCACGATCGACGAATCCGCCGTGCTGGCCGCGGCCGGTGCCGCGGACAAGGCGCGCGCGGCCGGTTGCGCTGCACCGCTTCTCGGCGTCCCACTCGGGGTCAAGGACAGCTACGCGACGCATGGTCTGCGCACGACGCTGGGTGTCGAGACCCTGGGCGACTTCGAGCCGGAGCAGGATGCCGCTGTCGTCAGCGCGGTCAAAGGCGCCGGCGGGATCGTCTTCGGTAAGAACAACCTCGTTGAAATGTCGTTCGGACTCACGGGCAGCAACCGGCGATACGGACAGGTGGGGAACCCCTACGGTCGCAACCGCGTGCCGGGCGGATCGTCGAGTGGTTCGGCAGCGGCGGTCTCGGCCCGGATCGTGCCCGCGGCGCTGGGCGGCGACACGGTCGGTTCGATCAGGGTGCCGGCGTCGCTCTGCGGTGTGGTGGGGTTCAAGCCGACCACGGGCCGCTGGCCCACCGGTGGGGTAGCGCCCATCGCTCCCACGCTCGACGCGACGGGCGTGCTGGCGCGCACCGTCGAAGACTGTGCGCTGATGGATCGAATCGTCACCAAGAACACAGACTCTCCGCCTTCAGAACGGTCCGATCTGCAGGGGACCCGGCTCGCCTATGCGCCCAAGCAGTACCTCGCGCTGGTCGACCCGGAAACCGAAGCCCGTTTCGAGGACGCGGTCGAACAGCTGCGGGACGCCGGCGCCGAGGTCGCCGAAGTCGATCTGGGCGACGATTTCTCCGTGATCGCGGACCGGATGACCTGGAACATCTTCTTCCGGGAGACGCGGGCTGCGTTGTCTGAGTTTCTGCGGGACAACGGATTTCCGCTGTCCTTCGAGGAGATCTATGACGGACTCAAGCCGGAACTGAAAGAAGTGTGGAGCCAGCGGGTCCTATCGACAGGTCCGGGGTATCTGACACAAGCAGACTACGACGCGGCGCTGTCGGTCGATCGCCCGGAGCTCCAGCGTCGGTTCGATGGATTGTTCGGCGGCAAGGGATTCGATGCACTCATCCTTCCCACGACGCCCTGCCCGGCCCCGCCGATCGCACAGGCGACGGAGTTCGCGGTCGCAGGCAAAACGGTCAGCGACCTGTTTCTCGCGAAGAACACTGTTCCCGCCAGTGCAGCGGGCTTGCCGGGCATCAGCATTCCCGTCGCATTGACCCGAAACGGCCTCCCGATCGGCATCGAGTTCGACGGTGCGCCCGGCTACGACTCGGCCCTCCTCGACATCGCTCGCCGGGCGCAGGCCGTCTTCGGCACTCTTCCGGCGCCGGCGTGACAAGCGCCGCGTGGGTCGATGACATACGTACCGGACACAAGGCGAGAGGGAGGGGACGACTGCAGTCATGGCGTCAGTCGGAATGGCGAGATCCACGCGGCTCGGCATCCGCCAGTGCAGCCGCATACGCCGCGATGTCATCGCTGGTGGTCAGCCACACGTCCGGCGCCGTCGTCAGGAATTCCAAGGCCTGCTCGAAATATCGGTGACGGAATGCCTGCCCGATGACAAACGGATGCAGCGCCAGAGCTAAGACCCGTCCACCTGTTGCGGCATCTCGATGCAGTTGTTCGTACTGGTCGATCACCATTTGTACGAATTCAGCTCCGGTGAAACCTTTTCGGAAGACCAGCAGGTCGTTCAGCTCGACGGAGTAAGGCACGCTGAGCATGCCCGGCACGGTCAGCGGATAAGGCTGATCGTCGTTGGTCCAGTCCAACACGTACTGATAGCCGAGGTCTGCCAGCAACGCCGGGGTGTGATGCGTCTCGGTCAGCCCCGGCCCCATCCACCCGCGCGGCGCCCGGCCGGTAGCGGCGGCGATTGTGTGAGTGATCTCCTCCAGGAGGCGCCGTTCCTCGTCCAGCGGGTATCCCGTATGCAATGTCGAATTCGTTCGTCCGTGCGCAAGCCAGGCCCAGTCGCGCTCTTTGCCGGCGGCGACGATCTGCGGATAATGCTCGGCGACATCGGCATTGAGCAGCGCGGAGGCACGCACGCCGTACCGGTCCAGGGCATCGATGGTGCGCCAGATGCCAACCCGGGCGCCGTAGTCGCGCCAGCCGTGGTTGAGCGCATCCGGCTTCAGGTCGGCGGTGCCAGGCCAGATGCTGGTTGACGGTAAGTCGGGATGGAAGTACTCGATGTTGAGGCCGATGTACACCGCTACACGGCCGCCGTTCGGCCAGGCGAATGACGGGCGTTCGGTTATGGGGCTGTACGTGAAGGGCAGTGTCGTCATGTTGGCACGGTAGGAGCTGACACCAATGTCAGAGGCAACCCTCGACGGTATAAATGGCACCATGCGGATTGGTGAGTTGTCTCGGCGCACTGGGGTGAGCGAACGGTCGTTGCGCTATTACGAGCAGCAGGGGCTGCTGGCAGCCACGCGGACACCCAACGGACAGCGCCAGTACGCCGAGACGGCAGTGGACCGGGTGATACACATCCAGGAGTTGTTCGCTGCGGGCCTGCGCAGCAATACCATTGCCGGTCTGCTGCCGTGCATGCGCGACACTGACGGCGGACCCGCCCGTGAGTCCACTCCCAGGCTGGTGGCCGAATTGCGTGCCGAGCGGGACCGGTTGGACCGTGCCATGCGCGAATTGGCGGCTTCGCGCGACGTGCTGGACGAGGTGATCGCCGCGGCGTCGGGTGCCGCTGATGAGTCGATGGCCGAATCGAGAAGAGCGGGTGGTCGCATCGGCACGGTGCTTCCGCTGACAGATCCGTCAGGGACGGTCTGAATCATCTGATGCCGCGGGGTGCTTCACGGGTAACCCACCGCATTCAGTTCCGGCGGGCGATGTGGCGTTCTAGGTTCGTCGCAGTTCAAAGACGGGGATGACGCGCTCGGGCTTCGGGTACGTCGTGATTCGGGGACACAGTTCAACGACCTTCGCGAACAAGTCGTCGCGCTCCTCGCCGGTGATTTCCTCAGCCTCGACGTCGTAGGATTCCGTACCGAGCTCGATGTGCGCAGCGGGGTTGGCACGAAGGTTGTGCACCCACGCCGGATTCTGCGGAGCACCACCTCTCGTCGCTACGATGAGGATCCGGCCCTCGACGGTGAAGTATTCCAACGGGGTCACTCGTCGATGACCGGATTTCGCACCGGTCATCGTCAATAGGAGCACCCGAGAGTCCGCGAATGGACCGCCGACTCGTCCGCCTCTGGACCGAAACTCGTCTACGACTGCAGCGTTGAAGACGCGAAGGACCTCTGGATCCGCTTGCGCCTCGGCGTGTGTTGGGATCGGGGGAACGTTGGATGGTTCGTGGGCGGCGCTCTCCGTGTGGTCCTCATCACTCACGCGACACCCTAACAGCGCGATCCCGAGATCTATTCCTATCAGCACTTGGCCGAGAGCGCACCAGACTGTGGCTCGCGATTGCACGCTGTCGGTAACGAAAAGCCTTCGCATGCCGGTCGGTCGTGGACCCTCATCGGTTACTGAGTCATCGGTTAGCGGTGCGCGCTTCCCCGTCGTGCGGGACGCGTGGGGACTTGCCCCGGGAAATCTTCACCGTCAACCAGAGCGCGGAGATCAAGAAGTAGATCGCGCCCATCGCCGCATATCCGGCCAAAGTCTTGACCGACCCCACGACGGGAGTATGAGCCTGGGTGACGAATAGACCACCCACCAAAGCCGATTGAGCACCGCTGAGGATCATCGCCCACTGCGCGCCGGCCTTCCACCGTCGCACCGCGGTTGCGAGTTGCAACAACCCGGCAAGGGTAGCCCAGGCGCCGAAAACCGGCAGCACGGACGCCGTACCGGTGAACAACACATAGGCCGCCACAACGGTGACGATCAGACTCACTGCCACGTTGATCATCTGGCTGCGGTTCTGTACCAGTCCGCCACTGCGGGAGGCGTCCCAGAGGTTCGCCGCGGCATCCCAGAATGGATAGAGGACGAGCCACCCCGTGGCCAACGCCAGACTGTGTTGTGCCACCGTAAGCGCGACAACTACCCAAACGAGGGCGACGGCCGCACGCACGAAATAGTAAGTCTTCAGCCACTGCTCGCGATTGCTCTTCAACGCGCTTGAGTGATGGACGGACATGAGCGGTTCCTTTCGGTTGGTGTGTACGCACCGCGAAGCGGGTGCACGGCCCGAGGACGCGCGCACTGTCCGCAGACACCAGAGACGCTGCGGTGCAGACCAAATCGTGTCCACAGGAGTCTCTGGACCCGCTGCCGGGTCGTCGAGGAGGCGAGCGCACCGAAGGATCGAATCCCTCGGACTGCACCGAGTTCACTGGCTGAACGGGACCGGAATTCCGTTCAGCGTCCTGCTCGGGTACCGCGTCATGGTGCTTACGACTTCCCCCGCGCTGCAGCGGTTGAGGGTCGGGCAACCCGGAAGTCGAGCCGGTCGAGCAGGGGGGTGACGACGGTGGCGAACATCTTGGGATCGCCATAAGCGCGGGCCGACAACATCGCACCGTGCACGGTGGCTATGAACGCCTCGGCGTCGGCGCTAGGACTCTTCTCGATTCGGAACAGGTTCTGCTTGGCGCCACGTTCGAGAATCGAGGTGATCCACGTCGACAAGGCGCGAAAGTGCGCCGTCACCTCATCGGCGACTTCCCTTGGCAGGCAGGGAAGTTCGGCGGCCAACAGGGCGCAGACGCAAAACGGATTGGTAGCGTCCATGATGCAGGCCTGCCAGTAGTCGGCGTAGCTGCGAAGCATGCCGACCGGATCACCGACATGGCGTTCGATCTCGGCCAATCCGGCCAGAGCCTCCTGGCGGTAACCGCTCACAAGGGTACGGACCAGATCGGCCTTGGTGGGGAAGTGGTGGTGAATGCTGGCCTTACGTATGCCGACTTCACGTGCGATGTCGGCATAGCTGAAGCCGTTATACCCTCCGGTGACGATCAAAGTCTTTGCGCAACCCAGGATTTCGTCAGCGGTCGACATTAGGCTCCATCACGACTCACAGCCTACCTACTAGTAGGTAGGCAGTCAAGGCGAGGCGTCGCCAGCCAAGGTGACCCGGCGCATGAGGACCACCCGTCGTAATCGCCCACCGCACAATGCCGAGTGGCGCAGTTGCCCCATAGCAACTGGAAACCAATGGGATCCAACAGGTGGGTCGGGTCAAGTTCGCGGGGGCTTGGCTAACAGGCGAAAGCGACGGTAGGGAGACATTCAGTTGGTTCGAGGGTGTGGCGAGCGGCCTAACGGTGAGACAGCGCGCGGCGCACCACACCAAGGCTCGTGGCCATCTTTGGCCCGAGCATCGCCGCAAACACGATGATGGCAAGCAACGGCCGCAAATGGGGCCGGAGTCGCCGAATCCGCCCCGCCCCGTCAAGTTCAAAAACCAACGCATCAGTAAACCGGATGCCGGCGATTTTTCCCTCCCTCACCGCGACCCGCACCGAGCCATCGCCCAGTGTGTCGGTCCATTTCAGCTCGTGCAGGCTTCCGTATATCGCCGCCAACAAGACCCGCAGATCGTCTTGCCCTCGAAACACCATGCGGCCGGATAACGGCGACACCAGTTCGGCGTCGGGAGCTAAGGTCGCGACCATCCCGTCAACGTCACATGCCTCCGACGCACTGCAGAACGCCGCCACCGAGTCGGTCAGATCTCGTGAACCCATGAGTACCCTCCGGTGATTGCCAGCTCTCAGCCTAAACGACGGCCCATCTGGCCGTCTGCGGAGCGCATCACTGCTGCCCTTGGGCCAGCGAGGGAGTGGCTACAACGTTGGCGCGCCGCCAGTCCCAGCAGCTTGAAACCGGCAGTGGGAGCTGCCGCAATCAAGAGCTGAACTGAAACCACCACTTCCGCGGAGAAATCACTAACCCGAAGCCCAGTTGCTAACCGCCAATTCGGCTGAGATCAGTGCGCCACACCCAGAACCGTCAGGTTCAACGCGGTGGTAGATCGAGCGTCGGGCCCTGGATCGGCGTGAGGATCGGGTCGGGGACCGGAGCGCAGGTGTTACCCGCCGGAACGGTAGGAGTCGGCGAGCCGGCCGGGCACTCGATCGGCTGTGGTGGCGTGTAGGTGACGTCCGCATACGGCGTGCACCAGTCACCTTCGAAGTCCTTCTTGCGGCAGGCCTGAACCGCGTAGGTGAACGGCGAGTTCGGGTCGGCGTCGATGTTCCAGCTGGCGGGCTGCCCATCATTGACGCAGTGGAAGGGGTATTCGTCTTGGTGGCCCCTGATCATCACGTGCAGCGAGTCGACGACGTAATCCCCGTGCGCCCGAGGGCAGGCCCAAGGCAGCGCCAAGCAGTGCACGTGCGTGCCGTGATCCCATGGCATGCAGGCGATTTCGAGCCCGTTGCTCAGTGGAACAAGCGGAGTTGGATCTGTGTTAGCAGTGGGCCCCACGAGCATCGCCGCCACCCCGCACAGTGCGGTGGCTGCGGCAACGGCGGCGGGTCGTTTGACGACAGATGCGCCGATTTTGATGGTCTCAACGCCTGGAAGCCACTGTCAGATACAACAAGGCCGGCCATTAGGGTAGCGCGCTGCCGGATTGTTCGAGCTGTTCGCGGAGGATGTCGCCATGGCCGGCGTGACGCGCGAAGTCCTCGATCGCGAGCAAGTAGATGAATCGCAGATTGACCTCACCGATGTGTGGATGCGTCCTAGTCTCGTCCAGGTCGAATTCAGCGGCGATCGTGCGGGAACGACGGCTGACGGTCTCGAATTCGGTGATGACGTCGGCGAGGGTCTCGCTGTCGGCGACGGTGAAGCTGGCATCGCCTGCGGTGGTGCCACCGTCGCATTCGTCTAGGGATAGGCCGCCCAGCAGGTGGTGAAACCAGATCCGTTCGGCGACGGCGGCATGTTTGAGCAATCCGATCGGCGTAGTCACTGACGAAACGAGGCGGGCACGGGCGCCGTCTTCTGATAGGCCGCGCGCCGTGTTGATTAACTCGGTGCGGTTGCGGTCGAGCATGCTGTCGAGCAGTCGGCGCTCAGTGCCGGTAGCGGTTTGCGGTATCGACCATGTCGTCATTTTTTGTCCTCGATTCCCATTGTTGGCGTGGCGGAGAAGTGGAATGCTTTGTCGTGCTGATGCTTTCGTATTATCTGGTGAAGTGGCCCGACGTTTCGCGGTCGACGATCTCGTGGGGGAGACGGGTGAAGGGAGCACACCCGCCGGCCAGCGCACTGACGGTGTCGAGAATTCGGAAGGGATTGTGGTGAAGGCTCGGGATTCTGGTGACAGCCCAATCGGTCTTGATTCGGGGGAGAGAAAGATCACCGCGTCGAGCCCGTTCAGGCTATCAGGTCTGCCGCACGACTGGCACCAATCGAAAACCATCCCGAGGGACCGACTAGCAATCTTACTGCCTGACGTTCGGCTGTTTTGTGACCGAGTAGTTGGGCGATTGATGGCGAGGCATCAGCCTCGGAAGTGGGCATTATCCAATGCTGATCTACTCACATGCCATGCGAATAACCAATTTACTTCTGGTAACCCTGCATATTCGATTCGTGCATATTCCTCGCGACTGACGCTTGCTCACGGTTCCAGTCCTCACACGTTATGGGTGCCATCGCCAAGATCGCGTCGATGTATGTGACCAGCGCTGCTAACGAGTGAGTGTGGCGGGACGTCCGTTGCCACGACCGCACCCGCGGCAACGATCGATCCTGACCCGATTGTGACACCAGGAGCGATAGTTGCGTTGGCCCGATCCACACATTCGTCCCAATATTGATCGGGGAGAGGGTGATGCCATCGAACCGCTCCCGCCGGGTCGACCGGATGGCCGGCGGTACAGAGCGTGACGCCTGGCCCGATCATTGTGCGGTCTCCGATTGTGATGCCGCCAAGGTCATAAAATGAACAATTCTGATTGACGAAAACGCGGTCGCCCAGACGCAGGTTTAGGCCGTAGTCGCCATAAAATGGCGGGTAGATTGTGGAGGTCTCAGGCAGTGGCTGCCCCAAGATTTTTTCAGCAGCGAGTTGCGGCCATCGACATCCGAGTGCCGCAGGACGTTCAGCTGCGACGTCAGGTCCATTACGAGCTGTACCCGCTCCACCATATGGCGCGATTCGTCGGTACCCCTGGGGATCAGCCGTGCCGAGTTCTTCTTCATGTCTCGATCCTGGCACCGGCCGCGGACGTCTCCCATGGCGACTCGCCTCACTGCCAAACCGCCATGTGACAACGACCGTCGGTGGTGGACGGAAAGCGCTACACGGCACCGAAAACGATGGGAGGACTGGCGGCCGTGGGCAATGTTGCCTAGGTCTTCGAGCCCCAATCCAATGGCTCGGGGGTGAAGGTGACGTCGACTCCGCCAACGGTCATCGTCACCTGACCTTCGATCACCATCACCTGCGCCGAGATCCGTCGATCGACAGTCTGGGCCAGTTGCCGCACTGGTGCATGCGGTATCTGCATCACCGACAGGTTCGGCAGCCCCGCCACTTTGGGGCCGACGGTGCGCCACCAGGTGGCCACGCCGGCCGCGAATGGGAAGAGTAGCACCTGGTCAGCCTGGCTGGCCGCCTTGCCCAATGCGCGTTCGTCGGGCTGGCCGACGTTGATCCACTCCAGGATCCGGCCGGTGTAGTCGGCGAGACGCAAGTCCGGTACACCAGGGGTGGACAGGCCTGCCCCGAACGCCAACTCCCCGTCGACGTCGCTGAGCCGGTGTGCGCGAAGCCCAAAAGACAACAACCGCACCACCATCCGCTCATCGGTCTCACTGGGATGACGGGCTACTGTCAGCGCGTGATCGGCGTAGTAACCGTGATCGACATCCGAGACGCCAAGTTCAACTTTGAATACTGTTGCAGAAAGGGCCACGTCATAGGGTCCATCCACGTGGTGCCCCCCGAACAGTCGGGTCGCATTGTGTTAGTCAGGCCGCCGAGACGGACGTCAGTTCGAGTCGCCACCGATTGGCCCGGGCACGCAACCATGTAGCAGCCATAGGCTAGCCGTGTCGAGGACGGCTCCACGCGGCACGGGGTTTGGGTGGTGGCCTTTGCGTCGAAGCGTCTTGGCGGCAGCGTGTCCCGTCGAACGGCGCGAATAACCTTGCCGCAGCTAATTCCGCGTCACGGTGGGGCCTTATGAGAATCGGACGTAGTTGCATCTCGTGCAATAACCAATCAACCCTGCATGTTCTATCCCATCGTATTCCTCCCGCGCGCGGAGGTCAGACCTATGCGAAAGCGATTGGGGCGCAGCATAATATGCCGCGTTTACTGATAGTCCTGAGTTGCGTCCCTGATGGTGGTGCAATGCAGGTCGCGTGATCGTTGCCCGGTGTGTCTTCGGGACGAGGGCGCGGTCACCGCGTGATCCTTCGAGTGAACCTGCCACAGCCCACTCGAGAGGAACCATCACGATGACCGCGCTCTCTTCAGTAATTCCCAGGACATTTACAGGGGGCGTTGCCCCGCGTTCGCGCAACCGCCCGCGGTTGGCAAGGTCGGAACATGTGATGTGTCAGTCCGGTCGCGCGAGGGCCGCTTGTTGGAGATCAAAATAGGCGTTTTCATAGTCGACCCATCGCTGCGGAAGCAAGGTGTCGACGATCTTCCTCAGCGGGACCATCAGTTGCCCACGTAAATCCTGGACCGCTGCAATCTCGGTGTAGTTCGACCGCAGCAGGGGATCTTCGCCCATGCGAACCAACCTGTTGAATTCGCTGATGTAGTCGCTGTACCAGGTGCCCTCAGGCTTATCGAGCACGGAGTCGGATCGTTTGAAGCTCTGGGCCGCCTCGATGTATGCGAGCAGCGGAACATCCAGGTTGGTGCCGGGCAAGTCCTTGTCGTCATCGAGCTTCTTAAGCCGTTTGGCGATGGTATCCAGGCTCAGGCGTGCGGTGATCTTGCGGCGTCGGATCAGCTCCAGCTGTTGCATGGTCTCGTTGAGACCCAGTCCTGACTGCAACGCAATGAGTGTCTCACCGAACCCGGTCTGATAGTCGGCGGCAATGTCTTTCATCAGCTCGTGCGTCGGGACGATATGGATCGCGAACCACTGCTGCCGCTGCGGTACCCCCATCTCGCCGCTCTTGGCGTGTTCGCGCAGTGACTGAATCGCTGTTAGCACCATTTCGCTGAGTTTCTCCTCCAGGCCAAGTCGCAACGAGGCGACTTGCTGCTGGATCTGTTCATTCGACAAGAGCAAGGCGAGCTGGCGCAGATCTTCGTTGGTCAATGAGGCGTCGCGGATGCTGGTGAGCCACGCCGCAACGAACGCAGCGGCGAAGATATCGGGGTCGATGCGGATCCCCAATTCGTCCGACAACGCGGTCAAAGAGGTCGTGGCCGCGTATCCAGGCAATCCTGTCACTTCGCCGGTAGCACGACTCACGCCCGAAGCCACTATGCGATAAAGGATCTCGGTTATCGTCGCGTCCGCCGATCCTGCGCTGACGTGCAAGTCGTCGGTCCAGAACATCTCCAGGACTTCGACGGCGCGCTTGTGTTGCGCCGGTGTGGCGGCCGAACCGAGGACCGTCGTAACGGCACCGTCTAGCGCGTCCGCGGTCGGCTTCTTCAACGCGCGCTCTAGTGGATCGCCGAGGACGAGCGCCGCCAATTTCTTGCGGACGGGCTCGGCTGCGGCGCCGACGAATTCCTTGATCACCCACAAGGCGAGAGTTTCACTCACGGGCGCTCCTCGGCAGGCTTGTCGGCGGACACACTTACCTAAACCCAGATCGGCATGCGGGTCAACCAAAATGACTCTCTGAGGATGTCCAGCTGCGGATGAACCGCCCCGGGTTTGATGCACACCTTCTTTCGAGGGAAGGTTGTCCGCATCATGCCGAAGAAGTACGACGACGAGTTCAAGGCCCGGGCGGTGCGGTTGGTCACCGACCACGCCGAGGAGTACGACCCCCGCACGGCCTGCATCACCGCGGTGGCCAAACGTTTGGGAGTGTCCTACGAATCGCTGCGCCGCTGGGTCAACCAGACCGAGGTCGACACCGGTCAGCGTGACGGAGTGCCCACCGATACCGCACGGGAGTTGCGCGAACTCAAACGCAAGAACCGCG
>NZ_BCSX01000019.1 GCF_001570425.1 Mycolicibacterium brisbanense
CGGAGCAGGTGGTAGGCCTCGCCGATGAGTTGCATGTCGGAGTATTCGATGCCGTTGTGCACCATTTTGACGAAGTGTCCGGCGCCGTCGGGGCCGATGTGGGTGCAGCAGGGGACGCCGTCGACGTGGGCGGAGATTTCTTCGAGCAGCGGTCCGAGGGAGGTGTAGGACTCGGCGGGGCCGCCGGGCATGATCGAGGGGCCGTTGAGGGCGCCTTCTTCGCCGCCGGAGATGCCGGCGCCGACGAAGTGCAGGCCGCGTTCGCGGATGGCTTTTTCGCGGCGGATGGTGTCGGTGTAGAGGGCGTTGCCGCCGTCGATGATGATGTCGCCGGGTTCCATGGCGTCGGCGAGTTCGTTGATCACGGCGTCGGTGGGGTCGCCGGCTTTGACCATGATCAGTACGCGGCGGGGTTTTTCCAGGGCGTCGAGGAATTCGGTGATGGTTTCGCTGCGTACGAAGTTGCCTTCGGAGCCGTGTTCGGCGAGCAGGGCGTCGGTTTTGGCGACCGAGCGGTTGTGCAGGGCCACGGTGTAGCCGTGCCGGGCGAAGTTGCGGGCGATGTTGGAACCCATCACCGCCAGGCCCGTCACCCCGATTTGAGCCGTCCCGGTCCTACCCGTGTTCGTCATCCAGCAGCCTTCCCATAGTTGTTATCGCAGAACGCTTTTGCACCGGCAGCGCAACCGGATATGTCAGCGAGGCCAGAGCCCCCGCCACTGGCAGGGCGCTCTGACCTACGCATGGCTTTCAGGCGGCCGAGAAAACGATCTTCGGCGCAGCCTCCGGCGTCGTGTCCGGATGTGCCGCCCACCAGGCCGCACACGCGGCGCGCCAGCTGTTGAGGTCATCTTCACGGCCACTGATGGAGAGCTTCGAGCCCGAAACCCGCGCCAGCGCATCGCCACACGAGTAGGCGCCGTTATCGGCGGTGGTCTGCGGGTATTCGTCGTAGAGCTCGCCGAGGGACCGGATCATGTACTTGGGCCGTTCGTCGACGCGGGCCGTCAGGGCCGTCTGGGGCGAGTCCACTCCGGTCAGCACGAGGACCGTGGCCATGCCCGCCCGATTGCCGCCCAGAATGTCGGTGTCGAGCCGGTCGCCGACGACGAGGGGGCGCTCGACACCGGAGTGGCGCGCCGCCGTCTCGAAAAGGGCCGGTTCGGGTTTCCCTGCTGCCAGGGGGTATTTGCCGGTAGCGGTGGCGATCGCGGCCACCAGTGCGCCGTTGCCGGGAGCGAACCCGCGCTCCTGCGGAAGGGTCATGTCCAGGTTCGTCGCGACCCAGAGGGCGCCCGCCTGGATCGCGTAGGAGGCCTCGGCGAGATCTTTCCAGCCGAGGTTGGGGGAGAACCCCTGAATGACGGCGTCGGGCTGACCCTCGGATGCGGAGACGACGACGAGTCCCTGCTTCCTGACGGAGTCCGCGAGGATCTGGCTGCCGACGACGAGCACTGTCGCGTCTGCGGGCACCTGGCGCGCCAGCAGTTCTGCTCCGGCCAGGGCGGATCCGAACACCTGCTCGGCGGTCGCGGGGGCACCCAATTCCCTGAGGTGGGCCGCAACCTCTTCGGGCGAGCGCGACGCGTTGTTGGTCACGTATGCGAGGCTCTTGCCCTCGCCCGCCAGCTTGTCAAGCGCCTCGGTGGCGCCGTCGATCGCGCGGGGGCCGGTGTATACGACGCCGTCGAGGTCTGCGAGCACGCCGTCGAAGTTGTCAATAAGCCGAGTCGTCATCGCTTCCTAACGTCGCTGCAGGCGAGCTGCGCCTTGTTGATACTGCGGGGTGCCCGGCTCGGGGCCCGCATCAAACGCCGTCCGTCGGCGTCTCCGAACCATCCGAGTGACCACGGCCCGACGCAGACCTCGACGTGCAGATCGGCGATCCGCCGCTTGGCAAGGGCCCGCAACGATTTGCGGGTCCTTGCCAAGCCCTTGGCCGGCTCGCGCAGTCCATCACCGTTGAGACACAACGACTCTGCGGAAGTATTCCCCACTACGGTTCGGGCTTCACTGACGAGAGTCACTGGACAACTTCCTTGGTCGGTATTTGTGCGCGACGAGTCACAGGCGTGGTGACTGCGGATTGGGTGAGCTGCCGGATCAGCCGGGACGGCGTAACGGGCAGAACTCGCCGTCATCCTATCCGGACAGCAGCCAGTCGGACGCGGCTTTGCGGTAGCGGATGATGCCCTTGTACTCGGCCATGTCATCCGGGAGTTCGGCCAGCACCTCGCCCATGCGCCGACGCCAGGCCGGGACCTTGGCGATGTCGGTCAGGGGCAGCAGGTAGGTCCGGATGAGGAACAGGACCGCACCCGAGCGGGGCAGGCGGATGAGCTGCTGAACTTCCACCCGCAGGTGGACGCGCTCGGGGAGGGCCGGGTCTGTCGAGATCGTGCTGCGATCGCCTGCCCACTGCGGGTAGGTCTCGGTGGAGGTGTCCAGGCGGCGGTCGACGGTCATGGTCCAGTTGGTCCGGCGATAGGACTCGCCGGGCTGCAGGCTCATGAGGAAATGCTGGGCCCGGGAGATGATCTTCTCCTCGTGCACCCGCGGGACAGGGCTGTGGATCTCGGTGAAGCTCATGCCGACGTCGAATCCGATGGACCAGTCCGCGGCGAACGTGACCACACCGGCGTCGAGCCACAGCGCCTTGTCACGCTGCTCGAGGAAGACGATGTCGTCCTGGATCTGGCTGCCCAGGAAGTCCAACGGATCCCCGGTGGGCAGTGACGCGTCGTCGCCGACGGTGAACTCGATGTCGAGATTCAGCAAGGTGTTCCGCCAGCGGACGCGGTCGCCGTCGCGCTGCCAGGACATCGTGTCGGGGTTGTCCTCGGCCATTTCGGGCAGCAGCGTGACGATGGCGTCCCACACTGCGGGGCGCATGTGCGGCAGGGTGTTGATGCGCGAGGGATCCCGCTGCAGGACCTCGGCGCGAAGCTTCAGATCTTCGACGTAGAACTCGTCGACGTCCACCACGGTGGTGCCCCAGCCACCGGCTTCGGTCACCGTCAGCTTGCGGGACGGCTCGACGTTGGCGCTGTAGCGGTAGTTGTCACCGGTGTAGGGGAACGGAAAACGACGGATCCGATCCGGCAGGGTCGCCGTATCCAGGTCGTTGTCGATGGTGATAGTCACAGGTCCAACTCCAATTCTTCACCCATGCTGCGGGATACGCAGCACATCATGAGTTCGTTCTCTTGCTTCTCCTCGTCGCTCAGGTAGAGATCCCGATGCTGAGGAGTTCCCTTGAGTACGGGAATCGTGCACTCGCCGCAGATGCCTTTGCGGCACATGTTGGGGATCTGCTTGCCCTCTTTTTCGAGGGCCTCCAGCAACGAAACGCCGGGCGGAACTTCCAATCGGACGCCGCTGCGGGCGAGGATCGCCGTGAACGGTTCGCCCGCGTCCAGCTCACCCGCGCCGAAGTGCTCCAGGTGCAGCAGCGCCTCCGGCCAGCCCAACTCGCGGGCCTGATTGATGACCGAATCCATGAAGTCGGCGGGCCCGCAGACATACAGGTGCGTACCGAGTCGCTGGGTGGTGAGCGCCTTGGAGAGGACCTGCTGGAAATTCTCGCGGCCATGGCATTCCGTCAGCGCCGGTCCCATCAGTTCCCGGACGTCCTCGACGTGCGCACCCTCGCCGGGCCGGTAGACGTAGATCATCGACGCCGACACGCCCCATTTGGCCGCGTTCATGGCATGCGAAACCAACGGCGTGATTCCGATGCCCGCGGCGACGTACAGGCTGTGCTTGGCGTTGGTGACCGGCGCAAAGTTGCTGCGGGGGCGCGAAACCCACACGCGGTCGCCGACGGCGAGCCGGTGCATGGCCAACGAACCGCCGCCGCCGTCCTCGACCAGCAGGACCGAGATGGTGTATTCGGTCGGATCGTCGCCAGAACCGGTGAGCGAGTAGGCATTCGCGCCGAGATTCGCGGAATCGCCGTACTGGATCACCAGGTGGCTGCCTGCGACATAGGAGGGCAGGGTCGCCCCCGACGGGTCGCTGAGCGCGATGCTGACGATCGAATTCGTCTGCATCACACGGCTTGTCACTTCGAGCTCGATGCCGTCTTCGATCGCCGGGTGGACGATGGGCTCGAGGGCTTCAGTGGCGGTCATCATGCCTCCTCGGCGTGGGCGGAGTAACCCAGGTACCCGCCGAGACGGCGAGAGAAGTGGTCGGTGGTGGCGAGGACGATGCCGCATCCCTGGCAGGGCACCTCGACGGATCCGTGCACACCGGTGGTGGTGGTGCCGACGTGGCAATGGCCGCAGAACACGACCCACGGGCTGTCCTGATCGGGCAGCAGGGTGATCTCTTCGTCCACCATGCCGCAGTCCTGGGCGGCGGCGGACGCGGCATGAACGTCGACTGCGGGGCCGGCGAGGACGAGACGGGCGCCGACGCATGACCGGTCGAGCGCGGACCTCAGCTCGGCGAGGCTTTCCGGGTTGGCTGACGTGAAACGGAGGTCGTATCTGGGCCGGTCACCGGTGTCCCGACCCGCGGTGTCACCTGTGTCGCCGAACGACGCACAGATGACACCGCGGAAACCCGGCTCCAACGACATAGACGTGGAACGCATTGGGTTTCAGTCCTTACGGGGCGAAGGTGCGGTCGCCGGCGAAGAAGCCGAGGCCGTACTCAGGGGTCTCGAACTTGACGGTGGTGCCCTTGGGGAAGAACAGCACGTCGCGCTCCTTGGCGTGGGTGACCTCGCCGGTGTCCTGGTCGGTGAGGATGAACTCACCCTTGACGACGAGCTTCATCTCGTCGTAGGTGTACGTGTACACCAAGGGCTCTGACTTCTTCAGCTCGAAGAATCCGGCACTCATGACGGTGCCCTCCGGGTTGTGGAGGGCATCACCGATCGCGGCGTCGACACCGGGCTCGTTCATGCTCGGCAGCCCCTCGTAGCCCCTCTCCACCTTGTGGATGGACCCAGCCTTGGTGAGGGTTCCGATGGTTGTGATTTCTGTCGTCATGCTTGCTTACTCCTGTTGTGTCAGAGCTGATCACGGTTGTCGGGCCTGACCGTCGTACGACAGGACTGGTCGATTTCGGAGCGCGTGACGGCGCGCCGAAAACTAGGTCAGGAGCTCCCGGGTCGAGGTCCCTCGGGGATCCTCGGCGACCGGCACCCGCTCTTCCTCGAAGGCCAGCCGAGCTCTGGCTTGAGCCCTGCTGCTGTGATGCCGATCACGTCCCACCGCAGAAGCTACGCCACTTAATTCATCTAGTCCAGACTTTTTTAGAAATATTCACGGCTGGTTGGACTGGAAAGCGTTGCGTCTCGTTAGCCCCTCGCGCCGGAATCGGTTGGCTGCGCGGCGCTTACCAGCGGTGATGCGTCGGCGCACGGTGCGCAGCTCTGCGCCCATCTTCGCCGGCGCGGTCACCGTCGGGGCGCTGCACGCCGCGGTGGGGTGTCGTTACCGCGTTCTCGGCACGGTGTCGAGCCTCGGATTGGGCGGCTCGGGGGCCTCGTCCACGTTGGCCGGCTGCCCCAGTCCGTCGGGCGGATCGGTTCTCGAACAAGCAATTTCGGGTCCGTTATGGCCGGTAAACACACCGGCGCACCCCGGACTGCTCGCAGGTTGTGGGTTCGGGTGCGTATTGGGTGTCCCGCAACCGGCGACGACGGCCGCGCGTCGAGCACTCGGTTGTCGACGTTGACAGGGTTCTCGCCGATCTTTCACGGCGAGTTGCCAGGTTTCGGATCTGAGGTATGTTTCCGAACCGGTCGAAGCGGACATCTTGCCTGCTGGCGGGCGTTGCGGCGGGGCGTGCAGCGCCGCTTTCCGGGTGCCGACGGGTCGCGTCTCTGCTGTGCGTCCGCTGCGTGTGCCAAAAAAAGTCTCGATAAAAGCTACCGGACTGCAACATTAAGCTGTAGCCTCTGACGTGATCCAACTCACAGCGCCGCGGAAGCCGTCCGGCTCTCGTCACGACACCCTCCCGGACCCCGCACCGGTGCCTTCCGCAAAACCTCGACGCCGGACTCGCTCGGCACCCCAGCCAACCGCCGAAAATCGACACCCCCTCGAATATCCAAAGGGAGATCCTTGTGACAGATAGTCATTCCGAAGAAGTCGGTGACCTCAAGAGGTCCATCGACTGGAAGCAGGGCCTGGCCATCGCGTTGGGTGTGCCACTGTTGATCCTGCCGTCGTTGGGCTACATCCCCATGTATCTCGCCGCCGCGGCGATCCTCGTCTGGGGTCTGTCGGTGCTGCAGGGTTTTGCGCAGAGCACCGCCTATGCCGAAATGGCCACCACCTTCCCGGAGGCCTCCGGTCTGCCCGGATTTGCGCAGCATGTTTTTGGCAACGGAAACCGCCAGGGCAAATACGACATGAGCAAGCTGCTCGGCGGCTTCAGCGCCTGGAGCTACTGGTTCGCCTGGACGCCGGTGCTGGCGATCTTCTCCATCCTGGTCGGCGGCTACCTGCACGGGCTGTTCCCCGCGCTGGACATGTTCACCGACTACCAGTTGTCGCTGATGTCCGGCGTGGTGATTTTCAGCATTCTGTTCGTGGTGAACTGGTTCGGCCTCAAAGACGGCGCCAAGCTCGGCTACGTTCTGGCGGCCATATCGCTGATCCCGCTCGTCATCCTGACCGTGGCGCCTTTTGCCACCGGACATTTCGACATGTCCAAGATCACCGGTGACTGGATGCCTGCCGACTGGTCCTGGGACCTGCACCACATCCTGATTCTCTTCGGCGTCTTTGCGATCGCCCAGTGGAGTGCCTGCGCCTGGGAAACCGCGGCGATCTACGGCCCCGAATACAAGAATCCCGCCAAAGACGTTGCCAAAGCACTGTTCTCGTGCGGCATCATCTGCTTCTTCTCGTTCGTGCTCGTCGAGGCCGCGGTGATCGGTGTGCTGGGCGTCGACGGCGTCCAGGCCGAAGCCGTGTCGCCACTGCTTCCCGTCGCCAACGCCGTCTTCGGCTCGGCAGGCTCCGCGATCACGATCATCATGTTGATCGCCGCGATGGTCCTGATCATCCAGACGGCCTACCTCGGATCGTCTCGTGCCATGCACTCGATGGCCGTGGAAGGCAACCTTCCCAAGGCCCTCGGCAAGACCAATCGCCAGGGAACTCCGTGGGTGGCAATGCTGGTCATCGCGATCTTCAACCTGGTGCTGATCTCCATGGGCAACCCCGCGGCCATCGTCGCTGCCTCGGCGATCGGTTACACCTGCGCCAACGGCATCAGCCTGTTCGCCTACGTCAAGGCGAAGCGGGACCCGGCCTTCGCCGGCCTGGAACGGCCTTTCGAGGCACCCAAGGGCTGGAAGGGCGTAGCCCTGGCCTTCGGCCTGTTCAACCTCCCGCTGTGTGTCGTCGGCGTGGTGTACCTGAACAGCCTCGAGGTCGGTTGGGCCCCAACCTGGGTCGGCTTCCTGGTCTTGGCGGTCTACATCCCGATCTGGGCGTACTCCCAGCATGAATGGCACCGCTCAAAGGCTCAGGTGGTTCCTGTCGCCGGTTAGCGGTCGATGAAGGCGGGAAGGCAGAACCACTCTGCCTTCCCGCCTTTCGTCACGTCTGCGCTGGGGAGGAGTGCCTGCTGGTGGTGTAGATCAACGAGAGCCCCAGGTGCGGAACATCGAGAGTCATTCGATGTTGATCGGGCGAACCGGATTTGATGCGCTCACCGACCAGATACATCCCGGAATTGCCGAGAACGACCCGGTTGCTGGAGTTGACCAGGGCGGCATCGCCCGGAATCAGCAGCAGATCCGGCATGATGATGGGCTCCAGGTCCGTGAGCCGGATATCGCACCCCGCCACTCCCGAGAAGTGCCCGTGGACGGAGAACGGCGCCATGAACGTGAGGATGTATTCCTCGCAGCCCGAGTAGTCGATGTACGGGCCCCAGACCGTCTGCTCACCCGTCGCGGCGGCGGTCGAGAAGAACGGCAGCTTCTCGTAGTCGTAATACCGGGCGCTGCCCGGAGTCATGTCGAAATCCAGCCGGCCGAGGGCACCCGATTCCTTGCGGAACCACCATTCGAAAGCGTGGCCGCCCTCCTCGACGGAGGCCGCGGCGAAGAAGGTGCCCGCGCCGATGGCGTAAGTGTTCTTCGTCAGGAAATTCCGGGAGAGCTCGTCCAACCCGGCAAGTGCCGCCCTGCTCACCTTCGACTTGCCCGCGAGATTTCGATCGAGCAGCGCGGCAACATCTTTGGCGAGGCTCTTGGTTTCGGTGGCGACACCGTTGATCCATGAGGTGAGGGCGTCGACAGCGCGCGAGACTTCAGTGGTGGAGTTCATTGGCCCTCCTGGATCATTGCGGCCTCAGCGGAGGAACTGCCGTCGGGTGCGGTTGCGGGACTGCTCGGTCTCGACTGGGCATATCCGAGAACGAGTTTCGTGTCGATCAAGTGGAAGATGTTCCGCCTGATGTGTTCAAGTGTCAGTTTCTGGGCCCTTTCGGGGTGGTCCTGAGCCACTGCCCGGACCAGTTCCAAATGCTCGGCGGTGGCGAGTTCAGGGTCGTATGCCTCTGCGACCGCGAAGGGCGCCCACAGCTGCCGAACTGTCTCTTCCTGAAGGCGGATTTCGGCGTTGGCCAGCCGCGGTGATTGCGCGGACACGGCCAATTCGATGTGGAAGCGGCTGTCGGCGGATGCGCGTGTTTCCGGGGTCTCGGCGAGGACCAGGGCCCGCGCAAGTTCCTGGAGACGTTCGAAGTCGTGTGCTTCCGCTCGCTCGCATGCCAGCCGGATGGTAGCGGCGGCGATTGCGGAATGCTCGTCGCCGATGTCGCGGATTTCCGAGATGGATGTCGTGAGAAACCACTCCCGCATGATGTCGGTCTCGGGCTCGGGCTGATTGACGACAAAGGTTCCCCCGCTGCGGCCGCGGCGCGTCTCGACGACCCCTCGTTCGCGCAGTTCCGACAAGGCTTCGCGCAGGGTCGCGCCGCCGACGCCGAACATCTCCGAAAGTGCGGCCTCGGGAGGCAGGCGTTCACCTACTTTGAGCAGGCCGAGGGCGATCGCCTTGGAGATTCTCTCGACAATCGCGTCGGCCCTCTCGATTTCCGGCAGGGACCGATAAATCTGCGACTGGAAGGGGGTCGGCGTGGCCAAAAGTCTGCGCTCCGAGAATGGACTACGAGGTGAGTCGATCCTAGGTCGAAGCCGCCGTCTGCGGTGCCGACTACGGTGCCGCGGCCGGGTTGCTGATTGCCTCGGGGCGGCGCGGTTCGGCACCCTCGGCCCGGGCCCGACGGGCGGTTCAGGGTGGCTGACCAATCCAAAAGTGTAGTCAGAACCGTCAGAAAACAGTATTACCCCCACCCGTTCGCTTCGGAATCATTGCTGTCAGTCAAGCCAATCATCCGTTCGGGCCGTCGCGGCCCGACGACCGATCGAAGGGGGTAACCATGACGCAAGCTGCAGAAGCTGACGGCGCTGTGAAGGTCGTCGGAGACGACATCGCCAACAACCTTTCCCTTGTTCGGGACGAGGTCGCGGACACCGCGGCGAAAGTCGACCCGGAGCAGGTGGCTGTCCTCGCTCGCCAAATCGTCCAGCCGGGACGGGTTTTCGTGGCCGGCGCCGGTCGCAGCGGGCTGGTCCTGCGCATGGCCGCCATGCGGCTGATGCACTTCGGCCTCACCGTGCACGTCGCGGGCGACACGACCACCCCGGCGATCGCCGCCGGTGATCTACTGCTGGTGGCGTCCGGCTCGGGCACCACCTCCGGTGTGGTCAAGTCCGCCGAGACGGCCAAGAAGGCCGGGGCGCGCATCGCCGCCTTCACCACCAACCAGGATTCGCCGCTGGCCGCGCTGGCCGACTCCGTGGTGGTCATCCCCGCCGCGCAGAAGACCGATCACGGCTCGCACATCTCGCGGCAGTACGCCGGGTCGCTTTTCGAGCAGGTGCTGTTCGTCGTCACCGAGGCCGTGTTCCAGTCGCTGTGGGATCACACCGATGTCGAGGCCGAGGAACTCTGGACGCGCCACGCCAACCTCGAGTGACCCGGACCTCGACGACCAACTCTTACTTCACATTCCATACCCATCGCAGTACCCAAGAGAAAGAAGGCACACAATGAAGCTCCAAGTCGCCATCGACCTGCTGTCCACCGAAGCCGCCCTCGAGCTGGCCGGCAAGGTTGCCCAGTACGTCGACATCATCGAGCTGGGCACCCCCCTGATCAAGGCCGAAGGCCTGTCGGTCATCACCGCCGTCAAGAACGCTCACCCGGACAAGATCGTCTTCGCCGACATGAAGACCATGGACGCCGGCGAGCTCGAAGCCGACATCGCGTTCAAGGCCGGCGCTGACCTGGTCACCGTCCTCGGCTCGGCCGACGACTCCACCATCGCGGGTGCCGTCAAGGCCGCCCAGGCCCACAACAAGGGCGTCGTCGTCGACCTGATCGGCATCGAGGACAAGGCCGCCCGTGCACAGGAAGTTCGCGCCCTGGGTGCCAAGTTCGTCGAGATGCACGCCGGTCTGGACGAGCAGGCCAAGCCCGGCTTCGACCTGAACGGTCTGCTCGCCGCCGGCGAGAAGGCCCGCGTTCCGTTCTCCGTGGCCGGTGGCGTGAAGGTTGACACCATCCCCGCGGTCCAGAAGGCCGGCGCAGAGGTTGCCGTCGCCGGTGGCGCCATCTACGGTGCAGCCGACCCGGCCGCCGCCGCGAAGGAACTGCGCGCCGCGATCGCCTGATCCCATCGTCTGGCAATCCCATAACGGTGGCGTCCCGCATCCTGAAAGCAGTTGCGGGACGCCACCTTTTGGCTTTTCTACCCTGAAATCAACTCACCCGCCGCGGTACCCGTCTGCACACGTGTTCGCTCGGCGGCGCGCTCCTCCCTGGGAAGACCCCGCCCGCTGACACATTCGCGCAACCGTGAGGTCGACGACGCCGTACCGCCTTGTCGAGAGCTGGAATTCCACCATGTCCGCTGACCACGGTGATTCGAGTGTGAGGCCCGGACGCAACCTGCTCCGGGATCCGCGCGATCGTCGCTTGAACCGCATCGCCGGTCCATCGTCCCTTGTCCTGTTCGGAGTGACCGGCGATCTCGCCCGTAAGAAACTCGTGCCCGCGGTGTACGACCTCGCCAACCGCGGCCTGTTGCCGCCGAGCTTTGCGTTGGTGGGCTTCGGCCGGCGCGAATGGACAGACGAGGACTTCGCCGCCGAGGTCAAGGCAAACGTCAAGGCCTACGCCAGGACTCCGTTCGACGAGGCCGTGTGGGAGCAACTCTCCGAAGGCATCCGCTTCGTCCAGGGCGCGTTCGACGACGAGACGGCGTTCAAACGGCTCCGCGCCACGCTGGAGGATCTCGACGAGCAGCGCGGCACGCGCGGCAATTACGCCTTCTACCTTTCGATTCCACCCAAGGCCTTCGAACAGGTCTGCCGCCAACTCTCCGAGTCCGGGCTGGCGCAGGCCGAGAACGACAAGTGGCGCCGGGTGGTCATCGAGAAGCCGTTCGGCCACGACCTGGAGTCGGCCCGCCAACTCAACGACGTCGTCGAGTCCGTGTTCCCGCCGGACGCCGTGTTCCGGATCGACCATTACCTGGGCAAGGAGACGGTCCAGAACATCCTGGCCCTGCGCTTCGCCAACCAACTCTTCGAACCGCTGTGGAACGCCAATTACGTTGACCACGTGCAGATCACGATGGCCGAATCCATCGGCACCGGCGGCCGGGCCGGCTACTACGACGGCGTCGGTGCGGCTCGCGACGTCATCCAGAACCATCTGCTGCAGCTCTTGGCGCTGACGGCCATGGAGGAGCCGATCTCGTTCGACGCCGACGATCTGCGTGCCGAGAAGGAGAAGGTCCTGGCCGCGGTCAAGCTGCCGGACGACCTGTCGACCCACTCGGCTCGGGGACAGTTCACCGGCGGCTGGCAGGGCGGCGAAAAGGTGCTGGGCTACCTCGAAGAAGAGGGTATCCCGGCGGATTCCACCACCGAGACCTATGCGGCCATCCGCGTGGACATCAACACGCGGCGCTGGGCCGGAGTGCCTTTCTACCTGCGCGCGGGTAAGCGCCTGGGCCGCCGCGTGACCGAAATCGCCGTGGTGTTCAAGCGCGCACCCAACCTGCTGTTCCGTGATTTCGCCGAGGACGACTTCGGCCAGAACGCCGTCGTGATCCGGGTTCAGCCCGACGAGGGCGCCACGATCCGGCTGGGCTCCAAGGTCCCGGGCACCCAGACTGAGGTCCGCGACGTGACCATGGACTTCGGCTACGGCCACTCCTTCACCGAGTCCAGCCCCGAGGCCTACGAACGCCTCATTCTCGACGTGCTGCTGGGTGAGCCGCCGCTGTTCCCCCGGCACAACGAAGTCGAATTGTCCTGGAAGATCCTCGATCCCTTCGAGGCCTACTGGGCCAGCCTCGACGAACAGCCTGAACCGTACGCACCCGGAAGCTGGGGCCCCGCCTCGGCCACTGAGCTACTTGCCCGCGATGGGCGGACCTGGAGACGGCCATGATCGTAGATCTTTCGGACACCACCACCGCAGAGGTTTCCAAGGAACTCTCGACGCTGCGCGAGCAAGGCGGCGTGATCGCGCTCAGCCGGGTACTGACCCTCGTGGTGATCACCCGGTCCGGGTTCGAAGAGGACGCCATCGAGGCCGCCAACGAGGCCAGCCGCGAACACCCCTGCCGGATCATCGTCCTCAGCGACAGCGGGGCTTCGGCTCCGACCCGACTGGATGCTCAGATCCGGGTGGGTGGGGACGCCGGCGCCTCCGAGGTGATCATCCTGCGCGGCTACGGCGAGCTGGCCACCGAAGGCGAATCGCTGGTCGCCGGCCTGCTGCTGCCCGACGCGCCGATCGTGGCCTGGTGGCCGCACGGTGCCCCGGACAACGCGGGCGAGACGTCCATCGGGCGCATCGCCCACCGCCGGATCACCGACGCAGCCAGCGAGGGTGAACCTCAGGCGGCGTTGGCGCGTCTTCGCGACAGCTACCGGGCCGGTGACACCGATCTCGCCTGGACCCGCCTGACGAAGTGGCGCATCCAGCTGGCGGCGGCGCTGGACCATGCGGATGCCTCGCCCATCACCGCCGTCACCGTCGAGGGCGCCTCGGACTCGGCGAGCACGCTGCTGCTCGCGGCCTGGCTCAAGTTGTCCCTGCAGGTTCCGGTCACTGTGGTGGCCGACGGCGCCGGGGTAGGCATCCGCCGGGTCCGACTCAGCCGTGCCGCCGGGGACATCGAGTTGGTCCGGCCGGACCGTTCGGTGGCAGAGCTGACCCAGCCGGGACAGCCCGTGCAGCGGATCTCCCTGCCGCGCCCGACCCTCAAGGACTGCCTCGCCGAAGAACTCCGCCGTCTCGACCCCGACGAGGTCTTCGGCGAGACGGTTCGCAGCCTCGGAACTTTCCCGGTGCAGCAGAAAGCGTCGTGACGCCGCGGGCAACGGCTACGGCGTCACCGCAGGCCGTGGCTGTTGGCCAGCGCGATGGCCTCGGTGCGTGAGCTGACGTCGAGCTTGCGGAACAGGTTCCGCACGTGGAACTTGACGGTGTTCTCGCTGATGCCCAGCGTCAGCGCGATGGTCCGGTTGCGCTGTCCGGCGACCAGATGCTGGAGCACTTCGAGTTCCCGGGGGGCGAGGTCCCATCCGGCGATGTCGCCGGCGGCGGCCGGGCGGGCGGGCAGGTCGAGGGGGAGCGTGACGAAGACGTCCGCGCCCCAGCGGGGCATGACCTCGATCCGCAACTGCCCGGCGAGCGCCTGGACCTGGCGGTCGAGGCGGCCGATGCTCGGTGCGTCGGGGGCGAGCATGCCTCGACCGTCGTCGCGCACGTTGATCAGCAGGTTTTCGCCGTCACAGTCCCACTGCGTGCGTACCCGGCTGATCTCGGGTTGCTCCATCATGGCCAGCACAAGGCCACGGACGATGGCGCGGCCCGCGTGGGCGACTTCGCCGGGCAATGCCCTGCCGTTCTGCGGCGGCTCGATGAATTCGATCTCCAGGCCGCTGAAGCGCGTCAGCGGTCGCAGATCCTCCCGTAGGCGCTCGAAGGCGATGGCGACCGGCACCTCGACCAGACCCGTCGTGCGGTCGCTGTGCGTCCGCAACCCGACCAGGGCCTTGGCGGCGAGGTCCGTGACGGTCGTGCGCGCGGTCGCGTCGTCGAGGGACGACGAGCGCAAGGCCGCCAGCAGGGTCTCCAGGGTGGTGGAGTGCAGATCGGTCAATTCCGCTGTCACGCGGACACGTTCAGCCGAGGCCGCCCGTGATTCCAGCAGGTACGACGGCGGGGCGTCGGCCACTTTCTCCTGGATGCGCTGGGCGGCGATGCGCCACAGATACGTCACCAGGTCCAGCCCGGTGTCGTGGTCCGCACCGGGCGCCGGCTCCGGATCCGTCAGGACGAGCAGCGCGCCGCTGGAGGCGTGCTTGAGCGCGTACAGCGAGCGCGGCTCGCCGGCGAGCTCAGCCTTGCCGGACCAGAAGGTCTCGTCGCCCAGGCTGGCGCGAAGCGCGTCGAGCTCGGTGATGGACACCCGGGAGATGATCTCTTCGGCGCCGGCCTTCTTCTGCGGCCGTCCGGTGCAGTCTTCGGTGAAGATGACCAGCGCACTGCTTTTCAGGTAGGGCAGGGTAGCGGTGCGCAGGCGCTCGGCTATCTGGATGAGCGGGGCTTCGGCCAACGACGCCACCGTATGCAGAAGCGGCCACGGCAGGTCTGTCGTGAGCAGGGAAGACGCCCTCAGCGGCTGGTCGATGGCTGTGCTCATGCCGGCCAGTCTATCCGCCGAAGACGGGCGTTGAAATCCCCCAGCCAGTCCGAAAGTGTAGTCCTAACCGTCAGAAAATAGCGTTTCCCCTGCCCGTTTGGTTCGCGATCATCGATACCACGCGATCTACCAGAAGCATCCGTGCGGCCCTCACCGGCCGATGACCGAATCAGATGACCGAATCAAAGGGGATAACACGTGACACAGACAGTAGATGTGATCGGCGCCGCGTCCGATTCCACGTCATTGAACTGGACGGCCGAGGACCAGCGCGCTGTGGACACCGTCCGGGTCTTGGCCGCGGATGCCGTCGAGAAGGTCGGCAACGGCCACCCCGGCACGGCGATGAGCCTGGCCCCGGCGGCCTACCTGCTGTTCCAGAAGCTGATGCGGCACGACCCGACCGACGCTGAATGGCTGGGCCGTGACCGGTTCATCCTGTCGCCGGGACACTCGTCGCTGACGCTGTACATCCAGCTGTTCCTCGCCGGCTACGGGCTGGAGCTGGAAGACCTGCAGGCCTTCCGCACCTGGGGCTCGCTGACGCCGGGCCACCCGGAGTACAAGCACACCAAGGGTGTTGAGATCACCACCGGCCCGCTGGGCCAGGGCCTGGCGTCCTCCGTCGGCTTCGCCTACTCGCAGCGTCGCCTGCGCGGCCTGCTCGACCCCGACGCCGCCCCCGGAACCTCCCCGTTCGACCACACCATCTGGGTCATCGCCTCCGACGGCGACCTGCAGGAAGGTGTGACGTCCGAGGCGTCGTCCCTCGCCGGACACCAGGAACTGGGCAACCTCGTCGTGGTCTACGACGAGAACCACATCTCGATCGAGGACGACACCGACATCTCCTTCACCGAGGACGTTCTCAAGCGCTACGAGTCCTACGGCTGGCACGTCCAGCGCGTGGACTGGACCCGCACCGGTGAGTACAAGGAAGACGTCGAGGAGCTGCACGCGGCGTTGCTGGCCGCCAAGGCCGAGACCTCGAAGCCGTCGATCATCTCGCTGCGCACCATCATCGGCTACCCCGCCCCGAAGAAGCAGAACACCGGCAAGATCCACGGTTCTGCCCTGGGCGCCGAGGAAGTCGCGGCGGTGAAGGAAGTCCTGGGCTTCGACCCCGCCAAGTCCTTCGAGGTCGAGCCGGCCATCCTGGCGCACGCCCGCGAGGCCGTGGACCGCGGAGCGGCCGCACGTCGCGAATGGGAAGAGTCCTTCCAGGCCTGGCAGGCCGCCAACCCGGAGGGCGCGGCACTTCTGCAGCGCATCCAGGCCAGGCAGCTTCCCGACGGCGTCGACGCCGTTCTGCCGACCTTCGAAGCCGGCAAGGACGTCTCGACCCGTGCCGCGTCCGGCAAGGTCCTCAACGCGCTGGGCCCCGTGCTGCCCGAGCTCTGGGGTGGTTCGGCCGACCTCGCCGAGTCGAACAACACGACCATCGAGGGATCGCCGTCGTTCATTCCGGAATCGCGCTCGACCAATGCGTGGAAGGGCAACCCCTACGGACGGGTCCTGCACTTCGGCATCCGCGAGCACGCTGCCGCGTCGATCGTCAACGGCATCTCGCTGCACGGCCCCACCCGCGCGTTCTCCGGTACGTTCCTGATCTTCAGTGACTACCAGCGCCCGGCCATCCGCCTGTCCGCCCTGATGGGTGTGCCGTCGGTGTACGTGTGGTCGCACGACTCGATCGGCCTCGGCGAGGACGGCCCGACCCACCAGCCCGTGGAGCAGCTCTCGACGCTGCGTGCCATCCCCGGCCTGGATGTCGTCCGTCCCGGCGACGCCAACGAGGTCGGCGTGGCGTGGAAGACCATCCTGGAGAACCACGAGAACCCGGCAGGCATCGTGCTGACCCGGCAGAACATCCCGACCTTCGCCCGTGGCGAAGGCGCGGCCGAGGGTGACACCTTCGCGTCCGCGGCCGGTGTGGCCAAGGGTGCCTACGTGTTGGCCGAGGCCTCCAAAGACGGCGCCAGTGTCGATCCCCAGGTGATCCTGATCGCCACCGGATCCGAGGTTCACCTGGCGGTCCAGGCTCGCGAAGCACTGCAGGCCGAGGGCATCGCCACCCGCGTGGTCTCCATGCCGTGCGTCGAGTGGTTCAACAAGCAGGACGCCGCCTACCGCGAGTCCGTGCTGCCCGCCGCCGTCACCGCTCGCGTGTCGGTCGAGGCCGGTCTGGCCCTGGGCTGGAAGGAACTGGTCGGCGACGCCGGTCGGTCCGTCAGCCTCGAGCACTTCGGTGCCTCGGCGGACTACAAGCGCCTGTTCAAGGAGTTCGGTATCACCACGGAAGCGGTCGTCGCCGCCGCCAAGGACTCCCTCTCCGCCGCCGGCAAGTGACCCCGTAACTGCCTGGCGCCGGCGCGCCGCGGGACCGCCCACCGGGCCGTCCCGCGGCGCGACCGCAAACCAGCCAACGTATTTCGATATTTGTAAGGAAGAAGCAGAAGCGATGAGCAACGCAACCCCCACTGCACAGCTTTCCAACGCCGGTGTGTCGATCTGGCTCGATGACCTGTCCCGCAATCGCCTCGACAGCGGTTCGCTGCAGAAGCTGATCGACGAGAAGAGCGTCGTCGGCGTCACCACCAACCCGTCGATCTTCCAGGCCGCGATCACCACCGGTAACGACTACGACGCGAAGATCGCCGAGCTGGCCGCGCGCGGCGCCAACGTCGAAGAGACGATCTTCGAGATCACCACCGCCGACGTCGCCGACGCCTGCGACCTGTTCGCGCCGGTCGCCGCCGCCACCGACAACGTCGACGGCCGCGTGTCCATCGAAGTCGACCCGCGCCTGGCGTGGGACGCCGCAGGCACCATCGCCGAGGCGAAGAACCTGTACAAGAAGGTCGCCAAGGACAACGTCCTGATCAAGATCCCGGCCACCCGCGAGGGTCTGGAAGCCATCTCCGCCGTGCTGGCCGAGGGCATCAGCGTCAACGTGACCCTGATCTTCTCGCTGGAGCGCTACCGCGCCGTGATCAACGCCTTCCAGTCCGGTCTGGAGCAGGCTCAGAGCAACGGCCACGACCTGTCGAAGATCCACTCGGTCGCGTCCTTCTTCGTCTCCCGCGTCGACACCGAGATCGACAAGCGCCTCGACGCCATCGGCACCGACGAGGCCAAGGCACTCAAGGGCAAGGCAGGCGTCGCCAACGCGCGCCTGGCCTACCAGGTCTATGAGGAGCTCTTCAGCACCGAGCGCTGGGCACTGCTGGCCAAGGCCGGTGCGCGTCCGCAGCGTCCCCTGTGGGCATCGACCGGCGTGAAGGATCCGGCCTACCCGGACACCCTGTACGTCACCGAGCTCGTCGCTGCCAACGTCGTCAACACCATGCCGGAGAAGACCCTCGACGCCACCTTCGACCACGGCGTGGTCACCGGCGACACCATCACCGGCAAGTACGACGAGGCGAAAGAGGTGCTCAGCGCCGTCGAGGGCCTCGGCATCTCCTACGATGAGGTCGTCGCACTGCTCGAGTCCGAAGGCCTGGACAAGTTCGTCGCCAGCTGGAAGGACCTCCTGGCCGACGTCGAGGGTGCCCTCGCCTCTGCCAAGAAGGGTTCCTAACCCGCCTCCGGGTTGTCTCGGCCGCCGTGGAGACCGAACGGTTTCCACGGCGGCCGGCAACCGGGCCGCGGCGCGATCCGTGGCCGAAGGCCCGCATGCCCTGACTGACCGCTATCGAAAGGCAGACGCCATGTCCGCTGCACCGCAGAAATGCTGTATCAACCCCAGCATCCTCTCGGCCGACTTCGCCAACCTCGAAGCCGAGCTGGCTCGCATCAGCAACGCTGATGCTGCGCACGTGGATGTCATGGACAACCACTTCGTCCCAAACCTGACGATCGGTCTGCCGGTCGTTCAGCGGTTGCAGAAGGTGAGCCCCATCCCGCTGGACGCCCACCTGATGATCGCCGACGCCGACCGCTGGGCACCCATGTTCGCCGACGCCGGCCTGGACTCGGTGACCTTCCATGTCGAGGCGGCCGTCGCTCCCATCAAGCTGGCCCGCGAACTTCGTGCGCGCGGGTCCAAGGCGGGCATGGCGCTGCGCCCGGCCACTCCGGTCGAGCCGTACCTCGACATGCTGCCCGAACTGGACATGCTGCTGATCATGACCGTCGAGCCGGGCTTCGGCGGCCAGGCCTTCCTGGACGTCACGCTGCCCAAGATCCGCCGGGCCCGTGCGGCCGTCGACGGCTCCGGTGTGAACGTGGCCATCCAGGTCGACGGTGGTGTCACCGAGGAGAACATCGCCCGTGCCGCGGAGGCCGGCGCCAACATCTTCGTGGCAGGATCGTCGGTGTACGGCAAGCCGTCTCCCGAGGAAGCCATCGAATCGCTGCGCAAGAACGCCCAGCTCGCATTTGCCAAGTAGCGCCGGATCCCCGACCACTCTGAAGGACCCAGATACATGCGCGTTCATATCGCAACCGACCATGCCGGCATGGAGCTCAGCTCCCACCTGATCGAGACCCTGTCAGCCAAGGGCTACGAGATGGTGAACCACGGGCCCAAGGTGTACGACGCCGAGGACGACTACCCCGCGTTCTGCATCAATGCCGCACTCGCGGTGGTGGCCGACCAGGCCGCCGGCGTGGACGCCCTCGGCATTGTGCTCGGCGGCTCGGGCAACGGTGAGCAGATCGCCGCGAACAAGGTCAAGGGCGTGCGTGCGGCCCTGGTGTGGAACCTCGACACGGCGAAACTGGCCCGCGAGCACAACGACGCCAACGTCGTCGCGGTGGGTGGCCGCCAGCACTCCGTCGAGGAGGCCACCGAACTGATCGAGGCGTTCCTGGCCGAGCCGTTCAGCAACGCCGAACGCCACGTCCGGCGAATCGGCAAGATCGCCACCTACGAAACCACCGGCGAGGTCGTCGAGTAACCCGGCGCTTCCCGCCAAGCGCTCGACGCCTCGGTACGGCAGCCGTCGACCTTCCCTGGCCACAACGCCGGGAGGTCGACGGCTGCGCTGCAGGGAACCGACATTCGTGCGGTGCCTACGGTTGGGCCGAAGCTCGTTCCCGCCGACGAAAACTCAAAACAGGAGGCAGCATGCCCATAGCAACACCAGAGATCTACGCCGAGATGCTCGACCGGGCGAAGTCGGGCGGCTTCGCGTACCCGGCTGTGAACGTCACGTCCTCCCAGACGCTCAACGCGGCCCTGCGCGGCTTCGCCGACGCCGAGTCCGACGGCATTCTCCAGATCACCACGGGCGGCTCCGCCTACTGGTCGGGCGCATCGGCGAAGAACATGGTGGTCGGTTCCCTCGCATTCGCAGCCTTCGCGCGCGAGGTCGCCAAGCAGTACAACGTGAACATCGCGCTGCACACCGATCACTGCCCCAAGGACAAGCTGGACGGTTTCGTGCTGCCCCTGCTGGCCGCCTCGGAGGAAGAGGTCAAGGCCGGCCGCAACCCGCTGTTCAACTCGCACATGTGGGACGGCTCGGCCGAGACCCTCGAGGAGAACCTGCGGATCGCCCGTGAGCTGCTCCCGCGCACCGCGGCGGCCAAGATGGTGCTCGAAGTGGAGATCGGCACCGTCGGCGGTGAGGAAGACGGCGTCGAGAACGCCATCAACGAAAAGCTCTACACCACGGTCGACGACGCGCTGGCCACCATCGACGCCCTGGGCGCAGGCGAGAACGGCCGCTACATAACGGCTCTCACGTTCGGCAACGTGCACGGTGTGTACAAGCCGGGTGGGGTGAAGCTGCGCCCGGAGATCCTGAAGGACATCCAGGAGCAGGTCGGCGCCAAGATCGGCAAGGTCAAGCCGTTCGACCTCGTCTTCCACGGCGGCTCGGGCTCGAGCCAGCAGGAGATCGCCGACGCCGTCTCCTACGGCACCATCAAGATGAACATCGACACCGACACCCAGTACGCGTACACGCGTCCCGTCGCCGACCACATGCTCAAGAACTACGACGGTGTGCTGAAGGTCGACGGCGAGATCGGCAACAAGAAGACCTACGATCCGCGCGTGTGGGGCGCCAAGGCCGAAGCCGGGATGGCGGCACGGCTCGTCGAAGCCACCCAGCAGCTCGGCTCGGCCGGAAAGACGTTCTGACCCCTTCGTAGCGCAGACAGGTGGCAGGGGGTGGTCCCTGTGGGAACACCCCTGCCGTCATAACCACCACAGTCGAAACCGTCACGGCCCGGGCGCTCGCCCGGGCCGTTGTCGGCGTGCGTGCCGGGCGCCGGTGTCGCCGTCGAATAGCGAGTCAGCTCAAAGCCTTTCGGGTGCGCACGGGCCATCGCTGAGGTCGCCCGGGCAGCCCCTGACCGCGTGCGCGGCCCTGGATCGGGTTCGGGTATCACGCCGCTCAGCTGGGCATATCCGGACATCACACGACCTCCCGCGATGTGACCCTTGACACACGCCCCGCGCACGTTGTTCTATTCTTACTGGGAAACAGAGTTTCGTGTCGGGAAACCGATTTTGCGTCGTCATCGGAGTGTCTCCGAGAACGAGAGGTCTTATGGAGATCCACGTGGATCGTCGAGGTCGGCTCGGTGGTTGGCGACTCGTTCGCTCGTCGAGCCTGCTCTCGGCACTGAGGGCAACGCCCCCGTATCCGTAGCGCCGCGGCTCCGTCGACGTCGTGCAGGACGTCGTAGGCCGCTCGTTGGCAGCTCGCCACACTTCGCTGTAATTCGCTGAAATTTCTGTCGCTCACCAATTCGGTGCCCCCCACCATTCTGGCATTCTTCGATGCCGGGAAGAATGCGGCATTGCCGCAGGAAGAGGTAATTTGTCATGGACCCTGGGCTCGATGCACGGATTGAATCCATGTTCAAGCGAGACGTCGGCGTCGCGACTTTACTCGCGGCTTTGATGTGGGCCACGTTGCTGTTCACGTATTTCGCCGCATTCGGCGTCATCGACAACGTGAAAGTCAAGGCAATACTCGCGGTCGCGTTCGTCATCTTGGGAACATTCAACTCACTGGGCCTGCTCTCGATGGCCCGGCGGTACAAGATCGAGCGGGAGCACGTCTACGGCGAGGACATCCACCACCTCGACGCGAACCGGCAGGCCAAGCAGGCCAAGCAGGCCACGCGCAGCGCGGAGGTGACCGCGGCATGACGGATACGACGTCAGCTTCCACGCGGCAGTCCAAGGCCGGACAGTTCGTGGACGCAGCGAGCCTGATAGCCCTGCTGTTCATCACGCTGTTCGTCACGACTTTCGTGTTCGCGCAGGAGGACCAGGCGCCTGCCGCGTCGGAGCCCACCGCCATCTCTCAGCTGAATATGAGCCCGGCCGAAAAGCAACAGTTCGAACTCATGAAGTCGAAAGACATGGTCGACGACGCGACTGTCGGAGATCTGGCAACGGCCAATACGCCGAGCGACAACAAATACACGATCGAATGGCTGCCGCTGATCGGGATAACCGCGCTGGCCGCCGCGTACCTGGCATTCGTGTATCTCATGTCGTTCCGGGAATACCGCGAAGTCATCACAGCCAGGTTCGGACCGGGACGGGAATCATGAATTTTTGGACACTTTTCGAATACGGCGCCTGGGTTCTGGCTGCGCTGGTCGCCGCTTGGATGCTTTTCGACGCGTACAAGGTCAGCCGCGATTACGACGAGGAATTCCTCGTGCACACCATTGAGGATCTCGGCGAGGACGCGCAATGGCAGCATTTCGCCAGCGACTCGGATGACAGTGAAAGGCGTCAATCATGAGCGAAGTCAGTACCGGTGGAGGCACCGAAGCGCTCACGCTGAAGAAGGTGCTCGGCCCGATCCACATCTGGGGGCTGGGTGTCGGCATCGTGCTGGTCGGCGAGTTCATGGGCTGGAACTTCACGGTGGAGAAGGGCGGCCTGTACGGATCGCTCATCGCCTGTTGGTTCGTCGGTCTGCTCTACACCTGTGTCGTCATGATCAACTCTGAGGTCGCGTCGGCGATCCCGGCAGCCGGTGGTCAATACGCCCAGGCCAAGCACTCGATCGGTCCGCTGATGGCGTTCAACGTCGGGCTGTATCTCACCATGGCGTACACCATGCTGGAGGCCGCCAACGCCAACGTTCTCGGCGACCTGCTCACCACGATGTCGGGGTTGCTCGGCAACAAGCAGCACCTGTCGGCCTACCCGTTCGCAGTGCTGGCGATCCTGCTGCTGGCACTGCTGAACTACCGCGGCGTGCTGGCGACACTGTCGGTGAACTTCATCATCACGGGCTTCGCGTTCTTGACCATCATCGCGCTGTTCATCGGGGTGTCCGGCTGGGACATGGGCACGCAGTTCAGCGCACTGGTCTCATCGCCGGATGCCGGGCTTCCCTACGGCTGGATCGGCGTGATCGCGGCCTTCCAGTTCGGCATGTGGTTCTACCTCGGCATCGAGGGCACCGCCCAGGCCGCGGAGGAGTGCCGCTCGCCAAGCCGGTCGATCCCGCTCGGCAGCCTGGCCGGCATCATGACGCTGATCATCGCGGCGAGCCTCACCTGGTACCTGTGCGCGTCACTGCTGCCCTGGCAGTACCTGGGCACGTCGATCACGCCGCTGTTCGACGCTGCGCAGCTCACCCATTCCGGTGTGCTCGTCTGGCTGCTGTTCCTCGGCACGCTGGCCGCGACCCTCGCCTCGGCCAACGGCTGCATCACGGACTCGTCGCGGTCCTGGTTCGCGATGAGCCGCGACCGCTACCTGCCCGAGTGGTTCGGAGCCGTGCACCCGCGGTACCGGACGCCGTACCGCTCGATCCTGTTCCTGGTGCCGGTGGCCATCGCCTTCGCGATCCTGCCGCTGCTGCTGAACAAGCCGACGCTGCTGTCGACCGTGATCACCTTCTCGATCCTGTCGGGCCTGCTGACCTACGCGTTCATGGTCGTCAACATGCTGAGGTTCCGGAAGCTGTGGCCCATCGGCTCCATCAAGCGGGCCTACACGCTGCCGATGCACCCGATCCCGTCGATCGCACTGGCAGTGATCGCGGCGATCGTGTTCTTCGCGACCTACCTGGGTTACGGCACGACCCTGATGTCCATCCTGGTGTTCTACTTGCTCGCATCGGTGTGGTTCGTTCTGCGGCGGTTCAAGTACGTCGACCGGGATGCCGAGTTCACCGCGCCGTTGCCGCGTCCTCGAGGTTACTGATGTCCGGAACGCTCTGGGTCGCGCTGACGATGGCCGTGGTCGGGGCGGTGGTGCTGACCTACCAGCACCGCCGTCACGTGGCCCGCGTTCAGCGCGACCGGGCGGCATTGTTCGAGCACGCGACCGATGTGCTCGAACAATGCCGTGTCGTTCCCCGCGGCCTCGAATTCCCGTTGCTGTACGGCCGATTCGGGGACCGGGACGTCCGGGTGGAGCCGGTGGTCGACGCTCTCGCACTACGCACTGTCCCGGTGCTGCGCCTGATCGTCACGGTGCGTGAGCGCATGCCGGGGCAGCCGAGTTTGTCGGTGCTCAGCAACGAGACCGGAAACGAGTTCTACTCGGGCCACCGCGATCTGCCGCGGTGGCGTGACCCGGCCTGGCCGAAGTGGGTGTCGGTGGCGTGTGATCCCGACGGCGTGGACCGTGAATTGGTCGAAGCCGCAGTCGGTTTGGTCACCGAGGACGCCGAGGTCAAACAGGTTCTGGTGACCGAGCGGGGCGTCCGCTGCGTCGTCCGTGGCGCACAGGCGAATTCGACGGCCTACCGCGTCACTCGGCGGGCCGATCTCTCCGGAGCACGGGTGACGGCGGAGGATCTGCGTAAGGCAGTCACCATGATCGACGGGCTCTGCGATCGGGCCGTCGGCCTGAACCCGCGTCGCCCGGTGGCAGTATCGGAGGCAGAGTCGCTGTGAACCGACTGATCCATCCCTTGATGGTCCTCGGCATCGCCATACTCCTACCGGGAGTGGGCCAGGTGGTGAACGGACAGCCCCGACGGGGCTTGGTGTTTGCCTTCTACATCGTGCTGCTGGGCGTGGTCACCTACATGGTGGCACCACCGGAGGCGTCTGCCATCGGACGAGTGGCCGGAGGGGTTTTCGTGTACGCCCTGAGCCTGCTCGACGCGTACCAGGTCGCTGCCAAGCGGTGGCACAGAGCCAAGCAGGTCTGACGGCAAAGCACTGATTCTGGCCGATCCGCCCTCAGCGGCGGGTCGGCCAGAACCGTTGGGGGAGTAGCTCAGCCGAACAGGTACGCGGCCTCTTCGTAGCGCCTGAGCGGAACGGCCTTGAGGTTGCCGAGGGCCTCTTCGAAGCTCACCTGTTCGATCTCCGTGCCTTTCAGCGCGACCATGGTGCCCCAGTAGCCGGCCACCACGGAGTCGATGGCAGCCATGCCCAGCCGGGTGGCCAGGACCCGGTCGAAAGCCGATGGCACGCCGCCGCGCTGGATGTGGCCCAGGATGGTGGCGCGGGTCTCGATGCCGGTGCGGCTTTCGATCTCGGGCGCCAGCTGGTCGGCGATCCCGCCGAGCCGGGGACGGCCGAAGGCATCCAGCCCCCGCTGCGAGTGCGGCGACTCCAGGTGCTCGGGAACGAACCCTTCTGCCACCACAACCAGCGGTGCCCGCCCGCGCGAGTGAGCGCCCTTCACCCACTGGATGATTTGGTCGATGCTGATCTTCTGTTCCGGGATGAGGATGGCGTGGGCGCCGGCCGCCATGCCGGCGTGCAGCGCGATCCAGCCCGCGTGCCTGCCCATGACTTCGGCGATGATGCATCGGTGGTGCGATTCGCCCGTGGTGCGCAGGCGGTCGATCGCTTCGGTCGCGATCTGCACCGCGGTGTCGAAACCGAAGGTGTAGTCCGTGGCATCGAGATCGTTGTCCACGGTCTTCGGGACGCCGACGATCTTCAAGCCGGCGTCGTTGAGGCGCTTGGCGGCAGCCAAGGTTCCCTCACCGCCGATGGCGATGATCGAGTCGATACCCAGCCGGTCCATGTGCCCTTTGATGACCTCGGGTCCGCCGCCGTTGTCGAACGGGTTGGTGCGGGAGGTGCCGAGGATCGTGCCGCCCTGCTTGGCGATGCCGCGGACCATGCTGCGCGGGATGTCGATGACGTCGCCCTCGACGACGCCGCGCCATCCGTCGAGAAACCCAACGAATTCGAGACCGTGAACGGCAATGCCTTTGAGCACGGCGGCGCGGATGACCGCGTTCAATCCGGGGCAGTCGCCGCCGCTGGTGAGGATTCCGATTTTCATGTTTCGACTCAGCTCGTAGGAGGTAGGTGCGAGGGTTTGGGCACCGCTGGCTCCTCGGTATCGCCGCGCAGCTGCGTCGGTGCGGCTGCGGGCCCGTGACCACTGCTCGGTGGGGTACCAGTGGTTGAGCTCGGCGGTGGTTCGAGGTGGGCGACGCGTCGCGCGATCGTCAAGGGCCGTCGCAGTATTCAAGTGAATTGCGCCGAGGCCGGGCAGTGACGGCATCATCGCGTCGGTGGCGAGATCAGAGGCGTCGGTACCACGTGGGGCGGGTAGAGCGAAGGTTTCCGCGGGATATGGCAGTGGGTTTGTCGGACCCGGGGACATGCCCCGGGCCCGACAAACACTGACTACTTCGCGTAGACCACGAAGAACTTGCGGATGCGCTCCTGGATCTCCCAGGTTCCCGTCCAGCCGATGGGGAAGAAGGCGGCAGATCCGGCTTCGAGGGTGACGGGCGAACCGCCATCCTGCGTGACGATCATGCGTCCTTCGAGCACGTGGATGATTTCACCGCGGTCGATGAACTCCCAGCGGGACAGACCCGGCTGGGCCTCCCAGACACCGGAACGGATGCCGTGATCTTCGTCGATGAACGGAACGGAAGAACGCGTAGCGATCGGGTCGCCCAGCACCTCGGCCGAGGGCTGGCCGAGCTGAGCCACTTCGAGGTCCTCTTCGAAGCGGTCGACGGGCCGGAAAACTTCGGTCATTGGTTGTACCTTTCTGTTTTCTGTTTCTCTGTGCGGGCTTCTCTGTGCGGGCATGGATCCCGTGGCGGTCCCACTCACGCAGACAGGCCCGGGGGTGTCCCCCTGGGCCTGACCGCGGACCGGGTTAAGCCGCGAAGATCACGAAGAACTTGCGGATGCGCTCCTGGATCTCCCAGGTTCCCTTCCAGCCGATGGGGAAGAAGGCGGCAGACCCGGCTTCCACGGTGACGGGCTCGCCGCCATCCTCGGTGACGACCATGCGGCCTTCGAGGACGTGGATCGATTCGCCGCGGTCCAGGAACTCCCAGCGGGACAGGCCGGGGTCGGCCTCCCAGACGCCGGAGAGGATGCGCTCGTCTTCGCTCTTGAAGGGGATGGCGATCCGGGTGGGGATCTCGTCGCCGATCACCTCGGCCAGGGGCGGGGCGAGCAGGGCCTCGTCGAGCTTGCCCTCGAAAAGCTCTGCGGGCCGGATGCTTTCGGTCATCGAATTCAGCTTTCTGCCGTCTGTGGGGAACTGTGGAGGCCGGTAGCGGGCGCGATCACTCCAGGTTGGCGTGGCGCGTCCAGAGTTCCTCGGCCTCGACATCGGTGTGGTCCCACAGCGACTGGAACACGGCCTCGGTGATGACGAACAGCACCTGCTCGAAAAGCGACCCGGCGTACTGCCGCGAGATGTGCGAGCCGTGGTCGGTCTTCTGCGCGGCGGGGATGATCACCAGAGCGTCGGCGAGGCCGGCCAGCGGCGAGTTCGGATCGGTGGTGAAGGCGGCGATGCGGGCGCCGGCCTTCTTGGCGGTCTGGGCGGACTTGACCACACCGGAGGTGGTGCCCGAGCCGGACGCCACCAGCAGCAGGTCGCCGTCGGCGATCGCCGGGGTGGTGGTGTCGCCCGCGACGTGCACGTTCAGCCCGAAGTGCATCAGCCGCATGGCGGCCATGCGCAGGACCAGCCCGCTGCGACCGGCACCGGCCACGAACACTCGGCCGCCCCGAACGAGATGGCGAGCCAGGATGGCCACCTGCTCTTCGTTGACTTTGGAGGTGGTGCTCGCGATCTCGTCCCGAACCAGGGCGACGTTCTTGCTGATGCTGTCCCGGGTTACTTCCGAGGCGGGGTAGGTCTTGGCGGCGGACATGATTCTCTTCTCCTCATCCAGAGGTGGGACTTGATACACATCGTCCTGTCATTTCTGGGTGGGAGGAACGCCAATTTGGGATGGTTTGATCTACCCGTTTGAGTAGGGAGGCTGGCCCGGGCGCCCTCGGTTTCCCGTCGACCGCCACCAAGGCAAGCGTCACACAATTACACGAAGTCGGCCTCGACAAATCGGACGCCGAGTTGCCCCAGCGCATCCTCCAGTGCCCGCTGCACGGTCAGCGTGTCATCGAGCGGCATCACCGCACTCTCGGTGCGGCCTGCTTTCAGCGCCTCCGTGACCTCGATGAGTTCGTGCGAGAACCCGTCTCCCACTGCGGGCAGGTCGAACTGCTCGGAGTCGTGACCTTGCCGGTGCAGCACAAAGGAATTCGGGTGATGGAAGCGCGGCAGGATGTCGATCCACCCTGTGGTGCCGAATATCCGGGCGTGTCCGGGCATCGGGCTGTGCAGCGAGCACATCAGGGTGGCGGTCCGGCCCTCGTCGAAACCGAGCAGCAGGGTCGCGTCGGCATCCACCCCCGACGGTTCGAGCGAACCCAGCGCCGATACCGATGTCGGATTTCCCAGCACCATCTGCGCGAACGACACCACGTAGACGCCCAGGTCCAAGAGGGCGCCGCCGCCGAGTTCGTGGGCGAACACCCGATCGGTCGGGTCGAAGGCCCGCGTCACACCGAGGTCGGCCTGCACCGACCGGACCGTGCCGATCGCCCCCTCGGCGAGCAATTTGCGCGCGGCCACGACCGCGGGCTGGAAGCGGGTCCACATCGCCTCCATCGCGAACACACCGTGCTTGCGCACCGCGTCCACCAGCGATTCGGCTCCCTCGATGGTTGCGGTGAAGGACTTCTCGACCAGCAACGCCTTGCCTGCCGCCGCAGCGGCAAGCCCGATGGCGTGGTGGTGCGTATGCGGGGTCGCGACGTACAGCACATCGATGTCGGGGTCGGCGATGATTTCCCGGTACGAACCGTAGCTGCGCTCGATGCCGAATTTGTCGGCGAATGCGCTTGCCCGATCAGCGGATCGGGAGGCTACCGCGAGCACTGTCGCGTCCGGTACGTGGGCGAAGTCGCTCACCAGCTTCGCCGCGATTCGACCGGGCCCGACGATGCCCCAACGTATCGACATGTGATATCCGTTCTGTGTCAAAGGGTTCGGTGAGATAGTCGCGAGTGTGCGGTCTCGCGTCAAGTCTCAACCCGCAAGGGCGCGGTGTGCGTTGGGGCTGATGCCGTATGCCCGCTTGAACGCGCTGCTCAATGCGAAGGGCGTCGAATAGCCCACCTCCCGGGCCACCGCGGCGACCGTGGCGCGGCTGCCGGAGAGCAAATCGGCGGCCAGCGCCAGCCGCCAGCCGGTCAGGAACGCGATCGGCGGCTCGCCGACCTGCTCGGTGAACCTACGGGCGAATACGGCACGTGAACATCCCACGGCGGCAGCAAGATTGGCGACGGTCCACGGGTGCGCGGGGTTGTGGTGCATGAGCCGCAGGGCAGGGCCGACGACCGGATCCTGCTCGGCCCGCCACCAGGCGGGAGCGTTGCCGGGCTGGGCGAACCAGCTGCGCAGCACCGCCATCAGCAGCAGGTCGAGCAGCCGGTCCAGGTAGGCCTCTTGGCCCGGGCCGTCGTTGCCCGCCTCCGCGGCGAGCAGGTTCACCAGCGGGCAATCCCAGTCGGTGCCGCGCACCACCAGCACATCGGGCAGGGCGTCGAGCAGCCGGGCGCTCACCGCACTGCGGCCCTCGTACGCGCACACCACGGACTGGTTCGCGCCTGCCGCGGCGTTGCCCCACGTTCGCACGCCGAGTGAGAGCTCGAAACGCAGATCGGCGCCCGCGAGCGTGGTGCAGCGCTGCCCGGGGTGGATCACCACCGACGGCGCAGTGGCCGGATCGTCGGCGAACGTGTAGTGCTCGGTGCCGCGGGTCACCGCCACATCCCCGGGATCCAGCCAGGTCGTTCCGCTGGTGTCGCCGACGATGACGGCCCTGCCCGCGGTCTGGCAGATCAAGGTCAGCGGTGCCTCGTCGCGAATACGCATCGACCACGGCGGGTCCAGCTGCATCCGCAACACGAACGCACCCCGCGCCCGCACGCCGTCGAGTAGTCCGGCCAGCGCGTCCACAGCCGTAGCGTAACCGTCAGCCGGGTTTGCGGGCTTCGATCAGATGCCGCGCCGAGTGCGCCACGAACGGCCCTTCCGATTCGATCTGGCGATGCAGCCGCAGGAGACGGTCGCGGTAGCCGGCCACGGTGAAGCCGGGCACCGTCCAGATCACCTTGCGCAGGAAGTACACCACCGCGCCGATGTCGAAGAACTCCATCCGCAGCCGTTCGGAGCGCACGTCGACGATCTCAAGGCCTGCTGCCTGCGCTGCCGCACTCTCGTCGCCCGCATCGCGTTTGCCGCGGGCCTCCGGCTGTGGTCCGAGGAAGAACTCCACCAGCTCGAAAACGCTTGCCGCACCGACATGTTGAGCGAAGTAGCGGCCCGCGGGGGTGAGCACCCGGGCGATCTCCGCCCACCGCACCGTGACGGGATGCCGGCTCGTCACGAGTTCGAACGCACCGTCGGCGAACGGCAGCGGTGGCTCGTCGCGCGCCGCGACCACCACGACACCGCGTGGGCCCAGCAGCCGGGTGGCCCGATCCAGGTTCGCGGGCCAGGCCTCGGTCGCCGCCATGGTCCGCGGGAAGGCGGGCACGCCGGCGAGCACCTCGCCGCCACCGGTTTGCAGATCCAGCGCCGAGGTCACCGAGGACAGCCGCTGCCCGAGCAGTCGCTGGTAGCCCCACGACGGCCGGGCTTCGGTGGCGCGGCCGTCGAGCCAGGAGAAATCCCACCCGTCGACCGGTGCGGCGTCCGCCTCGGCGATCAGTGTGTCGAAGTCGCGTGTCATCACGCACATCCTCTCAAGACTCCTGCGTATGTAAACAGGACTTCCAGCGATGGAACGTCCCGGCCGATGGCCGTTGACTGAAGCCATGAACCCCGTCACCACACTGACCGCCACCACCGCACTGGCCAGCGCCGCCGCGGGCGGCCTGTTCTACGGCTTCTCCACGTTCGTCATGCGCGGTCTGGATCGCACGGGCCCGGTCGCCGCGATCACCGCCATGCGCGGCATCAACGCCGAGGCCAACGCCAACCCCGCGTTCCTGTTGTTCTTCCTCGGATCGGCGGTGCTGGCGATGGCGGTCGGCGTCGTCGCGCTGTTCCAGCTGAACCGGCCGGGCGGCTGGCTGCTGCTGGCCGGTGCGATCGTCGGGGTGCTTCCCCTGGTCGTCACGATGTTGTTCAACGTGCCCATGAACAACCACCTCGACGGTGTCGACCTGGCCGATGCGGCCACCGAATGGCAGACATACCTGAGCACCTGGACGGCGTGGAACCACGTCCGCACGGGCAGCGGATTGCTCGCCGGGGCGCTGCTGCTGGCCGGTCTGCGTTACCGCTGAGCGGTTCCGCGGAACGACCACGCCACGATCGCCGCGGCCGTCAGCGACAGCGCCGCCGCGATCACCGCCGTCGGCGCGATGCCGGAGTCGAACGCCGAGCGGGCCGAATCCAGCAGGCGCGCCGCGGTTTCCGCGGGCAGCTCGGTGGCGACCGACACGGCGCCGCCGATGCTCTCGCCGGCCGCACCGGCCTGCTCCGGCGTAAGCCCGGCGGGAATCTCGACGTTGGTCCGGTAGAACGCGCTGAAGATGGTGCCGAGCGTCGCGGTGCCGACCACCGCGCCGAGCTCGTAGGCGGTCTCGGAGACCGCCGATGCCGCACCGGCTTTCGCGGCAGGCACCGAGGCGACGATGGTGTCGTTGGACACCGTCTGCGAGACACCCACCCCGAGTTCCAGCACGATGAACGACACGATCACCGCGACCACCGTCAGGTCGTGACGGAACAGCATGATCATTGCGAAGCCCGCCGCGACGAACGTCAAGCCGCCCACCATCAGCGTCGGCACCGAAAAGCGTTTGGCTGCCTTCACCACGGCGATACCGGCGATCATCGACACCAGAGCACCGGGCAGGGTGACCAGACCCGCCGCCAGCGGCGAAAGGCCCAGTACCAGCTGCAGATGCTGGGAGATGAAGAACACGAACCCGATCAAGCCCACGATGGACAGGAAGTTCGCGAGCACCGACGAGCTGAACGGGCCGTAGGAGAACAGGCTCATATCGAGCATCGGTGTGGCACTGCGGTTCTGCCGGCGCACGAACAACACGCCCGAGACGATGCCGACGGCGAAGCCGATGCTGACCGGCACCGACAACCCGTCGTGTGCAACGGTTTTGACGGCCCAGACAAACGGCAGCATCGCGGTGAACGACAGGGTCACGCTCAGCAGGTCGACAGGGCCCGGGTTCGGGTCACGGGACTCGGGGACCAGGCGCGGGCCGAGCACCAGCAGCGGCAGCAGGATCGGCACGGCGACCAGAAACACCGAACCCCAATGGAAGTGCTGCAGCAGGGCGCCGCCGACGATCGGGCCGAGCGTGGTGCCTGCCGTGAAGCAGGACGCCCAGATCGCGATGGCGAGCCGCCGGGGGCCGGCCTCGGTGAAGATGTTCCGGATCAGCGAAAGCGTCGCGGGCATGAGCATCGCGCCGAACACGCCGAGGGCGGCGCGGGCGGCGACGAGGTACGCCGCACTCGGGGCGAACGCGGCCGCGACCGACATGACGGCGAAGCCGCTGGCCCCGATCAGCAGGATGCGGCGCCGGCCGATCCGGTCGCCGAAGCTGCCCATCGCGACCAGCAGTGCGGCGAGCACCAGTGAGTAGACGTCGACGATCCAGAGCTGTACCGATGCCGCGGGCCGGAAATCCTCCGCGATCATCGGCAATGCGAAGGCCAGCACGGTGTTGTCGATGGCGATGAGCAGCACCGGCAGCATCAGCACGGCCAGCGCCATCCAGGCGCGTTTGGGGGTGGTGACTGTCTGCGACGGCGTTGCGTCGAGGCAGGCGGACATGAAAAGACTCCTGTAGGTCAATAAGAAAAATGAAAAGCTATGTAGTGCAGAGGAATTCAGCTACGCGGCAGGTGAACTGTGCCGGCGGTGAGGCTGTTCATGATGGCGTCGACCACCTGATGCCGAGCGGTGCCGTCCTGCTTGATGGCCTCGTAGCCGGCCAGCAGCAGTGCCCAGAACACGCGGCGGGCCCACCCAGGGGGGTATTCGGGACACTCCGCGGATGCACGCTCCAGCACTTCGGTGATCGCCTCGTCGCCGGTGTCCAGATGCGCTGCCAGCTCGCGATCGGCCTGGATGGTCGGTTCGCTGTAGATGTACAGCACGATGGGGCCGAGGTCGAGCTGGCTTTCCACCACGCGACGCAGCGCGGCTTCTGGCGGCCCGTTGGTGGGTTCGGCGAGTTCGATCGCGGCGCTGCTGAGCGCATGGACGTGGTACGCGACCGCGCGCAGCAGATCCGAACGCTCCGGGTAATAGCGGTGTACCGTGCTGCGCCCGACGTTCGCCGCCGCGGCGATTTCGGCCATGCTGGCGGCCGGATGGTCGGCCAGCATCGTCATCGCGGCATCCAGGATCGCCCTGCGGGTGCGCTCACGCACTCCGCCCTGGGTGGCCACCTGGATACTCATGCATCAAAATGTAGCACGATTGGGCCAAAATGGGACATGTGTGTCCCATCACCGGCGGGTGGTCAGTTCGGCGGAGCGAATCCGCCGGATTGGCCGGGAGGTGGCGGCGGTGGCGGTGGTGGCGCGTACTGCGGCGTCTGCGGGTATGGGCCGGGCGTGGGCGGCAGCAGGCGGCTGACCTCCCGCCGGTGGCGTTCGGCCAGCACCGCGGCCAGCACGAACTGCGGCGGAGCGCCGGGTGGCGGTGGCGGCGAGATCCGCGTGGCGACCTCGTGCAGCACCCGCTGCGCCATCTCGTCGCGGATGCGCGGGTTGAGCTGGCCCGCCCGGGACAGGAACTGGCGGGCCAGTTCGACCTGCTCGGTACCGAGCCCCGAGAGCTGCAGTGACGAGGCCCACCACGCCAACATCGGCGGCATGGCGGGCGGCGGTGTGAGCTTGGGCCCGCGCTCGCTGATCACCAAGGTGCCGGCGAAGATGTCGCCGATCCGTTTGCCCTTGGGGGAGATGAGACTGCAGATCACCGCGGGGCCGCCGGTGAACATGAAGATCTCGATGAACCCCGACAACGCCCGAAACAGTGCCTGACGGAAGCGTTCCGGGCTGCCGTCCTCGGACACCACCCGCAGGCCCAGCGCCATCTTGCCCAGCGAGCGGCCGCGCGTCGTCGTCTCCATGACTACCGGATAACCGACCAGCGTCAGCACCGTGAAGATGATCAGGATCGCCGCCGAGAGCGCATCGTCGAGCTGGGTGAGGGTCAGTGCCCACAACATCACCCCGACGACGTAGCCGGCGACGATCACCAGGATGTCGATAATCGAGGCGAGCGCGCGCACCGGCAGCTGCGCGATCTGGATGTCGAGGATCACCGCATCCCCGGTCACCACAGGTCCGGGCGCCGACGCCGGTTGGTAGGACATAGCGTCCCAACCTACCGATTACCATCGGCCGGGTGGATGTCGATGCGTTCGTGCTGGCCCATCGCGCCACCTGGGACCGGCTGGAGCAGTTGGTCAAACGGCGCAGACGGCTGACCGGCGCCGAGGTGGACGAGCTGGTGGACCTGTACCAGCGGGTGTCCACCCATCTGTCGATGGTGCGATCGGCATCGCGCGATTCGGTGTTGGTCGGCAAGCTGTCGGGATTGGTGGCGCAGGCCCGTTCCGTGGTCACCGGCGCGCATGCCCCGCTCTGGCGCGAGTTCGTCCGGTTCTGGACGGTGTCTTTCCCGGTGGTGGCCTACCGGTCATGGCGCTGGTGGCTCGGCACAGCGGTGGTGTTCATGGGGGTCGTGTTCGCCCTGGCCTTCTGGGTCGGCGGCAACCCCGAGGTGCATACCGCCATCGGAACCCCAAGCGAGATCGACCAATTGGTCAACCACGATTTCGCGTCGTACTACAGCGACAACCCGGCCGGCTCGTTCGCGCTGCAGGTGTGGGTGAACAACTCCTGGGTGGCTGCCCAATGCATCGGCTTCGCGATCCTGCTCGGGCTGCCCATCCCGTATCTGCTGTTCCAGAACGCGGCCAACCTCGGCGTGATCGCCGGGCTGATGTTCGCCGCCAACAAGGGCGATCTGTTTCTCGGCTTGATCCTGCCGCACGGGCTCTTGGAGCTCAGTGCCGTATTCCTGGCCGGGGCGGTCGGGATGCGGTTGGGCTGGATGGTGATCGCACCCGGTGACCGGCCGCGCGGGCAGGTGCTCGCCGAACAGGGCCGGGCGGTGGTCGCTGTCGCAGTGGGTTTGGCGGCGGTGCTGCTGGTCTCCGGTCTGGTCGAGGCGATGGTGACGCCGTCACCACTGCCCACCGCGGTGCGCATCGGCATCGGTGTCACCGTCGAGGTCGCGTTCCTGGCCTACGTCATCTACTTCGGCCGCAAGGCCGTGCGGGCCGGTGAGACCGGCGATGTCGAGGACGCGCCCGACGTCGTTCCTGTCGGCTAGGTTTTTCCCGCTTTTCTCCCGCGAGCAGACGCCGCGGTACGGGACACGCCGCCCTTGCGGTACCCCGGTGTCTGCTCGCGCAGGAAAACTAGAGCTTCCCCGCCGCCTTCATCGCGAGGTAGTGGTCGGCGAGGGTTGGTGCCAGATCTTCGGGCGCGGCATCGACCACGTCAACGCCGTTGCGCCGCAGCCGGGTTGCGATGGTCCGCCGGTCGTTGCGGGCCCGCTCCGCGGCTGCCGCGTCGTACACCTGCGCGGCGTCGTCGCGGCCGGCGGCCAGCCGCTCGACCCTGGGGTCTGCCACTGCCGCCAGCAGCACCTGGTGTTTCGTCGACAGCCGGGGCAGGACTGCCATGAGCCCTTCGTCGAGTGCCGAGGCGTTGAGGTCGGTCAGCAGCACCACCAGGGCGCGTTGGCGTACCCGCCGGGTCACCGCGGCCACCATCGCTGACGCGTCGGATTCCACCAGGGCCGGTTGCAGCGGCGCCATCGCCTCCACCAGTTGGGCCAGCAGCTCGGTGCGCGACGCGCCCCACACCCCGGCGCGGGTAACCCGGTCGAAGGCAAGGAAATCCACGTGATCACCGGCCCGCGACGCCAGGGCCGCCAATAGCAGCGCCGCATCCATCGACCAGTCCAGCCGGGGCCAGCCGCTCGGATCGCTCGCGGTCGGGTCGACACCGACGCGGCCTGCCGACGTGCGCCCGGTGTCGAGCACGATCACCACTCGGCGGTCGCGTTCCGGCCGCCAGGTGCGCACCACCACGTCGGCCCGGCGGGCGGTGGCCCGCCAGTCGATCGAGCGGACGTCGTCGCCGACGACATACTCACGCAGGGAATCGAATTCGGTGCCCTGCCCGCGGATCAGCACCGGTATGGCGCCATCCAGTTCGCGCAGCCGGGCCAGCCGCGACGGCAGATGCTTGCGCGACAGGAACGGCGGCAAGATCCGCACATGCCCCGCGACCGGTAATGTGCGCTGACGCCCGGCCAGGCCGAGCGGACCGATAGCCCGCACTGCGATGAACTCCGACCGTAAGTCGCCGCGCCGCACCGGCCGCAACCGAGTCGTGAGCTGAACCTGTTGTCCGGCAGCGATATTCAATGGGTGAGTGCGGGGATCGGCGCCTGCGCTCGGAGCCCAGGCATCGCGCAACTGTCCCCGCATCCGGCGACGCCCGGTGTTGTGCACCGTCAGTACCGCGTCCACGGTCTGCCCCAGCCGTGCCGTGCTGTCCCCGCTGCGGACGATTGCCGCCGACGCGGGGCGGCCCGCCAACGTCACATCCACCCCGATCGCGATCACCAGCACCGCCAGCAGCACCACGAAAACCGTTGCCGACCAGGGCGCCAGCGCGATCGGCACAGCGGCGATCAGCGCGGCGACACCGGCGCGGCGGGTGAGGACCATCAGCGTGGGACCGGCACGGCCGCCAGGATGCCGTCGAGCACACCGTCAGGGGTGGCGCCTTCCAGCTCGGCCTCGGGACGCAACGCGATGCGGTGTCGCAGCGTCGACCGCGCCATGGCCTTGACGTCGTCGGGCGTGACATAGTTGCGGCCGGACAACCAGGCCCAGGACCGCGCGGTGGCCAGCAGCGCGGTGCCGCCGCGTGGGGACACCCCGAGTTGAAGGGCCGGGGAATGCCTTGTGGCGCCGACGATGTCGACGATATAGCCGAGCACCTCGTCCGCGACCAGCACCTGCCGGACCGCTTCGCGGCCGGCGGCCAACTCGGCGGCTCCGGCCACCGGCCGTACCGCGGATAGATCGCGGGGATCGAAGCCGTGAGCGTGACGGCCCAGGATCGCGATCTCCTGATCCCGCGGCGGCAGCGGCACATTGAGTTTGAGCAAGAAACGGTCGAGCTGCGCCTCGGGCAGCTGGTAGGTGCCCTCGTACTCGATGGGGTTCTGGGTGGCCGCCACGATGAACGGGTCGGGCAGCGGCCGGGGCTGCCCGTCGACGCTGACCTGGCGCTCCTCCATGGCCTCCAAGAGCGCCGCCTGGGTTTTCGGTGGAGTCCGGTTGATTTCATCGGCGAGAAGAAGATTGGTGAACACCGGCCCGGCGCGGAATTCGAACTCGGCGGTGCGCGCGTCGTACACCAATGATCCGGTGACGTCGCCGGGCATCAGGTCGGGCGTGAACTGCACACGTTTGAATTCCAGCTGCAGCGCGGCGGCCAGGGTCCGCACCAGCAGGGTCTTGGCCACGCCGGGCACACCTTCGAGCAGGACATGGCCGCGGCACAGCAGTGCGATGACCAGCCCGCTGACCACTGCGTCCTGCCCGACGACCGCTTTGGCGATCTCATTTCGCAAGGACAGCAATGCATTTCGCGCTGTATCGGAATCAAGGGCGGGCTGAGTCACGACTGCGCGACCTGCCTTTCGATGTCGTCGAGTTGATTGGCCAGAACTACAAGGTCGGGATCGGTGCCAGGGGCCGGGCCGAACAAGATGTGCCCGACGGTGCCGGCGTCACCTCCGCCGCGTGCGGCGACTGCGGCAGCGACCGCCTGGGGCGCGGCGCCGGTGGTGAGCCCGAGGCGCGGCAGCAGCCGCATCACGGTGGCCGACCGCAGGGCGTCGGCAGCACGGTCGCGCGCGCGACGGCTGCGGTACAGCCGCCCGCGGCCCTCGACCGTCTCGGACGCGCGCACCACCACCGGCAGCGATTCAGCGACGAGGGGTCCGAGTCGCCGGGCGCTGGCCACCGCGAGCAGCAGCACAACAAGGGCCAGCTGCAGCACGACCCACCGAACCTGTCTGGGCAGCAGATCGGAAATGCCGGTGTTGCCGGGTGATTCGCCTTCGGGGTGCTGGGGCGCATACCAGATCACCCGGGACCGGTCACCGGCCAGATTCATCGCGAGGGCGGCATTGCCGGCCTTGAGCAGGCCGCCATTGGCCATGAAGTCCCCGGTGCCCACGACGGTGATGGTTCGACCACCGTCCTGGTAGCGCACCACAGCGCCCTCGTAGCACCGCGTCACCTTCGTGTCGCCGACGGGCTCGAACGTGTTGGTCAGGCCGAGCTCGACATCACCGGAGCGGGCGGCTTCGGGCAGATCGCAGTCGGGGGCACCCCCGCCGAACGAACTGGCCTTGCCCTGTTTGATCTTCGGTGCCAACGCCTCTCGGGTCTTGCCGACGGGTTCGATCAGCAGCAGATCGCCCGGCGCCGAGGCCAGCTGGTGCAACTGATCGTCATCGGACAGATACAACGTCTGCGCGGCTACCACCAGGCTGTCGGGAGTAGCGGCGCGCTGCACGTCGCCGACCGTGTTGGCGGTGATCACGTCGATACCGTGCTGGCGCAGCAGCGAGACCAGGGCATGCGCGCCGTCGGGTCCGGTCGCTTCGGGATCGAGCCTGCCGCCCGGGCGCGGGGCGGTCAGGTAGGTGCTGACCGCGGCCACCGCGACGATGGCAACCGCAGCCAGCAGCACCCATCGCGCTGTGCGCCAACGCAACGTCATCGCACCGGTGTCCAACCGTCGGTACCGGTGGTTGCCGCTGCGGCGCCGACCGGCGTGCGGCCATGGTCGCGCAACCGGCCGTCGAGATCGGCGATCGTCCGGTACGCCGATTCGCTGCCCGGCTGTTCACCGTAGGTGACGTCGTTGAATGTGCCTGCGGCGCTGAATAGTTCGCTCGACAGATCGCCGAGGGTGACTGATGCGTCGCGCGCCAGTTCGGTCGCGGTTCTGCCCGGCACCGGGTCGAGAACCCCCGTCTCCTCCAGATGTCTGGCCACCGCGCGCAGCCGGTGACGAATGGCGGCCGCCCAATTGCCTTGGGCCGCATACTGCTCGGCCGTGCGGCGATGTTCGGCCGCGCTGAGCTCCTGACTGCCGAACAGCGCGTACTGGCGGCCGCGGTTGGTGCGCATCGTACGCCGCGCCGTCCGCACGGCAATCACCACGGCCAGCACGAGCAGGATCGCCAGTACGGCGATGGTGAACCAGCCGCCTGGGATCTTCGAACCCTGCATGGCCAGCCGATAGAACAGCTCGGTGATCCAGTCGAGGAACTGCTGCGTCGCCGACGATCTCGGGTAGATCGGCTTGCTGAGCTCGTTTTGCGCGGCGTCGTGCGCGGCGTCGCGGTCGATGTCGATGGCGCTCACGTCACCTCGGCTGAGTCAGCCACAGTTGGTCGGTGGATTCGGCAGGCCCGGCCGCACCCGTCTGCAGCACCAGGTCGAAGGCCTCGGCGCGGATGCGCCGGTCGGTGTAGAGCAGCACGACCACACCCGCGTTGAACGGCGCAGTGATGATCTGTCCGATGACACTGCCGATCGCCGAGACGATCAGCCCCGGTATCGAGATGCCGGACGGCGAGCCGCTGAGCAGCCCGCCCACGATGCCGAACGGTATGCCGACCGCCGCGGCGACCAGGCTGGCCACGATGCCCGCCAACAGCCAGATGCCCAGCACGCGCCAGAAGTCGCCCTTCACCAGAGCGAACGACCGTGCGATGGCGGCGAATATCCGTTGTTGTTCCAGCACGATCAGCGGCGGCGCGAACAGCAGCACGGTGCCCGCGTAGACGAGCCCGACGATGGCCGCCAACACCAGCGGCGCACCGACGACGAACGCCGCCACGCCACCGCCCGCGCTCGCGGCGATCACGATGATGAGCGCGATGATCGCGCCGATCAGACCGAATGCCAAGGCTTCCAGCGCAGTCAGGCCGAGCAACGCCCAGAACCTGCCGCGCAGCCGCTGCCAGGCCTCGCCGATGGTGATCGTTCCACCGAAGACGGCACGCCCCACCACCGTTGTGAGCATGCCGCTGAGCAACACCCCCGACAGCGCCGCGACGATGACGCCGGCCAGGCTGCCCGCAGAGACCAATGCGAGAGCTTCCGGCGACGGCGTATCACCCTGCAGGGTCGAGGTGTAATCGCCGAACGTGGTCAGCGGGCCGATCTGCAGCAGCAGCGATATGACCTGCGCGACCACGACGACGACGGTGGTGAGCCCGAGCGTGGCCTTGGGGTTGGCCCGCACGTAGCCGACGGCGCCGTTGAAGATGTCCGAAAGGCTCAGTGGCCGTAGCGGTATGACTCCCGGCTTGAATGCCACCGAGTAGCCCGGTGGGGGCCCGTAGGGCGGATAGCCGGGCGGCGGTCCGTAACCAGGTGGTGGCGGTCCGTAGCCCGGTGGCGGCGCGTAACCGGGCGGCGGTCCGTAACCGGGTGGTGGCGGCGGATACCCGGGTGGCGGCGCGTAGCCGGGTGGTGGTGCGTAGCCAGGGGGTGGCGGCGGATAACCCGGTGGCGGTCCGTAACCGGGTGGTGGCGTGTAACCGGGCGGGGGTCCGTAACCCGGCTGGCCCGGCGGCGGCGGGTACGGCGAATACCCGCCGGCGTCGTTGGTCATCTCTCCATCCTGTCGATCACCGGCAAAATTGACAACGTGACCTGCCGCCGGGCGGCGTAGGTTGTGGCCATGGCCGAACTCAAGGACCGGTTGCGCGCGGATCTGACCGCGGCGATGAAGTCGCAGGACAAGTTGCGAACCGCGACGCTGCGAATGTTGTTGGCCGCGATACAGACCGAGGAGGTCTCCGGCAAGGAGGCGCGTGAGCTGTCCGACGCCGAAGTGATCGCCGTGCTGGCCCGCGAATCCAGGAAGCGCGGGGAAGCCGCCGCGATTTACACGCAGAACGGGCGTGGTGAGTTGGCGGCCAACGAGCATGCCGAGGCCAGGGTCATCGACGAATACCTGCCGACGCCGTTGACCGACGCCGAGTTGGCCGATGTCGCCGACTCGGCCATCGCTCAGGTGGCCGAGGACATCGGCGAGCGACCGAGCATGCGTCAGATGGGGCAGGTGATGAAGGTCGCGACGGCGATCGCCGACGGTAAGGCGGACGGCGCGCGGTTGTCGGCGGCCGTGAAAGCGCGGTTGTAGCTCAGCTGAGGGCGGCCAGCTCGGCACTCACGCGGCGCTCCACCAGAAGCGGGATGAAGTCGCGGACGGAGCTGTCCTGAAATCGGGTGTGGGCGGCGAGTACCGCGGTGGACACACGAGCGGGCGGGACCTCTGCGAAGCGCTTCACCAATCGCTCCTCGACGTCAGCCACCAGTTCCCGCTCGTTTTTTCCCAACACGGAAATAATTGTCTGATCTGTGGGTTTATCGCGTCAACGCGCGCTTCGTCACAGTCCTCGACACGTGTCAAAGCGGGTCACAGGCGCCAGAGTGCTTCCTGGGTGGTGCTGGCGACCAGCGTCCCGTCCAGCGCATAGAGCGATCCGACCGACAGGCCTCGCGAATCGTTGTGATTCACCGACCGCACCTCGTACCGGTGCCACTGCTCGGGCTGGAACGGGCGGTGAAACCAGATCGCGTGGTCCAGGCTGGCGGCGAAACCGAGATTGCGTCGCAACTCGACATGGGGCGGCAGCGCGGCCGGGACCGGACCCAGGTCAGACATGAACGCCAGTGTTGCGGCCCTGATCAACGGATCGTCCTCGATCTGTTTGCGTGATCTGATCCAGAACGGCGGGACCGCGAACTCCGTTTCGTCGCCGGGCACGGTGCGCAGCTCGAACCAGTCACCGAAGTCGAGCATTGTCTCTTTCGGTGCGGCAGAGTCGAATTCAAGGTTGGACGGAAGGTCGGGGTACCAGTCCTCACCCGGCTCGGGCAAGTGGAACGACGCGATCATCTCCAGGATCACCGCGCCGTTCTGGATCGCGGTGACCCGGCGGGTGTCGAAGCTGCGGCCATCGCGGGTGCGCTCGACCTGGAATTCGACCTCGGCGTCGTAACGACCCCCGCGGACGAAGTATGCGTGCAGCGACTGCGGTAGTTTGCCGGGCCCGACGGTGGCCCCCGCTGCGGCCAGCGCCTGAGCGGCGATGAGCCCGCCGTAGAGGCGCGCAACTGCCGAGCGTTTGGGCTCGTGGATCCGGAAGGTGTCGCCGTCCCGCTCGAACTTCAGCAGTCGGGCGATCCAGCTCTGCGCGGTCATCGACCAGACGCTATCAACCACTTGGTTGGGAGCTATCTCACACCTGTCCGGCGAAGTATCGTTCACCGTCGGAGGCGAGCCGGCCGAATGCCGCCTTGACCACCGGCGCCAACGCCTTGAAGGGCAGCGCGAACGCCGGCTTCGGCTCGATCGCCACGATCCAGGTGAACTGCGTCTGGCTATCGCCCGCAGGCTCGATCAGGTAGTCCTCGGCGAACCGGCGCAGCGACGGAATGTTCGCATGGTCCACGGCGAACGAGTACCGGCGGCCGTCCTCCCACCGGAAGAACGTCTCGTGCACCTTCACCACGCCCGGCGCCAGCGCCACCTCGCGGGAGGTGCCGACACCGAATGGGCGCGGAGACAGCCAGGTGATCTTGGTGACCGACGGCCCCCAGGCGGCCAGCGACTCGTCGGAGGTCAGCGAATCCCACACGCGCTCGGGCGTGGCAGCAAAACGCTTGGCGTACCGGAAGATGTGCGGCGCAGTGGTGAAGAACTCGGGGTCGGCGGTTTCCAGCGTGAACCGGGGCATGGGTTGAGCATGCCAGGGCCTCAGCCCGGTGTGCGATAGTCCGGGTATGGGGAGAACCGATGAGCTCCTCGTCGACCGCTACGAGGTGCGCAGCATCCTGGGTCGCGGCGGGATGGCCGAGGTTCGCGACGGGTGGGACACCCGGCTGGCGCGCCCGGTCGCGATCAAGTTGCTGCACGCGGGCTGGGTGACCGATCACGGTCTGCGGCGCCGGTTCGACGACGAGGCCCGCGCCGCCGCGGCACTCAACCATCCGAACATCGTCGTGGTCCACGACAGCGGGGAGCATCACGGCACGCCGTTCATCGTCATGGAGCGGCTGCCCGGGCGTTCCCTTGCCGACGAGATCGCCGCCGGGCCGATGTCGGTCGACCGGGTTCGCGCCGTGCTGGCCGACGTGCTCGCGGGTCTGTCGGCCGCCCACGCTGCCGGCATCCTGCACCGCGACATCAAACCGGGCAACGTCCTCATCACGACCTCCGGTACCGCCAAGCTCTCCGACTTCGGCATCGCCAAGACCGAAGGCGGCAGCCACACGCGTACCGGTGAACTGTTCGGAACCATGAGTTATCTGAGCCCGCAACGACTTACGGGCCAGCCCGCGTCGCCGTCGGACGATCTGTACGCCGTCGGTGTCCTCGGCTACGAAGCGCTGACGGGCCTGCGGCCGTTCGACCGGGACAACCCGGCGGCCACCATGCGGGCCATCCTCGACGAGCCGGCCGTGCCGATCAGAAAGCTGCGCCCCGACGTCGATCCCGGTGTGGTGTTCGTGGTGGAGTCGGCGATGGCCCGCGAGCCGCAGTTCCGGTTCGGTGACGCCGAAGCCATGCGCGCGGCCTTGACCGGACAGCCTGCGCGCCCGGCGACCCGGGTGATGACGACGCCGCTGCCGATGATGCAGCCGGCGTCGACGGTCCTGCCACCTGCGCCGGCTCACCCGTCGGGGCGGCGCTCGCGCCTCAAGATCGGGCTGATCGCCGCAGTGGCCGCCGCCGCGGTGATCCTCGGCGTCATCCTGCTGGCCGTCGATCGTTCACCAGAAAAGGCGCCCGCGTCGCCGGTAGCCCCGCCGACGACGACGGAGCCCACGGCTCTCATGGGTGTCGTGCCACACCCGCCGACCGCGGACCAGGGCGAAGAGAAGCCGCCGCCACACGGCAAGAAGAAGGGCCGCCACGGCGATTGAGGCGTGGCTCAGACAGGGCGGTTGGCTTCGATGGTGGCGAACAACCCATGCTCTTCTTCGGGTGGGCTGGGCCGTGGGAACGGTCACCCGACCTGTAGATCGACACTGCTGGTCTCGACGCCATCGGGTTCCCAGGGGCGCTTGAGCGTGAACGTCAACACGAAAGAGCCCGGCCGATCCGCCCGGACCTCGAAATGCTGGACGCCGCTGCCCCCGACCACATCGGGCGGCGGGGGAGTGAAGGTGGTGTTGACGACGGCGACGCCATCAGGGACTTGTTGGACGTCCCATTTGTAACCGGTCGACGGCGACGATGACAGGTCGATGGTGACGACTTCTCCCACATGCGCCGTGATCATTGTTTCATCCGTCCCTCTGGATCCGGTGTTCTGGACAAATTCTACTGTCTGCGGTAAGGCCCGCAGCTCCCATCATTGCGAATGCAAGAATCGCACAAAAGTGAGCTTTCTCGAACCAGTGATCGAATACTCACTTCATCGCTGAGTATCCGGCACCGGTTATAGGTAGCGCTTCTCACCAACGTCTACGTGCGACATATCGCCTGTTCGTCCTGCTGGGTAGGGCGCCGAATTCGAGTAGCTGACTACGCTTTTCCCCTTGGCCTGGCGAATCTAATGTGGCCTCAACCCGGGTTCCCGAAAAACTGCGAATAACTTTCGCCAGGAATGAATGGAGACCATCATGCCCGTGTTGGACGTCGATGCGCTGAATCAAGAACTGCGTAATTCGGGTGCCCGGTGGACAGCCCGTGTCACCCCTCAGACGCAATTGAGCGACGACGAAAAGAAAGCACTTTTGGGTGTCATTTTCACCCAGGCCGATCTTGCACTCGCCGCGGCGCCGCCCCAAGCGGCGGCCGTGGCGGCCCCAGGAGCATTCGCGCCGGCCGTCGACTGGCGTAATCGCAACGGAAACCACGTCACGTCCGTCAAAGACCAGAAGCGCTGCGGATCGTGCGTCTCCTTCTGCTGTACCGCCGTGGTCGAATCGATGGCCTCCATCGAAAATGGTCAGCTGCTCGACCTTTCCGAAGCCGACTCGCACTTCAACTCGGCGCACGGCGCCAGTTGTGGTGGATGGAATGCGGATGCTTGCCTCGAGCAGATACGGCTGCGCGGTGTGGTCAGTGATGCTGCACTGCCGTACATGACCGCGTTCGACAACCCGCCGGTCACCGATCCCACGACGCATCTGTGGGTGCCGCACGTAGTTCCGACACCCAACCGTGCGGCGACCCAGGTGTCGATCACCAGCCACGGCCTGATCACCGATATCAACGCCAGGAAGGAGTATCTGAGCAACGTCGGCCCCTGCTCGGCGTCGTTCGATGTCTACGACGACTTCTTCAGCTTCGGCGGTACCGGGGTCTATCACCATGTCACCGGCTCCTTCCAGGGCGGCCATTGCGTCGAGGTGATCGGCTACTCGGAGGCCGAGCAGTGCTGGATCGCGAAGAACTCGTGGGGCACGTCGTGGGGAGACGGCGGATTCTTCAAGATCGGCTACGGCGAGTGCAATTTCGACACCTACGCCTTCGCCACCGCACAGGGGGTCAAACTGCCGGTGACCCACGGGTGGCGCGGCTGGGAGTCGCTCGGCGGAATTCTGACATCGAAACCCAGTGCGACCTCGTGGTCGTCGGACCGCATCGACATCGTGGCACGCGGCACCGATTCGGCCGTTTACCACCGGTGGTGGGACGGTGCGCATTGGGGCGGCTGGGAGAACCTCGGCGGCAGTTGCCAGAGCGGCCCCGCCATCTGCTCTTGGGGCTCAGGACGATTGGACATCTTCGTCACCGGTACGGATCACCGGCTGTATCACAAGTGGTATCAGGGCGGCTGGAGCGGTTGGGAGTCACTGGGCGGACTGTTGTCCTCGGATCCTGCGGCAGTTTCCTGGGGTCCCAACCGCATCGATGTGGTTGCTCGCGGGATGGACTCGGCCATGTGGCACCTGTGGTGGGACGGGCAGCATTGGGGAGGCTGGGAAAATCTCGGTGGCACACTCGATTCCAGCCCCGCCATCGCCTCCTGGTCGGCGAACAGGTTGGATGCCTTTGTGAAGGGCACCGACAGCCGGCTGTACCACAAGTGGTGGGACGGCGCGGGGTGGCACGGCTGGGAGTCACTCGGTGGCTACGTCGGTGGCGATCCCGGCGCGGTCTCGTGGGGCCCGAACCGCATCGACGTCTTCTATCCGGGCGCCACTTTCCACATGATGCACAAGTGGTGGGACGGTGCCTGGAGCGGTGAGGAAGACCTCGGCGGCGTGCTGTCGTCGGGAGTCGGCGCCAGCTCCTGGGCGAGCGGCCGGCTCGATTGCTTCGTCGAGGGAACCGACTCGGCGATGTACCACAAGTGGTATGCGTGACCGCTGGACAAACGACAAGGCCCTGACCAGAAATCACTGGTCAGGGCCTTGATCACACTGTCGGGGTGGCGGGATTCGAACCCACGACCTCTTCGTCCCGAACTCCACGTCCTGGGCGTTTGCTGATGTTGGACGTGTTGGGGTGAGTGAATAAGTCGAGGTCAGAGCGTTGACCGTGTTGGTCAAAAGGGGTGGCTCGAGAATCTACTGCGGACGCTCTGCGGACGGAGTGACCTACAGCCCAGTGTGATGGCGCAACCGGGCGATAAAGCCATCAGATCGCTGGCGATCGTCGTACATAGTCATAGTCAGCTGGTCGACGCCAAGGTTGACGACCTCGCCGTCCCGGAACGTCACGGTGACGTCGCCGACGTCGAGGACATCTTGCGTCACCCGTCCGAACCCGTTCGGCCTCATCCTCACACTGCCAATGTCAAGGCTCACGACATCGCTTAGCCGGCGCACCCATGATTCGCTCACGGTCGCAGCTACCGGCTCGGCGGTGGTGGCCTGATCCTGATCCAAGTCGTACTGCTCGGCGTCAAACTGCATGCGAATGCGGATCAGGCGGCCATCTGAGGTGATCAGCGCAACCGACCAAATGCTCGGCCCGGCACCGTCGAAGTGCGAGAACGACGCTTCGATGTCGGCGTTGCCAACGAGCGCGGCCACCTGCACTTGCAGAGGCCACGGCGCACCGTTATGGCTACCGTTCTTGCTTGCTGCCGTGTGGAAGCCGATCTGGTGCCAGTATCGGTCTCGGTCCGCTTCGGTGGTGATCTGCATGTCCGGCACGGTAGCGCGGAGATCCGACACTTCACCGCAGGCAGGGGGCGGCATGTCGATCGTGGCAACCAGCTCCACCTGACCCCGCCCCAGTCAGGTCTCACGATCTGTACGGGTCTGGGGATTCTGAGCCGATATATCGGGTAAATCTCCCAGATTCCGTACACACTGCGAAGCCTGACTGGGGCGGGGTCAGGGTTGGGGCGTCGGCCGCGATCCCCTGCCCACCCCCGGGGCCCAGTCGGACCGTGGTGTTGTTGGCCCCGGCGCAGGTCGCAGCTCGTGCTGGAGATCGTTGCCGTCGTGGCGCGCCTTGCCCGATGAAAGGACGGGTTTGACGCCGGGGCCGGTCCGTGGCCGGGGAACTGACGACCCGGCCACGGAAGCTGCTACTTCGCGTTGAGCATCCGGAAAGCGTTGGGCACCACGACATCGGAGCCGGTGCGGAACCACAGCAGTGCACCGCGTTGACCGGTGGGCCGGCGGTTGGCGCCGAACAGGTGCGGTACCAGCTCCAGCGTGGATCCGATGCGGTCGACGATCACGAACCCTTGCCGGAAGTCGCCGTAGAGAGCCATCTTGCTGCCGGTTGTGGTGGTGGCCACCATGTTGGACAGCTCGTTGGCTGCGCGGCCCAGCAGGCGCGGCGGATTGTCTTGCAGGGACGGGAACTTCAGCGCACCCGCGGTGGTCTCCAGCTGCCGCAGGTTGTTGAGGATGCCGAGGCTGGCGCACCACTGCGCATTGGCCTGGAAGCGCGGGGGCAGCGCGTTCTGCAGGGCGTAGATGTCACCAGCGGCCAGGGTGGCGACCGCGGCGGTGTCCACCGACGACGGGCCACCGGTGAGGGCGGTGATGATGCCCTTGGGCTGCCCGGTGCCGCTGCCGGTGGTGAACGCGGTATTGGAGAGTTGTTCGGCAGCGTCGGTCAGTAGGCCGCCGAGTTCGGACATGAAGTTGAGCGCGTCGCCCTGGACTTCGAAGGAGAACGGCACGAACGCATCGGCCTTGTTGACCGGGATCGAGGGGCCGGCGAGCGTGGGGCTGGCGTCGGCGACCTCGGCCGCTTCGGCGATCCACTCGGCGGTCACACCAGCCGAGGTGACACCCTGCCAGGTGTCGGTCGTGGTCTGCACTACGCGGCTGATCTGCCGTAGCGGATTGATGGAACCGTTGCTCGTGAGCATGATCGCCGGATCCAGTGTCAGCGGGATCATGTACCCGCCGGTGCTGTCGCCGGTGGACATGGCGCGCTGCTCGGCTTGAACCTCGGCGACGCGGCGGTAGGCGTCGGCCTCCTCCGGTGTCCAGGTGAGGTGTCCTTGGGTGGGGTTGCCGATCAGTTTGGCGAACGCGCGCTCGTAATGCTCGCTTCCGGCCGCGGCGGCGTAGCGCTGGGTCCAGGTCTGCGACATCGGGGTGCCCGACCGCGTCATCAGGTCCTCGACGAGTTCGGCGCCGCGCGCGTCCAGCCGTTCGGCGTCGACGGCGCGTTCGAGGGTCTGCATGGCGGTGTCGCGCAACTGGACCGCGGGTCCAGCCGGCGCACGGTCGACGGCGCGCTGTTCGTCACCGAGGCTGCTGGTGCCAGCGAAGGCACGCGCCTCGCCGGAGGCCAAGCGCTGCACCATGTCCCGGCGGGCAGTGTCGCGCTTCTGCTCCTGCTCGCGGAGCTGCTGAGCGCGCGCGGAGAGTGCTTGGAAGCGTTCGGCGTCGGCGCCTTCGAGGTCACCGGTGGTGCTGTCGAGCAGCTGCTGCGCCGCGGCGCGGGTCTGCTCCATGGTCATTGTCGAAACGTCGGTATCGGTCATGAGAGTTCACCAATCGAGAAGGGACAGCCGCGCTTCGGCGACCGACCGGGGGATGACAACAGAGGATTGCGAGCGAACACCGGCGATCTGCGCACCCGGGTAGGCGGGCCAGGTCACCGCCGACACCTCCCGGAGGCCGGCTTCCAGGTGGATCCGGAGGTCGCGTTCCCACCGTTCTTTGATCGGTGTGAAGCCGATGGAAAAACTGTCCACGGTGCCTTCGCGGACCAACGTCAAGAGATCGTTGCCCGCGGTGGTGTCGGAGACCTCGAAAGCAGCCATGAGGCCGTCGCGATCCTCGCGGAGGTCGACCGCCCTACCCACCGGCAGCTTTCGCTCATCGTGACCCACAAGCAGTTTCACCTTGTGGCCGCGTTCCCGGATGGACCGGGCGAAACTGCCGTAGGTGAACTTCTCGCGGTGCTCGACGATCCTGCCCATGTCGTCCAGTTCGCGAATGTTCGTGATCTGCTCGTACGGGACGGCGATGCCGTGAATCGTGCGGCCCTCAATCGAATTGAGAGCAGCGGTGCGAAAGAGGATGTTGCTCATCGGATTTCACCTATGCCAGGACGTGCGGAATTCGCTTGCGTCGCATGGTGACCGGGATAGCGCGGGTTGGCCTCCCCTGAGGCTCCCGGCGTCTCGCGTGATACCGAGCTACGGAACAGCCTACACGAGTGGCTCATTCGTCCCACGCCTCTTCCAGCCGGAGGACCTCAATCTGGGTGTCGATCCACCCGAGAGCAGCACGACTGGTCAGCTCGGGCAGCGCGACTTCGTACAGATCCAGCAGTGCAAGGAACTGCTCGGTGGCACGGTCCTCTGCGGTCGCCGCGCGCATCTCCCGGTCGATACCACCGAGATCGTTGTTGGCGTGGCACTCCAGAATGCGTGCGGCTCGGGCGATCAGCGCGGCATCGGGTGTGTCCACGCCGCCCATGCCGTGCACCCAGTCGGCCATCAGGGTGATGCCGTCGGCGGTGCGCAGGCGCCGGATGAACGTGCCGTGCAGCGCCATCGTTGCGAGCATCAACTCGGCTGCGCGGTCGGCGGTGTTGGTCTCCTCGACGATCGCCAGGACGCCGGCGATATTGCCGTTGCGCTGATGCTTGGTCAGGACCGCGGCCCGACGGTAGTCGGAGGGGTCGAGGTGCTGTTTATCGGTCATGTCGTGATGCCTTTCAGTGTTTGCTGGCGAGGTCAGTGGGTTTGCTGGGAGTTGCGGCGGCGGAGCTGGCCTCCGGTGCGCGGCCCGTGACGCGATTCAAAAAAGTGCAGGTCAGCGGGTTGTGGTTGTGGAAAACATCGGAGAGAGATTCGCCATAGGAATCGGCTAGGGGTCGACCTCCCACCGTTCTCGACGGCAACCCCGCCCCCCGGGGTCGCCACAAGTTTGCTGGTCACGCTGGTTCCTTGCGGGGTCGGCCTGGCGGCTTGGGAGCATGGACGACGCCAGCGACGACACCAGGCGGGCGCCGCGACCGGGGCAGGCTGTCGACCCACCGACCGCACGACGCGAGTGCCGGGCAGGAACGGCACAGTCCGAGAGCCTGCTGATGCCGTTGCGCGACAACCTCAGGGGCCTCGTCCTTGCCGGCGTCGTCGAACAGGTGGTGCTTGCCGCGGCAGCGGGCACCGGGCAGTGCTGGGGCGACACCGACGGCGGCGAGCAGATCAGTCCAGGTGTTGCTCACGAGGCGTCCTCGGCGTGCTCTTCGGTGGTGACGATGCGCCAGACGGTGGCGCGGCCGTTCTTCACCGACTCGATGCGCGGGCAGCGCTGCACGACTTCCCGACGTAGCGATTCCCAGCTGTGGTCGGCTGCCTCGCAGTCCTGCTTAAGCGCCGCCTTGTCGATCTCAACAGCGTTTGCTGGAAGGGCGTCGAGCCAGTTGTTGAACCATGACAGTACGGGCTGATATCCGGTCGGTTCGCCGGTAATGGACCAGGTCGGGTTGTCGCCTTTGCGGTCGAGCATGTTGACGTCGGGGTGGGCGGCGATGGCTTGGTGTAGGAGGTTCTCGGAGTAGCCTTCGGTGGCGGCTGCCGACCTTACAGCAAATGAGTTAAAGGTGGTTTCTCCGGCGGCTCGGCGCTGGATGACGTAGTTGTCGAGCCACTTCGCGCAGGACAGCTTGGGCTGGTGTAAATCCAGTGACCTGCGGGAATCCAGGTCAGTGACGGTAGCGGATGGTTCACCCGTGAACTCGTGGTTCACCCCGCTTGACCTCGTGTTTTCTGAGGTGAACTCCGGTTCACCGGTGAACTCGCGGTTGAGCGCGTAGTGCGGCGCCTTCTCGCCGGGGATTACTACCACATGGCTAATTTTCTCCAGGTGCGGCAAGACGGCGTCGAAGGCTTCGCGATAGTGCTGCTTGCCCATAGCGCGGCGCAGCTCGCTGCGCGACATCGAGCCGGCGGCCAGCAGGCGCAGTATCCGGCTGCGGACCGTCGTGGCATGCCGATCGTCGATCAACTCGTCGAACGTGGCCCGCGACATCGCCCGCTCCTGAACCTTTGCTCGGGCAGCGACGCGGTCGTATTCCACGACGGCGTTCCGGGTGGCGTCCGACTTGGCCATGATGACCTCGGACAGCTCCCAGTCGACTGCGGAGACGACCATTCGGTGATCGAGGATCGCTAGGGCCGCGGCGACTTTGAGCCTCGTCAAGGTCCGGTGACCGTCGATGGCCTCCACGGCTCCGCGTCCGCTGGCCCACAGGCCGGCGTTGATGTACTTGCGGATCTCCGGCGGGCCGTACTGGATCAGCACCTGGTTGCCCGTCTCTGCCCACGACGGGAGCGAGACGTCCAACACCCGATCGGGGGTCGGGCCAAGCTCCTCGGGCATGTCGGGATCGGTGACCAGCATCCAGATCTGGCGCTGCGGCGTGCCACCTGACACGTCATCAAGAAGAACTCCGCAGTGTCCGAACTGCGCACTGATGGACAAGCAGAGCCGGTAGGAGTCGGCCGGTACCGCCCGCGTCGTGGCAGCGGAGGCGCCCTTGCTGCCCAACCGATCACCGGTCAGCGCGGCCTTGACCGCAGCCCTGGTGTTGTTCCCCTGGTTGGCGTTGAGGGCGGTCAGATGGTCGATCTCGGACACGGAGATCAGCGCACGGGTGATCCGATCCTCGGGGTTCTTCTGCTCCTTGAACAGCTCGGCGATACCCTGCCCCGACCCCAGACCCTCCTCGTGGATGTCTGCGGGCCACACGACGCGACTGAGTTTGTCGGTCACGCCTTTGCCGGCCCCTGACCGGCCGACGAGGACGACGCCCATGTTCAACGACGCGGGCGCTGGCGGGCCGGGGAGCATCACGTGCGGGCCGGTCGTCGCGATCACTCGGGGCAGGATCGCCACCAGCAGCGCCCATGGCGCTACGTAACTCGCTCGTGCCCACTGGTGGATCAGCTTGAGTTGGTCGGTAGCTGACCAGAATTCATCGTCGGTCAAGACGCTTCCCTCCTCGGTACGTAGACGCTGTTGTCGCGGTTGCGGATCCGCTGGGCGAGAGTGGACCAGTCAGCGGCAGCACAGATTTCGCGGCCAGCTTCGGCACGCTTCTCTTGAGCGATCTCGGTACGCAATACCCAGTGCTCCCCAGCCGCGGCTAAGGCCAACAGTTTTCGTGGGTCGCTGTCGGGCAGGGCACACCACTGCGGGGTCCCTGCGGTCGGCAGCGGCCCTAGATTGGCCTTGTTGACCAACGCGGTGATGAATTCGTGGGTCGGCCACCACGATGCTTGCTGGCTATCCATCGGCGTCTCCGCGGCAGCGAGGACCGACACCGAGCTGAACCGACAGCGGGTCGACCAGCCAGTGCCCGCAGACGTTGCAGGGCACGGCGACTCGTTGCTCACCACGGTCTTCTGAAGGTTCTGGTGCGGGAGAACCCGCCCCGGTGAGGGGGCGGGTCTCCACGTTGTTCACTTCGCACCGCCGATTTCCGCGACGACCGCCATAAGTGCACTCGCAAGTTCGCCGGCCTCGCCCGGGGTGAGCTTGACGCTAGCGTCCAAGTCCATGTGCTCGGTCTCGTGCGGCCGGTACACATGCAGGTACACGACCGGCAGCCCCCGCCATGCCTTGTAGGCGCACGGCGTGATCCGCGCCGGATCCTGTTCGAGCTGTTCCTCGATACTCAGATGCGCGGCCGGTGCATTATCGTCGAGTCCGAGGACGACGGGATGGTCTGGGCCCCAGCAGTTCTGATCGGCGCGGAACTTCTCGCGGGTGTGGTCGCCGACGGTGCACCAGGGGGCGCATTTCAGAGATTCGACGGCCATCAGGTCGCCAGCAGCGTCGTCGTAGCTCATCGCCGTACCCACCCGTCGACCAGCGCGGCCAGCTCCAGCAGATGAGCCGCAAGTTCCCGGGATTGGTCCGAATTCAGGTCGGTCCGGTTGATCCAGATCTTCGGGCACTCATCGACCGTGCCGTCCTCGATGCTGCCGTTGGCCCACTGGATCGCGGTGGCTTTCACCTCGATGTCACTGTCGGTGACGCGGCGCTCAGATCCGGAGACGATGCGGTACGGGGGGAACTCGCTGTCGCCCGGCTCCCAACTGTCAGCGGATTCAGCACCGACGGGCAGTACGGGTTCGTGAATCATCATGCTGTCGCTGTGCGTCATTACTTCACCGCCTGGGCATCGGCTTCAAGGCGGTCGCTGGCCTTGTCGATCGCTATTGCGCCTTGGCGCAGATGACCGAGCGCCGTCACTAGGTCGGCGACAGCGAACAGTGGTGCGTCCGTGGGGAGTTCCCTCAGGATCTCGTTGCCGTCGTGGCGCAGCAGGTCCAGACGGTTCACGAGGACGTCGAGCCGCTGAGAGACGGTGGCCGGCGGGGTGTAGGTGGCGCAGAAGCTGCAGGTGTCGCCACCATCGGTGGGAACCGTGCAGTGCTTGCACTGCATCTGTACAGTCATGATCTAGAACTCCAGTTCGTGGTTGTGGTGACTGCTGCTTGGTGGTTCGTTCCGAAGGGCCTCGGTTGCCGCCGGGGCCTTTCGCATATCCGGGGTGTTGTCGTCCTCGATCAATCCGAGGTCGGCGTGATCCTGCTGGGGGAGATCCCGCATCAGGCGACCTCCGGGCTGGTACCGCCGCGCCTAGTCGCCTGCTCCTGCTCAGCGATCCAGCGCTCAACCTCACTGCGCCGGTACACCACGCGCTTTCCCAGGGTGAAGCTCGCCGGCCCCTGGTCCGTGCTGCGGAAGTACCGCAACGTCCCGACCGGCAACCCGGTCATCTGCGACACCGCCGGGGTGCCGATGAGCTCGTCGTCCATGTGTAGCCCCTTTCTGCTGTTCTGGTGCAGCAATGCTGCGAGGACGCATCAACAACTACCACTGGAATCTGCTGCAGTCAACGCTGCCGCGCTGCACCAGTGCAGTAAGCTCCCGTTATGGCCAACAAAGAGGCGGATGAGTCTGGTGGGATAGCCCGCTTTCGGGGCTTTGGGCAACGAGTGAAGCGAGCCAGGGAGGACCAGGGCTTCACGCAGAGGCAGCTCGCCGAGATACTGGAGGAATATCACCGCATCAAGCTCGACAGTTCTGCGATAACTAGAATCGAGAACGGCTCTCGCGAACCCCGAATAACAGAGGCGCTCGCTATAGCGGATATTCTGAACTTCCCGTTAACCGTCTACAATCTCGGTGACGAAATTGGCGGCGAAGCTCAATTCGCAAGTGCGGAAGAAAGACTCAAGCGTCAGATGATTCTGGCGCGTCGGCGCATTCTGACGGCTTGCGCTGAGGTGCAGATCGCATTCGATGGCATCTTCGGCGACGAAGAAGAGCTCGAAATACTCCAGCGCCGCGGCGTTAGAACGAGTGTCGAGTGGGCTGAGAAAGTGGCCAACGAAATGGCGGCCCGTTTTCGGGTAAGGGAAGACGAGTCCGGCGCTTCCAACCATGCGTTCGTCACAGATTCGATTCATAGGAGAATCCTCGAAATTATTGTGGGCGCAATAACTTCGGACCTCTATAGAACTGAAGCTGAAATCTTTGAGCAGTCCGAGGAGGAGAAGGCTCTTATTCGCGAAGGGATGATTAGGCGCGCGCAGGAAACGTTGATGGACGCCTATGGCGAGGTGGAATTCCAGCGCAGGTTCGGAGATAGATTCGATGACCCAGACGCGTAACCGCCGGTCGGGTGTCGAGGACCGTTGGCACCGTGTCGGCGACGGCGCCCCGTGCACCGATAAGGCCCATGGGAAGCCGGGAACCCTCGTCGAGAGCGCCAACCACGGCAAGGGAAAGCGTTGGCGAGCAAGGTATGTCGACGCTAACGGCCGTGAGGTAGCGAAGGGTTTTACCCGCAAGGTTGACGCGACCCAGTGGCTGGAGAACGTCACGTCAACCATCGTCACCGGCACCTACGTGGCGCCCGGCGCCGGCACGGTCACAGTCGGCGAGATGCATCATCAGTGGCTGAAAACCCAAGCGCACGTGAAAGATTCGACCAAGGCAGCTAGGGCCTCGGCATGGTCGGTGCACGTCCAAGACGCGTGGGAGAACACCGCGGTGGCCGAGGTGCAGACGTCGGCAGTGCGAGCCTGGATTGACGAGCTGCACCGGCCAGAAAGCGACGGTGGTAGTGGCGCGGCGGCACCGACGATTGAGAACGCACTCGGTGTGCTGCGGATGGTGCTCGCCCTGGCCGTCGAGGACCGCCGGATACCCCGCAACCCGTGCGACGGAGTGAAGGCGCCACGGCGGACGCACTCGGCGCGTGCATACCTGACCCACCAGCAGGTCGCCGAGCTGGCCGACGCGATGGCCCGGGACGGCCTCGTCGTCCGCTTCCTGGCCTACACGGGCCTGCGGTACGGCGAGATGGCCGCACTGAAGGTCCAGAACTTCGACATGCTGCGCCGACGCGTGAACATCCGGGAGTCGGTCACCGAGGTCAAGGGCAAGCTCACCTGGTCGACCCCGAAGAACCACGAGCGCCGCTCAGTGCCGTTTCCGAAGTTCCTAGTCGAGGATCTCGCCGCCCAGATGCGAGGCAAGGGCCGCGAGGATCTGGTGTTCTCCGCACCGGCCGGCGGGGTGCTGCGCATCGCGACGTTCCGCACCCGCGTGTTCAACAAGGCCGTCGACCAACTGCGCGCGCTCGACGACGAGGGGAAGCCCACGACCGACTGGCCGCGGCCGACGCTGCACGACCTCCGGCACACCGCGGCGTCGCTGGCGATCAGTGCCGGAGCCAACGTGAAGGCCGTGCAGACGATGTTGGGGCACAAGAGCGCTGCGCTGACTCTCGACACCTATGCCGACTTGTTTCCCGACGATCTGGAAGCCGTTGCGGACGCGTTCGACGCGGCCGTCGAGGCATTGGCGAAAACTGCTGCGGACGCACTGCGGACGGACGCCGGTCAGACCTCCTGACATGAAGAAGGCCCTGACCGGATTTCCCTGGTCAGGGCCTTGATCACACTGTCGGGGTGGCGGGATTCGAACCCACGACCTCTTCGTCCCGAACGAAGCGCGCTACCAAGCTGCGCCACACCCCGTGTGAAGCCTCGACAGCGTATCGCACTGGGGTGGTCGAAAGCCAAACGGTTACCGGCGCCGAGTTCGACGCCAGGGTTGTCGATCGGTCGTGGCCACGACCCTCGCGTCGAACTCGACGCAGCACCGCAGATCAGCGGCGCGTTTCGCGCAGGACGGCCAGCCGCTCGCGGTATGCGGCCTCGTCGACCTCGCCCTTGGCGTAGGCGTCACGCAGGGTGCGCTCACCCTGGCGGCCGCGGAACCGCCGGACCGTGAAGACGATGCCGACGATCACGAGTGTCCAGAACGTCAGCGGGATCAGCAGGAACCATGGGTTCCACGCGTGCTCGGCGGACCGGGGCCCGTGCTCGGCGAGCAATGTGGTTGCAGTGGGGGTGATTTCGTGAATGGTCATACCGCAAGCCTGCTGCGTGCGGGCCGCGGGAACATCGGTCCGCGGGCGTCATCTGTGGTACGCATCGGTGCGTAGTGACGACGTCAGCCCTGCCACCGGGGGCGTACCAGGCCGCTCTCATAGGCCAGCACCACGAGCTGCGTGCGATCGCGGGCGCCCAGCTTCATCAGGATGCGGCTCACGTGGGTGCGGGCGGTGGCCGGGCTCATGAACAGCCGCTCACCGATCTCGGCGTTGCTCAGCCCCTCGGCGACCAGGACCATCACCTCCCGTTCTCGCGAGGTCAGATCGGGCAGCGCAGGCGTGGCCGGGGTCTTGGCATGTGCGGCGAACTCCGCGACCAGCCGACGGGTCACGGACGGCGAGAGCAGCGCGTCGCCGTCGGCCACCACGCGCACGGCGCGGACCAGTTCGGCAGGCTCGGTGTGCTTGACCAGGAACCCACTCGCCCCGGCCCGCATCGCCTCGAACACGTACTCGTCGAGCTCGAATGTGGTGAGCACCACCACCCGCACCCCGGCCAGCTCCGGATCGCCCGCGATCGCGCGGGTGGCGGTCAGGCCGTCCATGTCCGGCATCCGGATGTCCATGAGCACCACATCGGGCCGCAGTTCGGCGGCGGCCGCCAGGGCCCGGGATCCGGTGTCGGCCTCGGCCACCACCTCGATACCGTCCTGCGCGTCCAGCAGCGCCACGAAACCGGCCCGCACGAGGGCTTGATCGTCGGCGACCACCACACGAATCGTCATCCGGCGTAAGCGCTTTCGTCGACGGGCAGGCTGGCTCGCACGCTGAACCCGCCGCCGGGTGCGCGCCCGGCGCTGAACGATCCGCCGAGTGCCTTGGCGCGCTCCCGCATGCCGGTGATGCCGCTGCCGCCGGTCGACGGGCCGGTGCGCGCGGCGCCGTTGTCGTCGACGGCCACGGTCAACCGAGATCCGTTGTAATCCACGGTGACTGCGGCGGTGGTGGCGGTCGAGTGACGCACGACGTTGGTCAACGACTCCTGCACGATGCGGGCGGCGGCCACGTCGATCACCGCGGGCAGCGGCCGCGGCCGGCCCGTCACCGTGGTCGTCACGGTCAATCCGGTCGCGCGGGCCGGGCCGAGCAACCCGTCGAGATCGGCGATGCCAGGGGTCGGCGCGGTGGGCTCGCCGCCGTCGGCGCGCAGTGCGGTGACAAGTGAATGAACGTCTGAAATCGCTTGGCGGCTGGCATCTTTGATGGCCGCCAGGGCGGGTCCGGCCCGCTCGGGTTGCTTGTCGAGGAGCTCGAGCGCCACCGACGACTGCACGTTGATCATCGACAGGCTGTGCGCCAGCACGTCGTGCAACTCGCGGGCGATGGCCAGCCGCGCGGCCGTCGCCTCCCGCTGCTGTTCGGAACGCGCCGCCGACGCCATCGCGTCTTGTCGCAGGCGACGGGCCTCCACGACCGAACGGCGCTGTCGCAGACCCTCGGCGATCGCGACGAGCACCAGCAGCCACGCGCCCAGCCCACCGATCGCCTCCAGCGGCGGACGGGGGTGACCGGTCAGCCACGGCAACACCCACCCGGCTGCCACCCAGCCGATCAGCGGCAGCGGATAGGTCCACCACCGCGGACACACCGTCGCAGCCCGCACGAACGCCACCACGAGCGACAGGAACACCGGGCCGGGCCCGAACCCGGCCAGCAGATACGTCGCGGTGATCGCCGTGACCGCCAGCAGCACTGGGTACGGATAGCGGTAACGCGCCAACAACACGAGGGGTCCGGCCAGCAGCAGCACAAAGCCGAACCAGGTCAGCGGCGGCAGCTCGGGGCCGCGGTGATGACGCATCCCGCTGCTGCCTGCCACCTGGATGACCGCGACGAGCACCGGCACCAGCCACAACGCCGGGCGGCGGTAATCGGCGCGGGCGTCCATACCCGCAACCTAGTCCGGCCGGCTCACCACGGCATCCGCGTCGCGGCGTACATCACGATCCGTCGCGGGATGGATTCGGCATGTCGGTGGCGTTGTGCACACTGAAGCCACCGGCACGACTGGAGACCACCATGACAACCTTGGGCGCCACCATCTACCTGGGTTTTTTCGCGGTCGCAGCGCTGTGGCTGTTCGCGACGGCTGACGGCCCCGACGATCAGGACCAGGACCCGGAGCGTTCGAACTCTGCGAGCACCGCGGCAGGCCCGGACGGATCCAGCCCCTGGGAGCTCACCCACTCGTCGTTGAAGTAGGTGTCGGCATAGCGGTCACCGCTGTCGGCCAACAAGGTCACCACGGATCCGCTCTGCCCGTGCTTGACCATCTCAGCGAGTAGCCCGAACGCACCCCAGATGTTGGTGCCCGTCGACGGCCCGACCCGGCGTCCCAGGACGGCGCTGACGTGGCGTGCCGCCGCGACCGACGCGGCATCGGGCACCGACACCATGCGGTCCACCACATCGGGCAGGAACGACGGCTCGACCCGTGGCCTGCCGATTCCCTCGATGCGCGACGACGCGCCCGTGACGATGTCGCCGCGCCCCTGCGCGTAGGCGGGGAAGAACGCGGAGTTCTCGGGGTCGACGACGCACAGCCGGGTGGCGTGGCGGCGGTACCGGATGAACCGGCCGATCGTCGCGCTGGTGCCACCGGTGCCCGCGCCCACCACGATCCACTCCGGGATCGGATGGGCCTCCATCTGCATCTGCTCGAAGATCGACACGGCGATGTTGTTGTTGCCGCGCCAGTCGGTGGCCCGCTCGGCGTTGGTGAACTGATCCAGGTAGTGCCCACCCGTCTCGGCGGCGAGCCGCTGTGCCTCGTCGTACACCTGTGAGGATTTCGCGACGAAATGGCAACGGCCGCCCTGTGATTCGATGAGGGCGATCTTGGCGGTGCTGGTCGACGATGGCACCACCGCGATGAACGGCAGACCGAGCAGCGCCGCGAAATACGCTTCGGAGACGGCTGTGGAACCCGACGATGCCTCGATCACCGTGGTCTTCTCGGCGATCCACCCGTTGCACAGGCCGTACAGGAACAGTGACCGCGCCAGCCGGTGCTTGAGGCTTCCGGTGATGTGCGTCGACTCGTCCTTGAGGTACAGCGCCACGTCGACGCCGTCGCACCAAGCCGATGGCAGGGGATAGCGCAGCAGGTGGGTGTCGGCGCTGCGGCGGGCGTCGGCCTCGATCAAGCGGACCGCGTTGTCCACCCAGTCACGTGGCTGGCTGCGTGACGCCGTGCCGGCCGGCGTGTTCACCGTGCGGAGACGGTCGGCGACGACGTGCCGGCACGGCTGCCGACATGACCACCACCGGTGGGCGCCGCCACGAGCGTCAGCAGCGTCGCCTCCGGGCGGCAGCAGAACCGCATCGGGGCGTACGGGGACGTGCCGATGCCCGCCGACACGTGCAGGGCCATGTTCGCGCCCCACCGAGAGGCACCCTTGGCCCGCGACCGGTCCAGATCGCAGTTGGTGACGAGCGCGCCGTAGAACGGCAGGCACAGCTGGCCGCCGTGGGTGTGGCCGGCCAGCACCAGCTGGTAGCCGTCGGCCGCGAAGCGGTCCAGCACCCGTGGTTCGGGGGAGTGGGTCAATCCGAGCGTGAGGTTCGCGGCGCTGTTGGCCGCCCCGGCGATGGTGTCGTAGCGGTCCCGTTTGAGATGCGGATCGTCGACGCCGGCCACCGAGATGTGCAGGCCGGCCACCTCGATGTCGCGCTTCGTGTGCGTGAGGTCATGCCAGCCCCGCTCGGTGAACGCGGCCCGCAGGTCCTGCCACGGCAGCGGGTCGCCGTGCACGCGGTGCTGCGGTTTGGTCACGTAGTTGAGCGGGTTCTTCAGCCGCGGTGCGAAGTAGTCGTTGCTGCCGAACACGAAAAGGCCCGGCACCGACAGCAGCTCGCTCAGCGACTGCACGACAGCCGGAACCGCCTTGGTGTGCGCCAGGTTGTCACCGGTGTTGACCACCAGGTCCGGCTCGAGGCGAGCCAGGTCGCGCAACCACGCCTGTTTACGGCGCTGACCGGGCCGCATGTGCAGATCGGACAGGTGCAGGACGCGTAGCGGCGACGAGCCCGGTGCCAGCACCGGCATGGTCGCTTCACGCAGGACGAAGGCGTTGCGTTCGATGAGCGACGCATACCCGATCCCGGCCACCAACGAGCCGGTGGCGACGGCGGCTGTCTTCTTGGCTACCGAGGCGGCTGACATGGTGGCAGCCTACTGCCCGATGCTGTGCCGTACCGCTTCTTGGCCGGTCAGGGTGGGCAAGTGCACATCACGATCCGGCCGTCACGGCGGTGGCGGCGGACCGAGCACCGGCACGGTGATCGGCGGCAGACCCGGGATCTCCACGACCGTCTGCCCGATCTCAGGTGGCGGACCACCCGGCAGCGGGATCGCCACCGGTGGCGGCGGCGGTGGCGGCGGGATGCCGTTGCTGATCTGGATCGTGATGATCGAGCCGGGGATGGTCTGCCCGCTGGGCGTCGTGCCGACGACCGTGCCGTACTTGGCGCTGCTGTTGACCGACGCGCTGCCGTCGGCGACCTGGAAGCCGGCCTCCTTGAGGCGCTGTCGCGCCGCGTTCTCGTCCAAGCCGTTGACCACGGGCACCTGCGAGCCGGGCCCGCCGTCGACGTATCGCGGATCGGTGGGCGGCAACGCGATCGGGCCGAAGTTGTTGGCGATCGGCTTCATCGCGGTGAACCACGTGCGGGCGGGTTCGTTACCACCGAACAGGTTGCCGTTACCGCATTGACGTAGCGGGAACGAGCACAGCTCACTCGGCGTGGACGAGTCGTCGTAGATGTAGTTGGACGCGGCGTACTGGTTGGTGAAACCGAGGAACGCCGACGACTTGTTGTTCTCCGTCGTGCCGGTCTTCCCCGACATCGGTAGGTCCCAGCCGACCGAGCCTGCCGCACCTGCCGAGGTGCCTGCGCCGGTGTCGTCCTTGCTCATGGCGTTGGCGAGGGTGTTCGCCAACCCCTCCGGCACCACCTGTTCGCAGGTCTCGGTGGTCACCGAGACCTCCTGGCCGTGCCGGTCGATGACCTTGTCGATCGGATTGGGCGGGCACCACACGCCACCGGAAGCCAGGGTGGCCGCCACATTCGACAGCTCAAGCCCGTTCACCTCGAGCGGCCCCAGCGTGAACGACCCGATGTTCTGTCTCTTGACGAAATCGGCGAGGCTCTCGTTGCTGTCCGGGTCGTAATCCCGTGCCGTGCCGGGCATCGCGTAGGACCGCAGGCCCAGTTTGACCGCCATGTCGACCACCCGCGGCACGCCGATCTGTGAGATCAGCTTGGCGAACGCGGTATTGGGCGAGGTGGCCAGTGCCTCCGTGACGCTCATGGAGCCCTTGTAGTTGCCCGCGTTCTTCACGCACCAGGTTTCCTTCGGGCAACCCGGGGTGTCGCTGCTGCCGAGACCCTTGGCCTGGAAGAAGCCCGGCACCGGCAGCGTGGTGTTGATGCCCATCCCCATGTCCATGGCCGCGGCCGTGGTGAAGATCTTGAAGATCGACCCCGCGCCGTTGCCGACCAGCGAGAACGGTTGCGGCTGCATGGTTTCGCCCGCGTCGGTGTTCAGGCCGTAGGTGCGGTTGCTGGCCATCGCGACCACTGGGTGCGACGTCTTGCCCGGCTTGACCACACTCATCACGCTGGCGATGCCGTCGATGGTCGGGCTCGCGATGCCGTCGATCGCGGACTTGACCGGCACCTGCACATCGGGATCCAGCGTGGTCTTGATCAGGTAACCGCCCTTGGCGACCTGTTCCTTGCTCAGACCTGCCCGGGCCAGGTACTCCAGCGCGTAATCGCAGAAGAACGCCCGGTCGCCGGCGGCGATGCAGCCGCGCGGCAGCTGGTTGGGCTGCGGCAGGATGCCCAGCGGCTGCTCCTTGGCGGCCCGCAGCGCGTCGGCTTCCTGCGGGATGTTGTCGATCATCGTGTCCAACACCAGGTTCCGCCGGGCCAGGGCGCCGTCGGGGTTGGTGTACGGATTGAGCGTGCTGGTCGACTGCACCATGCCCGCCAGCAGTGCGGCCTGCTGCCAGTTCAGCTCAGATGCGTTGATGCCGAAATAGGTCTGTGCGGCGTCCTGGATGCCGTAGGAACCGTTGCCGAACGACACCAGGTTCAGGTAGCGCGTGAGAATCTCGGGCTTGGTGAACGTCTTGTCCAGCGTCAACGCCATCCGGATCTCCCGCAGCTTGCGAGCCGGGGTGGTCTCGATGGCGGCGCGGCGCTCGGCGTCGGTCTGTGCGACCACCAGCAGTTGGTAGTTCTTCACATACTGCTGTTCGAGCGTGGAGCCACCACGGGTGTCGGCGTTGCCGGACAGATAACCGGACAGGCCGGTCAGCGTGCCCTGCCAGTCCACACCGTTATGTTCGGCAAACCGTTTGTCCTCGATGGAGACGATCGCCAGTTTCATGGTGTTGGCGATCTGATCGCTCGGCACTTCGAACCGGCGCTGCGAGTACAGCCACGCGATGGTGTTGCCCTTGGCGTCGACCATCGTCGACACCTGCGGCACGTCGCCTTCCACCAGTGCGGCCGAGCCGTTGGCAACGACGTCGGAGGCGCGGTTGGACATCAGCCCGAATCCGCCGACGACCGGGAACATGAAGGCGGCCGCGAGCACGCTGGCCAGTAGGCAGCACCAGGCGAGCTTTATGACCGTGACCGTGGTGGGCGGTCGCGTCGGCTGGTCTGGCATGGGTACAGAGTAACGACGCTTCCCTGGGGGTCCACCGGCGAGCGTATGAACGGCCTTATCACGATCTCGCTGGGGAAACGGCAGAAACGCCGCGATGCATGATCAGACTGCACGGCCGTCCCAAAAAAGTGCCTCGCAAACTGTTGCGTTAATACCCTCTGACCACCTAGCTTGGACACACAGTGCGACCCAGGTAACACAGGCTGGCGCAATGTGGCGTAGATCGCATCGGCGTTCTACACCGGAGGGCTCACCGTCGGCCATAGCGGTCGAAGGTTGGAACGAAGGGATCGCAGGTGTCAGATTCACGGACTGTCACGCGCAAGACGACTACGGCCACACCCAGTCCTGCTCATAGTTTGGCACACGGAGCCGAAGCCGAGGCGCGCATCGCATGGGTGTCGCAGGCGCGTTGCAGGCAGGCTGATCCTGATGAATTGTTCGTCCGCGGCGCGGCCCAGCGCAAAGCCGCGGTGATCTGCCGGCACTGCCCGGTGATCCTCGAGTGCGGGGCCGACGCGCTGGACAACCGCGTCGAGTTCGGCGTCTGGGGCGGTATGACCGAGCGCCAGCGTCGTGCCCTGCTCAAGCAGCACCCCGAAGTTGTTTCCTGGGCGGACTTCTTCGCCGCCCAGCGCAAACATCGCAGCGCTGTTTAGCGCTCCTTCAGACGGGTTCCCCGACGCCGGTGATCTGATCGGCGATCGCCCGCAGCGCTTCCAGATCCGACACGTCGAACGGCAGTGACGGAACACCGACGATCGCGACGTGCGGATTGGCTCCGGTGAACCGGGACAGCAGCCGCACCTCGCGCTTGGCGGTCTGCGCCCGCTCGGCGTGGATGCGCAACACGGCCACCGCCAGCGCGTCGGGATCCTCGGCCGCCAGATCGTCGGCAGCCTCTTCGGCTTTTTCGGCGTGCAGATCGCACAGCGTGGGGTGGGTCCGGTTCAGGATCAACCCCGCCAGCGGCATGTTCTCCCCGGCGAGGCGGTCGACGAAGAACGACGCCTCGCGCAGCGCGTCGGGTTCGGCGGCCGACACCACCACGAACTGCGTGCCGCGACGCTTGAGCAATTCATAAGTGCGGTCCGCCTTTTCGCGGAAGCCGCCGAAGGTGGCATCCAGGGACTGGACGAAACCGGCTGCGTCGGAAAGCATTTGGGAACCGAGCACGGTGGACAAGGCTTTCATCGCCAGCCCCATCGCACCCGTGACCAGTCGGCCGATGCCGCGTCCCGGGGCCAACAGCATGCGCCACAGTCGGCTGTCCATGAAGCTGCCCAAGCGTTTTGGCGCGTCGAGGAAGTCCAGGGCGTTGCGCGACGGCGGGGTGTCGACGACGACGAGGTCCCACTTGTCCTCGGCCAGCAGCTGACCGAGTTTCTCCATGGCCATGTACTCCTGCGTGCCGGCCAGTGAGGTTGCCACGGTTTGGTAGAACTGGTTCTCCAGAATGGCGTCGGCGCGGCCCGCATCCGAGTACTGGACCACCATCTCGTCGAACGTGCGGCGCATGTCGAGCATCATCGCGTGCAGTTCACCGGTGACCTCGGGGGCCAGTGGAACCCGTTGCGGTGTGTTGCCGAGATCCTTGATGCCCAGCGCCTGTGCGAGTCGTTTGGCCGGGTCGATGGTGAGCACCACGACGGTACGGCCGTACTCCGCGGCGCGCAGCGCCATCGCGGCCGCAGTGGTGGTCTTGCCGACACCGCCTGCGCCGCAACATACTACGACCCGGTTGGAGGTGTCGGCGAGGATGGCGCCCATGTCGAGGGCAGCGGGCTTGGTGCTCACGGTTATCGGACCCCCTGTTGGGCAAGAGCTTCGGCGAGTTCATACAGGCTGCCCAGGTCGACACCGTCGGACAGCGCAGGCAGCTCCAGGCGCGGGACGTCGAGGGCATCGAGCTGTTCGGCGCTCTCCGCGCGAGCGGCGAGCCGGGTGGCGTGCTGGATGGTCTCGGTGAGCAGACCGGCGAAGTCGCTGTCGGACAACCTGATTCCGACTTTCTCCAAGCCCGCCCGCACCGCGTCGGCGTCGATGTCACCGTCGGCTGCCTTGGCCAGGTCCTCGGCAGACAGGTAGGCGGGGATGTTGCGGTTGACGATGACGCTGCCGATCGGCAGGCCCAGCTCGTTGAGGTCGTCGATGGCCTCCAGGGTTTCCTGGATGGGCAGTGCCTCAAGCAGTGTCACGAGATGGATCGCGGTCTGCTCCGAGTGCAGCAGCTTGACCACGCCGTCGGCCTGCGAATGCACGGGGCCGCCCTTGGCCAGATCCGAGACGGCCTTGGTGACGTCGAGAAACCTCGAGATGCGGCCGGTGGGAGGAGAGTCGACGACGACCGCGTCGTAGGCGATGCGCTTGGCCTTCGCACTCTTGTCGGTGCGCGTGACGATCTCTTTGATCTTGCCGGTGAGCAGCACGTCGCGCAGGCCGGGCGCGATGGTGGTGGCGAACTCGATCGCGCCGATGCGGCGCATCGCCCGGCCGGCCAGGCCCAGGTTGTAGAACATGTCGAGGTACTCCAGGAAAGCCGCCTCGATGTCGATGGCCAGGGCGTTGACCTGACCGCCGCCCTCGGCGGTGGCGATCTTGACCTCCTCGTACGGCAGCGGCGGGACGTCGAACAGCTGCGCGATGCCCTGCCGTTCCTCGACCTCCACCAACAGCACCCGGCGCCCGCCTGCCGCGAGCGCCAGGGCCAGCGCTGCAGCGATGGTGGATTTGCCGGTGCCGCCCTTGCCCGACACGAAGTGCAGACGGGCCTTGGTCAGCCGCGACGGCCAGCCGACATGCTTGGCCGTGCTTTCTGTGGTTGCCACCACTGCATGCTAACTGGGTTGAATCGGTGCTCCTCTCGTGCGCGGTTGTATTGGTGCTCCTCGCATGCGCGGCTGCATCCGGCGGAGGGGCCGCCCGATAAGCTCAGCCCATGAGCGAACCGACCCGGTGGGAGTACGCAACCGTGCCGTTGCTGACGCACGCCACCAAACAGATTCTCGATCAGTGGGGCCACGACGGCTGGGAGCTGGTTTCGGTGCTGCCCGGCCCGACGGGTGAACAGCATGTCGCCTACCTGAAGAGGCCGAAGTGACCATTTCGCAGCGACTGACGGAACTGGGCATCGAACTGCCCGAGGTGGTGGCGCCCCTGGCCGCCTACGTGCCGGCGACCCGGACCGGGAATCTGGTGTACACGGCTGGGCAGCTGCCCATTCAGAACGGCGAGCTCGTCGCGACCGGCAAGGTCGGCACCGAGGTCAGCCCCGAGCAGGCCAGTGAGCTGGCTCGCCTGTGCGGGCTCAACGCGCTGGCCGCGGTGCACGCGCTGGTGGGCATCGACTCCGTCGTCAAGGTCGTCAAGGTGGTCGGCTTCGTCGCGTCCGCTCCCGGTTTCAGCGGGCAGCCCGGCGTCGTCAACGGTGCCTCCGAACTCTTCGGCGCCGTGTTCGGTGAGGCCGGTGCGCACGCCCGTTCGGCGGTGGGCGTGTCGGAATTGCCGCGGAATGCGCCGGTGGAGGTCGAAATCATCGTCGAGGTCGCGTGAGCGACGATTGGACAGAGGTCGCGTGAGCTCTGGCGCGGATCTGCAGCACCCGGCCTACGGGCTGTTGAGGCCGGTCGTCGAAACAGACACGGTGACGGCCTCGGTGCTGCTGTGCAACAACCCGGGTCTGATGACCCTGGAGGGCACCAACACCTGGGTGTTGCGCGCGCCGGGCAGCGACGAGATGGTCGTCGTCGACCCCGGCCCGGACGATGACGAGCACGTCGCCCGCATCGCCGAACTCGGCCGGATTCCGCTGGTGTTGATCAGCCACAAACATGAAGACCACACGGGCGCGGTCGACAAGATCGTCGACGCCACGGGGGCCACGGTCCGCTCGGTGGGCAGTGGTTTCCTGCGCGGCCTCGGCGGCCCGCTGTCCGATGGCGAGGTGATCGAGGCGGCGGGCCTGCGGATCACCGTCATGGCCACACCGGGGCACACCGCCGACTCTCTGAGCTTCGTGCTCGACGACGCAGTGCTGACCGCGGACACCGTGCTGGGCCGCGGTACCACCGTCATCGACACCGAGGATGGCAGCCTGCGTGACTATCTGGAGTCGCTGCGCCGGTTGCAGGGCCTGGGTGAGCGTGCGGTGCTACCCGGTCACGGCCCGGAGCTGGGCGACCTGGCAGCCGTCGCCCAGATGTATCTGTCGCACCGCGAGGACCGGCTCAACCAGGTCAGGGGCGCACTGCGCGAACTCGGTGACGACGCAACCGCGCGTCAGGTCGTCGAGCATGTGTACACCGATGTGGATGAAAAACTGTGGCCTGCAGCCGAATGGTCGGTGCAGGCCCAGCTGGATTACCTGAGAGATTAGCGAGCACCGTGCCCGGTGCTCGCTCGTTACCTCGCCCGCCGCGCCAGGCGCTCGCTGTCACTGATCAGCACGCTCTTGCCCTCCAGGCGGATCCAGCCGCGGTGGGCGAAGTCGGCCAGCGCCTTGTTCACGGTCTCCCGTGAGGCGCCGACGAGCTGAGCGATCTCTTCCTGCGTCAGGTCGTGGGTGACGCGCAGCGCGCCGCCCTCCTGCGTGCCGAACCGCTGTGCGAGCTGCAGCAGCTGCTTGGCGACACGCCCCGGTACGTCGGTGAAGATCAGGTCGGCAAGGTTGTTGTTGGTGCGCCGGAGACGACGGGCGAGCACGCGCAGCAGCTGCTCGGCGATCTCGGGCCGGTCGGCGATCCAGGCGCGCAACGCGTCGCGGTCCATCGACACCGCGCGCACCTCGGTGATGGTGGTGGCGCTCGAGGTGCGAGGACCCGGGTCGAAGATCGACAGTTCACCGAACATGTCCGACGGACCCATGATGGTCAGCAGGTTCTCCCGGCCGTCCGGTGAACGGCGGCCGATCTTCACCTTGCCGGAGATGATGATGTACAGCCGGTCACCGGGCTCGCCTTCGGCGAACACGGTATGCCCGCGCGGGAAGTCGACTGGCTGCAGCTGCTTGGTGAGCGCTGATACGGCGGTGGGTTCGACTCCCTGGAAGATTCCGGCCCTGGCCAGGATCTCGTCCACGTTGTTCCTCTTAAGGTGTCGGGTGGTATTGACCCTCTATTGACAATTCATGATCAGTCTAGAGGTACGCGGTTTCGCGACTAGCCCACGCTACACACGATTGGCATGGCGAGTCGTGTGAAATCCGGGATTCGTCGCGTGCTGGCTGTACACCCGCGTGGGCAAACGGTCGCCGTCGAGGCTCGCGAGCCGCCGCTGCAGACCGTTCAACGTGTCGCGCGCACCGGCCGGGCGCTCGGTGGCGAGCCAATTCTCGAGCCGGCCGAGCCCGACCGCCACCAGCATCAGCAAGGCGGGGACGAGCGCCACCAGCAACCACGACACAAGGGTGAAGTAAACACGGCGTAGGTCTCAGGAAGGTCACGAAATGCCACCAGGTCCGCTGCCGGGTGTGTCGGAGGGAATCAGTACGCTGGCAAGGGTGAGCACGGGTGCCGTCCGAACTGGGAAAACAGCCCGTCCCAAAAAATGGGACACCGAGACGCACCTTGGCTTGGTCCGACGCGCCAGACGCATGAATCGTGAACTGGCCCAGGCATTTCCGCATGTGTACTGCGAGCTGGACTTCACCAACCCGCTCGAACTCGCCGTCGCCACCATCCTGTCGGCCCAGAGCACCGACAAGCGCGTCAACCTGACCACGCCTGCGCTGTTCCTGAAATACCGCACCGCGCTGGACTACGCGCAGGCCGACCGCACCGAGATGGAAGAGCTGATCCGGCCCACCGGTTTCTACCGCAACAAGACCACCTCGCTGATCCGGTTGGGCCAGGAGCTGGTCGAGCGTTTCGACGGCCAGGTGCCCGCCAACATGGAAGACCTGGTGACACTGCCGGGTATCGGACGCAAGACCGCCAACGTGATCCTGGGTAACGCCTTCGACATCCCCGGCATCACCGTCGACACCCATTTCGGCAGGCTCGTGCGGCGCTGGCGCTGGACCGAGGAGGAAGATCCGGTCAAGGTCGAGTTCGCGGTCGGCGAGCTGATCGAACGCAGCGAGTGGACGCTGCTCAGCCACCGCGTGATCTTCCACGGCCGCCGGGTGTGCCATGCCCGTAAACCGGCCTGCGGCGTGTGTGTGCTGGCCAAGGACTGCCCGTCGTTCGGTACCGGTCCCACCGATCCGCTCGTCGCCGCCCCACTGGTCAAAGGCCCCGAGACCGAGCACCTGCTGGCTCTCGCCGGGCTGTGAGGACGTCGACCCGGTGGACCATCGCCGTGCTGGTGGTCCTGGTGGCCCTGGGTACTGCGTTCTGGATGCAGATGCGCGACGTCCCGAGCGCGGGCGTCGCGCCTGCGGCGGGCCGTGATCACCGCGACGCCGACACCCCGCAGGCCCTCGCCGGTCCGCGCGCTCGAGCGGCCCTGCCACCGTGCCCGTCGCCCGGGCAGGGGCCAGGTCCGCAGGCCCTGACCGGCATCACGCTGCAATGTGCCGGTGACGGCGCCGCAGTCGACGTGGCGCGCGCGCTCGCCGGACGCACGGTGGTGCTGAACCTGTGGGCGTACTGGTGCGGGCCGTGCGCCGACGAACTGCCCGCGATGGCGGAGTATCAGCGCCGCATGGGTTCTGATCTCCTCGTGGTCACGGTGCACCAGGACGAGAACGAGGCGGCCGCGCTGCTGCGGCTGGCCGAACTCGGCGTTCGGCTGCCGACCCTGCAGGACGGTCGTCGGCTGATCGCCGCCGCGCTGCGGGTGCCCAACGTGATGCCTGCGACGGTGGTGCTGCGCGCAGACGGTAGCGTTGCCGGAATCCTGCCGCGGCCCTTTTCCAACGCTGACGAGATCGCCGCGGCGGTGTCGGAGAAATTGGGCCAAGGAGCAGCGCGTTGACTTCCCAGCTCGGCGAGCTGAATCCCGATGCCGCACCGGCGTGGCTGCGACCTCTGGTGGACAACGTCGACGGCGTGCCCGACGCGTATCGCCGCCGGGTTCCGCCGGACGTGCTGGCCAGCATCGTCGAACTGGACAAGCAGGCGGTCCTCGCCGGTGCCCGCCGCGACGCCGCGGTGCTCGTGTTGTTCTCCGGCCCCGCCGATGCGCCTGCATCCGGCCTTCCCGACGATGCCGATCTGTTGGTCACCGTGCGGGCGTCGACGCTGCGGCATCATGCCGGGCAGGCTGCTTTTCCCGGCGGCGCCACCGATCCCGGTGACGCGGGTCCGGTGGCGACGGCGTTCCGCGAGGCGTGGGAGGAAACGGGCATCGACACCGGACGGTTACGTCCGCTGGCCACACTGGAGCGCATGTTCATCCCGCCGTCGGGATTTCACGTCGTCCCGGTCCTGGCCTACTCACCGGATCCCGGCCCGGTGGCCGTCGTCGACCCGTCCGAGACCGCGGTGGTCGCCCGGGTGCCCGTGCGCGCGTTCATCAATCCGGAGAATCGGCTCATGGTCTGCCGCGAGGCGTCCACCCGGCGGTTCGCAGGCCCGGCGTTTCTGCTCAACGAGATGCTGGTGTGGGGTTTCACCGGGCAGGTCATCTCGGCCATCCTCGATGTCGCGGGCTGGGCGCAGCCGTGGAACACCGACGACGTACGCGAACTCGACGAGGCAATGGCGCTTGTCGGGCATCCGAACGGCTACGGTGAAGCGCAACCTTGAACTGGAAGTAGATGACACCTTCGCTTTGGCTTGACCTGGCCATCATCGGCATCGCGTTCGTCGCCGCCATCTCCGGCTGGCGTTCCGGCGCGCTCGGCTCGCTGCTGTCCTTTGTGGGCGTGGTGCTCGGCGCCGTGGCCGGCCTGCTGCTCGCGCCGCACATCGTCAGCCACATCGAAGGGCCGCGCACCAAACTGTTCGCGTCGCTGTTCCTGATCCTGGCGCTCGTCGTGGTCGGGGAGATCGCAGGCGTGGTGCTCGGCCGCGCGGTTCGCAGCGCGTTGCGCAATCCGGTCCTGCGGGTGTTCGATTCGGCCATCGGCGTGGCCTTGCAACTGGTCGCCGTCCTGGTGGCGGCCTACCTGCTGGCCACCCCGCTGACGTCATCGGACCAGCCCAACCTGGCTGCGGCAGTGAAGAATTCGCGGGTGCTGACCGAGGTGGACAAGGTCGCGCCGCCGTGGTTGAAGTCGGTGCCGACGCGGCTGTCGAGCCTGCTGGACACGTCGGGGTTCGACGTATTGCAGCCGTTCGGCCGCACCCCGATCGTCAACGTCGATGCGCCCGATGCGAGCCTGGCCAACGACGCCGTCGTCGCCGCCACCCGGCCGAGCGTCGTCAAGATCAAGGGCGTCGCACCGAGCTGCCAGAAGGTGTTGGAGGGCAGTGGATTCGTCGTGGCGCCCAACCGGGTGATGTCCAACGCCCACGTGGTGGCCGGTGCCGACAGCGTGACCGTCGAGGCCGAGGGCAAGACCTACGACGCGAGCGTCGTGTCCTACGACCCCAACGCCGACATCTCCATCCTCGACGTCCCCGACTTGCCGACCGCTCCGCTGACCTTCGCCGAGCAGGCGGCCCCGCAGGGCACGGATGCGGTGGTGATGGGGTATCCCGGCGGCGGCGACTTCCTGGCCACCCCGGCCCGCGTCCGCGAGATCATCGAGCTCAAAGGCCCCGACATCTACCGCACCACCACCGTCACCCGTGAGGTCTACACGGTGCGGGGCACTGTGCGGCAGGGCAATTCGGGCGGGCCGATGATCAACCGGGCCGGCAAGGTGCTCGGCGTCGTGTTCGGCGCGGCCGTCGACGATGCCGACACCGGATTCGTGCTGACCGCAAAGGAAGTGGAGCAGCAGATGGCCAAGATCGGCAACACCCAGCGGGTGGCCACCGGGACCTGCATCAGCTCCTGATCAGCCCTGGCCCAGGTGCGTGAGGAACCTGCGCAGCTGCTCGTTGACCGCGTCCGGATCTTCTTCGTGGCCGAAGTGCCCGGAGCCGGCCAGAGCCACGTAGCGGCCGTGCGGTGCGAAGTGTTGGGTGCGGTAGACCGGGTCGGCCAGCACGTACGGGTCGGCGTCGCCGCGCAGGTGCAGCACCGGCACATTGACCGGGCGCTTCATCGACCGCATGAACCGCCTGCCCTCACCGCGCAGTTGGCTGCGCACCGCCCAGCGCTGGTACTCCAGCGCCGAATGGGCCGCGCCCGAGATCTGGATGGCGCGCCGCATGTGTCCGACGGTGTCGGAGAAATCTTGGGTGGCTTGCCATTTGGTGCCGGCCCGGCTGCGCACCAGGCGTTCCAGCTCCGCACCGTCGTGCCGGGTCAACGCGCGCTCCGGCAGCATCGGGAGCTGATAGCGCATCAGCGAGGGGAGCAGCGCGCGGCCCTGGTCGCGCCGGGTCAGCGCCGATGCGCGCAGCGCCACCGGATGCGGCGAGCTGACCAGCGCGATGGCCCGCACCACCCTCGGATGCAGCACGGCCGTCGCCCAGCACACCAGGCCGCCGTCGGCGTGGCCCACCAGCGTCGCGGTCTTGTGGCCCAGCGCCCGCACCAACCCCGCGGTGTCGCCGGCCAGGGTCCAGCCGTCGTAGCCGCGCGGGGGTTTGTCGCTGCCGCCGTAGCCACGCAGGTCCACGGCGACGACGCGAGCGTCGGGCAACCCGGGAAGCTGATGACGCCAGGACCACCAGAACGAGCCGAAGCCGTGCAGCAGGATCACCAGCGGAGCGTCGGGCTGCGAGTTCCCACCCTCCACGACGTGGAAGCGGATGCCGTTGGCGTGCACCTGCAGATGCCGCCATGGCCCGTCGATCCGGGTGATCGACGGGTCGGGTGGGGGCATTACCAGCCCGACGGGTCGGCCGGGGCCGTCTTGGTCCGTGCCGCGTCGGCCGTCGTCAGCGCCGCGGCCTTGTCATGCCCGGGCGTCAGCGCCTCACGTGTTTCTTTCACCGACTCGATGGTCTGCCGCGGTCCGCGGATGCGGCGCACCTTGAGATAGCCGAACAGCGCCAGCGCGACCGTGGTCAGCACCATGATGCCGAACACGATCAGGAACGCTGCCCAGCGGTACAGCCAGGTGTCGAGCAGCTCGGCAACGAAAAAGAAGAAAAAGAAGGTCGAGTAGAACAGCACGACCAGCGCGGCGATGAAAAAGATGCTGCCGGTCAAGCCCTTCTTGACGTCGCGGGTGATCTCGGCCTTTGCCAGTGCCACCTCGGCGCGAACCAGCGTCGACACCTGGGCGGTCGCATCTTTGACCAGGTCGCCGATGGACGGGTCGGGCTTGGGCGCGTGCGGATCTACCAGCGGAATCGAGGTCACCGTTGCCGGAATTCCGGTCCTGCGGTCGCCGTTGCTCACAAGAAGCTTCCTCCCCGGGTCCGATGCCTGGTTTCGGTGATGTGGTCGCGGTTCATGTTGCCATGCGGTCGCCCGGATCACGATCCCGGCCGACATCTGAGCCCACGTACGATGTGAGTATTCCCTTGGGGTGCGCGGGTCGGGCGCGTCGATTGGAGGACACTTGGCGACCAGACGCCGCTGGAAGTTTGTTGTCGGGACACTGATTCTCGCGCTGGCCGCATTGCTGACACCTGGTGTCGCCCACGCCGACCCCGTCGTGCTCGGTGGGGGCTCCGGCATCGTCGTCAACGGCGACACGTTCTGCACCCTCACCACCATCGGCCACGACAACGCGGGCCGGCTGATCGGCTTCACATCGGCGCACTGCGGTGGCCCGGGCGCGACGGTGGCGGCCGAGAACGCGACCGGCGCCGGCCAGTTGGGCACCATGGTCGCCGGCAACGAATTGCTGGACTATGCGGTGATCCAGTTCGACCCGCAGAAGGTCACCCCGACCGACAACGTCAACGGTTTCCAGATCGACGGTCTCGGCCCGGACCCGGTGTTCGGCCAGATCGCCTGCAAACTGGGCCGCACCACTGGCTATTCGTGCGGCGTGACGTGGGGACCGGGGCAGGACCCTGGCACCATCGTCAACCAGGTGTGCGGTCAGCCGGGCGATTCCGGCGCGCCCGTCACGGTCGACAACAAGCTGGTGGGCATGCTGCACGGCGCCTACACCAACGATCTGCCGACCTGCGTCGTGAAATACGTGCCGCTGCATACCCCTGCGGTGACCATGTCGTTCAACACGCAGCTCGCCGACATCACCGCCAAGAATCGGCCCGGTACGGGGTACGTGCCGATCCCCTGATCCGCCGCCGCGGCGGCGTTTCTCCGCGGAACTGCATTCCAGGTCGTTAATCTCGCGATTTGACGACCCGGAATGCAGTTCCGGTGGAGGAGAAGGGGCTTACTTGCTGGCCCGGATGGCTTCGAACACGCTCGGGTCGACCAGTGTCGAGGTGTCGCCGAGTTCACGGCCCTCGGCCACGTCGCGCAGCAGTCGGCGCATGATCTTGCCGCTACGGGTCTTCGGCAGCTCGGGCACCACGTGGATCTCGCGGGGTTTGGCGATCGGCGAGATCTCTCGGGAGACCTGCGCGCGCAATTCGTCGATCATGTTCTCCGCGCCACCGTGGGCGCTTTCCTTGAGGATGACGAAGGCGCAGATGGCTTGTCCGGTGGTCTCGTCCGACGCGCCGACGACAGCGGCCTCGGCGACACCGGAATGGCCGACCAACGCCGACTCGACCTCAGCGGTCGAGATGCGGTGGCCCGAGATGTTCATGACGTCGTCGATGCGGCCGAGCACCCAGATGTTGCCGTCCGAGTCATACCGGGCGCCGTCGCCGGCGAAATACCACCCCTGCTCGGCGAAGCGGGACCAGTAGGTCTCCTTGAATCGCTCCGGATCACCCCAGATGCCGCGCAGCATGGCTGGCCACGGCTTGTCGAGCACCAGGTATCCGGTGACGTGTTCGGCTTCGTCGGCGCCGGGCACCAGGTCGTTGCCCTCGTCGTCGACAATCTTGGCCGCGATGCCGGGTAGCGGGGTCATCGCCGAACCGGGCTTGGCGGCCGTCACGCCGGGCAGCGGGGAGATCATGATGGCGCCGGTTTCGGTCTGCCACCAGGTGTCCACGATCGGAGTCTTGTTGCCGCCGATGAATTCGCGGTACCACCGCCACGCCTCGGGGTTGATCGGCTCACCGACCGAGCCCAGCAACCGCAGGCTGCTCAGGTCGTGGCCCTCGGGCAGTACGCGGCCCCACTTCATGAACGTGCGGATCAGCGTGGGTGCCGTGTAATAGATCGTCACGCCGTACTTTTCGATGACCTCGAAATGCCGGTGCATGGTCGGCGACGCCGGAGTGCCTTCGTAGACCACCTGCGTGACGCCGTTGGCCAGTGGGCCGTAGGTGATGTAGGTGTGCCCGGTGACCCAGCCGATATCGGCCGTGCACCAGTACACGTCGGTTTCGGGTTTGATGTCGAACACGTTGTAGTGCGTGTAGGCGGCCTGCGTGAGATAGCCGCCCGAGGTGTGCACGATGCCCTTGGGCTTGCCCGTGGTACCCGAGGTGTAGAGCAGGAACAGCGGCTGCTCGGAGTCGAACGCCTGCGGCGTGTGTTCGGGCGACGCCTGATCCACCGTCTCGTGCCACCACAGATCGCGGCCGGGCGTCCAGTTGACGTCAATTCCGGTGCGCCGCACCACAAGAACGTTCTTGACCGACGGTTGGCCCTCGACTGCCTCGTCGACAGCGGACTTCAGCGACGCGGCCTCCCCGCGGCGGTACTGCCCGTCGGTGGTGATGACCAGCTTGGCCTGCGCGTCCTCGACGCGGGCGCGCAGCGCGCTGGCGGAGAACCCGGCGAACACGACGCTGTGCATGACGCCCAGGCGGGCGCACGCCAGCATGGCGATGATGGCCTCGGGCACCATCGGCATGTAGATCGCGACCCGGTCACCGGCCACCAGGCCGAGATCGGTCAAGGTGTTGGCGGCCTTGCTCACCTCATCCCTGAGCTGGGCATAGGTGATGTCGCGCGCGTCGTCGACCGGCTCGCCGACCCAGTGGATTGCGACGCGGTCGCCGTTGCCTGCCTCGACGTGGCGGTCCACGCAGTTGTAGGCGACGTTGAGCTTGCCGCCGACGAACCACTTCGCGAACGGCGCCTCCGACCAGTCCAGTACCTCGGTGAACGGCGTGTGCCAGGCGAGCCGGTTGGCCTGTTCACCCCAGAACGCCAGCCGGTCTCGTTCGGCCGCGGCATACAACTCGCCCGTCGCGTTCGCGCTGGCCGCGAAGTCGGCGGGTGGGGGATAGGCTGACGGAACTTCGGCGTGCGTCACTGACGGGTTCGACATGTTTGTGAGCCTAGTCACCAAACGTTGCACGGGCGTTGGAGACTCACAACGCCGTCGGCTGGGCGGCGCGCCCGGTGCGCCGAACGGTCAAAGATCCGGCGTCCAGCGGTCGGCTAGCGTATGTGGGCGTGAGCCAGCGCGAGCAATCGACCAATACTGATCCACTCGCGCCGCTGGCCGAGCTGCCCGGCGTGGCCGCGGCGTGTGACGAGGCCAGGGAGGCGCTCGGACGCGCGCACCGGCACCGCTTCAATCTGCGTGGCTGGCCGCAGACCGCGGGCGAGGCCGCGATGCGGGCGGCCCGCGCCTCCGCGGTGCTCGACGGCGGATCCATCCAACTGCCCCCCGACGGCGAGCCGGATCCCGTGACCGCAGGCGCGATCCGCGTCGCCGAAGCCCTCGAGGGTGGGGCGACGACGCTGGTCGGCGTGTGGCAGCGGGCACCGCTGCAGGCACTGGCCCGGTTGCATGCGCTGGCCGCCGCAGATCTCACCGACGACGAACACCTGGGCCGGCCGCGCACGGATCCCGCCGTGGGGCGCCGGCTGGAACTGCTCGCCGAAATCCTGACCGGAGGATCGCGCGTGCCCGCGCCGATTCTCGCCGCTGTCGCTCACGGCGAACTGTTGACCCTGGAGCCGTTCGGTACGGCCGACGGCGTGGTGGCCCGTGGCCTGTCACGACTGGTGACGATCGCCAGCGGGCTGGATCCGCATGGCCTCGGTGTGCCCGAGGTGCACTGGATGAAGAAGTCGGGCGATTACCGGGCTGCCGCACGGGGATTCGCGGCGGGCACTCGCGACGGGCTGACGGCGTGGCTGCTGCTGAGTTCCGAAGCGCTGCACGCCGGCGCGCGGGAAGCTTTGCAGATCGCCCAGTCTGCTGCAGGCTGAGGGTCTTTCGGCGGGCTGTCCAGCAAACGCAAAGCGGGCGGCGTTCCGAACTGTGTTCGGCTCGCCGCCCGCTAGCACGGATTCCGGTTACCAAGCGTGCAATGTGGGTTGCGTGGGTGGCCTCGGCGTCCTTGCGATGCGCTTCGGATGCAACCCCACCCAAAGGGCCGTCGTGTCCGTCCGCTTCTCGCAATCACGCAGGCCCGCAACACTTTTGCCTATTCCGCGGCATGTGCTCCGCGTGGGTGCCGGGACCCGTGCTAGGGAGCCTGGTTCGGGAGATTTAGCCTTCTCTTCTGGCTATATCTTGGCTTCTCCAAGCTTCCGTGGTTCCTTTGTACTACGTGACCACAGTCACATCAAGGCCCAAATTGAGCGAGTTTCCCGATCGTTACGACAGCGCCTCAGCTACTACACCCGGTAGCTCAGAAAGTGAAGCGGCGCAACAGGGAATACGTCAGCGCGCCTGCCGCCAGCGCACTCACACCCACCGCCGCGGTGGTGGCGACGGCGGCCCCCGACGGGGCGGCGGGGAGCCGGTCGCGCAACGACACCGGTTTGGTGAATGTCAGCACCGGCCAGTCGCGCGCAACGGCCTCCTTGCGCAACGCCCGGTCCGGATTGACCGCGGTGGGATGGCCGACCGACTCGAGCATCGGGATGTCGGTCACCGAATCGGAATACGCGTAGCAGTGGTCGAGCGCGTAGCCCTCGCGCGCGGCCAACGCCCGGATGGCCTCGACCTTGCCCTCGCCGTAGCAGTAGAACGCGATCTCGCCGGTGTAGCGGCCGTCCTCGACGACCATCCGGGTGGCCATGGCATGGGTCGCGCCCAACGCCCGCGCGATCGGCGCGACGATCTCCTCGCCCGAGGCCGAGACCACCACGATGTCGCGGCCGCAGAGCTTGTGGTCGGCGATCAGTTCGGCGGCTTCGGCGAACACCAGCGGGTCGACGATGTCGTGCAGCGTCTCCCTGACGATCGACTTGACCTGTTCGACGTCCCAGCCCGTACACATGTTGGTGACGTACGAACGCATACGGTCCATTTGGTCGTGGTCGGCGCCCGACATCAGGAAGAGGAACTGCGCGTATGTCGACTTGAGAACAGCGCGTCGGTTCAGCAGCCCCTGATCGAAGAAAGGTTTGCTGAAGGCGAGCGTGCTGGACTTGGCGATCACCGTCTTGTCGAGGTCGAAGAAAGCCGCTGTGCGCACCGGGCGACCGTTGGTCTGCCCGGCTTGCGGTGCGATCGGCTCCCCGGCAACCGGATCGGATGCACTCACATGCGCCAGCATAGAGGCCGGTGTCCGATGTGCTCCCGCGGTGCCGACAAACCGGCAGTTCACGGCACATGTCGACACGATCTGTCTCACACGCGGCGTCTTGTTAACTCGCAGCCGCATCTCTTGCGTCTTTGGGCAGATCCGTGTGTATAGTGAGCATTACTCGGCTTATGCCGAGGTGCATCAGCCCGACCCCCCGGGGCTGATACACGACGACCTCCGCCTCCTCCCCCCCTGGCGGGGGTCGTCTCTTTTTCCGGGGAGAAATTCGCCGCAGTGCCGCCCCCGGTGAGTTATCCCCAACCCGTCGTTCATCCACATTCTGCGATTCGGCGCTGGCGCCTCCGCCTCGACGGCCACAGGCTTGGGGCCATGACCAATTCGACGCACTCGGTGCTCGCCATGATCGGTGATCCGGTGCTGCGCGACGATGCCGATCGCGTTGCCGCGGCTGCAGGGGTGTCGCTCGTTCACGTCGGCGAACCGTCCAGCCGCAAGGCGTGGACGGCCGCTGCGGCAGTGCTTCTCGACGCCGACGCGGCGGCCCGCTGCGCCCGACGGGCACTGCCGCGGCGCGACCGAGTGACGCTCGTGAGCGCGGCTGCTCCTGCGTCCGCGGACTGGCAGGCTGCGATCTCGGTTGGCGCCCAACAGGTGTTGACCCTGCCTGCACAAGATGCCGAACTGGTGTCCGTGCTGTCGGCTGCCGCGGTAGCCGACGACGGCAGCAGCGGCCCGGTCCTGGCGGTCGTCGGATCCCGCGGTGGCGCCGGGGCTTCCGTGTTCGCCGCAGCATTGGCACAGACTGCCGCCGACGGCGGGCCGGCGCTTTTGGTCGACGCCGATCCGTGGAGCGGCGGCATCGATCTGGTGATGGGCACCGAGGACGTGCCGGGCCTGCGCTGGCCCGACTTGGCACTGCAGAGCGGCAGGCTGGCCTTCCCGGCGCTGCGCGACGCCTTGCCACGCCGCCATCAGGTCAGTGTGTTGTCCAGCGGCAGAACGGGTGTCGACATCGACGCGGGTCCGCTCGGTGCGGTCATCGACGCCGGTTGTCGCGGCGGCGCGACGGTGGTGTGCGATGTACCGCGACGCTGCACGGCCGCTGTTGAGGCCGCGCTGGATGCCGCCGATCTCGTCGTTCTCGTGACGCCCGCCGACGTGCGGTCCTGCGCCGCAGCGGCTGCGGCCCGCCCATGGCTGCTGGCCTGCAACCCGAATGCCGGTGTGGTGGTGCGTGGTCCCGCCCCGGGTGGGTTACGGTCGGCCGAGGTGGCGCGCATCGTCGACCTGCCGCTGTTGGCTGCCATGCGGCCAGAACCTGGCATCACCGAACTTCTCGAGCGCGGTGGCTTGCGGATGCGCCGGCGTGCACCGCTGTCCGGTGCGGCCCGGCGGGTGCTCACCGTGCTGGCATCGCATCCCGCGGGGGCGGCGGCATGACCGCATCGCTGATCGAGCGGGTACGTGAGCGGTTGGCGACCGAAGCAACCCCGCTGACGCCGGGGGTGGTCGCCGCGGCCATCCGGGCCGAATCCGGTGGGCTGCTGGGCGATACCGAGGTGCTGAGCAGCCTGCGGGTGCTGCAGACCGAACTGACCGGCGCAGGGCTGCTCGAGCCACTGCTGTCGGTCGACGGCACCACCGACGTGCTCGTCACCGCGCCGGACGCGGTGTGGGTGGATGACGGCAACGGCCTGCGCCGCACCACGGTCCGGTTCGCCGACGAGGCCGCGGTGCGCCGGCTGGCGCAGCGACTCGCGCTGCTGGCCGGGCGCCGCCTCGACGAGGCGCAGCCGTGGGTCGACGGCCAGCTCGCCGGACCTGGCGCGGCCACGGTACGGCTACACGCGGTGCTGCCGCCGGTGGCGGTCGGCGGCACGTGCCTGTCCCTGCGGGTCTTGCGGCCTGCCACTCAGGATCTGGCGTCGCTCACCGCCTCCGGCGCCATTGCATCCGATGCGGCCGAGTTGCTGCGAGCGATCATCGATGCCCGCCTGGCGTTCCTGATCTCCGGCGGAACCGGGTGCGGCAAGACGACGCTGCTCGCGGCTCTGCTCGGTGCGGTACCCCCGAGCGAACGGATCGTCTGTGTGGAGGACGCCGCCGAACTCGCCCCGCCACATCCGCATCTGGTCAAGCTCGTGGCCCGCGGCGCCAATGTCGAAGGGATCGGCGAGATCACGGTCCGCGATCTGGTGAGGCAGGCCCTGCGGATGCGACCCGACCGCATCGTCGTGGGCGAGGTGCGCGGCGCGGAGGTGGTGGATCTGCTGGGTGCGCTCAATACCGGTCACGACGGTGGCGCCGGCACTGTGCATGCCAACAGCCCTGCCGAGGTACCGGCCCGGCTGGAGGCCCTCGGTGCGCTCGGCGGTCTTGGTGCGCCCGCGCTGCGCAGCCAGGTTGCAGCTGCCGTGTTATCTGTAGGTCGGTTGCGGGTGTCCTCGACTGTCGCTGACGGTGATCGGGATGGTGTTTGCGACCGTGGGCGACATGCTTATCTGTAGTGCTGTACTCGATGATCTGCGCTCTGCGGGGCGGGTTTTGGCGGATCGGTGTGAATCGGGAATGCCGCGTGTGACTGTGGTTGAAATTTCTTAGCGCTGTCAGGTTGTGGCGGTGGCTGGTTGTGGTGTTGGTGTGGGGTGTGTTGTGGGTGTGGTGGGGCGTTGTGGCCACCAGCTGGCTTGGCGGAGCAGGGTGGCGATGGCTGGGACGGTGAGGGTGCGTACGAGGAAGGTGTCCAGCAGTAGTCCGCAGCCGATGATGAGTCCGGTTTGGATCATGATGGCTACCGATCCGATCATCAGGCCGAACATGCTGGCTGCGAAGATGAGGCCGGCGGAGGTGATGACTGAGCCGGTGGTGGCTACGGTGCGCAGCACGCCGACGCGGATGTTGTGGGTGGATTCTTCGCGGAGTCGGGATACGAGCAGCATGTTGTAGTCGGCGCCGACGGCGACGAGGATGATGAACGCTAGTAGTGGTACGGGCCAAGCGATTTGGTGGCCGAGGATCCATTGGAAGACGATGACTCCGATACCGAGTGAGGCCAGGTAGTTCAGCACGACGGTGCCCAGCAGATATAGCGGGGCGATCAGGGCGCGTAGCAGGGCGATGAGGATGAGTCCGACAATGACCAGGGTGGCGATGGCCAGTTGGGTGAAGTCGGATGAGAGCAGGCGTTGGATGTCGGAGTTGACGGCGGGGAATCCGGCGACCGAGACGGTGGCGTGGTCCAGGGAGGTGTTGGGGCGTGCGGTGTTGGCGACGTCGGTGATCTGGCGGGCCAGGTTCATCGCCTCGCCGCTGTAGGGGTCGGTGTTGGTGTCGATGGCGAAGCGGGCGGTTTTGCCGTCGGGTGAGAGGAAGTGTTTGGCGACGTCGGCGAATTGGCGGTTGTCGAAGGCTTCGGGGGGCAGGTAGAAGCCGGTGGCGGCATCGGATCCGGCGGTGGCGCGGGCGGAGTTTTGCAGTTGGGCCGCGATTTGACTCATCCCGGACAGCATTTGGATGTTGCTGTCGGCCAGGGTGTGCACGCCGGTGGCCAGGGCGCGTGCGCCGGAGGCCAGTTGGCTGATGCCGTGTTGGAGTCGGCCGATGTTGGCGGTCAGGTTTTCGGGGTTGCCGAGGGTTTTGAAGGCGTTGTTCATGGTGGCCACGGTGTGTTGCACTTCGGTGAGGGTGCCGGTGACGGTGGCGTTGGTGGCCGGGTTGTACTGGTCGCCCAGGGTGGCGAGTTGGGTGAAGAATCCGTTGTCGCGCAGGGTGGTCAGGATACTGACCTGGTCGCGGATCTGGGTGCATTGCGGGGTGGTGATACACCACGGTGAGGTGTTGAGTGCGGTGACGAGCGGGTCGAGGGCGGCGATGGCGGTCTGGGCGCGTTCGGCCAGGGGTCGGATGCCGGGGCCGGCTTGGATGGCGGTGTCGACCTCGGGTGCGGTGGCTGAGAGTTGTTGCAGCAGCGGGCCGAAGCGCTGCATGTTCTCACCGGCGGCGCCGGCTTGGGTGAGTACACCGCCCAGGGGGGTGAGCGCGGTGCGCACGGTGGTGTCGAGTTGGGCCAGGCCGTCGGCGAGTTGGTCGGCGCCGTGGGTGAGCTTGTCCAGGTCGGTGCGCCGGTCGTTGCCCTGGGCGACCGAGTCGGCCATCTTGTCGCCGATTTGTCCGTTCTGCCAGGACAGTTGGGCTTGGTCGAGGCGTTGCCCGGCCGGTCGGGTGATCCCGGAAACACGTGTCACGGCCGGGATTTGGGCGATGCGTGAGGCCATCTCGTCGAGGTCGGCCAGGCCTTTGCCGGTGCGCATGTCGGTCGGGTTTTCCACGACGAGGAATTCGGTGATGACGACGTCTTTGGGGAAATGGCGGTCCAGCAGCTGATAGCCCTGGTTGCTGGCGGTGGTGGGGGGTTGTCCTTGGCGGTCGTCGTAGCTGATGGTCATGGTCGCCGCGGCCGCTGACAGTGCCACCAGGATGGTCAGGCTGATGACCAGCAGCGGCACCGGGCGACGCACCACGGCCACGGCCACGCTGTTCCAGTAGCGGCGGGTGCGGTCGGGTTTGGGTTCGCCGATGCCGCGGGTGGCCGCCAGCGCCAGCACCGGCGGCAGCAGGGTCACGGTGGCGGCGAATCCGACTGCCACGGCGACCGCGCAGGCCGGACCGAGGCCGGCGAACACACTCAAGGTGGCGAACACCATGGCCAGAAAGGCCAGGGCCACGGTGCCCGCCGAGGCCAGGATGACTCGGCCGATGCTGGCGGTGGCCGCGATGACCGCCTGCTCGGCGGGCACCTGGGCGCGGCGTTGTTCGTGGTAGCGGCTGATCAGAAACACGGTGTAGTCGGTGCCGGCGCCGAGCAGGATCGCGGTCATGAACGCCACGGTGAACTGCGAGACCGGCATGCCGATTTCCCCCAGGGCAGAGAGCACCCCACGCCCGACGGCCAGGCTGATCCCGATCACCAGCAGCGGCAGCAGCGCGGTGAACACCGACCGGTACACGATCAGCAGGATCAGCGCGATCAGCCCGGCGGTGGCGATCGAAATGAACACCAGGTCGTGCTCGGCTGAGGCGATCTGATCGGCGAACGTGGCCGGTGGCCCTGTCACATAGGCCGTGGTGGACGTGTTGGCGAATGCCGTGTCGGTGAGATCGCGCACGGCTTGCACGGATTCGGCCGCGGTGGGATCACCGAGCGTGCCGGCCACCCCGACCGGCAGATACCAGGCCTTGCCGTCACCGCTGACCGCCTGGGTTCTGGTGACCGGGTCGGCCAGCAGATCCTGGACCAGCAGGACATGGTCGTGATCGGCGCGCAACCGCCCCACCAGATCCTGATAGCGCAGCTGATTATCGGGGGTCAGACCGGCCGGGTCTTGCATCGCGACGAACAGCATCGTCTTGGAGCCCTGCTCACCGAACGCCTCACTCATGCGGTCCACGGTCTGAAACGAGGGCACATCACGCGGGATCAGATCGACCGACTGTTGGCGCACCACCGTCTCCAGCTGCGGGAACAGCAGCGCCAGCACCACCGCGGCCGCGATCCATCCACCGATCACCAATGCCTTGTGGCCCACCGTGAACGCCGCGAGCCGACCCAACCGGGCGCTGTATTCCGAAGATCCGGACAGATCGACGCCGCGCCGGCCACGGGAAGGCCCAGCATCTCCGGTTCGATCGCCCATCCCCACGCCTCCCAAGAAACGAAACTATCGGTATCGCTACGATACTAATAGTCCCACACGAGGATCGGAAGGGCCGCGCCGACCTTTCGGGCCATGGTTGCGGCTGGGCGCGGTGGGGGGTGAATTAACTTGCGGTGTCCTCAGATTCGTCGTCGGGCAGGTCGTGGCGCACCACCCGCACCCGCCCGCGGGGCAGGCATGCCATGTAGCCGTGGCGTTTGCCGTAGAGCTCCCAGGAGGTCGCGGCCTCCTGGGGGGCGACATCGATGCGATGCCCGCGGGAAAAACCCAGGTGCAACCCGCCGCCCTCGTCGCACCACGCCCCCGTGCACACCGCGCCGGCCAGGTCCAGCAACGGACGCTGCTGGACCGAGACGTTGCCCGGGTCGATGAGGACCTGCTCTTCGGGATAAGACGATCCGATCGGCGGCAGGGTCAGCCGGATCGGGGTGGCGATCACCAATTCGTTGTAATCGTCGAGGTCGAGCACCAATCCGTCGCGCAACGAGACACGCTGAACGGTGCACCGCTCGATCCAGGGGGTATGCATGCCCGGCTCCCTTCGACACGTCGTTGTGTCGCTTTATGGTACTGGGAGTAGCGCAGCGATACTACTAGTATCGCTAAGTGGTGGTGTGGGTGCCGTGCACCAGCTGTCGGGTTGTGCGGTCGATGCGTTCGCGGGCCAGGTCCGCATCGATCCGGCCGCCGATGACGGCGATCAGGTTGGCCAGCCACACGTCGGCGATCAGGCTGGCCACGTCCCGGTCATGTGCGCTGGGTGTGGGCCCGCCCAGGGCGCGGGCCAGCATGTCCTCGATCACCGCGACAGCGTGCTCGATCGCGCTGGTGGCCTCGGTGTCGGCCACGACGAACGCACGCACCATCGCCTCGGTCAGGTGCGGGTTGGCCTGCCAGGCTGTGTGCAGGTGGGTGGTCAACCGCCCCAGCCGGGCCTGCGGCGCCAGTTCACCGGTACTCCAGACGAATTCGGTGTCGAGACGTTCGAATTCGCGGGCCAGCACCGTCACCAGCAGATGGCTTTTGGATCGGAAATGCCGATACAGCGAGCTGGCGGCAATGCCGGCCTGCGCGGCCACCGCACGCATCTGCACACCGTCAAAACCGTGTGCTGAGGCCACCGTCCACGCGGCATCCAGGATCGCCTCGCGACGCGCCCACACCGAGGCCGCCGGCCGGCGCGGGCGCCGCACCCGGTCCCGGGGTGCGGCGGTGGGCGCGCTCACCGCGACCCCGCGTCGGGGCCGGCGCCACCGTAGCGGGCCAGCTCGGCGAACAACTCCCCGAAACCGCTGATGTCACCGTGGGCGGCGAAATGGGCCGCATCCACCGTGATGAACACCGCCGAGGCGGTGAACCGGGTGACACCGTCCACGCCGACCCCCACCCCGTCCACATGCAACGCCCGGCCCTCGCGGGTGGCGATCCGCGCGGTCAGCCGATGCGTACATCCCAACGGCACCGGCTGCAGATAGTCCACCGTCAAACGGCGCGTCACCGCCGGGGTGGCCGCGATCCACAACGAAAACCCCAGCACGTCATCACAGGCCGCGGCGATCGCGCCACCGTGTGCGAGCCCCGGCGCACCGATATGACGCTCATCGAACACCAGATCAGCGAACACCTCATCGCCGCACCGAAACACCTCCAGCTGCAAACCGTGCGGATTGTCCGGCCCGCAGCCCATGCAGGTCGGCGTGTGTGACGGCAACCGCTGCGGCTGATCAGCACCCATCACGGCCTCCTCACACCCGGGCAGCCCCGCCACCGCGTCCCGACCCGGGACCGCCGGTACTAGCAGTTTCGCTGCGCTACTATCGGTACCATAACCGGGAGAGCGGGGGCAACGCACCGGCGATCGGAACACCAGGAGGTCAGGTGGGGACAGAACCCGCGGCGGCACCCGACGACGAGGACGACGTCGACCCGCGCCGCACCCGATCGCGCACCCGACTGCTCGACGCCGCGGCCAACCTGCTCAAAACCGGTGGGATCGAAGCCGTCACCATCGACGCGGTCACTAAAGCCTCCAAGGTCGCCCGCACCACCCTCTACCGCCACTTCAACAGTTCCTCACAACTGCTCGCGGCCACCTTCGAACGCCTTCTGCCCCAAGTCATCCCGCCCGCCCCGACCAGCGGCACCCTGCGTGAGCGGCTCATCGAACTGCTCTCGCGCCAAGCCGACCTGTTCGCCGAAGCGCCGCTGCACGTCACCACCTTGGCCTGGGCCGCGTTGGGCCCCACCGAAACGCACGACAGCGACAGCGATACCGGCCAACACGCCACCGCCAGCATGCTGCGCACCCGGGTGATCGAGCAGTACCGGCGGCCTTTCGACGAAATCCTGCACAGCCCCGAAACCTTCGACCAACTCGGCGAACTCGACATCGAACTGGCACTGTGCCAACTGGTCGGCCCCCTGGTCTTCGCCAGAATGACCGGCCTACGCGCCATCGGCCACCACGACTGCACCCGCATCGTCGACGACTTCATCACCGCGCAAACCACGCAGCGACCCGCACAACCAGCCAGCTAGGAGTTGGTGTCCGGGTGGGGTTTGCCGGCCAGTTGCCCGTGCAGGGTCGCGATGATGTGGTCGCGTTCGCGCAGTTGGGCTTTCAGGTCGGCGATCTGGGCGTCTCGTGCCTTCAGGCGGGTCCGTAGCGCGGTGATGATGCTGCTCTCGGTGTCGGTAGCCGGTGGTGGCGGTGGATCGGGGGCGGCGGCCAGCGGCTGGGTGGTGCGGATCTGTTCTCGCAGTTGGGGGCGGCGGTGGATGACGCTGCGTGACACTCCGGCGTGGCGGGCCAGGCTGCTGACGTTGATGTCGAGGCCCTGCTTGCGCATCTTCTTCAGGGCCCGATCGATACGGGCCTCGACGTCGGCGCTGCGTTTGCGGGCGCTGGCCTCAAGGGCGGTGAGGGAGGCGGGGGTGACGGTCATGCGGGTGTGTGAGGATCGGCTTTGCGCAGTGCTGAATCGTGCGCACCGCGGGTGGCCACAGGTTGCAGCGGGATGCGGTTGGCCGTCCCGGCCCCGGCGATCGCCTCCTGATGGGTGCGTTGATCTGCGGTCAGGCGGTCCAGGATGGCTTGCAGGGAATGCAATTCGCGCAGGCGTTGGGCGACCCATACGTTGTCATCGGTGAGTTCGCGGCCGGTGCGCTGGCGGTACTGCTGACGTCTGATCTCGACCAGCGCCGTGGTCTTGGCGTGCTGATCTTTGAGTTCGTCGAGGTGGGTGGCGTCGGTGGCGAAATGCCCGCACGACAGACAGGCGTTGCCCTTGTCGCAGGTTTTCAGTGGCGGCAGCAGGCACACCCCGTTGGGCAAGACCCGGTCGGTGCGCACTGAGAGCTGGGTCATGTCCAACATGTCAGACGGGCTGATTCCGATGTCGGTGCCGTGAGCGCCGATCTTCTTGTGTTTGAGGAACTCCGCTTCGGCGGTCGCGGCCAGTGTCGCGGCATAACGCATGGTCATCTCGGGGCTCTTGTGGCCCAGGTAGCGCTGGACGACGTGGATCGGCACGCCGTCGTTGAGCAGTTCGGTGGCCCGGGTGTGGCGCAGCCGATGCGTTTGGGTGAACCGCAACGGGTTTCCCGCAGCATCGCTGAGACCATGGATGGCATCGAGCTTGTCCAGGGAGGCCCGATACGTTGCATACGGGCGGGGCCGGCGCCCGGCCAGGTTTTGTTTGACCGCGATGAACAGGTATTTCGGGGTGAGGCTGGGGTGGGTGTCGGCGAGCCAGCGCTGTTGCTCGGCGATGACGTTGACCACGGCCTGCTCGACCAGGATGGTGGGGATGACCCCGTCGACTTTGGTCTGTTGGTAGCGCAGTTTGGCCACGAACACATCGGGGTCATCGGTGGCGGTGGGCCGCGCCGCGCCGGGGATCGCTTCGAGCGGGTGGTGATCGAGCATGAGAATTTCTGAGGCCCGCCGCCCAGTCAGTGCTTGCAGCAGCCAGATCCGGGCGGCCTGGGGGTCGCCGAGGCCTTTGATCAGCGACACGGTGCCATCGGGATGGGTCACCGACACCAGGGCGCCCCGTTGGGCGGCGAGCACGTCGAGGTAGGCCAGCATCTGCTGCAGTTCTCCAGTGGAGTACCAGGTCAATTCCCGGGTGCGGTGGGCGCGGCGGGTGCGAAACGCCGGCCCCCACAACCGGGTGTGCGCCGCGGACAGGTTCTCCCAACGCGCATCGCCGGTGGCTGCCGCGGCCTCGGGTGCATGGTCGAGCATGAACGTGTAGAAGCTCTGGATCTGAGATTGGCTGTCGCCGATCGCCGTGGCAGACAACGGCTTGTCAGGTCGGGCAGCCGCGGCTGGGGAGCGCAGGTATTCGTTGTAGGTAGTGAAAATCAGGCGTAGCTGCGCCGGGTCATCGGATAAGACGGGATCGGTGTAGCCACGCGCGATCACGAATTCACCGAAATGGCGCGCCATCTCGCGGGCACGATCGACTGCCGATGACCAGCGCAGCAACTCCGCATCCAGGCAGGTGCGCAGCCAAAACCGCACCCCTTCGCGCAGCCACGCTGGTTCGATCGCGCCGATGCGCACCGTCTTCTCGTGGCACGGTTCGTGTTCGCGTTGCGGGATCCGTGGATCGGCCCGCAGATCCCAGGTGTCATAGGCCCACCAGTCGATGGCGCTGGCCCGCACCGACACAAACAGGTGCAGATGCTCGATCAGGCCCACAATATTGCGGCGTGTGCCGCCGGCGGGCAGCCGCGCATTGCGCCGCTCGAACACCACGACCGCGTGGCGCACCATGTCGTTGACCGCCAGGTCGGTGATGCTCACCGGGTGGCGGCCGTGCGCACTGCGGTACTCGGCCGCGGCGGCGCTGATGGCCTGGGTGGCCCAGCGCAGCAGGGAATGCTCGATCTTGCGCAGCCCCTCGTGGTAGCACACCCACACCCACCAGGCGATCTCGTCGGCGAACCGCGCCGGTGTGGCCTGCGGGGTGAAGTCGTACACCCCAGCGGTCGCAGCGGGCGGCAGATCGTTCTTGCGGGACAGGAACACCCGATCTGCCGGGGGCAGATGCACCTGATAGGCCGGGCGGCGCCATTCGGCGGGTACCTGGGCCCACTGCGCCTGCCACGCCACCGCACCGAGGTCGCCTACCGGTGTGGTCAGGCGGCCCTCATTGCTGGCCATCGTGAAGTCCTTTCCATCCGGCGACATAGTTTTTCCACTCGGCCAGTGAACGCATCGCCGCGTCCTGGGTGACCCAGCCGTAGGTGGACAGAGTGGTCTGCACATCGGCGTGGCCCAGACGCCGCATCACCACATGCTCAGGCACCCCCGCCAGCAGCAACGCGGTGGCGTGAGTGTGGCGCAGCCAGTGCGGTGACCAATCCGGCGGCAGACTCCGATGCGCTGTGCGCAGCCCGCGCACCTTCTCGTAGATGTTCTCCTGGCGCATCGGCGAAAAACGCGGTCCCCGTTGCAGATTGACGAACACGAAATGATTCGACAGATCATCGACCACCTGGTCGGCGTTCATCGCGACCAACTGCCACACATACTCTGAATACAGTGCCTCCAGGTCATCACCGACATAGATCCGCCGCGGCCCGGTCTTGACCCGAGCACCATGGGGATGATCTTGGCGCTCCACAATGTCGATCCACGGGGTCGCACCGGCGCCGATATGAAAATCGTTGTGCCGCAGTGATAAGGCCTCGCCCAGACGCATTCCCGTTTCGGCCAGTACTGCGAAAAACAATCGGTTGCGCACCGCGGCGGCCCCGCCGGTCCAGTCCCCGTCGCGCTGCACCGAGCAGCCATCGAGGATCGTGGCCACCTGGGCAGGCGACAAGACAGGGGTAGCCGATCGCCGCGGGGTGCGCACCGGGTAGATCGGGTGCTCGCCGTCGCGGTGGGGCCCGACGCCGTCGAGGAACCCGACGTAGCGGTTGTGGCGCCGCCAGCTGCCCCGCTGAGTGACCAAACGCCGATAAGGCACCTCGGTGGTGCCGGCATCAGCGTGATAGCGATACATCGACAACACCGCAGCCGCCCGCGGCTGCAAAGAACTGGTCACCATCTTGGTCTCGGGGGCACCCAGGCGCGGTGTCCCGGGCAGATCCCCAGTCCGCAGATACTGCAAGTACTGCCCGAACAGGGTGGTGGGGAAGTCATCCCAGCGATGGCCGGTGTGCTCGAGCATCGTGAACCACCGCGCCAACCCCGCGGCGTAGCCACGCACCGTGTGCGGGGACGCGCCCCCCTCACGCAGAAACCTCAGATACTCCGCAGCCGGGGCCACCGGCAGATGATCGGCGCCAACGACCGTGTAGGTGACAGGCTGGTCGGCAAAGATCACCCGCTGCACTCGCGCCACCGGCCCCCCTTGTGTTCTAGCCGCGCCGGCTTCGCTGCCGCAACGGAATCACATTGCTGCCCGTACTGGGCGCCGATGACCCGGGTCCGACCGTCGCTCTGCCGCTGCCGGCGGCCACCCGCACCGCCGCCGCGCCCGGGGCGGCCCGCTGCCCGGCCATGAAGTCCTCCAGCAGATCCTGCGGCCACACCAAGTCATAGGGGGCCAGCATCGCCGCCGAACGCGCCGAAAACGCCATCTCCAGCCACTTGCTGATCAATCGTGGCCGCTCCACCTCACGGTCATTCCAGCCCGGCTCCACCCGACCCCACGTCGTATCGGTATCCGGATTGACCCGGGTGTAGAGCTGGCGGCGCAACGCCTCAAACCGCGCCCCAGTCAACAACTGCGAGGTATGCAGATGCTTGATCAACGCCCCCAGCGACACACCCCACTTTGCTTTCACCGGCAACAACTCCGCCAGCGACGGAGCCCGCGACACGTCCTTGGCCAGCACCGCCGCCGGCGCCAACAACTCCGAGGCGAACTGCGACGCCTGCTCCTCGCAGGCCTCGGTGACGCTGCCCGAGGCATGCAACACCAGATGACCCACCTCATGAGCCAGCGTCCAGCGGGTCCGTTCCCACGAATTCGATTGCCGCACAACGATCAACGGCCGGGTATTGAACTCCCCGACACGCACCGAATAACCCAAATGCTTGTCGATCTTGCCGGTGGAATCCCCGTCACCCAGGATCCGCCGTGACGAGGAGGTCAGCAAGCGGCGCACCACGACCACCACACCGCTGCGCTCGATCTCATGCGTCAGGTACTCGATCGGCTGATCGTGCTCCAACCCCCAACTGGCACGCACCGCCGCAGCGGCCTGGGTCACTGCGGTGTCGATCGGAAGTATCGGCAACTTCACCGCAGGTAACTGAGTGCGGCCATTGAGCTCGTCGAGAAACTCCCCAGCCAATGCCGCGAACTGCGCCAAATACTCCCGCTCGGTCGCCGTGATCGACCGCGGCGCACGGAACAACAGATCCGACTGGTGCACCCGCGACGTCGGAGCGGTGGTGAAAAATTTCGCCGGGAACCGCAACACCGCCACCAGCCGGTCGAAATCCTTGATCGGCAACGCCGTCGTGGTCGACTTCTCCAACCGGTTCAGCCGAGAATGCTTCCAGCCCAACGCTTCCATCACCGCAGTGGCAGTCATCGCGCGCATGACCCGGGCCTGGTTGACCCGCAACCCATACACGTCCACGGTCGTCGTCATTGCGACCTCGATTCAACAGCCACCCGCCGACATTCGCATCGACCCCCGACACCACGACCCCTTAAGCCGGCTCCTCGGGATCCTCGCCCGTCCCCAGCGCCGGCGGCTCGTACTCGCCGAAGTCGTCCCTGGGCCCCTGACCCTGCGCCGACGGAGTCACCAGCGGAGAGTCGGTGACTGGAGGCAGCGGCTCGGTTGCCAAAATCTGCACCCGCGACGCATTGTCCACATCCACCACGAACGCCAACACCGCCTCCGACAATCCCCACCCATCGTCGGTCGGCCACCACAGGGCGAAGATATCCGGTGTACCGGCCGGAGTCACAATCGGCGACGGAAACAACTGCGCCGGCTCGTCCTCGTCCAACAACATCTGCTCGTCGACCTGAGCCTTCGGCGGCCGCAGCACCCGAAGATCGCCGCCCGTCGGATGCGTCACCACCCGAACTCGCTCCCCGTGCAACACCTTCGACGGCCACCGTCGCGCACGAAAATCCATCCCCCGCGAATCGGCGATCTGCACCGACAACCCACTGCCACGAGAAGTCAACAACGTGTCCCCAGGGATCGGCTTGCGAAGCTCGCGCATCCTCAACACCATCTGGCGCACACACGTACAAAACGCCTGACCATGAATATCCAACGGATCCTCGAACAACGGCTGCCACATCTGGCCAACCTTGGGGATCACCACCTCCAAGTCGTAACGCAGAGTCGCCAACGACGGCCCATGATCCGACACCGCCTTGCGCAACCGCTCTTGTAGGTTCACACGGCGAATTTCGCACACAAAAACAGAGAGCGCAAGCAACACGCCGCATCGGCGTGGCGAGAGGGTTGATATTGCTACGCACACTCTTAGAGTACATGTACCCGACGATAAATACGCAGTTCAACACGCATTGTGCGCCCACATTGTGTAGTTAACTACTGATAACTGGTTCAGGTGCTGCTCCATGTCGGCAGGGACCGCGAACGGCGGCGACGGCTGTCGGAGATCGCCGTGCTGCAACGCGGGGTCGACGGTGTTCTCGACGTGTGCACAGCATGGCACGCGGACACCGGGTTCGGCGCCGGTGCAGGCATTCTGCGCCGGATGCTCGCCGATCGGGGCGTGTCGTGAGCACCGCGGCGCTGGCCCTCGCTGCGGCCCTGCTGGCCTGGCCCTCCGCGCCCCGACGGCTGCGGGCGTTGCCGCGCCCGCCACAGCGACGTCCATGGGCAGTGCTCGCGCCGGTGCTGATCGCGTTGGCGTGGCTCGTGCCGATCCCCGTCGCGGTGGCTGCCGGAGCGATGGTGGGCACCGTGGCGCTGCGCAGGCATCGCCGAGCCATGCAGGGGCGTCGAGCGGCCGAATCTGTTGCGCTGCAATCGGCGTTGGAGGTGTTGGTCGGTGAACTGCGGGTCGGGGCGCACCCGGTTGCCGCGTTCACCGTGGCCGCGCAGGAGGTCGCCGGCCCGGTGGCCGATGGGATGCGTGCCGTGGCGGCGCGGGCCCGGCTGGGTGCCGATGTCGCGGCCGGGCTCGACGACGTCGCGGTGGCCTCGCCGCTGCCGATGCACTGGCACCGGCTCGCGGTGTGTTGGCGACTGGCAGAGGCCCGTGGTCTGGCCGTCGCCACGCTGATGCAGACCGCTGCGCAGGACATCGTTGAGCGGGAACGCTTTTCCGCCCGGGTCACCGCGGCCATGGCCGGTGCCCGCACCACCGCGGCCATGTTGGCCGGGCTGCCGGTCATCGGCATCGCGCTCGGGCAGATGATCGGTGCGGAGCCTCTTGCGTTCCTGCTTGCCCCCGGCGTGGGCGGCTGGCTGTTGGTCATCGGAGTCCTGCTGGCGTGCGCAGGCCTGCTGTGGTCAGACCGGATAGTGGCCGGAGTGCTGAAATGAGCTGGGCGGCAATCTTTCTCGCGGTCGCTCTGCTGGTGTCTGCGGATCGGCCCGCGACGCGGCTACGGACCCACCCGTCGGCTGCGCCGCGGCTGCCGCAGCGCCCGTCGGCGGACGACCCGCTGGCTGCTGCGTCGACGTTCGAGCTGTTCGCCGCCTGCCTGAGCGCCGGCATGGCGGTGTCGAGCGCGGCGGCCGCCGCGGCGCCGTCGGCACCCGAACCGCTCGCCGGGTTGCTCACCCGGTCCGCCGATCTGCTCGCTCTTGGCGCGGATCCCGTGACGGCGTGGCCGAATGATGCTGGCCTCAACGACCGCAACGCCGAAGCCCTGCTGCGGCTGGCCCGCAGGTCGGCATCGTCGGGCACGGCGCTGGCCCGTGGAGTCGCCGAGTTGGCCGATCAGTCGCGCCACGAAGCTGCCGCGGCAGCCGACGCCGCTGCCGAGCGGGCCGGTGTGCTCATCGCCGGGCCGCTCGGGCTGTGCTACCTCCCGGCCTTTCTGTGTCTGGGGATCATCCCCGTCGTGGCAGGGCTCGCGGGAGACGTTCTGAGTTCGGGTTTGTGGTGACATCGGTACACATCGGGAGGAAACATCATGGCGGGAAAGATCATTGCGCAGATCCAGACGCGGTTGGCCGTGTTGGCGGTCGACGAGGACGGAATGTCGACGGTCGAATATGCCATCGGCACCATCGCTGCGGCGGCCTTCGGCGCGATTCTCTACACGGTGGTCACCGGCGACTCGATCGTGACGGCGTTGACCAACATCATCAGCCGGGCGCTGAGCACCAAGGTCTAGGTGACCGTGGTGCGGTCACTGTCGAGGCGGCGTTCGCGATCGCGGCCCTGGTGGTGGTTCTTGCGTTGTGTCTGGCCGGCCTCAGTGCGGTGTCGATGCAGGTGCGCTGTGTCGATGCGGCGCGAGAAGCGGCGCGGCTGGCCGCGCGCGGCGATGATCGCTCGGCCACCGAGGTGGCTCAGCGTATCGCCCCGCGAGATGCGGTGGTGCAGTTGCGACGTGACGGCGCGCTGGTGGTGGCGCGGGTCAGCGTCGCCGCCGCGATGCCGGGGCTCACCGTCGCCGCCGAGGCCGCCGCGGCGATCGAACCGGGTGTGCGATGACGCCGGTTCGGCCAGCGTGCTGGCTGCCGCGATGATCGGTGTGCTCGTCATGTGCGCGATGGCGGGTGCCAGTGTCGGTGCGGCGGTGATCGCGCGGCATCGGGCCCAGGCCGCAGCGGATCTGGGTGCGCTCGCCGCGGCGGGGGCGTTGATCGCGGGACCGGATGCGGCGTGCACGCAGGCGGCCGCGATCGCGTCGGCGATGCGTACCACGGTGGCGCAGTGCCGGGTGGATGGCCTCGATGTGGTGCTCACGGTGCACGCCGAGGTGCGGCTCGGCCGGTGGGGCATCGGTCCGGCGACGGCGGTGGCCCGAGCGGGTCCGAGCGAAACCGCCTCGGCTGCTTAGCTATTCGATGGCATCCAGGTCGGCGGCGGTGATCTCGGCCGCGGTGGGCAGCCGCAGGGCCACCAGGCCGGCGAAGGTGCCTGGTTCGAGTTCGATCCGGTTGATCGTGATGTAGATGGGGTGCCAGCTGTCGTCGGCCGCGCGCATCCGCAGTACCGCGGCCGTCATCCCGCTGGCGAATTCCGTTGTCATCCTGGCCATGTGGCGCGCATCGGTGGGATGTACGCGTGCGGGTCCACCGTTGCTGCTGCGCCAGTCGAAGAAAGGAGCTGGTTCATCGAGCCATTTCAACAACTTCCAGTTCTTGAGATCGACCAGCGCACGGTGCACGCCGGGCCGGGCAAGGCCGTCGAGGATGCGCTGCGCCAGGTAGTCGGCGGCGACCGCGGTGCCCTCACGCTCACTGCGCCAATTCATCGCCCGGCAGATGAGGTTCTCGGTGCCGTCGTCGTCCGGCTCGAACGCGACGCGAGCCACAAATCCGACGGTGATGGGCTCGCCCCGGAAATCGGTGACGTCCCACGTTGTGCAAAGGGTGTTTCCGGCCTCCGGTTTTATTGCCATCGACAACACTTTGGTTTCCCCGGCGTTGAGATCGCGGGTCGGCAGGTCGTCGGCGAACGCCCGTCCGTGGGTGGCCTCGGTTTCGGGATTCATGCCGCTGTTACGTATGGATTCCGCAGTATCGGTCGCGACGCCGTTGGTCAGGTCCCATTTCAGCGGGCCCGGAATGGGGCGTTGAGGTGGCTCGACGTCGAGTGGACCGATCCAGACGTGCACGCCGTGGATCCGTCCGTCGGACATCCGCACCACTTCGGTGCGGATCACGCGGTCATTCTTCGGGGTGATGCTGCTGAGGCCCTGACCAGCCCGCACGGTTGCCCCGATGGCGCTCTGGATGGCCATCAGATTGGGGTTGCGGCGCAGAAACACACTGATCGGAACGAGGTTCTTCGTCTGAGAACCTCGGGCGACCACGGCGGGCTCGTCACCCAGTGTCTCCACGAGCAGCCAGTCGTGGGTCATGGCGGGCATTTTACCGGTGGTTTCGGGCCCGGTTATCGGCTGAGCAACGACGAAATCCGTAGCAGCCGGCACCCGAATTCGGCTACGGGTGCGCTTCCAGTGCGCGGGAGAGTTGCAAACATGAGTGGATTCAAGTACTTTGCCACTGCACCCGGCCTCCGGGATTGAGAACGGATCGCGTTGTCCGACCGTTCGTTGCAACGTCTGTGTGTTCGGCGTGCCCGAACGTGGCAAAGAGATGTCGATCCGTGCAGTCGACCGTCGAGGGGTCGGTCGTCGTCACCGTCGGGGGTCACGCTCAGGCATCATTCAGCGCGCCGAGCACCAGACGGAGTACCCGCACCGCGCCCGCTTTGTCGAGCGGATCGTTACCGTTGCCGCACTTCGGCGATTGGACGCACGAGGGGCAGCCGTGCGGGCACTCGCATGCCTCGATCGCCGCGGCCGTCGCGCCCCACCATGTGCTGAGCTGCCGGAATCCGCGGTCGGCGAACCCCGCCCCGCCGGGATAGCCGTCGTAGACGAAGATGGAGGGCAGTCCGCCGACGCCCGAAGGCCCTACCGCCGTTGACACTCCGCCGATGTCACCGCGGTCGCAACTGGCAACCAGTGGCAGTAGTCCGATCGCGGCGTGCTCGGCGGCATGTAAGGCCCCCGGAGTCGCCAGCATGTCAATTCCGTGGTCCTGCAACGCCTCCGGAGTGACCGTGCACATCACCGCCATGGTTTCCAGAGTGCTCGTGGGCATGTCGAGTTCGACGAAATCGATGACCTCGCCGTCGAGGCCGCGACGCAGATAGCCGACCACGCTGTTGCTCACCGAAACCGGCACCAGGCCCACGGTGACCGGCCCGTACGTAAGCCGTTCGCCTTCTCCGGTGACGGCGATGTCGGTGATCTCGCGGGCGTAGGTGCGGTAATCGGGATCGGCGGCGTGCACGAACGCGATGCCGTCCTCGAAATCCAATGAGTCGACGAGATAACTGTCGCCCTGGTGCAGATAAACCGCACCCGGGTGGATCGATGTGGCCGCCTGCCCGGCGCCGGTGCTGCCCAGCATCCGGCCGGTGTCGGCCTCCAGGATGGCGATCTGCCCGCCGATGGAGCCGCGAATGTCCACTGCGGGATGCGGATCGGCGCCGGGCGCGGGGAAGTAGCTGCCTGCCCGCCGACGCAGCAAACCGTCGTCGACGAGCGTCGCGGCGACCGCTTCGGCGTCCCACCGCCGTACTTCGGCGTCGGTCAGCGGGAGTTCGACTGCGGCGCAGAGCAATTGGGGGCCGAGCACATACGGGTTGGTGGGGTCGATGACCACCCGCTCGATCGGCTTGTCCAGCAGCGCGGCGGGATGGTGCACGAGGTAGGTGTCCAGTGGATCGTCGCGCGCGATCAACACGATCAGCGCGCCCTGCCCGCGCCGCCCGGAGCGTCCGGCCTGCTGCCAGAACGACGTGACCGTGCCGGGAAAGCCGGCCAGCACCACCGCGTCCAGACCGGCGATGTCGATGCCGAGTTCGAGTGCGTTGGTGGTGGCCAGCCCCCGTAACTGTCCGTCGGCCAACGCGCGCTCGAGCTCGCGGCGGTCCTCGGCGAGGTATCCGGCGCGATACGACGCGACCCGCTCGGCCAACTCCGGTGCGGTGTCGGCCAGTCGGGTCCGTGCGCCCAGCGCGGTGAGCTCGGCGCCGCGGCGCGACCGCACGAACGTCAGGGTGCGCGCACCCTCCTCGACCAAATCGGCCATCACCCGGGCGGCTTCGGCGCCCGCCGAGCGTCGTACCGGGGCGCCGTTCTCACCCGTCAGATCCGGCAGCAGTGCCGGCTCCCACAATGCGATGGTGCGGGCGCCCTGCGGCGACGCGTCGTCGGTGACCGCGGTGACCGTTTGACCGATCAACTCGGCGGCGGTATCGGCGGGGGCGGAGGTGGTGGCGCTCGCGAAGATCACGGTCGGGGCGACCGACTCGGTGCCACCCGGCGCGTAGCGCTCGCACAACCGCAGCAGCCGCCGCAGCACCATCGCCACATTCGAACCGAAAATGCCACGGTAGTAATGGCATTCGTCGACGACGATGAACTTCAGGTTGCGCAGGAACACCGCCCAGCGGGCGTGGTTGCGCAGCAGCGACAGATGGATCATGTCGGGATTGGAGAAGATCCATCGCGACCGCTCGCGCGCGAAGCGTCGCACCTCAGTGGGGCTGTCGCCGTCATAGGACACCGGCGCGACATCCCGTAGCGCGGTGATGCTTTCGGTCAGCACGTGAGCGGTGCGGAGCTGATCGTGTCCGAGCGCCTTGGTGGGGGACAGGTACAGCACCCGGGCGCGTGGATCGGTGGCCAGGGCCGACAGGATCGGCAGCTGGTAGGCCAGCGACTTGCCCGACGCGGTACCTGTCGAGATGACCACGTGCCTGCCCTCGTGAGCCAATTGGGCGGCGGCGAGCTGATGCGCCCACGGCGCGGTGATGCCCTGATCATGGAACGCCCGCACCACATCTGGATGAGCCCACGCCGGCCACTCGGCTCGGTGCCCCTCACGCGGGGGCAGGTCGGCGACGTGCCGCAGCGGGTGCTCGTCGGCGGGTGTGCCGTCGACCGCGCGGGCGAGCAACTCCCGGCCGAACCCTCTACTTGACTGCTCCTCGCGTCCTCTACCGAATCGCTCCTCACGTCCGCGGCCCAAATCCGACCCGCGATCCGACACTCCGTGACCTCCTGAAACGCCCTCCGGGGCTACCCACCCGGCTTTGTAAACGAATTGTTCACCACGCAGTGCACGTCGAGACTGTCGCACCAGCGGAGAACGTGATTGACTAACGACGGTCGCAGCTTCTGTGTTTGTCACTCGCACTCGCAGGATCGTCGTTGCGATCGCGGTTCCTGCGAGGGTTGTAGGTCGGGTCAGTTCCGACGACTCCACGAAGGTATGGCGGTCGGAACGGGCCCGGTACGCCGGAAGTCGGTGGACCGCACCCGGTAAGAAGAGAAGGAAAGAACGAGAGATGCCACAGGGAACTGTGAAGTGGTTCAACGCGGAGAAGGGCTTCGGCTTTATCGCCCCCGAGGACGGCTCCGCCGACGTGTTTGTCCACTACACGGAAATCCAGGGCAGCGGCTTCCGCACCCTGGAGGAAAACCAGAAGGTTGAGTTCGAGGTCGGCCAGAGCCCCAAGGGGCCGCAGGCCACGGGTGTTCGGGCAGTCTGAGCCAACCCAACCCTGATAGGACACCCCCGCGAAAGTCCCACACCGGACACCCGCGGGGGTGTTCTGCTTTCTGACGTCGGCTGGCCTACTGTCGATTTGTGAGCCAGCTGTCCTTTTTCTCGGCGGAGTCGGTGCCCCCTACGGTCACCGATCTCACCGGCTTGCTGGCCGGCCCGGGACAGATTGTGCTCGTGAACGTCGAGGGGCAGCCGGCGGCCCGCATATCCGTCGTGGTCGACGAGCCGTGGCGGGCGACTGCGCTGGCCGAGATGATGGACCAGGCCGGGTTGATGCCCGAGATCGCGCGTACCGACGAGAACACACCGTTGGTGCGCACCGCCCTGGATCCTCAGCTGGTGCCGATCGCCCGGGACTGGACCAGGGGCGCCGTCAAGACGGTCCCGGCGTCCTGGCTGCCCGGCGCCCGGGAGCTGCGGGCCTGGACGCTGGCGGCCGGGACCCCCGAGGCCGACGACCGCTACCTGCTGGGCCTGGACCCTCATGCACCCGATACGCACGCCGCGCTGGCGGCGGCGATGATGCGGGTGGGCATCGCCCCGACGCTCATCGGGACTCGCGGCTCGCACCCGGCGTTGCGGGTCAGTGGCAGGCGACGGCTATCGCGCCTGGTAGAAAACGTGGGGGAACCACCGCGGGAGCCTGCTGCGTTAGCGCACTGGCCACGTATTTAATGGTTGCCCACGGGGGAGCCAGTTTGCGTAGGCTCGCGCAGAATGCGAAATTGTCAGTTGCCCTGCACGTCGGGGCGTTGACAGAAGTGGAGCGTAGGCACAGTTGGCTGGCGACGACCCTAAAAGGGCCAGTAGCGGTAGGACCGGTAATGTCCGGCGACTCGTCATTGTCGAGTCGCCGACCAAAGCGCGCAAAATAGCCAGCTACCTGGGCTCCAACTATGTTGTGGAGTCCTCGCGCGGCCATATTCGGGACCTGCCGCGCAACGCCGCGGACGTGCCGGCGAAGTACAAATCCGAACCGTGGGCCCGCCTCGGGGTCAACGTCGACGACAACTTCGAGCCGCTCTACATCGTCAGCCCCGACAAAAAGACCACGGTCGCCGAGCTCAAAGGCCTGCTCAAGGACGTCGACGAGCTCTATCTGGCGACGGACGGTGACCGCGAGGGTGAGGCGATCGCCTGGCACCTGCTGGAGACGCTGAAGCCGCGCGTCCCGGTCCGGCGGATGGTGTTCCACGAGATCACCGAGCCCGCCATCCGCGCAGCCGCCGAAAACCCGCGTGACCTGGACATTTCCCTCGTCGACGCTCAGGAAACCCGCCGCATCCTCGACCGGCTGTACGGCTACGAGGTCAGCCCCGTGCTGTGGAAGAAGGTCGCGCCGAAGCTGTCGGCCGGCCGCGTGCAGTCCGTGGCGACCCGCATCATCGTCAACCGCGAGCGTGAACGCATGGCGTTCCGCAGCGCGGGGTACTGGGATGTCACCGCTGAGCTGGACGCCAGCGTGTCCGATCCGGAGGCCTCTCCGCCGCGGTTCACCGCCAAGCTCAACACCGTCGACGGCCGCCGGGTCGCGACAGGCCGAGATTTCGACTCGCTGGGCCAGGTCAAGAAGCCCGACGAGGTGCTGGTGCTCGACGAGGCAGGCGCGTCCGGTCTTGCGGCCGGCTTGCGCGGTGCCCAGCTGACCGTCAGCTCGGTCGAGCAGAAGCCCTACACCCGGCGCCCGTACGCGCCGTTCATGACCTCGACGCTGCAGCAGGAGGCGGGCCGCAAGCTGCGGTTCTCCTCCGAGCGCACCATGAGCATCGCGCAGCGGCTGTACGAGAACGGCTACATCACCTACATGCGTACCGACTCGACCACGCTGTCGGACTCGGCCATCAACGCAGCGCGTAACCAGGCTCGTCAGCTCTACGGCGACGAATACGTGCACCCGACGGCTCGGCAGTACACCCGCAAGGTGAAGAACGCCCAGGAAGCCCACGAGGCAATCCGTCCGGCCGGTGACGTGTTCCAGACGCCCGGTCAGCTGCACGCGCAGCTCGACACCGATGAGTTCCGGCTCTACGAGCTGATCTGGCAGCGCACTGTTGCCTCGCAGATGGCCGATGCCCGCGGTACGACGCTCAGCCTGCGGATCTCCGGGGTCGCCAGCACCGGCGAACAGGTGGTGTTCAACGCCTCGGGCCGGACCATCACCTTCCCGGGCTTCCTCAAGGCCTACGTCGAGAGCATCGACGAGCTCGCCGGCGGCGAGTCCGACGACGCCGAGAGCCGTTTGCCCAACCTCACGCAGGGCCAGCGCGTCGACGCAGCCGATCTGACCGCCGACGGCCACACCACGTCGCCGCCGGCGCGGTTCACCGAGGCCTCGCTGATCAAGGTGCTCGAAGAGCTGGGCATCGGTCGCCCGTCGACGTACAGCTCGATCATCAAGACCATCCAGGATCGCGGCTACGTGCAGAAGAAGGGCAGCGCGCTGGTGCCCTCGTGGGTCGCGTTCGCCGTCGTCGGCCTGCTCGAGCAGCACTTCGGCCGGCTGGTGGATTACGACTTCACCGCGGCCATGGAGGACGAGCTCGACGAGATCGCCAACGGCCATGAGCGACGCACCAACTGGCTCAACAACTTTTACTTCGGCGGCGATCATGGCGTCGAGGGCTCGGTGGCTCGCGCCGGTGGGCTCAAGAAGCTCGTCGGCGTCAACCTCGAGGGCATCGACGCTCGGGAAGTCAACTCCATCAAGCTCTTTGACGATTCCGAGGGGCGCGCCATCAACGTGCGCGTGGGCCGCAACGGGGCTTACCTGGAGCGCATGGTCGACGATCCGGACAATCCCGGAGAGCTCAAGCCGCAGCGGGCCAACCTCAAGGACGAGCTGACTCCCGACGAGCTGACCCTCGAGCTGGCCGAAAAGCTTTTCGCCACACCGCAAGAGGGCCGCGTGCTGGGTGTCGACCCGGCGACCGGGCACGAGATCGTGGCCAAGGACGGCCGGTTCGGTCCGTACGTCACCGAGATCCTGCCCGAGCCTGAGGAACCCGACGACGGTGCCGCCGGTGCGACGGCGAAGAAGGGCAAGAAGCCGACCGGTCCCAAGCCGCGCACCGGGTCGCTACTGCGCTCGATGGATCTGGAGACGGTGACGCTCGACGACGCGCTGAAGCTGTTGTCGCTGCCGCGCGTGGTGGGTGTCGACCCGTCGAACAACGAGGAGATCACTGCGCAGAACGGCCGCTACGGGCCGTATCTCAAGCGCGGCACCGATTCTCGTTCGCTGGCCAACGAGGAGCAGATGTTCACCATCACCCTCGACGAGGCGCTCAAGATCTACGCCGAGCCCAAACGCCGTGGCCGCCAGGCCGCGTCGGCCCCACCGCTGCGAGAACTGGGTACTGACCCGGCATCTGGCAAGCCGATGGTGATCAAGGACGGCCGGTTCGGCCCGTACGTCACCGACGGTGAGACCAATGCGAGCCTGCGCAAGGGTGACGACGTCGCATCCATCACCGACGAGCGCGCGTCGGAACTGCTGGCCGACCGCCGGGCCCGCGGCCCGGTGAAGAAGGCCGCCAAGAAGGCGCCCGCGAAGAAGGCGGCGGCCAAGAAGGCACCGGCGAAGAAGGCTGCGGCCAAGAAAGCCTGACCGCGTCGCGGGCCGGCCGGTTCATGCCCCGGATTCGGGCGAGTTCTCCGATACGAGTTGACGTTCGGCGTCCAGGTCGGCCGGCGTGACGAGGTTCACCGGGCGGGCCAGCTGGGTGGGTGCGGTGCGGCCGCGCAGCTCGACGATCTCGCCCACGTCCCAGCACAGCGCCTCGGCATCGAGTGCACCGCTGACGGCGATGGCCGAGGCCAGCACGTGGCCCTCCTCCATCTTGGCCAGCTCGGTCAGGCGGGCCGCCTCGTTGACCGGGTCGCCGATCACGGTGTACTCGAACCGGGCCTGTGCACCGATGTGCCCAGCGATCGCGCGGCCGGCCGAGACGCCGATGCCGAATTCGGTGTCGCTGCCGAGCACCGTGAGCAGTTCGTCGTGCAACTCGCGGGAGGCCGCCAGCGCGGCACCGGAGGCGTCGGGATGTTCGATGGGAGCACCGAAGATGGCCAGCGCGGCGTCGCCCTGGAACTTGTTGACGAAACCGCCGTGGCGGTTGACGGTGTCGACGATCACCCGGAAGAACTCGTTGAGCAGGTTCACGACCTCGGCCGCTGGAATGGTCGACGCCAGATGGGTCGAGCCCACCAGGTCGACGAACAGCACCGCCACGTCGCGCTCCTGGCCGCCGAGCTCGGTGCCGCGCTCGAGCGCCCGCCGTGCCACGTCCTCCCCGACGTAGCGGCCGAACAGGTCGCGCAGGCGCTGCCGTTCGGCCAGGTCGCGCACCATGTCGTTGAACCCGGCCTGCAGCAGGCCCAGCTCGCTGGCGTCGTAGATCTGCATGTGGGCGTTGTAGTTGCCACGCTGCACCTCGCCCAGTGCCCAGCGCAGCTGGCGCAGCGGATCGGCGATCGACATGGCCACCAGCACTGTGCCCGCCAACCCGATCACCAACGCGGCGACAGCCAGCAGTAACAACGGGGTGGTCAGCTGGTCGGCCGTCGCCGTCAGGATCGAGAACTTGCTGGCGACCAAGGCCAACACGATCGACAGCAGCGGCACCCCGGTGGACAGCACCCATGTGAGCACCTGGCGCAGGATGACGCCGGGAGCGTGGAAGTTCTCCGGGACGCCGCCTCGCAGAGCCGCGACCGCCACGGGGCGCAGCACGCGCTCCGATTGCAGGTAGCCGATGATGGCGGTGGCGGTGGCGCCCAGCGCGGTCGCCACCGCGACCACGGGCGCCGACCGGCTGGCCACCGGCCAGCTCGCCACGATGAACACGACCGAACCCAGGCACCAGTTGGTGACGCTGATCAGCGTTCGGTAGAACGGCATCCGCAGCGCGCGGGTGCGAGCCAGCTCGGTGATGGCCGGGTCGCCGGCGGTCATCAGGGTGTCGCGGCGTTGCCAGCGGATGACCGGCAGCAGCAAGCGCAGGCTCAGGTACGCGCCGACCGTGAACGCGATGAACAGGTAGCCGAGAAACACCGCCAGGTTGGCGGCCGGCAGGTCCTGGAGCTGGATGCGATCCTCGGGTGGCAGACCGAATCTGAGGAAGCCGAGAACGAACAGCGCTCCGATGATGTCGGACTGCAGCATGCCCAGCGTGAAGACCGGCCACGGGGTACGCGCGACCCATCGGACGAATGCGCTGATTCGCCCGATCGGGACAGCCCCCGTGCTCACCCGTTCACCGTATCGGTCCCGGGCGACGTTCAGCGCCGCTGTACGCAGGTTGTGTCGGCCTGGACCACTACTGTTGGCCGTGATGAGCGGTGTGTTTTCGCGGCTGGTGGGCCAGGACGCGGTTGAACAGGAGCTGGTCTCGGCTGCTGCGGCTGCGCGGGGTGATTCCGCGCACAACGGCGCCGCGACAGGATCCATGACACATGCCTGGCTGATCACCGGGCCTCCCGGCTCCGGCCGGTCGGTGGCGGCGCTGTGCTTTGCTGCCGCATTGCAGTGCACGTCGGACGGGACGCCGGGGTGCGGGCAGTGTCGCGCGTGTACGACGACGATGGCCGGTACCCACGCCGATGTGCGACGCATCATCCCCGAAGGGCTGTCCATCGCGGTCAAGGAGATGCGCGAGATCGTCCAGATCGCGTCGCGGCGGCCCGGGACGGGGCGCTGGCAGATCGTCGTCATCGAGGATGCTGACCGGCTCACCGAGGGCGCTGCCAATGCGCTGCTCAAGGTGGTGGAGGAACCGCCGCCGTCGACCGTGTTCCTGCTGTGCGCACCCTCGGTGGACCCCGAGGACATCGCGATCACCCTGCGTTCGCGCTGCCGGCATGTGGCGTTGACGACTCCGGGAGCCGACGCCATCGCGGACGTGCTGATAGCCGGTGACGGCTTGCCCGAGGAAGACGCCCGCTGGGCCGCCTCGGTCAGCGGTGGGCATGTCGGGCGGGCCCGGCGGCTCGCGACCGATCCGGAAGCCAGGGAGCGCCGGAAGCGGGCGCTTGGGCTGGCCCGCGACGCGGCAACCCCGGCGCGGGCCTACGCGGCCGCCGAGGAGATGGTGGCAGTCGCCGAGGCCGAGGCGCTGGCGCTGACGGCCGGCCGCAATGAGGCCGAGATGGAGGAGCTGAAGACGGCCCTGGGCGCCGGTGGCACCGGCAAGGGCACCGCGGGCACCACGCGAGGCACCGCCGGAGCCCTCAAGGAGCTGGAGAACCGGCAGAAATCACGTAAGACACGCGCATCGCGCGATGCCCTGGATCGAGCCCTGATCGACCTCGCGACGTACTTCCGGGACGCCCTGCTGGTGTCGTCGGGGGCGACGGGCGTGACGGCCAATCACCCGGACATGGCTGACAAGGTCGCCGCCATGGCCGCCCACGCGTCCCCGGACAAGTTGCTGCGCTGTATCGAGGCGGTGCTGGAATGCCGCGAGGCCCTGGCCGTCAACGTCAAGCCGAAGTTCGCCCTCGACGCCATGGTCGCCACCGTCGGGCAGGCCTTGCGGAGCTGACGGCCGGCGGCAGGTGCGCAGCGACTCGGGGAGCGACTTTGGTCGCTCGCGGCCTCTGCCGTAGACTCGTGCCGCCCGGTTCGCCGAGCACGCCGCCTTAGCTCAGTCGGTAGAGCGATTCACTCGTAATGAATAGGTCGGGGGTTCGATTCCCCCAGGCGGCTCCATCCGTGGTTCCTTCACCTGTCATGCTCACGTTCGCCTGAGCCCACCGCTTTATCCAAAAGTGCTGCCGTCAAGTCGATTTCGATGAGCTGCCCCGGGAATCCCAACCGTGAAACGCCAAGCAGGGTGCTCGCGGTGGTGAAGGCCGCGGCGATGACCGAGTGCGTGAGCCGTCGCCAGACGGCGGCGAGAACAGCCGTGTCGTCGCTCACCACGTAGACCACAGAGCGGACGACGTGGCCCGGCTGGGCCCCCACGGCCGCCAATGCGATTGCCGAATTGGACACCACTTGGTCGATTTGGACGGCGATGTCATCAGCGCCGACCAGTGCGCCGGAGATATCGACCGGGCACTGGCCCGCCAGGAAGGCGGTTCGCCCGGACTCGACGATCGTGATGTGGTGATAACCAGGTGGCTTGTGCAACTGGTCGGGGTTGATGCGAGTGATCCTCGGGGCTGGCGACCGTGGGGAGCGATCGAGGTCCATGGCTCCCAGCCTGCTCCAACCGCCGGTCAGTTCGCCTCGAAAATTGGATGACGGCTCGGCCCCGGCGTGTGATTATTCGCCAGTGCCGAGTTCGCTGATCGAGGTTCGCAAGCCCTACACGGTTGCCGAAGAGGTGGCCCTCATCGATGCCGTGCATGCCGCACTTGTCGCTGCTTTCCAGATTCCCGCGGAAGACAAGCACGTGCGGCTGGTGAGCCATGAGCCGCATCGGTTCGCGTATTCGCCGAAGCTCGCGAATCCCGATCTGTATACGCTCGTCACCATCGACTGCTTCGTGGGCCGCTCGGTGCAGGCCAAGCGCAATCTATACAGCCAGATCGTCAATCGCTTGGGGGACTTCGGAATTCCGGCCGACCACATCACCATCCTGCTGCGCGAGAGCGCGCTCGAGAACTGGGGCGTCCGAGGCGGACAGGCGGCCTGCGACGTTGATCTGGGCTTCGACGTCAACGTCTGAGGGCCGTAATCGGCTCATGGCAGATGTCAGGCAGCTTCGAAGGTGACCAGGTCGATGCTGAGCTGGCCTTCGATGATGCTCACGGTTCGCACCGGTGGTCCGGGTAGCGGTGGTGCGGTGGATTGGTAGACGGCTCCGGTGGGGGTGGTGTATTCGGCGGTGTGGACGCCGTCGATCTCAGTTGTGGTGACCCTCCAGCCGGGTGCTTCTTTGGTGTAGTTGCAGGCTTCGCAGGTGCCGAGGCCGTTGAGTGCGGTGGTGGGGCCACCGTGGTGTTTGGGGACTGCGTGGTCGTGGTGGCGGATGGGTGCGTTGCAGTAGGGGGTGCGGCAGGTTTGGTCGCGCAGGTCGAGCAGGGTTGCCAGGCCTTTGGGGAAGAGCCGGGCCTGCGACTCCATCGCGATCAGTTGTCCGCTGCGGGGATGGCGGTAGAGCCGCCGCAGGGTGGCCTTGACGTCGGCCGCGCAGGTGTCGTTGACGAGGGTGCGGGCGAACCCGGCGGGCACGGGGCCGTAGCCGCCGATCCAGGCGGGGGCGTCGTCGTCGCCGGCCAACGTGGTGTCGGCCATGACGAGGTTCAGCTCGATCGGCACCGGCTGACCGGCCGGCCTGCCGGTGACGCGTTCGTAGATGGTGTCGGCCATGATTTGTCCGCGGGTGCGCTCGTCGAAGGTGGTGTCGGCGGCATGTTTGGCGGAGGCATACACCGTGACACCTTGTTGGACCGGCAGCAGGATGGTCACGTAGGCCATGCTGTCGGGTGCGGGTCGGATGGTGACGCAGCGGTCCTTGGCGGCTTTGGCGCAGCGTTGCACGACCGCTTCGACGTCGAGTTTGGCGGCGATCTTTTTGGCTTCGGCGGTGATCCGCGAATTTCCCCAGCCCTGTAGGCGCGAGATGTCGGCGCACATTTCGGCGTCGAGTTGGCGGCGGTGTTCGACACTGAGGCAGGCCGATTCGCGCACGATGAGGGTGGCGCGCCATTCGGACAGGGCGCCGCATTGCAGGGCGGCCAGGGTGTGGGGCATTTCGTGGACGAGGGCGTGGGCCATGCCCAGGTGGGTGTTGCCGCAGACGGGGGCGTCGTGGCGGGCCAACGCCACTTCGCTGGCCAGGCCGCGGCCGCGGCGGCTGGCGGGTACGCCGGCGGCTGCTTCGGCGGCGCGGCGCTTGGCGGCCCACAGTGCGGTGGCCCGCGCTTGGGCGGCGGCGGCAGCCGATTTCAGGTGTTCGAAGGTCTCGATCTGGGCGCGCAGCTCAGCTTCGCTGGCCTCCGCGTCGATGTCGAACATACTTTCGAACACGCTACCGATGCTACTCGCGGCCACCGACAAGTAAGCGGTCGTCAACGGCGAGATCGTTAATCGTTTGGTGGCGGCCTGTGGCTCACCGATAAGGCCTGTGATAAAGAACCACATATGTCAGTAGGTTCTCTATCCGTGGTACGAGGATGAGGATTTTCTTGCCCCCAATGTACTGCTGGCATGAACCGTACTTGTTTTCGTCGGGCGCGGCATGCGCATAGTCGAGGATCTCTTGATCAGTGCCGCCGGCGATGAGCGGCCAGTGCTCCAGCGATTTGGTTTTCACGCCGCGACACGTCTCGTCTACAACTTCCTCGCGGGGCGCTTCGAAACTGACGAGTGCCTTGGCGCGAAAATCATCGAGCGGGGGTGTGACAACCCGGACATTCCGAGCATGTGTCGGTAACGAGATCCCGAACTGGTCCATGAGTTGTTGGGCATGCTCGCGCGGAGGCAGATTCACCGTGGGCTGCGGGGATGTGCTCGCGCGCGGTGGTGCGTGAAGCGGCATGCACCCAGCCATCCACAACGTCGCGGTGACAACCGACGCAAAGGTGCCGATGCGGCGGAAGATGAAGTTGCCCACTTGCATACGCGTCGTTCGCGGTCCCTTGCCAGCGATGATCTGGCGCCGCAGCCACCCCCCGGGATCTGATGAGTGAACTATCAGTATCCCGTATGCCGACCTACCTCGGCGCCAGGAATCCGACGGGCCCGGGGGAGATGCAGACCGACAGCGCGGCGGTGTTGGCCCGCACGAGAATTGCGTCGCCGGCGCCGGGCAGGCGGACGAAGACGCGGTTGAGCCCAGGCCGCACAGGCACTTTGACCTCAGGCCCTTCGGGCAGGGACATGGTCAGTGAGCCATCGCTGTTGGCGAGGTAGTTGATCTCGGCGGTCCAATCCGCCGGCAGCAGTGGGCCGTCCAGCGGCATGCGTACAGGTGCGTCGGGCTGGACCAGGAAGCCGCAATGCGGCGCTGGGCCTTCGGCGATGCTGCGGACCCAGGTCACCAGCGCGGGCAAGAGCTTGCCGGAGCGGTCGAACATGCGGAGTTCTGTTGTTGCCGAGGCGAATTCGGGACGAGCTCGGACCAGGGCGAACATGTGGCTTGCCAGGTTTTCTGGATAGGCCACCCGTTGCAGGATCAGGGGGTCGACCTCCTGATCCAGTTGCGGTGCGGACGACGCCGTCGCGAGCCCGGCCTGCGCGTTGGCCAGGTAGGCAGGCACCGGGCTGTCACGCCAGACCCGCAGGAACGTCGCGGTCGAGCAGAGACTGCTGCCCACGAAAGCGATTGCCACGCCGACGCATACGGCCGTGCGGGTCCGGGACGCGTCGAGCAAGGGCGACTCGCGGTTGTGCGCACAGAAGCCCACCGCCGCCAGCAGCGCCAGCACCACCACGAGGTCCGGGAGGTAACGCAGCGTCTGCGCGAGTTCCAGTGCGGTGAACCGCGACGAGCGCATCAGATAGATGGGTATCTGGCAGGCGACGGCGTAGCCCAGGGCCACCACGAGCACCGGCCAGATGCGTTGCTTACGCGCCAGCACCACGGCCACCGCCGCAGCAAGCACCAGCCAGCCAAGCAGCATCACCGTCAGCGGCGGCGTCGCCCACGGCGATGCCGGTGCCCAGCGTTGCCACGCCCACGGCCCACCGGCCAGGCCCGGCACGATGCCGTGCGTGAACGACCGGCTCAGCAGGTCCCATGTCATCGACAGGTCGAAGCTCCAGCGCTTCTGGTTGACGACCAGCAGGTAGACGCCGATCCACGCGACGGTCAGCGCCAGGCATGCCGTCCACAACCGAAACCCGCGCAACCACACCTCGCGGACACCGAATGACCCGGTGACATACCCCAGCAGTGCGACGACGGCGAAGGCGACGAACGGGATCACGGCGGCCTTCTCGAAGAACAGCAGCCCGCCGAAGTAGACCAGGGTCCCGATCACGGCGTGCCGTGGGGCCCCGGTGCGCACCAGCAGCACCGCTTCACCACACACCCAGGCCAGTGCGGCCAGCATCGGCAGCGAGTTCAGTGCGGCGGCCCACCAGGCGAACCCCGGCACGCCCAACGGGGTGAACAGCGCGAACGTCAGCGGCACCAGCAGCACAGGCCGCCAGCCGAGGATGGCCCACAAGGCCCGCAGCAGCGCCAATGAGGCCAGGAGTTGCAGCACCACCAGGCTGATCGCGGGAAGAACCCAGTTCAGCGGAGCCAGCCGCGTGATCACGCCGGAGACCAGGAACGCGCCGGGCATCACATGGCCGTCGTGATCGTCGAAAAGGTAGCCGGGGGACAGCAGGTTCTGGGTGCCTGCGCGGCCGACCAGGATGAGATCGTCCCAGTAGAAGTAGCCGCCGAAGGCCAGTACGCCACGGACCACGAGCTGCGCCACGATCAGTGCGGCTGCGGTGCGCGCGACCCAGTTCACTCTTGCCGACTGTACGGTGTCATCGTGCGAACACTGGTGACGGGCGCTGCGGGCTTCATCGGATCAACGCTGGTGGATCGGCTGCTGGCCGACGGCCACAGTGTCGTGGGTCTCGATGATCTGAGCAGTGGACGGGTCGAGAACCTGCAGGGTGCGGAGACCAGCGACGACTTCGAGTTCGTGAAGGCCGACATCGTCGACGCCGATCTGGTCGCGCTGCTGGCCGAGTTCCAGCCGGAGGTGGTTTTTCACCTGGCCGCGCAGATCTCGGTGAAGCGGTCGGTCGACGATCCGCAGCTGGATTCGACGATCAATGTGGTCGGCACCGTCCGGCTCGCCGAGGCCGCCCGCAAGGCGCGCGTCCGCAAGGTGGTGCACACGTCGTCGGGCGGTTCGGTCTACGGCGTCCCCCCGACGTACCCCACCAGCGAGGAGATCCCGACGAACCCCGCCTCGCCCTACGCGGCGAGCAAGGTGGCCGGCGAGGTGTACCTCAACACCTTCCGCAACCTGTACAACCTGGACTGCTCGCACATCGCGCCTGCCAACGTCTACGGACCGCGGCAGGATCCGCACGGCGAGGCGGGCGTCGTGGCGATCTTCGCGCAGGCCATGCTGGCCGGCCGGCCCACCAAGATCTTCGGTGACGGCACCGACACGCGTGACTACGTGTACGTCGACGATGTTGTCGACGCCTTCGTCAGGGCGTCCGGCGTCGACGGCGGCGGGTTGCGGTTCAACGTCGGCACGGGCATCGAGACCTCGACGCGGCAGCTGCACACGGTGATCGCGAATGCCGTCGGGGTGCCCGACGAGCCCGAGATGCATCCGCCACGGTTGGGCGATCTGCGTCGCTCCAAGCTCGACATCAGCCGGGCGAAGAACCTTCTCGGCTGGGAGCCGCAGGTCGAGCTCGCGACCGGCGTGGAGCGGACCGTGGACTATTTCCGGGTTCGGCAGAACGAGTCCACAAAAAGATTGTGAGCGCTCACTTTCTAAGCTAGCGTGACGTCATGTCCTACGACGTCATCGTTCGCAACGGCCTGTGGTTCGACGGCACAGGCGCGCCTCCGCAGGTCCGCACGCTGGGCATTCGCGACGGCATCGTCGCGACCGTGTCGGTCAAACCGCTCGACGAGACGGGTTGCCCCGACGTGATCGACGCGGCCGGTAAGTGGGTCGTGCCCGGCTTCATCGACGTGCACACGCACTACGACGCCGAGGTCCTGCTCGACCCGGGCCTGCGCGAATCCGTGCGCCACGGGGTCACGACAGTGCTGCTGGGGATGTGCTCGCTCTCGACCGTCTACGCGGACACCGAGGACGCCGCCGATCTGTTCAGCCGTGTGGAGGCGGTGCCGCGCAAGTTCGTCCTCGGCGCGCTCGAACAGCACCGCACGTGGACGAATCCGAGCGAGTACATCGAGGTCCTCGATCATCTGCCGCTGGGTCCCAACATCGCCTCGATGCTGGGCCACTCCGATCTGCGGGCCTCGGTGCTCGGCCTTGACCGCGCCACCACCCGCGACGTCACCCCGACCGACGCCGAACTCGAGGCCATGGCGGCCAAGCTCGACGAGGCGCTCGCCGCGGGCATGCTCGGCATGTCGGGGATGGACGCCGCGATCGACAAGCTCGACGGCGACCGGTTCCGGTCCCGCGCGCTGCCCTCGACATTCGCGACCTGGCGGGAACGCCGCAGGCTCATCAAGGTGCTGCGCAAGCGCGGCCGGGTGCTGCAGAGCGCACCCAACGTCGCCAAGGCGCAGGAGGCCCTGAACTTCTTCCTGGAGAGCAGCAGCTGGTTCGGCCGGCGCCGCGGCGTGCGGGTGAGCCTGCTGGTCTCGGCCGACGCCAAGTCTTCGCCGGGCGCAGTGCATGTGCTGGGGCCGGGAACGCGACTGCTCAACCGGATCCTGGATGCCAAGGTACGGTTCCAGCACCTGCCGGTGCCGTTCGAATTGTATTCGGACGGAATCGATCTGCCGGTTTTCGAGGAGTTCGGCGCAGGCACGGCGGCACTGCACCTGCGTGATCAGCTGGAGCGCAACAAGCTGCTGGCGGACCCGGAGTACCGCCGCCGGTTCCGGCGGTCGTTCGATCGCCGCAAGCTCGGCCCGACGTTGTGGCACCGCGATTTCCACGACGCGACCATCGTCGAATGCCCCGACAAGACGCTGATCGGCAAGTCCTTCGGACAGATCGCCGATGAGCGGGGCATCCATCCGCTCGACGCGTTCCTCGACGTGCTCGTCGAGAATGGCGAGCGCAATGTCCGGTGGACCACCATCGTGGCCAACGCCCGGCCCAAGCAGCTCGACAAGCTGGCCAAGGAGCCCTCGGTGCACATGGGCTTCTCGGATGCCGGTGCGCACCTGCGCAACATGGCGTTCTACAACTACCCGCTGCGCCTGCTCAAGCGGGTTCGCGACGCCCAGCTGGCCGGCCGGCCGTTCCTGACCACGACGCATGCCGTGCACCGGCTGACCGCCGAGGTCGCCGACTGGTTCGGTGTGGCTGCAGGCACCCTGCGGCAAGGTGAGCGTGCCGACTTCGTGGTGATCGACCCGGCCGGGCTCGACGATCAGGTCGACGCGTACCACGAGGAGTCGGTGCCGTTCTATGGCGGCCTGAGCCGGATGGTGAACCGCAACGACGACGCGGTCGTCGCGACAGCCGTCAACGGTGTGGTGGTGTACCGCAACGGTCAGTTCCGTGACGGCTACGGCGCCACGGTGAAGTCCGGTCGCTACCTGCGCGCCCGCGGCGCCGAACAGCCTGTGGCACAAACGGTTTGAGATGGCGAGAACCCAGCAGCAACGTCGTGAGGAGACCGTTGCCCGGCTGCTCGACGCCGGCATCGACACCATCGTCGAGGTGGGTTACGCACGTGCATCGGCTTCGGTGATCGCGCGGCGGGCCAAGGTCTCCGACGGCGCGCTGTTCCGGCACTTTCCGACCATGAGCGACTTCATGGCGGCCACAGCCCATGAGGTGGCGCGCAGGCAATTGGAGTTGGGCAGCAAGCTCGTCGCACAGATCCCGGCCGAGCAGCCGCCGCTGCACGCGGTGCTGACGATTCTGCGCGACATCGCGGGCAGCGACACCAACACCGTGTGGCACGAGCTGATGGTGGCCGCCCGCACCGACGAAAAGCTGCGGGCGACACTGCAAACGGTGCTCGCCGAGTACGTCGAGAACATCTACGAGACCGCCAAGAGCGCGCCGGGCGCCGAGCAGATTCCCGAGGATGCGCTGGCCGTGGTGCTCGCGGTCGTGCTCAACACCTTCGACGGCGCGGCCATCGTGCGGCGGGTGCTGCCGCAGCCCGAGCTCGAGGACGCCCGGATCGACCTGCTGGCGGAGCTTTTCAGTCGTCGCTAGGCACGCGCGCGTTCTGCAAGGCCACCGAGCGGGCCAGCCTGGCGTATTTGAGTTCGAGGTCTTTGAAGCGCAGGTACGCCGAGAGCGTGACGAAGACGAACGCGATGATCAGCACGTACTCCATCAGGTCTGTACCGCGTTTGACGCCAAGCCAATTCGCGACGACCGTGGTGTCGTCGGGTCGCAGGATCGCGTAGATGCCCGCCACCACGAACAGCACGAAACCCACCTTGACCCAGGCCTTGGACCGGGCACTGCGGCGCGAGTTCAGCAGGTACACCAGCAGCGCGAGCACCGAGACGATCAGCAGTGCCTGAATCCAGTTCACCGGGACAACCTCCTGCGTAACAACCCGTCGAAGACGATGTTGACCCCGTTGAGCAACGGCTGGCCCTTCGACTTCGAGTAGTCGGTGTAGAGAATCTCGACCGGCTCCTCGGCCACCCGCCACTGGTTTTCGTAGGCCAATGCGATGAATTCGCCCGCGTGGCTCATGCCGCTCATGGTCAGGTTGAGCGAATCGGCCACTTTGCGATCGAACACCCGCAGCCCGTTGTGCGCGTCGGTCAGGCCCAGCGCCCGGCTCTGGGGGCTCAGAAATGCCGCTGCGCGCAGGATGATCCGCTTGAGCGGCGGGGTATGGGTGACCGCACCGGCGAAGCGGGTCCCGATGACGAGGTCGACGTCGTCGGCGCTGAGCCGGTCGATCATCCGGACCACGTCCTTGACCTGGTGCTGGCCGTCGGCGTCGAACGTCACGAACACCTCGGCGCCGGGCTGGCGGCGGGCGTACTCGACGCCGGTCTGGATGGCCGCACCCTGGCCGAGGTTGACCGGGTGCGGCACGACGTGTGCGCCTGCGGCGAAGGCCTGCTCGGCGGTGTTGTCGCGGCTGCCGTCATCCACACAGACCACGTGAGGGAAAACGGAGCGAACGTCGGAGATGACGTCGCCGATGATGGTCGCCTCGTTGAAGGCGGGAATGACGATCCAGACGTCGTGGTAGCGCGTGTCGATGGGCACCAAACTACTACTCCTGCCCGGCCGATGCCCGGCCCAGCGCCACCAGATGCACGGCGATTCCGACCAGCGGTGCACAGAGCAGGGCGATCACGGTGCGGGTTTCCAGCCCGACCGGCAGCAGCAGCAGGGCTACTGCTGCCACAGTCGCGCTGATCCAGCCGGCCGCGTACGCCCGGTGCAGTGCGGCCGCGACGGCCGCAGCTCCGGTCAGCGTCAGCATCGCGATCGCCACAGCGCCTGCGGTCAACCAGGCCAGCAGCGCACCACTGGCCCGGTACTCGGGCCCGAACGCCACCTGCAGCAGCCAGGGCCCCAGTAGTCCGGCGGCCAGCACCCCGACCCCACCCAGCCCCGCGACCACGGCAGCAGGCGCCAGCAGGGCCCGCAGTCGCGCGCTGCGCTGGTCCACGAAGTGCGCGATCAGGTTGCCCTGCATCGCCGTCAGCGGCACCAGCAGCGGAGCCCGCGTCAGCGTCACGGCCAGGATCACCACGCCACCGGCCGCACCGAGGTCCGCCGAGGTGGCCTTGAGCAGCACCGGGAAGCCCATCACCAGGATCGCGCTGGCACCTGCGGCGGCGATGGAATGCGCGGCGCCCCGCAGGAACGTCCCCGGGCCGCCCGCGGTGACCAGTTCGGCCGCGAGCCGGGTGGCGGGCGAGGCGATCAGCAGGATCAGCCACGCCACCGCGCCGGCCACGGTGGCCCACAGGAAACCGACCAGTTCCCAGCCCAGCACCACGGTGCCCGCCGCGACGGCGACGCGGATGACGGCGTCGGTCACCATCAGCGCGCCGTACTGCGACCAGCGGTTCACCCCGGCGAGCATGCCCAGCAGCGTCGCGTGCATACAGAACCCGGCGAGGCCCGCGCTGAGCAGCACGACACTGAGCACGGGCGATTCGACGAACACGTGCGGCGCCCACAGCGGCGAGGTGCCTGCGATCACCGCTGCCGCGACGAGACCGACCAGCGCGGCCACCCGCAGCGGGTGGGTCCGCGGCCCCGGTCCGACGTAGGGGTTGACCGATACGGCACGCACCTCGCGGGTGGCCTCTTGCAGCAAGCCGTTGGCGGCGCCGGTGACCAGGCCGAACGCGCCCCAGAACACGCTGAACACCGAGAACCCCGCCGGTTCGAGAGCCCGGGCGGCCAGGTAGAGCACGGCGTAGCCGCACAGCGCCGTGATCGCGGTCGCGGCCCCGACCGTGGCGACGCTGCTGCGCGTCACGGGGCCCGGCGATGAGCCGCTTGCGCGAAGAGGATCAGATGCTGCGGACGGGCCGCCGCCGTCGGTCACAGCGGTGGCAGGGCTTTCGAATACAGCCAGGCCTGCCACAGTGGCTGCAGCGATTCGTCGGTGTAGCGCGCGGCCAGCCCGGTGAAGTCGTCGGTGAACGCGGTGCTGTGCCGGTACTTGGTTGTCCAATCCTGCAGCAGCGCAAAGAAATTCTTGTCGCCGATGCGGTTGCGCAGCACGTGCAGCGTCAACGCACCTCGCTTGTACACGCGGTCGTCGAACATGTCCTCGGGACCGGGGTCGGACAGCAGCAGGTTCTGGGGCAGGTCCGCCAGCTTGTGGTGGTAGCGACCGGCCCACTCGGCTGCGCTCGGCCCACCGCTGTTCTCCGACCACAGCCATTCGGCGTAACAGGCGAAGCCTTCGTGCAGCCAGATGTCGCGCCAGTGCCGCGCGGTCACCGAATTGCCGAACCACTGGTGGGCCAGCTCGTGGGCGATGAGCCGTTCGGCGCCGCGGTGCCCGTCGCAGTGGTTGGCGCCGAAGATCGAAATGCCTTGGGCCTCAAGGGGGATTTCCAGGTCGTCGTCGGTGACCACCACGGTGTAGCCGGTGGCAAGCGGGTACGGCCCGAACAGTTTGACGAACAACTTCATCATCTGCGGCTGCCGGTCGAAATCATGGTCGAAGTCGCGTTTGAGCCGCGACGGCAGCACGGCGTGCATCGGCACGGGGGATTTGGCCAGTCGGTGGCGCTCGTACATGCCGATCTGCAGCGTCATCAGGTAGCTCGATGTCGGCTCGGCCTGCTCGTAGGTCCACACGGTGTGCCCGGCCCGGACCCTTCGGGAAACCAACTCGCCGTTGGCGATCGCGTAGTACGGGCTGTCGGTGCTGATTTCGACGCGGTAGCTGGCCTTGGCGCTGGGGTGGTCGTCGCACGGGAACCAGGTGGCCGCGCCGTTGGGCTGCCCGGCGACCAGGGCGCCGTTCGAGAGCTCCTCGAATCCGACTTCGCCCCAAAAGGTGTCGATGGGCCGCGGGTTGCCGCTGTAGCGGACCAGCACGGTCATGGCGGCACCCGCCGGCAGCGGTGAGGCCAACGTGATGAGCAGTTTTCCGTTGGAACATCGGAACTGGGCGGGCCTGCGGCCGTTCACCGAAACCCTCGACACGTTCATGGTGTTCGCGAGATCGAGGGTGAACGTGCGCAATTGGGCCAGCGTGACGGCGGTGATGGTGGCCGACCCGGCCAGTCGATTGGCCGACACCTTGTACTCGAGTTCGAGTTCGTAGCGCGACACCCGGTAACCGAAGTTGCCGTTGCCCGGCAGGTAGGGGTCGATGACGGGAGCTGCGGATGCCTTCTTGGTGGCTTTCTTGGCCGCCTTGCTGACCGCCTTGTCGGATCGCGTCACGCGGCGCTGTCCTCGGGGCTCTTGGACGCCTTGTCAGCCGAGCCGCCGCGCTTCTTGCCGAACAGGTTCCACGGCGCGATCGGATTGCCCTGCCAGCGCGTCGAGGCCGGAACCTCGTCGCCGCGCATCACCAGCGAGCCAGGGCCCACCGTGGCCCCGGCGCCCAGGCGGGCCGCGGGCAGCGCCACGCAGTGCGGCCCGAGCGTCGCACCGTCCTCAAGCACCACGCTGTCCAACCGCATGATGCGGTCGTGGAACAGGTGCGTCTGCACCACGCAGCCGCGGTTGACCGTGGCCGCGGTGCCCAGCGTGACCAGATCGGCCTCCGGCAGCCAATAGGTTTCGCACCACACGCCGCGTCCGATCGAGGCGCCGAGCCCGCGCAGCCACAGGTTCATCACCGGAGTGCCGCTGGCGGCGCGCGCGAACCACGGTGCCGCAACGGTTTCGACGAAGGTGTCCGAGACCTCGTTGCGCCACACGAACGACGACCACAGCGGGTGTTCGACGGCGCGAATCCGCCCGATCACCAACCACTTCGCGATCACCGCGATGGCACCCGCGACAGCGCCCGCGGCCAGCAGCACCACGCCGCTGGCCAGCGCGGTCCACAGGTAGCCGATGCGGATGGCCGCGGCCTGCAGGGCGCCGAGCACCGCGACACCGATCGCGAACGTCACGATCACCGGGATGATGCGGCAGGTCTCGACCGTGCCGCGCATGATCTTGAGTCGGTTCGACGGGTGGAACGTGCGCAGCGCGTCGGCCGCAGTCGGGTTGCGGCGCAACCGGACCGGAGGGCTGCCGAGCCACGACGATCCGGCCTTGGCTTTGTGCGGGGCGGCCGAGAGCACCGCGACCAGGCCGTCGTCGGGCACTTTGCGGCCGGGCTGGGTGATGCCCGAGTTGCCGAGGAATGCGCGCTTGCCGATGGTGGCCTTCGCGACGTGGATCCAGCCGCCGCCCAGTTCATAGGAGGCCACCATGGTGTCGTCGGCCAGGAACGCACCGTCCTGCACCTCGGTGAACTTCGGTGTGAACAGCGCCGTGGAGATCTCGGTGCCCTTGCCGACTTTCGCGCCCAGGAGCCGCAGCCACCACGGTGTCAGCAGGCTGGCGTAGATGGGGAACAGGTAGTTACGGGCCGCGTCCATCAGCCGTTCGGTGGCCCACAGCTGCCAGCCCACGCGGCTGCGCACCGGGTGGTAACCCTCGGACAGGCGCAGCGACAGCAGGCGCACCCCGACCACGGTCAGCGCGGCATAGACGACCATCGCGACCAGCGCCGCGACCGGCGTCCACGCCAGGGCAGGCAGGATCGCCTCCTTGGGGGATGCGGTGCCGCGCACACCCCAGCCGACCACGGCGAGGCCGGCGGCGAGTGCGGCCAACGGCAGGCTGCCGAGCAGTATCGAGGTGACGCCGTAGACGGCCACCCACACCGGGGCGCGGCCCGGCCGGTGGTCGGGCCATGGATGACGGGCCTTGCCGGACTTCACCGCAGGCGAGCCCTTCCAGAACTGGCCGTTCTTCACCTTGCCGACCACCGCGGAACCGGGGGCCACATCGGCGTTCTTCCCGACCGTCGCCCCGGGCAGCAGCGTGGTGCGCGCGCCGATGGTGGCGTCGTTGCCGATCGACACCGGTCCCACGTGGAACAGGTCACCGTCGATCCAGTGCCCGGTGAGATCCACCTCGGGTTCGACGGAGGCGCGATGGCCGATCTTGAGCATGCCGGTCACCGGCGGGGCAGAGTGCAGGTCGACGCCCTTGCCGACGCTGTTGCCCAGCGCCCGGGCGTAATAGACCATCCACGGCGCGCCTGCCAGGTTCTCCGCGCCGCTGGCGTCAGCGAGCCGCTCGGCGATCCAGACCCGCAGGTGCACGGCGCCGCCGCGACGGTAGGTGCCCGGCTCCAGCCCGCTGAGCAGCATCCGCGCGAAGAGCACGGCGATGCCCATGCGGCCCACGGGCGTGATGAAGATAAGGAAGCCGGCCAGCAGCCACCACCAGTTCACGGGCGTGGCCCACGGCACGATTTTCGCGGCTGCGGCGATGTTGTTCAGCAGCGCCAGCCACACCACCCACTGCACGCCGGTCAGCGTCGCCAGCGGCAGGGACAACGCCACCTGGGCGGCTTGGGTGAGCCACGGCGTCGGTTTCACCACGCGCGTTTCCACCTGCGGCGGAGGTTTGAGTTCGTCGAGGTATCCGGCTAGTGAACCCAGCCGCGGATGGTCGTACAGGTCGGCGACGGTCACCTGTGGATACCGCTGCCGCAGTGCGGCCACGAGCTGGGCGGCCGACAACGAGCCGCCGCCGAGCGCGATGAAATCGGCCTCCGGGCCGTCGACGGCGGTGCCGAGGACATCGCGCCACAGCCCGGCGAGCCAACCCAGGGTGCCGCCGAGGTCGGGGGCGTCCTGCTCGGTCTCGCCGGGCGGCGGCCAGGGCAGTGCGTTGCGGTCCACCTTGCCCGACGTGCGGGTCGGCAACTCGTCGAGCAGCACCAGCCGGGGCACCAGCGCGGCAGGTAGGGCTTCCGACAGCGAGGCCCTGGCGGCGGCGAGGTCGAAGTCCGGATCGGCGCTGGCGATGTAGCCGACCAGTAACGGGGTGCCGCTGGCGGTCTTGCGGACCGCGGCCGCACCGCCGCTGACACCGGGCAGGTGGACCAGCGCGTTGTCCACCTCGCCCAGCTCGATGCGCCTGCCGCCGACCTTGACCTGATCGTCGGCCCGGCCCTGGAAGTACAGGCCGTCCGGTTCCAGACGCACCAGGTCACCGCTGCGGTAAGCCCGGCTCCAGCCCAGCGTCGGCATGGCCGCGTACTTCTCGGCGTCTTTCTCGGGGTCCAGGTACCGGGCCAGTCCCACGCCGCCGATCACCAGTTCGCCGACCTCGCCGAAGGCAACCTGGTGGCCCTTCGCGTCGACGACCGCCAGGTCCCAGCCGGGCAACGGCAGACCGATGCTGACGGGGCCCTGCCCGTCCAGCTTGGCCCCGCACGCGACGACGGTGGCCTCGGTGGGCCCGTAGGTGTTCCACAGCTCGCGCCCGTCGACCGCCAGACGCTGCGCGAGCTCGGGCGGGCACGCCTCACCGCCGAAGATGAGCAGGCGCACGGCTTCGAGCGCCTCGGCGGGCCACAGCGCCGCGAGTGTCGGCACCGTCGACACCACGGTGATGTCGCGGCTCACCAGCCACGGGCCCAGATCCATGCCGCTGCGCACCAACGACCGGGGTGCCGGGACCAGGCAGGCCCCGTGCCGCCAGGCCAGCCACATCTCCTCGCACGACGCGTCGAACGCCACCGACAAACCGGCCAGCACTCGGTCCCCGGGTCCGATCGGGTTGTCCTGCAGGAACATCCGTGCTTCAGCGTCGACGAATGCGGCCGCGCTGCGGTGCGTCACCGCCACACCCTTTGGCGTCCCCGTCGATCCGGAGGTGAAGATGATCCAGGCGTCGTCACGAACCAGCGGCGCCGCCGCACGCCAGCCCCGCGATGATCCGGGGCCCCGCACCAGGCCGGCCTCGGTGATCACGCCCACCACGTTGGCCTCGCCGAATACCAGCTGGGCCCGTTCGTCGGGGTCGTCGGCGTCCACCGGAACGTAGGCCGCGCCGGCCGCCAGCGTGGCCAGGATCGCGACGTAGAGCGCATAGGTGCCCGACGGCATCCGGATCCCGATCCGGTCACCGCGGCCGATGCCGCGCGCCGCGAGCCAGGCCACGCTGTCTTCGACGTCGGTGATCAGTTCGGCGTAGGTGAGCTGCACCGACCCGTCGTCGAGCGCAGGGGCGTCAGGGAACCGGCTCGCGGTGTCGCGCAGGATGTCCACCAGCGTCCGGGGCTCGGGCGCCGCAGAGGAAAGCACGTATTGCGCAGGGATCGCGTGCTCGGCGTGTGCTTCATCCGCAGCTGTCACGAGTACAAACTACTAAGCCGCGGTCCCGGTGGGCGGATGAAGCGCACGGCGTGGCACACTTGTCGGCGGAGGGGAGTATTCCTTCGCTGCAGTGTCGTCATCACATCGGCTGACATGAAGCCGATCGGTGCTGCGGGCCCGGCCGTAAGGCGGGTGGAAGAGACCTCCGGCGTTTTGTGACAGCCGGAGGATTCCTGATGCATGTAACCCAGCTCGAGTGGATTGTCACGCTGACCGTGACGATCGCTGTGCTCTTGTTCGACGTCGTGGTGATCGGCCGCAGGCCCCACGAGCCGACGACCCGCGAAACGGCGACGTATCTGTCGATCTACATCGGTCTGGCAGTGGCGTTCGGCGTGTGGGTGTGGTTCTTCCACGGCAGCCAGTTCGGGCTGGAGTTCTTCGCCGGGTGGCTCACGGAGTACAGCCTGTCGGTGGACAACCTGTTCATCTTCCTGATCATCATGGCCAGCTTCAAAGTGCCCAGGATCTATCAGCAACAGGCATTGCTCGTCGGGATCATCTTGGCGCTGATCTTCCGCGGCGTCTTCATCGCGCTCGGTGCGGTGGCCATCGAGCAGTTCTCCTGGGTTTTCTACATCTTCGGGGCGTTCCTGCTGTACACCGCGATCAACCTGGTGCGCGACACCGAGCACGACGACGACGCCGACAACTTCGTGGTGCGGTTCGCACAGCGGCACCTGCGGACCACGGATCGCTGGGACGGCTTGCGGCTGTGGGTCAAAGACGACGGCGCGAGGTTGATGACGCCGATGTTCCTGGTGATCGTCGCGCTGGGCACCACCGACCTGCTGTTCGCGCTGGATTCGATTCCCGCGATCTACGGTCTCACCCAACAGCCCTACCTGGTGTTCACCGCGAACGTGTTCGCCTTGATGGGCTTGCGCCAGCTGTACTTCCTGCTGGGCGATCTGCTCAAGCGCCTGGTGTACCTGTCCCAGGGCTTGGCCATCATCCTGTTCTTCATCGGCGTGAAGCTCGTGCTGCACGCCCTGCACGAGAACGAGTTGCCGTTCATCAACGGTGGCGAGCCCGTGCCGGTGCCGGACATTCCCACGCTGGTCAGTCTCGGCGTGATCGTAGTGACCCTGGCCATCACCACGGCAGCCAGCCTCTACAAGACCCGGGTGCGTGACGCCCGGTAGTGTCGAGGAGTTGTCACTAAAGCAAATGGTCGGCGCGACCTGGGTGACCTCATTACATTAAGGATGTGATGGCCCATGCGCGCACCGACGGTGCCTGCAGGTAATGAGCGGCGGTTGTCGCTGCTCCTCGTCGAGGACGACCGAGCTGATGCTCTGCTGGTCGAGGAGCTGATCGCCGACGCCGACGCTGACATCGAGTTCCGTTGGGCGCAATCGCTTTCCGACGCCGAGCAGGCACTGTCCGCCGATCGCCCGCACTGTGTGCTCCTCGACCTGAATCTGCCCGACGCCATCGGGATCGATGCCTTGCACCGGTTGGCCAAGGTGGATGCCGCCATCCCGATCGTGGTGCTGACGGGTTTGCACGACGAGCATTTCGGGGTGTCGGCGGTGGCGTCCGGCGCGCAGGACTACCTGGTCAAGGGCCGGGTGGAGCCGGAGGTGCTGGTGCGCGCGGTGCGGTACGCCATCGAGCGCAAGCGTGCCGAACTCACCGCCGTCGCCCTGCACGCCAGCCATCTACGCGCGCAGGAGAACGCACGGCTCGAGCGCGGGCTGCTCCCGTCCCCGTTGCTGCTCGGTGACCCGGGCGTCGAGATCATCACGCAGTCCCTGCCCAGCCGCCAGGACGCCCTGATCGGCGGGGATTTCTACGATGTGGTCCAGACCAACGACCGCACGGTTCACGTGATGATCGGGGATGTCGCCGGCCACGGCCCGGATGCCGCGGCACTGGGAGTGGCGCTGCGCATCGGCTGGCGCGCGCTGACGTTCGCGGGGTTGCGGGGCAACGAGCGGATGCGCCAGCTGGACCGGATTCTGACCACCGAACGCCCCGGGACCGGGGTGTTCGCAACGCTGCTGAGCTTGGCGATCGATCCTGACAGCGGTCGCTACGCGGCGGTGCGGGCAGGGCATCCGGGAATGCTCGGCCACAACAGAAACTCCGTGGAATGGATCGAGCCGCCGGCCGGCCCCGCCCTGGGCCTCGGTGCCGAGGAGTGGCCCGTCAACCAACTGCAGCTGTCAGAAGGGCAGGGCCTGCTGCTGCTCACCGACGGCTTGTTCGAGGGGCATGCGGGCCCCGGCGACGAACGCCTCGGCGAAGCCGGCCTGCTCAGGGTGGCTCGAACGCTGGCCGGGTTGCCCGGGCGGGAGTTCGTCGACGCCCTGATCGGCCAGGCCGAGACCTACGCTCAACCGCATGGCGGCCTCACCGATGACATCGCGGTGATCCGGGTGGAGCGGTCTCCCCGATGAAGCTCACCGTCCAGGGCTGGCTCAACGTCGTGCTGGCGACCATGGGCGGCATCGTGCTCGCGGGCGCTGTGGCCGGGGGTCTGATGATCCGATGGACCGACCAGGTCTCCGATGATCTGATCAACCATCTTCAGCCCGCGCGCGTGGCTGCCTACCGGCTGCAGGCGGCTCTGCGCGATCAGGAAACGGCGGTCCGCGGTTACGCCATCGCGGCTGACCGGCAGTTCCTGCAGCCCTATGACGAGGGACAGAGCGTCGCCACCGCGGCCGCCGCCGACATCCGGTCGCTGGTGGGCGACCGCGAGCAACAACTGGCCGATCTCGACGCGATTGCGCGGGCGGCGGACAGGTGGCGCAGCACCTATGCCGCCCCGCTCATCGTCAGTGTCACGCCGGGCCGGCCCGCCGTCGTCGATGAGCAGACCGCCGCCCGCGGGAAAGCCGAATTCGACGGTATGCGGGTGCTTTTCGACGCCCAGAACGCGCACCTCGAGCAGCTCAGGAACGCTGCGCGCGATGAGCTGGACCGCAGCCGAACCTGGCGCGACGGAATGCTGATCGCCGTGATCGCCGCATTCATCGTCACCGCGCTGCTGCTCGCGGTCTGGGTGCGTGGCGCGGTGATACGCCCGCTGGATGCGCTTGCGGCGGCGTGCCGCAGGATCACCCAGGGCAACTTCGGCGACCGCATCGTCCCCAAGGGGCCCAAGGACATTCGGGCCATCTCGGTCGACGTCGAGGACATGCGCCAGCGCATCGTCGATGAGCTCGACGCGTCACGCTCCGCGCAGGCGTCCCTCGATGAGCAGGCCGACGAGCTGAGGCGGTCGAATGCCGAACTCGAACAGTTCGCCTATGTGGCGTCGCACGATCTGCAGGAGCCGCTGAGAAAGGTGGCCTCGTTCTGCCAGTTGTTGGAGAGGCGGTACGGCGACAAGCTCGACGAGCGCGGAGTCGAGTACATCGGTTTCGCGGTCGACGGGGCCAAGCGCATGCAGGTGCTGATCAACGATCTGTTGACCTTTTCCCGGGTCGGGCGGCTGGGCGCGACCCGCGCAGAGGTGGATCTCGGCGCGACGCTGGCGTCCGCGCTGACCAATCTGTCGACTTCCGTGGAGGAGTCGGGCGCCGACATCGTGCTCCCGTCCGAACCGCTGCCGCAAGTCGACGGTGACCCGACCCTGCTTACGATGGTGTGGCAGAACCTGATCGGAAACGCGGTGAAGTTCAGGCGGGATGGCTTCGCGCCACACGTCGCGATCGAGTATCGGCCCGACGGCGAGGCCTGGCTGTTCACCGTGTCGGACAACGGCATCGGAATCGGTGAAGAATTCGCCGACAAGGTCTTCGTGATCTTCCAGCGGTTGCACGGCCGAGACGCTTACGGCGGAACGGGTATCGGGCTTGCGCTGTGCAAGAAGATCGTCGAATACCACGGCGGCAACATCTGGATAGACACGTCGTATTCGGGCGGGACCCGGATCAATTTCACCCTGCCCCGAATGGAAGGAAGTTCTGAATGACATCAGGCGCGGAGGCCCGTGCGATCGACATCCTGCTGGTCGAGGATGATCCCGGTGACGAGCTCATCACCCGGGAAGCGTTCGAGCACAACAAAATCGAGAACAATCTCTACGTCGCCCGCGACGGTGAGGAAGGGCTGGACTTTCTGTACCGCCGGGGGGCGTTCGAGCACGCCCCGACACCCGACCTCATCCTGCTCGACCTCAACCTGCCCAAATACGATGGCCGCCAGCTCTTGGAGAAGGTCAAGTCCGACGCAGACCTCTGCCACATCCCCGTCGTCGTCCTCACCACCTCGTCGGCCGAAGAAGACATTCTGCGCAGCTACAAGCTGCACGCCAACGCCTACGTCACCAAACCCGTTGACCTGGACCAGTTCATGAATGCAGTTCGGCAGATCGACGAGTTCTTCGTTCAGGTCGTGCGACTGCCGCAGTCCTGACCGGTCACAACGGGCCGGAGATGTGGTCCCACTGCAGCCGCACCTCCGTGCCCACCGGTGACGAGTCGATGATCGTGTGATCGCTGAGCGCGCGCATGAGAGGTATGCCGCGGCCGCGCGCGGGGTTGTTCGCCGGTGGCCGGGCCGACCGCCAGCTGCCTTGGTCGGCGACGGTGACGGTGAGAACCGCCGCGGTCGGATCGTAGTCCGCGCGCAGATGCATGACGCCCGGCTGCGGCGAGCTCACGTAGGCGAATTCGGCGACATTGGCGAGTGCTTCGTTGACTGCCAAGAGCACGTCGCTGGCCTTGACCGAGTCGAGCATGAGATGGCTGTGCAGCCAGTCCGAGAACTCATGCCGAACCTGGGCAGCCGCTTCTGGGACGGCAGCGACATCAACCTTCGTGAAGCACGCTGGCTGTTGTTGGTCTGACATGGCAACGTGAGTCTCGTTTAATTCCTCACCGCGGCCAATGCGTCGTCGAGGGTTGCGAACAACTCGACGACGTCGTCGATGCCGACGAGCTTGAGAGGCCGGCTGGTGGCCGGACCGTCGGCCACCACTGCGAACCGCACCGCGGGCTGCAGTGCGTTGTGTGAGGCGACGAGCACACCCATACCCGCGGACGCGAGGAAATCGACGCCGCTCATGTCGACCACCAATGCCGACGGTGAGCTCTTCGTGGCAGAGCGAATGGCCTCCTCGAGCCGGGGTGCAGTCAGCATGTCCACCGTGCCCGATACCACCACGACGCTGACCTCACCGTCGCGGCGTTCTTCGACTGCGCAGTTGACCGCCGCTGCGGTCGCGTTCGGGCCCTCGGTGGGGATTGGCTGGCTGGTCATAGGGTCACCTCCGACGTGTTCGTGCGCCTATGGCGACAGTACAAGGACAAGCGGCATCGCCGCCGCCGCGCCCCGCATACCCACAACGGGGCGAACTCACACCTGATGGTGGTCATTTCCTTGTATTCGCCCTGAGTACAACCCTTCGGCTGCGTGTCCGGCGTCCGTAGCGTCGAGTCCGTGCGGATCTTCGTGGCGGATACCGATGACTGGACCGAATTGACCGACGGCGACGAGCCGGTGGTGCGGATCTCGGCGCCTGACCTGGCGCGGGCCCGCCGGATCCGGGCAGGCGTCGACGGGGACGTGGCGGTGATCCTGGACGTCACGGTGGCGGTCGGCGCTGATTTCCGGTCGGCCCGGCGCGCGCTGCAGGTGGCGACGGACGACTCCAACGTGCGTTACGTCGGTACGGTACTGGGGCTGGCGGGGCTGATCGCCGACATCGAAGCCGCGGGTGTTGCCGACGGGGTGACGCTGGTCGCGGCCGCGCCGGGCCAGGATCTGCGGGCCGTCGGCGTCGATGTGCAGCGCCTGCTGGCCTCCCGGTCTCAGGCCAGGGCCTCATAGCCTCAGCGCTGGGCGACGATTCCGGTGAGCATCGCCGATAGTATTCGCGCGACGCGTGATTCGACGTCGACGACCGCGTGCGCAAGGCCGGGTTCGCTGCGGTAGAGCTCGGCGATCTCCGGGCCGGGTGTGGCCATCTGCCAGAACGCGCCCGACAGCGATGTGGCTGCGGCCACCAGGTCGACGCCGTCTTCCTCGGTCAACGCCGGCAGCAGCCTGCGTGTCGCGGCGACGATCGCGTCGACCTCCGTGAGCGTCGCGAGCTTGAATGTCCGCACCGCGTCGACGGAGACATTGCGCTCGAGATTCATCGGCGCCTGGGCGAGCAGATCGCAGAACATCCCGCGCTCGGCGAGCGTCGCGGCGAACGTGGAACCGACTGCGGCGGGCGACATCTCGTCGGCCGCGTCCAGGCGTGCACGCAGCGCGGCCGACCATTCCCGCCAGCCGTCGGCGGTGAGTCGCAAGAAGATCTCCTCGCGCGTCTCGAAATACCGCAGCATCGCGGACTTGTGCATGCCGACCGCTGTGGCGATGTCGGTGAGGGTGATCTGCCGGATGCCCAGGTCGGAGCCCAACCGCCGGGCGGACTCGAGGATCGCCTCTTCACGGGCCTGTTTGGCCGCGGAACTGCGGGCGCGCTGGAAGTCGGGGGTCGGCACGTAGTGAGTTTAGCGCAACACTGTTGCATTATTAACGAAACGGTGTTGTACTAACTACATGAGCAAAGTCTGGTTCGTCACCGGTTCGTCCCGCGGCCTTGGCCGCGCCCTGGTTCGTGCGGCACTGCAGGAGGGTGATCGCGTGGCAGCCACCGCCCGCAGGCCCGAGCAACTCGCCGACCTTGTCGAGGAGTTCGGCGAGCGGGTCTATCCGCTCGCGCTCGACGTCACCGACCCCGCTGCCGCTGCTGCGGCGCTGGCCGCGGCCCGCGACCGGTTCGGCCGCCTCGACGTGATCGTCAACAACGCCGGATACGCGAACGTGTCACCCATCGAGACCACCGACGACGCCGACTTCCGCGAGCAGTTCGAAACCAACTTCTGGGGCGTCTACAACGTGTCCAAGGCGGCCATCCCGATCCTGCGGGACCAGCAGGGAGGCCTTGTCATCCAGTTCTCGTCGATGGGCGGTCGGGTCGGCGGATCACCCGGCCTGGCGTCGTATCAGGCCGCCAAGTTCGCGATCGACGGATTTTCCCGGGTGTTGCAGGGCGAGACCGCTCCGTTCGGCGTACGGGTGCTGGTCGTCGAGCCGAGTGGGTTCCGCACCGACTGGGCCGGGGCTTCGATGACGGTCCACGAGTTTCCCGACGCGTATGCCGAGACTGTCGGTGCCATGCGATTCGCGGCAGGCCAGTCCGGGGCCATTGCGGCGGGTGATCCGGTGCGCGCCGCCGAGATTCTGGTGAAAATGACTCGGCGCGACGATATTCCGTACCACCTGCCGCTCGGGGTCAATGCCGCGGAAGGCTCGATCGCCCTCGATCGGCAACTGCTCGCCGACGACGACAAGTGGCGTGCGGTCAGCCGGTCCGCCGACTTCAGCGAGCCCTACCCGGTGCCGTTCCCGCCCATGTCGCAAACTGTGTGATTCGTGGCCGAAAGGACACGGGTCGATCGCCTGCTTCGTCCGCAGACTTGCTGCATGACCAATACATCCATCGAATCCATCGCCGACATCGTCATTCCCGACACCGAGCTGGTGCGGGACGTCACCGAATACATCCGCGACGCGGAGAGCGATCTGCTGTTCGATCATTCGCGCCGGGTGTTCCTGTTCGGTGCACTGCAGGGCCGCCGCCGCGGGTTGCAGCCCGACCTCGAATTGCTCTATGTCGGCGCGATGTTCCACGACATCGGGCTCACCGAGCGCTATCGCGACTCGCAGTTGCGGTTCGAGGTCGACGGCGCCAACGCGGCCCAGGAGTTCCTGCTGGCGCGCGGTGTCGACGAGGCCGACGCGCGCAAGGTGTGGCTGGGCATCGCATTGCACACCACGCCGGGGGTGCCCGAGTTCCTCGAACCCGAAATCGCCCTGGTGACAGCAGGTGTCGAGACCGACGTGCTGGGGATCGGCCGCGACGACCTGTCACCCGAGGCGCTGGCCGCCGTCACCGCCGCGCACCCGCGGCCCGATTTCAAACGCCGGATCCTGCAGGCCTTCACCGACGGCAACAAGCACCGGCCGCGCAGCACGTTCGGCAACGTCAACGCCGATGTGCTTGCGCACTACGACGATTCGTTCGTCCGCGACGACTTCGTCCAGATCATCCTCGACAACGGCTGGCCCGAATAGCCGCCCACCGAAAGCCCGGCTACCAGTTGTAGAACCCGCCCTCGGGGCCCAGCATCCGTTCCAGCCGGACCCGGTTGATACGGGCCAGTTCGTTGCGGACCACTTTGCGTTCGGTTTCGGTGTCGTTGTGGAGCCGACCATCGATGCAGTCGAGCACCTCGGTCGGATCGCATGTCGGTGTGCACATGACGAAACCGAAACCGAACCGCTCCCGATAGCGGACCAAGGCGTCGTCGAACCGCGCCGTCACATCGGGCAGATCGGGCCAGCGGCACCCGATCAACGGATAGGCCTGCAGCACGGCGTCGATGGAATCCTCGCCCAGGCTGAACAACAGTGCGTCGGCCTGCCGGAACAGGCTCTCGTGGTCGGCGTACGGCCGCGACCGGGCCAGGTCGGCGGACATCAGCACGCTGTAGCAACATTCGTAGACCGCGTGCACCGCGCGCCGCATCGGCAATGCGTTGTACGCGTCAAGCCCCATGCCCTGATGCATCAACACACGACCATCATCGAAGGCGCAGAGTACGGCGGTATTACCCCGTGTTACAGCGACGCTAAATCAGCCCGGATCGTCGGTAGTTAGTGCTGGTGGTTCGGACTCCTCAACGCGGCTCGTGCCTCGCCGCTTGATCGTCGTCCTCAGTGGCCCTCGGCCTTGAACCGCTCAATCGAACGCTGCAGCTCGGCCTCGGCCTCCTCGCGGCCGGCCCAGTCGGCGGCCTTGACGAACTTGCCCGGCTCCAGGTCCTTGTAGTGCACGAAGAAGTGCTTGATGGCGTCGAGTTCGAACTGCGACACGTCGCCGACGTCCTGGATATGGTCCCAGCGCGGGTCGCCGGCCGGGACACACAGCAGCTTGTCGTCGCCGCCGGCCTCGTCGGTCATCTTGAACATCGCGACCGGTCGAGCTTCGACGATGCAGCCGGGGAACACCGATTCGGTCAGCAGCACCAGCGCGTCCAGCGGGTCGCCGTCTTCACCGAGGGTGTTCTCGAAGAAGCCGTAGTCGGCGGGGTAACCCATCGGCGTGAACAGGTAGCGGTCGAGCTTGACCCGGCCCGTCTCGTGGTCAACCTCGTACTTGTTGCGTGAACCCTTCGGGATCTCGATGACGACGTCGAACTCCACCGTCGTGGCTCCTTCGCATCTGCGGATAAGGCATGGGTCGTCGGGCGACGACGCGGGTCAACCCTAATCCAGCGATAGGCTGGCGCAGCGGGGTGCCTGGTCCCCGTCGATGAATGAGCAGGAGAACTATGCGGCCCACTCGGTGGCGGCGTTCCACCCACGTGGTTGTGGGCGTCGTGGTTCTGGCGCTGGTTGCCGCCGTGGTTGCTGTCGCCGCCGTTCTGACGGGCCGGCAGTCCAGCGACGCCGCCGCGACCAAACCTGCGCCCCCCGCGGCGACGGCCAGTCCCGAGGTCACCCCCGTCGACATGTCGGCGCCGACCCCCACGGTCGGTGGTCTGGCCGCCGCGCTGGCACCTGCTCTTGCCAACCCCGACCTCGGCGAGATCACCGGCCGCGTGACGGACGCCGCCACGGGCGCCCAGCTGTGGGAGCAGGACGCCGACACCCCGATGCAACCGGCGTCGGTCAACAAGGTGCTCACCACGGCGGCGGCGCTGCTCACGCTGGACCGTGGTGCCCGGCTGACCACCACCGTCGTGGCCTCCGATCAACAGCCCGGTCTGGTGGTGCTCAAAGGCGGCGGTGACACCACGCTTTCGGACGCCCCGGCCGGTACCGACACCTGGTACAAGGGCGCCGCCCGCATCAGCGACCTGGCCGATCAGATCCGGCAGAGCGGTGTGCGGGTCACCGCCGTGGCGGTCGACACCAGCGCCTACACGGGGCCCACCATGGCTCCGGGCTGGGATCCCGCCGACATCGGCGGCGGTGACATCGCGCCGATGGAACCCGTGATGCTCGACTGCGGCCGCATCCAGCCGGCCACGGTCGACTCCCGGCGCACCACCACCCCGGCTCTGGAGGCCGGCAAGGCGCTGGCCGTCGCGCTCAAGGTCGATCCCTCGACCGTGACGGTGTCGGCCACCCGGCTGGCGCAGTTCGGCGGCAGGCAGATCGCCCAGGTGCAGTCGGCCCCGCTGATCGAGCGGCTGCGCCAGATGATGAACGAGTCGGACAACGTGATGGCCGAATCCATCGCGCGCGAGGTCGCCGATCAGCTGAACCACTCGCAGAGCTTCGACGGCGGCGTGCAGTCCGTGCTCGGGCAGCTGCAGAGCGTCGGTATCGACACCAGCGGCGCCAAGCTCGTCGACTCGAGCGGTTTGTCGGTGTTCGACCGGCTGACGGCGAGAACACTCGACGGCGTGGTCACCGCTGCCTCGGGCACCACCGAACCCAAGCTGCGGCCACTGGTCGACCTGCTGCCCGTGGCCGGTGGCAGCGGCACACTGTCCAACCGCTACCTCGACACCGATTCCGGGCGGGCGGCAGCCGGTTGGCTGCGCGCCAAAACCGGCTCACTCACCGGCACCAACGCGCTGGCCGGGATCGTCACCGACGCCAGCGGCCGGGTGCTGACGTTCGCATTGCTGTCCAACAACGCCGGAGCCACCGGCCGCACCGCCATCGACGCGGTGGCGGCCGTGCTGCGCTCCTGCGGGTGCGGCGCATGAGCCGCCCCTCGGCGCTGACCGCGGGCCGCGCTGTCGACTGGGAGTTCGCCGCGACGGTCGGCGCCAAGCTGGCCCGCCCGGCCCCGGCGTTCACCGATTACACGCGCAGCGTCGCGATCGACCAGCTCTACGAGAGCGCACGCTCCGCCGAGATGCCGGTGCGCGAGGTCACCCAGCTCAACGAGGGTGCGGAGGTGCCCGAAGCCCGCGTCGTCGACCGCCCCGACTGGATCCGCGCGGCGACGCGTTCGATGCGGGTGATGACCGGCGGTGCCGACGACAAGGATCACAAGCCGGGCTTCATCACCGGCCGCGTCACGGGCGCGCAGACCGGCGCGGTGCTGGCGTTCATCTCGTCGGGCATTCTCGGCCAGTACGACCCGTTCGCGCCCGATGGTGGCGAACTACTGCTGGTGTACCCCAACGTGATCGCCGTGGAACGCGAATTGCGGGTCACTCCAGCGGATTTCCGGCTGTGGGTGTGCCTGCACGAGGTCACGCACCGCGTGCAGTTCCGGGCCAACCCGTGGCTGACCACGCACATGTCCGATGCGCTGGCAGTGCTGACCCAGGATGCCGGCGACGATGTGGCCGCGGTGGCGGGGCGGCTGGCCACCTACGTGCGCAACCAACGCAACGGCGTTGCGCCCGAACCGGGTTCGACGGGCGTGCTCGGGCTGGTGCGGGCCGTGCAGGCCGAACCACAGCGTAAGGCGCTCGATCAGCTGCTGGTGCTCGGCACGCTGCTGGAGGGTCACGCCGATCACGTCATGGACGCTGTGGGCCCGGCCGTGGTGCCGTCGGTCAACATCATCCGGCGCCGCTTCGATGAGCGCAGGCAACGCAAGCAGCCACCCGTGCAGCGGCTGGTGCGGGCGTTGCTCGGCTTCGACGCCAAACTCAGCCAGTACACCCGCGGCAAGGCGTTCGTCGATCACGTGGTGTCCGCTGTCGGTATGGCCCGGTTCAACACCGTCTGGTCGAGCGCCGAAACCCTGCCGCTGCCAACAGAGATCGACGAACCGCAGCGATGGATCGATCGAGTGCTGTAGCTGCGCTGCGGCGTGCGGTGGCCACGGCTGGCGCGCACATCGACGGCGACCACTGGTGTGTGGCCCTCTCCGGTGGCCCGGACTCGTTGGCGCTCACCGCGATTGCGGCGGCGCAGCGGCCCACGACGGCGCTGATCGTCGACCACGGCCTGCAGGCCGGATCGGCAGCGGTGGCCGAGGCGGCGCGGGAACAGGCACTGCGGCTTGGTTGCCGTGCGGCACAGGTGATTTCAGTCCAGGTGGGTACTGAGGGTGGGCCTGAGGCGGCAGCGCGGACCGCGCGCTACGCCGCGCTGGACACCGCCCGCGCCGGCGCGCCGGTGCTGCTCGGCCACACTCTCGACGATCAAGCCGAGACGGTGCTGCTCGGTCTGGGCCGAGGTTCGGGACCACGGTCGATCGCCGGGATGCGGCCACACGATCCGCCGTGGCATCGGCCCCTGCTGGAGGTTCGCCGCGCGCTGACCCACGCGGCATGCGACGAACTCGGGCTCACGCCATGGCACGACCCGCACAACAGCGATGCGCGGTTCACCCGGTCGCGGTTGCGCCACGAGGTCATGCCGGTGCTCGAGGATGTGCTCGGCGGCGGGGTGGCCGAGGCGCTCGGCCGCACGGCCCGGGCGCTGCGCGAGGACTCCGATGCGCTCGACGAACTGTCCAAGCGTGCGCTCGACGACGCCGCCACCGGCGATGGCGGCCTGGACACCGCGCGCCTGGCCGCGCTGCCCGACGCGCTGCGCCGCCGCGTCATCCGCGGGTGGCTGATGGCGGGCGGGGCCAGCGGGCTCACCGACACCCAGATCCGCGCGGCGAACCGGTTGGTCACCGCGTGGCGCGGGCAGGGGGGAGTGGCTGTGGGCTCGGCGCTGCGCCGTCAAAGGTTGATCGCCGGCCGCCACGGCGGGGTGCTGAGGCTACACATCGAACCCGTGTAGCTAGGCTGTTCCCCGTGGCCGTCGACTCTGCCGAACTGTATGCAGGAGACATCAAATCGGTGCTGTTGTCCGAGGAGCAGATCCGGACCCGCACTGCCGAACTGGCCGAGATGATCGCCGAGGAGTATCGCGACAACCTCGGCAGCGACGACCTGCTGCTGGTGACCGTGCTCAAGGGCGCGGTCATGTTCGTCACCGATCTGGCCCGCTCCATCCCGCTGCCCACCCAGCTGGAGTTCATGGCGGTCAGCTCCTACGGCTCATCCACCTCGTCGTCGGGTGTGGTGCGCATCCTCAAGGACCTCGACCGCGACATCAACGACCGTGACGTGCTGATCGTCGAGGACATCATCGACTCCGGGCTCACGCTGTCGTGGCTGCTGCGCAACCTGGCCACCCGCCATCCGCGCTCGTTGCGGGTGTGCACGCTGCTGCGCAAACCCGAGGCCGTCAAGACCGAGCTCGACGTCGCCTATGTGGGCTTCGACATCCCCAACGAGTTCGTCGTCGGGTACGGCCTGGACTTCGCCGAGCGCTACCGGGACCTGCCCTACATCGGCACCCTCGAACCGAAGGTCTACGAGCAGCACTAAGGCCGGAGGCTTACGAAAAGGCACGGCGCGGCGCAGAATCGCACGCATGGCCGACACGAGCACTGCCCTGCGGATCTGCCCCTTCTGTGAGGCCACGTGTGGCCTCACCCTCACCATTTCCGACGGCCGGGTGACCGGTGCCCGCGGTGACCGCGACGACGTGTTCAGTGCCGGGTTCATCTGCCCCAAGGGTGCGAGCTTCGGGCAGCTGGACAACGATCCCGACCGGCTGACGCGCCCGCTGGTGCGCCGCGATGGCGTCCTGACCGAGACCACGTGGGACGAGGCGTACGCCGTCGTCGCCGACCGGCTCGGCGCGGTGATCGGCCAGCACGGCGGATCGGCTGTCGGGGTGTATCTGGGCAACCCGAACGCCCACACCATCGCGGGCAGTCTCTACGCGCCACTGATCATCCGGGGTCTGGGCACCCGCCAGGTGTTCAGCGCCAGCACGCTGGACCAGATGCCCAAACACGTCTCGCTGGGCCTGATGTTCGGCAGCCCGGTCGCGTTCACGGTGCCCGATCTCGACCGCACCGACTATCTGGTCATCATCGGCGCCAACCCCCTGGTGTCCAACGGCAGCCTGGCCACCGCCGCCGACTTCCCCGGCAAGTTGCGGGCACTGCGCAAACGCGGAGGCAGGCTCGTCGTCATCGACCCCGCGCGCACGCAGACGGCCAAGCTCGCCGACCGACATCTGGCCCCGCGACCCGGCACGGACGCCGCGCTGCTGTTCGCGATCGTGCATGTGCTGTTCGACGAGGACCTCGTCGGTCTCGGCGACCTTGCCGAGCACGTCAACGGCGTCGAGCAGGTCCGTGCGCTGGCCGGGGAATTCTCACCGGAGGCCGTCGAGCAGGCATGCGGTGTGCCCGCGGCGGAGATCCGCACCCTGGCCCGCGAGCTCGCAGCCGCCCCGACCGCCGCCGTGTACGGCCGGATCGGCACGTCGACCGTCGAGTTCGGCACGATCGGCAGCTGGCTCGTCGACGTCGTCAACGTCCTCACCGGCAATCTCGACCGTCCGGGCGGCGTGATGTTCCCGCTCGGCGCGACGGCCCCGGCGCCGCGGCCGCCGAAACCGGGCCGCGGGTTCAAGACCGGGAGGTGGGCCAGCCGCGTATCCGGCTATCCAGAGGCGCTCTCCGAGCTGCCCGCCGCCGCGCTCGCCGAGGAGATCGACACCGCGGGCGAGGGGCAGATCAAAGCCATGATCACCGTCGCCGGGAACCCCGTGCTCTCCGCGCCCGACGGCGAGCGACTCGAAAAGGCTTTGGACAGCGTTGAATTCATGCTTTCCGTCGACCCCTATCTCAACGAGACCACGCGGCACGCCGACGTCGTCCTGCCGCCGCCGCCCCCGGCGCAGAGCGCCCACTTCGACGTCGCGCTGAACAACCTCGCCGTGCGCAACAACGTGCGCTACTCGTCGCCCGCTCTGCCGCTCGACGGCAGGCCCTCCGAGCCCGAGATCCTGTCCCGGCTCGCGCTCATCTTGTATGGCCTTGGTGCACAAGCAGATCCAGGACTCGTCGACGCGCAGGTGATCGCGACGACGCTTGCGAAGGAGACCGCCGACCCCGATTCGCCGGTGGCGGGACGCGACGTCGACGAGTTCACCGCGATGCTGTATCCGGGCCCGGGCTACGAACGCCGCCTGGACATGATGCTGCGGCTCGGGCCGTATGGCGACGCGTTCGGCGCCAAGCCCGACGGGCTCACACTGGAGCGGCTCAAGGCTCATCCGCACGGCATCGACCTCGGCCCGCTGCGCCCGCGGATCCCCGAGGTGCTGCGAACCCCAAGTGGCCGTATCGAACTCGCGCCGGAACCGATCGTCGCCGACGTGGCGCGGCTACGCGACGCGCTGCACCGCACGGCCGGCGGGTTCCTGCTGATCGGGCGGCGGCATCTGCGGTCCAACAACAGCTGGATGCACAACCTGCCCGCGCTGTCGGGCGGTTCCAACCGCTGCACGCTGCAGATCCACCCCGACGACGCGGCCGATCTGGGGCTCACCGACATCGCCGTCGTCAAGGGCCCCGGCGGTGAGCTGCTGGCCCCCATCGAGGTGACCGACGGCATGCGCCGCGGTGTGGTCTCGCTGCCGCACGGCTGGAGCGCGGACCGCGGCGTGAACGTCAACCAGCTCAACGACGGCACGCATCTGGACCCGCTCTCGGGAACCGCGGTGCTCAACGGGATTCCCGTCGACATCGCACCGGCAGGCTAGGTCAGGTCAGTTCCCAGATCACCGTCACGGTGAAATTGACGGTCTGCTGGCCCGGCTCCAACGGCACCGAGTCCACCGACATGCGTGGCATCGGGGCGGGCGTCGGGGGCGTGGAACCGGACTGCTCGGAGATCGAGATGACCTTGCCCAAGTTGAGCCCGGACAGTTGCGCGTACTGCTCGGCGCGGTTCTTGGCGTCGTTGAACGCCTGGGCCCGAGCGTCTTTCACGAGCTGGGAGTCGTCCTCGATCGAGTAGCTCACCGAGTTGATGCGCGTCGCGTCCCCGCCCGTGTTGGCGATGAGCGCCAGCAGCTGTGACGCCGCGGTGATGTCGCGGATCTTGACGTCGATGGCATTGCTGGCCCGGTACGCGATGGTCGTGCCGTCGGCATTGGTCTGCGGTTGCACGCTGACGTGGGTTGTGGTGATGTCCTTGCGGTCCACCTTGTTGCCTACGAGCGCGTCGATCACGGCCTGCTGGCGCTGGCTCGACTGGCTGAGCGCGGCGGTGACGTCCCCCGAGACGAACTCCATCGCCACGTTGGCAGTCAGGGTGTCGGGCGTGCCTTGCACCTTGCCGGAGCCGATCACGGTGACCTGGCGGGTGTCGGGTGAGCCGCTGCGGGCGTCGGGTCCGGACTTGGCGTCGCATGCCGACACCCCGGTGATGAGCAGAGCCGCCAGCACGGCGACGAGAGCACGGGTTCGCAACTTCGCATTCGCGGCGATCGCCATGCCACGGGACCCTACCGGCACGCGTGCGATGTTGATATCCACATAGTTGGGTTAAAACGATGTTGCCGGCAACATAGGGCGTGGTCACAGCTGTGCTGACACTCGATGCATGACCTCACCGCTCACCCGCGACATCATCGATCCCGCCACCGGCGCGGTGATCAGCACTCTGCCCGAGCACGGACCCGCCGACGTCGACGCCGCCGTGGCCCGCGCCAAGGCCGCGTTCGAAACCGGACCGTGGCCGGCCATGACCCGCAGCGAACGGGCCCGGCTGCTGTTGCGCATCGCCGATGCCATCGAGCAGCACTCCGAAGCGCTCTACCGACTGGAGACCCGCAACAACGGCAGACCCATCACCGAGACCAGGGCCCAGCTGTCCCGGGTCCCGGAGTGGTTCCGGTACAACGCCGGACTGCTCGCCGCGCAGCGATATGCCGTGCTCCCGGGTGACGGGCCCTACCTGACGTATCAGCAGCGGTTGCCGCTCGGCGTGTGCGGCATCATCACGCCGTTCAACCATCCGATGCTGATCCTGGCCCGCAGCCTGTCCGCTGCGCTGGCCAACGGCAACACCGCGGTGGTCAAACCTTCGGAGCTCACCCCCCTGACCACCCTCGAGCTGGTGCGGATCATGACCGATGCCGGCCTGCCCGACGGCGTGGTCACCGTGGTGACCGGCGGACGTGATGCCGGTGTCCGGCTCACCGAACATCCCGACATCGCCAAGGTCACGCTCACCGGCGGTACCGAGGCCGGCCGGTCGGCCGCGATTGCGACCGCGGCACGTTTCGCCCGGGTCACCGCCGAACTGGGCGGCAAGACCCCGATCATCGTGTTCGACGACGTCGATCCCGTCGTCGCGGCCGAAGGCGCCGCCTTCGCCTCATTCGTCGCGGCCGGTCAGTCCTGCGTGGCCGGATCGCGATTCCTGGTGCACCGCAATGTGTATGACGACTTCGTCACCGCGCTGGCCAAGCGAGCGGGTGCGATCCGCATCGGCGACCCAGGCGACGCCGACACCCAGCTCGGCCCGCTGATCAGCGAACGCCAGCGGGACAAGGTCCGCGCGCTGATCGATACCGGCCGCGACGAGGGCGCCCGGGTCGCCGCCGGTGGTGCGACCCCCGAGCTGCCCGCGCCGCTGAACGACGGGTTCTTCCTGCAGCCCACCGTGCTGGCCGACGCCACGATGGCCATGACGGTGGCCACCGACGAGATCTTCGGTCCCGTCGCGGTGGTCATCCCGTTCGATGACGAGGACGAGGCCGTCGCCATGGCCAACGACAACCGCTACGGCCTGGGGGCCGGCCTGTGGACCACCGACCTGGCCCGGGCACACCGCGTGGCCGGCCGCGTCGTGGCGGGCATGGTGTGGATCAACGACCACCACCGGCTCGAACCGTCACTGCCGTGGGGCGGGGTCAAGGAGTCCGGTGTCGGAAAAGACGCCGGCACTGAATCATTCGACGACTTCTCGTGGATCAAGACGGTCGTGGTACGCACCGCCGCCGAACCCGTCGACTGGTACGGCGAGCACGACAATGCCCGGCTCAATTGAGCGCCCGGCGGAACCGAAAGGAGTAGAGGTGTCATCGCATTCCGAAACCGCCACGCGCGGGAGTTGGCGCACCGAGATCGGTCGCGTGCAATGGCTGGTTCTGGTCGGCACCACATTGGGCTGGGGGCTGGACGGCTTCGCAGGCAGCCTGTACGTGCTGGTGCTCGGCCCGGCGATGGGAGAACTGTTGCCGAACAGCGGAATCGAGGCCGGCGCTTCGGCAATCGGGTTCTACGGCGGGCTCACCATCGCATTGTTCTTGTTGGGCTGGGCCACCGGCGGCGTGCTGTTCGGCATGCTCGCCGACTACTTCGGCCGCACCCGGGTGCTGTCGCTGGGAATCCTCACGTACGCGGCGTTCACCGCGCTGGCGGCGTTCACCGACACCTGGTGGCAGCTGGCCATCCTGCGATTCATCGCCGGTCTGGGATCGGGTGTGGAAGCCCCGGTCGGTGCCGCGCTGATCGCCGAGACCTGGCGCAACCGGTTCCGGGCCCGTGCCAGCGGAATCATGATGTCCGGTTATGCCGCAGGGTTTTTCGTGGCCGCTGCCGTCTACGCCTTGTTCGGCAGCCACGGCTGGCGGCCGATGCTGGCGCTGGCGGTGGTGCCCGCGGTGGTGGTGTGGTTCGTGCGCCGCTATGTTCCCGAGCCCGAAGAGGTCGACGCCGGCATCCAGGCCAGGAAGGCGCGTAAACAGCAGGGCTCCAGCCTTTCTCGGGACCGCTTCGTGCTCGCGCGGCTGTTCACCCCACCGCTGCTGCGGCCGACGCTGGTGATCACGGCGCTGGCGTCGGGCTCGCTCATCGCGTTCTGGAGTGTGTCGACCTGGTATCCGCAGATGATCCGGCAGTTGACGGCGGCAGGCGGACTCGGGCGCGAACTGGCCGATCACCGGGTGGCCATGGCGTCGATGCTGTTCAACGCGGGCGGCATAGTCGGATACGGGGCCTGGGGCTTCCTGGCCGACGCGATCGGGCGCCGTCGTGCCTTCGCGGTCACGTTCGCGGTATCGGCCGTCGGTATCGTCTACACGTTCGTCTTCGACCGCACCTACACAGAATTCCTGGTTGCCATGCCGATACTCGGGTTCGGCCTGTTCGGTTCGCTCTCAGGCTTGTTCGTCTACGGGCCCGAGCTGTTTCCGACCAGCGTGCGGGCCACGGCCCTGGCGGTCGCCAACTGCGTCGGGCGGTATCTCACCGCCGCGGGCCCGCTCGTCGCCGGTGTCATCGCGACCTCATGGTTCGGCGGGGATCTGGGAATGGCCACCGCAGCGGTGGCCGCACTGGGCCTGATCGGAGTGGTCGGCCTGGCCTTCGCACCCGAGACCCGCGGTAAGCCCCTGCCCACCGAACGGAGCGCATCATGAACCACGACAGCATGATCGACGTGCACGCCCACTGGCTGCCACGAGACCTGTTCGGTCTGCCCGAGGGCGCACCGTACGGTGCGATGCACGACCGGGACGGCGAGCTGTACCTGGGCGAGATTCCACTGTCCATCGCCACCGGCGCCATGAGCGATGTCGGGGCGATCCTCGACGACATGCGGGTCAAGGGCATCGGGATACGCGCCCTGTCGGCGCCGCCGTTCGCCTTCCCGCTCAGTGCGGGCGAGCGCAACGAGGCCTATGCCGCGGCGTTCAATTCCGCACTCGCCGAAGAGGTGTCGCGTTCCGACGGCCGATTGGTCGGACTGGGCATGGTCACGCTCGGGGATACCGGTGCGGCGACGCGGCAGCTGGAGGAACTGGCCCGCACCGATGGTGTGCACGGCGTGGCGATCCCGCCGCTGGTGGACAGTCGATCGCTGGATACCGGCATCCTGCGTCACGTCCTGACCGAGGCACACCGGCTGGGCCTGGCCGTGCTGGTGCATCCGATGCAACTGCCGCGGCCCGAGTGGCCCGACTACTACCTGGCCAACCTGATCGGCAACCCGGTCGAAACCGCAACGGCCGTCGCGTCATTGGTGCTCGGCGGGGTGACGGACGCCCTGCCTGGCCTGCGGATCTGCTTCGTGCACGGCGGCGGCTGCTCGCCGTGGTTGCTCAGCCGCTGGACACACGCCTGGAAGGCCCGCCCCGACGTGCGGCGGGCTTCGTCAGGCCCTCCCGATGCCGCGTACCGCACGCTCTACTTCGACACCGTCGTCTACGACCAGCGCCAGCTCGAGCTGCTGCACGGCGTGGCCGGCCCCGACCGGATCGCCTGTGGCAGCGACTATCCCTTCGACATGGCCGAACCCGATCCGGCCCGATTCGCCCTCAGTGGCCGATCGGATGCGGCGGCGCTGCACCGGGCGGCCGCGGGCTTCCTCGGTCTCACAGGAGAATGACATGCCAAACCTGTTCACCCCCTTGACCATTCGCGATGTCACTTTCGCCCACCGGGCGTGGATGTCACCGATGATGCAGTTCGCCGCCGTCCCTGACGGCCCTGCCACCGGTTCGCCGACCGATTGGCACCTGGCCCACCTCGGCTCCCGCGCGACGGCAGGCGCCGCGCTGGTCATGATGGAGGCCACCGCCGTGCACCCGCAGGGACGCAGCAGCGATTACGACACCGGACTGTGGAACGACACCCAGGCCGAGGCCATGCGGCGGATCACCGGCTTCGTCACCGCCCAGGGCTCGGTGCCCGGGATCCAGCTGGTGCATGCCGGACGCAAGGCGTCGACGGGCCGACCCTGGCCCGACCCCGACCGCACCGAGACACAGTGGGACACCGTCGGTGCGAGTGCTGTGCCGTTCGGCCGCCTGCCCGCCCCGGCCGAGCTGAGCGTCGACGAAATCGGTGCGATAGTGCGCGCATTCGGCGATGCCGCCCAGCGCGCGGCCGACGCCGGATTCCGGGTGCTGGAACTGCACGGCGCGCACGGTTATCTGATCCACCAGTTCCTCTCGCCGCAATCCAACCACCGCACCGACGCGTACGGAGGTTCGAGCGCCAACCGGATGCGGTTCGCGCTCGAGGTTGTGCGTGCGGTTCGCGCCCGCTGGCCCGAGGAGCTGCCACTGTTCTTCCGGGTGTCGGCGACCGACTGGCTCGCCGGGGACACCGACGATCCCCGGCCGGGCTGGACGGTGCAGGACACCATCGACCTCGCGACGGCCCTCAAGCCGCTCGGTGTGGACCTGATGGACGTGTCCTCCGGCGGCTCGGTGCCGGACGCCGTCATCCCGGTCGGTCCCGGATACCAGGTCCCGTTCGCGGCGCGGGTGCGCAAGGAGGCCGAGATCGCCACGGCTGCGGTCGGGATGATCACGGACGCCGAACAAGCCGACAGCATCGTCAACGGCGAGCAGGCCGACGCGGTCTTCCTGGCGCGCGAGCTGCTGCGCAACCCGGCCTGGGTGCGCCGGGCCGCCGACCAACTGGGTGCGACGCTGGCATACCCACCGCAATACGCGCGGGCGTACCGCTGAGCCGAGGTCTACTGCGTCAGGCCGTCCAGGAACTCCAGCAGCACCGCGTTGATCTCCTCGGGGCGCTCCTGCTGTAACCAGTGCCCGGCGCCTTCGATCAGCACTTCGCGGTAATCGCCGGCGACCACGTCACGGACCCTGTCACGCGGGGTGAACCCGAGCACCGGGTCGGCGGTGCCCGCCACGAAGAGCGTCGGCGCCGTGATGGTCGGGGCCGGCGTGTGTTCCGTCAGCTCCCAGTTGCGGTCGAAGTTGCGGTACCAGTTCAGCGGACCGGTGAACCCCGTCTCGGTGAACGCCTCGATGTAGTGCTCGAATTCGTCGGCGGTCACCCAGTCCGGCAGCGGCGGCAGGGGCCGGCTCCGCAGCACGTCCGGGGGAGCGCTGATGCCCTCGAGCGTGATCAGCCGGCGCATCGACTCCCGGAGGTCGACGGCCAGTTCGGCATCGGCGACGCCGGGCTCCTGGAAGTACAGGATGTAGAAGAAGTTGTCGCCGACCATCTTGCGCCAGATCTGCGTCGGCGGTGCCGGTGCCCGGGGCACGGGCGGCACACTCATCGCGACCACGGCGCGCACCCGGTCGGGATGGAACAGCGGGAAGTTCGTCATCACCGGCGAACCCCAGTCGTGACCGATGACGACGGCAGTCTCGGCGCCGACGGCGTCGAGCAGCCCGGCGATGTCCGAGGTGAGCGCGACGATGTCGTAGTCCTCGATCGCCGGCGGCCGCGAAGACCCGCCGTAACCGCGTTGATCGGGTGCGAGTACGTGATAGCCGGCCTCGGCCAGTACGGGGATCTGATGGCGCCACGAGTAGGCGAGTTCGGGGAAACCGTGGGCGAGCACGACCACCGGGTTGCCGGGCTCGCCGGCCTCGGTCACCCGCAGTGTCACGCCGTTGGTGTCGACTAACCGTTCGGTTGGGATGAGCACGACCTCACTCAAGCATGGCCGGCTGCCGACGGCTACACCACCGTCGGGAACTGCCCGACGTTGGTCTAGCGGTAGCCTGAAAGCTCTCAACTGTGCACGTTGGAAGGACCGGGCCGAACTCGGCCGATTTTGATGAACCGGAAAAATGTGATCCGCACGCTGACCGCGATCGCGGTCGTGCTGCTGCTGGGCTGGTCGTTTCTCTATTTCAGCGACGACACCCGCGGTTACAAACCCATCGACACCTCGGTGGCGATGGCTCAGATCAACGCTGACAACGTCAACAGCGCGCAGATCGACGACCGCGAGCAACAGTTGCGGCTGGACCTGAAGAACAGCAACGGCGACACCGACAACAGCACGAAGATCATCACCAAGTTCCCGACGGGATACGCGGTGCACGTGGTCGACGCGCTGGTCGGCAAGAACGTCAAGTACAACACCGTCGTCAACCAGGGCAGCTTCCTCGGGTCGCTGCTCATCTACATGTTGCCGGTGCTGCTGCTGGTCGGCCTGTTCGTGATGTTCTCCCGCATGCAGGGCGGCGGGCGCATGGGCTTCGGCTTCGGCAAATCGCGCGCCAAGCAGTTGAGCAAGGACATGCCCAAGACCACGTTCGCCGACGTCGCAGGCGTCGACGAGGCGGTCGAGGAGCTCTACGAGATCAAGGACTTCCTGCAGAACCCGTCGCGGTATCAGGCGCTCGGCGCCAAGATCCCGCGCGGCGTGCTGCTCTACGGGCCGCCCGGTACCGGCAAGACCCTGCTGGCCCGCGCCGTGGCCGGGGAAGCCGGAGTTCCGTTCTTCACGATTTCAGGTTCGGACTTCGTCGAGATGTTCGTCGGCGTCGGCGCATCGCGCGTGCGCGACCTGTTCGAGCAGGCCAAGCAGAACAGCCCGTGCATCATCTTCGTCGACGAGATCGACGCCGTCGGCCGCCAGCGTGGCGCCGGCCTCGGCGGAGGCCACGACGAGCGCGAGCAGACCCTCAACCAGCTGCTGGTCGAGATGGACGGCTTCGGCGACCGCCAGGGCGTCATCCTCATCGCCGCCACCAACCGACCCGACATCCTCGACCCGGCGCTACTGCGGCCCGGCCGCTTCGACCGCCAGATCCCGGTGTCCAACCCGGACCTCGCGGGCCGTCGCGCCGTGCTCAAGGTGCACTCGGCGGGCAAGCCCATCTCGCCTGACGCGGACCTCGACGGCTTGGCCAAGCGCACGGTCGGCATGTCCGGCGCCGACCTGGCCAACGTCATCAACGAGGCCGCGCTGCTCACCGCGCGTGAGAACGGCACCGTCATCACCGGTCCCGCTCTCGAGGAGGCCGTCGACCGCGTCGTCGGTGGTCCGCGCCGCAAGGGCCGCATCATCAGCGAGCAGGAAAAGAAGATCACCGCCTACCACGAGGGCGGGCACACCCTGGCCGCGTGGGCGATGCCCGACATCGAGCCGATCTACAAGGTCACCATCCTGGCCCGGGGCCGCACCGGCGGCCACGCCGTCGCCGTCCCCGAGGACGACAAGGGCTTGATGACCCGCTCGGAGATGATCGCCCGGCTGGTGTTCGCCATGGGCGGACGCGCCGCAGAAGAGCTCGTGTTCCGCGAGCCCACCACCGGCGCGGTGTCCGACATCGAGCAGGCCACCAAGATCGCCAGGGCCATGGTCACCGAGTACGGCATGAGCAGCAAGCTGGGCGCCGTCCGCTACGGCACCGAGCACGGCGATCCGTTCCTCGGCCGCACCATGGGTACGCAGGCCGACTTCGGGCACGAGGTCGCTCGCGACATCGACGACGAGGTACGCAAGCTCATCGAGGCCGCGCACACCGAGGCGTGGGAGATCCTCACCGAATACCGCGACGTGCTCGACACACTGGCCGGCGAGCTGCTGGAGAAGGAAACCCTGCACCGCGCCGAACTCGAAGCGATCTTCGGCGAGGTCAAGAAGCGTCCCCGGCTGACCATGTTCGACGACTTCGGCGGCCGGGTGCCGTCGGACAAGCCGCCGATCAAGACCCCTGGTGAGATCGCCATCGAGCGCGGCGAGCCGTGGCCGCCGCCGGTTCCCGAGCCCGCCTTCAAGGCCGCCATCGCCGCCGCCAGCCGCGAGGCCGAGCGGCAGAACCGTGCCAACGGCGCCGGAGTCGCAGGCAACGGCGCCCCCAGCGGGCCCACGCAGCCCGATTACGGCGCCCCCGCCGGCTGGCACGCGCCGGGCTGGCCGCCGCCGCCACAGCAGCAGAACCAGCAGCAACCCGCCGGGTACCACCCGCAGCAGGGTTACTGGTATCCGCCGCCACATCCGTCGGGATGGCAACAGCCCCAGCCGTACCCGTATCAGCCCTACCCGCATCCTGGTCAGTCGGCGGCCGCGCCGGACCGGCCCGCGCCGCCGAACTCGAATGAGGATTCAGGCCAGGACAAGGATCGCTGATCCGAGAACGGAGGACTTCGAATGACGAAGCCCGCGACGCGGTCGCCGAGCACCAACAACAACCATCGGGTGTTCGACCAACCGCGTGCCGAAGCTGCCGTGCGCGAGTTGCTCATCGCCATCGGCGAGGATCCGGACCGCCAGGGGCTGGTCGACACCCCGGCCCGGGTGGCGCGGGCCTACAAGGAACTGATGGCCGGGCTGTACACGGATCCGGATGCGGTGCTCAACACGACCTTCGACGAGCAACACGATGAGCTGGTGCTGGTCAAAGAGATTCCGATGTACTCGACGTGCGAGCACCACCTGGTGTCGTTCCATGGCGTGGCTCACGTCGGCTACATCCCCGGCGAGGACGGGCGGGTGACAGGTCTGTCGAAGATCGCCCGGTTGGTCGACCTGTACTCGAAACGCCCACAGGTGCAGGAACGGCTGACCGCGCAGATCGCCGACGCGCTGATGCGCAAGCTCTCGCCCCGCGGGACGATCGTGGTGATCGAGGCCGAGCACCTGTGCATGGCGATGCGCGGGGTCCGCAAACCGGGTGCCATCACCACGACTTCTGCGGTGCGTGGACAGTTCAAGACCGACAAGGCATCTCGGGCCGAGGCGCTGGAACTTATCCTCCGTAAGTGAAGTCCACCCGTGTGCAGGTGATGGGGGTCGTCAACGTCACCGACGATTCCTTCTCCGACGGCGGAAAATTCATCGATCGCGACCGGGCCGTGGCGCACGGCTTGTCGTTGGCCGCCGCAGGCGCGGCCATCGTGGATGTGGGCGGTGAATCCACCCGCCCCGGTGCGACGCGGGTGGATCCGCGCGTCGAGGCCGCACGGGTCGCCCCGGTCATCGAAAAGCTTGCCGCGCACGGCATCACCGTCAGCATCGACACGATGCACGCCGATGTCGCGAGTGCGGCGCTGGCCTGTGGAGCGACGATCGTCAACGACGTGTCCGGGGGCCTGGCCGACCCCAACATGGCCGGTGTGGTGGCGGACGCGAAGTGTATCTGGGTGCTCATGCACTGGCGTTCTGTGCAGGCCGACCGCCCGCACCACGTTCCCGAATACCGTGACGTGGTCGCCGACGTGCGCGCCGAACTGCTCGCCCGCGTCGATGCCGCGGTGGCCGCCGGGGTGGACGCCGATCGGCTGATCATCGATCCCGGGTTGGGATTCGCCAAGACGGGCCAACACAATTGGGCGCTTTTGCGGGCGCTTCCCGAACTGGTGGGCACCGGGATTCCGGTACTTGTCGGGGCGTCGCGCAAGCGTTTCCTCGGGACGTTGCTGGCAGGGCCGGACGGTGAACCGCGCCCACCGGACGGCAGGGAGACCGCGACCGCGGTGATCTCCGCGCTGGCCGGCGCGTACGGGGCGTGGGGCGTGCGGGTGCATGACGTGACCGCGTCGGTCGACGCATTGCGCGTACTCGATGCGTGGGAAGCGGGAGGGCTCAATGACTGATCGAATTGAGTTGCGCGGCTTGAAGGTTCGCGGCAATCACGGCGTGTTCGAGCATGAGCGGCGCGACGGCCAGGACTTCGTGGTCGACATCACGGCCTGGCTCGACCTGCAGGCCGCGGCGGTCAGCGACGACCTCGGTGACACGCTGGATTACGGCGCGCTGGCCCAGCGCGCGGCGGACATCGTGGCCGGGCCGCCCCGAAATCTGATCGAGACGGTTTCGGCGGAGATCGCCGACGCCATCATGGCCGACGAGCGGCTACACGCCGTCGAGGTCGTGGTGCACAAGCCGAGCGCGCCGATCCCGTTGACGTTCGACGATGTCGCAGTGGTGGCGAGGAGGTCGAGGCGCCGATGACGTCCGTTGTGTTGTCGATCGGGTCCAATCTCGGTGACCGGATGGCCCGGCTGCAATCGGTCCTCGACGGGCTGGGCCCCGCCGTGCGGGCCGTGTCCCCGGTGTACGAAACCGATGCGTGGGGCGGCGTGGAACAGGGCCCGTTCCTCAACGCGGTGCTCATCGCCGACGATCCGGCGCTCGACGGGCAGGGATGGCTGCGGCGTGGTCAGGAGCTGGAACAAGCCGCGGGCCGGGTTCGCGGTCAGCGGTGGGGCCCGCGCACCCTCGACGTCGACCTGATCGCCTGCTACGACGGCGACGTCGAACTGAGCTCGCGTACCGACGGCCTCACGCTGCCGCACCCCTTGGCGCACCTGAGGGCGTTCGTGCTGATCCCGTGGCTGGCGGTGGACCCCGATGCCACACTGACCGTCGCGGGCCAAAAGCGTCCTGTGCAGCGCTTGCTGTCCGATGTCGAGCAGGCCGAACGCGACGGCGTACGGCCGACGGACCTGACGCTGACCCTGCGGACCGAACCCACGCAGGACTGAGCGATGGGGCCTACCCGCAAGCGTGACCTCGCAGGCACCGTCGCCGCCGTGGCCGTCGCCAGCTATCTGCTGGTCGTCGTGCTCTATCGCTGGTTTCCGCCGATCACCGTCTGGACCGGGATTTCACTGCTGGCGGTGGCGATAGCCGAGGCCGGTTGGGCGTTCTACGTGCGATCCAAGATCAGCGCAGGGCAGATCGGCGTCGGCGGTGGGCGGCTGCATCCGCTGTCGGTCGCGCGCGGTGTGATCATCGCCAAGGCCTCGGCATGGGTCGGGGCCATCGTGGCGGGCTGGTGGATCGGGGTCCTGGTCTACCTGCTGCCGCGCCGGGGCGAGTTGCGGGTGGCGGCCGAGGACACCAAGGGCGTGGTGGTTGCCGTCGTCAGCGCGCTGGCATTGGTGGTTGCCGCACTGTGGCTACAGCATTGCTGCAAGTCTCCGGAAGAGCCGCCCGACGGTGGTGACACAGCGCCCGAGTGAACGGCCGGCGAAGCTTGGTGGCCGAATCGCCGTCGCGGTCGACACGCTAGGTGACCTGTGACAGGTACAGTCGGCCCATGACCGTTCTGCCCCGCGGTGCTCGGCCACGGCGCGGCGGCCGAAGGCCAGGCTGGCTGCTCTTAACAGTGTTGCTGGTGCTCGCTATTTTGGCGAGTTCGGCGCTGGTGTTCACCGACCGCGTTGAGTTGCTGAAGTTAGCCGTCATCCTGGCATTGTGGGCCGCCGTGGTGGCGGCGTTCGTCTCCGTCATCTACCGCCGCCAGAGCGATCTCGACCAGGCCAAGGCCCGCGATCTGAAACTGGTGTACGACCTCCAGCTCGATCGTGAGATCTCGGCGCGGCGCGAATACGAACTGACCGTGGAAAGCCAGCTGCGCCGCGAACTGGCTTCCGAGCTGCGGGCCCAGGCCGCCGACGAGGTCGCTGCGCTGCGCGCCGAGTTGGCAGCGTTGCGGGCAAACCTCGAGATCCTGTTCGACGCCGACCTGTCGCACCGGCCGGCCATCGAGAACGACAAGAGCACGGTGCGGGCCGCCGGCCGGGTCACCGCCAGCAGGCTTGACGTGTCCCCGGTCGAGGACACCGACATCCGCAGCGTCCGGACCGAGGAAAGCCCCATCATCGACGTCCCGGCCGAGCCGCACCCGTCGGAGAACGACTGGGACGCCGCGGCGGCAGCGGCCGCAGCAGCCGGCGGCGCCCACCGGCTGTCCACGCAGGGCCCCGAGCAGCCGCGCCGCAGGCGCCGCATGGCCGAGGACCAGCAAGTTCGGCCGCCCCAGCAGCAGGAACCGCGCCGCCCGACACCGCCGCAGCAGACGCCGCCGCAGCCTGTTCCCCCGCAGCAACAGCCGCCGTCGACCTGGGCGCCGCCACCCCCGCCGCCGACCATGCCGCCGATGGAACCGTCTCCGACCCTCGACGTGCCTGCCGCGCAGCGCCCCGCGCCACCGAGCAGCCCGTGGTCCCCGCCGGGTGCCCCGCCGCACCGGCTGCCCGAGCAGCCCTCGACCGAGTGGCAGCCCGCACCCGCCGAAGGGCAGTTCATCCCCGCCGGGGCGCCGGGCAGCAACTGGGTCGCCCCGCCTGTGCCGGAGAACGGGGTGTCCAACGAGTATGTCGGCCGCCGCCGGGCTCCCGAGCAGGCCCCCGCCGAGCCGGTGATGTCCACCCAGCCGCCCGAACCGCCCCGCGGCCGCCACTCCGCCGCGTCCGACGTGGGCGATCCCGGCCGTCCGGTCCTGGCTGCGGAACCCTCGCAGCCCCCGCCGCCACCGGAGCCGGAACCTGACGAAGCCAATGGTCAGCACGCCGGCGGGCAGTCGGTGACCGAGCTGCTGGCCCGCTTCCAGGCGACCCCAGCCCAAGGTGGCGGTCGCAGACGCCGCGACGAGTGAGCTAATCTGTGGCAACCGTCCGGTACCCGCAACGCGGGACTGGAACGATGACAACTACTTCAACTTGTGAGGTCGTCTGCGATGGAGCAGTTCGACGGGCTGCGTCCGGCGCGCCTCTCGGTCGGGATCATCTCGGCCGGTCGCGTCGGGACTGCGCTCGGCTACGCCCTGGAGCGGGCCGAGCATGTCGTGGTGGCGTGCAGCGCCATCTCGGAGCCTTCCCGGCTGCGCGCCCAGCGCAGGCTGCCGGATACGGCGATACTGCCCGTCCACGAGGTCGCGGGGCGCGCCGAACTGTTGTTGCTGACGGTTCCTGACGCGGAACTGGCTGCGCTGGTGGCCGGGTTGGCCGCGACGGGTGCGGTGCGGCCGGGCACCATCGTGGCGCACACCTCCGGTGCCAACGGTGTCGGCATCCTGGCCCCGCTGACCGCACAAGGCTGCATCCCGCTGGCCATCCACCCTGCGATGACCTTCACCGGCTCCGACGAGGACATCGCCCGGCTGCCCGACACGTGCTTCGGGGTCACCGCCGCCGACGAGGTGGGCTACGCGATCGGCCAGTCGCTGGTGCTGGAGATCGGCGGTGAGCCGTTCCGGGTCCGCGAAGATGCCAGGACGCAGTACCACGCCGCCCTGGCGCACGTCAGCAACCATCTGGTGACCCTGGTGCTCGACGCCGTGGACGTGCTGCGGGCATCGCTGCGCGGGCAAGAGCTGCTCGGCCAGGAACTTGTCGGCGACGAACCCGGCGGCCTGGCCGAACGGGTGGTGGCCCCGCTGGCGCGAGCAGCGCTCGAAAACGCACTGCAGCGTGGTCAGGCCGCGCTGACCGGGCCGGTGGCACGCGGCGACGCCGCCGCGGTCGCCGCCCATCTGAACGCTCTGGAAGAACTGGATCCTCAACTAGCCCAGGCATATCGGGCCAACTCACTGCGTACTGCCCAGCGTGCCCACGCACCCGGAGACGTCTTCGAGGTGCTGGCGGAAACGAGCCAACGATGAGCCTGGACACCCCACCGAAATTCACCGCAGGGGAACTCAACGTCTACCGGGACCCTGCCGACGTCTCCGCCGTCACGCGCGCGCTGCGGGGCACCGGGCGGCGGGTGGCGCTGGTGCCCACCATGGGTGCGCTGCACGAAGGGCATCTGACCTTGGTCAAGGCCGCCAAGCGCGTGCCGGGGTCGGTGGTGGTGGTGTCGATCTTCGTCAACCCGCTGCAGTTCGGGGCGGGGGAGGACCTCGACGCCTACCCCCGCACCCTCGATGACGATCTGGCCGCGCTGCGCGCAGAAGGGGTGGACATCGCGTTCACCCCGACCGTCGCCGAGATCTACCCCGACGGGCCGCGCACCGAGGTGCATCCCGGACCGCTCGGTGAGGAGCTCGAAGGGGCTTCGCGCCCAGGGCATTTCGCCGGCGTGCTGACAGTCGTGCTGAAACTGCTGAACATCGTCCACCCCGACAAGGCCTACTTCGGTGAGAAGGACTACCAGCAGCTGGCGCTGATCCGCCAGATGGTCACCGATCTCAACGTCGATGCGCAGATCGTCGGCGTGCCCACCGTGCGCGAGTCCGACGGGCTGGCCCTGTCCTCGCGCAACCGCTACCTCGACGCCGACGAGCGGGAGCAGGCCACCGCGCTGTCGGCGGCGCTGCTGGCGGGCAAGTACGCCGCGGCGGGAGGCGCAGGTGCGGCCATCGATGCGGCCAGGGCCGTGCTCGACGAGGTGCCCGCCATCGACGTGGACTACCTGCAGGTCCGCGACCCGCGGTTGGGCCCCGCACCCGAGGAGGGGCAGGCCCGGTTGCTGGTCGCCGCGCGGCTGGGCCGAACCCGGCTGCTCGACAACATCGCCGTCGACATCGGCGCGTCCGCGGGTATCGACGGACACCCCCGCGTCGACGACAGCCACGAACTGCCCTGGAGGAACTGATGCAACGCACCATGCTCAAATCGAAGATCCACCGGGCCACGGTGACCCAGGCCGACCTGCACTACGTCGGTTCGGTCACCATCGACGCCGACCTGATGGACGCTGCCGACCTGCTCGAAGGCGAGCAGGTGACCATCGTCGACATCGACAACGGCGCGCGGCTGGTGACCTATGCGATCACCGGTGAGCGGGGCACCGGCGTCATCGGGATCAACGGTGCCGCAGCGCATCTCGTCCATCCAGGCGATCTGGTGATCCTGATCGCGTACGGCGTGATGGAGGACGCCGAGGCACGTGCGTACCGCCCGCGGATCGTGTTCGTCGACTCCGACAACAAGCAGATCGACCTGGGGCTGCACAGCGGCGACCCGGCCTATGTACCGGCCGAATACGCGTCCGAACTGATGTCGCCACGCTGATGCTGCTCGCGATAGACGTCCGCAACACCCACACCATCGTCGGGTTGATCTCCGGTTCGGGAGATCACGCGAAAGTGGTGCAGCAGTGGCGGATTCGTACCGAGTCCGAGGTGACGGCCGACGAGCTGGCCCTGACCATCGACGGGCTGATCGGCGACGACTCCGACCAGTTGACCGGGGCGGCGGGGCTGTCGACCGTGCCGTCGGTGCTGCACGAGGTGCGGCTGATGCTCGAGCAGTACTGGCCTGCCGTGCCGCACGTGCTGATCGAGCCCGGCGTGCGCACCGGCATCCCGCTTCTGGTGGACAACCCCAAAGAGGTCGGCGCCGACCGCATCGTGAATTGCCTTGCCGCGTACCACAAATACGGAACGGCCGCGATCGTGGTGGATTTCGGCTCGTCCATCTGCGTCGACGTGGTGTCGGCCAAGGGCGAGTTCCTCGGCGGGGCGATCGCGCCAGGTGTGCAGGTGTCGTCCGACGCCGCGGCGGCCCGCTCGGCCGCGCTGCGCCGGGTCGAGCTCACCCGCCCCCGCTCGGTGATCGGCAAGAACACCGTCGAGTGCATGCAGTCCGGTGCGGTCTTCGGATTCGCCGGTCTGGTCGACGGCCTGGTCAGCCGCATCCGTGAGGACGTCGACGGATTCTCGGGCAGCAATGTCGCCGTGGTGGCCACCGGATACACCGCTCCGCTGGTGCTGCCGGATCTGCGTACCGTCGAGCACTACGACCGGCATCTGACCCTCGACGGGCTGCGGCTGATCTTCGAACGCAACCGGGACTCACAGCGCGGACGGCTCAAGCCTGCGCGCTGACTAAGCTGGCATTTCGTGACCCAAGCCGATAGCCACGTTGCATCCGAGTCCCAGGCCGACATCCCCGAGCAGTTCCGGATCCGTCAGGCCAAGCGGGAACGGTTGCTGGCCGAGGGGCGTGAACCGTATCCCGTCGTCGTGCCGCGCACCCACACGCTGGCCGAGCTGCGCAGCGCCTACCCCGACCTGGAAGCCGACACCCAGACCGGTCAGGTGGTCGGTGTCGCCGGCCGGGTGGTGTTCGCCCGCAACTCCGGGAAGCTCTGCTTCGCGACCCTGCAGGAAGGGGACGGGACCCAGCTGCAGGTGATGATCAGCCTGGCCCAGGTGGGCCAGGAATCGCTGGACAGCTGGAAGAGCGACGTCGACCTCGGTGACATCGTCTTCGTCCACGGCGAGGTGATCAGCTCCAAACGTGGCGAATTGTCGGTGCTGGCCGATTCCTGGCAGATGGCTGCCAAGGCGCTGCGACCGCTTCCTGTTGCTCATAAAGAAATGAGCGAAGAAATGCGGGTGCGGCAGCGCTATGTCGATCTGATTGTGCGTCCGGAGGCGCGCACCATCGCGCGCCAGCGCGTCGCGGTCGTGCGTGCGGTGCGAAACGCTCTGGAACGGCGCGGATTCCTCGAAGTCGAGACGCCGATGCTGCAGACCCAGGCGGGCGGTGCGGCTGCGCGTCCGTTCATTACCCACTCCAATGCGCTCGACGTCGATCTCTACCTGCGCATCGCACCGGAACTTTTCCTGAAACGGTGTGCGGTCGGTGGTTTTGAGAAGGTCTTCGAGTTAAATCGGAACTTTCGTAACGAAGGTGTAGATTCCACGCACTCGCCGGAATTCGCGATGCTGGAGACATATCAGGCCTACGGCGACTACAACGACTCGGCGACGGTCACGCGGGAAGTTATTCAGGAGGTCGCCGACGAAGCGCTGGGCACCAGAGAAGTGCCATTGCCCGACGGCACGGTCTACGATCTCGACGGCGAATGGGACTCCGTCGAAATGTACCCATCGTTGTCTGAAGCGCTCGGTGAAGAGATCACGCCCCAGACATCGGTGGAGCGGTTGTGGCAGATCGCTGATGATCTCGGCGCCGAGATTCCCCGCGACCGTGGCTTTGGGCACGGGAAATTGGTGGAAGAACTCTGGGAACACACCGTGGGCGACAAGTTGTGGGCGCCCACGTTCGTGCGGGACTTCCCGGTCGAGACCACGCCGCTGGTGCGGGCGCACCGAAGTATTGTCGGAGTCACAGAAAAATGGGATCTGTACGTCCGTAACTTCGAACTCGCGACCGGTTACTCCGAGTTGATCGATCCGGTAATCCAACGCGAACGTTTCGCCGCCCAGGCTCGCGCGGCAGCTGCCGGAGATGACGAGGCAATGGTTCTCGACGAAGATTTTCTTGCCGCATTGGAGTACGCGATGCCGCCGACGACTGGTACCGGAATGGGTATCGACCGGCTGTTGATGGCATTGACGGGGCTTTCAATTCGGGAGACGGTTTTGTTCCCGATTGTCCGGCGTCTCGGCAACTGAGTGACTTCGAACCTGATCTGTTGTATTCGCGCGCGTCGGTGTGGCACATTGGTCAACGAGGCGGGATACTGGCAACTACTCACCAATGCGTAGGCAGAAGGGTTCGGTGCGGGGTAATGGCAAAGAAAGTGACCGTCACGTTGGTTGACGATTTCGATGGTGCAGCCACCGCCGACGAGACGGTCGAATTCGGTCTCGACGGCGTCACCTATGAGATCGATCTTTCCTCCAAGAATGCGACCAAGCTTCGTAACGATCTCAAACAATGGGTCGAGGCCGGCCGCCGTGTCGGCGGCCGCAGGCGCGGGCGCGCCGCGAGCCCGGCAGGCCGGGGCCGCGGGGCCATCGACCGTGAACAGAGCGCGGCCATCCGCGAATGGGCCCGCCGCAACGGGCACAATGTGTCGACCCGCGGCCGGATTCCCGCCGACGTGATCGACGCATTCCACGCGGCAACGTAAAAGAGAATTGCCAGCACACGGATCGGCGGTTACCGCCGGTCCGTGTTTTCGCTAGCGGCGAACCTTTCGGCGCCCATTTGCGGAAACGTTTCCCACACCAGCGGCGTTGATCGTCTGCAGCATCGGGTACACGGGGTAAACGCGCAACCAAGCTCCGCACCCGAAGCTGCCGCCCACTAGAGTGGACGGTATGTACTACGTGCGGAGTGCTGCGCGTCAGTACCGCTATGCGACGGAGAGCAGGTAACCACCGATGTTTGAGAGATTCACCGACCGTGCCCGCAGGGTCGTCGTCCTGGCGCAAGAAGAAGCCCGGATGCTCAACCACAACTACATCGGCACCGAGCACATCCTCTTGGGCCTCATTCACGAAGGCGAAGGCGTCGCCGCCAAGTCGCTGGAATCCCTGGGTATCTCGCTGGAAGGCGTCCGCAGCCAGGTCGAGGAGATCATCGGCCAGGGACAGCAGGCCCCGTCCGGTCACATCCCGTTCACCCCGCGTGCCAAGAAGGTGCTGGAGCTGAGCCTGCGCGAGGCGCTGCAGCTCGGCCACAACTACATCGGCACCGAGCACATCCTGCTCGGCCTGATCCGTGAGGGCGAGGGCGTCGCGGCCCAGGTGCTGGTGAAGCTCGGTGCGGAACTGACCCGGGTGCGCCAGCAGGTGATCCAGTTGCTGAGCGGCTACCAGGGCAAGGAGGCCGCCGAGGCAGGCACCGGTGGTCGCGGAGGCGAGTCGGGCAACCCGTCCACCTCACTGGTTCTCGACCAGTTCGGCCGTAACCTGACCGCCGCCGCCATGGAAGGCAAGCTCGACCCGGTCATCGGCCGCGAGAAAGAAATCGAGCGGGTCATGCAGGTGCTGAGCCGCCGCACCAAGAACAACCCGGTGCTGATCGGCGAGCCCGGCGTCGGCAAGACCGCCGTCGTCGAGGGCCTGGCGCAGGCCATCGTGCACGGCGAGGTGCCCGAGACACTCAAGGACAAGCAGCTCTACACCCTGGACCTCGGCTCCCTGGTGGCCGGCTCGCGGTATCGCGGTGACTTCGAAGAGCGCCTCAAGAAGGTGCTCAAGGAAATCAACACCCGCGGCGACATCATCCTGTTCATCGACGAGCTGCACACGCTGGTCGGTGCGGGTGCCGCCGAGGGCGCCATCGACGCCGCTTCGATCCTGAAGCCGAAGCTGGCCCGCGGCGAGCTGCAGACCATCGGCGCGACCACCCTCGACGAGTACCGCAAGTACATCGAGAAGGACGCCGCCCTGGAGCGTCGCTTCCAGCCCGTCCAGGTCGGTGAGCCGACGGTCGAGCACACCATCGAGATCCTCAAGGGTCTGCGCGACCGCTACGAAGCGCACCACCGCGTCTCCATCACCGACAGCGCGATGGTGGCCGCTGCCACCCTGGCCGACCGGTACATCAACGACCGGTTCCTGCCGGACAAGGCCATCGACCTGATCGACGAGGCCGGTGCCCGGATGCGTATCCGCCGGATGACCGCTCCGCCAGACCTGCGCGAGTTCGACGAGAAGATCGCCGACGCCCGCCGGGAAAAGGAATCGGCGATCGACGCGCAGGACTTCGAGAAGGCCGCGCGGCTGCGTGATTCCGAGAAGCAGCTGGTGGCTCAGCGTGCCGAGCGGGAAAAGCAGTGGCGCTCGGGTGATCTGGACGTCGTGGCCGAGGTCGACGACGAGCAGATCGCCGAGGTGCTCGGCAACTGGACCGGTATCCCCGTGTTCAAGCTGACCGAGGAGGAGACCACTCGGCTGCTGCGCATGGAGGACGAGCTGCACAAGCGGATCATCGGCCAGGAGGACGCCGTCAAGGCCGTCTCCAAGGCCATCCGCCGCACCCGTGCCGGCCTGAAGGACCCCAAGCGGCCGTCCGGCTCGTTCATCTTCGCCGGCCCGTCCGGTGTCGGTAAGACCGAGCTGTCCAAGGCGCTGGCCAACTTCCTGTTCGGCGAGGACGACGCGCTCATCCAGATCGACATGGGCGAGTTCCACGACCGCTTCACCGCGTCGCGGCTGTTCGGTGCTCCCCCCGGATACGTCGGTTACGAAGAGGGCGGTCAGCTCACCGAGAAGGTGCGCCGCAAGCCGTTCAGCGTCGTGCTGTTCGACGAGATCGAGAAGGCCCACCAGGAGATCTACAACAGCCTCCTGCAGGTCCTGGAGGACGGCCGTCTCACCGACGGTCAGGGCCGCACGGTCGACTTCAAGAACACCGTGCTGATCTTCACGTCGAACCTCGGTACGTCCGACATCAGCAAGGCGGTTGGCCTCGGCTTCACCCAGGGTGGTGGCGAGAACAACTACGAGCGGATGAAGCAGAAGGTCAACGACGAGCTCAAGAAGCACTTCCGGCCCGAGTTCCTCAACCGTATCGACGACATCATCGTGTTCCACCAGCTGACGCAGGACGAGATCATCAAGATGGTCGACCTGATGATCAGCCGGGTCGGCAACCAGCTCAAGACCAAGGACATGGCCATGGAGCTGACGCCGAAGGCCAAGGCCCTGCTGGCCAAGCGTGGCTTCGATCCGGTGTTGGGTGCTCGGCCGCTGCGCCGCACCATCCAGCGCGAGATCGAGGATCAGCTGTCGGAGAAGATCCTGTTCGAGGAGGTCGGTCCGGGGCAGCTCGTCACGGTCGACGTCGAGGGCTGGGACGGCGAAGGTGCGGGCGAGGACGCGAAGTTCACCTTCGTGGGCAAGCCGAAGAGCGCCAGCCCCGATGGCCCCGATCTGGCCAAGGCCGCGGCCACCGCGGAATAACCGGTCGAACAAAAATGCCCCCGCCATTCGGCGGGGGCATTTTTGTCGTCGGCTAACTGCCCAGTGCCGGTCCGATGGTGGTGTTCCAGGACTCCTGCATCTCCGATTCGAAAAGGCCCCACGTGTGCGAGCCCTCCGGCCGGGCGACGTAGTGCACCGGGACCCCGGCAGCCGCAGCGGCATCGGCGAACGCCCTGGTGCTGTCGGAGACGATGCGCTCGATCAACCCTCCGGTGATGTTCGGTCCGAAGCCTTCGGGCAGCCGGTCGACGGCGCCTTCGCCACCGCTGGTCGAGGCGGCCGCGTACACGGCCGTGCCCTTCAGCTTCGCCACGTTCTTGGTGGGATCGTGCGCGACCCACAGCGGGCCACCGGCCGGGCCCCACATGTTGTCGGCGCTGAGCCCACCGCCCATCAAGGTCAGCGAGACCTGCTGGGCATTGTCGGAGGGGTTCAGCAGACCGCTGTAGGAGCCGACGGCCCGGAACAGGCCGGGTGCCTGCACGGCGTAGTCGACGGCGGTGCCGCCGGTGCTCGACAGGCCGCCGACGGCGTTGCGTCCGTTCGTGTTGTACTGCGCGTTGATCACCGGCGGCAGTTCCCGGGTCATGTAGGTCTGGTACTGCTTGCTGCCGTCGTTGACCCAGTCCGTCCACCAGCTGAACTGCCCGCCGAGCGGTGACACGACGTTGACGTTCTTGTTGGCGAAGAAACCTTGGATGTCGGTCATCCCGAACCAGCTCTTGGCGCCGGGCGCGAAGTTGCCACCGGGGTCGAGGTTGTCGCCGCCGTCGATGCCGGGCAGCAGGTAGAACGTCGGCGCGCCCGACCGCGGAGCTTTGTACACGTCGTTGACGATCACCTGGTTCATGGCGGGCGAGTACACCGAGACCTTGTCCCAGCGATCGTTGACATGCTCGATGCCGGTGATGTGCGCGCCGCCCTGGGGCGGGTCGGCTGCTGCCATCGGAATCGACAGGAACGGCATCACTACAGTCAGCGCTGCTGCAAACAGGCGAGCACGGCGAAAGGGTTGAGTCACGGCGTGATTATGTGATGCAGGTAAGTCACAGGCAGTGCATAGCAATGGGTTTCACTGGTCAGTATTTGCGTTATCACACATCGGCATCCACGAAGGAAGGGCTCTACCATGCTGATCGTCACCACCAACGACATTCCGGGCTGGGAAATTCAACGCGTCTGCGGCGAGGTCTTCGGGCTGACAGTGCGGTCTCGAAACGCCTTCTCGCAGATGGGCGCAGGGTTCAAGAGCATGTTCGGCGGCGAGCTGCAGGGCATGACCAAGAACCTGGCGGAAAGCCGCAACGAGGCGATGGGCCGGCTGATGAACGAGGCTCGCGCGCGGGGCGGCAACGCGATCGTCGCGATGCGCTTCGACACCACCGAACTCGGCGATACCTGGACCGAGATCTGCGCCTACGGCACCGCCGTGCAGGCCGTGCCCGTCACCGACGCGGCCAAGTACACCGCGCAGCAACTCGGGTACGGCGGCTGACAGGGGAGATTCACAGGTTTACGATGCACCTGTAAAGACGGACAAAGGAATCTGGTGAGAATCCAGAACGGTCGCGCCACTGTACACAGTCAGACCCTGAGCCCGTCACAACTGCCACTGGGACGCGAACTCCCAGAAAGGACCCCCTGATGACTTCTCCCGAGGCACGTAAGAGCCACGCGCCCGCGCTCGACCTCTCGGCGACCAAAGCGGTGCTGTGGCTCAGCCTCACGGCTTTCCTGGCGCTCGTCGTGCTCTACTTCGTCGGCGTCGACCAGGGGGCGACCTCGGTGTTCGGCGACAACATGTACATCCACGAGTTCGTCCACGACGCCAGGCACCTGCTCGGCTTCCCCTGCCACTGATTCTCCGGCGGCACAAGCCAACATGGAAAAACACATCATCGGGCGCGGCATCCTGGCCGGCGCCCTCGCTGGAGTGCTCGCGTTCGTCTGGGCCAAGATCTTCCTTGAGCCGATCATCGGCCGGGCCATCCAGTTCGAGGAACGCCAGTCGGCGGCACATGAGGCGATGGAAGCCGCGGCGGGCCACAGCCACGGCCACGGTGACAGCGTCGAACTGTTCACGCGTGGCGTGCAGTCCAATATCGGTATGGGCTTCGGGGTGCTGGCCTTCGCGGTCGCCATGGGCGCGCTGTTCGCCGTGGTGTTCTGCGTGGCCTACAACCGGGTCAACGGCCTGTCCGTACGCGCGTTGTCGGCGCTGATCGCCGGCGCGATGCTGATCGCGCTGTGGGTGGTGCCGGCGCTGAAGTACGCGCCGAATCCGCCTGCGACCAGCCTTGAGGAAACCATCACTCAGCGCGGCCTGCTTTACCTGCTCATGGTCGGATTGTCGGCGCTGCTGATGGTCGCCGCGGGGTATCTCGGTACTCAGCTGGCACCCCGGCTCGGTGCCTGGAATGCGGCGCTGGCCGCGGCTGCGGCCTACATCGTCGCGGTCGGCGTGGTGATGCTGGTGCTGCCGGCCATCCACGAGACGCCGTCGGGCTTCCCGCCCGAGGACCTCTACGAGTTCCGGCTGTATTCGCTGGGCACGCAGGTGGTCATCTGGGCGACGATCGGGTTGGTGTTCGGAGTGCTGGCCACCCGGCTGCTTGAGGGAAGGCGCGTGCAGCAGGACCGTCTGACCGCGTGAGTGAGGTCGTCCGGCTGTCGCTGGTGTCGCATGCCATGACCGATGCGGTGGCAGCCGGGCGTTTCCCCATCGACGAGCCACTGAACTCCGTGGGCCACCGTCAGGTCGATGCGGCGATCGAGCTCGGCCCGGTGGACCGGGCCTACTGCGGTCCGGAGAAGCGGGCGCGGCAGACCGCTGAGTTGCTCGGCCTGCGCGCCGAGGTCGAGCCCCTGCTGGCCGATCTCGATTGCGGGCTGTGGCGAGGTGACGTGCTCTCCGGAGTGCGCCCCGCCGACCTGGCCATCTGGCTGACCGATCCGACCAAGGCGCCGCACGGCGGTGAAAGCGTCGTCGAGCTGATCGCGCGGGTGCGGCGGTGGATGGACGCCGTGACCGACAAGCGGGGCAGGCTCGTGGCGGTCACGCACCCGGCGGTGGTCCGCGCCGCCGTTCTGATCGCGTTGGATGCTCCGCCGAAGTCGTTCTGGCGCATCGACATTGCGCCGGTAAGCCGCACGGTGCTGCACTTCCGCGGCCATGCCTGGACGCTGCGCAGCAACTGAGTCAACCGATGGGCGCCATCGCGAAGGCCCGCTTGGCAATCGACCACAGCCAGCCCGCGGCCGTTTGGCTGCGGAACTGCTGCCAGTTCAACTGGAAGCTCACCACCCAGGGTTGCCCGGTGTGGTCCACGGCGTACCAGCTGTAGGTCAGGTCCCCGGGCAGGTTGCCGCCCTTGGCGCCGATGTAGGTCCACTTCGCGGGGTCGAGGTCGATGCCGGGCAGTGCGGACAGGATCTGTTTGACGGGGGCCGCCTCGCCGACGGCCGAGGCCTGCAACGCCGCGTGCACGCGGCAGATGTCCTCGGCGCTGGCGAACCACTCCAGGCCGTCGTTGGACGCCGGCGTGTGGGTACGCATCGGATCCGGTTCGTAGGGGCGGGAATTGGTCTGCTGCAGCAGCTGGACGCGGTCTTTGGGTGAGGCCTGCTTCCACTGCTCGCGCAGGTTCGGCTCACCCCAGCCGACCGAGAACACCTCGTGCATGGTCGGGAACGGCGTCATGCTGGCCGGGTCATGATGGCCGCCGGTGACCAGGGCGCGTTCCACCGCGCCGGTCCCCACCCGCCCGATCAACAGGTCGGTGGCCATGTTGTCGCTCGCCGAGATCATCTGCTGGGCAGCGGTCCGCACGGTGATCTGGGCGCCGGGCGGCATCTTGTCCAGCCCCGCCGATCCGAGTTTCTTGCCCTCTTTGGTAATGGTCAGCAGATCGTCCCAGTGCACCGTCCCGGCCTTGATCGCATCGGAAACGGCAAGCAGCACATAGAGTTTGAAGATCGAGGCGAGCGGCAAGGAGAGGTCGGTGTTGGTCCCGGCCACCTTGACGCACTTGCCGTCGGTCACCTTGGCGACCTGGTAGGAGTAGCGCGCGCCCGACTTGGTCAGCTCGGTGTCGATGTCCGCCCAGGAGTTGATCACGGGCGGCACGAGGTTGACGTCGAACCGGTCGACCAGCCCGGCGTCATTGGTGCGCAGCTCGATGTCCTGCGCGACGTTGTAGGACGTCAACACGTGCAGCGTGGCCTGGCCTGCGCCGATGTCCACCGAGGACACCCGGAACGGGCGGTCCCACCAGATCCGGTCCATCTTGGTGCCGACGTCGTCGACCTTCTCCGGGCTGGCCAGCGTCCGAACGCCGACCGGGCCGATGGGCCAGTCGGAGTTCAGCATGTCCATGGTCTGCTTGGCCCGCAGACCAGGCGGGGTGTTGGTGTCGATGTGGGCGCCGTAGGAGATTTCGGCCGCCGGTGCGGCGCCCTGCGAACAACCGGAAGCCAGGGCAGCGGCGAGCGCGACGACAGCCGTCAGGCTTATCGTCCGCCGTGCCACCCCGCTCCGGCTATGCCGAAGCGCCGGGCCCCGCAACGTCCAACACAACCTCGAACTCCAGCAGCGACGCCCCGGTTGCCACGGGGTTCTTGTGTTCACCCTTGTGGGCCTCGACGGCCGGGCCCTGTGCCCACGCCTGGAACGCCTCTTCGGTTTCCCACTGCGTCACGACGAAGTAGCGGTTCTCGCCCTTGACCGGGCGCAGCAGCTGGAACCCCAGGAACCCCGGCTGGTTGTCGACGGCATGTGCACGGTGCGCGAACCGCTTCTCCAGTTCCGGGCCTGCGTTGGGCGGGACCTCGATGGCGTTGATTTTCACGACGGGCATGGGAATCAGGCTACCGCGACCGCGCGGCAAGATAACGGCATGGTCACAGAACTCCTCGCCCGCCACGGTGGTCACGGTGCGCCCATCGTGCTGGTGCACGGGCTGATGGGCCGCGGCAGCACGTGGACCCGTCAACTCCCGTGGCTGACCGAGTTGGGCGCGGTGTACACCTACGACGCGCCATGGCACCGCGGCCGCGATGTGCCCGACCCGTACCCGATCAGCACCGAGCGGTTCGTCGCGGATCTGGCCGACGCGGTCGCGGAACTGGGGGAGCCGGCGCGACTGGTCGGGCATTCGATGGGCGGGCTGCATTCGTGGTGTCTGGCCGCGGCAAGACCGGAGCTGGTGACCTCGGTTGTGGTCGAGGACATGGCGCCGGATTTTCTCGGGCGCACCACCGGACCGTGGGAGCCGTGGGTGCACGCGTTGCCGGTGGAATTCGGTTCGGCGCAGGAGGTCTACCAGGAGTTCGGCCCGGTGGCCGGTCGCTACTTCCTGGAGGCTTTCGACCGCACCGCGACCGGGTGGCGACTGCATGGCCGGCCGCAGTGGTGGCTGGACATCGCCGCCGAGTGGGGGACGCGGGAGTACTGGCAGCAGTGGCGCGCGGTGCGGGTGCCGACGCTGCTGATCGAGGCGGGGACTTCGGTGGCCCCGCCCGGGCAGATGCGGAGGATGGCCGAGATCGGTTACCGGACAACGTATTTGCATGTTCCTGAGGCGGGCCACCTGATTCATGACGAGCAGCCGCAGGTGTACCGCGACGCCGTCGAGAAGTTTCTAGCGTCGCTCACCTAGGGCGCCGGCGGTCGGCCAGGCCGGATTCTGCTCGAAACGGGTGCGCACGGCATCGAGATCGTGCTCGGCCCGGTTCGCGTCGTAGTCGGCCAGCCAGCCCGCGAGCGGTGCATAGGTGCGGAACTGGTCCAGATGAATCCGCAGGATGCCGCTGCGGTGCGCTGCCCAGCTCAGGGCTGCAGCAACCAGGAACGGCGAGGCCATGATCAGGAGGGCGAGTGCATATGTCATGGCAGTAATTCTTGTTAGGCCAATATCCGGCCAACAAGTGGCAGCACTGACACCTTTCGGTAAGATACTGCCATGATCAGAAGCGTTTCCGCGCTGGTGCTCGACGGCCTCGCGGTTTTCGAGTTCGGGGTGATCTGCGAGGTTTTCGGGATCGACCGCTCGGCCGACGGAGTGCCCAACTTCGACTTCAAGGTGTGTGGCCCCGAGCCGGGCAAGCCGGTGCGGACCTCGATCGGTGCCACGCTGACACCCGACCACGGTCTCGATGCCCTCATCGGTGCGGATCTGGTGGCCATCCCGGCGATCGCAGGCAGCGACTACCTGCCGGAGGCGCTGGCCGCGGTGCGCACCGCCGCGGATGCCGGATCGATCATCCTGACGGTGTGCTCCGGAGCCTTCCTGGCCGGCGCGGCCGGGTTGCTCGACGGACGGCCCTGCACCACGCACTGGATGCACGCCGACGAGCTCGCCCGCATGTACCCGACCGCACGCGTCGACCGCAACGTGCTGTTCGTCGACGACGGCAACCTGATCACCAGCGCAGGCACCGCGGCCGGTATCGACGCCTGCCTGCATCTGGTGCGGCGCGAACTCGGCAGCGAGGTGACCAACAAGATCGCCCGCCGGATGGTCGTGCCGCCGCAGCGCGACGGCGGGCAGCGCCAGTTCATCGACCAGCCCATCCCGGTGCGATGTTCGGATGGCTTTGCCCCGCACCTGGATTGGATCATCAGCAACCTGGACAAGCCGCATACGGTCGGCACGCTCGCCAAGCGCGCGGCGATGTCGACCCGGACCTTCGCGCGCCGCTTCGTCGAGGAGACCGGCACGACGCCGATGCAGTGGATCACCGATCAGCGCGTGCTGTATGCGCGCCGGTTGCTCGAGGAGACCGACCTCGACATCGACTGGATCGCCGGGCAGGCCGGATTCGGCACCGCGACCTTGCTACGGCACCACTTCCGCCGCGTCATCGGGGTGACGCCGTCGGACTATCGCCGTCGGTTCGCTTGCGGCGCAGGGGTATCCGTATGCGACGACGGCCAAGCCGTCGCCACGGCCTAACCGTCGGGCTGGCACGAGACATTCACGTACACGGTGGTGTGCTGCGACGGGTCGATGCGGTGGCCGGTGTCGTTGATGTTGGAGTCGGCCAGGCCGTGCACACCCGTGACCTTGCACAGCGAAAGGCTGGTCTTGGCATTGGAATTGATCTGGACGTGGTAGCCGCGACCCTGTAATTCGCGCACGGTGTCCTCGGCCGATCCGCTGCCGCTGGGCGCGGCCGCCGCAGGGGCCGCGAGTCCCAACGCCAGAGCCGTTGTCGTACAGAGCAGTAGCGTCAGTTTCGTCATGACTCCGTTGTATGTGCCGAAGTGGCGTCACGGGGCCGTGCGAAGGGTATTCAGGCCATCCTCATGTATTTTCGCCCTCGCCGGCCAGTGCGAACCGGCCGTCGGGGGTCTGTTCCACCAGGCCGTCGACCAGTAGCGAGTCCAGTGCCCGGTCACGCTGAGCGGTGTCGCTGAGCCAGGCAACGTCGAGTTGCGCCCTGGTAACGGGAAAACTGTTGGTGCGCAGGACATCCAATAGCCTGCCGCGGGCCTGGCGGTCGGTTCCCGCGTAGCGCTGCACCTTGCGGGCCGGGCCGGTGGGCGCCGGATAACCCGCTGTGCGCCACAGGCACGCACTCAGCGGGCAGATGCCACACCGCGGGTTGCGCGCGGTACACACCGTCGCACCGAGTTCCATCAGCGCGGCCGAAAAGACCGGTGCCGCATCGGAATCCGGTAGCAGTGCGGATACGTCCGCCAGATCGCGCACGCTGGCCGGCGAATCGGCCCGGCCGTGCACCGCGCGCGCCACCACCCGGCGCACGTTGGTGTCCACCACAGGCACCCTGGCCGCATACGCGAAACACGCGACGGCCCGCGCGGTGTATGCCCCGACACCCGGCAGGGTCAGCAGGGTCTCGACGTCGGCGGGTACCACGTCACCGTGCTCGGCGGCGATCGTGACGGCGCACTCGTGCAGGCGTTTGGCCCGGCGCGGGTATCCGAGCTTGCCCCACGCGCGGAGCACCTCGCCGACCCCGGCCGCCGCGGTCGCCGACGGCGTGGGCCACCGCGCGATCCAGTCCAGCCAGATCGGCTCGACGCGGGCCACCGGCGTCTGCTGCAGCATGAACTCGCTGACCAGGATCTGCCAGGCGGTGACGCCCGGCCTGCGCCACGGGAGATCGCGCTGGAATTCCCGGTACCAGCTGGTCAGCTCGTCGGAATCAATGCTCATCAGGGCATCGGGCGTCCAGGGCGATAGGCTGATCGCCATGCCCAATTCGAATCCGGTGTCGGCGTGGAAGGCACTCAAGGACGGTAACGCGCGCTTCGTCGCGGGCGAGCCGCAGCATCCGAGCCAGGACATCGCTCGGCGCGCCAGCCTCACCCACGGTCAGAAACCGACCGCGGTGGTGTTCGGGTGCGGCGACAGCCGTGTCGCAGCGGAGTTGCTCTTCGACCAGGGCTTGGGCGACGTGTTCGTCGTCCGCACCGCAGGCCACGTGATCGACAACGCCGTGCTCGGCTCCATCGAGTACGCCGTCTCGATCCTGGACGTGCCGCTGATCGTGGTGCTCGGGCATGACAGCTGCGGCGCGGTCCAGGCCGCCATCAACGCGCTCGACGACGGCCAGGTGCCCGGCGGGTACGTGCGCGACATCGTCGAGCGGGTGACGCCGTCGATACTCATGGGTCGCCACGCCGGCCTCGAGCGGGTCGACGAGTTCGAGGCCCATCACGTCAAGGAAACCGTCAACCAGCTGCAGATGCGCTCAGCGGCCATCGCCCAGGGCATCGCGGCGGGCACCCAGGCCATCGTCGGCGCGACCTATCACCTGGCCGACGGCCGGGTCGAGTTGCGCCATCACGTGGGCGATATCGGTCACGCCTGACGGCGACACGCCGGGCCGCCTCGGGCAACTGGGGATGACCTGGGCTTACCGTGAAGGTCGTGTTGGATCTGGAACCACGGGGCCCCCTGCCCGCGGAGATTTACCGGCGGCGCCGAGCGCTGGCGATCGGGATCGGGGTGGTCGTCGTCGCGGTGATCGTCGCGATCATCGCGGTCGTGGTGAGCAACAGCTCGGGCGCTGAATCCAAGTCCGCTCAACAGTCGACCCCCACGCCGACCGCTGCCGCGCCGACGCCGCTGCCGGGCGAGAACCCCGAGGTGAAGACCCCGGTGGTGCCCCCGGCGCAGCATGCTCCGCCACCGACGGCAACCCCGACCGCGGCGGTCACACCGCCGCCGGTGCTCAAGGAGGGTGACGACTGCCCGGATTCCACCCTGGCCGTCAAGGGCATCACCAGCCAGCCGCAGTACGTCGTCGGCGATCAGCCGAAGTTCACCATGGTCGTCACCAACATCGGCCTGGTGGCCTGCAAGCGTGACGTCGGCGCGGCCGTGCTGGCCGCCTACGTCTACTCGTTGGACAACACTCGGCTGTGGTCCAACCTGGACTGCGCGCCGTCCAACGAAACACTGGTCAAGACCTTCAACCCGGGCGAGCAGGTGACCACCGAGGTGACCTGGACCGGGATGAGCTCGGCACCCCAGTGCCCGCTGCCTCGGCAGCCGATCGGGCCCGGCACCTACAACCTGATGGTCCAGCTGGGCAACCTGAGATCGGCGCCCGTGCCGTTCATCCTCGCGCCCGCGCAGCAGCAGGCGCCGCCACCGCCTGCCGAGGGCGCCCCGCCGGCTCCGGCGGCACCCGCACCCGGCAACTGAGCCGTTCAGGCCAGCCGGTCGGCGATCGTCGACTCGGCCAGCAGGGAGAGCCCTTCCCGGATGTGTCGGGCCCACATGGACCCGATGCCTTCGACCGACTGCAGATCGTCGGCGCTGGCGGCCAGCAGCCCCTGTAGGGAGCCGAACGAGCGGACCAGTAGGTCGACGTGGGCGAACTGCAATCGCGGGATGCCTGCCATGGCCCGGTACCCGCGTGAACTCATCGCCGAGTCCTGCGCCTCGGCAGTCGTCGGATAGCCGAAGACCCGCGCGAGCGCGGTGAAGTCCAGCAGCTCGTTGTCGGTGAGGGCATCGAGATCTTCGAGGGTGGCGGTGACCTGTGCTGCGGTCGGCGGGTCGGGGTTAGCGTGGTAGTCCCGCACGATCAGTTCGCGGGCCGTCTCGTTGTCCCCGACGAGTTCGTCGAGCTGCAGTTTGAGCTGGCGGCCGTCGGTGCCGAGTTCGACGACGTCGGCGTCGATCTCGAGGCTGATGCGGCGCACCATCTCGAGGCGCTGCACCACGGTCATGACGTCGCGCAGGGTCACGAAGTCTTCGATCTCGGCGGTCGAGAGCTGCTTGCTCACCTCGTCGAGCCGGCCCTTGTAGCGCTCCAGCGTGGCGACGGTCTGGTTGGCCCGCGACAGGATGGTCGCCGAGTCGGGGACGACGTGCCGTTCCCCGGCCACGTAGACCGTCACGATGCTCATCGAGTGGCTCACCGACACCACCGGGTAGCCGGTCTGGATCGCGGTGCGCTCGGCCGAGCGGTGCCGCGTGCCGGATTCGTCGGTGGGGATCGACGGATCCGGCACCAACTGCACGTTGGCCCGCAGGATGTGGCTCGCGTCGCTGGAGAGCACGACCGCGCCGTCCATCTTGGACAGCTCACGCAGCCGGGTCGGCGCGTAGCGGATGTCGAGCTCGAATCCGCCGTCACAGATGGCCTCGACGCTCTCGTCGTAACCGAGCACGATCAGCGCGCCCGTCTTGCCGCGCAGGATGCGTTCCAGTCCGTCGCGCAGCGGGGTCCCCGGCGCCAACCGGCCCAAGGTCTCGCGCAGCGTCGGGCGGGCCAGGTGCACCACGTTGCGGCCGGCTCTGCCGCCGGTCTTAACGGCCATCGGTCCTCCTAGGATCGGCCGTTATTCTCCGCGATCTCCCGGACCGCCCGCAACGCGGTTGCGATGTTGTCCGACGCGATGACCCGCATCCCGGCCGGTGTGTCGGTGATCCCGGCCGGCACCACCGCGGTGTTGAAGCCCAGCCGCGCGGCCTCGGCCAGCCGGCGTTCCAGCCCGCTGACCCGGCGCAGGTCACCGGCCAGCCCCACTTCGCCGATGGCGACGGCGTCCATCGGCAACGGCAACTGGTAGCAGGACGACATGATGGCCATCGCGACCGCGAGATCCGCCGACGGATCGGTGAGCCGCATGCCGCCGACGGTCGCCACGTACAGGTCACTGCGTGCCAGCGGCAGGCCGCTGTGCCGTTCCAGCACCGCGCTGATCATCGCGGCGCGCGCCGAATCGATGCCGCTGACCGTCCGTCGGGCCGGCGCGTCCGTCGGGTTCCACAGCGCCTGCACCTCACCGATCATCGGGCGCTTGCCGTCCAGCGTGACGGTCACGGCGGTGCCCGCAACCGCCGCGGTGCGCTGGTCGAGGAACAACCCGGACGGATCGCTCACGCATTCGATTCCGTTGTCGTGCATCAGAAAACAACCGACCTCGTCGGCGGGACCGAACCGGTTCTTGACGCCGCGCACCATGCGCAGCGCCGACGCGCGGTCACCCTCGAAGTGCAGCACCACGTCGACGAGATGCTCCAGTGACCGTGGCCCCGCGATGGCGCCGTCCTTGGTGACATGGCCGACGAGGATCAACGCCACGGAATGGCCCTGGGCGGTGGATTTCGCGTATCCGGTCAGTGCCGTGGTCACCGCCCGCACCTGTGTCACGCCACCGGTCACACCGTCCGCCTCGGTGGTGGACATGGTCTGGACCGAGTCGACGATCACGAGGCTCGGGCGCACCTGGTCGATGTGGCCCAGCGCGATCTGCAGATCGGACTCGGATGCCAGGTACATCTCGTCGTGGGTGCAGCCGGTGCGCTCGGCCCGCAGCCGGATCTGGCCGGCGGATTCCTCGCCGGAGACATACAGCACCCGGCGCCCCTCGTGGGCCCAGCGGTTGGCGACCTCCAGCAGCAGCGTCGACTTTCCGACACCGGGATCACCGGCCAGCAGCGTCACCGAACCCGCCACCAGGCCACCGCCGAGCACCCGGTCGAGCTCGCTGACCCCGGTGGGGCAGTGCCGGGTCGCGCCCGGGTCGATCGCGGTGATCGGAACGGCGGGGGATGCCGGTGCTACCGACCGGCGGGCCGCGCCGCCGATCGCGGACAGCGTGGCCACCTCGTCGACGGTGCCCCAAGTGCCGCAGTTCGCGCAGCGTCCCACCCATTTCGGGGTGACATGTGCGCATTCCGAGCACCGGTATTGCGAACGTGCTTTCGAACCGGCCACGCCGTGACCCTAGCGGCTGGCACCGACATCCAGCGGGACCAGCGCGGTCAAAACCTAGTGGTGTTCGCCTGATTCGGCGGATTCACCCGCGGCCTGGTCCGAGTCGCCGGTCTTGTCGCGGCGCGGTGCGTCGCCTGCCGAGATCGGAACGGCCACGGTGGTCTGGCCGTCCTCGAAGTTGAACGTGAAGTTGTACAGCAGGCCGTTGGTGATCTGCTTGTTCAGCGTCACCTTGGCGGTGACGGCGTCGGCAGCCTCGACCTTCTCCAGCGGCGCGATCTGTCCGTCGGGCTCGCCGACCACCAGCACGCCGTTGGCGGGCACCGTGGTGTCGCCGGTCAGCGTCACGTCACCGATGTCGGAGGTGATCGACTTCAGCTTGTTGTTCTCGTCGGCTGAGGTGTTCGCGGCGACGAACAGCAACTCGGCGGGAGATCCCGGCTGCACATAATCGGTCTCCTGCGGGGCGCGCAAGTGGACGTTACGCAGCGAGACCGGTCCGGCCTGGGCGTTTACGCCGTTGACCGCGGGCTCCTGGGTGGACGTCTGGGAGACCTGCCCGGCGCCACATCCGGTGAGTGCGACTGCGGCGGCCAGGCCGCACGCGGCCATACCGACCGAGGCGCGCAATGTGAAGCGGTTCACTCAAGCCTCCTGAATTGGGTCGCCTACTTCGACTATGCAGAGTAGTAGGTCGCGGTTGCGCGCGGAACGGCGAGGGTTGAGATCGGCCGAATCGGGTGTGGCAGCGGGTGTTTGGTTGCACGATTTCGTCACCCTGTCAACCCCTACTCTTCACCTGCGGTGCCCCTGACCTGCACTGTTGATCGGCGTGTGATCAAGGCCCGTGTTAGGATAGGGGGGCGAAAGGGGCTCGAATCAGATGATTTTTAAGGTCGGAGACACCGTTGTCTATCCACACCACGGTGCTGCGTTGATCGAGGCGATCGAAACCCGAACCATCAAAGGCGAGCAGAAAGAATATCTCGTCCTGAAGGTCGCCCAGGGGGACCTGACCGTTCGAGTACCTGCAGAAAATGCCGAGTATGTAGGCGTGCGTGACGTAGTTGGGCAGGAAGGCCTCGACAAGGTGTTCCAGGTGCTGCGCGCGCCGCACACCGAGGAGCCGACCAACTGGTCGCGCCGCTACAAGGCCAATCTGGAGAAGCTTGCTTCGGGGGATGTCAACAAGGTTGCCGAGGTCGTCCGCGACCTGTGGCGCCGGGATCAGGAACGCGGCCTGTCCGCGGGCGAGAAGCGGATGCTGGCCAAGGCCCGGCAGATCCTGGTCGGCGAACTCGCGTTGGCGGAGAACACCGACGACGCCAAGGCCGAGACCATGCTCGACGAGGTTCTGGCCGCCGCGTCCTGACGCGTAGTGACAACGGTAGCCGTCGTCCCGGCCGCCGGCTCGGGTGAGCGGCTGGGTGCGGGTAGGCCGAAAGCCTTCGTCAAATTGGCCGGCAGGCCCTTGCTGGAACATGCGCTCGAGGGTCTGCGTGCGTCGGAAGTCATCGACGCTGTCGTGGTCGCGGTACCGCCCGGACTGACCGACGAGGCTAAGCTGATCTTCGGCGGAGCCGCCGAGATCGTGGCGGGCGGTGCCGACCGTACCGAGTCGGTCCGGCTGGCCCTGCAGGCCACGGGTGACGCCGAATTCGTATTGGTTCACGACGCGGCACGGGCTCTGACTCCGGCCGCGCTGATCGTCCGTGTCGTAAGGGCACTCGAGGCTGGGCACAGTGCCGTCGTCCCGGGCCTGCCGCTGGCCGACACCATCAAGGCGGTCGACGCCAACGGCGTGGTGCTCGGGACACCGGAACGGGCCGGCCTACGGGCCGTTCAAACACCTCAGGGCTTTCACGTCGATGTGCTGCGCCGCGCGTATCAGCGCGTGGGCGCCGGTGTGGTCACCGATGACGCTTCGCTCGTCGAGCAGACCGGTACGCCGGTCCAGGTCGTCGACGGCGACCCGATGGCATTCAAGATCACCACTCCCATGGATCTACTGCTGGCCGAGGCCGTGCTCGCGCGCGGCGGATCGGGCGCCTCGTGACGATTCCGCGGATCGGTTTGGGCACCGATGTCCATCCCGTCGAGTCCGGGCGGCCCTGCTGGCTGCTCGGGCTGCTTTTCGACGGCGCCGACGGCTGCGCCGGGCACTCCGACGGTGACGTCGCGGCCCACGCGCTGTGTGACGCACTGCTGAGCGCGGCCGGTCTGGGCGACATCGGCGGCGTTTTCGGCACCGACCAGCCGCAGTGGCGCGGTGTCAGCGGTGCCGACATGCTGCGGCACGTTCGTGGTTTGCTGGCCGAGGCGGGCTTCACGGTGGGCAATGCCGCCGTCCAGGTGATCGGCAACCGGCCCAAGATCGGACCTCGCCGCGACGAGGCCCAGCGGCTTCTGGGAGAGCTGGTGGGGGCGCCGGTGTCGGTTTCTGCGACAACCACCGACGGTCTCGGACTGACCGGCCGCGGCGAGGGATTGGCGGCCATTGCCACCGCGTTGGTGGTCAGGGCCGATTAGGCGGGTAAGCTGGCCGGTCGTGACTGATCGGGCCGTGCGCGCACGCGAGGAGCGGCTGTGGTGATGCGGCTGTACGACACCATGGCTGGCGCCGTACGTGATTTCGTGCCGCTGCGCCCAGGGCACGCCTCCATCTATCTGTGCGGTGCCACCGTGCAAGGCCTGCCCCATATCGGGCACGTCCGCAGCGGCGTCGCGTTCGACGTGCTGCGGCGCTGGCTCACCGCCAACGGCTATGACGTCGCCTTCATCCGCAACGTCACCGACATCGACGACAAGATCCTCAACAAGGCCGCCGACGCGGGCAGGCCGTGGTGGGAGTGGGCCGCGACGTTCGAGCGGGCGTTCGCCGCCGCCTACGACGCGCTGGGGGTACTGCCGCCGTCGGCCGAGCCGCGGGCCACCGGGCACATCACCCAGATGGTCGAACTCATCGAGCGGTTGGTCGACAAGGGCCATGCCTATGCCGCCGACGGCGACGTGTACTTCGACGTGCTGAGCCTGCCCGACTACGGCAAGCTGTCCGGCCACCGCATTGACGACGTCCATCAGGGTGAGGGCGTCGCCACCGGCAAGCGCGATCAGCGTGACTTCACGTTGTGGAAGGGTGCCAAACCCGGTGAGCCGTCCTGGCCGACACCGTTCGGACGGGGCCGCCCCGGCTGGCACACCGAGTGCGTCGCGATGTGCGAGGCCTATCTCGGCGCCGAGTTCGATATCCACGCGGGCGGCATGGACCTGGTGTTCCCGCACCATGAGAACGAGATCGCGCAGGCCAACGCCGCCGGTGACGGTTTCGCGCGGTACTGGCTGCACAACGGCTGGGTCACCATGGGCGGCGAGAAGATGAGCAAGTCGCTCGGTAACGTGCTGTCGATTCCCGCTGTGCTGCAACGGGTTCGGGCCGCCGAGCTGCGCTATTACCTGGGCAGCGCGCACTACCGGTCCATGTTGGAGTTCTCCGAGACTGCGCTGCAGGACGCGGTCAAGGCCTACTGCGGCATCGAGGATTTCCTGCACCGCGTGCACAACCGAGTCGGCGAGGTGACCGTCGGCGAGTGGACACCGAAATTCGCCGCCGCGCTCGACGACGACCTTTCGGTGCCGATCGCGCTCGCCGAGGTGCACGCCGCGCGTGCCGAGGGCAACCGGGCGCTGGACACCGGCGATCACGAAGGCGCGATGACGCAGGCCCGGTCCATCAGGGCGATGACGGGCATCCTCGGTTGCGATCCCCTCGACGAACGCTGGGAGTCGCGCGACGAGACGTCCGCCGCGCTGGCCGCCGTCGACGTTCTGGTGCAGTGGGCTTTGACGAGCCGGACCGAGGCGCGTGAACGGCGGGACTGGGCCGCCGCCGACGCGATCCGGGATCGGTTGAAGGAGGCCGGTATCGAGGTCACCGATACCGCCGACGGACCGCAATGGTCCTTGTTGAACGGGACGAAGTAGTGCCCGGGCGAGCGAAGCGACGGGATAACTAATGGCCGGCAATTCACAGCGGCGCGGGGCCATCCGCAAGGCAGGCACCAAGAAGGGCCCGACCGTCGGGTCCGGCGGAGTGCGCAGACGCGGTCTCGAGGGCCGCGGCGCGACGCCGCCCGCCCACATGCGGCCCAACCACCCTGCTGCCAAGAAAGCCGCGAAAGCGGCCCGCCAGCAGCAGGGCAGGCACAAGAAGACCGACGACACCGAGTTGGTGCTCGGCCGCAACCCGGTCGTGGAGTGCCTGCGCGCGAAAGTACCGGCCACCGCGCTGTTCATCGCACTGGGCACCGAGGCCGACGAGCGGTTGACCGAGTCGGTGCAGATCGCCGCCGACCGTGGAATCTCGATCCTCGAGGTGCCGCGCACCGACCTGGACCGGATGAGCTCCAACGGGCTGCACCAGGGTTTGGCCCTGCAGGTCCCGCCGTACAACTATGCCCATCCCGACGATCTGTTGGCGACGGCGAAGGACGAGGGTTCGCCCCCGTTGCTGGTGGCTCTTGACAACATCTCCGATCCGCGCAACCTGGGTGCGATCGTGCGGTCGGTGTCGGCGTTCGGTGGGCACGGCGTGTTGATCCCGCAGCGACGCTCCGCGTCGGTGACGGCGGTGGCGTGGCGTACCAGCGCCGGTGCGGCCGCCCGGCTGCGGGTGGCCCGGGCCACGAATCTCACTCGTACGCTGACGAGTTGGGCGGATGCCGGCCTGCAGGTGGTGGGCCTGGACGCCGGCGGGGACACCACGCTGGACCAACTGGACGGCACCGGTCCGATGGTCGTGGTGGTGGGCTCCGAGGGCAAGGGCCTGTCGCGGTTGGTGCGGGAGACCTGTGATGCGGTGGTGTCGATCCCGATGGCCGGGCCGACGGAATCGCTGAACGCATCGGTTGCCGCGGGCGTGGTGCTGGCCGAGATCGCCCGCCAGCGCCGCAGCTGAGTCCCTCAGGCCCGGCGGGGTTTGCGCAGGCTGAACCGGTCCACCGGGGTCATCGTGCCCAGCGGCCCGGTTATGGCGAAATATGTTGCCTCGATTGATGTTTCGCCACCGGGCTGGCCTGGGTCGACGTCGAACATGACGAACCCGTACGGATTGTCGCGGTCCCGGAATGCCGACCATGCCGCGGGCTCCTCGACATAGCGTGGTGTCCGCTTCTTGAGCACGGGGTCCACCCCGTCGACGCCGACGAGCACCTGGCAGCGGGGTTCATCGAAGAGCATTCGGTTGGACGGTATCGAGGTGCCGCCCCCGCCGATCACCAGATGCACTGTGCCGTGGTCGGATACGGCCGGGGTCAGGGTGTCGGTCGGCAGCGTGCCACGGATGGGATGGGTCCGCTCGTAGTGGTGTTCGTGCCCGCACACCACCAGGTCCACGCCGTAGCGGTCGAACAGCGGCAGCCAGTTCTGCCGGATGCCCAGATCGGCGCCGTTGGTCTTGTGGCCGGTCGACACGGCGGTCTGGTGCATGCACACCACCACCCAGTCGATGGTGGGATCGGCGCTCGTGCGTTCCAATTCGCTTTCCAGCCAACGCTTCTGGGCGCCACCCGAGTAGCCGCTCACATATGAGTTGCCGCCGTCCTGGTAGCACACATCGTCGTTGTTGAGGCTGATCACCCGCATCGCGCCTGCGGTGAATGCGTACCACAGGCCCCGCAGCTCGGCGTCCGAGCCGGAATCGGGCAGCGCGAAATAGGTTTGGTAGGCGCCGAACCCGATGGGGCCGTTGCCCAGCTCGTTCTCGTGATTGCCCGCCGCGGGCATCCACGGCCGGTGCCGAGCCGAGCGGGAGTTGTTGTCGAACCAGTCAGACCAGGTGCGGATCCGGTTGCCGGACAGGTTGGCGTAGCACAGGTCGCCGTTGACGAGGTTGAACAGCGGCGCGGTCTGTTCGACGGCAGCAGTGATGTCGCCCGCGGCGGGCGAACCGCGGTTGTCGCTGCCGAACGCGTTGGCCACCATCGCGTCCAGCGTCGGGGTGGACTGATCGCCGAAGCTTGTGAAGCGCAACGCTGCTCGTCCCCGTGGCGCGGTGTGCACGCTACCCAGTTCGGGGCTGGCGCCGTCGTGCACGGCGGCGTAGACGTAATCGGTGTCGGGCAGCAACCCGGTCAACCGGGCGTGGTGCACCCGGACTTCGGTACCGGACTGCGCGTCGCGGTAGGTGACGGTGTCGGCGGCGACGGTCTCCCCGAGGCCGCCTGCGGGGGTGCCGAACGTGACCCGGGGGTTGTTCACCGCGGCGGTCGTGTGCCATGACACCGCCACCTCGCTCGCGGCGTCGGCGCCGAACTGCAGGTGTACCCCGGCAACCGGCGGTGCACCGCTGCGGTCCGTGCGCGGCCACAGATCCGGGCCGCTGGCCTTCGGCCGCAGCAGTTCGGTCGCAGCGCCTCCGGCTCCGGCACCCAGCAGTGCGGTGGTGCCTCCCACCAGCAGAAGTTTGCGGCGGCTGACGCCCGCGTTGTCGCTCACCCCTGCCGTGCTACCGGGTCAACGCGAACAGTGCCATACGCGCAGGTGAACGGTGTCGCTCAGAGCCCGACGACACGCAGCCCGGCCCACAGCGCGAGCACCGCGGCCACCAGGGTCAGCGGCACCGTGAACAAGCCGACGCGGCTGAACTCACTGAACCGGGCGGTCAGGTCATATTGATGAACCACATTGCGCCACAGCAGGTTCGACAGTGATCCGACGTAGCTGAGGTTGGGCCCGACATTGACACCGATCAGCACGGCCAGCACCGCGGCCGGTCCTGAGGCCGCCACCAGCGGCAGCAACAGCAGGACGGCGGGCAGATTGTTGACCAAATTCGCCAGAACCGCCGCGACCGCCGCGAAGCCCAGCAGCGCCGGCAGTGAGTCCCCGGCGGGCAGCACGTTGTGCATCACCTTGTCCAGGCCGTGCAGCATGACGGCGTCGACCACGACACCGAGGCACAGCACGAACGCGAGGAACGGCACATTGACCGCCTGCACGATGCCACGGACCGTGCTGCGCCGCTTGATCAGGCTGCGGACACCGAGCACCAGCGCGCCGGCCAGTGCGGCCCAAGCTGGGGACAGGTCCAACAACGAGGTGGCCACGAAACCCGCCAGCGTCAAACCCAGCACCACGAGCACGAACACCGGAACTTCGGGTGGCGGGGGCGTGACCTCGGCGGCCGGGCGGCTCAGCTCACGACGGAAAAGCAAACGCAACGCGACGAATTCAACTGCGACAGCGGCCAGCCACGGCAGCGCCATCACCGCGGTGAACTGGGTGAAGGACAGACCGGCCACGGCGAAGGCCAGCAGGTTGGTCAGGTTGGACACCGGGAACACCAACGACGCGGTGTTGGCCAGGTGTGCCGTGGCGTATGCGTGCGGCCGCGGTGTGACGTCGAGCGTGCGGGCCGTCGTCAGCACCACCGGGGTGAGCAGCACGACGGTTGCGTCGAGGCTCAGCACTGCGGTGGTGCCGGCACCTATGAGGAACACGCGGGTGAGCAGGCGGCGTGGATCACCTCTGCTCGCCCGGGCCATCAGGGTGCCCGCGGCGTGGAACAGTCCCTCGTTGTCGCATACGTGGGCCAGTACCAGCACGGCCGCGAGGAACCCGACCACGGGAAGCAGGCCCGACACCTCGGTCCTCGCCTGTTCGAGCGTGACCGATCCGACGGCGAGCAGCAGGCCCGCAGCCGGCACGGCCACAACCGCTTCCGGCCACCCTTCGGGGCGGGCCAGCGCGAACCCGAGCACCACCACCAGCAACACCAATGGCAGCAGCAACGATTGGTTCCTTTCGGCCGGCCGAACACTCGGTGACGTTTCGTGCGGTTCGGGCCGCACCGCTCTGACCGTACCGGGGCTGCTCGATAGCGTGGTCGGCATGCGCTCGTGGATTCCGCTGCTGATGCTGTTCGTGCTGGCAGTCAGCGTCCAGTCGGCTTCGTCTGCGGCGGCTGCCTCCGCGCCGTTCGACCTGCAGGCGCACCGGGGCGGTCGGGGCGAGACCACCGAGGAGTCGTTGCGCGCCTTCGCCAAGTCGATCGAGCTCGGCGTCAGCACGCTCGAGCTGGACATCGTGCTGACCGAAGACCATCAGCCACTGGTCTGGCACGATCCGCGCATCGAAGCCACCAAGTGCGCTGACACCGGGCCGGCCTTCCCGGACGACCCGATGTACCCCTATGTCGGGAAGCTGGTCCACGATCTCACGCTGCAGCAGGTGCGCACCCTCGACTGCGGCAAGCTGCTCGCCGACTATCCAGGCGCAGAAGTGGTGCGCGGCAACAAGATTGCGTTGTTGCCCGAGGTGTTCGCGCTTGCCGACTCGTACCGGGCCGACGTCCGCTACAACATCGAGACCAAGGTCGAGGCGGACAAGCCCGGCACATCGGCGGCGCCGGAGGAGTTCGTCGACGTCATCCTGGCCGCGGTCCGTGCTGCGGGCAAGGTCGACAAGGTTGACATCCAGAGCTTCGACTGGCGCTCGTTGCCGCTGGTGCGGCAGGCCGAACCGGCGATCCCGTTGGTCGCGCTCTGGGATGACACGACGTGGGTGGCCGGTTCTCCGTGGCTGGCCGGGGTTGATCCGGCCGTGGTGGGCGATCCCATAACGGGTGCGATGACGGTGGGCGCGGACATCCTCTCACCCGAGTACCACCTGGTGGACCGCGCGTTCAACGATCGGGCGCATGCCGCGGGCCTGCGGGTGATTCCGTGGACGGTCGACGATTCCGAGGCGATGCGAGCGCAGATCGCGGCAGGCGTCGACGGCATCATCACCGATTTTCCGACGCGGTTGCGGTCGGTGATGGCCGAGCTGGGCATGCCGCTGCCGCCGGCCTTTCACCGGGTCAGCTGAGCACCCACGGGTCGGCGGCCTCCCACACCGTCGGCAGGTGCAGTCGGACCCCGTCGGCGGTGGCCAGCCGGGTCAGCACTCGCATCGACGCATCCAGGTCGTCTCCGGCATACGGTAAGGCTCGCAACGGCTTGTGCAACGGCCGGAAGAAATCGTCCCAATGGATCAGCACCACGCGGCGCGCCCCGACGGCCCGCACGGTCTCGGTCCAGTAGTCGGCGAGATACTCCTCGGGTTGCAGCCCGAGCTGGCCGATACCGAGATACGCGACATCGGCCTGCTGACCGGCCAGTGCCCCCGGCACCGCGCCCGCGCTTCCGACGATCAGCATGCGCCGGTCGGTGGTCCGGTGGTGGACGATGATCGACCAAGCCTCGCCGCACTTGTATGCCGAGGCCTTCACCGGTGGGACGATCGGCTGGGCAATTCTGCCGGGGAAACGGTCGGGCGGGCAGTGCTCGGATTCGAACAAGGTGACGTCGAATGCGCCCAGCGACAGCGGCCGGCGCGGTGTGGCGGTGATGACCCGGTCGGCGGGCAGCCCGTGCCCGCGGCCGATCTGGGCGGCCGAGGATCCGCCGACCAACCTGGCACCGGTGCGTTCGGCCACCAGCGCGGAATCCATGGCGTGGTCGTAGTGGGTGTGGACGGGCAGCACGGCGTCGAGCCGGTCGATGCCGAGCCGGGCCAGACATCCGTCGACGCGTGGCCGCGATGGTTCGAGCCGGCCGAGGCCGACCGTCCACAGCGGGGGCCGGGAGAAGAACCCGTCGGTCAGCACGGCCGACGAGCCGTCGTCGACGAGCAGGGTGGTGACCCCGGCCCACGTCACGCGCAGCGGCGATCCCGGGGTGGCCGCCGGTGTGTCGAAGAACCCCGCGTATTCGGCAAGGTCGGGCCTTCCGGGTTTCAGCCGCATTGTCCCACCTTATGGCGAGGCCTATCCGTAGCGGCGGCGGAACTTCTCGACCTGGCCTGCCGAATCGATGTGGCGTTGCGATCCGGTCCAGAACGGATGGGAGTCCGAGCTGACGTCGACCACGATCAGCGGATAGGTCTGCACGCCGTCGGCAGTCGGCCAGTCGATGGTGCGATTGCTGGTGGCCGTGGACCGGGTCAGGAAACGGGTGCCGGTGGCGGCGTCCTGGAAGACCACCGGGTGGTAGTCGGGGTGGATACCGGATTTCATCGCGCTTCTCCTTCGTGGTGTCCGGGTTGAGCGGGTTCCTCGGTCGGCGGCTCGCACGGCTCCTCGTGCCAGTCGCCGAACGGGTCGGGGTAGTGGGCCCACTGTTCGGGGTGGACGATTTCGTCGTTGGTGAGGACCGCGCCGCGGAGGGCGTCGAGGATCTCCTCGGGCGCCGCGCCGCAGATCAGCACCGTGAGGAAGATGTGCCGATCGCCGATCAATTCGTCCCAGCCGGTCGCGGCGAGGGCCCGGCGCTGCGGATCGACGTACGCAAGCTCGCTGGAATCCATTGCCGCCAGCCATTTTCCAGCGTTGCTGAACCGCAGTCCGCCACCGGCGGATTCGATGTACATGACCTCGCCCGGACGGTTGGCCAGCCAGGCGCGGCCGCGGGTGCGCACCACGCCGTCGAGTAGCAAATCCAGCGCGGCGTGCAGCCGCACGGGGTGGAACGGCCGCCGCGAGGAGAACTCGATGATGCCGACGTCACCGTCGCGGTCCAGTGGCGGTTCGCCTGCGAGCAGCGGTTCGTGCGGTGAGATGGCGCGACCACGGCGGCTGTCGGGCTCGAGGTGGGCCAGCGCCAGTTCGATGCGGTCCGGGCCGACGGTGATACGGGCGCGCGGGGTGAGTCTGCGCAGCACGGCCAGGGTCGTCGCGTCGGGTTCGGTGAGCACCAGCACATCGGCGAATTCGGCCTGGCCGACGACGACCTGCGCGACGGTGCGCCCGTCGTCGAGTTCCTCATCGCCGACGGCTTGCTCACGCCATTCGGTGGTGTCGATGCACGCGACGACGTCCTCCACGCAGACGTCGCGGGCCGCCGGCCCGTCGATGTAGCCCGGGCCGACGTGTACCCGGACGTTCTCGATCGCCCAGCAGACCGGCTCGGGTTCCAGCCAGGGCATCAGCTGCACGACGATGCGCTGGACGTCGGCGCGCCGGTGCAAGCGGCGCAGCAGCACGAGTAGATCGTCGCGGACCGTGCAGGTCACGCACCCGTGGGCGAGTTCCAGTGGCCACTCGGATGGTGCTGAGTCAGTGCCGCCCTGCACGGTGCGCAACACCACCTGGCCGTCGAAGGTGTGCCGGACCAGCACGGTGCCGGGGCGGCGGCTCAGCTCGTCGGCGACGCCGTCGGTGCCGCCCTGGCCGGCGATGAGTACCACAGGGGTGCGCATACAACTCCCAATTAGCTATTGAAAACGATTGTCATTATGCTTAAGGAGAGGTTACCGCACAATCGAGGAGGCTCATGTCGGCCCACTGCCAAGTCACCGGGCGCTCGCCCGGGTTCGGCAACTCCGTGTCGCACTCGCATCGCCGCAGTCGCAGACGCTGGAACCCGAACATCCAGAACAAGACCTACTACCTGCCCTCTGAGGGGCGCCGGATCCGGCTGCGGGTCAGTGCCAAGGGCATCAAGGTGATCGACCGAGACGGTATCGAAGCCGTAGTGGCCCGGATTCGCAGCCGCGGGGAGAAAATCTGATGGCGCGCACCGACATTCGCCCGATCGTCAAGCTGAGGTCCACTGCCGGGACGGGATACACGTACGTGACCCGCAAGAACCGTCGCAACGACCCCGACCGCATCGTGCTCCGCAAGTACGACCCGGTGATCCGCAGGCACGTCGACTTCCGCGAGGAGCGCTGATGGCCAAGGCATCCAAGATCGTCAAGAACGAACAGCGGCGAAAACTGGTGGAGCGCTACGCCGAACGCCGGGCCGAGCTCAAACAGATCATCCGCAACCCGGCCAGCTCACGTGACGAGCGGGCTGCCGCGGCGTCCGCATTGCAGCGGTTGCCGCGTGATTCCAGTCCGGTCCGGCTGCGCAATCGCGATGCGGTCGACGGCAGGCCCCGCGGCCATCTGCGGAAGTTCGGCCTGTCCCGGGTGCGGGTCAGGGAATTGGCACACCGCGGGGAGCTCCCCGGCGTACGGAAGTCGAGCTGGTGATGGCGAAGAAGAACCCGAAGAAGCGGCCGTCGGCAGCCGAACTCAAGAAGCCCAAGCGCAATCAACTCGACGCGCTCGGTGTCTCGCACGTCGATTACAAGGACGTGCAGTTGCTGCGGACCTTCATCAGCGAGCGCGGCAAGATCCGATCGCCGCGCGTGACTGGGCTGACCCCGCAACAGCAGCGCCAGGTGGCCAAGGCGATCAAGAATGCGCGCGAGATGGCGCTGCTGCCGGTGGCCGGCGTCCGCTGACCTACCATCGATACCGATAGGCGACTGCGGATCGTGGAAGCCGGTGCGAATCCGGCGCGGTCCCGCCACTGTGATCGGTTTCAGCGTGCGCTGATCCCGAGAGCCAGATACGCACCGCAGTCACCACCTCACAAGCACTGGGGCGGATCTCCCCGGAGAGGATCGTAAGCACGTGGCTGCTCGTTGGCTGGTCGTCGGGCTGACGTCGATGCTGTTGGCATCGGGGTGCGCATCGACCACCGCGGAATCGACAACCCCCGCACCGGGATATCCGGTGGCCGTGGACAATTGCGGCGTCAGCACCACCTACGACCGGCCGCCGGCCCGTGTGGTGGCTCTGAATCAGCATGCGATCGAGACGATGCTGGCGCTCGGTCTGGAAAAATCCATGGTCGGCACGTCGTATCTCGACGACCGCATCCTGCCGGAGTACCAGGGCGCCTACGACTCGGTGCCCGTGCTCGCCAAGCAGTACCCGTCGTACGAAGCACTGCTGGCGGTCGAACCGGACTTCGTCTACGGCGGATGGGAGAGCGCGTTCGACGAGAAGGAGGGCCGCAGCCGGGAGCGCCTGGCCGGCGCCGGAGTGCACACCTATCTGAACATCGAGGACTGCGTTGCGGGTCCGGCAACCATGACGACGGTGGACGACGAACTTCGTGGCATCGGCCGGATCTTCGGCGTCTCCGACCGCGCCGAGCGCCAGATCGAGGCGCTGCATGCAGAACTCGCCCGCACCGAGACGAAAGTCCGAGGGGCGCAGTCCGTGCCCGTTGCGGTGTACGACAGCGGAGACGCCACGGTGTTCACGTCCGGGGGCAAGGGCATCGGCAACGAGATGATCAGGGCCGCAGGCGGAGTCAACGTGTTCGGTGACGTACCCAAGGTCTGGGCCGATGTGTCGTTCGAGCAGTTCGCCGAGCGCGCACCCGAGGTGATCCTGATCTACGACTACGGCGACCAGCCGGTCGAGCAGAAGAAGCGGTTTTTGATGGAAAACCCTGTGCTGCAGCATGTTCCTGCGATCCAGCACAAGCGGTTCGCGGTGCTCCCGTTGTCTTCGGTGGTGGTGGGCGTGCGGGTCGCCCGCGCCGTGCAGTCGCTGGCCGGGCAGCTGCATCCGGAACGGTTTTCGTGATCCGCCGGTCCCATGGGGTGGTCCTCACGATTCTCGGTGCGGTACTGCTGGCCGCCGTTACGGCGGGGATCGGGCTCGGATCGGTGGCCATCGCGCCCGCGCAGGTGTGGGCCATCATCGCGCACGCGATCCATCCGGGCCTGGTCGAGCAGAGCTGGCCCGCGGTGCGCGAGTCGATCGTTCTCGATGCGCGGCTGCCGCGGGTCGTGCTGGGAGCCGTGGTGGGCGCGGGCCTCGCGGTGTGCGGAATGGTGCTGCAGGCCGTGGTGCGCAATCCGCTCGCCGATCCGATGCTGCTGGGCGTGTCCTCGGGGGCATCGGTCGGAGCTGTCCTGGTCCTGGTCGCCGGAGTTGGTGCGCTGCAGGTGATCACGCTGCCGCTGGCGGCGTTCAGCGGTGCCCTGGCCGCGCTCGTCGCGGTGTATTTCCTGGCGAGATCCGGTGGCCGGATGACGACGGTGCGGCTGATCCTGGCGGGTGTGGCGGTGGCAGAGGTGCTCTCCGCGCTGGCCAGCCTGCTGATCGTGACGTCTGACGATCCACACAAGGCGCAGGCCGCGGTGCGGTGGCTGCTCGGCGGGCTGGGCGGCACAACGTGGCACATGGTCTGGGTGCCCGCCATCGTTGTATTCGTCGGTGTCGCTGCCCTTTTGGCGGTCACCAGGTCGCTGAATCTGCTTTACACCGGTGAGGAGGCCGCCGCATCGCTGGGTCTGGACGTGCATCGGTTCCGCGCGGCGATGTTCGTGGTCGTCGCACTCATGGTCGGTGCCATGGTGGCGGTCAGCGGTGCCATCGGATTCGTGGGGTTGATCATGCCCCACCTGGTGCGCCTGTTGATCGGGGCCGACCACCGACGGGCGCTGCCGGCTGCCGCGCTCCTCGGGGCGGCGTTCCTCGTGGCGTGTGACATCGTGGCCCGCACCGTCGCCGCGCCCGAGGAGCTTCCCGTCGGCATTCTCACGGCCCTGGTGGGCGGACCGTTTTTCCTGTGGCTCATGCGGCGCAAGGCTCCGGCGTGACCACGGCCGTCACGATCGAGGACGTCTCGGTGTCGGTACGTGGAAAGGCGTTGATACGCAACGTCTCTCTGGAGGTCGCAGCCGCCGAGATGCTCGCTGTCGTCGGACCGAACGGAGCGGGTAAGACCACGCTGCTGCGAACCTTGTACCGCGCGCGACGGCCGTCGTCGGGGCGGGTGCTGGTCGGTGGCGATGACCTCTGGCGGCTGCCCGGAAAGCTCGCGGCCCGGCGCGTCGCGGCGGTATTGCAGGAGACCGCAGGTGATTTCGAGCTGACGGTCTTCGACGTCGTCGCGATGGGCAGGACTCCGTACAAGCGGTCGTTCGAGGGCGACAACGCGGACGACCGCCGGATCATCGAAGCGGCGTTGACCGATCTCGATCTCGCCGAACTGCACGACGCGCCGTTCGGGCAGTTGTCCGGTGGGCAGAAGCAACGGGTGCTCATCGCGCGGGCGTTGACCCAGCGCGCCGGTGTGATCGTGCTGGACGAACCCACCAACCATCTCGACCTGCGCCATCAGCACGACGCCCTGCGGCTGCTGCGAAGCACCGGGGCCACCGTCGTTGCCGCATTGCACGACCTCAACCTCGCCGCGGCATACTGCGACCGAATCTGTGTGCTGGACCGTGGAAAGGTGGTCAGGGTGGGAACTCCGGCCGACGTGCTGACCACCGATCTGCTGGCCGACGTGTACGGCGTCGCGGCGACCGTCACCGAAACCGCTGGCATGCCCCAGATCTCGGTGCTGCCGAGGACGCCGTGAACATCGGTGCGGCGCTGGCCGATGTCGCGGCATACGGTGGATTCTTCGCGATCACCGTGGGCGGCGATCCGGACGGCTGGGTTCCGGTGCACCGATGCTACGACGCGGGCTGTCACGACCTGATTCAGCGGACGGCAGCGGGATACGGGACCACCGACCTGCGGATCGGCGCATCTCTGGTCCAGTTCAGCCACGCCTCGCGGCTGTGGTCGCCTGCACTCGCGACTGCGATTGCTCACGGTGTCGTCCCCGACCTCACCGATCTTCAACGCCGGGATACCGCAACGGAACTCAGGCTGCCTGTGCCGACCGGGCGACCAGTGGACCCGAACGGCGTTGCCCGCCAGTTGTATACGTTGGTGGTCGAGCAGCATCTGGAGCCGTTGGCCGCAGGCCTGCGCGTCAAGATGGCGCCACGCCTCCTGTACGGAAACGCCGCGGCCGCCCTCGTGGCGGCGGCAAGTCAGCTGGTCAGCGCGCGACCACAGGTGCGGGCCGAGACCGTCGCGCTGACGGAAACACTGCTGGCGACAGGCGATCTCGTCGGAACCGGCACGATGACCGGACTGCAGTTCACGCGCCGCAGTTGCTGTCTGTTCTACCGCGTCCCCGGTGGTTCGTACTGCGGCGACTGCGCGCTGGCCTGCCGCCGTCAGTAGGCGTACTGATGGGCAGGCGGATCGGTGCGCGTCGCGGTCAGCACAGTCATGTTCGGTATGCTGGCCCGGCTCGAATCATTCTGTCCCGCAGGCACACTGCCTTCGATCGTGACCCAGGTGTTCTCCGGATAGCCCGCGACGCTCGCGGCGGCGGGGCCGGTGAGCCCGATGCGTGCCAGCTGCGCATCGGCCGCGCAGCAGATGATGACGATGCGGGCCAGGTAGGTGTGCTCGCCGTCGTGCATCGTGAAGCCGGTGACCTTGATGGTGCGGTTGTCGAGCGTGCCCGCGGTGTCCTGGGCGATCCGAATGAGCACATCCGGCAGTGAGACCTCGGGGGTTCCGGCGGGCAATGGCGCGAAGGGGCGCCGCAGCACATCGGTGGACACCGCGGCGACCGTCGTCGCGTCCGGGCGGATGGCCGGCGGTACCACGAAGGCCAGCAGGGCGATCGGAATCAGCAGCAGCCAGGCTGTACCGCTGCGGTGGTCGTGCTCGTGGTCGTGCTCGTGAGCGTGATCCGGGCCGTGGCGGATGTCGCGCACGATCGCCGCCAGGGCCAGCACGATGAGCAGCACAGATGTGGCGATGAGGTACGGCTGCAGGGTCGGTTTGACGTAGCGCGTGAAGCTGCCGGTGACGGTGACGATGCCCGTGCTGACGCCGATCAAAAGCAGCAGCGCGTTCTCGGTCTCGCGGCTCATTGCGGCCCCAGCACGAGCGCGCCCACCCCGGTGGCCACCAGGGTGGCCACGACGAGTGTGGATGTGGAGAACCGGACGGCGAACGGCCTGCCGAACATGCCGGCCTGCATGGCGAACAGTTTGAGGTCGACCGCGGGCCCGACGACCAGGAACACCAGCCGGGGCAACAACGGCAACATGGTCAGGCTGGCGGCGACGAACGCGTCGGCCTCAGAGCACAACGCCAATACCACCGCGAGCAACGCCATGGTCATCACGCCGAGCACCAGGTGGCCGGCCAGATGCTGGTACACCCATGCCGGCACCAGCACGTGCAGTGCACCCGCGGCGGTCGCACCGATCACCAGGTAGGCGCACGCGGTGAGGAAATCGTGGCGCGCGGCCTCGATGAACACCACCCACTTCGAGCCGCTGCCGTGGTGAGTCATCGGCAGGCGCTTGGTGATCCACTCCGGTTTGCCGAACCGCGACCAGGCCGCACCCATGACGAGCGCCGTTGCCAGCGAAGCTGTGCACCGTGCCACGACCATCTCGGGGTGACCGGGGAACGCGACCGCGGTCGCCACCAGGACGACGGGGTTGATCGCCGGAGCGGCGAGCATGAAGGTCAGCGCGGCCGCGCCGACGGCGCCGTCGCTGAACAGTCTGCGCGCGACCGGCACCGACCCGCACTCACAGCCGGGCAGCGCCGCGCCGCCGACGCCGGCAGCCAGGATTGCCAGACTGGTGCGCCGGGGCAGCCACCGGGCCAGCCGGTCCGGCGTCACGAATACCGCGATCAGGCCGCTGATCACCACACCGAGCGCGAGAAACGGCAGGGCCTGCACGAACACGCCGCAGAACACCGTGGCTGCCGTCGCCACCTTCGGCGTGCGCTGAACGAAATCGTGTGCGGGACCACCCGCCAGCGCCAGTGCGATGATGCCGATGACGAGGATGGGCATGGACCCCAACCGCTTTCGCGTCGCCTCCGACTTCACCGCCACGGCGGTCATCATGCCAGCCCTGGCTGTGAATTCTCTCGTGCGAATTGATGCATACCCGACTTGTCAACCCCCAAGGCGCAGCGGGCGGCGCGCTGTCGCCGGTGCTCGCGGCGGTGCTGCACAACGCGTCGTCGGTGGCGGTGGTCGCCAACAGCGCACGGCTGATCCGCTATGAGCTGACTAGCTGAACGCCTGTAGCTGCACTCCCGCGGCGGTCAACCGCTGCCGCACGGCTCGCGCGATCTGCACGGCCCCCGGCGAATCACCGTGCACGCAAACGGATTCCACACTCACGTCGATGGTCGACCCGTCGACGGCCCGGACCCTGCCCTCACCGACCATCGTGAGGACGCGGTCAGCGATCTCTGCTGGGTCGTGCAGCACCGCGCCGGGCTCGCGACGCGACACCAGTGTGCCGTCGGGCTGGTAGGCGCGGTCGGCGAACGCCTCGGCGACGGTCCGTAGCCCCAACTGCGTGGCCTCGGCGAAGAACGCCGACCCGGACAATCCGAGCACCGGCAGCGTGGGGTCGACGGCGTGTACGGCCGCCGCGACGGCCGCGGCCTGTTCGGTGTGGTGCACGATCGTGTTGTACAGCGCGCCATGGGGTTTGACGTAGCTCACCGCGGCGCCAGCCGCGTGGGCGATGGCCTGTAACGCGCCGATCTGATAGATCACATCAGCGGTCAATTCCTCGGCCTCGACGTCGATGAACCGTCTGCCGAACCCGGCCAGGTCGCGGTAGCTCACCTGCGCTCCGACCCGCACGCCGGAGTCGGCGGCCGCGCGGCACGTGCGCAGCAGCAGCGCCGGATCCCCGGCGTGGAAGCCGCACGCCAGGTTGGCGCTCGTGACGACGCCCAACATGGCTTCGTCGTCGCCGAGCTGCCACACCGCAAAGCCTTCGCCCAGATCGGCGTTGAGGTCGACCGTGGCGGGCATCAGCGTGGCCAGCCGTTCTCGGAGACGAATTCGGGCAGCGGACGCGCCGAGGTCCAGTGCTCGATCTCCAGCACCGGCCGGTCCGGGAAGTCCGGTACCGGCCCGAGACAGAGGATGGCGATGGGTTCGGCGGCGTCGGGCATGTCGAGCAACTCGGCGAGCCGAGCCGGCTCGAAGATCGACACCCAGCCCATGCCGAGCCCTTCGGCGCGCGCGGCCAGCCACATGTTCTGGATGGCGCACGACACCGAGGCCAGGTCCATGTGCGGCATGGTGCGTCGCCCGAACACATGGCGTTCGCGGTCGTCACCGAGTGCGATCACGAACAGCTCCGCGCAGTCGAGGACACCTTCCACCTTCAGCGCGAGGAACTCCGCGGCGCGGGGCCCGAGCGCGTCGGCGGTACGCATGCGCTCCTCGTCGACCAGGGCGTGAATCTTGTGGCGCAGTCCGGTGTCGGTGATCCGGATGAACCGCCACGGCTGCATGAGGCCGACACTGGGTGCGGCGTGCGCGGCCTGCAGCAGCCTGCCGAGGACCTCGGTGGTCACCGAGCTGCCCGGCACGAACCGGCGCATGTCGCGGCGCTCGGTGATGGCGCGGTAGACGGCCTTCCGTTCGGGCGGGCTGAAGGCATGCTCGGGCACGCATCGAGCCTAAGGGGCGTGCACGTGCGTGACGCTCCACTCCGGCAGCGGGTCGGGGTACCGCAGCCAGGCCTGTTCTCCGGAGGCCAGCTCGTCGTCGGTCAGCAGGGCGTTGCGCAGCAGCGCCTGCAGCCCGTCCCGGTCGATCCGGATGCCGATGAAGACGATCTCCTGGCTCGGCGCCAGCTCGGTGCGGGACCAGAACTGCGCGGGTTCGATGACGAGATTCGGCCCGGCCTGCGACCAGATCGCGGCGATCGAGGGTCGGCTGGCGATCCAGCAGAAACCCTTGCTGCGTAGCAGGCCGGTGATCTGGTCGAGCGCAGCCGCGAGACGGTACGGGTGAAACGGCCGGTCGGCGCGGAACGTCATCGACCCGATGCCGTACTCCTCGGTCTCGGGGGTGTGTCCGGAGGCGATCTCTTCGTCCCAGCCGGGCGCCTCGGCCGCGGCGATGGGATCGAAGCGGCCGGTGTCGAGCACCTCGTCGAGATCGACCACGCCGTGGTCGGTGTGGATCAGTCTGGCGGTCGGGTTGAGCCGGCGCACCACGGTCTCGACCGCGCCGAGGCGCTGCTCGCCGACCAGGTCGGTCTTGTTGAGCAGGATGACGTCGGCGAACTCGACCTGGTCGACGAGCAGGTCGGCGACGCTGCGCGCGTCTCCCGGGCCTGCCGTCATGTCGCGGTCGGCGAGTGCCTCGCCGCGGGCGAGTTCTGTCAGAAACGTCGACGCGTCCACGACGGTCACCAGGGTGTCGAGCCGCGCCAGTTGACCGAGGCTGGAACCGTCGTCGAATTCCCAGCTGAAGGTCGCGGCGACGGGCATGGGCTCGGAGATGCCGGTGGACTCGATGACGAGCTGGTCGAACCGGTTCTGCCGGGCCAGCTCGCCGACCGCCTCGATGAGGTCTTCGCGCAGCGTGCAGCAGATGCAGCCGTTGGTGAGCTCGACGAGCTTCTCCTGTGTGCGGTCCAGGTGTCCTTCGCCGGCGATGAGAGCGGCGTCGATGTTGACCTCGCTCATGTCGTTGACGATGACCGCGACGCGTCTGCCCTCCCGGTTGGCCAGGATGTGGTTGAGCAGGGTGGTCTTGCCTGCGCCGAGGAAGCCGGACAGGACGGTGACGGGCAGACGTTCGGACATCGCACTCCTAATTGGAAATCATTTTCAATAACTATCCGGCTGCGCGCCGTTTAATGCAAACGGTTATCGTTATCGCCGTGACTCGGCTCGTGAACCTCAAGCTCCGCACCCTGGCCGCCGGCCTGGTGCTCACCGTCCCCTTCGCCCTCGCCGCATGCGGCTCGGAGAAGACCCCTGCGGGCAACGCCGCCGGCGACTGCCCGGCCACCCCGCTGAACGTCGTGGTCAGCGTCGACCAGTGGGGCGACATCGTCTCGGACCTGGGCGGGGCATGTGCGAAGGTCACCACGGTGCTGGCCAGCTCGTCGGTCGACCCGCACGACTACGAACCGTCCCCATCGGATGCGGCCAAGTTCGCCGGCGCCCAACTGGTGGTCATCAACGGCGGCCACTACGACGAGTGGGCGGCCAAGCTCGCCGCGAGTTCGGCATCGGGCGCACCCGTCGTCAACGCGCTGGATCTCGACAAAACCCAGGGCGGCGGCACCAACCCGCACGCCTGGTACCGGCCGGCCACGGTGACCGCCCTGGCCGACGCCGTCACCGCCAAGCTCGGCGAGCTGGCCCCGCAGGCCAAGGACTACTTCACCGGCAGGCGCGCGGCGTTCACCGACGAGATGAAGCCGTACACGCAGCTCATCGACACCATCAAGGCCAAGGCCGCGGGCAAGACCTACGCCGCCACCGAAACCGTCTTCGACGACATGGCCTCCGCGGTGGGCCTGAGCGACCGCACCCCCGCGGGCTATCAGGTGGCGACGTCAAACGAATCCGACCCGTCGCCTGCCGATCTGGACGCCTTCCTGCGCCTTCTCGACTCCAAGGGCGTCGACGTCCTGATCTACAACACCCAGACCGAAGGCTCGCTGCCGCAGCAGATCCGCGCCGCCGCAGAGAAAGCCGGTATTCCGGTGGTGGATGTGACCGAAACAGTGGCGCCGGGCGCGAAGTCGTTCGAGGCTTGGCAGGTGGACCAACTCACCGCACTGGCCAAGGCTCTTGGTGTCCAGTCATAACGACGAACCCGCACTGGTCTTCGACGATGTCAGCGTGGTGCGCGGCGGACGGCTGATCTGGTCGGAGGGCACCTTCTCGATACCCGCAGGCGGCATCGTCGCGCTGATCGGGTCGAACGGCTCCGGCAAGTCGACCATGCTGCAGGTCGTGCTGGGGCTGCTGCCGATGGCGTCGGGGTCCGTGCGGGTGCTGGGCGGCAAGCCCGGAGACAACAACGACCTGATCGGCTACGTGCCGCAGGACTACGTCGCCGGGGCAGGCGAGGCGATCCGAGCCCGCGATGCGGTGATGCTGGGGCTCACCGGCAGGCGCTGGGGACTGCGCCGCACCACCGAGGCGGACCGGGCGCGGGTCGCCGAGGCGCTGACATGGGTCGAGGCGGACGAGTTCGCCGACCGGCGGCTGTCACAGCTCTCGGGCGGCCAGCGGCAACGCATCGCGCTGGCCAACGCACTTGTGGGCCATCCGAAGATGCTGATCCTCGACGAACCCCTGGCCGCGCTGGATCTGCGCAACCAGCACGAGATCGTGCAGCTGCTGTCCCGCTTGAACGCTGAGCTGTCGGTGACCATTCTCGTCGTCGCGCATGATCTCAACCCGCTGCTGTCGGTCCTCGACAGTGCCATCTACCTGCTCGACGGGCATGCTCACTACGCTGCCATCGATGAGGTGGTCGACGCCGACCTGCTGACCCACCTCTACGGGACGAAGGTCCAGGTGGCCAACACGCTGCAGGGCAAGATGTACATGAGGAGCGGGTAGTGACGATTGTGGCGATGGGCTACCAGCAGAACTGGTGGCAGATCCTCACGTCGGCGTTCATGCGCAATGCCCTGATCGGCGGGACGCTGGTGGCGTTGGCCGCCGGGCTGATCGGCTACTTCATCATCGTGCGCAACACCGCGTTCGCGGCGCACGCGCTGGCCCATATCGGGCTGCCCGGCGCCACCGGAGCGTTCCTGCTGGGGCTGCCGGTCGGGTTCGGGCTCGGGGTGTTCTGTGTCGGCGGGGCGCTGGTCATCGGGGCGCTCGGGAAACGCGCGGGCGACCGCGAGGTCGCGACCGGCACAGTGCTGGCCCTGGCCACCGGATTCGGGCTTTTCTTCAACTCGCTGGCCACCAAGAATTCGTCGACCATGACCAATGTGCTGTTCGGCAATCTGCTGGCCATCACCGGTGATCAGCTGTCGACCTTCACCGTGCTACTCGTGGTGCTGGCCGCCACGATGGTGTTCATCTACCGGCCGCTGTTGTTCGCGTCGGTCAACGCTCCGGTCGCCGAAGCCAAAGGTGTTCCGGTGAAAGCGTTGTCGATCGTGTTCATGGCGCTGCTGGGGGTCGCGGTCACCATGGCGGTGCAAGCCGTCGGTACGTTGCTGTTGTTCGCGCTCGTCGTCACCCCGGCGGCGACGGCGATCATGCTGACCGCCAAGCCGATACTGGCCATGGCGATCTCGACCGGGATCAGCTTGGTGTCGGTGTGGGTCGGATTGGCGGTGTCGGCGGTGTTCAACATGCCGCCGAGCTTCCTCATCGTCACCATCGCGTGCGTCTTCTGGCTGGCGGTATGGCTGGCGGCGCGTGCCGCACGCGAGACCGGCGCACTGATCGGCTAGCCTCAGAAAGCATGCCAAGGAGCCCCCATCCGCCGCGGCGGGCAACCCTGGCCTCACTGGCCGCGGAGCTCAACGTCTCTCGCACCACGATCTCCAACGCCTACAACCGTCCCGATCAGTTGTCGGCGGATCTGCGGGAGCGCATCTTCGACGCCGCCAAGCGGCTCGGCTACGCCGGGCCCGACCCGGTGGCGCGGTCGCTGCGGACCCGCAAGGCCGGGGCGGTGGGCCTGGTGATCACCGAACCGCTCAATTATTCGTTCAGAGATCCGGCCGCGCTCGATTTCGTTGCCGGACTGGCCGAATCGTGTGAGGCGGCCGGGCAGGGCCTGTTGTTGGTCGCGGTAGGGCCGAATCGCAGCTTCGAAGAGGGTTCGGCCGCGGTGCTTTCCGCGGGGGTCGACGGCTTCGTGGTGTACTCGGCCTCAGACGACGACCCGTATCTGCCTGTGGTGGAGCAGCGGCACCTGCCGATGGTGGTGGTGGACCAGCCCAAGGATGTGCCCGCGGTCTCACGGGTCGGCATCGACGATCGGGGTTCCATGCGCCGGTTGGCCGAGCACGTGCTGGAACTGGGCCACCGCGACATCGGGCTGCTCACCATGCGGTTGGGGCGCGACTGGCCGAACCCGAGCGGCAAACCGGCAGTGGCGCAGCCGGATCGGGTGCAGAGCCCGCACTTTCACGTGCAGCGTGAGCGTATCCACGGGGTGTACGACGCCATGAGCGCGGCCGGGCTGAACCCCGAATCGTTGACCGTGGTGGAGAGCTACGAGCACCTGCCGACCTCGGGCGGATTGGCCGCAGAGGTGGCGCTGGCCGCCAATCCGTTGATCACCGCGCTGATGTGCACAGCCGACGTGCTGGCCCTGTCGGCGATGGATTACCTACGCGCGCATGGGGTTTACGTTCCCGGGCAGATGACGGTCACCGGGTTCGACGGGATTCCCGACGCCGTGCGCCGCGGCCTGACCACGGTGGTGCAGTCGAGCGTGGAGAAGGGCCGTCGCGCAGGTCAGTTGCTGCACAACCCGCCGCGCTCCGGGCTTCCGGTGGTCGAGGTGCTCGACACCGAAGTGGTGCGCGGCCGTACCTCGGGCCCGCCCGCCTAGGCGCCGCGCGCGTCCAGGAGGTATTTCAGGGCTGCCGCAACGTCTTCCGGCTGCTGCACGCGGTAGCCGGCTCGCGTGTCACCCGAACCGACCTTGACCCCGACATCGGATGGACCGAGCCTGCGGAACGCCTTCTCGTCGGTGACGTCGTCGCCGAAGTACACCACCACCGACGCGTCGAACTCCTTGCGCAGGATGTCGATCGCCTCGCCCTTGTCGGTCGAGATCACGGCGAACTCGAGGACCGCCTTGCCCTCGGTCAACTCGGCCGGCCAGGCCTTCGCCGCCGTGCGGGCCTGGGCCAGAGCGGCTTCGGCATCGGCAGGCGCGGCGTTGCGCACGTGCAGGGCGACGCTGGCGGGTTTGGTCTCGACGGCCGTCCCGGGCCGGTCGGCGGCGATCGCCTCGAGTTCGGCGGTGATGGTCGCCAGCAACGCCGTGTCGATCGGATGGGCGAAGCCGGTGTCGAACTCGGCGCCGTGGCTGCCGATCATGTGGACCGCCGCGGGCATCCCCGACAGCTCGCGCAGCACGCTCAGCGCGCGCCCGGAGATCAGCGCCGTGGCGGTGCCGGGTAGTTCGGCGAGCGCGACGAGGGTAGCCGCGGCATCGGGCAGCGGGCGCGCGTCGGCGGGATTGTTGACGATGGGGGAGAGCGTGCCGTCGAAATCCGAGGTGATCAGCAGCCGGTCGGCGCGAGCCGCCACCGCGAGTGCCTGGGTCAGGTCGGCCGGTAACGCGCTCACGCGTCAGATCTTAGGTTGGTCCCCGTCACCGATCAGCAGTCGCACCGCGAGGTCCAGCCGCTTGCCGACATCGGTCGCCGAGGCGCGCCGGGTCAGCCAGGCCAACAGGTTGGAGAGCCACACATCGGAGATCACCCGGGCGATGTGGTACTGGTCCTCGGTCGGCTCGCCGTCGCTCATCGCGCGCGCGAACATCGAGTCCATGAGCTTGCCCACGTGGTCCACCTCGCCCGCGGCCGACGCGTCGGCAAAGACGAACGCCCTGGTCATGGCTTCGGTGAGCAGGGGATTGCGCTGCATGGCCCGGTTGAGCTTGCCGACCATGAAGTTCAGCCGCTGATACGGTGTGCCGCCCGACAGCGCGGCCCGGTCGGTCTTGGCGTCGATGCGTTCGAACTCGCGGCCCAGCGCCGAGACGAGCAGGTGGACCTTCGACGGGAAGTAGCGGTACAGCGTGCCGACCGCGACGTCGGCGCGTTCGGCAACCGCCCGCATCTGGACGGCCTCGTACCCGCCCTTGGACGCGATGGCCAGGGTGGCGTCGAGGATGCGCTTGCGACGCTCCCGCTGTGCTTCGGAGCCCAATTCGGACTCGGCGAGGACCGCCACGGTCATGACCTCACGCGGGCGCGAGTCCGCCCCGGCGGACTGCTCGTTGCGTGCTGGCTGAGATAAGCCGGACATGTTGTTGGCGACTCCTTCGTACCGCGTACTCCATCGGAAACGATACGCACGCCGGTCTCCTTTTTCTCACGTCTTTGTTGGTTGGACATCGACGTGTCCTGCTGCAATGCCGTTCGACTTGACGGTCGAACACTGTCACTATTAGAACACGTTCTAGTGAGAAGCGTGGACTTCTCGCACTGCAGGTAGGAGCCGATCGTGTCAGCCACTGTCACCGACGAGCAGTTTGCCGCCCGCGACCTGGTTCGAAGCTGGGCGACGGCGTCCGGCTCGATCGCCGCTATACGTGACGGAGAACACGACCCGGATGCGTGGCGCGCGACGTATCGGCGGTTCGCCGAACTAGGGATCTTCGGTGTCGCCGTCGGAGAAGAGCACGGCGGTGCCGGCGGCAGCGTCGAGGACCTGTGCGCGATGCTCGACGAGGCCGCCGCGGCGCTCGTTCCGGGGCCCGTAGCAACCACGGCCCTGGTAACCCTGCTCGTCGCCGACGAGTCGGTCCTGGAGGCTCTGATGTCGGGCGAGCGCACCGCGGGCGTCGCGCTGAGCACCGACGTGCGGCTCGACGGGGATCGCGTATCCGGTACGGCCGACCATGTGCTGGGCGCCGACGGCGCCGGACTGCTGGTGCTGCCCTCGGGCGAGCAGGTGGTGCTGATCGATGCCACGGCTGCGGGCGTGACGGTCGAACCGCTGCCTGCCACCGACTTCTCGATCCCACTGGCGCGGGTGGTGCTGGACTCCGCGCCCGCCACGGTGCTTGCGGTGTCGCAGCAGAGGTTCGAAGACCTCGCGGCGACCGTGCTGGCCGCCGAGGCGGCCGGGCTGGCCCGCTGGGCACTGCAGACCGCGACCGAATACGCCAAGGTGCGCGAGCAGTTCGGCAAGCCGATCGGCAGCTTCCAGGCCATCAAGCACATGTGCGCCGAGATGCTGCTGCGCTCCGAGCAAGCTGCTGTGGCGGCCGCCGACGCCGCCACAGCCGCCGCCGAGAACGATGAGCGGCAGCTGTCCGTCGCCGCGGCGGTCGCCGCGACCGCGGGCATCGATGCCGCGGTGGCCAACGCCAAGGACTGCATCCAGGTGCTGGGTGGCATCGGCATCACCTGGGAACACGATGCCCACCTGTATCTGCGTCGCGCATACGGCATCTCGCACGCCCTAGGGGGACATCGCCGGTGGCTGCGCCGGGTCGGTGCGCTGACGCGGCAGGGGATCCGGCGCGAGCTGCGCATCGATCTGGACTCGGTGGCCGGTCTGCGTCCGGAGATCGCGGCGGCGGTCGCCGAGGTGGCTGCTCTGCCCGTCGAGCAGCGCCAGGTCGCGCTGGCCGACTCCGGGCTGTTGGCGCCGCATTGGCCACGTCCCTACGGCCGCAACGCTTCTCCGGCCGAGCAGTTGCTGATCGACCAGGAGCTGGCCGCGGCCGGCGTGGATCGTCCCGATCTGGTCATCGGGTGGTGGGCGGTGCCCACGATCCTCGAGCACGGCAGCCCCGCGCAGGTCGAGCAGTTCGTGCCCCCGACACTGCGCGGTGAGCTGACGTGGTGCCAGTTGTTCTCGGAGCCGGGCGCCGGTTCGGACCTGGCTGCGTTGCGCACCAAAGCCGTTCGCGCACAAGGCCCCAACGGCGAGCCGGGGTGGAAGCTCACCGGGCAGAAGGTGTGGACCTCGGCCGCGCAGAAGGCGCACTGGGGTGTCTGCCTGGCCAGAACCGACGCCGACGCTCCGAAGCACAAGGGCATCACCTACTTCCTGGTCGACATGAAGACGCCCGGCATCGTGATCCGGCCGTTGCGGGAGATCACCGGCGACGAACTGTTCAACGAGGTGTTCTTCGACGATGTGTTCGTGCCCGACGAGATGGTGGTCGGAACCGTCAACGACGGCTGGCGCCTGGCCCGCACGACGCTGGCCAACGAGCGCGTCGCCATGGCAGGCGGTACGGCACTGGGCAATCCGATGGAGGAGCTGCTCCGCACGCTCAACACATTGGACGTCGACCCGGCCGACGAGGACCGCCTCGGCAGGCTGATCCTGGCGGCCCAGGTGGGTTCGCTGCTGGATCAGCGCATCGCGGTGCTGGCGGTGGGTGGACAGGATCCGGGCCCACAGGCCAGTGCCCGCAAGCTCATCGGGGTGCGCTACCGGCAGGTGCTCGCCGAGTTCCGCATGGAGCTGTCCGACGGCGGCGGTGCGGTGATCAACCGCGAGGTGCACGACTTCCTCAACACCCGCTGCCTGACCATCGCCGGTGGTACCGAACAGATCCTGCTGACCCTGGCCGGTGAGCGGCTGCTGGGTCTGCCGCGCTAGGACTTCTTCGCGCGAGCAGACGTCAAGGTCCGCGACACGCCGATCGTCCGGTACCTGACTGTCTGCTCGCGCAGAGGGGTCAGAACCTGGTCTGCGCGCAGGCGGTCGGCGTCGAGAGGTTGACGCCGCCGAAGACCACCTGGATGTCCGAGCACGCGATGAAGTCGGCCTTGGTATTCGGCTGCCCGGTGGCCCAGTCGGTGGGTGTCGACTCACCGTCGACCTGGAAGCGCTCGATCGGGCCGCCGCCGAAGGTGGTCACCGAGATCTCGGAGTTGTTGATCGACTTGAGCTGCTTGGACAGCACGTTGTCGTGATTGGCGCCCTTGATCTCGCGCGGCGTGCCCGACGGTGCGCTGTACGACACTTCCTGCCAGACATTGCGGTCCATGCTGCGGAGTGTGATGGTCTGCCGTGCCCACGCATCGCCGGGGAACCCGATGGGCCCGTCGGGTGTCAGCAGGTTGGCCTGCGTGCTGAACGTGCACACGGTGCCCGCGCAGTTCGCGGTGACGTGCATCTCGATGTCGCCCTGCGGGCTGGGGATGGACGTGACGGCCGAGTTCGACGCCGCTGTGGCCGACGCCGGAAACGCCAGCGCCGCTGCGGTCAGCACGGTGGCCGCACTCGCTGCGGTGAGCCTGTTCGTGGTCATCGTCAAGAAAGGTATCCGCTCGCTACTCGTCGTAGGTGACTTCGACCGAATCGGACACCGGCGTGGCCTGGCACCCGAGGATCAGGCCTTCTTCGAGATCGGATGGCTCCAGCACGTCGTTGACCGCCATCTCGACGTCCCCGGACTTCTTGAGCACCGCGCACGCACCGCAGTGTCCCTCACGGCAGGAGAACGGCGCGTCGAGACCCTTGTCCAAAAGCACGTCGAGCAGTTTTGCCGAGCGCGGCCAACGGATTTCGTGTGTCGTGCCGTCGAGTGTCACGATCGCGGTGGCCGGACCCTCGTCGCTGTCATCCTCGGCGATCACAACCGCCGCGAACGGGTCCGAGTCCAGTGATTTGAACACCTCGATGTGGATGCGTTCGCCGGGTGTTCCGGCCTGGCGCAGCGCTTCCTCGGCGGCGGACATGAACGGCCCCGGCCCGCAGATGAAGGCGTCGCTACCGGTGAAGGGCGCGGCGAGGCCGGCCAGCGCGGCCGCGCTGGGCAGTCCCTGCACCGATTCCAGCCAGTGCACGACGGTGAGCCGGTCGGGGTACTTGGCGGCCAGCTCTCGCAAGGTGGCGGCGAAGATGATCGAGTTCTCGTCCCGGTTGGCGTAGATCAGCACCACTTTGCCGGTGCCTTCGGCCAGTGCCGACTTGCAGATCGCCATCATCGGGGTGATGCCGCTGCCTGCCGCGAGCAGGAGCAGATCGGCGTTGAGATCCTTGGGCACGAAGGTGCCCGACGGCGCGAGCACATGCATCCGCATGCCGGCGTGGGCGTTGTCGCAGAGCCAGTTCGAGGCGTATCCGTCGACGGTGCGCTTGACGGTGACGGTCAGCTGATCGTCGGTGACCGGCGAACTGGACAGTGAATAGCAGCGGGCCACCGAACCTGTGCGGTCGCTGGGGACGCGCAGTGTCAGGAACTGGCCGGGGGAGTACCGCAACCGCTCGGTAGGCACCTCTGACCCGGCGGGCACCGCGAACACCAGGGAGCGTGCGTCGGCCGTCTCCTCGATGACCGCGGCAACCTGCAATTCGAGCACGTGGCTGCCCAGCGGCTCATCCGTCACCGGAGCCTCTCTTCCTTCGCTCATAACTAGAACAGGTTACAAAAATATCGCTGCCCTGGTCCAGCGTCTGCAGCTCGGCGCTGCTCGACACAAATTAAAACGTGTTCTAATCTCTGTCTAGTTGTGGATCTCGATCCAGGAGGCAATTCAGTGACGTCCATTGAACAGCGCGACGTGCAGGCGGTCCTCGCCGGCATCGATGACCTGTTGCCCGCGCTGCGGGAGCGGGCGCAGGCAACAGAAGACCTGCGGAAGATTCCGCAGGAGTCGATCGACGCACTCGAGGAGATCGGGTTCTTCAAGCTGCTCCAGCCTGAGCAATGGGGCGGCCTGCAGTGCGACCCGACGGTGTTCTACGAGGCGGTACGCCGCCTGGCCAGTGCCTGCGGCTCCACCGGCTGGGTCAGCTCGATCATCGGCGTGCACAACTGGCATCTGGCCCTGTTCGACCAGCGGGCGCAGGAAGAGGTGTGGGGCGAGGACACGTCTGTCCGGGTGTCCTCCTCGTATGCCCCGATGGGCGCGGGTGTCGTGACCGAGGCCGGCGACGGCTACCTCGTCAACGGCTCGTGGAACTGGTCCTCGGGCTGCGACCACGCCACCTGGGCCTTCCTGGGTGGCCCGGTGATCAAGGATGGTCGTCCGGTCGACTTCGGCAGCTTCCTGATTCCGATCAGTGACTACCGGATCGACGACGTCTGGCACGTGGTCGGACTGCGTGGCACCGGCAGCAACACGATCGTCGTCAAGGACGTTTTCGTACCCAAGCACCGCTTCCTGTCGTATAAGGCGATGAACGACGGCACTGCGGGCGGATACCAGACCAACACCGCTGCGGTCTACAAGATGCCTTGGGGCACAGTGCATCCCACCACCATCTCGGCTCCCATCGTCGGTATGGCCTACGGCGCGTACGCCGCTCACGTCGAGCACCAGGGCAAGCGGGTGCGCGCGGCGTTCGCCGGCGAGAAGGGCAAGGACGACCCGTTCGCCAAGGTCCGTATCGCCGAGGCTGCCAGCGACATCGACGCCGCGTGGCGCCAGTTGATCGGCAATGTCGGTGACGAATACGCCCTGCTGCAGGCCGGCAAGGAGATCCCGTTCGAGCTGCGTACCCGTGCCCGCCGCGATCAGGTGCGGGCCACGGGCCGCGCCATCGCGTCGATCGACCGGCTCTTCGAATCGGCCGGGGCCACCGCCCTGGCCAACACCGCTCCGCTGCAACGCTTCTGGCGTGATGCGCACGCGGGCCGGGTGCACGCCGCCAACGATCCCGAGCGCGCGTACATGATCTTCGGCAACAACGAGTTCGGTCTTCCGCCCGCGGACACGATGGTCTGATATGACTGCCACACAAGAGATCACCTTCGAATCGACGTCGCGCTACGCCCAGGTCAAGGCCGGCGATCTGGACCTGAAGCTGCACTACCACGAGGCAGGCGATCCGTCGGCGCAGACCATCGTGCTGCTGCACGGTGGTGGGCCAGGGGCATCGAGCTGGTCCAACTTCGGCCGCAACATCGCGGTGCTGGCCGAGCGGTTCCATGTGCTGGCCGTCGATCAGCCGGGTTACGGCCATTCGGACAAGCTCACCGAGCACGAGCAGTACAACCGCTACAGCGCCAAGGCACTGCTGGGTTTGTTCGACCATCTCGGCCTGCAGGGCCGGATTCCGCTGCTGGGCAACTCTCTCGGCGGCGGCACTGCGGTGCGGTTCGCGCTCGACTACCCGGACCGGGCCGGCAAGCTCGTGCTGATGGGCCCGGGTGGCCTATCGGTCAACCTGTTCGCGCCCGATCCCACCGAGGGCGTCAAGCTGCTCGGCAAGTTCACCGCCGACCCGACGCGCGAGAACATGGAGCGGTTCCTGCGCATCATGGTTTTCGACCAGAAGCTCGTCACACCCGAGCTGATCGACGAGCGGTTCGAGATCGCCAGCCGGCCCGAGTCGCTGGCCGCGGCGCGGGCGATGGGAAAGTCGTTCGCCGGTCCGGATTTCGAGCTCGGCATGATGTGGCGCGAGGTCTACAAACTGCGTCAGCCGGTGCTGCTGATCTGGGGCCGCGAGGACCGGGTCAATCCGCTCGACGGCGCACTCGTCGCGGTCAAGCAGATTCCGCGAGTGCAATTGCACGTTTTCGGGCAGTGTGGACACTGGGCACAGGTGGAGAAGTTCGACGAGTTCAACAAGCTCACCATCGATTTCCTTGGAGGCTAGCCCATGAGCATCAAATCGCTGGGGTACCTGCGCATCGAGGCCACCGACATCGCGGCCTGGCGGGAATACGGTCTGAAGGTGCTCGGCATGGTCGAGGGCAAGGGCCAGACCGAGGGTGCGCTCTATCTGCGGATGGACGAGTTCCCCGCCCGGCTGGTGATCGTCCCCGGTGATCACGACCGGCTGCTGGAGTCCGGCTGGGAAACCGCGAATGCCGCTGAACTGCAGGATATCCGCAATCGGCTCGAGGCCAACGGCACCCCGTACAAGGAAGCCACCGCCACCGAGCTGGCCGACCGCCGCGTCGACGAGATGATCGTGTTCGACGACCCGTCGGGCAACACCCTCGAGGTGTTCCATGGTGTCGCACTCGAGCACCGCCGTGTGGTCAGCCCGTACGGGCACAAGTTCGTCACCGAGGAGCAGGGGCTCGGCCACGTCGTGCTGACCACCAAGGACGACGCCGAAACCCTGCGGTTCTACCGCGACGTTCTCGGCTTCCACCTGCGGGACTCGATGCGGCTGCCCCCGCAGTTGGTGGGCAGGCCTGCCGACGGTGAGCCGGCCTGGCTCCGGTTCCTCGGGGTCAATCCACGCCACCACAGTTTGGCGTTCATGCCTGGCCAGACGCCCAGCGGCATCGTGCATCTGATGGTCGAGGTCGGCGAGGCCGATGACGTGGGCCTGTGCCTGGACCGTGCGCTGCGCCGCAAGGTGAAGATGTCGGCGACCCTGGGCCGCCACGTCAACGACAAGATGCTGTCCTTCTACATGAAGACTCCGGGCGGGTTCGACGTCGAATTCGGTTGTGAGGGGCTCGAAGTCGATGACAACGACTGGGTTGCCAGGGAATCGACCGCGGTGAGCCTGTGGGGGCACGACTTCAGCGTCGGCTTCAAGTAGCAATGAGCGCTCCGGCTATCGATCCCCGCACATTCCGCAATGTGCTCGGTCAGTTCTGTACGGGCATCACGATCATCACCACCGTCCACGAGGACGTCCCGATCGGGTTCGCGTGTCAGTCGTTCGCCGCGTTGTCGCTGGATCCGCCCCTGGTGCTGTTCTGCCCGACCAAGGTGTCCAGGTCGTGGCAGGCCATCGAGGCCAGCGGCCGGTTCTGCGTCAACATGCTGCACGAGGATCAGCAGCACGTCTCGGCGCGCTTCGGCTCCAAGGAGCCCGACAAGTTCGCCGGGATCGATTGGCGGCCTTCAGAACTCGGGTCTCCGATCATCGACGGCTCGTTGGCTCACATCGACTGCACGGTCTCGTCGGTGCATGACGGCGGTGACCACTTCGTGGTGTTCGGCGCGGTGCACGGCATGTCGGAGGTACCCAAACGCAAGCCCCGCCCGCTGCTGTTCTACCGCGGGGAATACACCGGGATAGAGCCGGACAAGAACACCCCGGCCACATGGCGCAATGACCTGGAGGCGTTCCTCACCGCCACGACCAACGACACCTGGCTGTAGACAACACGAACCGGGCCCCGGCACGCCGAGGCCCGGTTTGTGTTGTGACGGTCAGGAATCGGACGTGTTGCCCGAGTCCTTCTTCGAATCCCTGATCGGTCGATCAAAAGAAGCCTTGACAGTGCAATCGGCGGGTGTAAAGGTTTGATCGAGTGATCAAATCGACGGAAGGCTGACGATGGCGGGACGGGTCGAGGGCAAGATCGCGTTCATCACGGGCGCGGCGCGGGGGCAGGGCCGCAGCCACGCGGTGCGCCTGGCGCAAGAGGGCGCGGACATCATCGCGGTCGACGTGTGTCGGCCGGTCAGCAGCAACAGTGTGATCCCGGCGTCGACGCCCGACGACCTGGCCCACACGGCGGATCTCGTCAAAGGGCTCAACCGCCGGATCGTCACCGCCGAGGTCGACGTACGCGACTTCGGCGCCCTCAAGGCTGCGGTCGACAACGGGGTTGAGCAGCTGGGCGGTCTCGACATCATCGTGGCCAACGCCGGGATCGGCAACGGCGGTGAGACGCTGGACAAGACCAGCGAACGGGACTGGGATGACATGATCGGGGTCAACCTGTCCGGCGTCTGGAAAACAGTGAAAGCCGCTGTACCGCACCTTCTTTCGCAAGGTCGCGGCGGGTCGATCATACTGACGAGCTCGGTCGGCGGGCTCAAGGCCTACCCCAACACCGGCCACTATATCGCGGCAAAGCACGGCGTGGTCGGCTTGATGCGGACGTTCGCAATCGAATTGGGGCAGCACTCTATTCGGGTGAACTCGGTGCATCCCACCAACGTCAACACCCCGATGTTCATGAACGACGGGACCATGCAACTGTTCCGGCCGGACCTGGAGAACCCGGGCCCGGACGACATGGCAGTGGTCGCCAAGTTGATGCACGTGCTGCCGGTGGGCTGGGTGGAACCCGTCGACATCAGCAATGCCGTCCTGTTCCTGGCTTCCGACGAGTCGCGTTACGTCACAGGCCTACCGGTGACCGTCGATGCCGGCAGCATGCTCAAGTAGTTGCGGCCGAGCCGAATCGGTGCAGCATCCGTTCGACGAAGGCACGGAATTCGTCGTGTCCCTGCGTCACCCCCACCGCATCCTCGTAGCAGATGCCGCGCGCGGTCTGGGTCAGCAGCATCGACATCACCACCGGCGGATACTCCTCCATATCGATGCCATGTGTGCGCAAAACCATGGCCATGGCGGCGGTTTCGATGTCGCGGACCCGTTCGGAGAAGGCCTTGAGCTCAGCGCCGATCACCTTGCGGTGGTTGGCAAGCGCCATGAACTCGAGATTGAGCCCGGTCAGCCGGGAGTCGGTGTTGATCAACCACAGTGCCCGCAGCGGGTCGGTGTCGGTGAGCGCCGCGCGCATGCGGGCCAGCGCCGCGTCGGCCCCGCTGCGCAGCACCGCGAGGTACAGGTCGTCCATGGTGGCGAAGTAGTAGTACACCAGTGCCGACTTCACCCCCACCTTGGCGGCCACGTGACGGGACGTCGCAGCGGCGTAGCCGTCGTCGCGCATGATCTGGGCGGTCGCCTCGATCAAACGCTGACGAGTACCGGCATCCCTGTCTCTGGCCTCCCGAGGCATGAGCCATGCTAACAGTTTTGATCGATCGATCAGTGTCTCAAGCTGATCCGATGTCGCCCCACGAAAGGCCATTGACATGACCGACCTCGCAGTCGCCGACTACTTCTCCGATCCGGCGCTGGCCCAGGATCCCTACGACTACTACGAGTACCTGCGCGGCCGGGGCCCGGTGTTCGCCGAACCGCACCACGGGGTGGTGGCCGTCACCGGATACCTGGAGGTGATGGCGGCCTTCAAGGACACCGACTCGTTCTCGGCGATCAACGCGATCGGTGGCCCGTTTCCGCCGCTGCCGTTCGAGCCAGAGGGCGACGACATCAGCGCGCAGATCGAGGCGCACCGGCACGAGTTCCCGATCTTCGAGCACATGGTGGTGATGGATCCGCCACAGCATGAGCGGGCCCGGTCACTGCTGAGCAAGCTGTTGACCCCGCGGCGCCTGAAGGAGAACGAGGACTACATGTGGCAGCTGGCCGACCGCCAGCTCGACGAGTTCATCGCCAACGGGCATTGTGAGTTCCTGAATGAGTACGCCAAACCTTTTGCGACTCTTGCCATCACCGACCTTCTCGGCGTGCCAGAGGAAGATCGCGCCGAGTTCCGGCTCGCACTGGGGGCTGGCAAGCAGCCCGGCAGCCGCGTCGGTGCGCTCGACGGTGAGCCCGTGGGGCTCAACCCGTTGCAGTACCTCGACGACAAGTTCAGTGGGTACATCGCCGAGCGGCGGCGCGAGCCACGGGCAGATGTCTTGGGCGGCATGGCATCTGCGACGTATCCGGACGGGTCAGTCCCGGAACTGCTCGAGGTGGTGCGCCCGGCGACGTTCCTGTTCGCTGCCGGCCAGGAGACGGTGACCAAACTGCTCAGCGCTGCCGTGCAGACGCTGGGCGACCATCCCGAGTTCCAGCAGCGGCTGCGCACCAACCCTGCCGAGATCCCGGCGTTCATCGAGGAGGCGTTGCGCATTCAGAGCCCCACCAAGGTGGACTTCCGGCTGGCCCGTAAGTCCACCACGCTCGGTGGGGTTCCGATCAAGGCAGGCACGGTGGTGATGCTGTGCCTCGGTGCGGCGAACCGGGATCCGCGAAAATTCGCCGATCCCGATGAGTTCCGCATCGACCGGCCGAATGTCCGCGAGCACATCGCATTCGGCCGGGGCATCCACACCTGTGCGGGCGCGCCGCTGGCCCGGGTGGAGGGCCGGATCACCGTCCGGCGCCTGCTGGACCGGACACGCGACATCGCCATCAGCGAGGCCGCGCACGGCCCGGCAGGCAACCGGAACTACCGCTACGAGCCGACGTTCCTGCTGCGCGGCCTCACCGAACTGCACATCGAGTTCACAACGACAGGGTGACAGTGCCGCCGTGCGGATCGGCTGCCCGCAGGATGCTCGACGGGACCCGGAACACGCGTCCCGGCGACGCCGGCCACGGCAGTGTCTTATGCCCGATCACCCGGCCATCTTGGCGGGCAACCACTTTGGGCACGCGGACCAGCGCATCGGTCCACAACAGCAGCCGGCCACGTGCCGGTGCCGGGTCGCCGGGGCGGAGCAGGGTGGGGGCCACCCACCGCAGCGGTGCGTCGGCCTGGATGCGGACACCGTCCTGCGGCGGCCGGTGGCCGCTGAGGTAGCGGCGCACCTGGGCGGCCACGTGGCGCCCGTCGAGGGCGGCGATGTCGGCGGTATCGACCGGGTGCAGCAGGTTGCCGATCGCGAAGACACCGTCGCGGCTGGTGCGCAGGGCGGTGTCGACGACCGGCCCCAGCGTGCCCGGGTCGATGTCCAGGCCACCGGACCGGGCGAGCTCGTGGTCGGGGATCCAGTCCCCGGTGAAAACCACGGTGTCACAATCGATCACCCGGCGCTCCCCGGTATCGATGTTCTCGATCTCGACGCCCGCGACCACAGGCTTGCCGATGATGCGGGTGATTCGGGTGCGGGTGGCGATGTCGACACCGAGAAGCGGAGTTCGGCCTGCGAGGTTGAACACCGCGTACGACTCGGGGCTGGCGTATTCGGTGGTCATCAGGGCGGTCCGGCATCCCGCGTGCTTGAGCGTGAGCACCGCGGAATAGCTGACCAGTTCGGCGCCGACCACAACTGCGCGGCGACCGACCTTGCCGTGTTTGAGGTGTACGACGTTCTGCAGGTGGCCGGTGGTGTACACGCCGGCAGGGCGGTCACCCGGGATCATCCGCGCGGGCCGCGGGCGTTCCCGAGCCCCGGTGGCCAGCACGACAGCACGTGCGTCCAGGCGTTCGCGCCCTGTCGGCGACGTGAGATCCAGCGACCGGTCGCCGGCCCAGCCGGTGACCATGGTGTTGGTGCGGATGGTGGCTCCCGCGCCGATGGCGTTCGCGACCAGCCGCCGCGCGTAGGCCGGGCCGCTGATGAACGTCTTCATATCGCGCATGCCGTAGCCGGGGTGATCGCTGTGCCGCGGTATCCCGCCTGCGGCCGATTCGCGTTCCAACACAACGACATTGAGTGCCGGATCGCCTGCGAGCGCGGCGGCCGCCGTCAAGCCGGCGGGGCCGCCGCCGATGATCGCGACATCAGTGTTGCTCATGTGTTCCGCTCCAGTTCTTTCTCGAAAACCGACTTCACCTCGGCGCCGCAGAAGAACGCCTGGCAGCGTCCGTTCATGGCGCGGGTGCGGCGACGCAGCCCGTCCAGGCCGGCGGGCGGCACCACGGCGTGGCAGGCGTCGCGCAGCTCGCCCTCGGTGACGCGTTCGCAGAAACACACGATCCGGCCGTACGCGGGGTCGGCGGCGATTTTCTCGGTCTGCTGATAAGGCCGGGGAAAAGCCTCACCGAGGTTGGGCATCTCGGGAGGATCCGGCAGGGTGGTCCGCGCCGTCAGCTCGAGTCCGGCCGAGATCAGCTGGTCGCGAACATGTTCGGCGATGGCCATGCCTGCGGTCAGGCCGGTGGAGCGGATGCCGCCGACCAGTAGGTAGTGCTGCTGCGGGTCGGCCTCGATGAGGTAGTCGCCGTGGTCGATGGCTGCGCGCAAACCGGCGTAGGTCGCGGTGACCTCCTCGTCGAGCAGGCGCGGCATCAGGGCCCGGCCCTTGTTGAGCAGGAATTCGAAACCCCCCTCGGAGGTTCCGGTCGCGGTGCGGTCCTGCAGGTCTTCCGAGGTGGGCCCGAGCATGACGTTGCCGTAGATGGTGGGGCTGACCAGCACGCCCTTGCCGCGTGCGGTGGGGACCGGCAGCACGATCTTGTCGACGAGTGGGCGGGCCAGCTTGTCGTAGACGATCAGCTCGCCGCGGCGCGGGGTGACGGTGAATCGCTTGTGGCCGAACAGGCCGTCGATCACGTCGGCACCGAGTCCGGCAGCGTTGATCACCCAGCGCGCGCTGACCGGCCCCGCGGTGGTGTGCAGGGTGGTGCCGTCGGGCGTGACGTCCACCCGTTCCACGCGATGACCCCGCAGCAGGGCGGTGCCACGGTTGACGGCGTCGGTCGCGAGCGCGAGGTTGACGGTCCACGTGCAGATGATCGATTCGTCGGGCACCGTCAGGCCGCCGAGCGCTCCCGGCCCGAGGTTGGGAACGGCCGCGTATACGGCTGCTGCGTCGACGATTTCGCATCGGTCGTAGCCGTTGGCGACGGCTTTGTCCCGCAGGCCGGGCAGCGCGTCGAGCTGCTCGGAATCCCAGGCCACCAGGATGGCGCCGGTGTGCTCGACCGGGATGCCGGTGTGCTTGGCGTACTCGGAGAGCAGTTGGTAACCGCGGCTGACCATCGCCGATTCCAGCGTGCCCGGTTTGGCGTCGAAACCGGTGTGCAGGATCGCGGTGTTGGCTTTGCTGGTGCCGTCGCCGACGTCGTCACGGGCTTCGAGCAGGGCGACCGACAGCCGGTATCCGGACAGCTCCCGGGCGATCGCCGCTCCGACGATGCCGCCGCCGATGACCACGATGTCGTAGTCGGTGTTCATGAAGTCTCCTGGGAATAGGTGGTGGCCGCCAACGCGCGCCATGCGGAACGGAATTCGTCGGCGCGGGCGGGTTGCCAGCTCGGCTCGTAGGTCGCCGAAGGCGTCCACTGCGACACGACATCACGCACCGACCGGCCGGGCCGCACGCTCAGCGTGGCCAGTGCCGCGGCTCCCAGCGCGGTGGCGTGGGCAGACGGGTAGACGTCCACGGGCACCTGCAAGATGTCGGCGACCGCCTGCATCAACACCTTTGATTGGGTGAGCCCGCCGTCGGCGCGCAGCCGGGTCAGCGCGGCGGAGTGGGTATCGATCGCCGAAGCGAGTTCGGCGACCTGTGCGGCGATGCCCTGCAGCACCGCCAGCACGATGTGGCCGCGACCGGTGGACAGTGACATCCCCGAGATGGTCGCGGTCGCTCGGGATTTCCACCATGGCGCGGCCAGGCCGGCCAGTGCCGGGACGCACAGCACACCGTTGGCATCGTCGGCGGCCACCGAATCCATCTCTGCCGCGCCGGCGATGATGCCCAGCGAGGACAGCCATTTGACCGCTGATGCCGCGGTGTAGACCTGCCCGTCGACGCAGAAGGTGTCCTTGCCGCTGGTCCGCCAGGCCACCGACGAGGTCAGCCCGGCAGTGGAGTACACCGGGGTGTCGCCCGTGTTGGCGAGTAGGAAGGCTCCGGTTCCGAAGGTGCACTTGGCCATTCCCGGGTCGAGGCAGCCCTCGGCGAGCAGGGCCGCCTGCTGGTCGATGACGATACCGCCGACCGGCGTCTCGGCACCGAATGCGGTTGTAGTGCCGATGATCTCGTCATTGCCCACGATGGCGGGCAGGCGTTCGCCGTCGAGGCCGAACAGTCCGAGCAGCTCGCTGCTCCAGTCCCTGGCGCCGAGTTCGACGGCCAGCGACCGGCTTGCGGTGGTGGCGTCGGTGACGAAAGCTCCGGTGAGCTGATGCAGCAGCCAGGTGTCCGATGTGGTGACCACGCCACCGGTTTCGACGTTGCGGCGCAACCAGGCCATCTTCGGTGCCGAGAAGTACGAGTCGAGCACCAAACCGGTACGGGCGGTGAACAACTCGCGGTGCTCGCCCAGCGCGGAGCACAGCGGTTCGGCGCGGCGGTCCTGCCACACGATCGCCGCGGTGAGCGGGCGCCCGGTGTCGGGATCCCATGCGAGGACGGTTTCGCCCTGGTTGGCCAGGGACACCGCCTCGATGGGCCGGCCCGCCTGCTCGGTCGCGGCGCGGCCGGCCGTCAGGACAGACTCGAGGAGTTCGGCCGGGTCCTGCTCGACACCGCCACCGTCGAGGTAGCGCGGATGCACCGCGACCTCGGCCAGCCCGACGACTCCGTCGACCGGGTCGACGACGACGGCCTTGGTGCCCGACGTGCCTTGGTCGATCGCCAGGACGGTCATTACGTCGCATCCTCGAATTCGGCGTCGATCGAGGACATCTCGGGCATCTTCAGACCGTGCCTGCCGCGGGTGACCAGCAGGTAGCAGAGGTACACCGCGCCGAGCGCCACCATGACCACCGCATACAGCCAAGGATCCCGGAACGAGGCGTCGCGGAACAGGGACAGCACGAAAACCAGCCACAGCACGGCGACCACCAGAACCGGCGTCTCCCAGCGCCCCAAGGTGAATCCTTTGCTCGGCGGTAGCTTGCGCCGGGTCGCGATGTACAGCGTCACCGTGATGGCGTAGATGATGGCGGGCAGCAGGGTGGCCGCTGAGAACAGCTTGAACAGGGCGTCGGTGCTTGTGGAGAACAGGCCGAGGATGACCGCCGAGATCACGGTCATCGTGACGGTGGCGTTGAGCGGTGTCTTGAACCGCGGCGAGATCTTGTGCAGCACCTGCCAACCGGGGAACCGCTGATCCCGCGACATCGCCCAGACCAACCGCACTCCGCTCATCAGGATGACCAGACCGCACGCGAAGATCGCGATGGCCACCAGCACCAGCAGCGCGGTGCCCACGAACGATCCGAGGATGTCGCGGATGATGTCGGCGATGGGGGTGCCGGACTGGGCCAGCGCCTTCGGATCGTTGACGGCTGCTGTGACCACCAGCAGGAACAGGAACCCGAGCACGCCCGACGCCAGCACCGCTTGCCACATGGCCCGGGGCACCACGATTTCGGGCTTCTTGGTCTCCTCGGCGAGGTTGGCGGCGGATTCGAAGCCGACGATGGTGAACGCGCCAAGCAGGAAGCCGAGCATCCATGGCCCGGCCGCGGTCGCGGTACCGAAGCTCCAATACCCGGCGTCTGGGATATCGCTGTGGGAGAACAGGTTTCCGACCGAGAGCTTGTGGGCGATGACGCCGACGATGAACAGCAGCACGACGAGCGCCACCATGCCGATGAGTTCTGCGGTGACGGCGAAGTTGTTGACGCGTTCGGTCCACTTCGTCGAAAGGCCGACCAGCAGGCCCTGCAGCACGAGGATCCCCGCGGTGATCAGGAACGCCGTCGCGGGTGTGCCGGTGAAATCGAACAGGGCGGGCACCACGGTGGCCGCCACGGTGTAGTCCACGGCCACCACGACGATGGCCAGGAAGGTGAACGAGATCCAGCCGGTGATCCACCCCAGTACGGGGTTGGCCAGCCGCGACACCCACTGGTAGGCGTAGCCGGTGACGGGGATGCGGGCGGCCAGCGAGCCGATCAGCAGTGCCACGGCCAGCTGGCCGACGATCACGATGGGCCAGGTCCAGATTCCCATCGGTCCGGAGCTGGTGAGAACACTGCCGTAGGTGGTGAAGATGCCGGTGGCGATCGACACGAAGGCGAACGCCACGGCGAAGGAGGCGAACCGTCCCGTCGACCGTTCGAGCGACTCGGTGTAACCGAATTCGGAAACCCGGCCGTCGCCGGGTGATGTGGAAGAATCTGTCATCGGATCGGGCTTTCTGACTGGAATTGACTGTTTCGGGAGGGGTTCGGTCCGCGGGCGGCGCTGCAACGCCGCCCGCACCCGTTTCAGGCGCTGGGGCCCGCGGTGAGCACGACACCCCCCGTCTCCTCGATGGCTGCTGCAACAGCCGGTGCGGTGTTCTGATCGGTGATGAGGCCGTTGACGGCGGCGAGTTCGCACACCCGGTATGGCGCGACCTGCCCGAGTTTGGACGAGTCGGCGAGGATGTAGCTCGACGCGCTGTTGGCGATGATGGTCCGCCGGACGTCGATCTCATCGAGGTGGAAGTCGGTCAGCCCGGCCGTGGCGTCGACCCCACCGGAGCCCAGCAGGGCGATGTCGGCGTACACGTCGGCGAAGAACGCCTTGGTGTGGGCGTTGGAGCAGGCCAGATCCCCTGCGCGGACGCGTCCGCCGGCCACCAGCACCTCGATTCCGGGCCGGTCGGCGAGCTCGACGGCGACTGGCAGCGACGGGGTGATCACGGTTCCCGTGAAGCTGCGGGGGATGGCACGGGCGACCGCCACGACGGTGGTGCCGATGTCGAGGATGACGGTCTGCCCGTTCTTGAGCAGCCCGACGGCCGTGTGCGCCAGTTGCGCCTTGGCCTCATGCCGGATGATCGACCGCTCGGTGAACGACGGTTCGATGCCGCGCCTCTCGGTGACGGCGGCGGCACCGCCGTGCACGCGTCGCACCGCCCCGCGCTCCTCCAGATAGGCCAGGTCACGGCGGATGGTCTCGGCGGATACGCCCAGGCGGCGGACCAGCTCGTCGGTGCTTACGGCCTGAGCGCTGCCCACCGCGTCGATGATCGCTTCGTGCCGCTCAACAGGAAGCACGATCGACCACTTCTGTGGGTTTCTGACCGTTCATGACGGTAATTGTGGAGTGTTGTGTGGCTCACGTCAACATGGAGCCCGAAATTCAGGTCATGCCGATCCGGATGTTCTTCACCTGGAGGAATTCGTATAGGCCGTCGAGCCCGCCTGTACGGCCGAATCCGCTGTGTTTGTATCCGCCGTAAGGACCCTGCGGGGACACCTCACTGAACTGGTTGATCCACACCGATCCGGCTTGCAGCCGCCGTGCCACCCGATGGGCGCGGGTGAGCTCACGGGTGTGGACGAAGGCGTTCAGACCGTAGACCGTGTTGTTGGCGATGTCGACGGCCTCGGCGTCGTCGGCGAACGGAATCACCGAGACCACCGGACCAAAGGTCTCGGTCTGTGCCAGCGCCGAGGTGTTGTCGACTTCGCCGAACACCGTGGGTTCGAGATAGAAGCCCTCCCGGTCGATCCGGCGCCCACCGGTGATCAATCGGCCTGCACCGTCGGCCTCACTTGCCGCGATGACGTTGAGGATGCGCTCGACGGCACCTTGGCTGATGACTGGCCCGAATCTCACGGACGGGTCGAAAGGGTCGCCGACAGTGGCAGATTCGATGACAGCCACGAACCGCTCGAGAAAGTCGGCGTACACCGACTCGTGCACCAACACCCGGCTCGCGCAGGCGCAACTCTGCCCGGATTGCATCAGCGGGCCCTGATGTGCCGACAGTTGCACGGCGCGGTCCAGGTCCGCGTCGGCGAAGACGATGTTGGCCGATTTGCCGCCGAGTTCGGCGACGACCGGCGTGAGATTGGTTGCGGCCGCCGCGATGACGGCGCGTGCGGTGGCGCCGCCACCGGTGAAGTGAATCTTGCGGATACCTGGATGACGAACCAGGGCATCTCCGCCGTCGGGCCCCGACGGGACGACATTGACCAGCCCTGCGGGCAACCCGGCATCGATGCAGAGTTCGCCGAACCGCAGCGCGGCCAGCGGCGCCAGCTCGGATGGCTTGAGTACGACCGCGTTTCCGGCGGTCAAGGCCGGCGCGACACACGATCCGGTCACCACCAGCGCGCCGTTCCAGGGCGCGATCACACCGACGACGCCGTAGGGTTCGCGTTCGACGATATTGACGTCGAACGACCCTGCGACCGGGGTACTGGCACCGTGCGGCTTGTCGGAATACCCGGCGAAATGCCTCAGAAAGCGTTCCAAAAGAACCGCGGTGCCCGCGTAGGAGATCGGCACGGCGTAGTCCTGCACATTGAGTGCCTTGAATTCGTCGAGGGTCTCATGCACTGCGTCGGCGAGGTCGATCAGCAGGTCGCGCCGCCGGTCGCAGGTCAGCGACATCCATTCCTGCTGCGCATCAGCGGCCGACCGCACGGCCCGGTCGATCTCGTCAGCCCCAGCGAGTGCGACGGTGGCATTCGGCCGCCCGGTGGCCGGGTAGATGTGCTGGTGCTCACCGCCGCTGGAGGTGCTGATGCGGTCGCCGCCGATGATCATGCTTCGGCTCGCCACTCGTCGAGCACCCGCTGTTTCTGCTCACTGATGACCTGATTGAGATGAGAAGCCTTGGGCCAGCCGTAGTACGCCGCGAAATGCAGTGCCACCTCGTCCATTTCGTCGAACGTCACGTCGCGGCTCTTCAGGGCCGCGTAGACGTGGCTGAGAATCGGCACCGGCGCGTCCTGGAAGGCCACGCACGCCACCGTGACCAGTCGCCGTTCCTTCATGCCGAGACCGGGGCGCAACCACATCTCGCCGAAGACGAAGTTGAGGATGCCCGCGCCGGAGTACGGATTGTCGCGGATCGGGGCGTACGGCATGCAGTTGATGTCCTTGAAGGACTGCTCTCCGCCGGCAAGCCGCAGTTCAGGGTCGCTCGCGGTGGGCAGCGGCAACAGGGGTTCGGGCGCGGGCGGTTGCTGTCCGCGCTCGCGATGGATGCGGTCCCACTGCTCGTCGACCGTCATGTTGAACCGGGACGCCTTGGGCCAGCCGCCGTACACCGCGAAATGCAGTACTGTTTCCCGTATTTCGGTGATACTGAGGTCGCCACTGTTCAACGCCGCGTAGACGTGATCGCGCAGCGGGTTCTCGGCGTCCGCGGCGGCGACGCACGGTAGCGTGATGAAGCGGCGGTCCCGGCGGCTCAATGCGGGCCGCGGCCATACCTCGCCGAAGACGAAGTCGATCAATGCGGTTGCGGCAGCCGTGTTGTCCGACGGCGGTGCGAACGTCATCACCTCCGTGAACTCGCGGCGGCCGCGTTCGGTGCGGTTCATCGGATCGTCACGCCCGCATCGACTTTGAATTCCAGGCCGGTCACGTAGCGAGATTCGTCGGACACCAGGAACAACACCGCATTGCTGATGTCGATGGCCTCGGCCATCACGATCGGCAGGGCGTTGCCGAACAGTGGGGCCAGATCGGGCCGCTGCTCGATCAAAAGGCCATGCAGAGAGTCCGGGCGCATCCCGGTCTCGACGCCGGTGGGATGCACAGTGTTGACCCGGATATGGTGCACGGCAAGCTCATTGGCCAGTGCCCGGCTCATGCCGACCACGCCGTGCTTGGATGCGGTGTAAGGGGTGTGCAGCGGTGCCCCCTTGATGCCCGCGGCGGAACTGATGTTGACCAGGCTGCCACCACGCTCGACCAGGTGGGGCAGGGCTGCCGCACAGGTGTTCCACGTCCCGATCAGGTTGACGTCCACCACTGTGCGCCACTGCTCGGCCGTGGTGGTGTCCCAGGTTCCTGCTGTGAGCACCCCGGCATTGGCGACCGCGGCGTCCAGGCCGCCGAGTTGTGCGACGCCGTCGTCGACTGCCGCCGCGAGGGCCGCGGCGTCCCGTACGTCCACCACCGCGGCGACGGCCTTGCTGCCGAGTTCGGTTGCCAGCCGCGCAGTTTCGTCGAGATCCTCCGGTGTGGCGAGCGGATACTCTACCTCGGGTAACGACGCACAGATGTCGACGAGGATCAGGTCGGCGCCCTCTTCGGCGAGGCGGACCGCGTGGCTGCGGCCCATCCCGCGGGCGGCCCCGGTGATCAATACCCGCTTGCCGGCGACGCGTCCGCTCATAATTTGTTGGTGAATCCAGCGTCGACGGGGAAGGTGACCCCGGTGACGTAGCGGGCGGCGTCGGAGACCAGGTAGGCGATCGCGGCGCTGATGTCCTCGGGTTCGAGCAGCGCGACCGGCATCGGGTTCTGGAGATGCGGGCCGCCGTCGGGGTAGTTCTCCAGGAATGCCGTCATGGCGGGGTTGACCGCCATCATCGTGTTGACCGCGGTGGGGTGGACGGTGTTGACCCGGATGCTTTGTGGGGCAAGGGCATTGGCCAGGGTGCGCATGAGGCCGACGATGCCGTGCTTGGACGCGGCGTATCCGAGGCCGCCGCCCTGTAATCCGCCGAAGCCGCGCAGTCCGGCCGTCGAGCTGGTGAACACGATCGATCCGCCGCGCCCGCCCGCGATCAGGTGGCCGATGGCGGCCTTGGCGGTGTGGAAGGACCCGACCAGGTTCACGTCGAGCACGTCGGTCCACATCTGCAGGTCTTCCTCGATGCTCAGCTCGCGAAAGGCCATGGCGGCGATGCCCGCGTTGGCGCACACGATGTCGAGCCTGCCGAAGTGCTCGACTCCGTCGTCGAGCGCCGTTTTGAGTGCCGCGAAGTCACGGACGTCGGCCACCGCGCCGATCATCTTGCCGCCGTCGGCCTCGACCAGTGCGACGGTCTCGTCGAGCTCGTCGCGGCTGGCCATCGGGTAGCCGTTGGATGCGATGTCGGCACAGATGTCCACGCCGATGATGGCGGCGCCGTCTGCGGCGAGTCGCAGCGCGTGGCTGCGGCCCTGACCACGGGCCACGCCGGTGATGAACGCGACCTTTCCGTCCAAAGAACCCATTCGTCCTCGCTTCGTCGCGGTGAGTAACCTCGTTACACCGGGTACGGTAACCGGGTTACAGGTGGACGGCAAGGGGGTGCGCATGGCAACTGACCGGATCCTCGACATCGTCGTCGAGCTGCTGGAGACCGACGGTTACGACGCTGTGCAACTGCGCGAGGTGGCCAAGCGGGCACGGACGTCCCTGGCCACGATCTACAAGAACTACGCCAACCGCGACGAGCTGATTCTGGCCGCGCTGGACGCCTGGATGACCGAGAACCGGTATTCGGGACTGGCCGGGCAGACCGGCGTGCCGGGCGAATCGCTCTACGACGGGCTGATGCGCATGCTGCGCACCATCTTCGAGCCGTGGGAAAAGCACCCGGCCATGCTCATGGCCTATTCCCGGGCGCGCTCGGCACCGGGCGGCGAGCGCCTGGTGCGCCGCGGTCTCGATGCCGTCGTGCCCGCCGGGATGCAGATCCTCTCGGGTGTCGACGAGGAGTTCATCGCTGATCTCGACAACATCCTGTCGAGCCTGGTGTTCGGCCTCACCGGGCGGTTCGCGGCGGGGGAGATCGCCATCACAGAGATCCTGCCGAGCCTCGACCGCACGGTCCGGTGGCTGACCGCGGGCTACGAGGCGTCGCGCATCACAACGCCGCGTCGATGAAATTCACCACCGCCGTGGCCACCTCACGGTGCGCCGACTCGTTGAGCAGATCGTGGCGAGCATCGGGAAATTCGTTGAGCTGCAGGTGTTCTACCCGGTCGGCGTAGGTGCGCACGCCTGCGACGGGGGCGATCGGATCGGCCGAACCGTGCAGGGCCAGCGTCGGCACGGCAAGTCGCGGTAGCTCGGTGCCGAACCGGTCCCACGCCTTGTCGAGTTCCCGGGCCAGAGTTGCGCCGTCGGCGTCGACGAAGGCCAGCGGATCGTTTTCCAGTGCGTCCAGATAGAACGGATCAGACGACAGCCAGCCCGGGTCGAGCTCGAATGCGCTGTCGGAGTTCAGCTCCGGGATCGGGGTCAGCGGTGCCCCGGACACGATGCCTGCTCGGTAGCGGTTTGGCTGGCCGAGCAGCCGGAACAGCGTGACCACCGAACCGAAAGAATGTCCTTGCGCCACAAGGGGAAGTCCTGGACGCGCAGCCTCCGCCAGCTCGGTCAGCGATTCGGCCAGCGCCGAACTCTCGTCGACCGATCCGAAGTCACCGCGCGTGCCCGGCGTCAGTCCGTGGCCGAACTGATCGACGGCCCACAGATCGATGCCGGCGGCGTTGAGCGCAAAGCCGTACCGGTGGTACAGCGCGGTGTGCTCCCCGAAGCCGTGCAGGAAGATGACGGCCGCGCGCGGTTCTGCCGCGGCCCAGTGACGGTAGTAGGCGCGTCCGCGACCATGTTCGATGAAAGGCATGCCCACTACTGCAGCAACATCCGGCGCGGGCCGCAAGCGTTCGAATCACCCTGGCGGGTAAGCATTGCCGCCGAGCAGCATGTCGCGCTGATCTTCCATGCGATCACGGATGGCGTCGACCACGGCGGCCACGACCGGCCTGCGCAGCGTCTCGGCCCGGGCCACCAGCCAGTAGCTCAACTGCGCCGAGACGGCATCGGGCAGCACGCGGACCAGATCGTCGTGCCGGTCGGCCATGAAGCACGGGAGCAGCCCGAGGCCGGCTGCGGCCCGGGTGGCCTCCACATGGACGAAGACGTTGGTGGAGGTGACCGATTCCCGCATGGCGGGCACGGAAGCGGTCGCGATGTCGAGATCGTCCACCTGCAGCATCGAATCGATGAAGTACACCAGGGGATGATCGGCGAGCGCGTCGACCGACTCGGGTGTGCCGTGTTCGGCGAGATACTCACGGGACGCGTAGAGCCCGAGGCGGTAGTCACCGAGCCGGATCGCCTCGGCTCGACGCACCTGCGGTGCTCCGACGACGATCTCGAGGTCCAGGCTGGAACGCTGCAGCGATGCGCGGCGCGTGGTCGCGACGATTTCGACGGCCACGCGCGGGTGCCGGCGTTGGACGTGCGCGGCGGCAGGTGCGGCGATGTAGGCGCTGAAACCGTCGGTCGCCGAGACGCGCACCACGCCCTCGAGCTGCCGCATCCCGGTGGCGCTGATCGAGCGGACCGCCGATTCCACGGTCTCGGCCGCTGCGAGCGCCTCGCGACCCAGGTCGGTCAGTTCCCAGCCGCTGGCGGCGCGGGTCAGCACGCGGCCACCGATGGACTGCTCGAGTGCGGCGATGCGCCGCGAGATCGTGGTGTGGTTGATGCCGAGCTCGTCGGCAGCCGTGGTGTAGCGGCCAGACCGTCCCACGGCCAGCAGCACCAGGAGATCGTCGGCGCTGGGTGGCCGGGCCCTGTCGCTCACATCTGCATTTTTGCAGAGGCAGGCTGCGGATCTGGTCATTGCGACGAGACAAACCTGCATGAATACTCACCGGCAGCTGTAAGACCCGTCACACTGGGTACAGGTATTGATTCACGTCATGAGGAGTCGCCGATGAGCGCGCCCATTCCGGCTGGACTGCGACGCGTCGTCGTCGCCTCGATGGCAGGCACGGTGGTGGAGTGGTACGAGTTCTTCCTCTATGGGACTGCGGCCACGCTCGTCTTCAACAAGGTGTTCTTCGCGCAGGGCGGCAATGATCTCGACGCCATCCTGGCCGCGTTCGTCACCTATGCCGTCGGCTTCGTCGCCCGCCCACTGGGCGGCATCGTGTTCGGCCATTACGGGGACAAATACGGTCGCAAGAAGCTCCTGCAGTTCAGCCTGCTGCTCGTGGGTGTGTCGACGTTCCTCATGGGTTGCCTGCCCACATTCGGCCAGATCGGCTATCTGGCCCCGACCCTGCTGGTGATCCTGCGGTTCCTGCAGGGCTTCGCCGTGGGCGGGGAATGGGGAGGTGCGGTGCTGCTGGTCGCCGAGCACAGCCCCAACCGCACCCGCGGGTTCTGGGCCAGCTGGCCGCAGGCGGGCGTCCCGGTCGGAAACATCCTGGCCACGGTCGTGCTGCTGGTGCTCTACGGCGGGTTGTCGCACGCCGACTTCCTGTCGTGGGGTTGGCGCGTGGCGTTCTGGCTGTCGGCCGTCGTGGTGCTGATCGGCTACTACATCCGCACCAAGGTCTCCGACGCCCCGATATTCCTTGCGGCGCAACAGGAAGCCGAGCAGATCAAGGAAAGCTCGTTCAGCGCCATCGAGGTGCTCAAGCGGTATCCGCGCGGTGTGCTGACCGCGATGGGACTGCGCTTCGGCGAGAACATCATGTACTACCTGGTGGTCACCTTCTCGATCACCTACCTCAAGGAACAGGTGCACTCCGACACCAGCGACATCCTGTGGTGGCTGCTGATCGCGCACACGGCGCATCTGGTTGCGATCCCGACGGTCGGTCGGCTCTCGGATCGGTACGGCCGTCGGCCCGTCTATTTCATCGGGGCAGCCGCGGCGGTGTGCTGGGGCTTCGTCGCCTACCCCATGATGGACACCGGCAAGTATCTGCCGATTGTCGCGGCGGTGACGCTCGGGTTGGTGATCCACGCGTTCATGTACGCGCCGCAGCCGGCGATCATGGCCGAGATGTTCCCGACCCGGATGCGTTATTCCGGTGTGTCCCTTGGTTATCAGGTGACTGCCATTGTCGCGGGGTCGTTGGCGCCCATCATCGCGGTGTGGTTGCTGCGCCAATACGACTCCTGGGTGCCGATCGCCGGGTACCTGGCCGCAGCGGCGCTCATCACCCTGGTCTCGGTGGTGTTCGCGCGGGAGACCAAGGGAATCGACCTGGTCGACATCGACACCGCCGACGCGGAAAGGGCGCTGACATGAGCGATCTGCGTGGGCGCACAGCGCTGGTCACCGGCGCCGCGAGCGGGATCGGCGCGGCCTGTGTGCATGCGCTTGCCGCGCGTGGGGCGACCGTGACGGTCGCCGACATCGACGCCGCAGGAGCCTCCGCCGTGGCGGCCAAGGTCGGTGGGAAGCCTTGGGCGATAGATCTTCTCAACGTCCACGCGCTCGAAGGCCTGCGGTTGGATTGCGACATTCTGGTCAACAACGCTGGGGTGCAGAGCATCAACCCGGTCGACGCGTTTCCGCCGGAGAAGTTCCGGATGCTGCTCGCCCTGATGGTCGAGGCGCCGTTTCTGCTGATCCGTGCCGCGTTGCCGCACATGTATGCGGGCGGGTTCGGCCGGATCATCAACATCTCCTCCGTGCACGGGCTGCGCGCATCGGAATTCAAGGCCGGCTATGTCACGGCCAAACATGCACTGGAGGGCCTGTCGAAGGTGACCGCGCTGGAAGGTGGTCCACACGGCGTCACCAGCAACTGCGTCAACCCTGGCTATGTGCGGACGCCGCTGGTGGCCAAACAGATCGCCGATCAGGCCCGCATTCACAACATTCCCGAGGACGAGGTGGTGGCCAAGGTCCTGCTTAAGGAGAGTGCCATCAAGGAGCTGGTCGAGCCCGAAGAGGTTGGCTCATTGGTAGGTTGGCTCGCATCGCCGGACGCCAGGATGGTGACCGGGGCCTCGTACACGATGGATGGTGGGTGGACCGCACGATGAGGCGCGCACGCGAGGAGCACGAAATGATGCCGTCCGCTCAGTGGGAGCCCACGCAGGCCGACATCGACAATGCGCAAGTCACGGACTTCGCACGGTTCGTGGCGGCGCGGGCAGGCCGCGAGCTGGCCGACTACCACGATTTGTGGCAGTGGTCGGTTGATGACCCTGCCGAGTTCTGGGCCGCGCTGTGGGACTACTTCGAACTCGGTGACCGGCCTGCCGAGGTGCTCACAGGCGAGTCGATGCCGGGTGCGCGCTGGTTTCCGGGTGCCCGGCTCAACTACGTCGACCAGATTCTGCGCAACGCCCGCACGGACCGGCCGGCGATCCTGACGGTCGCCGAAGGCGGTGCCGTCGCCGAGTTGTCGTGGTCTGAATTGCTGGCGCGGACAGCGACTTTCGCCGAAACCCTACGTTCCCTCGGGGTGCGGCCGGGGGACCGGGTGGTCGGCTACCTGCCGAACATCGCCGAGGCCGTCATCGCGTTTCTCGCCACCGCGAGCATCGGGGCGATCTGGAGTGCCTGCGGGCAGGACTACACCGCCAAGGCCGCGCTGGACCGGCTCGGCCAGCTGGAGCCGACGGTCTTGGTGACGGCGGACGGCTACCGGTTCGCCGGTAAAGACCACGACAAGAGCGAGGACATCGCCACGCTGCGCGCCGGGTTGCCGACGCTCAAGGCGGCTGTGCTGGTGTCGCGGCTGGGTTCCGCGCGCAGCGACTGGGTGGACTGGGAGTCGGCGAGCGCGCCCGGCGATGCCGAACTGGCCACCACTGCAGTAGATTTCGACCATCCGCTGTGGGTCCTGTATTCGTCGGGAACCACCGGGCTGCCGAAGGGTATCGTGCACGGCCACGGCGGGGTGCTCGTCGAACATCTCAAAGCTGTTGCCCTGCAGAGCGATATCGGTCGCGACGACACGTTCTTCTGGTACACCAGCCCCAGCTGGATGATGTGGAACTTCCAGGTGGCCGGCCTGCTGGTGGGCGCAACCATCGTCTGTTACGACGGCAGCCCCACCTATCCGCAGGCCGACGCACTGTGGGACATCGCGGCCACGGTCGGGGCCACCGTGCTCGGCACCAGCCCGGGTTACGTGTTGGCGTGCGCGAAAGCCGGTGCGGTACCGCGCAAACAGCACGACCTGTCGGCGCTGCGTAGTGTCGGGATCACCGGATCGTCGTTGCCGCCGTCCTCGGCACTGTGGCTACGGGATAACGTCGGCGAGCGGGTTCAGGTGAACTCGATCAGCGGCGGCACCGATGTGGTATCGGCGTTCATCGGCGGGGTCCCGACCGTGCCGGTGTGGCCCGGGGAGCTCTCCGCGCCGTTCCTCGGGGTGGCACTCGATGCCTGGGACGAGGCGGGCAATCCCGTACGCGGCGAGGTGGGCGAGCTGGTGATCACCAAACCGATGCCGTCCATGCCGATCTTCTTCTGGAACGACGCCGACGGATCCCGTTACCGCGAAGCCTATTTCGAGATGTTTCCGGGAGTATGGCGGCACGGCGACTGGATCACCATCACCGACCACGGCAGCGTCGTCGTGCACGGCCGCTCCGACTCGACCCTGAACCGGCACGGCATCCGGATGGGCAGCGCCGACATCTATCAGTCGGTCGAGCGGCTGCCCGAAATCGTCGAGTCGCTCGTGATCGGCGCCGAACAGCCCGACGGCGGCTACTGGATGCCGTTGTTCGTCGTGCTGGCCGACGGGATCGAGCTCACCGACGAGCTGCGCGACCGCATCAAGCAGACCATCCGCACCGAGGTGTCGCCACGTCACGTGCCCGACGAGATCATCGTCGCTCCAGGCGTTCCGCATACCCGCACCGGCAAGAAGCTCGAGGTGCCGATCAAGAAGCTGTTCCAGGGCGCCGACCCGGCCAAGGTCGTCGAGCGCAGCGCGGTGGACAATCCGGATCTGCTGGATTGGTACGCGGCTATCAAGCGATAGACCCGCCGAGACTACGGGTTTTGCTGCGAAATCGCCGATTTCCCGTCAAAAAGCGTAGTTTCGGCGCGGGCTCAGCGCTGCAGCCACGGTCCGATCCGGCGCAGCGCCTCTTCGACGTCGCTCGTCGGCCCGGCGAACGACAGTCGGACGTAGGAACCGCCCCGGACGGTGTCGAAGTCGATGCCGGGCGCGATGGCAACACCGGTATCTGCCAACAACTTCGAGCAGAACGACAGCGAGTCGTCGGTGACGTCGCTGACATCTGCGTACACGTAGAACGCGCCGTCCGTCGGAGCCAGCCGGTCGATCCCGATCTCACGCAACCCGTCGAGCAACAGTCTGCGGTTGTCGGCGTAGTGGGCCAGCAGCCCGTCGGCCTCGGCCAGCGACTCCGGAGTGAACGCGGCCACCGCGGCATGCTGCGCCAGGGCCGGCGGGCAGATGGTGAAGTTGCCGGTCAGGCAGTCCACTGCGCGGCGCAGTTCCTCCGGCACCAGCAGCCAACCCAGCCGCCAGCCGGTCATCGCGAAGTACTTCGAAAAGCTGTTGACCACCACGGCATCTCGTGAGGTCTCCCACGCGCAGCTGGTCGCGGGCGCACCCGCGTACACCAGGCCGTGGTACACCTCGTCGCTGATCAGCCGCACACCCGACGCCGCACACCACGATGCGATCGCGGCAAGCTCGTCAGGCGCGATGACGGTCCCGGTCGGGTTCGCGGGACTGGCCACGATGACGCCGGCCACCGGCGGATCCAGCTCTTCGAGCATGCTGAGCGTGGGTTGGAACCGGGTTTCGGGGCCGCACGGAATCTCGACGACTTCACAGCCAAGGGCGGTGAGGATGTTGCGGTAACACGGGTAGCCGGGACTGGCGATCGCCACCCGATCGCCGACGTCGAAACAGGCCAGGAAGGTCAGCAGGAATCCCCCGGACGATCCCGTGGTGAGCACGACGTCGTCGACGCCGACTTCGATGTCGTACTTGCGGTACGACGCAGCGATCCGTGCGCGCAGCTCCGGGATACCCAGCGCGACGGTATAGCCGAGCTGGTTGCCGCGGATCGCTGCGACGGCAGCTTCACGCACCGCGGCCGGTGGCCCCGCACTGGGCTGCCCTGCCGACAAATTCACGAGGTCACCGTGGGTGCGCTGACGTTCAGCGGCCGCCAGCCACACGTCCATGACATGGAAAGGCGGGATACCCGAGCGCAACGAGACGTCCATCTCAGCCAGGCTAGTCACCTCTCGAAGACGCGTTGACCGTTGACGTAGGTCTGTGCGACCCGCACCGTGTGCAGATCGTCGTCAGCGACGTTGCTGAGCGGCCCCTCCAGCACGACGAGGTCGGCTTCGAGCCCAGGCGAGAGAGACCCGCGTACGGACTCCTGACGTGATGCGTAGGCGCTGCCGGCTGTGCCGGCGACCAGGGCGTCCCGCCTTGTCAACCGTTCCGCAGGAAAGAACGTGTCACCCGAGCCGGGATAGCTGCGATTCACCGCGACGTGGATCTGGTCGAACGGGTTCGGGCTCGAAACCGGCCAATCGCTCCCGTTGGCCAACTGCACCCCGCAATGTGCCATGGTCGCGAATTCGTACTGGTGCGCAAAGAGTTCCGCCGGCAGGTACGGGAGCGCCATGTCGGTCATCTGGTCGTCGTTCTGAGCCCAGAAAGGCTGAATGTTGGCGATGATGCCTTTGGCGGCCATCCGCTGTATGAGGCCGGGATTCGTCAACTGGAGGTGTGCGATCTGGTGGCGGCGACCGGTGCCGTCGGTCGCCTCGAGCATTTCGACGGTATCGGCGACGGCGCGATCACCGATGGCGTGGAAGTGCAGGTCGAACCCCGCGCGGTCGAGCGCGATGACGATGGGCTGCAGTTCGGACTTGTCGAAGAACGTCAGACCGGTCGGATACTCGGTGCCGGTGCGATACGGCACACTGACTGCGGCGGTGAATGTCTCGCATACACCGTCGTACATGATCTTGGCGCCAGTGAGCTGAAACCGCGATGTCGCGGGAACCTCGGCCCGCAGTCCGACGAAAGTCTCTACGCAGTCGGAGAATTCGGTACGCGGCACCCAGAGGTTCCCGGTCACCCGCGTCAGCAGTTCACCGGTGTCGGCCGCACGGCGATACACACTGAGCACATCGGTGGTCGGCACGAAGTCGCCGACGATCGCCTCTTGCCATCCGGTCACCCCGAGGGACAGCAGCCGACTCTGCGCGGCGAGAAGCCCTGCCATCCGGGCCCGGTCATCCAGTTGCGGCAGAAGGTCGGAGACCAATTGCATGGCGGATTCATGCAGCAGCCCGGCCGGTGAACCGTCGGGGAGCCGTTCGATGCGGCCGCCGGGCGGGTCGGCGAGGTCGGCCGTGATGCCGGCGAGTCGCAGCGCCGCCGAATTGACCCAGGCGCTGTGACCGTCGCGGTTGGAGAGGTACGCCGGCCGCGCTCCTGTGATGCTGTCGAGGCTTTCGAGCATCGTGCCCATGTGGCGGAAGTGGCTCAGCGACCAGCCACGACCCACGATCCAGTCCGCGTCCGGGTTGTCGGTCACGTACCGAGCGATGGTCGCCAGAGCGTCATCACGGCTGACTGCGTCGGACAGATCGCAACGCATCAGCTCGACCCCGGATTCGACGGCATGCACGTGCGCGTCGGTCATCCCAGGCAGAACGGCGGCACCAGCGACATCGATGACGTGTACGCCGAGAGTCGACGGCACGTCGGCCATCGGTACGACCGCGGAAATGTGGTGGTCCTCGACCAGAATGCCCCAGCGGTCCGTGGTGCCGGTGAGAGGCAGTTCGGCGTCGACGAACAGCGTCCGCTCAGTATTCGACATCAGTTGTCATCCCTTCGTGGCCAGCCGGTCGGCAATGCGCAAATGCGTGACGCGGCCCGTGGGTCCGCGCCGATATTCGATGACGCCACCAGCTTCGGCCTCCGGAGCCACGACCATCAGTGCGTTGTCCGAGATCCTCACCACCCGTTGAGCCGTGAGCGGGGCGAGCCGGTACTGGCCGTCCTCGAGGGGACGCATGTGCGCCTCGATCTGAAGTTCGTCGTCGGCGGCCCTGGTCACCCGGATGGTGCCGTAGATTCCGGCGTCGTAATCACCTTCGAAATCGGCTTGGTCGATTGGCAGACGCGTTGGTTGTGGCCAGGGGTCAACACCGGTCACCGCCTGTACGACAGCACGGTCCAGCGCTCGGTGCAGGCGTTCCCCATCGGCAGAGTTGGTGAGCACCACCATGCACAACCGCTGGTCGAGGAGCATCGTCATGCGTGCGCAGTAGCCGGTGGTGAGGCCGTCATGCCATGCGATACGTTGTCCGCCAATGTCATCCAGATACCACGCGAGCGCAAAGTGCTGTCCTGGGTTGCCCCGATTGAACTGAGGACTCAGCAGGATTGCGGGTTCCTTACCGGACAGCAGGTAGTCACCGTAGGCGACCATGTCGCTTGCGGTACTTACGATTCCGCCACCGGGCACATCCCAGCTGGGGAGCTGCCAGTGTCGTTGCCACCCCGCATCGCGTAACACCCAAGCGTCGGCGTGCGGGGCGGCCACGCGATGGGTGATGGCTTCATCCGCGGTTGTGAACGAGTGGTACATGCCCAAGGGGTGCAGGATTCGCTCGGCCAGCAGATCCGGGTAGGCGCGGCCTTCGAGCCGTTCGATGATGGCTGCTGCCAGCATGATTCCCGCGTTGCTGTACGACCACGTCGTACCCGGGGCGAAGTCGAGGGGACGCTCGCTGAGCTCGCACAGCGCGACGGCGAGAGTATCGTCGGCATTGCCGGCGAGCAACCGCGGAGCGTTCGCGATCATCGGGTCCCCGGACACGCCCGAAGAATGAGTGAGCAGATGTCTGACGGTGATTCTCGGGTCGACGGTGACGTCATCGAGGACATCGGTAACGGGCCGGTCGAGTGTCAATCGCCCGGCGTCGACCAGCCGAGCGATGAGCAGTGCCACGAAAGTCTTTGAAATGGAACCGATCTGAAAGATCGTGTGCTCGGTGACCGGTAGGGGATCCTCCAGGCTCGTCACCCCGTATCCGAGGAATGTGCTGTCCCCGCGCAGGCTGATACCCACGGCGATACCCGGCACTGCACTGCCTGCGTCTCCCGCGACGACATCCGCTACGACGTCACGCAGCTGCGACAGCGTGACAGGTCGGTTGCTGGTCATCGGTTGAGCGCAGCGACCGCTTCAGGTCGCCATCCGGGGCGCGGTACCGAGGCGAGCAGCACTTGGGTATACGGATGTGTCGGGCGCGTCAGAACGTCGTCGACTGAACCACTCTCGACGACTTCGCCGCGGCTCATCACATGCACGTGATCGCACACCTGCCGGACGACGCCCAAATCGTGAGTGATGAACAGAAACGCCAGTCCACGCTCGGCGCGAATCGTGTTGAGCAGGTTGAGGATCTGTGCCTGCACTGATACGTCCAGCGCGGACACGGCCTCGTCGAGCACGAGCAGGTCAGGGTCGGCGGCGAGTGCGCGCGCGATCGCGACCCGCTGCCGCTGGCCGCCCGACAGTGAACCTGGTTTGCGTTCGGACATATTGGTTTGCAGCCCCACCGAGGTCAACAGGTCGGCGATTCGGTCCTTACGTTCTTTCTCGGGCAGGCCGAGGTGGAAACGGATGACCTCGTGCAGCGCAGATCCGACCGTCTGCATGGGATCCAGCGATGAATATGGATTCTGGAACACCATCTGTATCCGGCGGGCGCGTCGCGCAACGTGGCTGCGGCCGTTACGGACCGGCTGGCCGTCGAGCAGCACGGAACCACTCGTGGCAGTTTCGAGTCCCATCACGATGCGGGCCAGAGTCGATTTGCCCGAGCCGGATTCACCGACGAGTGCTACGGCGTCGCCGGTGTGGACGTCGAGCGATACGCCGCGCAATGCCTGTACCGATGCCGCGCCGCGGCGGGCACGGAACGTCTTGGTCAACTCCCGGACCTCCAGCGATACGCTATGCCGCATCGTGAACTCCGCTCGGCGTCGTCCCCGGGGTCATCGGATGGACGCAGGCATACCCGAGTCGTTCGTCTTCGGCTGTCCACGCGGGCAACTCGACACATACGTCGGTGGCGCGTGGGCAGCGCTCGCGGAATACGCATCCGGTGAGTGGCTGGGCGAGGGTGGGTGGCTGTCCTGCGATCACCGGTAGGGTCTCGTGACGCCGTGAAACATCGGGCTGGCACCGCAGCAACGCGTTGGTGTATGGATGGCGACCGCCGCGCTCCACGGTGCGGGTATCGCCGATCTCGACGATGCGGCCCGCGTAGGCCACGGCGATGCGGTCGCAAAAGGCAAGTGCGAGTTCGAGGTTGTGGGTGATGAACACCGTCGACACCTGCCGCTCTCGACGTGCCCGGTCCAGGAGATCGATCACCAATGCCTGGGTGGTGTTGTCGAGCGCGGTGGTCGGCTCATCGGCGATCAGCAGGTCCGGGTTGGGCAACAGCGCGGCAGCGATACAGATGCGCTGAAGCTGTCCGCCGGAGAACTCGTGCGGGTACCGGTCGAGCAATGCACGCGGATCGTTCAGGCCCATCGAGGTGAGCATCTCCGCGGCCTTCAGCAACGCTTCGGTGCGACGCATCCGGCGCTCATAGACCAGCACCTCGGTGAGGTAGTCGCCCACGGTGCGGGTCGGGTCCATGACCGAGGCAGGGTCCTGGAAGATCACTCCGACGTGCTTGGATCGCCAGCGCCGCATGGTCTCGGCATCGGTGACGTCATAAGTGTGGGAACCGAATTGGATCGTGCCGCTGGCGGACATGCCGGCGGGTGGTATGCCGAGGATGGATCTCGCCGTGACGGACTTGCCGCTGCCGGACTCGCCGACCACGCCCAGACACTCGCCGGGGGCGAGCGCGAACGACACGTCGGCGATGACGGGACGTGCCGCCGACGGCAGGTGGACCGTGAGGCCGTCGACGGTGAGGAGTGATTCAGACATGGAAGCGCTTTCCGAGGTGGTCGCCGATGATGTTGAAGGCGAAGACCGTGAGGAAGATCGCCAGCCCCGCGTACAGCGACTCCTGCGGGAAGCCGCGGACGATGCTCGATTGTCCGGCAGAAATCATTGTGCCCCAGTCTGATTGCGGCGGTTGTACGCCGAGCCCGAGATAGGACACGGCGGCCATGTCGATGATGGCGTACCCGAACAGCACCGTGACCTGCGCCGTGATCAGACCGGCGAGATTCGGCAGCAGATGCAGACCGATCACGCGGGAAGACCGGAAACCCTGCAGGCGTAACGCGGAGATATACGGTTGCGCAACTTGCTGTAGCGCCGCCGAGCGTGTGATGCGCCCGACGTAGGGAACATACGCGATGGCCAGGGCGATCGCCGCCGCGGTGAGTCCAGCTCCGAACAGCGCGGTCGCGGCGAGCGCGAGCAGCAGCGCAGGCAGCACCAGGATCGTGTCGAAAACGCGCGAGACGATGCCGTCGGCGCGTCGCTGCCACGCCCCCGTCAGCGCCAGCGCGACGCCGATGACCGCTGCGAGCCCGACGATCAGCGTTGCACCGAACATCGTTGTGCGGGCGCCGAACACGAGCCGCGAAAAGATGTCTCTGCCGGAGGCGTCGGTGCCGAGCAGATGGTCGAGACTGGACTCGAGATAAGCTCCGCCCAACGAGCCTGCATCGGGGTCGTGCGGTGCGATCACCGGGGCCGCCACGGCCATCAGCACGACCAGCAGGAGAAAACCGGCTGCCAGGCGGACGGTCCAGGGCGACGAGAATCGTGCGGCAGTGTTACGCAAGAAGCTGTAACGTCCCGCGGTCACGGCGGCGGTCATGATGCGACCAGTCCTTCGGCTATCCGAGGATCGAGCAAGCCGTAGATGATGTCGACGACCGTACTGAGCAGAATGAACACGACGATCAGGATCAGCACGATGGCCTGGGCCAGAGCGAAGTCGTTCTGTGAGATCGCCTGCACCAGAAGTGATCCGATCCCATCGAGGCCGAATGCGGTCTCCACGACAACCGTTCCGGCGATGAGGCCTGCGATACTCAGCCCGCCGACGGTGACGACCGGCAACAGCCCATTGCGAATCGTGTGCCGCATCGTCACGGTTCGGCGCCGGATACCGCGGGCGCTGGCAGCCCAGACGAAATCGAGTGATTTGGTCTGATTGATCGAAGCTCTGGTGACCTTCCCGATGTAGGCGACATTCGACAACGCCAATGCGATCGCGGGCAGTGTCAGAGAGTACAGCCGCGAGCCGAAGTCACTGCCAGAGCCGTACGCGGGGAAGATCGGGAACTGCACGGCGAAGGTCGAGATCAACACCGTTGCAGCGACGAAGGCCGGGATGGCGATCCCTGCCGAGTAGCAGAACCTGAGTACTCCGTCCAGCCATCCGGACCGCAGCGCCGCGAGCGCGCCAGTGCTGACCCCGATCGTCAGAATGAGGATCCCCGCATACACGACGAGGAATGCCGTCGTGGTCAGGTGATTGCCCAACAGGCTGCTGACACTGTCGCGGTAGAGAAAGGACGTGCCGAAATCGCCACGCAGGGAGCTGCTCAGCCAGTGCCAGTACTGTCCCAGCAGTCCCTCGTCGAGGTGGTACTGCTGGCGCACGCGAGCGATCTGCTCGGGTGAGACGTTGCGTCCGCCGAGCAGCAGCGACAGCGAGCTCGTCGGCGAAAAGTACATCGCCGCATACACCAGGAAACTCGCCACCGCTGCTGTCACCGCCGCGAACGCGAGGCGCTTGAGGACGAACCCCACGTACCTCATCGGATTCAGCGCGCGCCCAACAAGGCTGCCCACGGGTAGGACAGCTGCACGAAAGATACAGGCGCACCGGTCACCCGCTTGTTCATAAAGAGGGTGTTGGCTTCCTCGGCAACCGGTATCCACGGCAGATCCGCCATGATCTGCTGCTGTCCCTTTGTGACGAGTTGCGCGCGGGCGGTGTCATCGGAGGTGGCCCTGGCCTCGGTGAGCGACGAGTTCACGGTCGGGTTGTCGTACCCGAAGGTCAGGCTGCTCGCACCCTTGACGAACATTCCGTACCAGGAAAGCGGATCGTTCAGGTCGGGGTACCAGTCGGTCTCGAACGCATCGACGCCCTTTTGCAGACTGGCATCCCCGAAGATCGAGTTGTACGTCTTCACAGGGATGGGCTTGAGGGTGATGTTGAGCCCGATCTGCTTGCCGGTCTGCTGAATGGAGTCGAAGATCGTTGCGACATACTGCGATGCGCCTCCCGCGTACGCAAGCACGATCTCGTCTTTCGGGGAGCCGGCCTCGCTGACCAGCTTCTTGGCCTCATCGAGGTTCTGCGTCAAGGCCGGCAGATCGTCGTATGCCTTCGAATAGACGTCTTTGGCGTAGGTCCAGGTCTGAGGTGTTGCCAATGCCTTGACCGGTAGGGCTGCGCCCGCGAACGCGTTGGAGATGATCCCGTCCCGATCAAGCGAAAGTGCCAATGCGCGACGGATTTTCGGGTCCTTGAGAGGCCCGGACTCGGCCGAGATGATCAGCGAGAACACGATAGGGCTGCGCGCGTAGTAGACAGACCCTACCGACGAGCTGGAGAGCCGGCCCAAGCCGTCCCACGGCAACTGGTAGCTGCCGTCCACCTGACCGCTGAGCAGGGCGTTGGCCAGCGTGGCCCCGTCGCCGATGAAAGTAAACGTGACATTGTCGACCTTGGGTGCCAACGAGGTGTCCCAGTAGTTCGGATTGCGTTGGATCGTCAAGTCCTTGCCGGGCGTCCAACTGCCGAACCTGAACGGTCCCGAACACATTGCGCCGCCCGTGGGGCTGCCGTACTTGTCACCTTGCGCCTGGGCATAGGCCTGCTTCACGACTGTGCCCGCGGGACTGGCCATCGCACGATTGAATTCTGCGTTGGGGGTGTTCAGGTGCACCGTGATCTGGTGATCGCCGGTCTTGTCGATGGACTTCACCTGCGTGAAGGCCTCCGCGTAGTACGAGTTGAGCGATGTGTCCTTGTTCCGCATGAGGCTGAAGATCACGTCTTCGGGCGTCACGGCCGTACCGTCCCAGAACTTCGCCGCGGGATTGAGGTCGTAAACCCAGTCTGTCGGCGTCGGGTTGCTTGCCTTGGTGGCCAACGCCGGGTCGATCTTCGACGCGTCGGTCGGAGGCACCCGAAGCAAGGTGTCGCACAAGTTGGCGATGACTTGATTTTCGGCGTAGTTGCCGGAGTGCACCGGGTCGAGACTGGACGGCTCGTATTGCAGATTCCAGGTCACCTTGTCGAGGTGGCCGGTCGCCGCCGGACTTGTCGTCGTGTAATCGATCTGCCCTGCACCTGCCTGGGGGCGCTGGCCACTCGAACAACCGGCCAACAGCGCCACGGTGGTGACACCGGCGAGCGTGGTGAGAATTCGCTTGTGCATCTGTCCATCCCAGGTGGGTAGTCGAGGCGTGCGGTCTGCGACAACCGCGCTAAAATTAATGACAGTAATTTTTAGGAGAGTCAGTAGACTCTGTCAAGGATCAAACTTGGGTTGGAGGCGCAGGTCCGGCATGCGAGAGGCGAAGCGCCCGGCTGGTAGGCCACGAACCAAACTGCTTGACCGTGAGAAGATCACGGCCGCGGCCTTCGAGTTGTTCTCGGACGGCGAGGACTTCACCATGGCCCAGTTGGCCGAGAAGCTAGGTGTGCGCCCGCCGGCCCTGTACAACCACGTGCGGGACCGGCGCGCACTGGTCAATCTCGTTCGTACCGAGGTTGCCGCCCGCATCGACACCAGCTCGTTCGCCGACCACGAGTGGGACGCGGCGATCGTGCCGTGGGCACGGTCGTATCGCACGGCGTTCGCCACGAGCCCGCAACTGATCGCTCAACTCGCGGTGGTTCCGATCGACGGGACGGAAGCCTCGATTCAGGGGTACGAGACCATCACGCGGTGCATGCTGCGGGGTGGCTGGCCCGAAGCGTCGATAGTGCCGGTGATCGTTGCGCTCGAATCCTTCATCATCGGTTCATCACTCGACGTACTCGCTGCGCCCGGCAACCTTGATCCCGTCGGCGACGAGGAGCGTGTGCCCGCTTTCGCCGCGGCGCTGGCGGCCTCACGGGACAGCGCGACGGTCATGGCCGACGCTGCCTTCGAGGTCGGGCTCGAGGCGCTCATCGCGGGCCTGCGGCTCACCCTGGCCAGCTTGAAAGCAGGCTAGTCACCGGAATCCGAAACCAGCCGACCCAGGTCGTCGAGCAGCTCTTCGGCTGCCGCCAGATCCCCGCGCAGGTCGCGGTCCTGGTCGTTCCACGGCAGTACCGAGGCCAGGGTCAGGGCCTCGCCGAGCACCCCGGTGAACCGCTCGTGCAGTCCGCGCTGCCGAAGCAGCCGTAGTGCGCCGACCAATTCGCAGGCCAGCAGTACGCGGTACGCGGCGACCGACCGTTCGAGTTGAAGCGTGCCCTGAGACGCGAACGTGGCGTCCTCCTCGGCGCCCCGGGACAGTACGAGGGTGCCGACGGACGCGGGCTGCGCCGCCGCTCGGATCTCGGCTATGGCACCGGCGGCGACGTATTCGACCATCATCAGTCCTGATGACCCGTCTTTGCCGGTGGCCAGAAATGCGTTGTGGCCGTTGGTCTCCGGGTCGTTGAGCATCCGGATGCGCGAATGCGTGATGGGTGCGGTGAGCGCCAAGGCCAGGGTGGTGCCGTCGAGCTCGAGCGACAACGACGCCTGATAGAACGCGCCGTGGTGGACGACCATGTCGCCCTCGATGTCGAACAGGGGATTCTCCTGTGCGGCATTGAGGGTGCGTTCCAGTTGCCGCCCAAGTGAATCCAGGGAATTGACGACGCTGGCGTGCGCGACCGGGTAGACGCGCAGGCCGTACGGATCCTGGATGCGGCGCGGCTCGCGATCGTCTCGCCCGTCGCCCGCGGACAGCCACCGCAACCGTCCGGCGACCGTATCGACGTGCGGGGCCGCTGCGGCGCGGGCGGCGGTAGCCGAGAACGTGGACGGGTTACCGTCGAGCGCAAGGAAACTGAGCATGTAGATGACGCTGGACGCCCGCTCCAACCGCTGCAGCTCATCGAGGGCGAGGCAGGTGCGCCCGACGGTGAGGGCGCTGCTGCTCATGAACGGCAGTGCGCTGTCGGCGCCCCACGGCTGCATCGGAGGCAGGGGAGTTTTCGCGGGCCGTTCGCCGATCAACGTCAGGGCGGTGCCGGCCAGTGCGGCGAGGTCGCCGGTACCGATCGACGCGTACTGGAGAACATCCGGCAGGGCATCGTCGTTGAGCATGCGCGCCAGCGCGGACAGGATCTTCGGGTCGAGCCCCGCGCCGGGCGTGCACAGCTGAATCAGACGCACGGCGAGCATCGCCCGGACAGTTCTGTCGGCGAGTGGGTCGCCGGCATCCACGGCGTGACTGCGCAGCAGCCGCATCCCGTAGTCCTTGTCATCGGCAAGAACCTGGGTGGTCCGATTCGCGCCGACCCCGGTGGTGCGCCCGTAGGTGGGAAAGCGTGTGCTCAGATCGGCCGCGCGGTGGTAGGCCTGCTCGACGCCGGCGAGGACGTTCGCGGAGATCGACACCTGTTCACGGCGGTCTGCGAGCGTCACGACATCGGCAATCGTGCCCGTCCCGTTCAGCACAACCATGTAATTCTCCTCAATCTCTACCGCTGGCGCGTTACAGGACCTATCATCGCTCCAACCTAAAAATTCCGCTAGATGGCAATCGAATTCCAGCCACTAGAAATGGCGCGGCCAGAGAGGAGTGGCGAGTTGGCTGAAGCATCCACCCGGACCGTGGAGCGGGCACTCGCCCTGCTCGCCACGATCTGCGAGCGTGGCAGCGCGAACCTCGCTGACAGCGCCAGGGATTGCGATCTGGCGCCGAGCACAGCGCTGCGGCTGCTACGAACATTGGAGGCCACGGGTTTCGTCGCCAAGGACGAGGCGGGCATCTACCGCCCCGGCGGCCGGATGATCCAACTCGGTGCTGCCGCGCTCAGCAGCGAATCACTGGCCGACCTGGCCAAGCCGGTGATGGAGAAACTCGTCGCGCAGACCGGCGAGTCGGTCTATCTGTCGGTCGAATGGCACAGCGACGTCGCCATCTATATCGGCATCATGCAGGGCACTCACTCTGTGCGTCACACCAGTTGGGTGGGCCGGACCATTCCACTGGATATCTCGGCCGCGGGGCATGCGCTTCGCGGTGATGTCAACAGCGACGGGTATGTCGTTGTCGAACGCGGCGTCGAGCCCGACGTGACCGCGATCGCGTGCCCGGTGTATTCCGAAGCGCGCATCGTCGCAGCGCTGAGTTTCGTGATCCCGAGTTATCGGGTTACCGAATCCGAAGCGTCCCGGTGCGGCGAACTGCTGGTCTCGGCTGCGGCGGAGTTGTCCGCCCAGCTGAGTCGTTCCCCCAAGTCGGACTCCGAAGAAAGACAGTCATGATCACATTCGACAACGTCTCCAAGGTGTACCCGGACGGCACGGTCGCCGTGGACAGCCTGACGTTGACCGCACCCAACGGAAAGATCACCACTCTGGTCGGCCCATCCGGGTGCGGCAAGACGACCTCGATGCGGATGATCAACCGACTCATCGAACCCAGCTCGGGCACAATCGAACTCGACGGAGTCGACACCCAGTCGCTGGACCGGGTGTCCCTGCGACGACGCATCGGTTACGTCATCCAGAACGCGGGCCTGTTTCCGCATCGCACCGTCGTCGACAACGTGGCGGCACTGCCGCGGTTGCTCGGCGGCGGCAAGAAGGAAACCCGCTCCAAGGCAATGGAACTACTCGAACGCGTCGGCCTCGACGCCAAGTTCGCCCGCCGGTACCCCTGGCAGCTCTCGGGCGGTCAGCAACAGCGCGTCGGCGTTGCCCGCGCGCTGGCCACCGATCCGCCATTCCTGTTGATGGACGAGCCGTTCAGCGCGGTCGACCCGATCGTCCGCAGCCAGCTGCAGGACGGGTTCCTGCGACTGCAGGCCGACATCTCCAAGACCATCGTGATGGTCACCCACGACATCGACGAGGCCCTCAAGCTGGGCGATCAGGTGGTGGTGCTGCGCGAGGGCGGAACGCTGGCGCAGGCCGCGTCGCCCGCCGAGCTGTTGGCAGCTCCGAACGATGCGTTCGTCGCCGACTTCGTCGGCTCTGCCCGCGGCTACCAGGCGCTCGGTTTTCACACCGCCGACGATCGGCTGCGCCTCAACGACGAGCCGACAGTACGGGTCGGACAACCGGTTTCGGACATCCCGGTGGTCGAGGGCAAATGGATCCTGGCGGTCGACGACAACCACGTACCGGTCGGCTGGGTCGATACCGCGAACCTTTCCGGCGACACCGTCGTCGACCGCGACGTCAACCTGTGCGGTACCACCGCGCGACGCTCGGACCCGCTGCGCGAGTTGCTCAACTCCGCGCTGTCCAGTCCGAGCGGGCGCTGCGTGGTCACCGACGATGCCGGAAAGTTGCTCGGCACCGTCACCGATCACGACATCGTCGAGGCCATCCGCCGCGCGAAGGACTCCCGATCGTGAACTGGATCTCGTCGAACCTCGACCGCATCGTGAGTCTGACCATCAGCCACACGTGGCTGACGGTGATTCCCACGGTGCTGGGTCTGCTGCTCGCGCTGCCGCTGGGCTGGTGGGCGCACCGGTCGAAGCGGGGCTATGCGGCCATCGTCGGAGTGGCCGGCCTGCTCTACACGATCCCGTCGCTGGCCCTGTTCATCCTGCTGCCGGTTCTACTCGGGACGAAGATCCTGGATCCGATCAACATCATTGTGGCGCTTACCTGTTACACGCTGGCATTGCTGGTGCGGGTTGTCGCTGACGGGTTGAGCTCGGTGCCGCACGACACCGTTGCCGCCGCGGAGGCCATGGGCTACCGAGGCTGGCAGCGACTGCTGCTGGTGGAGCTGCCCGTCGCAGTACCCGTGATCGCCGCAGGCCTGCGAGTGGCAGTGGTGTCGAACGTCAGCATCGTGACAATGGCTGCGCTGCTCGGCATTCCGCAGCTGGGCTCGCTGTTCACCCAGGGCTTCCAGCTGCGGCTGTTCGTACCGCTCGTCACCGGCGTGGTGATGTGCGTCGTGCTGGCGGTGATCCTCGACGGTCTGATCATCGTGGCGAACAAACTACTCACCCCATGGCGGCAACGGACGGTGACCTCATGAACATCATCGGCTGGTTCACCGATCCCGCGCATTGGAGCGGTTCGGGCAGCATCCCCATGCAGGTCGGCTACCACCTGCTGTACTCGACGATCGCGCTGCTGGTCGCGCTGGCCATCGGCGTGCCGCTGGGAATCCTGATCGGCTACACCGGCCGTGGAGAGACCCTGGTCGCCGGGCTCGCAAATGCACTGCGTGCCCTGCCGAGCCTGGGCCTGCTGGTGCTGCTGTTCCTGCTCTTCGCGCCGGTCGTCGCAGGCAAGCTCGTCTACGTCCTGCCGACCATCGTGGTGCTCGTGCTGCTCGCGGTGCCGCCGATCCTCACCGGCACATACGCCGGGATCCAAAACGCCGATCCCGACGCGGTGGGCGCGGCCCGCGGCATCGGATTCACCAAACGGCAGATCCTGGTACACGTTCAGCTGCCGTGCGCGCTGCCGCTGCTGATCTCGGGCATCCGCAGCTCGACACTGCAGATCGTCTCGACCGCGACCATCGCCGCCTACCTGGGCCTGCAGGGTCTTGGCCGGTTCATCCTGGACGGCCGGGCGCAGGCGAACTACAGCGAAATGGCAGGCGGTGCAATCCTTGTCGCCCTCGTCGCCATCGCGTTGGAACTCGGCTTCGCCTGGCTGGGCCGAGTGGTGGTATCTCCCGGTCTGCGCCGGGTGGCCGCCAAAACCTCTCCGCTCGACACCGCCGTACCGATGGAGGTCTGAAATGATCAGACGAAAATTCCTGTCCGCCTTGGCCGCCGCCGCTGCTGCGACCCTGACTCTGTCGGCCTGCGGCCTCAACAGTGACCCGCTGTCCTCCGACAATGCCGGCGGCTCGGCAGGCTCCCAGGTGATCATCGGGTCGGCCGACTTCACCGAGAGCCAGCTGATCGCCAGCATCTATTCGCAGGCTTTGCAGGCCAAGGGAATCCCGGTCAAGGAGCAGTTCAACATCGGCAGCCGTGAGGTGTACATGGCGGCGTTGAAAGACGGCTCCATCGATCTGGTTCCCGAGTACTCCGGCGCCCTGCTCAGCTATCTCAACCCGGAATCGACCGCATCGACCACCGAAGCAGTCGTCACCGGCCTGGTCAGCAGGATGCCCGCCGGAATCACGTTGCTCGCGCCGTCACCCGCCCAGGACAAGGACGTCGTCGCCGTCACGCAGGCCACCGCCGACAAGTACAAGCTGCACAAGATCTCCGACCTCGCGCCGGTCGCAGGCGAAATGGTGCTCGGCGGGCCGCCGGAGTGGAAGACGCGGGTACAAGGTGTCGTCGGCCTACACGACGTGTACGGATTGAACTTCAAGGACTTCGTCAGCCTGGACGCCGGCGGCACGCTGACGATGACGGCGCTGACCAACGGCCAGATTCAGGCCGGCGACCTCTTCAGCACCGATCCCGGACTCAAGGCCAACAACCTTGTCGCCCTTGAGGATGACAAGAACCTATTCGCCGCCGAGAACGTCATCCCGCTGGTCAAATCGGCCAAACAGACCGAGGCTCTCACCAAGGCACTCAATGACGTGTCGGCGAAGCTGACCACCAATGACCTCATCGACATGAACGCCGAGGCCGCCAAGGGCACCAATCTCTCCGACATCGCCAAGAAGTGGCTGGCGGATTCGGGTTTGATCAGCCGCTAGAACACACCGGCGGCGAGCCGCCTAAAACACGCCGGCGGCGAGCCGCCTAAAACACTTCTGCTTCGAGCCGCCGCAGCTGCTCGCGCGGCGGCCCGAGCAGTTGTGCACTGCCGTGCGCGCGCTTGAAGTACAGCTGGATATCGCTCTCCCAGGTGATCGCGATGCCCCCGTGCAGTTGGATGGCTTCCGCGGTGACCGCGGACAGCGTCTCGCTCGCCATGAATCTGGCCAGTGCTGCGGAGGTCGGCGACGGATCGGCGATGGCATCGTTGACCACCGCGCGGGTCGCGGACACCTTGACGTACAGATCCGCCATCCGGTGCTTGAGCGCCTGGAAGCTGCCGATAGGCCGGCCGAACTGCACCCGGTCCTTCGTGTAGGCGACCGTGAGGTCCAGGCAGCGCGCCGCCGCGCCGACCTGTTCGGCGGCCATCAGCAGCGCCGCCGTGCCGGCAAGGCCCGGGTCCGCGCCGAGCACCGCTGTCTCGCCGGGCGTGACCGCGGCCAGGCGTCGGGTCAGATCCATGGTGGTCTTGGCCTGCGCGGTGAAAGTCGCCCAGCGGGTGAGGTTTTGCCCGTCGGCGGCGATCACCACATCGGCGACGTCGCCGTTGATGACGTACTCGGGATCGAACACCACCGTGCCGATGGACGTGCCCTCGACCAACGCCTCGAGCGGCTCGTGGTCACCGGCGGAGAGTAGGGCCAGCTCGACGAGCGTCGTACCCAGCAGGGGAGTGGGCACCAGGGCCTTGCCCAATTCTTCGAGAACCACTGCGGCATCGGCGAGTTCGCCGCCGGCGCCGCCGAGTTCCTCCGGCACTACCAGGGCCGCGGCGCCGACCTGCTCGCACAGCAGGCTCCACAGCTTCTCGTCGTAGCCGCGGTCCGATTCCATCGCCGCGCGGACGGCTTCCGGGGAGGCGTGCCTGTCCACCAGGGCTGCAACGGTTTCCCGCAACAGCTCGCGTTCCTCACTCACAAGACCTCCAGGAGCCGTCGACGGTGCAGCGTGGGATCGCCCCAGGCCGAGCGCAGGGCCTGAACCCGCAGCAACAGCAGGGACAGGTCGTGCTCCTGCGTGAAACCGATGGCGCCGTGGGTCTGCAGCGACGAGCGCGCGGCCAGCAGGGCCGCGTCGGCCGCGGCGACCTTGGCGGCACTGACGTCGCGTGCCGTGTCGGGCGATGCCTCCGCGAGCGACAACGCCGCCCCGTAGACCAGCGGACGCGCCAGCTCCACAGCGATGTGCACATCGGCCAGCTTGTGCTTGATGGCCTGGTACGAGCCGATCACCCGGCCGAACTGCGTGCGCTGCTTGGCGTACTCGACCGAATGATCGAGCATGGCCTGCCCGGCGCCGACGAGTTGTGCGGCAGTGGCCAGCACACCGAACTCGTAGGCCCGTGCGGTGTCAGCCGCCTGGGGAGCGCCGGTTACGTCGACATCGAACAGTTTGCGCACCGGATCGACGGAATCGTGCGAGGTCCCGGCGGTGGCGTCGGCCACATGGCCGTCGGCGGCCACCAGGACAAGTCCGGCGACATCGGCGTTGACGGCGCGCGGCACTTGCGGCGGCATGGCGACCGTGGCGATCAGCTCACCCGTCGCGAGCTGGCCCGACCGCTCGTGGTCGGCAAGCAGGATCGGCGCGACGGCAATCGATTCGGTGACCGGACCCGGCACCGCCCAGTAGCCCAAGCGCTCCAGCGCCACGATGAGATCCACCGGGTGGGCGTCGATACCGTCGAACTTCTCCGGCACCAGCAACGCCGTCACGCCGAGGTCGGCGAGTTGCGTCCACACCTTGCGGCCGGGCGCGGTATCGCCGGCAGCCCAGGCGCGCACGGCGGCGGGCACGTCGGCAGCTGCCAGCGCGGCGTCGATGCTCGACGCGAAATCGCGCTGCTGTTCGTCCAATTCGAAGTTCACTTCGGCTCCCGCGGTAGGCCGAGGAGTCGCTCGGCGATGATGTTGCGCTGAATCTCGTTGGTGCCGGCGTAGATCGGGCCACCCAGCGCGAACAGCAGGCCTTCGGTCCAGTGGTCGGTCAGTTCGGCGTCCGCGCCCTGCATATCCAGCGCGGTCTGGTGCAGTGCGACATCGAGATCCGACCAGAACACCTTGGTCACGGACGACTCGGCGCCCAGCTCACCGCCGCGCGCGAGCCTGGTGACCGTGCCGAAGGTGTGCAGCCGGTAGGCCTGGGCCTTGATCCACGCATCGGCCACCCGGTCGGTGAACACCGGATCCGGATTGGATTTCCACTGTTGGACAAGCCGTTCGGCCGGAGCGAGGAAGCGGGCGGGGCTGCGCAGCGACATGCCGCGCTCATTGCTCGACGTGCTCATCGCCGCGCGCCAGCCGTCGTGCACGCCACCGATGACGTCGTGATCGGGCACGAACACGTCGTCGAGGAAGATCTCGCCGAAACCGGTGTCCCCGCCGAGCTGGGCGATGGGCCGCACCGTGATCCCGGGAGCCTTGAGGTCGAACATGAAGTAGGTGAGGCCCTTGTGCCGCTGGGCCTCCGGGTCGGAGCGGAACAACCCGAACCCGCGCTCACCGAATGGGGCCCGCGAACTCCAGATCTTCTGCCCGTTGAGTTTCCAGCCGCCGTCGGTACGCGTCGCCGTCGAGCGCAGCGAGGCGAGGTCGCTGCCCGACTCGGGCTCGGACCACGCTTGAGCCCAGATTTCCTCGCCACTGGCCATTTTCGGCAGCACGCGGTCCAGCTGCTCCTCGGTACCGTGCGCGAACAGCGTCGGGGCCAGCATCGAGGTGCCGTTGGCGCTGGCCCGCCCCGGCGCACCGGCCCGGAAGTACTCCTCTTCGAACACCACCCACTGCAGCAACGTGGCGTCGCGCCCGCCGTAGCGCTTGGGCCATGCGATCACCGAAAGCCCGGCGTCGAAGAGCACCTTGTCCCAGCGGCGGTGCTGTTCGAAACCTTCGAGCGTGTCGTATGACTTCGTCGGGAACGAACTGCGGTTGGCCGTCAGGAATTCACGGACCTCGGCCCGAAAGGCCTCGGTCTCGTCGTCGAAATTCAGGTCCATTGCACCCCTTCTCGGGTCCCTCTGCTGCGCAGTACCGGTTTGATGACCTTGCCGCCCGGATTTCGCGGCAACACGTCGAGGAACTCCACCGACCGGGGCGCTTTGAAGTTCGCCAGATGCTCACGCGCGTAGGCGATCACAGCGGCCTCATCGAGTGAAGCGCCTGGTTTGAGCACCACATAGGCCTTGCCGACCTCGCCGAGGCGTTCGTCGGGCACACCGATCACTGCGGACTCGGCCACACCGTCCAACCTGGCGAGCACCTGTTCGATCTCGGCCGGGTACACATTGAAGCCACCGCTGATGTACATGTCCTTGAGCCGGTCGGTGATGGTCAGATTTCCTGCGGCATCGAGCTTTCCGACATCGCCGGTGTGCAGCCAGCCGTCCGCGTCGATGGCCGCCGCGGTGGCGTCCGGATCGTCGAGATATCCGAGCATGACGTTGGGGCCACGCAGCAGCACCTCGCCGGTGGGCTCGTCGATGCGTAGCTCGAAATCGGCGATCGGCCGACCGCAGGTGGTGGCCACGGTGACGGCGTCGTCGGTGGGACGGCACATGGTGCCGAATCCGGCGGCCTCGGTGAGACCGTATGCGGTGAGCACGATGTCGATGTCGAGCTCGTTCTGCATGCGCTCGATGAGCACGACGGGAACCGTGGCGGCACCGGTGACCGCGAACCGCAGCGAGCTCAGGTCGTAGTCGGCGCGCTTCGGATGGTCCAGAAGGGTTTGATAGATGGTCGGCGGCCCGGGCAATACTGTGATGCGCTGCTCGGCAACCATTTTCATGGCCTGCTCGGGGTTGAACGTCAACAGCGGAACGAGGGTGGCGCCGGTCTGCAGGCACGCCAGGATCCCGGCCTTGTAGCCGAAATTGTGGAAGAACGGGTTGATGCACAGGTAGCGGTCGGCGCTGGTGACCTCACCGCACGCCGCCCACGCCGCTGAGCCGCCCAGGGACTGCCGGTGCGCGCACCGCACGCCCTTGCTGCGACCCGTCGTTCCCGAGGTGAACAGAATGTCGGAGACGTCATCGGCTGACACCGCGGCAGCGCGGGCGTCGACCGCATCGAGGTCCGTACCTCTGGCCACGAACTCGTCCCAGGTTCCGTCGTCGGCCTCGATCGGGACCCGCACGATGTGGCGCAGCGCAGGCAGCGCATCGCGGTCCAGTTCCGATGCGCGGTCAGAGCCGAGGAACCGGCCCGCGGCGATCAGCAGCGGTGCCTCGGTGCGCGCCAGGATGTCCGTGGCCTCACCGGCGGTGTAGCGCGTGTTCAGCGGCACCATCACGCCGCCGGCGTAGTGCGTGGCCAGGCACGCGACCACCCAGTGCCAGGTGTTCGGTGACCAGATGGCGACGCGGTCGCCGGCTTGGACGCCGAGCGCGATCATCGCGGCGGCGGCCTGGCGAACCTCGGCGCGCAGTTCCCGGTACGTCAGCCTCTTATCGGGCGTGACCAGGGCCTCATGATCGGAAAACTGCACGGCAATCCGGTCCAGGACCCCCGGGACGGTCCTCGGGTCGGTGGTCATCGATGCTCCTCTAACAAAGCAAGTGCTTGGTAGGTTAGCCTACAGGGGTGATAGAGGTCCAGGAGTTCCGGGCCGAGGTCCGGCAGTGGCTCGCAGACAATCTCGTCGGTGAATATGCCGCGCTCAAGGGCCTGGGCGGACCGGGTCGTGAGCACGAGGCATTCGAAGAGCGACGGGCATGGAATCAACACCTCGCCGCGGCCGGGCTGACCTGCCTGGGCTGGCCCGTCGAGCACGGTGGACGCGGTCTGTCGGTCGCACACCGCGTCGCGTTCTACGAGGAGTACGCCCGCGCCAACGCGCCGGACAAGGTCAACCACCTGGGCGAGGAACTGCTCGGGCCGACGCTCATCGAGTACGGCACGCCCGAACAGCAGCAGCGGTTCCTGCCCAAGATCCTCGATGTCACCGAGCTGTGGAGCCAGGGTTACTCCGAGCCCAACGCGGGCAGCGACCTGGCCAATGTGGCGACGACGGCCGAGCTGGTCGGCGACGAATGGGTCATCAACGGACAGAAGGTATGGACGTCGCTGGCCCACTGGGCGCAGTGGTGCTTCGTCGTCGCCCGCACCGAGAAGGGCTCGAAGCGGCACGCCGGCCTGTCCTATCTGCTGGTGCCGCTGGACCAGCCGGGCGTCGAGATCCGGCCGATCATCCAGCTCACCGGCGACTCCGAATTCAACGAGGTGTTCTTCGACGATGCCCGCACCGATGCCTCATTGGTGGTCGGGGCACCCGGCGACGGCTGGCGCGTGGCGATGGGCACGCTCACCTTCGAGCGTGGGGTGTCCACGCTGGGGCAGCAGATCCGCTATGCCCGTGAGCATTCCAACCTGGTCGAGCTGGCCAAGCGGACCGGGGCGGCCGATGACCCGCTGATCCGGGAACGACTGACGCGGTCCTGGACCGGGTTGCAGGCCATGCGGTCTTATGCGTTGGCGACCATGGACGCGGAACAACCCGGCCAAGACAACGTGTCGAAGCTGTTGTGGGCCAACTGGCATCGCGAGCTCGGCGAGATCGCCATGGACGTGCAGGGCATGGCGGGGCTGGCCCTGGGTGGCGGTGAGTTCGACGAATGGCAACGGCTCTACCTGTTTTCGCGCTCGGACACCATCTACGGCGGGTCCAACGAAATTCAGCGCAACATCATCGCCGAGCGGGTGCTCGGCCTACCCCGAGAGGCAAAGGGCTGAGCGCTTGCGCGAAGCCCAGAAGGAAGAAGCATGAGTAATCTCTCAGTAGCTCCCAAAGAGATTGAGGGCCACGGCCTACTGACCGGCAAGGTCGTCCTGGTGACGGCCGCCGCCGGCACCGGCATCGGCTCGGCCACCGCCCGGCGGGCGTTGCTCGAGGGCGCCGACGTCGTGGTGTCCGACTACCACGAGCGGCGCCTGAAGGAGACCCGCGAGCAGCTGGCGTCGTTGGGGTTGGGCCGGGTTGAGGATGTGGTCTGCGATGTCACGTCCACCGAAGCGGTCGACGCTCTGATTGCCTCGACGGTCGAGAAGATGGGCCGCTTGGATGTTTTGGTCAACAACGCCGGCCTCGGCGGTGAGACTCCGCTGGTCGACATGACCGACGACGAATGGGACCGCGTCCTGAACGTCACGCTCAATTCGGTGATGCGGGCTACTCGCGCGGCCCTGCGGTACTTCCGCGAGGTGGAACACGGCGGCATCATCGTCAACAACGCCAGTGTGCTCGGTTGGCGCGCGCAGCACTCACAGTCGCATTACGCCGCGGCCAAAGCCGGCGTGATGGCGCTGACCCGCTGCAGTGCGATCGAAGCCGTCGAATACGGCGTGCGGATCAACGCCGTCTCGCCGAGCATCGCCCGGCACAAGTTCCTGGAGAAGTCGGCGTCCGCGGACCTGTTGGATCGGCTGTCGTCCGACGAGGCGTTCGGCCGGGCCGCCGAGCCGTGGGAAATCGCGTCGACCATCGCCTTCCTGGCCAGTGACTACTCCAGTTACCTGACTGGCGAGATCATTTCGGTGTCGAGCCAGCGAGCCTGAGGTACGTACGCACGCGACCTGAACCGCATGTGACTAGGCCTGCTCCATCCCACGCTGTGCGAGCCCGGTCCGGTCCGCCCAGCCGCGAATGTCGCCCTTGGTGATGGCCAGCGCCAGCAGCTCGGGAAAAGCATCGGGCGTGCAGGCGAATGCGGGGATCTCCATGGCGGCCAGGTCGGCGGCGATCTCGCGGTCGAATGATGGTGCGCCCGAATCGGAGAGGGCAAGTAGCACCACGACCTGGACACCCGCGTCGACGAGTTGTTTGACCCGGGCCAGCATCTCGTCGCGCACACCGCCCTCGTAGAGGTCGGAGATCAACACGAAGATGCTGTCGGCCGGGCGGGTGATCAATGTCTGGCAGTAGGCGATGGCCCGGTTGATGTCGGTGCCGCCACCGAGCTGAGTGCCGAACAGCACGTCGACGGGATCGTCGAGCAGATCGGTGAGGTCGACGACTTCGGTGTCGAACACCACGAGCGACGTGCGCAGTGAGCGCATCGACGCGATGACCGCACCGAAAACCGCTGAGTACACGATGGATTCGGCCATCGATCCGGACTGGTCGATGGCCAGCACGATGTCCTTGGTGACCGAGCGGCCTGCCCGGCGGAACCCGACGAGCCGCTCGGGGATGATCGTGTTCAGGTCGGGCTGGAAGGTTTTCAGGTTCCGCGCAATGGTGCGATTCCAGTCGATGTCGGAGGCCAACGGCCGGTTGGTGCGCGCAGTGCGAGACAGCGCACCGCGCAAGGTGGCGCGCGTGCCGTCGGCGATGCGGCGTTCGATGTCCGCGACGACCTTGCGGACCAGGGCCCGTGCGGAGGCTTTCGACTCGTCGGGGATGGCCTCGCCGAGGGTGATGAGCGTGGTGGCCAACGACAGGTCCGGTACGACGCTGTCCATCATCTCCGGTTCGAGCAGCAGCATGCGCAGGTTGAGCCGCTCGATGGCGTCCTGCTGCATCACTTGAACCACGGTGCTGGGAAAGTACTTTCGGATATCGCCCAGCCACCGCGCCACGCGGGGTGCCGAGCCACCGAGCCCGCCCTTGCGGTCGTACAACGCAGACAGTGCCTTGTCCATCTCTACGTCACCGCCCTGCAGGCTCGGCAACGACTCCGCGTCAGACCCCAGCACCAGCCGCCACCGGCGGTCGCGTTCGTTGGGGACAGTTTCGTCAGCCATGGGCGATACCTCGTGCGAAGATGGCCGCCGCCGCGATCACCGCGGGGCGGGCGCGGGCGGCGTCGATGTCGAATTCGGAGTGGACGCCGGCACCTGCTGTGGCAACCGCATGGCCGATGTTGCGCTTGATGCCGGCGTCGAACGTGCTGAAGGTACGACGAACCAGAGGCAGGACGTCGGTGAATTCGGTTGCCGTCAGACCGATCAGCCATTCATCGATCACCGACAGCAGCTCGGTGTCGTGCACCAGCAGCAGGCCGCTGCCGGACAGGAAACCCTCGATCCAGGCGGACTTCTCGTCGGCCGGTGCGCCGACGCTCAGGGCGCGGCGCATGCGTCGCGCCGCCTCCGTGGTGGTGAACACCGCTCCGTCGACGCCGATGCGGACGAACCGGCCTACCAGGCTGCCGTGCAGATCGTCGCGGTCGGCCAGGCGTGCGATGGTGGCGAGCCATTCACCGCGAACGTCGGCGTCCAGCAGATCGACCGTGTCCGTGACGGCATTGACGTGTGCGAGCATCTCGGCCGCAGCGTCGGCCCCGAGGCCGGTCAGCGTCGCGGGCAGTCCGACGTTCACCCGGCGCAGCAGCGACGTGGTGACCATGCCGAGTGCGCCCGCGTCGGTGCGGCGCACATCGCCGTAGCGCAGTGACCGGGCCAGCGCAGGCAGGGCCGCCATGAGTTCGGTCAGGTCACGATCGACCGCGGCCTTGTTCTCCAAGATGGTCAGCAGCGGCGAGACCGCCTCGTCGACCCCGCCGAGTAGCGCGCCCTCGATGGCCGCGGTGACCTCACTCAGATGCGTGGCGTTCTCGGCGGTATCGGCCAGTTTGGCCTTGCAGGCGCGGTACACCGTGTTGCCCCACACCGATGACACCACGACCTTGACAGCGAACTCCGGCAGCCACTGCAGCGTCCAGGCTTCCTTGAATGTCCCCTGCCCACTGGCCATCTCGGGCTCGCCCCACGGAATGTCCAGGACGGCGAGCCGATGCAGCAGATGGGATTTGGCGAGGTCGTTCGGCTTGCGCAGATCGAGGGTGACCTGTTTGGCGGTCGGGTCGGGCTTGAGCCGCAAGGACTTCTGCTGCTTGGTGATGTCTGCGAGCAGCGGCACCATCGGCAGATGTTCGGGGATGCTGCCCAGCCGTTCGCCGATGACCAATTCCCGCACGATCAGGCCGAACCGGGCATCGGAGCCCTCGCACAGCACGGCCTCGGTGGCTTCGTTGACCTCGCTCAAACCGGGGTGGGCCCGGCCGCGCATCGCCGCCAGCGCGTTGGCAAGCCGAACGCCTTCGATGACGTGCGCCGACGAGACGAAGATGTCGTGTGCACGTAAAGCCCTGGCCGCTAACGTGAGCCAGGTTTCCACCGGGCGGTCCCGTTCGAGGAACGCGTGCTGATACCAGCCCGGCGAGCGGATGCCTGCACCGTAACCCGACGCCGCGGAGAGCCGCGAATGCGTCCACGGTACCCACACCGTCGCGCACTTGACTTTCGGCAGCCCGCGTAGCAACGCGGCGTCAGAGCCGGCCGCAGGAAGCTTTCCAGGGCGCACGCGAGGAGCACCAGATAGCTGGAGCGCCGGCGCGTGCCAGGCTCCGCACACCACGACGACGGTTGCGAATTCCCTGGCGGCCTTGCGAATCACCTGACGCATGTGCGCTTCGCGCTGCAGCTCGATCGGATCGTCGTCCCCCGGCTCGAGTTCACGCACGGTCCGCATGGCATCGGTGATGGCGTCGAATCCGGTTCCGTCGGTGCGAGATTCGACAACATCGTCCCACCAGCGTTCGGGATCGTCATACCCGGCGGCATCGGCGAGCGCCGCGATCGGGTCGACCCGGACCCGCGAAACATCCTCGTGCCGCTGGTCACGCTGTGCGAGCACGGTGGCGGCGGGAAGATCGCAGAACCGCACCGGCACGTGGTTGCGGGCGGCCCACAGCAGCGCTTCCCATTCGGGGGAGAAGCCGCCGAACGGCCAGAACGCCGACACCGCAGGATCGTCGACGGCATACGCCATGATCGCCACCGGCGGCACCATGTCGACGTGGTCGACGTCGGTGGTGAGCGGGTTCGCGTCGGCTGGGCCCTCGATGACCACGACGTCGGGCCGGATCCGGTCCAACTCGGACATCACGGCACGAGCAGACCCGGGTCCGTGGTGCCGAATGCCCAGAACGTGGGTGGTCACGAGTTCAGCACGTCCCGCGATGCCCGGTAGAAGTCAGCCCAGCCGTCGCGTTCCCGCACCACGGCCTCGAGGTACTCCAGCCACACCACCGCGTCGTTGACCGGATCCTTCACCACCGCGCCGACTATGCCCGCCGCGGTGTCGGCGGGGCGCAGCACACCGTCGCCGAAATGCGCCGACATCGCGATGCCCTGCGTCACAACGGAGATCGCCTCCGCGGTGGAGAGCGTGCCCGACGGTTGCTTGAGTTTGTTGCGGCCGTCTGCGGTCAGCCCTGAGCGCAGCTCGCGGAAAACCGTGACCACGCGCCGGATTTCGTCGGCCGACGTCGGCACGTCGGGGAGTTGCAGCGATCCGCTGATGTCGGCTACCCGGCGCGTCACGATCTCCACCTCGTCGTCGAGGCTCGCGGGCAGCGGAAGCACCACGGTGTTGAACCGGCGTCGCAGTGCCGACGACAGGTCGTTGACGCCGCGGTCGCGATCGTTGGCCGTCGCGATCACGTTGAAGCCCTGCTTCGCCTGTACTTCGGTGCCGAGTTCCGGTATGGGCAGGGTCTTTTCGGACAGTACCGTGATGAGGGCGTCCTGCACCTCCGACGGGATGCGGGTGAGTTCTTCGAGGCGGGCGATCTTGCCGTCGCGCATCGCGGTCATGATCGGGGACGGGACCAGCGCCTGTTCCGACGGACCCTCCGCGATCAACCGGGCATAGTTCCAGCCGTACCGCACCGCTTCCTCGACGGTGCCCGCGGTGCCCTGCACCAGCAGGGTCGAATCCCCGGTGACCGCCGCCGCCAGATGCTCCGACACCCACGTCTTGGCGGTACCGGGAACCCCGAGCAGCAGCAACGCACGGTCGGTGGCGAGCGTCGCGACGGCCACCTCCATGAGGCGCCGCGGGCCGATGTACTTCGGGGTGATCTCCACGCCCGCAACGGTTTCCCCGCCGAGCAGATACCGCACGACGGCATGCGGCGACATCGACCAGTTCGGCGGGACCGGCAAGGCATCGGCGGCGCGCAGCGCGGCGAGTTCTGCGGCGAACAACTGCTCGGCGTGCGGGCGCAACAGCGTGGGGTTCATGGCAGTTCCTTTGCAATGTCGGATCGCAGGGTGAGCAGTTCGAACACGGTGGCATACAACTTGTGCAGTTCTTCGTCGGTCGTGCGGTCGACCAGTCCGGCGAAGCGCGGCAGCCAGTCCAGCGGGTATCCGGCGGCCAGGTGCGCGGCCGCTTCTCGACGCTGTCGCGCGGTGCCCCAGCCGGCCCCGGCCAAGGACCCGAAGAGCGCGTCGGCCACGTCACGAGCGAACGGCCGCGGCAGCGCCGCCGCGAGACGGACCAGAGGCGCCGACTCCGCCGTGTTGGTGAGCGCGCGGATCATCTCCGCCGAGATCGCCGGATGCGCGGTGGCGGGATCGTAGAAGGTGCCGTAATCGCTTGGCAGACAATGCTGCAACAGCGGAACCGCCCATTTTGGGTCATTGCCGCGCAGCGCACTGAGCGTCAGTGCGGCAAGCGCGGTGTCTGGCAGCGCGCGTGCCACCTTCTCCGGTGGCACCGCGGCGAAGACCTCGGCCCAGAAGGCGATGGGGGTGCGCGCGATGACGACTTCCGGTTTGGTGGTGCTCAGCCCGTCGCGTATCGCGGCGGCGTCGGGCCCGGGCAGGGGATGGACGGTGACCTTCACCCCCAGCATCGACTTCTTGACCGAGAAGATCTGGGCGGCACGCTCTTTCATACGGTCGAAGTAGCGGCTGCGGGATCTGCGGTCGAGAACTGCCACAGCGGCACTGCGTACGGTCACGGCACGGTCGTCGAGCGCGGCTTCCAGGAACGGCTCGTCGGCGTCGTGCTCGGGAAACGCGAACGCCGCCAGCAGCGATGTCCGCGACTCGGCGTCCTCGGAAGCCCAATGCGACACCACGACTTCGCGAGCCCGGTCCGGGTCGAACGCGCGGGCTGCGGCGAGCCATTCCAGTCGCTTGGCGGCGTCGCCGTGGGTGTAGTCGGTTTCCTTGGGCCACTCCGTGGGTGCGGTCCTCAGCACGTTGCGCAGTGCCCGGTGGTTACGGCCGTAGTGCTCGACGGCATACCACTGCCCTGCAGTGCCGATCGCGTCCCACAGTGATTGCGTCACAGTCCCGCTCTGCTGAAGCCGCAGCAGTTCGGGGATCAGCCGGGGCGGCAGCCGCAGACCGGTCGCCGCGATATCGCCGAGTGCGCTGTCGAGGATGGGCCTGATGGTCAGTGCCCGCTCGATGAGAAACGCGTGCGCACCGGTGATCAGCGGCCGGGTTTCAGCAGGTGCGGGCGCCGTCGCGGGCTCGACCGACGTCGGCAATTGTCCTGCCCGCCGGGCGACGGCATACAGGCCCGCCACCCGCAGCACCGACCCGACGGAGTCGTCGGCGTCGCACACCGCGGCGACGCTGCCGTCGACGGGCGCGTCGAATCTGTCTGCCGGAAAAGGCTTCGCGCCGAATCCCACCGTCGCGGCGGAGATCATCCGCTGGTATTCGCTCATAGCGCGGTCACCGCCGGTCCGGTCAGGCGCGATGGTGGCGCATCGCTGAGCATCGACAGCGGATCGATCCCGTCCGTGGTGATCTCGACCAGGATCGGGTGCAGCCGGCCGCCGCTTGCGGCCTGCAACCGTGCCCAGCGATCGTCATCGCAGATCGCCGGTAGCGCATTGCCGTCGGCGTCGACGAGATGGCGGCGTCTGGGCTTGCTGTGCTGCACGGGCCGGGCGGTGACGATCGCGGGGTAGCGCAGCAGCCACGGGTCGATGGCCAGGGCGCGAGCCCGCCCGGCCAGGGCCGTGTGGATGCCCGTGCCTGTCACGGCGAGTTGCCCGATGGGCGTCGTCGGCACGTCACCGTCGGGGATCGCGACCCGGAAGCTCGACGCCCCACCGGGATACAGGTAGACGCCGCCGGTGAATTCGCGTCCCGGTGTGAGCCGGTTGTCGAAACTGGCGCCGCTCGGCGCGGTCGACTGCACGTTGACCAGCAGCCCGGTAGTGTTGCCGCTCAACCACATTCGCCGGGTGGTGTAGCGATCTTCCAAAGTCTCCGCGTATCCGAGGACCTGCCAGGTGTCGGTCACCGGATCCGTCGCCAGCACCTCGGCCCGCGCCACCGTGAAGCCGATGTGGCGGCGCACCGCCGCTGCGGTCTCGTCGGACAACGTGTCGATGGTGCGGTAGGCGTCGATGAGCAGCTGCATCAACCCGAGATCCTCGATGATCATCCGCGGCCACTCGTCGTGGGTGAGATAGCCCGGCAGGTTGCGCAACCAGCCCGCCAGGCCGGGTGCCTTGGCGTCGACCATGCGTTTGGCGATCGGCTCGCACCACCCGGCGTACGGATCGGTGCTGATTCCGGCGATACCGTTGCGGATCTGATCATGGATCCACCGGTCCAGCTGCTCCAAGCCCTCGGCGACGGTGCGTTGCCGCGCCGCGATGGCTTTCTCGCTGATCTCCCGTGGCGCCTTCGGCGCTGCGGGCGCCGTCAATGTGCTCGCCGGGGCTTCGGATGCATCGACGCTGCCGCCGCACCAGCGCAGCACCAGACCGACCACATGTTTGCAGGGGAACTGTCGCGACGGGCACGAGCACTTGTACGTCGGGCCCACCAAGTTGACCTGCACGCGGTACGGCGTGCGCCCGCTGCCCTGGAAGTCTCCCCACAACAAGGTCTGGGTGGCGCCCGTGTTGGACCAGCCGGCAGCGCCTGCCAGTTTCTGGCCCGCGGCATAGGCCTTCCCGGCAAACTGACGCACCTCGTCGGTGGACCATGCCGTGTTCTGGTCCACCCCGATGTCCCTCCTGACACGTCCTGACCCACCCAGCGTAGCCAGAACAGCCGACATGGTCTCCACAGGATCTTCACAATCGCTGCCCTTGACCACCACAACCTGCACCTAGAGTCGGATCGGTGAAGCGAATACTGGTGGTCGACGACGAGCCGACCATCTTGTCCGCGGTGGCCACCAGGCTGCGCGCCGAGGCGTTCGAGGTCGAGACCGCCGTCGACGGACCGTCGGCGGTAGCAACCGCGTCGGCGATCCAACCGGATCTGGTGGTGCTCGACGTCATGCTGCCCGGCTTCGACGGCCTGGAGGTGTGCCGGCGGATCCAGGCCGACCGCGCCGTGCCGGTGCTGATGCTGACGGCCCGCACCGATGAGACCGACATGCTGATCGGTCTGGGCATCGGTGCCGACGACTATCTGACCAAGCCGTTCAGCATGCGTGAGCTCGTGGCCCGAGTGCGGGTACTGCTGCGCCGGGTCGATCGGGCCAGTGGGGACCAGCCGTTGTCGGTGGGGGAGTACCGCATCGATCTGGCTGAGCGCCGGGTGCATCAGGGAGAGCGGGAGATCCACCTGACGCGAACGGAATTCGATCTGCTGGCCTTCCTCGCCGGCCGGCCGCGGGCCGCGGTGACACGCGAGACGCTGCTGGAACATGTCTGGGGGTGGACCTCTGATGTCGAGAGCCGAACTGTGGACAGCCATGTCAAGGCACTGCGGCGGAAGCTGGGCTCCGAGCTGATCCGGACCGTGCATGGGGTGGGGTACGCCCTGGAGATTCCGCGATGAGCCGGGGGCACGTCGCCAGCCGGATGACCGCACTGTGGGACCGGCTACCGCGGCCACTGGATCCGTTCGCCTCCTTCAAGGTCAAGACCGGTCTGCTCGTCGGCGGAGCGATCCTGTTGGCCTCGTTCACATTCTGGATCGGCGCGAGCTGGCAGTTCCGCTATGCGCTGCTGGCCGCGCTTGCCGCGTCGCTGGCATTGACGCAGTTTTTGGCCCACGGCATGACCTCGCCGCTGCGACAGATGACCGCGGCGGCGCTGGCCATGGCCCGCGGTGACTACAGCATCCGGGTGCGGGCCACGTCCCGCGATGAAATCGGCCAGTTGGCGACGGCGTTCAATCAGATGGCAGCCGATCTTGAGGCTGCCGACGAGTATCGGCGCGGGCTGATCGGCAACGTGTCCCACGAATTGCGCACGCCCATCACCGCATTACGGGCAGTGTTGGAGAACGTCGTGGACGGGGTGGTCGAACCCGATGCCGAGACCATGCGGATGGCGCTGTCGCAAACCGAGCGCCTCGGCGAATTGGTGACCGATCTGCTCGATCTCTCCCGCATCGAGGGTGGGGCAATACCGTTGCAGGTCAGCCGATTCGACGTCGACGAGTTTCTGCACGATGCGGTCGAACACGTGTCGGTGTCCGCGAGCACAGTGCCCGTGGACATCCGGGTGTCGCCGCCTGACCTCAAGGCCGTGGCCGACCCGGCGCGCCTTCGACAGGTCGTGGTCAACCTGGTGGACAACGCGATTCGGCACAGTCCGACGGGTGGCAGCGTCACGGTGCGGGCGAGCCGAGGGCCGGCCGGCCTGCGGCTGGAGGTGGCCGACCAGGGCCCGGGCATCGCACCCGCCGAGCGGGAGCGGGTCTTCGAACGGTTCACCCGCGGCGCCACCACGGATGGAGGTACAGGACTGGGGCTGGCGATCGCGCGGTGGGCAGTCGAATTGCACGGCGGGGAGATCGAAGTGACGGACACCGCAGCGGGTTGCCGCATCAGGGTGAGCATTCCGGAATCGAGGGAGGAATCGGTATGACGACGTTGACGGCAGGAGCCCCGGGACAACCGATCATGCCACCGCTGATCGGTCCGGCGCTGCCGCGCTCCGGGGAGCCCGGATGGACGGTGTGGTCACGGCGGGTGTGGCCGATCGATCCGCTGGCGTCGATCCCGCCTCGGCTGCTCATGCTCGCGGTGGTCGCGGGCCTGCTGGGAACCGCGGTGTGGCGGCCCTCGGTGCTCAGCATCGGCTACCAGGCCGTGGGCGTCATGGTGTTCGGCGTGGTGTACGGCACCGCCGAGCGTCGGCCCACCCGCACTGAGTGGGGCGGCATCGTGCTGACCCTGGCGTTGCTCGCGGTGCCCGCGCTGCTGGCCGCGGGCTGGCTGGGCGTGCTGTGCATCATGGCGGCCTGGATCGTCGGCTGGTGCACGCTGTTCGGCGGGCAGACCTGGACCTCGGTGTTCACCGGGCCATTTCTGCCGTGGGCGTTGCCTGCGCGGGTGAGAGGCTGGGTGCGACGCGGACTGCCGAGCCGCGTGGGTGTCACCAAGCCGGGGCGCGTCGCTGTTGTCATCGGTCTCACCGTGCTGTTGGCCGTGGTGTTCGGCGCGTTGTTCGCCTCGGCCGACGCAGCTTTCGCGCACATGGCCGGCAGTCTCCTGCCGTCGTTCGACGGTGTCGATATCGCCGCCCGTGTGGTGGTGTTCGGTGTCGTCACGGCTTTCGTCCTCGGCGGCGCCTACCTGACGCGGTTCCCGCCCCGGCTCGACGCCCTGGCGCCTGCGCCGATGCGGCCGGTGCCGCGCTGGGAGTGGGCACTGCCGCTGGGCGTGCTCGACGCGCTGTTCATCGCATTCGTGGTGGTGCAGGCTGCGGTGTTGTTCGGCGGCCACACGCATGTGCTGGAAACCGAAGGGCTGACCTACGCCGAATATGCCCGGCAGGGATTCTGGCAGCTGCTCTGGGTCTCGGCGCTGACCCTGCTGGTGCTCAGTGTGGTGATCCGGGTGGCCGGGCGGGTCGGTGCCGGTGACCGTCTGGTGCTCCGGGTTCTGGTTGGAATCCTCTGTGCCACATCGGTTGTCGTGGTCGTCTCGGCCATCCACCGCATGTGGCTCTACCAGCAGGCCTACGGTTTCAGTACCGACCGGCTCATGGTCGTCACCATCGAACTGTGGCTGGGTGTGGTCTTCCTGCTCGTCGCCGCGGCCGGCCTGCGGATGTCGGGGAGCTGGCTGCCGCGCGCGGTCTTGGTGGCCGGCGTGCTGGCGCTGCTCGGCTTGGCGGCGCTCAATCCCGAGCGGCTCGTCGCCGACCGCAACATCGACCGCTTCGAGCAGACCGGTCAGCTCGACGCCGAGTACCTGTCCCGGCTCACGACGGACATCGACCCGGCACTGCACCGGTTACCGGCGCACATCCGGGCCTGCGTGCAGTCCGACGGGCCGCATTCGGACCCGTGGTATTTGTTCAACCTGTCGCGGTCGCTCGCGGACGGTCCGGTGGTGACCGATCTGCCGGACTACTGCTCGCCGTACTGGTCGTACGACTACCGGTAGACCCATCCAGAATCGTGTCGATTCAAAGACTGTGAACGTGGCCGCGGGCGGTCGAGGGTATGGGGTGTGACCGCACTCGCCGTCAACGGCTCACCTCAGATCACTCCGCTCGAACCGGTTGCACTGGACCCCGAGGCACTGGGCTACCCGGCCGACAACCGAGCCGCCATCCCGCCGCTGGCAAAGCAGTGGGAGCGGCTCGACTTCCGCGAGATCCTTTCCCGGCCAGCGGCATTCCTGTCGATCAGCCAATCCAACTCGCTGTACAAACCGGGCGGGGTGCAGTACGCCGAAGGGCACGCGTTCCGCGGCAGCCTGGAGGCGACCGTCAAGGTGGCCAAGGCGGCGCGGTCGGCGCCGAACTTCGTGTCGTTCAACTGGATCGGGTTCTCGGTGTTTCGCGGCGACTACCCGCAGACGGACTTCGACAAGGCGCAGTACGACGGGTGGACCGGGCACATCGACGCCACCGCCGAGCAGATCGCCTGGGACAACGAACTTGTCGGCGAACTGCGCGAGCTGGTCGAACCCGGTGACAACGAACTCTACGAGAAGGCGCTGCAGACGGCATTCGTCGGCACCGATCTGCCGCTGGCACTCAGCAGGCAGCGAGTGGAGGTTTTGGTACTCACCGGGATACACCTCGACTGGTGCGTCGAAGGCAATGCCCGGGCGGCCCGCGATCACGGCCTGCTACCGATCGTCATCGGTGATGCGACGGGGGCGGTCCACCCGGATCAGGAGCGGGCGGCGTTCGAGCGGATCAACAACTTCTTCGCGCCCGTCATCACCTCTGAGCAGTTCGTGGAATGGGTGGCGCGCTGATGGGAAACGTCGGGCTGTTACTCGTCGGCGTGGCGCTGTTCGTCAACGGGCTGGTGTCGGTCGGCGTCGTCGATGCCCGCGGGGCCGCGCCGCTGAACCTGTTCGTCGGGGCGGCCCAGGTGGTGCTGCCGACGCTCGTGCTCTTCCAGTCCGAAGGCGATCCGGGCATCGTGAACGCGACCTGGCCGAGCTATCTGTTCGGGTTCACCTACCTGTGGTTCGGGTTCATCCAGATCTTCGACATCGACCCGCGCGGGTTCGGTTGGTACAGCTCATTCGTCGCGGCCGTCGCGGTGTACTACGCGGTCAAGAGTGTCGGCGCCGATCCGGTGTTCGCGGTGATCTGGGCGACGTGGGCCGTGATGTGGTCGCTGTTCTTCGTGCTGCTGGGTTTGGGTGTGACCAGGGCGGGCCGCGTCGACCTGGGGCACTTCACCGGCTGGTTCCTGGTGCTGCTCGGCGTCCCGACCTGCACCGTGCCGGCGATCCTGCTGCTCAATGGACTGTGGCCGACCTCCGTCGTGGCAGGGCTCGCCGCTCTTGCGGTGCTGCTGGGCGGGTTGGCGCTGTCCGTGGTGCTGGCACGCCGCACCGCACCACGTGTTGAGGATGCGCTGCCCGCTGCACCCGCCGAGCAGCGCGTGAGCGAGGGCGTGCCACAGCCAGTCTGACCCTCAGCATCGCGAGAGTGCGTGTCTGTTGCCCGCCACGCCGTGTTTGACGTGACATAACTGGCCACTCGCGGGGTCTGGGGCTTGAGGAAATGCGGGAGATCGCACTCCGACGCGACCTAGCAAGCGCTTGGTTGCTATGCTGTCGGCATGGCGCCGGAAACGTCGAGCCAGCCGGCAAGCAGGCGGGACGAACTCCTCGAACTCGCTGCGACGATGTTCGCCGAACGCGGTCTGAAAGCAACGACGGTCCGCGATATCGCCGACTCCGCAGGAATTCTCTCGGGAAGTCTGTACCACCACTTCAAGTCCAAAGAGCAGATGGTCGAAGAGGTGCTGCGGGACTTCCTGGACTGGCTGTTCGCGCGCTATCAACAGATCGTCGACCGGGAAGTCACTCCACTGGAGCGGCTCAAAGGCCTTTTCATGGCGTCCTTCGAGGCCATCGAGCATCGGCACGCCCAGGTGGTGATCTATCAGGACGAGGCCAAGCGGCTCTCCGCGCAGCCGCAGTTCGCCTTCGTCGAGGCCCGTAACAAAGAGCAGCGCAAGATGTGGGTCGACATCCTGCAGCAGGGTATCGCCGACGGATCGTTCCGGCCCGACCTCGATGTCGACCTCGTGTACCGGTTCATCCGGGACACCACCTGGGTTTCGGTCCGCTGGTATCAACCCGGCGGACCGCTCTCGGCCGAGCAGGTCGGCCGGCAATACCTCGCCATTGTCCTCGGCGGGATCACCGCCGACGGCACCACTGTCAAAGGAGACCAGTAATGCCTGAGGCCTATGTCGTCGACGCGGTACGCACCCCGGTCGGTAAGAAGAAGGGGGCGTTGGCCGATGTGCACCCAATCGATCTGGGCGTACACGCTTTTCGGGCCATCTTCGACCGCAACGACGTAGATCCCGGTGTCGTCGACGACGTCATCGTCGGCTGTGTCGACGCCATCGGGGGCCAGGCAGGCAACATCGGCCGACTGGCCTGGCTCGCGGCCGGGTACCCCGAGTCGGTCCCCGGAGTCACGGTGGATCGGCAGTGCGGTTCTTCGCAGCAGGCGATTTCCTTTGGTGCGCAAGCGATCATGTCCGGCACCGCCGACGTCATCCTGGCCGGCGGCATGCAGAACATGAGCTGGGTGCCGATCTCCTCGGCCATGATCGTCGGCAAGGAATTCGGATTCACCTCGCCCACAAACGAATCCAAGAACTGGCTGCACCGCTACGGGGACCAGGAGATCTCGCAGTTCCGCGGTTCGGAGATGATCGCCGCGAAGTGGGACATCTCCCGCGAAGAGATGGAGCAGTTCGCCTACAACAGCCATCAACGCGCGTTCGCCGCCATCCGGGCAGGCCACTTCGACAACGAGATCGTCCCGGTCGGGGAGTTCGGCGTCGACGAGGGGCCGCGTGAGACCACGCTGGAGAAGATGGCCGCGCTGCAGCCGCTGGTCGAGGGCGGCCGGCTGACTGCCGCACTGGCCAGTCAGATCTCCGATGGCGCATCGGCTGTGCTGCTGGCCTCGGAAGAGGCCGTCAACAAGTACAACCTGAAGCCGCGGGCCCGCATCCACCACATCAGCGCGCGCGGTGACGATCCGGTGATGATGCTGACCGGTCCGATCCCGGCCACCCAGTACGCGCTGGAGAAGACGGGACTGTCGATCGACGACATCGACACCGTCGAGATCAACGAGGCTTTCGCGCCCGTCGTGCTGGCGTGGCTCAAGGAGACCAAGGCGGATCCGGAGAAGGTCAACCCGAGCGGTGGCGCCATCGCGCTGGGCCATCCGCTCGGCGCAACCGGTGCCAAGCTCTTCGCGACCATGCTCAACACCCTGGAACGCACCGGCGGCCGCTACGGGCTGCAGACCATGTGTGAAGGCGGCGGCACCGCGAACGTCACCATCATCGAGCGCCTCTAGTACCACCGCTCGGCGGGTCGTTTAACGCGCGGGCAACGGGGAATCCCGCGAAGATGATGAAGCCCATCGCTGTTGCTGCGGTCGTCGCCGTCTCGGTCATCGGTGCAGGTGCCTGCTCGAATCAGTCCTCCACCGGGGGCGGCGCGTCCGGGACCCCGCAAAGCACCGGTGCCGCAGGCGGTGCACTGAAGACGGACTTGAAGACCTCCGACGGGACCACCGTCGCCAACGCGTCGATCGAATTCGCCGACGGCTACGCCACGGTCACGGTGCAGTCGGTGGGAACCGGGCTGCTCAGCCCCGGCTTTCACGGCCTGCAGATCCACTCGGTCGGCACGTGCGACTTCTCGTCGCCGGGAAGCCCGCTGCAGGTCAGCGGGCACAACACCTATTCGGCCAGCGGCGACCTGGCCGACCTGCAGGTGCGTCCCGACGGCGGGGCCAAGCTCGTGACGACGTCGGCGGATTTCACCGCGGCTGATCTGCAGGGCGGTCAAGGCACGTCGCTCGTCCTCGACGCCGGACCGACCAACCGCAGCGGTGCTGCGTCCTCGGCCCCGTCGGGCAAACCGGTCGCCTGCGGTGTCATCGCGGCCGGCACGTCCACCTCCACGTCGACATCGACTTCTACGGTGACCACAACGGTCCTCGCGCCGGGAGCCCCCGCGGCCACGCCCACATCACCCACGTCCACCACGACCTCGTCGCCGACGAGCACGACCACGACCAGCCCGAGCACCAGCACGGTCACGGTCACGGTGCCGTCGACCACCGTCACGTCACCGCAGGTGCCCAACGGCCAGCCCGGCGGCTAGGAGTCACGCCCGGTGCCCCAGCAGTGCGGCGATAGCCTGCTCGGCCTGGGCGATCTCCAGTGGTTCGCCGGTGATGATATCGGCGTACAGGAACGATTCCACGATGCGCACGACGAGGTAAGCCAGATCGCGCGGCGGGAGCGACGGTTCGAGACTGCCTTCGCCGATCTCGTCGTTCAAGAGCTGTTCGATGGCCGCGGCCAGTCGGGATTGCACGGTGCCCGCGCGCGTGGTGAGGATGCGCAGCGCGCGTTCGGGTTCACGGCGCAGAAACTCCTGGAAGAACCCCGCCTGGTCGATCACCGTGGCGAAGCGGCCGACGGCATGGGAGATGCGTTCGGCGCCGTGTCCGGGTGAGGCCTCGATGGCCGCGGTCAGCGTAGGCTCCGCGAGCGACCACAGGATTTCGGCCAACAGCTCGTCGCGACTACCGACCCACCGGAACAGCGTCGCCCGGTTGACACCGAGTTCGGTTGCCAGTTCCCCCATCTCGATGCGGCGGCCCTCCAGGAACCAGCCGCGGGCAATCCGGAACGCGGTCAGTGGGTCCGGCTTGCGGTCGGTCGACGCGAGCATGCGTCCCAACGGTGTCTCGGCGATGATGCCCCTCCTCATCCACTTGGCGACATCCTACCAACCGCTGCATGAGTGATATATGTCTCTGTTCGTCTCGTCTATGCAACATATCTGGATATGATGCACGAGTGATTCATGCTGACTCTGCTTCGATCCTCGATCTCTTTCGCCTCGACGGCCGCGTCGCGGTCGTGACCGGGGCGTCCAGCGGCCTCGGTGTCGGCTTCGCGCAGGCACTGGCCCAAGCGGGCGCCGACGTGGTGCTCGGTGCGCGGCGCGAGGACCGCCTGGCCGGCACCCGGCAGCTCGTCGAAGCCACCGGCCGCAAGGCCCTCGCGGTGCGGACCGACGTCACCGATCCGGCGGACTGCCAGAACCTTGTGCAGGCGGCCGTCGACACGTTCGGCCGCGTCGACATCCTGGTCAACAACGCCGGCGTCGGCACCGCCGTCCCCGCCACGCGCGAGACACCGGATCAGTTCCGCTCGGTCATCGATCTCAACCTCAACGGCTGCTACTGGATGGCGCAGGCCTGCGCGACCCACATGAAGCCGGGTAGCTCGATCATCAACATCAGCAGCGTGCTCGGATTGACGACCGCGGGCCTGCCGCAGGCCGCATACGCCTCGTCGAAAGCCGGCCTCATCGGCCTGACTCGCGACCTCGCGCAGCAGTGGACCGGGCGAAAAGGCATCCGCGTCAACGCATTGGCTCCGGGCTACTTCGAATCGGAGATGACCGATCAGTTCGAGAGCAGCTATTTCGAACAGGCGATCCTGCCCCGCACCCTGGTCGGACGGCTCGGCCACGCCCACGAACTCAGTGCCGCACTGATCTTCCTGGCCAGTGACGCCAGCAGCTATGTCACCGGCGTCACCTTGCCCGTCGAAGGCGGCATGCTCACCAGCTGAGCGCACCACCCCGTAAGAACCGAGAAGAGAAGGACCCGTGAAGCAGCTCAGCGGCCTCGACGCCACATTCCTCTACCTGGAGACCCCGACGACCTTCGGGCACGTCACCGGGCTGATGATCTTCGAACGCCCCAACGAGGAGTTCGACCCGTACGCCGCGGTGTACGCCAAGTACGCGTCGCTGATCGGTGAGCTCGAACCGCTGCGTCGGCGGTTAGTCGAGGTGCCGCTGGGCCTCGACCATCCGTACTGGATCGACGATCCCAACTTCGACCTCGACTTCCACATCCGCGAAATCCATTTGGCCCGACCGGGTATGGCCGACCAACTGGCCGACCAGGTGTCGCGCATCGTCGGGCGTGCCATGGATCGCAGCCGCCCACTGTGGGAGGTCTACGTCATCGACGGCCTGCACAGCGGTCGCTGGGCCCTGTTGACCAAATACCACCACGCCACCATCGACGGTGCCGCCGGACAGCTGATGCTCAACATCATCACCGACACCGAACCGGACACCGCGCCGCCCGGGCCGGGCCCGGCCTGGCAACCCGAAGCGCTGCCGAGCACCGCTGACCTGCTGCGCAAGACGGCCGTCAACCTCGCGGGCCATCCGGTCAAGGCCCTGCGGGTTCAGACGCGGCTGGTGCGCCAGCTCGCCGACGCAGCAGGCATCGACAGCGTCAGCAGCGCGGCAAGCAAGACCGGCTCTGCCATCAAATCCCTTGCGCGACTTGGCAAAGAGGATGGGCCGAAGATTCCGCTGCCGACCTCGCCCGCGCCGCCCACCCCGTGGAACAAGCCCATCACCGGACATCGGCGCTTCGCGATGCGGACCACCTCGCTGGAGAACATCAAACGACTCAAGAACGCGACCGGCGGCACCGTCAACGACATCGTCATGGCGATCTGCGCCGGCGGGTTGCGCCAGTATCTGCTCGCGCACGACGCGCTGCCGGACCGTCCGCTGCGGGCCATGGTGCCCGTCTCCATCCGTACCGGCGACGAAGAGGATCCGTGGACCAACCGTGTGTCGGCGATCTTCCCCGAATTGCCGACGGACTGCGAAGACCCGCTTGAGCGCGTGGCCCGCTGCCGCGACGCGATGCTCGACGCGAAGCGACTGCTGGATTTGATGCCCGCCGATCAGCTCGGCGACCTGGCCCAGTTCTCGGCGCCGGTGCTCTCGACATCCGCGATGCGACTGGCGTCGCGGTTCGGGTTGGCCCACCGCATCGCGGCCACGCCGTTCAACCTGGTGATCTCCAACGTGCCCGGACCGCGGAAGCCGGTGTACTTCGCCGGTGCCCAACTGCGGCATCAGTTCCCGGTGTCGATCGTCACCGACGGGCAGGGACTCAACATCACCGTGGTGAGCTACATGAACCGCCTCGACCTGGGTTTCGTGGTCGACCGCGAACTGGTCCCCGACGTGTGGGACCTGGTCGACATGCACATCGACGAGATCGGCAGGCTCTTCAAGGCGACCGGGGCGGAATGGGCCGAGGAGCCGCAGCCCGCGCATCCGCGCCGTGGCCGGATCAGGATTGTGCAGCCCGACGAGATCTGCTGACCGCACGCCATACTCGCGCCGGTGTCATCGGCAACTGGTGCAGGCGTACACCGCACGCCCGGCCGATCGCATTGGCCAACGCGGGTGCCACCGGGTTGTACGGAGACTCGCTCATCGATTTCGCGCCGAGCGGTCCGAGCTCATCGTAGGTGTCGGCGAAGTAGACCTCGGTCACCGGAACGTCGGCCAACTGCGGGATGTGATAGTTGCGTAGCGTCTGGGTCAGCACCGTACCGTCCGGCCCGATCTGGATCTCCTCGAACAATGCCGATCCGATCGCTTGTGCCACACCGCCTTCCACCTGTCCCCGGCACTGCTCGGGGTTGATCACCACGCCGGCGTCGGCCGCGTGCACCGATTGCAGGATCCGCACCTCGCCGGTCTCGGGGTTGACCGCGACGCGAAACGCCTGCACATTGAAGGCGACCGAACGCGGTGTGCCGTCGTGTCGTCCGCGGCCGATCAACGATGGTGGGAGAGCGCCGAAATCGACAAGCCGGTCGGCGCAGCGCACGCCGTTGCGCTCCAGCGTGCACTGCGATGGTGACGTGCCGGTGACCTCGGCGGCCGAGTTTTCCATGGCTGTCCGCAACTGCCGGCATGCCTGCACGGTCGCGCGGCCGGCCACCACCGTGCCGGCCGAGCCGAACGCGCCGGTATCGTAACCCGTTGTCGCGGTGTCCGATTGATGGATCGCTATGCGGTCGGCGACGGTGTTGAGTTCGTTGGCGGCGAGCTGTGCGTGCACCGTGGTGGTGCCGTTGCCGAACTCCGCCGTCCCGACACACAGGGTGTACCCGCCGTCGGCGTCGACCGACACCGTGGCCTCGGCGACATGCCCGCGCGGCGGAATCGTCGCGATCATCGCCACCGCCATGCCCTCGCCCACCGACCATCCTTCGGGCGCCGTGGCCGCGTTGCCCCGCCGCAGCGCCTGCTCGGCGAGATCCAGGCATTGATCCAGCCCGTAGCTGCCGAAGGTGAGGTCATCGTCGAGCACGTGCGAATCCACGAACGGATCTCCGGGCGTGATGACATTGCGCCGCCGAAACTCGAACGGATCGATGCCGAGTCGCTCGGCGAGCTCGTCCATCGCGGACTCGATCGCGAACATGATCTGCCCCAGCCCGTAGCCGCGGAAGGCTCCCGAGGGCAGGTTGTTGGTGTAAACGGCTTGAGCGTCAACCCTTTTGTTCGGACACCGGTACACCGCGACCGATTCACTGCAGCCATGGAACATCACGCCCGGGCTGTGATTGCCGTACGCGCCGGCGTCGACCAGAGCGTCGACCGCAAGGGCGGTCAGGTCGCCGGAGGCGTTCGCGGCGACGGTCACGTCGACACGGAACGGATGTCGGCACGGGGCCACGGTGAACTGATCGCTGCGGGTGAACTCGTAGCGCACCGGGGCACCCAGGCGTAGTACGGCCAGCGCCACGAGATCCTCGACCAGCATTTCCTGCTTGCCGCCGAAGCCCCCACCGACCCGCTTGGTGAAGACGTGGACATCGTCGCGGGGCAGCCCGAAGATGTGGCACAGTTCGTCGCGGACCAGGAAGGGGACCTGGGAGCTGGTGCGAATCACCAATCGGCCCAAGTGATCCCGCCATCCGGTGCAGCCGTGCGTCTCCAGGTGCACGTGCTGGATGCGTTGGGTGTGCCAGCGGCCTCGCACCACATGCTCGGCAGCACCCACACCGGCCGCCACATCACCGACCTCGCCGTGTAGCTCGGCGACGAGATTACGGGCCGGGTCGGCGATCCTCGAGTCCGATCCCTTGTCGGCGTGCAGCTTCGGCGCATCGGGGTGCGACGCGAGCTCGGGATCGAATACCGCAGGCACTGGATCGAACTCGACAATGATGGCCCGGCAGGCCTGTTCGGCCACCGCGAGACTGTCGGCGACGACCGCCGCGACGCGCTGACCGACGAATCGGACGGTGTCGTCGAGGATCACGGTGTCGTCGGGATCATCGCCGCGCATCTCGTGGCGGGCCGTCGAGAACGCCACAGACGGGCTGTCGCGGTGGGTCAGGACCAGACGCACGCCCGGAATCGCCTGCGCGGCAGAGGTATCGATCGACCGGATGCGGGCGTGGGGCACCGGGCTCGGCAGGACCGCCAGGTGCAGCAGCCCCGCAGGGGCGTCGTCCATGGTGTATTCCTCGGTACCCGTCACCACCCGCAGTGCCGCCGGCGCACCGATCGAGCGGCCCGCGTCGTGTCCGCCGGGCTTCTCGATGTTGGTGGCTCCGGACAACGCATCGGCGATGGCGCGGTAGCCGGTGCACCGGCACAGGTTGCCCTTCAGCTGCTGGGGCAGGTCCGCAAGCTCGGCGTCGGTGAAGCTCGACGCGGTCGTCACCATGCCGGCCGTGCAGAAGCCGCACTGAAATCCCGCGGCGTCGACGAACCGGCGCTGCACCGGATGCAGATCGTCGGGGGTACCCAAACCGGCCACAGTGGTCACCGCATGCCCTTCGGCGCGAAACGCCGGATACACGCACGAGTGCACCGCAGCGCCGTCGACCAACACTGTGCACGCACCGCAGTCGCCCGCGTCGCAGCCCTTCTTGACCTCGAAGCAGCCCTGCTCACGCAGGAACGTGCGCAGGCACTGTCCGGGTCTCGGACTGTGCTCCCAGGTCTGGCCATTGACGGTGAAACTCACGCCAACTCGGTTCTGATCTGTTCGGCCAGCACATGTGTGACGGCCCGCCGCCAATCGGGGTCGCCGTGTGCGTCGCGAGTCCACGCATCGTCGGGGATGGACGTAAGGTCCTCGTGCACAGCTTCTTTCGACGGTATCGCCGGAAATCGGAACACATAGGGCCGCACCGTCGCCGCGGTCACCGTCAGCGCGAACTGCCCGGTATCGCGGCGTCCGATCACGACCACCCCGGAGCGGCCGAGCGGCGAAGGGGCCAGCTTGCGGAACGCGGTGCGCGACCGTAAAGCCGCGGCCGGCAGGTGAATCGACCGAAGCACGTCACCGGATGCCATGACATTGGTTGCATTGCCCGTGACGAACTCCGCGACCGGCACGGTGTATTCGATGCCGTCGGCGCGCCACACCGTCGCGGTGCCGTCGAGGGCGGTGGCCATCGAGATCATCGCACCCGCGGGAAACGACAGGCAGATGTTGCCGCCGACGGTGGCGGTGGCCCAGATCTTGGGTGAGGCCAGCAGCGCTGTGCAGCACTGGTGCAGCAGGCCTGCCGCGGGCCAGTCGCTGGTGGTGGAGAACCGGGAGAGCTCGGCCAGAGTGCAGGTGGCGGCCAGTTCGACGCCGTTGTCGCGCACCGTGATTGGCTGCCAGCCCAGGCCCGTGATGTCGACCAGGCGGCGGATGCCGATCTGTGGTTCGGAGAACAGCCAGGTACCCCCGGCCAGGATGGCATCGGAGGGATCCAGCGGCCACAGCTCGTCGCGGCGAGTCGGCATGCTCACCACTTCGACCGTGTTCAGGTCCACTCATCGACGGTAATAGCCAGGCCGCCGGGATGCAGGCCGAGTGACCGAACTGCACAGCGCCCGGGACCTTGTGACAATCGGCTGATGCGCATCTACCGCGGTCACCTCCTGCACATCGCCGGCACGCCACGACTCGGGCAGGCCGGCGCACATCTGGTGAGCGTGCCCGACGGCGCGCTCGCCGTCGACGGTGCGGGCCGCGTCGCCTACAGCGGGGCGTACGCCCAGTTGCCGCGCGACACGGCGCCCGCCGATATCGTCGATCACCGGCCCGGTTTCCTGCTGCCCGGGTTCGTCGACACCCACATCCATTTTCCCCAGACGTTCTGCACCGATTCGTTCGGCGGCGGCCAGCTTCTGGATTGGTTGCAGCGCTGTATCTTTCCCGCCGAGGCCAAGCTCGCCGACCCGGCTCACGCGCGCCGAGTGGCCGCGGCCTTCTGCCGGCGCCGCATCGAGGTCGGTACGACGACCGCGCTGGTCTTCGGATCGGCGTTTCCCCACGCTCAGGACGCCCTGTTCGAGGAGTCGCTGCGCGCGGGTCTGCGCACAGTGTCGGGCCGGGGGATACAGACCGTCGGACCGGACGCGGCCGCGCCGCTGCTGACCGACGAGGGCACCGCGATCACGCTGACGCAACAGGAGATCCAGCGATGGCACGCCGCCGACACCGGTGATCCCGCGACCGCACTGCTGCACGCCGCAGTGGTGCCGCGCTTTGCGCTCTCGGTCACGTCGACGACGCTGCACGCGCTCGGCGAGCTCTACGGCTCGGTACGCGACACCGGGGTCTACTTCCACAGTCATCTGTCCGAGAACCTCAGCGAAGTCGCGGCTGTACGGGAGTCCCACGGCGTCGAGCACTATCTGGACACCTACGACGGTCCGCATTCTCTGCTGGGGCGACGCAGCATCCTGGCACACGCCGTGCACTGCACGGACCACGAGCTGAGCCGGATGGCCGAGACCGGTACGTCGATCGCGCATTGCCCGACCTCACAACTGTTCCTCGGATCGGGCACCATGCCGTGGCGGCGCGTCACCGCGCGCGGCGTCAACGTGGCACTGGGTTCCGATGTGGCGGCCGGGGACGAGTGGCTGATACCCCGTGTCGCCAACGACTGCTTCAAGGTCCATATGAGCGAACCCGCTCACGCGGCCTGTTCGATACCGCCGGCCGAGCTGTTGTTCGCCGCGACGCTGGCCGGCGCCCGGGCGCTGGACCTGGAGAGCCGGATCGGCAATCTCGACGCCGGCAAGGAGGCCGACTTCATCGTCGTGGATCCACAACGGCAATCGCTACTGCCCGAACGGCTCGCGCAGATCGACGCCGACGACGCCGAGCGCGTGCTGTTCACGTTGCTGATGGGTATGCGCGAGCCCTCGATCGTCGAGGTGTACGTGCGGGGCCGCCGGCTGACTAGCTGACCGCCCCGCCCAACAGACGTTGCAGCCGCAGCCGGTTGATCTTTGCCAGCTCGTGACGCATGACGCGACGTTCGGTCTCGGGGTCGTTGTCGAGCCGCTCGGTGAGAATCGCGAGCAACTCTCCGGCGGACCGGCCACTGGCACACACCAGGTACACGGAGCCGAACTTGGTTTCATAGTCCCGGTTCTTTGCGGCCAGTTCGGCTTTCACGGCCTCGGCGGCATCGGCGACCCCGGCCTGTTCCCGCGCGGAGGACGGATTGTCCGGCTTGGCGCCGATGCGTGGATGACCGTCGAGCGCGGCGTCGATCTCCGCATCGGGCAATTCGGCCAACACCCGGTCGGCCCGATCCAGCAGCGCCGCTTCGTCGGCGAACGGTGCCCCGGACAGCACCCGTCGGGCCCAGATCGTCGACGAGCAGACCTCGAACAACACGTGCATGCGCCGACGGGCCGTCAGCGCGTTGAAGCCGTCGAGGCCGATCGCCTTCACGTCAACTCGTTGAGCCGGCCGAACCGCGCCGCGGCGATCGGGTTGGCATCGGCCACCAGATCGGCGAATCGGTAGTTGGCGATCTTGGCGATCTCGATGAGGGCGAACGCCTTCTCGGCGGCCGGGGAATTGTCCATCCGCGACCAACCGTTGCGCAGCACCCGGTCGAACCGCTCGGTCTCGCGGGCACAGATCACCAGGGGGAATCCGAAATGCTCGCGATAGGCCGTGGCCAGTTCGACGACGTCGTTGTGGTCGTCCTCGCTGAGGTTGCTCAACGCGACGTGGTCCACGGCCAGTGCGTGACCCGTGTCGTCCTCGGCACCCAGATTCGGGAAGGCTCGGATCAACTCGAGTTGCTGCTCGGAGGAGCCCGTGAGGACCGCGTCCTGAAACGCCTCACGCAGCGACGCCGTATCGGTGAACGGGCGCCGTCCGATGGCCCGCTCGATCGCCCACGGCACATCCTGGACGACGTGGCCGAACACTTCGGTGAAGCGGTCCGGGGTCATGGCGTTGACCTCGCCGAGGGTGATCGAACCGCCGCCGGCCACCCGCGGGCCGCGCGAACCGGTGTGGAAGAAGACGACATTGAGCAGTATCGCGGCGAGGGCCCCGATGCTGATGCCGCTGCCGAACAGCAGGTCCACTCCCGATGGCATCGCCTTGGCCACATCCGGATACGCCGTGACCCACAGCGCCAGCGCCAGGCTCGTGGTCACGATGATCAGGTTGCGGTGGTCGGTGAAGTCGACCTTGCCCAGCGTCTGGATGCCGACCACCGCCACGGTGGCGAACAGCGTCAGCGCGGCGCCGCCGAGAACGGGATTGGGTATCGACGAGACGACGGCAGCGACCTTGGGCAGGAACCCCAGCACGATCATGATGACGCCTGCGGCGGCCACCACCCATCGGCTCTTGACTCCGGTGAGCCGGACCAGGCCGACGTTCTCCGAGAACGCGGTGTAGGGAAACGAGTTGAACGCGCCGCCGATCGCCGTGGCCAGTCCGTCGGCGCGGAGCACATTGCCGATGTCGGAGGGTTTGACCCTCTTGCCGACGATCTCGCCGGTGGCGATCGTCGAACCGGTCGACTCCACAGCGGTGATCATCAGCACGATGATCATGGTCAGGCACGCCACGACATCGAATCTGGGCATGCCGAACAGGAACGGCGGGGTGAAGCCGAATGCCGAAGCCGCACCGACTTTGTCGAAGTTCATATCACCCAGCAGATAGGCCGCGACGCATCCGATCACCAGGCCGAGCAACACCGCGATGGTCGCCAGGAACCCGCGGAACAGTCGCTGGATCGCCACGATGATCGCGATGGTGCCCAGCGCGTAGAGGAACCACCGGATGTTGCTCGCGTCGACCGCGCCGGTGTGCGGGTTGGTCACGGCGTCATGAGCGCCGACCGGAACCAGACACAGACCGATGATCGTGATCAGCGTTCCGGTGACTACCGGCGGGAAGAACTTCAGCAGCTTGATGAAGACCGGAGCGATGAGGAACGTGAACACCCCGGCGACGATCACCGCGCCGTAGACATAGAGCAGGCTGGCCGCTCCGCTGCCGTGGGCCAGGCCGATCGCGATGATCGGTGACACTCCGGCGAACGTGACACCCTGCAGCAGCGGCAGGCGCACTCCGATGTTCCAGAAGCCGACGGCCTGGATGATCGAGGCGATGCCGCAGGTGAACAGGTCGGCCGTGATCAGCTTGACCAGATCCTCCGGCGGCAGGCTGATCGCGCCTGCGATGATGATCGGCACCAGGACCGCTCCGGCATAGAACGCCACAACGTGCTGGAAGCCATAGGTGGCCAGCTTGCCGACGGGCAGCATCTCGTCGACGGGGTGCACGCGCCGCTTCGCGCGGTGGATGATCGAAGCCGACATCGCTCAAGAATCCGACGGCTCGGGTGCTTTCCCGTGTCATGCGGGTTTCGCCTGCGTTGCGAGCAACCCGGCCGCCGGCCCGGCTCCCGCTAGGGTCGTGCCATGAGCGGTTCGGGCGACGAGAGCTTTCTCACCGTCGTTGTCGCGCTCGGCGCCAACGCGCTGATCGCGGTCGCGAAGACCCTGGCCGCTGTGGTGACCGGCAGTGCCTCGATGCTGGCCGAGGCCGCACATTCCTGGGCGGACACCGGCAACGAGGTGTTCCTGCTCATCGGCACGCGCAAGTCCAACAAGCCCGCTGATGCCGAACACCGCCTGGGCTACGGCCGGGCCGGTTACATCTGGTCGATGTTCGCGGCCTTCGGGCTGTTCACCGTCGGTGCGGTGGTGTCGATCTGGCACGGGATCCAATCGCTGGGCGCAGAAGCCGAAGCCACGTCGTACGGCTGGGCCTACGCGGTGCTGGCGGTGTCCTTCGTGTTGGAGGGAACCTCGTTCCTGCAGGCGTTTTCGCAGACCCGATCAGGCGCGGTGCAGCGTCGGATCCACCCGCTGCGCTACGTGCGGGTGACGTCGAACCCGATGCTGCGCGCAGTCTTCGCCGAGGATCTTTCAGCACTGATCGGCATAGTCATCGCGGCGTGCGGCATCCTCGCGCATCAGCTCACCGGCAACGCGCTCTGGGACGCGATCGGCTCCATCCTGGTCGGGCTGCTGCTCGGCGGTGTCGCGCTGTTCCTCATCGGGCGCAACATGGACTTCCTCACCGGGGAGGCGGTTACGCCGCTGGCCCGCAACAGCGCCCTGCTGGCGCTGCGGGAACACCGCGACGTCGAGCGGGTCAGCTATCTGCACATGGAATGGGTCGGCGCAAACCGCATATATCTCGTCGCCGCCGTCGACCTGGTCGGGGACCTGGCCGAATCCAACGTCGCGGCCCGGCTCGGCGGCATCGTCGACGCGCTGCAGGCTCGCCCGGAGATCGTGCGGGCGGTGCTGACCCTGACCCGGCCGGGCGACACCACCGACCTGCTGCCCGGTGAGCTACCTGACTGGTACCGCTGAGTCAGGTTGAATTGGGGCGTGGCCGAAACCAATCCTCAGATCGTCAGCGCCAGCCGGGAGATCGCCGCCCCGGCGGCAACCATCTTCGAGTTGATCGCCGACCCCGCCCAGCAACCCCGCTGGGACGGCAACGACAACCTCGTAGCGGCAGAGGCCGGGCAGCGGGTGCATGGCATCGGCGACGTGTTCACCATGACCCTCACCGTGGGCGCTGTGCGCGAGAACCACGTCGTGGAATTCGAGGAGGGCCGGCGGATCGCGTGGCGGCCGTCGGAGGTGGGCAAGGAGCCGCCGGGCCATCTGTGGCGCTGGGAGCTCACGCCGCTCGACGACGGACGCACGGCCGTCACCCACACCTACGACTGGACAGCGCTGACCGACGAGAAGCGGTTGGTGCGCGCCCGCGCCACCACGGCGGACAAGCTGCTGGGCTCGATCGACCGGCTGGCTGCACTGGCCGAAGGCTAGCGCCCGGCCGCGAATTCGCGCAGCGCCGCCACCTGAGCGGAATCCAGTGAGGGACGCACGGTTTCGCGGGCCTTCGCGACGTCGGCCGCCGTGACGTCGGCCGCGTCGATCGAGCGACGCATCGCCGTCAGCGCCGACTCCCGCAGCAGCGCCACGCAATCGGCCGCACTGTAGCCGTCCAATTCCGATGCCAGCGCGTCGAGCTCGACATCCTCGGCCAGCGGGATGGATTTGCCTGCAGTGCGCAGGATCTCGCGGCGGGCATCGGCATCGGGTGGCTCGACGAACACCAGCCGCTCGAGACGGCCGGGCCGCAGCAACGCCGGGTCGATCAGATCGGGCCGGTTGGTGGCGCCGAGCACGATGACGTCGCGCAGCGGATCGATACCGTCGAGTTCGGTCAGCAGCGCGGCCACCACGCGGTCGGTCACGCCGGAGTCGACACTCTGCCCGCGCCGTGGTGCCAACGCGTCGATCTCGTCGAGGAACACCAGCGACGGCGCGGAATCGCGAGCCCTGGCGAACAGCTCGCGGACCGCCTTCTCCGACGAGCCGACCCATTTGTCCATCAGCTCAGCACCTTTGACGGCGTGCACCGACAGCCGCCCAGAGCTGGCAAGTGCCCGCACGAGGAACGTCTTGCCGCATCCGGGCGGGCCGTACAGCAGCACACCGCGCGGTGGCTGCACGCCGAGCCGGGCGAAGGTGTCGGGATGCTGCAACGGCCACAGCACGGCCTCGGTCAGGGCCTGCTTGGTCTCGACCATGTCGCCGACGTCGTCGAGGGTCACCGCACCGACCGAGACCTCTTCTGCCGCCGACCGTGACAACGGCCGGATCACCGTCAGGGCCCCGGCCAGATCTTCTTGTCTCAGAACAGGTTCCGCGCCGTCGGAACTGGCCCGCGCGGCGGCCCGCAGTGCGCCCTCGCGCACCACGGCAGCCAGGTCGGCGATCACGAAACCCGGTGTGCGGTCGGCGATGTCGCCGAGATTCAAATCGACCGACGGCACGCCGCGCAGCAGGACCTCGAGCAGCGCCTTGCGGGTCGAAGCGTCCGGCAGGCTCAGCCCGAGCTCGCGGTCGCACAGATCGGGTTCGCGCAGCCGGGCGTCGACCGACTCGGGCCGCGCCGAGGTCGCGATGAACGCCACGCCACGGGTGGCCACGGCGCCGCGCAGCTCCGCGAGGATCAGGGTGGCCACCGGATCGGCGGGCCGGTCGGTGCCCGCAGGCAGCAGTGCGTCGACGTCGGTGATCAGCAGCACCCCGCCGCCGTCACGCACGGCCTGCACCGCGGCCGCGACGCGTTTGAGCCGCTCCTCCGGGTGCAGCGCACCCACCTCGGGACCGTCCAGCTCGACGAGCCGCCGCGGTGCGCACACCACCCGGACCATGGTGGCCTTGCCGACACCGGCGGGTCCGGACACCAGTACCCCGAGGTTGGCTGTGGCGCCGAGGGTTTCGAGCAGTTTGGGCTCGTCGAGAGAAAGCTTGAGCCACTCAGCCAGCTTGGCCGCCTGCAGGTGCTTGCCCTTCAGATCGTCGAAGCTGACCGCCGCGTCGGCACGCGCGGGGCTGACGGTGTGCCGGCCGGCCGAGTCTGGGGCCGCGGTGGCGGCCGGGGCGACGGCGACGCCCTCACCCCACGACACGACCGAATTCGGCTGCACGCTGACCGGCCCGGCCGGATCGACCCCGGTCACGGTCAGCAGCTCGGAGGTCCAGGTGATGCCCACCGATGAGGCCAGGGCACTGGTGGCCGCCGAGGTGGAGGTGCCGGGGCCGAGATCGCGGGGCAGCAGCGACACCGTGTCGCCGACCGTCATCACCTTGCCCAGCAGCGCCAGCCGCAGCGTGGCCGACGAGATCGACTGGGTGGCCAGCTTGGATCCCGAAACCGTCACCGACCTCGCGCCATACACCGTCACAGGCGCCACGATGACGGTGGCGTCCTCGCGCAACCCGGCGTTGGAGAGCGTGACGTCGTCGAGCAATGCGGTTCCGGTCGGCGTCCCGGCCGGGGCGATGCCTGCCACCGCCGCGGTGGTGCGCGAACCGGTCAGCGCCACCGCATCCCACTCGCGCAGTCCGAGCGCGGCAAGGACCTCGGGGTGCAGCCGCACCACGCCGCGGCGCGCGTCGAGGGCGGAGGTGTTCAAGCGGGCCGTGAGACGAAGGTGGCTGGGTGCGGCATCCTCGCCGACGTCGACCGTGGTCACCTCAGCGGGGGCTTCCGCAGCCCCAGACGCGCCATCGAACGCCGGTGCGGCTGGGCGCGACGGATCGCACGGCGTTGGGCGCGGCGCTGCCGCGGTTTGTCGTCCCAGGATTCCGGATGCGCGGCCACCCAGTGTTTGGTGCGCACCGCGAACGGGATGTGGATCACGTAGGCCACGGCGATCACCATGATCACGACGTAGCCGTAGAACACCGAGGCCGCCACGCCGATGGCCACCAGGGCCAGCAGGGGCGCCACCATGTTGGGCGGCACCGTGAAGGTATGGATCTTGCGCATGGGAATCCGGCTGACCACCAGGAGCGATACGCCGATCATCCAGACGATCACCACCCATTCGGCGGCCACGCTGTCCCACCAGGGCCCAGGGAACTGCATCTTGGCCGCCAGCGGGACGATCGTGCCGATGGCGCCGGCCGGAGCGGGCATCCCGACGAAGTACTCCTTCTCGTACGCGGGCTGATCCACGTCGAGCAGCGCATTGAACCGCGCCAGCCGCAGCACGATGCACACCGCGTACAGCAGGACGACGATCCAGCCCAGCTGCGAGTGCGACAACAGCGTCGCGTACACGATGAACGCCGGTGCCACACCGAAGTTCACGGCGTCGGCCAGCGAGTCGATCTCCTCGCCCATCTTGGAGGTGGCCTTGAGCATGCGGGCCACCCGGCCGTCGAGGGCGTCGAGGATCGCCGCGACCGCCAGGAACGCCATGGCCTGGGTCGGCAGACCGTCGAGGGCCATCTTCACCGAGGTCATGCCCAGGCAGATCGCGGCGACCGTCAACGCGCTCGGCAGCATCCGGACCGGCATCGCAGGCGGTTTGATGCGGGCTCTGATCATGACAAATCCGCGATCATGGCAGCTCCGCCAAGACGGTTTCGCCGGCCAGCGCCCGCTGGCCCCGGCTGACGAGCAGTTTTGACCCGGCGGGCAGGTAGGTGTCCAGGCGTGAACCGAACCGGATCAGCCCGTAGGTCTCTCCGATGGCCAGCTTGTCGCCGACCCGCGCGTCACACACGATGCGCCGCGCCACCAGGCCCGCGATCTGCACGGCGATCACCTGGACCCCTTCCGGCGTGCGGATGACCACGCTGTTGCGCTCGTTGTCTTCGCTGGCCGCTTCCAGTTCCGCTGAGTGGAACCGCCCGGGCCGGTGCTGCACGGCCACCACCTCACCGCCGATCGGGGCGCGCTGCACATGGGCGTCGAGCACCGACAGGAAGATGCTGACCCGCGGCAACGGGGTCTCTGGCAAACCCAGCTCGGCGGGCGGCACGGCGTCCTGGATCAGGCACACCAAGCCGTCCGCGGGTGCGACCACCACACCCGGCCGGGTGGGTGGCACCCGTGGCGGATGCCGGAAGAAGGCGGCGTTGGCGCCTGCCGCGAGCAGTGCCGTGCGCCGTATCCAGCGGTGATTGCGTCCGAGGGCGGCGACAGCAAGGCTCGCGCCGACGAACGGCAGGCCCGCCGAATGCATGGGCGGAACGCTGGATCGCACCAGCGCCGCAAGGCGTTCTGGACCGGATTGGAGGTCGGGGCGTCTGGCCATCGGGAGGATTCTACGTGCGCCGGGTTATCTGAGGTCCCAGACCGGAACGGGGGCACCGGCGGCCAGTTCGGTGACGTCCTCGTCGATCTCGAGCAGGCAGTTCGCCGAGGCCAGCCAGCGCAGGTGATGCGACGCAGGCGGCCCGTAGCTGGTCACGGTGTCACCGGCGAGCACCCCGCGGCGGAACTGTCGTTTTCCGCGTGGCGAGGTCAGATCCTCGGTCAGAAACGCGGCGCGGCGCGGCCGGTCCGGTTGGGGATGGCCCATCGCGGCGCGCAGCGGGCCCCTGACGAACACCTCGAAGGACACCAGGGCACTGACCGGATTGCCCGGCAGGGTGACCATGGGAGTGCCGTCGACCATGCCCGAGCCCTGCGGCATGCCCGGCTGCATGGCGACCTTGACGAACTCGATCTGGTCGGCCAGGGCATCTTTGACCACCTCGTACGCGCCGGCGCTGACCCCGCCCGTGGTGATGATCAGATCGACGTCGGCGGCATGCCCGGCCAGGGTGGCGCGGAAGGTGTCGACGTCGTCGGCGGACATCGGCGCGACGGTCACCTCCGCTCCGGCGTCGCGCACCGCCGCGGCCAGCATCACCGCGTTCGACTCGTAGATCTGGCCGGGGAGAAGCGGGATGCCCGGCGCCACCAGCTCGGAGCCCGTCGACATCACCAGCACGCGCTGCGGCGGCACCACCAGCAGGTCGGGCAGGCCGAGTGCGGCGGCCAGCCCGAGCGCGGCCGGGGTCACCAACTGGCCTGCCCGCAGCACCGTGGTGCCCGCCGTGACGTCTTCACCGGCGGTGCGAACGTGCTGGCCGGGCCGGACCGACGCCCGGATGGTCACGGTGTCGGTAGCACCGTCGGTGGATTCCACCGGGACGACGGCGGTCGCACCCGCCGGCAGCGGCGCGCCGGTCATGATCCGATGCGCGGTACCGGGTTTGAGCGTCAGCGGATCGGTGCGGCCTGCCGGGATGTCCTCGGCCACCGGAAGCCGGACCGGGTGCCGGTCGGTGGCATCGGCGACGTCGGAGGCGACGACGGCATAGCCGTCCATGGCCGAGTTGTCGAAGCCGGGCAGCGACAGCGGCGCGACGACGTCGGCGGCCAGCGCGAGGCCCAACGTCCGCACCAGCGGCAGTTGTTGTGGCGCACGGGTTTTGAACAAACCGGCGACGACGCTCTGATGCTCTTCAACGGTGCGCACGGCTATCACGATACTTTTCGGCTACCGGCTACGTGCTGCCCCGACTCTGGCGGTGATGGAATCGCCGCGAACGCACCCGAAACGAGCTCCATTCGCCCAGCGACACGCCCGCGGCCAGCGCGGTGCTGATCGCCAGCGCAGCCAGGACCGAGGAGAACCCCACGTAACTCTGTTCGTTCAGAATCGCGTAGATCCCGTGCAGCAGCGACAGACCCGGCAACAGCGGGGTGATGCCCGCGATCGACACGAGCAGAGGCGGGGCCAGGTGCCGGCGCTCCATGAGCCGCCCGACCAGGCCCACGGGAACCGCCGCGATGAACGACGACATCACCGGACCCAGGCCCACGCTCACACCCAGCAGGTAACCGGCAATGGCAGTCGCGCCACCGAAGGCCGCGGCGATGGCCGCGGTGCGCTCGGCATAGCAGGCCAGGGCGAAGGCGGCCGCGCTCGCGGCGCCGAACGCCACCCGGACGGGCCATTCGGCCAGCGCGGGCGGTGCCGTCGCGCCGATGTCGATGGCCGGGGCGCCGAACCGGTTGGCGAGATGCAGCACCAACGCCACCCCGGCGATCGTCGCGGCGGTCAGCATGAGCAACTCGAAGAAGCGTCCCGCGGCGGTCACGGGCGCGCCGGCGATGACGTCGCCCACCGAACCCACCAGCGAGAGCCCGGCGAGGATCACCACCAGCCCGGCCGCGATGGCGACCGGCGGCTCGAACGGCACACCCTTCTTGAGGCACAGCCAGAAGACCAGCAGAGGCGGCGCGGTCGCGATCACCCCGCCGATGGCGTACTGGAAGAAGAACGGCAGCCCCTGCTTGTTGAGGTAACGGTTGACCCGGTCGATCAACATGGTGCTCAGGGCGCTGACCAGGCAGACCAGCAGGCTGCCGCCCAAGGTGCCCGCGGTCGCGAACGCCAGTGCGCCCCAGGCGAGCGTCGCGACCCAGCGCCGGTAGGGATGCGGCGCGGTGATGATGGCGTCCAGCTCGGCGTGCGCCTCCGCCGGGCTCAGCTTCTGCGCGGTGATCTGCCGGATCAGCCGGCCGAGGGCCGCCAGCCGAGTGAAGTCCATGGACCGGGAGTGGACGATGTGCATGGAGCTCGCGGGCGGCAGCGTGGGTCCGCGATACACCGCGATGTGGATCGCCGTGTTGACGACGTCGACTTCGCAATGCTCGATGCCGTACGCGGACACTACTTTGACGACCTGATGCGCAGTGGCGATCGCCGGTGTGCCCGACGCCATCAGCAGCGATCCGATGGTGCCCGCGAGATCGAGCACCGCGCCGACCCGCGCATCGTAGAAATCGTCAGGCGCTTTGCGGTCCGCTCTCAGCAGAGGGAAGCTGTCCGTCGGTGCTTCGGTCTCCCGCACCATCCGGCTCAGGATTCTGCGTTGCCGGGCCCGCCGCGGAGGCTGGCCCGCCGGATCGCGGGTCAACGGCACAGCGCTCCTTAGATCGGTTGTCTGTCGGTGATATTCGATCACATCGGCGACAGCCGGTACACGAGATCGCCGAGTCGCGGTTACACCGGGTAAGTGACCCCGGTGAGTTCCTCGGACACCGTCCACAACCGGCGCTGCAGTTCCACATCATGCGACTGCTTACTGGACTGGACCAGCTTGGGATGGCCGACCATCTCGCGAAAGCCGGACGGTCCGTAGTACTGCCCGCCGCGCACGGCTGGATCGGTGGCCGCGCGCAGTGTCGCGAGCGCGCCGACCGCGGGGCTGTTGGTGAACAGGCTCGCCAGTTGGTTGTAGCCGGGCAGCCCGGTGCCGGGGATGTGGCGCATCAGTTCGGTGTTCGACAGACCCGGGTGGGCCGCCACGGCGATGGTCGGCTCGTTCTTGGCGGCCAGCCTGCGCTGCAGTTCGTAGGTGAACAGCAGGTTGGCGAGCTTGGACTGACCGTATGCGGCCACCCGGTTGTAGCTGCGTTGCCACTGCAGGTCGTCGAAGTGAATGGCGGCCTGAATGCGGTGGGCGATGCTGGCGACCGCGACGACGCGTGAGCCGGCGACCGGCAGCAGGTGGTCGAGCAGCAGCCCCGTGAGCGCGAACGCGCCCAGATGGTTCGTGCCGAACTGCAGCTCGAAGCCGTCGACCGTGGTCTGCTTCGGCGGGTACATCACGCCTGCGTTGTTGATCAGCAGATCGATGCGGGGATACGCGGCCCGCAGCTCGTCGGCGGCGCTGCGCACCGAGTCCAGCGAACCCACATCGAGGGACTGAAGTTTGAGGTCGGCTTTGGGGTTCGCCGCGGTGATGCGGTCGACGGCGTCGCGGCCCTTGTCCAGGTTGCGCACGGCGACGACGACGTGCGCGCCCTTGGCGGCCAGCACACGTGCGGTCTCGTAGCCGAGGCCCGTGTTGGAGCCGGTGACGATGGCGACCCGGCCGGACTGGTCCGGCACGTCGGCCTCGGTCCACTTTGCATTGGCGCTCATGGGTCGACTGTACGGAGCATCGGGCATGCTCGAACCATGACACTTGTCGACCCGGCATACCCCCCGAGTCGCAAGGCGCCGCTGGTGTGGGCGCTGGGCGCCGCCATCCCGTGGGTCGTGTTGGTTCCGGCCCAACTGATCTGGCTGCTGGTGGACCGCCGGATGCTGTGGCTGCACGCCGTGGTGGCAGCCGCCAGCGTCGTGGCGATCGTGCTGTTCGTGGTGGTGGTGCCGCTGTGGCGGTTCCGGGTGCACCGCTGGGATGTGCAGATCGATTCCCCGACGCCTGCGGTGTACACGCGGTCGGGTTGGCTGGTGCAGGAACGCCGCATCGCCCCCATCTCACGGGTGCAGACCGTCGACACCCATCGCGGGCCGCTGGACCGGCTGTTCGGCTTGGCCAACGTGACGGTGACGACGGCGTCGTCGGCGGGCGCGGTGCGGATCGTGGCGCTCGACGCCGACGTCGCCGACCGCGTCGTCGCGCAACTCACCGACATCGCGGCGATCGGCGAGCAGGACGCGACGTGACCGACCCAGGCTGGCGCCGGCTTAGCCCGCGCATGTTGCTGGTACACCCGGTTCATGAAGTGCTGCAACAGATTCCACTGCTGGTGGGATCGGTGGTGCTGGGCTCGGCGACCGGGAACCCGCTCTGGACCGTCGCCGCGGTGACGCTCATGGTGGCGTTCGGCCTGGCCCGCTGGTTCACCACCACCTACCGGATCGAACCAGGCGAGGTGCAGTTGCGCACCGGTGTGTTGCAGCGCAAGACACTGTCGGTGCCGCGCAACCGGATTCGCTCGGTATCCACCGATGCCCGGCTGCTGCACCGGCTGCTCGGCCTGACCGTGCTGCAGATCAGCACCGGCCGGGAAGCCAAGGGCGACACCAAGTTCGCGCTCGACGCGGTCGAAGCCGGTGAGGTGCCGCGGCTGCGGGCGATCCTGCTCGCCGACGCGGTGCCCGTGCCCGAGGATGCCCCTGCCGGTCGCGAGCTGGCCCGGTGGCAGCCGTCGTGGCTGCGGTACAGCCCGCTGAGCTGGACCGGTCTCGCCATGATCCTCACCGCCGTCGGCGTCTTGTATCAAACGGGAGTCGGTGTCGCGCTGGACAATTCGCAGTTGGCCCGGTCCGGGCTGGATGTCGCCCAGCGGCTGGGTGTCGCCGTCACCGTCACAGTCGTGGTGGCCGCGCTGCTGACGCTGTCGGTGGTGCTCTCGGTGCTGCAATCCTTGGTCGCCTACGGGAATCTGGTGCTGCGCCGCGACGCGGACGTACTGCATCTGCGGCACGGGCTGCTGCGGGTGCGCGAGCACACCTACGACATGCGCCGGCTGCGGGGCGGCACGCTGCGCGAACCGCTGCTGGTCCGGATCTTCGGCGGGGCCAGGCTGGATGCGGTGATGACCGGTGTGGGCGGTGAAGGTCAGGCGTCGCTGCTACTGCCGCCCTGCCCCGCCACCACGGCCCGTGACGTGCTGAGCGAGCTCATCGAACAACCCGACGCGGTGGCCGGCCCGCTGCGATCACACGGCCCGGCAGCGGTGCGTCGACGCTGGACCAGGGCGCTGGCCGTGCCGGTGCTGGCCGCGCCGGTGTTGCTCATCGTCGGGGTGCCGGTCTGGGTGTGGATCGTGTGGGGCGTGCTCACCGCCGGTGCGGTGGCCGTGGCTGCCGATCGGGCCCGGTCGCTGGGGCATCGCGTGCACGACGGCTGGCTGGTGGCGCAGGCAGGCAGCCTGGAACGCCGCCGAGACTGCCTGGACGCGGCAGGCATCATCGGCTGGACCGTGCGGCAGACCCTGTTGCAGCGACGCGCCGGGGTGGCGACGCTGATCGCCGCCACCGCGGCGGGTCACAAGCACTACCGCGTCACCGACGTTCCCGCCGAACAGGCCTGGCAGATCGCGGCATCGGCGACCCCATGGTTGGCAGGCGCCGCCTGGGCCGAGGGCCTGGCGCGCCCTGACTTGCGCTGACCGGTCAGGCGTTTACTGTCGCTGCATGGCAATCGGAGGTGTGCTCTTCGACATCGACGGCGTGCTCGTCACGTCGTGGCAGCCCATTGCCGGGGCGGCCGAAGCGTTGCAGGTGCTCGAGGACCACCAGATCGCCCGGTCCTATCTGACCAGCACCACCACCCGCACCCGTGCCCAGATCGCCGAGTTGCTGACCACCGCGGGCATGAACGTCACGGCCGACGAGGTGATCACCGCCGCAGCGCTCACCGCGGACTACGTGCGCCAAAAGTACCCCGGCGCCCGATGTTTCCTGGTCAACAGCGGGCAGATCGGCGAGGACATGCGTGGCATCGATCTCGTCTACTCCACCGAGTTCACCGGGCCGCGGGCCCCCGAGGCGCCCGACGTGGTGTTGCTCGGCGGGGCCGGGCCGGAGTTCAGCCATCTGACGCTCAGCTGGGTCTACGACTGGATGGTCCAAGGCGTCCCCGTGGTCGCGATGCACCGCAGCACCGCGTGGACCACGACGGACGGGCTGCGCGTGGACACCGGCATGTATCTCCTCGGCATGGAGGCGGCCTCGGGCCGCAAGGCCACCGCCGTCGGCAAGCCCGCGCCCGAGGGATTCCTGGCGGCGGCCAACCGGCTCGGGGTGAACACCGACGAGATGTACATGGTCGGTGACGACCTCAACAACGACGTGCTGGCCGCTCAGGTGGTCGGCATGACGGGGGTGTTGGTGCGCACCGGAAAGTTCCGGCAGGCCACGTTGGATCATTGGGCTGCAGACGAATTCGCGATGCAGCCCAATCACGTCATCGACTCGGTCGCCGACCTGCCGGAGCTGTTGGGGCTCTGACCGTCAGCGGGCCGGGTCGTCGGCCACCTCGATGTCGCCTGCTTTTGCAGCAGCCCGCAGCTGATGGAAGTCGTCGAGGGATTTGTCGGCGTAGGCGTACGACCACTCGAGGACGGCCGCACTGACCTTCTCGCCGTTGCCGACGTAGCCGCGCAGGATCGATGCGTTCGCGCTCTGGGCGTGCCCGCGGGCCAGCGCGAGCGCGCACGCCGAAACGTAATCCCCGAACGCTTCGACGGGCATGCCCTCGGTTTCGACGGAGCCTTTCATGTCCTGGAACTGCCTGACGTAGAAGTCGCGGCCGTCACCGCGGGCGGTGCCGAGGAACACATCCGACATCGCCTGCAGCATCCGTTGGCAGTCCACCACGCGGGTGCCCTGCCCGTGTGCCCGCACCGCGTCGCCCAGTGCAGCGGGCTGCTCGACGCGGCCGTACTGTTCGAGCACCGACGCGGTGGCCTCCTTGACCTGCAGAATCAGTGGCTCGCCCGCGGGCCCGGTCAGAATCACCAGATAGCAGCGGGTCCCGACGCTGCCCACACCGACGACGCGCCGGGCCATGTCGGTGATACGGAAGTGCGACAGCACCAGCGCCACGTCGGCGGCCACGCTGTCGAGATACTCCTGGACCGACTCGATGAGCGTTGTCTCCAGGTCGAGATCCAGATGCTGCAAGACCGGCGGATCCTCACGCAACTGCAGGCCGCCGTCGGCGTCTGGCCGCATGATCCGTTCGAAGACCCGCACCGACGTCCGCTTGCGCGCATCCTGTGCCGTGCGGGTGATCACGTTCTGCAGACTGCCCGACACCTCGTTGCGGTAGCGCTCCGGTTCGAAGCGCAGGTAGTACCGGTCGAGCACCGACATCTCCAGCATGGTCTGCAGACCGTCGCGGTAGGCGATGATCGCCTGGCCGGCCAGCGCACGGATGGTGTCCTCGGGATAGCCCGCGTGCCGGCCACCCACGATGGCGCTCGTGACGAGACGCTTGACGTCCCACTCCGCCGGCGCCACTGCGGCCTCGTCGAAATCGTTGAGATCGAACACCAATTGGCGATCCGGCGCGGCGTAGATCCCGAAGTTCGACAGATGCGCGTCGCCGCTGCACAGCACCTGGACACCGCTGGACGGGCCGGCCGCCAGATCGGCGGCCATCACCGCCGCGGAACCGCGGTAGAAGGAGAACGGATCGGTGAGAATGCGGGCGAAGCGCAGTGGCACCAACTCGGGCACCCGGTTGTGATTCTGCTCGACGAGGATCTCGGTGGCGCTGCGTGGGCTGGGAACCAGTTGTGCCAGTGCGCGTCTCGGGGCCGTCTTGCGCAGCGCCCGACCGCTGGCGACATCTCGCTCGCTGTCTTCGATGTCGATGACCCGTTCCCGCAGCGACAGATTGGACATTCTTCGCAGGGTAGGGCGAGTTCGACGCAAACGTCGTTGCGCGGCCGTTGTCAAGCTGCTTGGAGTCGGTTTTCGGGTTTGGGTAGGTTGATGCCGACGGTATTGGCTGGTGCTGGGGTGTGTGGGCGTCGGCGGAATCGTTCGGGGTGTGCCTGGTAGTAGGCCTGGTGAGTGGCTGCGCGGCGGTGCCAGCGGTCGAGCCAGCTGCCGTCGTGGACCTGCTCTGGTGAGAACAGGGC
>NZ_BCSX01000020.1 GCF_001570425.1 Mycolicibacterium brisbanense
CTCAACACCAGACCCCGACCCACCCTCGACTACAACACCCCAGCCCAACGCTTAGCCGCCCTGCTCAACCAAGCTGCATAGAACCGCGTTGCATTAACTACTTGACTTTGAGGCCGAAAATTCGCAGACGATTCACGATCGTGACGGCGGGACCACTTGGCGCTACCGTGCCGAACTCGCGTCGACGTCGGCACCCCCATGGACGGCGAGGCCGTCGACCAGCAACTGCAACCCGAAGCCGAATTCGCGGCCGGTGTCGGTCATCAACACCGACTGTTCGTCGCTGAGCGCGCCCGCGGCGTCCCACTGCAACCGCGACTGTTCATCGACGGTGAATCCGAGGACGTAGTACATCACGGTGCGGGCCGCGGGTTCAGCGTCCTGGGCGGCCACGCCGGCATCGCGGGCGGCATCCGCCAGCTCGGCGACGATGGCGGCGGCGCGAGCCGATTGCCCGGCCGCGAAGCTGGACGACACCAGCTCGGCGCCATCGGTGTGCGACAGCAGGGCGTCGCGCAGGGCCGCACAGATTCCGTGGATCCTGTCACGCCATCCGAATCGACCCGCGTCGGTGCCGGTCGGCTGCAGAATGCGATCCGCCACGGCTCCCAGCAGCTCCTGCTTGTTGGCGAAATGCCAGTACAGCGCGCCCGGGCTCACGTTGAGCTCACGGGCCAGTCGCCGCATCGTCAGGTCCGCGATGCCGTAGCTGTCGAGGATGGCCGTCGCCGCATCCACCACGTCGGGTTTGTGGAGTTGCACGCCGCTACCCTAACCTGAACGGTGTTCAATGGTCGGCGCCGCCGACGTGTAAGCCGATGATCCGCAGGAGGAACCACCGTGACGCAGGCTGCCGTGGACGTGTTGAGTGTGGCCCGGGAGCAGGTCCTGGAGCGTGGCGTGGGCCTCGATCAGGACCAGACGCTGCAGGTGCTGCAGCTGCCCGACGAGCATCTCGAGGACCTCCTCGCGCTGGCGCACGAAGTCCGGATGAAGTGGTGCGGTCCCGACGTCGAGGTCGAGGGCATCATCAGCCTCAAGACCGGTGGCTGCCCCGAGGATTGCCACTTCTGCTCGCAGTCGGGGCTTTTCGCGTCTCCCGTGCGCAGCGCCTGGCTGGACATCCCGAGCCTGGTGGAAGCCGCCAAGCAGACCGCGAAGACCGGCGCGACCGAGTTCTGCATCGTCGCCGCCGTACGCGGCCCCGACGAGCGGTTGCTGGCCCAGGTGGCTGCCGGCATCGAGGCAATCCGCAACGAGGTCGACATCCAGATCGCGTGCTCGCTGGGCATGTTGTCCGAGGACCAGGTGCAGCGGCTCTCGGACATGGGCGTGCACCGCTACAACCACAACCTGGAGACTGCGCGCTCGTTCTTCACCAACGTCGTCACCACCCACACCTGGGAAGAGCGCTGGGACACCCTGCGCATGGTCCGTGAGGCCGGTATGGAGGTGTGTTGCGGTGGCATCCTCGGCATGGGGGAGACGCTCGAGCAGCGCGCCGAGTTCGCGGCGAACCTGGCCGAACTCGATCCGCACGAGGTGCCACTGAACTTCCTGAACCCGCGCCCGGGGACGCCGTTCGGCGATCTGGAGGTGCTGCCTGCCTCCGAGGCGCTCAAGGCCGTGGCCGCGTTCCGGCTGGCGCTGCCCCGCACCATGCTGCGCTTCGCCGGTGGCCGCGAGATCACTCTGGGTGACCTGGGCGCCAAGAAGGGCATCCTGGGCGGCATCAACGCCGTCATCGTCGGCAACTACCTGACCACGCTGGGCCGCCCGGCCGAAGCGGACCTGGAACTGCTCGACGATCTGCAGATGCCCATCAAGGCGCTCAACGCCAGCCTGTAGAACTGTTGGTGATGATTAGCGAGATGCCGGCGCTGCCCGCGCCCGTCAGCGCCGGTGTGTACAACGTCTATACCGGCGTCGAGGTCAATGCAGCGGCCGGGTCTGCGGTCCCGACGGCCGCACAGCTGGGCCTCGAGCCACCACGCTTCTGTGCGGAGTGCGGGCGCCGGATGATCGTGCAGGTGCGCCCGGACGGGTGGTGGGCCAAGTGTTCGAGGCATGGGGTGGTGGACTCCAAAGACCTGGAGACCCAGCGATGAGCCTCTCGGGCGAAGAGCCAAAAGCCCCGATGAGCCTCTCGGGCGAAGAGCCAAAAGCCCCGATGAGCCTCTCGGGCGAAGAGCCAAATGCCCCGGGCGAGGCTCCCGTGCACGCTGCCGACAGTGTTCCCAATACTGTTGGCGCCCCGCGTATTTCACGGCAGCGCGCGGCGGTGACCGTCGTGGTCGCCATGGCGTTGGTCGGCGCTGTCGTCGGTGCGCTGTGGGCCTGGTTGGCGCCGTCGATCCATGGGGTGGTCGCGCTCACCCGCAGTGGTGAGCGGATCCATGCCTACCTCGGCAGCGAGTCCGACAATTTCTTCACGTCCGCATTCATGTTCGTCGGCTTCCTGGTGGTGGCGTCAGTAGTTGCTGCGGTACTGGTGTGGCAGTGGCGCGAGCACCGTGGCCCGGTGCTTGCGGGAGCGCTGGTCGTCGGCTGCGGTGTGTCAGCGGCCGCGGCTGCAGGTGTCGGTGTCGCCCTGGCGCATCTGCGCTACGGAACTGTCGACCTGCTGGGGGCCCCGATCAGCCCCGAACATCGCGTCCACTACGTCGTGGAGGCTCCTTCGGCGTTCTTCGGGCACGGGCCGTTGCAAATCGCCACCACGATCCTGTTCCCGGCGGCGGTCGCAGCGCTGGTCTACGCGTTGATGGCGGTTTCCGCCGCTCGCGACGACCTGGGCGCCTGGCCGCCCGAAGAGACGCCGGTGTACCCGGTGTTGCCTGCGACGGTGGCTCAGCCCGGCGTCTGAGCCGGCTCAGAGCGGCCGGCGCCGCACCGTCCGGCCGGTGACCATCTTGAACCCGATGCCTGCGAGCCGCGCCATTCCCATGTAGGTCATGGGGTTGAGCAGCGTGGGCCATTTCGTCCGGACGATGTGGGCTGTGAGCGGGCGGTCGGCGAACCGGTCGCCCAGCCAGCGCAGTGCCATGGGAGCTGACATGGGATGCAGCAGGAGGTGGTCGCAGAACATGTCCCGGTGGTAGGTGACGTCGGCGCCACCGGTGATGTAGGTGTCGGCCAGGGCGTCGATATCGTCGACCGAGATGATCTCGTCGTGGACGGCCTGCACGATGAGCACCGGCGGGCGTGGCGCGGCGGTCCCGAGCTTGATGTCGTCGAACACCTCGCTGACCTCCGGCATGGCGAGGATCTCCTCCAGTGGCATGTCCACCAGATCTTCCATGTCGGTGCCGATGAGCCGCAGCACGGCTTCCACCGTGGTCATCCGGTGCAGCCGGTCGAGCAGCTTGCGGCCTTCCCGGGTGGCGTGTTCGGCGATGACGCGGTTGAGGCCGGGATAGATGTCGGCGAGTGCGGCGACGACGAGGGCTGGCAGTCCGGAGAACAAGGTGCCGTTGAGCCGCCGGAACGTGTGCCCAAGATCACCGACGGGCGAGCCGAGGACCGCGCCGACGACATTGAGCTCGGGAGCGTAGGACTCACACATCTCGGCGGCCCACCCGGTGGCCAGTCCGCCACCGGAGTAGCCCCACAGACCGATCGGTGTCTCCGGCGAGAAGTTGAGCTGCTCGGATTCGAGCGCAGCCCGCAGCCCGTCGAGGATGCGATAGCCGGGCTCGTACGGGGCGCCCCACATCCCTTCGACGCCCTCGTGGTCGGGGATCGACACCGCCCACCCCTGGGCCACCGCCGCAGCGATCAGCAGGAGCTCGAGTTGGGCCAGGGATCCTGTGGCCTTGGCGTGGCGGCGCAGTGCGTAGGAGGGGAAGCAGCGTCCGGTGATGGCGTCGATGGCGCACTGATAGGACACCAGGGGGCAGTCCGGCGCGGCGTCTGGCGGGACGATCACGGTGGTGACCGCAGCTTCCGGGAGGCCGGTGCGGCTCGTCGAGCGGTAGAGCAGCTGGGTGGCGTGCAGCCGCTGCGGGATCACGCCCAGGAAGGACAGCTCCACGTCCCGGCTGCGCAGCACGGTGCCTGGGGTCGCGTGCTGGAATCCGGCAGGCGGCTCGTAGAACGGATCGTCGGCCGGCAACTGAGGCCGGGCAGTGCGGTCGAGTTCTTCGTGCGGTATGCGGCCGATCCACTCCGCGTCGGCCAAGTTGGCGGCACTGCCCAAGTCCATCCGGGCATTCTTACTTAAGAAGGGTCTAAGAATCCAGTCGACTCACCCGGGCGGGCGCAGCGCGGCGAATTCGTCGGTCACGCGGTAACGCGCTTCGGTGAAGCGGTACAGGGCGGCCGGGCGGCCTCCGCTGCGGCCCGATCGCGCGGTGGTGCCGGTGCGGGTGATGACGTTGCGCCGTTCGAGCACGCGTTGCAGGTTGGTCGTGTCGACCTGGTAGCCGAGCGTCGCGCTGTAGACGTCGCGCAACGACGAGAGAACGAATTCCGTTGGCGCCAAAGCAAACCCGATGTTCGTGTAGGACATCTTGGCGACCAGCCGGGTGCGCGCGTGTTCGACCATCGGGGCGTGGTCGAAGGCCATCGGCGGCAGGTCGTTGACCGGATGCCAGCGGGTGTCGGGTGGCAACTCGGGGGTCGCGGGGGAGGGCACCAGCCCCAAGAACGTCGAAGCGATGGTGCGGGGCCCGGGAACGCGGTCGGGCGCGGAGAATACGGCCAGTTGTTCGAGGTGGGCGAGTTGTTGGACGTCCACCTTCTCGGCGAGTTGGCGCCGGATCGAACTGATCAGATCCTCGTCATCGCGCAACCGGCCACCGGGCAGGGACCACTTGCCACGCTCGGGTTCCAGTGCACGCTGCCATAACAGCACGTTAAGCACGGGTTGCCGGGAATCGAGGCCGCGAACCTGGAACACGACGGCGAGAACTTCATGCGCGGTGCTAATATGTGGCATGTTTTCGATTATAAGTCGAAAACCTGACACGGATTGAGGAGGCCGTCGTGACGGTGCTCAATGGCACGACCGCGGGGGATGTTGCAGGCCGGCTGGCGGACCAGATTCTGGCCGGGCCCGACGGCTATTCCGGCGTGGTCGGCGACGCGCAGTGGGCCGCCGAGATCCGCCGACTCGTCGACCAACGCGGCGCGACGCTGCTGGCGCACAACTACCAGCTGCCCGAGATCCAGGACGTCGCCGACCACGTCGGCGACTCGTTGGCGCTCTCACGCATCGCCGCCGACGCGCCCGAGGACACCATCGTGTTCTGCGGCGTGCATTTCATGGCGGAGACGGCCAAGATCCTCAGCCCCGACAAGACGGTGCTGATCCCCGATCAACGTGCCGGCTGCTCGCTGGCCGATTCCATCACCGTCGAGGAACTGCGCGCGTGGAAGGACGAGTATCCCGACGCCGTCGTCGTGTCGTATGTCAACACGACCGCCGCGGTGAAGGCGCTCACCGACATCTGCTGCACGTCGGCGAACGCCGTCGACGTCGTGGCTTCCATCCCCGCCGACCGTGAAGTGCTGTTCTGCCCCGACCAGTTCCTCGGAGCACACGTCCGGCGGGTCACCGGACGTACCAACATGCACATCTGGGCCGGTGAATGCCACGTGCACGCCGGCATCAACGGCGACGAGCTGGCCGGCCAGGCGCGCTCGCACCCGGATGCCGAGCTGTTCGTGCATCCCGAATGTGGTTGCGCGACTTCGGCTTTGTACCTGGCCGGCGAGGGTGCGGTACCCGAGGAGCGGGTGAAGATCCTGTCCACCGGCGGCATGCTCGACGCGGCCCGCGAGACCCGCGCCAGCCAAGTGCTGGTGGCCACCGAGATCGGCATGCTGCACCAACTGCGCCGGGCCGCACCGGAAGTCGACTTCCTCGCGGTCAACGACCGGGCCTCGTGCCGATACATGAAGATGATCACGCCCGCCGCCCTGCTGCGGTGCTTGATCGACGGGGCCGACGAGGTGCACGTCGACCCCGAAACCGCCCGGCTGGGCCGCGCCAGTGTGCAACGGATGATTGCCATCGGCCAGCCCGGCGGCGGCGAGTGAGCGGGTTGTCGGCCCGCACCGCAGGCGGCTCCTTCGCCTGCGGTGCGTCGACGCTGTGGCAACAGCGCGCCGACGTCGTCGTGATCGGTACCGGCGTGGGCGGGCTGGTGGCGGCGCTCGCCGCGCACCGCCAGGGCCGGCGGGTGATCGTGCTCAGCAAGACCGGCGAAACAGCGACCGCGTACGCCCAGGGCGGCATAGCGGTCGTGTTGCCCGGCAACGACGACTCGGTCGACGCGCACGTCGCCGACACCGTCGCCGCGGGTGGCGGGTTGTGCGATCCCGACGCGGTCCGCTCGATCGTCGCCGACGGCTACCGTGCCGTCGCCGACCTGGTCGGTGCCGGTGCGCGGTTCGACGAAACTGCTCCGGGCCGGTGGGCCCTGACCCGCGAAGGTGGACACACCCGGCACCGGATCATCCATGCCGGCGGTGACGCCACGGGCGCCGAAGTGCAACGCGCGCTTGACCACGCCGCGGCCAAGCTGGACATCAGGCGCAATCACGTGGCGCTGCAGATCCTGCACGACGGTTCGGCCGTGACGGGTGTACTGGTGAACAACGACGACGGCGTGGGCATCCTGCACGCACCGTCGGTGATCCTGGCCACCGGTGGCCTCGGGCATTTGTATTGCGCCACAACCAATCCCGAGGGCTCGACAGGTGACGGCATCGCCTTGGCGCTATGGGCGGGCGTACCCGTCGCCGACATCGAGTTCATCCAGTTCCACCCGACCATGTTGTTCAACGGTGAGGTCGACGGGCGCCTGCCACTGGTCACCGAGGCGATCCGTGGCGAAGGTGCCGTTCTGGTTGACTCGCAGGGCGTTTCGGTGACCGCCGGAGTGCACCCGATGGGCGACCTGGCGCCGCGCGACGTGGTGGCGGCGGCAATCGACGCCCGACTGACCGCCACCGGTGATCCGTGCGTCTACCTCGACGCCCGGGGCATCGCTGATTTCGGCCGACGGTTCCCCACCGTCGCGGCATCGTGCGCCGCCGCCGGCATCGACCCGACCCGCGAGCCGATCCCGGTGGTGCCCGGCGCGCACTACAGCTGCGGCGGGGTGGTCACCGACGTGTACGGCCGTACCGAATTGCCCGGGCTGTTCGCGGCCGGGGAAGTGGCCCGCACCGGCATGCACGGCGCCAACAGGTTGGCGTCCAACAGCCTGCTCGAGGGCCTCGTGGTGGGGAGCCGGGCCGGGCGTGTCGCGGCCGACCACGCGGCGCAGGCCGGTTCGGTCCGTGCGCAGGCTCCCCGCGAGCGTCGACTCGACATCGTCGACCGCAGCTTGCTGCAACACACGATGTCGGCGCACGCGTCGGTGGTCCGCGACGCCGTCGGGCTGGAACGGCTGCGTGAACTCTTGGCGACCTCTTCCCAGCGAGAAGCCCGCAGCCGCAAGAGCTTTGAAGATGCCGCGCTCACCCTGACGGCACAGGCTGTCGTCGCAGCGGCCCTCGCCCGTACCGAAACCCGGGGCTGCCACCACCGTGACGACTTTCCCGGGACCGACCCCAACCAGGAGCATCCGTTGAGCATTCGGCACAGCACCGGCGGCATCACCGTCGCAACCCCGACGGCGGTCTGCTGATGAGACTCTCAGAATCCGAGCTCGCGGAGGCCCGGGCGACCATCGCGCGGGCGCTCGAGGAAGACCTGCGCTACGGTCCCGACATCACCACCCAGTCGACCGTGCCGGCCTCGGCCATGACCACGGCCTCGCTGGTCAACCGGGAGCCCGGAGTCATCGCCGGCGTCGACATCGCCCTGTTGGTGCTCGACGAGGTGATCGGCTCCGATGGTTACCGGGTGGTCCACCGTGTCGAGGACGGATCGCGCCTGGACGCGAAGTCCCAAGTGCTGACCGTGGAAGCGCCGACCCGGCAGCTGCTGACCGCCGAGCGCACGCTGCTCAACCTGGTGTGCCATCTGTCGGGTATCGCCACGGCGACCGCCGCCTGGGTCGACGCCGTCGCAGGCACCGACGCCAAGATCCGCGACACCCGCAAGACGCTGCCCGGGCTGCGTGCCCTGCAGAAATACGCGGTCCGCGTCGGCGGGGGAGTCAACCACCGCATGGGATTGGGTGACGCCGCGCTGATCAAGGACAACCATGTGGCGGCGGCCGGCTCGGTGCTGGCGGCGCTGCAGGCGGTGCGCGCCGCCGCCCCCGAACTGCCGTGCGAGGTCGAGGTCGATTCCCTCGAACAGCTCGATGACGTACTTGCCGCCGGGGCGGAACTGGTGCTCCTCGACAATTTCCCGATCTGGCAGACGCAGATCGCGGTGCAACGACGCGATGCCGCGTCGCCGGCGACCAAGCTCGAATCCTCCGGTGGCCTGACGCTGGCCACCGCTGCCGAGTACGCCGGCACCGGGGTCGACTACCTCGCGGTAGGCGCGCTCACCCACTCGGTGCGGGTCCTCGACATCGGACTCGATATCTGAGCGCCTGAGGCGACAGCGGTCCGATCAGGCGACCACACCGCGCCGCACGAGTGACAGCACCACCGCGGCGGTCGCGAACAGCCCGGAGAACACCCGGTTGAGCGCTGTCTGCTGGCGCGGTGTGTGCAGCCAGCGCAACAGCCGCGCCGCGCCGCCCGTATAGAGGCTCATGACGACCACGTCGACGCACACCATCGTCACGCCGATCGCCAGGTACTGCGGCAGTAGCGCCGCAGTCGGCACGACGAACTGCGGTAACACCGCGACCAGGAACACCAGCCCCTTCGGGTTGGTGGTGTTCACCAGGAACCCGCGCGCGACCAACGCGAGCCTGCCGCGGTCGGCTGCGGTACCCAACCGCTCGCGCAGGTCCTGTGACGCACTGCGCCATTGATGTACGGCCAGATAGATCAGATACGCGACGCCGATCCACTTCACGATCTGGAAGGCCAGGATCGAGCTGGCAATGGCGGCGCCCAAACCCACCGCTACCAGCACCAGTTGCGCCAGCAGCCCCAACTGCAAACCCAGCACACTCCAGGAGCCGCGGCGCAGGCCGTGTGTGAGGCCCGTGGCCATCGACTGGATCGCGCCGGCGCCCGGGGACACACTGATCGCGATCGACGCGCCGAGAAACGCCAGCCAGATCTGCCAAGTCATGCAAGCAGTCTGGCAGCGACGTCAAACGATATCGGCGACGAACACCCCGGTCCGCCGGGCCGCGATGCGTGCGATTCGAGGCAGCGACGGGTCATCGGTACCTGCGGGCAGCACCCGCGGGTTGGTGATGTGGACGTCACCGCGGAACAGGTGGACGTCCGCTTCGCCCGCCGCCAACACGTTCTTGACCCAGTTGGTCTTGCCGTGGGCGAGCAGCACCGCGAGGGTGTTGCCCTTGCGGTAGCTGGTGACGATGGTTTCGTAGGGCGTGCCCGACGTGCGGCCACGATGCTTGATCACGGTGAAGCCAGGCAGACGCTTCGACAGCGGCTTCATCGCCGGGTTGATGTACTTGATCTGAAATCGTTCCAGTGCGGGCGGAATGAGCATCGGTACGCCGGGGGCGTTGTTGGGGTGATCCTTCGTGGAGATCTCGACTCCATTCGCCGGTTTGCGACCACCCTACGACGCTTACCTGCCCGGATTTTTATTCAACTGGACTGATCAGGGACAATCGAAGAGATGGCCGAGTTTCAGATGTCCCGTATCGACCTGCGCAACCGCAAGATGAGTGCCGCGCAACTGCGCGCTGCCCTGCCGCGCGGTGGCGTCGACGTCGACGCAGTCGTCCCCAAGGTCCGTCCGATCGTCGACGCGATCGCCGAGCGGGGTGCGGTGGCCGCCCTGGAGTACGGCGAGTCCTTCGACGGTGTCCGGCCCGCGGCGGTGCGCGTCCCGGCCGCGGCGCTGGCGCAGTCGCTCGACGAGTTGTCCCCGGACGTGCGGGCGGCGCTGCAGGTGTCCATCGACCGCGCCCGCGCCGTGCACGCCGATCAGCGCCGCACCAATACCACCACGACGCTGGCGCCCGGGGCCACCGTCACCGAGCGGTGGGTCCCGGTCGAGCGGGTCGGCCTCTACGTGCCGGGCGGCAATGCGGTCTATCCCTCCAGCGTGGTGATGAACGTCGTGCCTGCGCAGACCGCCGGAGTGGACTCCTTGGTGATCGCGAGCCCTCCGCAGGCGCAGTTCGGCGGGCTCCCGCATCCGACCATCCTGGCCGCCGCAGCATTGCTGGGCGTGGAGGAGGTGTGGGCGGTCGGCGGGGCTCAGGCCGTCGCGCTGCTCGCCTACGGTGGCACCGACACCGATGGAGCCGAGCTGGCTCCCGTCGACATGATCACGGGGCCGGGGAACATCTACGTGACCGCCGCCAAGCGGATCTGCCGTTCGCAGGTCGGTATCGACGCCGAAGCCGGTCCGACGGAGATCGCGATCCTGGCCGACCACACCGCCGATCCGGTGCACGTGGCCGCCGATTTGATCAGCCAGGCCGAGCACGACGAGATGGCCGCGAGTGTGCTGGTCACCGACAGTGTGGCGCTGGCAGATGCCACCGATCGCGAACTGGCCAACCAGCTCGCCACCACGGTGCATGTCGAGCGGGTGACCGCTGCGCTGACCGGCCAGCAGTCGGCCATCGTGCTCGTCGACGACGTCGCGGCCGGTATCCGGACGGTCAATGCCTACGCCGCCGAACACCTCGAGATCCAGACCGTCGGCGCCGCCGGGGTCGCCGACCGGATCCGGTCGGCCGGGGCGATTTTCGTCGGCGCCTGGTCGCCGGTGAGCCTGGGCGACTACTGCGCGGGGTCCAACCACGTGCTGCCCACCGCCGGCTGTGCACGGCACTCCAGCGGGCTGTCGGTGCAGACCTTCCTGCGCGGCATCCACGTGGTGGAGTACGACGAGGCAGCGCTCAAAGATGTGTCCGGCCATGTGATCACGCTGTCGAAGGCGGAAGATCTGCCCGCCCACGGTGAGGCGGTACGACGGAGGTTCGAACGGTGACCGACGTGACCTTGGCGGATCTGCCGCTGCGGGACAACCTTCGGGGCAAGTCGCCTTACGGTGCACCGCAGTTGCAGGTTCCGGTGCGGCTCAACACCAACGAGAACCCGCACCCGCCCACCCAGGCGCTCATCGACGATGTCGCAGCGTCGGTGCGCGATGCCGCGGCCGAGCTGCACCGGTACCCCGACCGTGATGCGGTGGCGCTGCGCGCTGATCTGGCGGCCTATCTGACATCGGCCACCGGAGTGCCTCTCGCCACCGAAAACCTTTGGGCGGCCAATGGTTCCAATGAGATCCTGCAGCAACTGCTGCAGGCTTTTGGGGGCCCGGGCCGGCGGGCGATCGGTTTCGTGCCGTCGTATTCGATGCACCCGATCATCTCCGACGGCACCCAGACGGAGTGGCTGCAAGCCTCCCGTGCGGACGATTTCAGCCTCGATGTCGAGGCAGCCATCGCCGCCATCAAAGACCGCCGGCCGGACATCGTGTTCGTGACGAGTCCGAACAACCCCTCGGGACAGAGCGTTCCGCTGGAGGATCTGCGGCGCCTGCTGGACGCGATGACCGGCGGCGTGCTGATCCTCGACGAGGCCTACGGCGAGTTCTCGTCGCAGCCCAGTGCCGTCGCGCTGTTGGCCGAATATCCCGCGAAACTCGTTGTCAGCCGGACGATGAGCAAGGCGTTCGCGTTCGCCGGCGGCCGATTGGGATACCTGGCGGCCGCGCCCGCGGTGATCGACGCACTGCTGTTGGTGCGGTTGCCGTATCACCTGTCGGTGCTGACCCAGGCCGCCGCCCGGGCCGCGCTGCGGCACGCCGACGACACTCTCGGCAGTGTGGCAACCCTTGCCGCCGAACGGGACCGGGTGTGCGCCGAGCTGACCCGCCTGGGCTACCGCGTGATTCCCAGCGATGCGAACTTCGTGTTGTTCGGATTCTTCGCCGATGCGCCCGCGACCTGGCAGCGCTACCTCGACGCGGGCGTGCTGATCCGCGACGTCGGCATCCCCGGGTACCTGCGCACCACCGTCGGCCTGGCCGCTGAGAACGACGCGTTCCTGGCCGCCAGTGCGGACCTCGTCAAGACAGAACTCAACAGCACGGTAGGAGCATCGTGACTCGTCGCGCGAAAGTCGAACGTAAGACCCGCGAATCCGAGATCGTCGTCGAGATCGACCTCGACGGCTCCGGTGTGGTCGACATCGACACCGGGGTGCCGTTTTTCGACCACATGCTCACCTCGCTGGGCACCCACGCCAGCTTCGACCTGACCGTTCAGGCCAAGGGCGACATCGAGATCGAAGGCCACCACACCGTCGAGGACACCGCGATCGTGCTCGGTCAGGCCCTCGGGCAGGCACTGGGGGACAAGACCGGCATCCGGCGATTCGGTGATGCGTTCATCCCGATGGACGAGACGCTGACGCATGCTGCGGTGGATGTGTCGGGCCGTCCGTATTTCGTGCATACCGGCGAGCCGGACTACATGGTCGAATTCACCATCGCCGGGTCCAGCACGCCGTATCACACGGTGATCAACCGGCACGTGTTCGAGTCGCTGGCGTTCAACGCGCGCATCGCCCTGCATGTGCGGACAATCTACGGTCGCGATCCGCACCACATCACCGAGGCCCAGTACAAGGCCGTCGCCCGGGCGTTGCGCCAGGCCGTCGAGTACGACCCGCGTGTCACCGGGGTGCCCTCCACGAAGGGCACTTTGTGACGAAGAAACTCGTTGTCCTCGACTACGGCTCCGGGAATCTGCGCTCGGCACAACGGGCCCTGCAGCGCGTCGGTGCCGATGTCGAGGTGACCTCCGACCCGGGCGCCGCCGCGGCCGCCGACGGTCTGGTGGTACCAGGTGTCGGTGCTTACGAGGCGTGCATGAACGGTCTGCGGGCGATCGGCGGGGAGAAGATCATCGCCGACCGGCTGCAGCAGGGCCGCCCGGTGCTCGGCGTCTGCGTCGGCATGCAGATCTTGTTCGCCCGCGGCGTGGAGTTCGGCGCGGAGACCGTCGGCTGCGGTCAGTGGCCCGGAGCCGTCACCCGGCTGGATGCCCCGGTGATCCCGCACATGGGCTGGAACGTCGTCGAGGCCGCCGCCGGAAGTAGGCTGTTCCGCGGGTTGGACCCCGACACGCGGTTCTATTTCGTGCACTCCTATGCCGCACAGGAATGGTCGGGCAATGCCGACGCGCTGGTCACCTGGGCGACGCACCATGTCCGGTTCATCGCGGCGGTCGAGGACGGGCCGTTGGCGGCCACGCAATTTCATCCGGAGAAGAGCGGCGATGCCGGTGCCACGCTGCTCGCGAATTGGGTTGAGGGACTGTGAGTTTGATTCTTTTGCCGGCCGTCGACGTGGTCGAGGGTAAGGCCGTCCGGCTGGTTCAGGGCAAGGCAGGCAGCGAGACCGACTACGGCTCGGCGCTCGAAGCCGCGATGGCCTGGCAGCGTGACGGTGCGCAGTGGATCCACCTGGTTGATCTCGATGCGGCCTTCGGCCGGGGGAGCAACCGCGAGCTGCTGGCCGAGGTCGTCGGCAAGCTCGACGTCGACGTCGAACTCTCGGGCGGTATCCGCGACGACGAATCGCTGAAGGCCGCGCTGGCCACGGGCTGTGCGCGCGTCAACATCGGCACCGCGGCGCTGGAGAACCCGAAGTGGTGTGCGGCAGCCATCGCCGAATATGGCGACAAGGTGGCTGTGGGTCTGGATGTACTCCTTGAAAAAGGACACGAGGGGGCCGATGGGCCCTACCGGCTGCGCGGCCGCGGCTGGGAAACCGACGGCGGCGATCTGTGGGAGGTGCTGGAACGCCTTGAGCGCGAAGGCTGTTCGCGGTATGTGGTCACCGACGTCACCAAGGACGGCACCCTGACCGGGCCAAACCTGGAGCTGCTCGGCGCGGTCGCCGAACGCAGTGGGGTACCCGTCATCGCCTCCGGTGGCGTGTCCAGCTTGGCGGACCTCGAGGCCATCGCCACCCTGACCGAGCGCGGTGTCGAAGGGGCGATCGTCGGGAAAGCGCTCTACGCCGGCCGATTCACGCTGCCCGAAGCCCTTGCTGCGGTCAGCGGCTGAGCGGATGGATCCCAACCGGTTGGCCGCGCTGCTCGGCACCGCGGCCGAGATTCTCGACGAGGCGTCGGCCCCGTTCATCGCCGGGCACCGGGCCGATTCGGCGGTTCGCAAGCAGGGCAACGACTTCGCCACCGAGGTCGACCTCGCCATCGAGCGGCAGGTGGTCAGGGCTCTCACCGAGGGAACCGGGATCGGCGTGCACGGCGAGGAGTTCGGCGGTGAGCCGATCGATTCCGAACTGGTGTGGGTGCTCGATCCGATCGACGGCACCTTCAACTACGCGGCGGGTTCGCCGATGGCCGGCATCCTGCTGGGCCTGCTGGCGAAGGGCGAACCGGTCGCCGGCCTGACCTGGCTGCCATTCATGGGGCAGCGCTACACCGCGCTTGTCAGCGGGCCGCTCTACAACAACGGTGAAGCGCTTCCCCCGCTGGGTTCGCCGACACTGGCCGACTCCATCGTCGGGATCCAGACGTTCAACATCGATTCCCGCGGCCGGTTCCCCGGCCGGTACCGCGCACAGGTGCTGGCGAACCTGAGCCGGGAGTGCTCCAGGGTGCGGATGCACGGCGCCACCGGCGTCGACCTGGCGTACGTGGCGGCCGGAGTCCTCGGTGCCGCCATCAGTTTCGGGCACCACATCTGGGATCACGCGGCCGGGGTGGCCCTGGTCCGGGCTGCCGGCGGTATCGTGACCGACCTGGCCGGCGAGCCGTGGACAGTCGAGTCCAAGTCGGCGCTGGCCGCCGCACCCGGTGTGCACCGACGCATGCTGGAGATCGTGAAAGCCGCGGGCAGCCCGGAGGATTACCTGTGACCAGTGACGTTGCGACGCGGGTGATTCCGTGTCTGGATGTCGACGACGGCCGTGTCGTCAAGGGGGTCAACTTCGAAAACCTCCGTGACGCCGGGGATCCCGTCGAACTGGCAGCGGCCTACGACGCCGAGGGCGCCGATGAGCTGACCTTCCTGGACGTGACCGCGTCGTCGTCGGGCCGCTCGACCATGCTGGAGGTGGTCAAGCGCACCGCCGAGCAGGTGTTCATCCCACTGACGGTCGGCGGCGGGGTGCGCTCCGTCGAAGACGTCGACGTCCTGCTGCGCGCCGGCGCCGACAAGGTCTCGGTGAACACCGCCGCGATCGCCCGCCCCGAACTGCTCGCCGAGCTGGCCCGCCAGTTCGGCTCCCAGTGCATCGTGCTCAGTGTCGATGCCCGCACCGTGCCGCCCGGCGCCGCACCCACGCCGTCGGGCTGGGAGGTCACCACCCACGGCGGGCGGCGCGGCACCGGCATCGACGCCATCGAATGGGCCGTTCGCGGTGCCGAACTCGGGGTCGGGGAGATCCTGCTGAATTCGATGGATCGCGACGGCACCAAGGCCGGTTTCGATCTGGCCATGTTGCGCGCGGTGCGCGCGGCCGTCAGCGTGCCGGTGATCGCCAGCGGCGGGGCCGGTGCGGTGGAACATTTCCCGCCCGCGGTTGTTGCAGGTGCTGATGCCGTCTTGGCCGCCAGCGTGTTCCACTTCCGGGAACTGACCATCGCCGAGGTCAAGTCGGCGATGGCGGCGGAAGGAATCATTGTCCGATGAGCGCTTGCGCGAAGAGCAGAGTGCCCCGATGAGCGCACTCGCTGCAGATATCGCCGCGCGGCTCAAGCGCAACGCCGACGGCTTGTTCACCGCCGTGGTGCAGGAGCGTGGTACCGGCGACGTGCTGATGGTCGCCTGGATGGATGACGACGCGCTGGCCCGCACGCTGGAAACCCGTGAGGCGACATACTTTTCGCGGTCCCGCGGCGAGCAGTGGATCAAGGGCGCTACGTCCGGTCACACCCAGCACGTGCATTCGGTGAGGCTGGACTGCGACGGTGACACGGTGTTGCTGGAGGTCGACCAGGTCGGCGGAGCCTGCCACACCGGCGATCACAGCTGCTTCGACGCCGACCTGCTGCTGCCGCCCGAAGGCTAGCCCGCTCAAGGCATCGTCGTAGGTTGCTCGGTCGCGCCGCGAGGAGTCGACGATTGCCAGGGCGAATTCTGCGTAAGTCCGGCGAGTTCGTGTGCGTGCTGCAGGACCGCGAGGCGGGCCAGCATCCGTTGGCGTAACGATTCGTCGTCGGCGACTCCGGAAGCGACGAGGGCTCGTTCCAGCTTCGCGGCGCGTGACCAGGGGTACCTGTGTGGGCGGCTCAGCGTTGCGGCGCGGTATGCCTTGCGATCTCGGGTGCGTTGGGCGGCGTCGCGGCCGTCATCGCCGAGGCCGAGGCGGCCGAGGAAGCGCTCGCGCAGTTCGCGGCCGATACGTGCCGCGACGCCTGCGTCTTGGTGGTGGGTGCGCAGTTCGAGGCCAAGGCCGAGGTGCAGCATGACGGTGCCCAGCACCGGCCCGAGCAGGATACGGCCAAGGGCTTCGCCAGGGCTCGACATGGCCCACGCCATGTAGGCCATGGCCGCGCACATCGACCACACGACCGTCCGGAACGACCCGGGATGTCCAGTGCGGTGGACGTTGACGGCCATACCCGCGCCGCACACGAACAGGGCGAGCTCGGCCACGGCGAACATGATCCAGCGTTCGGCGTTGGCGGTCGGGATGTGCAGTACGAGATCGAAGAATCGCCAGGATGTGTTCAGCGACACGGTCATCGAGACCGCGGCGACGGCGTAGCACGCGAATGCGACCCAGGGAGTTCGTTGCTCGAGCGGTGCATGGCCGGTGTCGCGGCTGGGGGTGCGCGCCGACGGGTCGATATTCGGGTGGTGATCGAATGCGGAGTCAGCGGCGGGAGCGTTTCGTTGAACGGCGAACGCGATTGGGGTGGGCTCGGTGCCGTTGCCGACGCGTGCTGCCGAGACGTCGGAGCCGTGGGCGTCGCGGTACGCCTTTACCTCAGGTGCCACCTTGCGTAATGCGACGGTGTGGCCATAGTGACTCAGCCAGGCGACGACCTCGGCTGGTTGCGGGCCTCCGAGTACATCCACGGCGTAGCGGATCCTGGTGACCTCATTTTTGGCTTGAGCCAGTACTTTTCGGTGCTCTTCGGACGTGTTCGCGATGGCCGGCACCTCGCGCTCGCGGTCGGGTGCGGCGCTGTTGCCGGCGGCTTCGTCGCGGGTGTCGCGATCCTGATACGTGGCCTGCTCATCTAGAGCGGTCGGTGCGGTCACCGCTGATCCTCTGTGCTCGAAGGTTATCGGTCCCGCAGCATCGCACGACGGGCCGACAAGCCGACCTGCGTGACGCTGGCCGGTTCCCCTTCGCGAGCACTGCGGCGGCCAGTCATGGCCCCACACAGCACAGGCCGGCAGCCTCAGACCGCGAGGACGGGTGAGCGGCCCAGGATGCGCACCAACAGAGTGGTCGCGACGGTCTGAGCGGTGATCAGGCACACCAGCACCACGACCTGAAACCGACCGGCCTCCAACGGCGGAGCGCCCGCCATCAGGGCACCGACGAACGCACCGGGCAGTGTGACGAGCCCCGTCGTCCTGGTCTGGTCGAGGACCGGGCGCACGGCATCTCCTGCCGCAGCCCGGCCGATGTGTACCACCGACTGGCTCGGTGTCGCGCCGATGGCCAGCCAGCCTTCGATCTCGGCTCGCGACTTCACCGACATCCGCTGAAAATTGCGGCCTGCCAACGTGGTGGCGGTCATCGTCGAACCGATGACGATGCCGCCGAGGGCGACCACAAACCGGCTCTCCAGCGCCAGCATGTGCAGCCCGAACGCCAGGCCGATGGTCAGCGCGCTCGCCGCCACCGTCGACAGCACCACCGCGAGGGGGCCGCCGTGCAGATCCCGGAGCCTGCGGGCCGCTGTCCACGCCGCCACACTGACCATGACCACCAGTGCGAGAGCCACGAGCGGGGGGTGCGTGAGGACCCCGCGCAGCGCGAGGCTGATCAGCGCCAACTGCCCGAGCGCCCGGATGACCGCCCACCAGGGCGCGGCCGCGTGCTCGATCTTGGCCCACCACATCACCGCGGAGGTGATGGCGAGCAGGACCGCGGCGCCAAGCACCAAGGTGGCATACGGCATAGGAGCATCTCATCACTGTGACGGGCGCCACGGGGGCGACGCCGGTGGATTCGGGAGGGTCGGAACCGCCGTCATCGACGCTGTCCGATAGCACCGCCAATTGAGCGAATTACGGCGTTCGAGCCGCCTCACGTATGCAAGGCGCAATAGTGATCGGCGCCACTCTCCGCTAACTCCACATCGCGAATTCGTCGGACTGAAGTTCTGCCCGTAACGACACCTAACCTGTGATTTTCGTCGCCCTGGTGATTGGCGACTGGCAAAGTGGTCAGCGCTAGTGACACCATCGAAATGTGTTGGTAATAGTTTCGAAAAATGAGCTTGGATTGGTGTGATGTATAGCACGTTGTCGCGCACCCTCGGCCGTAGGTGGGTGTTCCGTGGGCTGGCTCGTAACCCCTTGGCCCGGATGACCGATCGCGTCGAAGCGATGACGGTTCTGGGTGTTCTTCTCACTGCTCTTCTCATCGTCCCGACGGCTGTTCAGTCGGGCGCCGACGCATATTCGGCTGAGGTGCGTGCGATCACCGAGCAGACTCGGTCACTGCACTCGACCAACGCCGAGGTTCTCCGCGGCACCGTTCAGGGTGCGCAGCGTTTCTCCACCGGTCTGCCTGTGCTGGTCCAGTGGCGCGAGGGTTCGCAGACCCGCACCGGGCGCACAACGTTCTCGACGCCGACCTCGACCGGCCAGCAAGTGGTGATCTGGCTTGATCAAAAGGGCAATGTGGTCGACGCCCCCAGACGTAAGGCCGACGCCCAGTTGACTGCCTTTGTGCGGTCGGTCGGTGTGTGGGTCGGCGCGGTGGCGTTGAGCGTGCTGATCGCCTTTCTCGTCCGTCGGTGGCTCGACCGGGTGCGTGCGAACGCGTGGGAGCGCGAGTTGCAGCTGCTGGCGCACAATGACGACGGCTGGGCCAACCGGCGCATCTGACCGGCCCCGAAGGACAAGCCGCCCGGCGTTGCGGTGCGTGGGCTTGTCGGTGGCTTCGATAACAATGACGGGGTGACCGACAGCGCAGCCTATTCCGACGGCGATTCCGCCGCGGCGCGCAAGGCGCGTGGCGCCTTCTTCACGCCCGTCGAGATCACTCGGTATCTCACCCGGTGGGCTGTTCGCAGTGCCGAAGACCGGGTGTTCGAGCCGTCGGCGGGGGACGCGGCGTTTCTGCTCGCCGCCACCGAGCGGCTGCAGCGTCTCGGCGCCGCGGCACCACGGGTCGACGGTGTCGAGATCCACGCCGCCAGTGCGGCCGCCGCGCGGCGCCGGGTTGCCGAGGCCGGTGGCACGGCACACATCCGCACCGCCGACTTCTTCGACGTCTCCCCGCGGCCGGAATACACGGCTGTGATCGGCAATCCGCCCTACATCCGCTACCAGGATTTTCGTGGGCAGGTGCGGGCGCAGTCGCGGCGCGCGGCGCTGCAGGCCGGCGTGGCACTCTCCGGGTTGGCGTCCAGTTGGGCGGCCTTCACCGTGCATTCCGCGCTCTTCCTGCGGCCCGGCGGCCGGATGGCGCTGGTGCTGCCCGCGGAGCTACTGAGCGTGAACTATGCGGCCGCGGTGCGCAAGTTCCTGTTCGACCGGTTCGCCCACGTCGAGCTGGTCATGTTCGACGAGCAGGTGTTTCCCGAGGCCGAAGCCGACATCGTGCTGCTGTTGGCCGACGGGTTCGATCAGGGACCGTCCGGCCACGCCGTCATCCATCGTGCCCACAACGCCAAATCCCTGACTTCTGAACTGGTACAGCGCAATTGGTCGCCGCGCGACCCCGCCGACAAGTGGGTCAGCGGGCTGATCGGCAATGGCCCCGTCGACGCGCTGCACGCGTTGCACACCGCGGGTCGCTTCGCTCACCTGGAGCTGTGGGGGGACACCACGCTGGGCATGGTGACCGGCAACAACGGCTTCTTCGCGTTGTCTCCGGAACGGGTGCGCGAATTGGGACTGCGCCGCACCGATCTGCTGCCGTTGTCCCCGCCCGGCAGCGCCCACCTGCGCGGGCTCACGCTCAGCGCCGATCAGTTGGCGCAGCTGGGGGAGCAGGGCAAGTCCACGCAGTTGTTCCGGCCGGCAGGGCGGTTGTCGGCGGCCGCTCAGCGCTACCTTGACGCCGGTCACGCTGCCGGGGTGCATCTGGCGTACAAGTGCCGGGTGCGCAACCCGTGGTACGTGGTGCCCGTGGTTGCGCCCGCGGACTTGCTGTTGACGTGCATGAACGCCGACACCCCACGGTTGGTGACCAACCGGGTCAAGGCGCATCACCTCAACTCGGTGCACGGTGTGTATCTGCGCGACGGGCTGGCCACCCTCGGGCGCGACCTGCTGCCGTTGGCGGCCCTGAATTCGGTGACGCTGCTGCACGCCGAGATGACCGGCCGGTCTTATGGCGGCGGCATACTGAAAATCGAACCGCGCGAAGCGGATCGGTGGTTGATGCCGGCGCCCGAGCTCATCGTCGAAAGGACAGCGCAACTGCGTGCGGTGCGGCGACGGGCCGGGGCCTTGCTGCGCAACGGTCAGTTGCTCGACGCGGTGCATCTGGTCGACGACGCACTCGGATTGTCGGATCTGGAATCCATTCGCACAGCGCGGCATTCATTGGCCACGCGGCGGGCGGTAAGGTCTCGGCGTGCCCGCTGAACCGTCGACGAAAGCCACTGCCTGGGCCATCTTCGACCGGATCGTCGCCGATGCCGCGTCGGGCGGCGAGCACACCAACCCGTGGGTGCGCTGCGGCGAGGAGCTGACGTACAGACCCGACTTCCGGGTGCTGCGCAAGCTTCTGGGTGTGCCGCTGTACCTCGACGCCCCGTCGACCACCGGCGTTCCGGCGCTGGCGCTCGACGTGTGGTTGGCCTATGAGCTGCGGCGGGCCGGATTCGACTCCGACGCGGTGTGGCCACGGGCCGCCGAACCACGGATCATGCCCAGCGCCATCGCCAACCTGCTCGAGGCGCTGCCGCTCAAGGAACGCCAGCTCATCGAGCATCGGTTACGGCGGGCCATGAAGGGCGTCGCCGGCTCCAGCGCCAGCATCCTCGGCAAGCACTACATGAAGCAGGTCGACGTGCTGATGTCGGACTGGGACACCGGGCCGGAACTTCTCATCAGCACCAAGCGGATGGACTCCAGCTTCGGCAAGAACGCCGCCAACCGGGTCGAGGAAAGCTACGGCGACGCCAAGAATCTGCGGCTGCGCCACCCAATGGCTGCCCTGGGCTTCGTCTACGGCCTGCGCTCGACAATCCTGACCAGTGAGCCCGACAAGGCCGAGTGGCTGATCGACCTGCTCGGCAAACTCGGCACCGAGGACGACGCCTACCACGCCGTCGCACTGGTGATGATCGACTACGACGTGGCGGCGCCGGTCGAGGACGACGAGGTCGACAGCCTCGAAAAGGCCCAGCCCGACGCACTTTTCGAGATTGTCGACGTCGAAACCGCCGCGGTGGACGAGGCGCTGGCAGCACTTCCCGACATTGCGATCCGCCACGACACAGTGCCTCCGCAGCTGCAGCCCGCCAGGTTCCTCGCGACCATGGTCACCCGGGTTCTGGACACCACCCCGGTGAACCGGCATCGCGAAGCCCGTCGGCGCCGCCGGGAGGCGCCCGCGGGTTAGCGGATTCGGGGCCCGGCCTTGGCTCGTGCGGTCCAGCGGCCGTCGTGGAACCCGACCTCGACCGGATGCGCGAACGCCGTCGTGACGTGATCGGTGGTCACCGTCTCCCGCGCCGGCCCGCTCGCGACGGTGCGCCCGTGCGCGATCAGCAAGGCATGCGTGGTCGACGTCGGCAGTTCCTCAAGGTGGTGCGTCACCAGGATCGACGCCATGTCCGGATGTGAATCATCCAGGGTGTCAAGGGTTTCCAGCAACTGCTCGCGGGCTGCGACGTCCAGACCCGTGGTCGGCTCGTCGAGCAACAGCAGTTGAGGATCGGAGATCAGCGCGCGGGCGATCAGCGTGCGGCCCCGCTCGCCCTGCGACAGCGTCGGCCATGTCGCGTCGACGCGCGCGGCCAGCCCCACGGTATCGATGAGTTCTTCGGCGCGGGCTATCTGTTCGGCACTGGGCGTCCAGCGGGCCGCGGTGTCGATGGTGGCGGTGATCCCCGTGAGCACGACGTCGCGCACGGTCAGTGGATACTGCAGTCGGTGCCGGGGATTGACGTGGCCGATGGACCGCCGCAGCACCGCAAGATCGGTCCGCCCCATCTGCCCGCCCAGCACACGCACCGTGCCGGTGGTCGGAAAGGTCACGGCCGCACAGAATCCCAGCAGCGTGCTCTTGCCCGCGCCATTGGGCCCCAGCAGCGCCCAGTGCTCCCCGGCCTGCACGGTCAGCGAGATGCCGTCGATGATCTGCTTGCCGTCGCGGCGGAATGTGACGTCGCTGATCTCCAAAACCGGTGTCATCAAAAGGATTCCTTCAGTGCGCTGAGGTGGGTTCGGCTGGAGGCCGCAGCCGCGTCGGGATCTCGCGCGATGATCGCGTCGGCCAGTTGCTGGTGCAAGTCGTGGTCGCAGGGGTCGGACGCGATGGGGCGGATCTTGAGCATGTCGATCATCGCCAACCGCAACCGCGGCAGGAACGCGTCGAACAACTGGGTCAGTACGTCGTTGTGCGCGGCGGCGATCACGGCGCGGTGGAACGCCATGTCGGCGTCGACGTGCTCGGGTACCGACTGTCCCGGCACACCGCGGGCCGCGAGGGTCCGCCGAATCGCCCGCACATCTGCCGGGGTGCGCCGGGCTGCCGCCAACGCCGCGCCCTCGGCCTCGATGGCGATGCGGGCTTCGATCACCGAGGCGATGTTTGCGCTGCGCAGCACGGTGTCCCAGTCCTCGGCGGCATCCAACGCCCGGACGAACACGCCGGCGCCCTGGCGGCTTTCCAGCACCCCTTTGCCTGCCAGTTCGCGGATGGCCTCCCGCAGCGTCGAGCGACCGACCCCGAGCTGGGCGGCCAGTGTGGTTTCACCGGGGAGTCGGTGGCCGAGCGGCCACTCGCCGTCTCGGATCCGCGTCAGCAGCAATTGCGCCGTCTGCGCAGCCAAGGGGTGCCGTTGCACCTGCGAAATCATCGCAACCTCTCTACTTGTCTGAGGAGTTGTGTATATTCTAGCCATCATGACGCGTCTGCTTCTCCTTAGCTGCCTCGGCAGGGCCTGACCGACCGGCCCCCTGCCGCGGGGCTGTCGTTGCGCCGGTCGATCCGACACCGACCGAGCAGAAAGCACACCCGCATGAACCAGACCCCAACGTGGAACCGGCAGCAGCCCTCGACGATGCCGTCCCATCGCTACGCATCCGTCTTCGATCGCGTGGATGTTCCACTCACCCAGCGACATTGGCCAGATGCCCGAATCACCGCGGCACCCCTGTGGGTTCCGGTGGACCTGCGTGACGGCAATCAGGCGCTGGCCGAGCCGATGGACCCGGCGCGCAAGCGACGCTTTTTCGAGCTGCTGGTGGCCATGGGCTACAAGGAGATCGAGGTCGGTTACCCGTCGGCATCGCAGACGGACTACGACTTCGTGCGGCTGCTGGCCGAGTCCGACATCGCACCGGCCGATGTCGGAATCGCGGTGTTTACACCGGCCCGCCGCGACCTCATCGAGCGCACCGTGGAGTCGGTGCGAGGCGTCCGCAACGAGGTCGTCATCCATATGTACACGGCCACCGCGCCGGTGTGGCGCGACGTCGTATTGGGCAAGGACCGCTCCGAATTGCGCGAGCTGATCCTGTCGGGGGCCCGCGATGTCCTCGAGTTCGCCGGTGACCTGCCCAATGTCCGCTTCGAGTTCTCGCCCGAGGTGTTCAACCTGACCGAACCGGATTACGTGCTGGAGTTGTGCGAGGCGGTCACCGAACTGTGGCAGGCCCGCCCGGATCGGCCGGTGATCCTGAACCTGCCTGCGACCGTCGAGGTGGCGACCCCGAACGTGTACGCCGACCAGATCGAGTACATGCACCGCAACCTGTCGCGTCGGGACAGCGTCATCCTCTCGGTGCACCCGCACAACGACCGTGGCACGGGTATCGCGTGCGCCGAGCTCGCGGTGCTGGCCGGCGCACAAAGGGTCGAGGGCTGTGTCTTCGGCAACGGCGAACGCACCGGCAACGTCGACATCGCGACCCTGGCGCTGAACCTGCACGCCCAGGGCGTCGACCCGATGATCGATTTCTCCGACATCGACGAGATCGCCCGCACCGTCGCCTACTGCACGCGCATGCCCATCCACGAACGACATCCCTACGTCGGCGATCTGGTGCACACCGCGTTCTCCGGCACCCACCAGGACGCCATCAAGAAGGGCCTGGCCGAACATCGGGACAGGGCCGAGGCCGAAGGCCGATCCGAGCGGGAAATCGATTGGCGCGTACCGTATCTGCCGATCGACCCGGCCGATATCGGACGTACCTACGACGCGGTGATCCGGGTCAACTCACAGTCCGGCAAGGGCGGCATCGCCTACCTGCTGCTCACCGACTACGGCCTGGACCTGCCCCGGCGGCTACAGATCGACTTCGCCCGCCGCGTCCAGGAGCACACCGACACCCACGGTGCGGAGGTCACCGCCGCCGAGCTGTTCGACCTCTTCGACGCCGCGTATCTGCAACCCGGTGGCCCGGTCGAGCTGAAGGACTGGCACACCGGCCGCGATGAGACCACCGAGATCACCCTGGTCGTCGACGGCCAGACCCGAACCAGCACGCACCGAGGGATCGGCCCACTGGATGCGCTGACGGCGGCGCTGAGGGCCGTCGGGCGGGATGTCGAGGTGCTGAGCCTGACGCAGCAATCCATTGGCCGCGAGGCGGTCAGCTACCTGGAGTACCGCTGCGCAGGCACGACCGGCTGGGCCTGCGGTCGCAGCGATTCGGTGCTCGCCGCGTCGATGGCGGCGGTGCTGCGCGCGGTCAACGCGCCCTGAGCACCTCCAGCGCCTTGTCGGCATGGGTGTCCATGCTGACCTCGCTGGCGATCACGTCGAGCACGGTGCGGTCGGTGTCGATGACGAACGTGGTCCGCTTGACCGGCAGCAACTTGCCGAGCAGGCCACGTTTGACACCGAAGTAGCTGGCCACCTTCCCGTCGGCGTCGGACAGCAGCGGATAGTCGAACCGCTGGATGTCGGCGAACTTGGCCTGTTTGGCGACCGGGTCGGTGCTGATACCGACCCGGGACGCACCGACGGCGGCGAACTCGGCGGCCAGGTCACGGAAGTGGCAGGCCTCCTTGGTACAGCCGGGGGTCAACGCCGCAGGATAGAAGAACAGCACAACGGGACCGTCGGCCAGCAAACTCGTCAGACTGCGCACTGTGCCGGTTTGATCAGGAAGTTCGAACTCGGCAACGGTGTCACCCGTCTTAAGAGCTGTCATGGGCGTCCACGCTACGCCGACCTGTTGCGTCCAGTCTGGGAGGATCATCTGCGTGCACACGCTTGCTTCCACCACGTCGCGTGAGGACTTCCGGGCGCTGGCCGCCGAGCATCGGGTTGTCCCGGTGACCCGCAAGGTACTGGCCGACAGCGAGACGCCACTGTCGGCGTACCGCAAGCTGGCCGCCAACCGGCCCGGAACGTTCCTGCTGGAATCGGCCGAGAACGGCCGGTCGTGGTCGCGATGGTCGTTCATCGGTGCGGGCGCACCGTCGGCGTTGACTGTCCGCGACGACCAGGCGGTGTGGCTGGGCACGACGCCGCAGGACGCCCCCAGTGGGGGCGATCCGCTCGAGGCGGTCCGCACGACGCTCGAGCTGTTGGCCACCGCCGCGGTGCCCGGTATGCCGCCCCTGTCTTCCGGGCTGGTGGGCTTTTTCGCCTACGACATGGTCCGGCGCCTCGAGCGGTTGCCGGAACTGGCCGTCGACGACCTCGGCCTGCCCGACATGCTGCTGCTGCTGGCCACCGACATCGCAGCGGTCGACCACCACGAGGGCACCATCACGCTGATCGCGAACGCGGTCAACTGGAATGCCACCGATGATCGTGTCGACTGGGCCTACGACGACGCGGTCGCCCGCCTGGACGTGATGACCGCGGCCCTCGGGCAACCGTTGGCCTCGGCGGTGGCGACCTTCAGCCGCCCCGAGCCCCAGCACCGGGCACAGCGCACCGTCGAGGAGTACTCGGCCATCGTCGAGAAACTGGTCGGCGACATCGAGGCCGGCGAGGCGTTTCAGGTGGTGCCGTCGCAGCGATTCGAAATGGACACCACGGCCGATCCGCTCGATGTCTACCGGCTGTTGCGGGTGACCAACCCGAGCCCGTACATGTATCTACTCAACGTCCCGGATGTCGAAGGCGGACTTGACTTTTCGATCGTCGGCTCCAGCCCGGAGGCGTTGGTCACCGTTACCGACGGGCGGGCCACCACCCATCCCATCGCGGGAACCCGCTGGCGCGGCGCCACCGACGAAGAGGACGTGCTGCTGGAGAAGGAACTGCTTTCCGACGACAAGGAACGCGCCGAGCACCTGATGCTGGTCGATCTCGGCCGCAACGACCTGGGCCGCGTATGCCGACCCGGCACCGTGCGGGTCGAGGACTACAGCCACATCGAGCGCTACAGCCATGTCATGCACCTGGTGTCCACGGTCACCGGCGAACTCGCGGACGGCAAGACCGCGCTCGACGCGGTGACCGCCTGCTTCCCGGCCGGCACCCTGTCCGGTGCGCCCAAGGTGCGGGCCATGGAACTCATCGAGGAGGTCGAGAAGACGCGGCGCGGCCTGTACGGCGGTGTGCTCGGCTACCTCGACTTCGCCGGCAACGCCGACTTCGCCATCGCCATCCGCACCGCCCTGATGCGCAACGGCACCGCCTACGTGCAGGCGGGCGGGGGAGTCGTCGCGGACTCCAACGGTCCCTACGAGTACAACGAGTCGGCGAACAAGGCCAAAGCGGTGCTCAACGCGATCGCCGCCGCCGACACGCTCACCGAACCATGATGCGGATCGCGCAGGTTCTGCTCGTGGCAGCCGCCCTGGCCCTGTGGGGCGCGTCGCGGATGTCGTGGGTGCAGGTGTCGTCGTTCGACGGGCTGGGGCAACCCAAGAACACCGTGCTGACCGGTGCCATGTGGTCCACGGCGTTGATCCCGCTCGCACTGGTGGTGCTGGCGGCCGCGGTCGCGGTTCTGGCGGTGCGGGGCTGGCTGTTGCGGCTGCTGGCTCTGCTGGTCGCTGTCGCCAGTGCCGGTATGGGTTATCTGGGAATCAGCTTGTGGGTGGCCAAGGACGTCGCGGTCCGTGCCGCGGACCTGGCGTTGGTGCCGGTGGTGCAACTGACGGGCACCCATCAGTACTACGGCGGCGCCGTGCTGACCCTGGTTGCCGCGGTCTGCGCACTCGCAGGCGCGGTGCTGCTCATGCGGTCGGCGACCGGAGCACGCGCGGTAGCGCCACGCTATGCGGCGCCGGGGGCCCGCCGGGCCGCCGCGCAGGGCGAGAACGCCGACGCCCCAATGTCCGAACGGATGATCTGGGACGCCCTCGACGAGGGGCACGATCCGACGGGCGGGCAGAACGGCGAGCAGTCCGATCCGGACAACAAGGGTCGGTGACAGCAGAAGGTGTGGCGACGACTACCCTTCGAGTGAGGTCCACCGGGATCGTCCCGGGCGCACCGGAAAGGAATCGACGGCGATGAGTTCGGCCACTGTGCTCGACTCCATCATCGAAGGAGTCCGCGCCGACGTTGCGGCTCGCGAGGCCGTCATCAGCCTTGAGGAAATCAAGGCGCGCGCCCTGGATGCACCCGCACCACTGGACGTGATGGCAGCGTTGCGCGAACCCGGGATCGGCGTCATCGCCGAGGTGAAACGTGCCAGCCCGTCCCGCGGGGCACTGGCCAACATCGCCGACCCGGCGGAGTTGGCCCGTGCCTACGAGGATGGCGGCGCCCGGGTGATCAGCGTGCTCACCGAGGAGCGCCGGTTCCATGGCTCGTTGGCCGATCTGGACACGGTGCGCGCCGCGGTGTCAATTCCGGTGCTGCGCAAGGACTTCATCGTCAAGCCGTATCAGATTCACGAGGCGCGCGCGCATGGCGCGGACATGCTGCTGCTCATCGTCGCCGCGCTCGAACAACCCGTGCTCGAGTCCCTGCTGGAGCGCACCGAGTCGCTCGGTATGACGGCTCTGGTAGAGGTCCACACCGAAGAGGAAGCCGACCGTGCGCTGCAGGCCGGCGCCCGCGTGATCGGTGTCAACGCACGGGATCTCAAGACCCTGGAGGTCGACCGGGACTGCTTCGGACGTATCGCGCCGGGGCTGCCCAGCAACGTCATCCGCATCGCCGAATCCGGTGTCCGCGGAACGGCCGATCTCCTGGCATACGCCGGCGCGGGCGCAGACGCCGTTCTCGTCGGTGAGGGACTCGTCACCAGCGGTGACCCCCGAAGCGCGGTGGCCGATCTGGTGACCGCGGGTACCCACCCGTCCTGCCCGAAACCGGCTCGTTGAATCGGCAATGAGCCGCTGTCGCGAAGAGGCACACTGATGGCGGATATCGCCGGGCCCGAGCTGCCGCGTTCCAGCGCAGCCGTGGCCGAACCCACGGTCCATGATCCCGACGCCCGGGGCCACTTCGGTTCTTACGGTGGCCGACTCGTGCCGGAAGCCTTGATGGCGGTGATCGAGGAAGTCACCGCGGCCTACGAAAAGGCCCGCGGCGACCAGGCGTTCCTCGATGAGCTCGACCGGCTGCAACGGCACTACACCGGGAGGCCGTCGCCGCTGTACGAGGCCACTCGGCTTTCGGAGCACGCCGGCGGGGCACGGCTGTTCCTCAAGCGGGAAGACTTGAACCACACCGGTTCTCACAAAATCAACAACGTCCTGGGACAGGCGTTGCTGGCTCGCCAGATGGGCAAGACCCGGGTGATCGCCGAGACCGGCGCAGGGCAGCACGGCGTCGCGACCGCGACCGCCTGCGCCCTGCTCGGCCTCGAGTGCGTGATCTACATGGGTGCCGTCGACACTCAGCGGCAGGCGCTCAACGTGGCGCGGATGCGGCTGCTCGGGGCGACGGTGGTCTCGGTGGAGGCCGGGTCGAAAACCCTCAAGGACGCGATCAACGAAGCATTCCGCGACTGGGTCACCAACGCCGACGAGACCTATTACTGCTTCGGGACCGCGGCAGGCCCGCACCCGTTCCCCCTCATGGTGCGCGATTTCCAGCGCGTCGTCGGGCTGGAGGCGCGGGCGCAGATCCAGGACCAGGCCGGACGGCTGCCCGACGCCGTGACTGCGTGCGTGGGTGGCGGATCGAACGCCATCGGCATCTTCCACGCCTTCATCGACGATCCCGGCGTGCGGCTGGTGGGCTTCGAAGCCGCCGGTGACGGTGTGGAAACCGGACGCCATGCAGCCACCTTCTCCGGGGGGTCACCGGGCGCGTTCCAGGGTTCGTTCTCGTACCTGCTGCAGGACGAGGACGGGCAGACCGTCGAATCCCACTCGATCTCGGCCGGCCTGGACTACCCGGGTGTCGGCCCCGAGCACGCTTACTTGAAGGACACCGGCCGCGCGAACTATCGGCCGATCACCGACACCGAAGCGATGGATGCGTTCTCGTTGTTGTGCCGGACCGAGGGCATCATCCCGGCCATCGAATCGGCGCATGCCGTGGCCGGGGCGCTCAAGCTCGGCAAGGAGCTCGGCAGCGGGGCGATCATCCTGGTCAATGTCTCCGGTCGTGGTGACAAGGACGTGGAAACGGCGGCCAAGTGGTTCGGCCTGCTTGACGAGGGAGGCGCCTGATGAGCCGGTTGGCGGAACTGTTCGACGGGTGCCGAGCGGAAGGACGGGCAGCCCTGATCGGCTACCTGCCAACCGGTTTCCCCGATGTGCCGACGTCCATCGCGGCGATGACCGCGCTGGTCGAATCCGGTTGTGATCTGGTGGAAGTCGGCGTGCCGTATTCGGATCCCGGCATGGACGGGCCGACCATCGCTGCGGCGACCGAGACTGCGTTGGCCGGGGGCGTCCGGGTGCGCGACACTCTCGCCGCCGTCGAGGCGATCAGCAACGCCGGTGGCCGCGCGGTCGTGATGACCTACTGGAACCCGGTGCTGCGCAAGGGGGTTGACACTTTTGCGCGGGATCTCGCATCGGCCGGCGGATACGGTCTCATCACCCCCGACCTCATCCCGGAAGAGGCCGACGATTGGCTGGCGGCCTCGGATGCCCATCAGCTCGATCGGATCTTTCTGGTGGCGCCGTCGTCGACGCCGCAGCGGTTGGCGGCCACCGTGCAAGCCTCCCGCGGATTCGTCTATGCCGCATCGACCATGGGTGTCACCGGGGCCCGCGACGCGGTCTCCAGCGCGGCCCCCGAGCTGGTGAGCCGGGTGAAGGAGATCTCGGACATCCCGGTCGGAGTCGGACTCGGCGTGCGGTCCGGACAGCAGGCCGCCGAAATCGGGGCCTTCGCTGACGGTGTGATTGTCGGATCAGCCCTTGTCTCTGCTTTGCAGAACGGGCTCGACGCCGTGCGCGCGCTCACCGAAGAACTGGCCACCGGTGTTCGGCAAAGGATTTCGGCTTGACCACAACCGTCCTCGCGTACCTGCCCAGCCCGTCACAGGGCGTCTGGCATCTGGGTCCGGTACCGATCCGTGCGTATGCCCTGTGCATCATCGCCGGGATCGTCGCGGCACTGATAATCGGTGACAGGCGGTGGGCGGCGCGAGGCGGTGAGCCCGGCGTCATCTACGACATCGCGCTGTGGGCTGTGCCTTTCGGCCTCGTCGGCGGCCGGCTGTACCACGTCATGACGGATTGGCGCACCTACTTCGGGCCCGAGGGCAAGGGCCTGGCCGCGGCGTTTCAGGTCTGGGAGGGTGGCCTCGGCATCTGGGGTGCGGTTGCGCTCGGCGCGGTCGGCGCCTGGATCGCTTGCCGGCGCCGCGGAATTCCGTTGCCCGCGTTCGGCGATGCCATCGCACCGGGAATCGTCCTGGCTCAGGCGATCGGCCGGTTCGGCAACTACTTCAACCAGGAACTCTACGGTCGCGCGACGACGGTGCCGTGGGGCCTGGAAATCTACGATCGGCGCAACGCCGCCGGTCTGCCCGATCAACTCAACGGCGTCTCCAACGGCACCGTGCTGGCGGTCGTACATCCCACCTTTCTCTACGAATTACTGTGGAACCTGCTGATTTTCGCCCTGCTGATCTGGGTCGACCGCCGGTTCCGGATCGGCCACGGCCGGTTGTTCGCGTTGTATGTGGCCGGGTACTGCGTGGGCCGGTTCTGGGTGGAACTCATGCGAAGCGATGCCGCCACGCATCTGGCCGGTATCCGCATCAACACTTTCACCTCGACGTTCGTCTTCATCGGCGCCGTCGTCTACATCATGTTGGCCCCCAAGGGCCGCGAGGAACCGGCCACCTTGGCGGGTCGTCCGCGTGACGATTCCGATGAATCGGTCGTCGACGAGTTGGGCAAGGACCTGGTCGGCGTCGCGGCCGCGACGGGCGTCGTGGCGGCCGCCAAAGTCGCGGGCGATTCCGATACCGCAGACGAACATTCCGAGGACATGCACCCGGACGCCGTGGCAGAGGACGAAGGCGCCGATGCCGCCGCTGCGGTCGAGTTGAAGGCCATCGCTCCGCAGACCGACGACGAGCCTGTCGACGCCGGCGACACGACTGAAACGGCCGAAGCCGGCGACGAAGAGGTCGCCGAATCCGCGTCGGCTGAAGAAGCAACACCTGCTGAAGTCGATGCACCAGCGGAGCCCGCCGCCGAGGCTGAGTCGGAGGATGCTGAAGCTGCTTCCGATTCGGTCACCGAAGACGCCGCGACCGAGTCGGAAGATGAGGCAGTCGCCGAGCCGACCGGCGACGGCGAGCCCGCTGCCGAGGCTGACGCCGAGCCCGACGCCGCGGAAGCCGTTACCGCCGAACCCGAACATGAGGGCGAGTCAGACACCGAGTCGGAGTCTGACGCCGAACCGTCGGCCGAGCCCGAGGCGGCGGCCGAGGCCGAAGGCGACACCGAGCAGCCGGAGCCTGAAGCCGAGGACGCGGAGCTCGAGCCCGAACCGTCAACCGAGGTCAAAACCCCCGACGCTGAGACTGAACCCGCCGCAGACGCGGAAACCGGCGCCGACGGCGAAGCCGCGGAGTCTGAGGCCCAGCCATCTGACGAGCCGGAGACCACGGCCACACAGGAAGAAGCGGCCACCGAGGCTGTGACCGGCGAGCCCGAAAGCGACGCCGAGCAGCCTGAACCCGAGGCAGCGGAGTCCGAGGCCCAGCCATCTGACGAGCCGGAGACCACGGCCATACAGGAAGAAGCGGCCACCGAGGACGAAGCAGCCACAGAGGCCGTGGCCGACGAGCCCGAGACGACCGAGGCCGAAGCCACGGAGCCCGACAGCGACGCCGAGCAGACTGAAGCCGAGGCAGCGGAGTCCGAAACCGAACGCGCCACAGACGCGGAATCTGAGGCCCAGCCATCTGACGAGCCCGAGACCACAGCCACCGAGGACGAAGCGGCCACGGAGGCCGTGACTGACGAACCGGAGAAGACCGAGGCCGAAGCCTCAGAGTCCGAAGGCGCCGAGCAGCGTGAAGCCGAGGCAGCGGAGTCCGAGACCGAACCCGCCGCAGACGCGGAACCCGGCACCGACACCGAGGCAGCGGAGTCTGAGGCACAGCCGTCTGACGAGCCCGAGCCTCCCGAGGCCGAAGCCTCGGAGTCCGACAGCGACGCCGAGGAGCCTGAACCCGAAGCCGCGGAGTCCGAGACCGAACCCGCCGCAGACGCGGACGCCGAAGCCGAGGAGTCTGAGGCCGAGCAGTCTGGCGAGCCGGAGACCGCCACCGAGGACGAAGCAGCCACAGAGGCGGTAGCCGACGAAGCCGAGGAGCCCGAGGCTGAAACGTCGGAGTCGAATAGCGACGCAGCGCAGCCGGAGAAGCCCGACGCCGAGGACGCACAGAGCGACACACCCGAGGCGACCGACGACGAGGGCACGGACGGGGCGACTGAGGACGCTGAATCCGTTGCGGCAGAACAGGAATCGGCCAAGCCCGAGACCACTGAGGTTGCCGCGGCCACGCCCAGCACACCGACACCGCCGGCACCCGCTCCGCAGCGTCGTCGGTGGTGGCAACGCCGGCGCTGACATCACGCCAGAACCTGGCCGTGACGGCGACTTGAAGGCGTCGGGTTCTGGCATGCTGTGAACATGACCGATCGCCCGGATTACGGCGCCGGTGCCGAAGGCTCGGTACCGCCGTTCCCGCCGCCCGCGGGTTATCCACCGCCACCGCCCGGCTACGGGCCGCCGCCGGGGCCGGGGTACCCGCCGCCGGGCTACGGGCAACCCAATGGCTTTTACCCGCCCCCGGCGTATGTCGATCCGTCGGCTCCGTATGGCCGGCATCCGCTGACTGGCGAGCCGTTGTCGGACAAGTCGAAGGTCACCGCGGGGCTGCTGCAGTTGCTGGGCTTCTTCGGGCTCGTGGGTATCGGGCGCATCTACATCGGTGACACCTCGATGGGCGTCATTCAATTGGTCGTCGGGATTCTCACGTGCGGCATCGGCGCCTGGATCTGGGGCGTCATCGACGCGATCCTCATTTTCACCGACAAGGTGCGCGACCAGTACGGCCGTCCGCTGCGCGATGGCACCTAACTCCGGACTCAGCACCACGTCGACGCGCTACGGCGCGCTCGGCGCAGGCGTCATGCTCACCGGGGCGCTTGCCTACACCGCGGTGGCCGACCCACACCGTCCCGGATTCCTGTTCCCGCCATGCCCGTTCAGGCTGATGACCGGTTGGAACTGCCCGGCGTGCGGTGGATTACGGATGACGCACGATGTGCTGCACGGCGACCTGGGCGCCGCGGTTGTCGACAACGCCTTCGCGCTGGTCGGGCTACCGCTGCTGGCCGCCTGGATTCTGGTGCGCTGGCGGCTGGGCAAGCCGATCTTCCCGGCACCGGCCGTCGCGACCATCCTGGTCGCCGCCGTGATCTGGACCGTGATCCGCAATCTCCCCGGTTTCCCGCTGACTCCGACATTCATCGGGATGTAGCCGCCGACCTGCGCTGATACACTCGTAGTTCGGGCCGGTGCAGTCCCGGAGCATGGATGTTCCGGACTGTGGAGGTGCGATTCACGTGCTTTACTCGGCATTGCCAGACGCTCAGGGCCTATACGACCCTGCAAACGAGGCCGACTCGTGCGGCGTCGCGATGATCACCGATATTCAAGGGCGACGGTCCCATGGCATCGTCGCCAACGGACTCGAAGCACTCGAAAACCTCGAGCACCGCGGCGCGGCCGGAGCCGAACCGAACAGTGGCGACGGCGCAGGCATCCTGCTTCAGCTGCCGGTCGAGTTGCTCAGCGAGGTGGTCGACTTCGCTCTGCCCGCCCCAACCGCTGACGGGGCGAACACATTCGCCGCCGGCATCTGCTTCCTGCCGCAGGACCCGGTGGATCGCCAGGCCACCCGTGAACGGATCGAAGCCATCGCCGCCGAAGAGGATCTGGAGGTCCTGGGCTGGCGTGCGGTGCCCGTGGACCCCGATGGCGCCGGCGTGGGCATGACGGCTCTTGGCTGTATGCCCTACATGGCTCAACTGTTCGTTGCCGCGCCCGAGGTCTCGGGTGTCCGGCCGAGCGGTATCGACCTGGACCGGCGCGTCTACCCGCTGCGCAAACGCGCGGAGCGTTGTGGCGTCTACTTCCCGTCGCTGTCCAGCCGGACCATCGTCTACAAGGGCATGCTGACGACAATGCAGCTGCCCCAGTACTTTCCGGATCTTCGCGACGAACGCTGCCAAAGCGCCATCGCGATCGTGCACAGCCGGTTCTCGACCAACACGTTCCCGTCGTGGCCACTGGCCCATCCCTTCCGCTTCGTGGCGCACAACGGTGAGATCAACACCGTTCGCGGCAACCGCAACCGCATGCACGCCCGCGAAGCGATGCTGGCCAGCGCGCACATACCCGGGGATCTGAGCCGGCTGTCGCCGATCTGCACGCCGGACGCCTCGGACTCGGCGTCCTTCGACGAGGTTCTGGAACTGCTCCATCTGGGCGGTCGCAGCCTGCCGCACGCGGTGCTGATGATGATTCCGGAGGCCTGGGAGAACGCCACCACGATGGACTCGGCGGAGCGGGACTTCTGGCAGTTCCACGCCTCGCTGATGGAGCCGTGGGACGGCCCGGCCTGCGTGACCTTCACCGATGGCACGTTGGTCGGAGCGGTCTTGGACCGCAACGGTTTACGCCCCGGGCGGTGGTGGCGCACGGTCGACGACCGCATCATCCTGGCCAGCGAGAGTGGCGTGCTTGCCGTGCCGTCGGGCGAGATCGTGGCCAAGGGCCGGCTGCAGCCCGGCAAGATGCTCCTGATCGACACCGCGGCAGGCCGCATCGTGTCCGACGACGAGATCAAGGAGCAGTTGGCGCAGGCCGAACCGTACGGAGAGTGGCTGCACGCCGGTCTGCTGGACCTCGCCACCCTGCCGGATCGCGCCCGCCTGCAGCCCAACCACGAATCCGTGGTGCGCCGGCAGATCGCGTTCGGTTACACCGAGGAGGAGCTGCGGATCCTGCTCACGCCGATGGCGGCGTCGGGTGCCGAGCCCCTCGGATCGATGGGCACCGATACACCGACGGCGGTGCTCTCGTCGCGGTCGCGCCTGCTCTACGACTACTTCGTCGAACTGTTCGCCCAGGTGACCAACCCGCCGTTGGACGCCATCCGCGAAGCGGTGGTCACCTCCATGGCCCGGGTGATGGGGCCGGAGGAGAACCTGCTCGAGCCCGGTGCCGCGTCGTGCCGTCAGATCGTGCTGCGCTGGCCAGTTCTCGACAATGACGAGTTGAGCAAGATCGTCCACATCAACGACGATGGCGAACACCCCGGGTTGCGTTCCACGGTGTTGCGTGCGCTCTACGACGTCGAACGTGGCGGCGAGGGCCTTGCCGACGCCGTCGAGGAACTGCGGCAGCGTGCCAGCGAGGCTATCGCCAAAGGTGCACGCACCCTGGTGATTTCCGACCGCGACTCGGACCACACCCGGGCGCCGATCCCATCATTGCTCGCGGTGTCGGCGGTGCACCACCATCTGGTCCGCACCAAGGAACGCACCAAAGTGGCACTGGTGGTGGAAAGCGGTGACGCCCGTGAGGTGCACCACATCGCGATGCTCATCGGCTTCGGCGCGGCTGCGGTCAACCCGTATCTGGCGTTCGAGTCGATCGAAGATCTGATCCGGGAAGGTGAGCTCACCGGTATCGAGCCGGCTGCCGCGGTCCGCAACTACGTCAAGGCTCTCGGCAAGGGCGTGGTCAAGGTGATGAGCAAGATGGGCATCTCCACGGTCGGGTCCTACACCGGAGCACAGGTTTTCGAGGCTATCGGTCTCGATCGGGGAGTGGTCGAGGAGTACTTCACCGGTACCACCAGCCAGCTCGGCGGCGTCGGCCTGGACGTGCTGGCCGAGGAGGTCAAGCTGCGGCATCGACGGGCCTACCCGGAGAACCCGACCGAACGCGTCCATCGCAGGCTGGAGGTCGGCGGGGAATACGGGTTCCGCCGCGAGGGCGAACTGCACCTTTTCACCCCGGAAGTGGTTTTCCTGCTGCAGCATTCGACTCGGACCGGCCGACGGGACATCTTCGCCCGGTACTCCGAGGAGGTCGATCGGCTGTCCCGCGAAGGCGGTGCGCTGCGCGGCCTGTTCGAGTTCAAACGCGGGCTGCGGGCGCCGGTCCCGCTCAACGAGGTGGAACCCGTCGAAGCGATCGTCGCGCGGTTCAACACCGGCGCGATGAGCTACGGCTCGATCTCCGCCGAGGCCCACGAAACCATGGCCATCGCCATGAACAGGCTCGGGGGCCGGTCCAACAGCGGTGAGGGCGGCGAGGACGTCGGACGGCTCTACGACCCGCTGCGGCGCAGCGCGGTCAAGCAGGTCGCGTCGGGCCGCTTCGGCGTGACCAGCGACTACCTCGTCAACGCCACCGATATCCAGATCAAGATGGCTCAAGGTGCCAAACCTGGTGAGGGCGGGCAGCTTCCGGGCTACAAGGTGTACCCGAGCATCGCCAAAACCAGGCATTCGACCCCCGGAGTCGGGCTCATCTCGCCACCGCCGCACCACGACATCTACTCGATCGAGGACCTCGCGCAGCTCATTCACGACCTGAAGAACGCCAACTCCGAGGCACGCATCCACGTGAAGCTGGTCAGCAGTGTCGGGGTCGGCACCGTGGCCGCCGGCGTGTCCAAGGCGCACGCCGACGTCGTGCTGATCTCCGGGTACGACGGCGGCACCGGTGCCGCGCCGCTGACCTCGCTCAAGCATGCCGGGGCCCCGTGGGAGATCGGCCTGGCCGACGCCCAGCAGACGTTGGTGCTCAACGGTTTACGCGACCGCATCACCGTGCAGTGTGACGGCGGCCTGCGCACGGCGCGCGATGTCATGGTGGCTGCGCTGCTGGGCGCCGAGGAGTTCGGCTTTGCGACTGCGCCGCTGGTGGTGGCGGGCTGCATCATGATGCGGGTGTGCCACCTCGATACCTGTCCGGTCGGGGTCGCCACCCAGAATCCCGAACTGCGGGCCCGGTTCAACGGCAAGCCCGAGTTCGTGGAGAACTTCTTCACTTTCATCGCCGAAGACATCCGCCGCTACCTCGCCGAGCTGGGCTTCCGCAGCATCGACGAGGCGGTCGGCCACGCCGAGATGCTCGACACCGCGTCCGGCGTCGCGCACTGGAAGAGCCGTGGGCTGGACCTCAGCCCGATCTTCGCGGTATCCACCGATCCCCACGGCGCCAAGCTGACCCAACGCCGCCGGCTGCGCGGCCAGGATCATGGCTTGGAGCAGGCCCTGGACCGTACCCTGATCCAGCTTTCCGAGGGTGCGCTGGAGGATGCCCACCAGGTGCGGCTGGAGCTGCCGGTGCGCAACGTCAACCGCACGGTCGGCACCCTGCTCGGATCCGAGGTGACCCGCCGCTACGGTGCCACCGGGCTGCCCGACGACACCATCCACGTCACCCTGACCGGATCGGCCGGGCAGTCCATCGGGGCGTTCCTGCCGCCTGGTATCACCCTCGATCTCATCGGCGACGCCAACGACTATGTGGGCAAAGGCCTTTCCGGTGGCCGGGTGATCGTGCGTCCGCCCGACGACGTGTTGTTCCTGCCCGAGGACAACGTCATCGCGGGCAACACCCTGCTCTACGGGGCTGTCTCAGGTGAGGTCTTCCTGCGCGGCCGGGTGGGAGAACGGTTCTGCGCGCGCAATTCTGGAGCGTTGGCCGTTGCCGAAGGCGTCGGCGACCACGCCTGCGAATACATGACCGGCGGCCGCGTCGTGGTGCTGGGACGCACAGGCAGGAACATGGCTGCAGGCATGTCCGGTGGAATCGCCTACGTGCTGGGCTTGGACCCCGCGAAGGTCAACACCGAGATGGTGCAGCTGCAGGCCCTCGAGCCCGAAGACCTGGCCTGGTTGCAGACCGTGGTGACCCGCCACGCCCAGTACACCGGCAGCACCGTGGCCAAGTCGGTGTTGTCCGACTGGTCAAGGCGCAGTTCACAATTCACCAAAATCATGCCGACCGACTATCAGCGCGTATTGCAGGCCACGCGGATGGCCAAAGCAGAGGGCCGCGATGTCGACAATGCGATCATGGAGGCCAGCCGTGGCTGATCCGACCGGATTCCTGCGAGTACCCAAGATCGAGGCCGCCAAGCGGCCCGTCGATGAACGCATCGGGGACTGGCGTGAGGTGTACGAGCGACAGAACCCCCATGAGCGGGCCGGCGAGGTCTCGCAGCAGGCCCGCCGCTGCATGGACTGCGGTATTCCGTTCTGCCACTCGGGAACCGCGGGATGCCCGCTCGGCAACCTGATCCCGGAGTGGAACGACCTGGTGCGTCGCGGCCGCTGGGACGCGGCAGGCGACCGGCTGCACGCCACCAACAACTTCCCCGAGTTCACCGGCCGGCTGTGCCCGGCGCCGTGTGAGGCGGCCTGCGTCCTGTCGATCAGCGAGGAGCAGACCGGCGGCAGCGTCACCATCAAACGCATCGAGCAGACCATCGCCGACCAGGCCTGGCTGGACGGGACGGTCGAGCCGCAGCCTGCCGCGATCAGGACCGGCAAGAGCGTCGCGGTGGTGGGCTCGGGTCCGGCGGGACTGGCCGCGGCCCAGCAGCTCACCCGTGCGGGCCACGACGTCACGGTGTACGAGCGCGATGACCGGCTCGGTGGGCTGCTGCGCTACGGCATCCCCGAGTACAAGCTGGAGAAGTCGGTGCTCGATCAGCGGCTGGCCCAGATGCGGGCCGAAGGCACTCGGTTCGTCACCGAATGCGAGGTGGGTGTCGACCTGTCCGTCGAGCAGTTGCGGGCCCGGCATCAGGCCGTCGTGCTGGCGGTCGGTGCCCTGCGGGCCCGCGACAACGACGTGCCCGGCCGCGAGTTGGCCGGGGTGCATCTGGCCATGGAGCACCTGGTACCGGCCAATCGGGAATGCGAGGGCGACGGGCCGTCACCGCTGTCGGCCGCTGGGCGTCATGTGGTCATCATCGGCGGTGGCGACACCGGGGCCGACTGTCTGGGCACCGCGCACCGCCAGGGCGCGAAATCGGTGACGCAGCTGGATTACAACCCCGAGCCGCCGGGAGTTCGGGACGAATCTCTCACGCCCTGGCCCACGTGGCCGCTGGTCCTGCGCACATCGCCGGCCCATGCAGAGGGCGGGGCCCGCCACTTCGAGGTGGCGGTCCAGCGGTTCATCGGCGACGAAACCGGTCATCTTCGGGCGCTGGAGATCGCCGAAGTGCGGGTAACCCGCGACGCCGAAGGCCGCCGCCAGATCACCCCGGTCGGGGAATCGCTGGAGATCCCGTGCGATCTGGCGTTGTTGGCCATCGGGTTCGAGGGCGTCGAACACATGGCCCTGCTCGATGGCCTCGGCCTGCGACTCAACGGGCGCGGCGCACTGCCCTGCGGGTCGGACTGGCAGACCGACGCACCGGGTGTGTTCGTCTGCGGTGACGCGCACCGCGGGGCGTCGTTGGTGGTGTGGGCCATCGCCGAGGGGCGCAGCGCGGCCCATGCGGTGGATGCCTATCTGATGGGCGAGTCCGACCTGCCGGCGCCGGTGCGTCCGGGAGTGCTGCCGCTGGCCGTCGTCTGAATCGATCAACGACTATGCTCTGAACCCGTGAACCGACGCGGGAAGATCGTTTGTACGATGGGTCCGGCTACTAGCACCGACGCGATGGTCAAATCGCTGGTCGAAGCCGGAATGGACGTAGCGCGGCTGAACTTCAGCCATGGCGACTACTCGGATCATGAGGCTGCGTATCGCAGGGTCCGGGTCGCCGCCGATGAGACCGGGCACGCGGTGGGTGTCCTCGCCGACCTGCAGGGACCGAAGATCCGCCTCGGACGTTTCGCCGACGGACCGACCGTATGGGCGACCGGCGAGACGGTACGGATCACCGTCGACGAGTGCGCCGGAACCCACGATCGGGTGTCCACCACCTACAAGCGGCTCGCCGAGGACGCCGTGGCAGGGGACCGGGTGCTGGTCGACGACGGCAATGTCGGTCTGATCGTCGAGAGCATCGAGGGCAACGACGTCGTCTGCAAGGTCACCGAGGGTGGCCCGGTCAGCAACAACAAGGGCATGTCGCTGCCCGGCATGAACGTGTCTGCCCCGGCGCTGTCGGAGAAAGACATCAAGGACCTGGAATTCGCGCTGCAGCTCGGCGTCGACCTGGTTGCGCTGTCGTTTGTCCGCTCACCGGCGGATATCGAGCTGGTGCACGAGGTGATGGACCGCGTCGGGCGCCGTGTTCCGGTGATCGCCAAGCTGGAGAAGCCTGAGGCCGTCGAGAATCTCGAGGCCATCGTGCTGGCATTCGACGCGGTCATGGTGGCACGTGGCGACCTCGGCGTGGAGCTGCCGCTGGAGGAGGTGCCGCTGGTTCAGAAGCGGGCGATCCAGATCGCGAGGGAGAACGCCAAACCTGTCATCGTCGCCACGCAGATGCTGGAGTCGATGATCGAAAGCTCGCGGCCCACCCGGGCCGAGGCCTCCGACGTCGCGAACGCGGTGCTCGACGGCGCCGACGCTGTCATGCTCTCCGGCGAGACCTCCGTCGGCAAGCACCCGCTGGAGACCGTGCGGACCATGGCCCGCATCATCCATGCGGTCGAGGAGAACTCGGTCGTGGTACCGCCGCTGACCCACGTCCCGCGTACCAAGCGCGGCGTCATCTCATACGCGGCGCGCGACATCGGTGAACGGCTGGATGCCAAGGCACTGGTCGCGTTCACCCAGTCCGGCGACACCGTGCGCCGACTGGCCCGGCTGCACACGCCGCTGCCGGTGCTGGCGTTCACCGCACTGCCCGAGGTTCGCAGCCAGCTCGCCCTGACGTGGGGCACGGAGACGTTCATCGTGCCGCAGATGTCCAGCACCGACGACATGATCCGGCAGGTCGACAAGTCGTTGTTGGAGCTCGGCCGCTACAAGCGCGGTGAGCTGGTGGTCATCGTCGCAGGCGCTCCTCCCGGCACAGTAGGCTCCACGAATCTGATCCATGTGCACCGCATCGGTGAGGAGGACGTCTAAACGAGGGAGAGGGGCCCGGTGTCAGACTCGGATTTCGAGGAGCTGCTGGCGGTTCTCGACCTCAAGCGCGTCGACGACAACCTCTTCATCGGGACGCACCCGAGCAAGAACCCGATACGCACGTTCGGCGGTCAGATGATCGCGCAGGCGTTCGTCGCGGGTGGTCGGTCACTTGAGCACAAGCAGCAGCCGAGCGCGCTGAACGCCCATTTCATCGCCGGCGGTGACCCGGAGAAGGACCTCGAATTCCACATCGTGCGGCTACGCGACGAGAAGCGTTTCGCCAATCGCCGGGTGGACGTCATGCAGGACGGTCAGCTCCTGACGACCGTGATGCTCTCCTACATGAACGGCGGGCGCGGCCTCGAACACAGCGTGGCCGCGCCCGACGTCGCACACCCCGACACCTTGCCGAAGATCGACGAGCTGTTGCGCGGCTACGAGAAAACCGTGCCGTTGTTCGTCGAGGCATTGCGGCCCATCGAGTGGCGCTACACCAACGACCCGGCCTGGGTGATGCGGGACAAAGGGGAGCGCCTCGACCACAACCGGGTCTGGCTCAAGACCGAGGGCGCCATGCCCGACGACCCGGTGTTGCACGGCGCGGCGCTGGTGTATTCGTCGGACACCACGGTGCTCGACTCGATCATCACCACGCACGGGCTGTCGTGGGGTTTCGATCGCATCTTCGCGGTCACGATGAACCATTCGGTGTGGTTTCACCGTCCGATCAAGTTCGACGAATGGGTGCTGTACTCGACCACCTCACCGGTGGCCGCCGAATCCCGTGGCCTGGGCACCGGCCACTTCTTCGACGAGTCCGGTCAGCTGCTGGCGACGGTTGTGCAGGAAGGCATCGTCAAGTACTTCCCCGCGTCGAAATGACGAGCTAACGCGTCGGCGTCGGGGTGACGCCGAGATCGCCCTCCACTCGTTTGCGTAACGCGTCCTCGCACTGTTGTTGCGCGACGTGATCGCTGCCGGCCCGCTGCATGCAGTCCATGTATTCGGGCCCGCCGAATTCGTCGAACCAGCGCTGCCCGACCCCAACCCACACCCAGATGAAGGCGATCGACACCAGCACAGCGATGGCTCCGAGCACGATGCCGCTGGTGGCGATACCCATGTTGTCGGCCTCGCCGCGTTTACACCGGCCGCGCGCAACGGCCCCGATGACCACCGCGAGCACGCCGAGGACGATGCCACCGACCACCGACACCGTCAGGACGAGACCGATGATGGCCAGCACCAGCGCCGCGACGCCAAGCCCGTTGCGTGATCCGACCGCTGGGCGAGGCGGGGGCGCGGGATAGCCACCGTACGCAGACGGGGGATAACCGGCACCGTAGGGCGGTGGTGGGGGATAACTGCCGTACGGCGGCGGGTAGGGGCCCGGGTACGGTCCGTACGGTGTCGGCGATGCGGCCGGCGGAGCGGGTTTGTCCGACTCGGTGCCGTCGCCGCGCGCGTCGGTCATGTGACCGAGGCTACTCGCCGGATACCTGTGGCAGCGCAGCACAACGCAGCGTCGGGCAGTCGACACCGGCCGGCAGATGATGCGTCGCGACCACGACGGTCCGGTCGGCTGCGAACAGGCCGCCGGGAGTGAGCAGCTCGGTCAGGATTCGGTCGGCGTCGGCCGCATCGAGATTCTCCGTCGGTTCGTCGAGCAGCACGATCGGGAAGCTCGAGATCAGCGCTCGCGCCAGCAGCAGCCGCCTGCGTTGGCCCGCTGACACCGCAGCCGCTCCGCCCACCAGAATGCTGGACAACCCGTCGGGCAGGTTCGCGAACCAGGTTCCGAGGCCGACACGGTGCACGACCGCCAACAGTTCCTCGTCGGTGGCGTCGCCGCGGGCCACCAGCAGGTTGTCGCGGACCGTGGTGTCGAACAGGTGCGCATCTTCGGCGAAAAAAGCTGCGCGCTGCGGTTTTTCCGCGTACTGGCGGGCGATCGCCATCAACAACGTCGTCTTGCCTGAGCCGCTCGGCCCCAGGACGGCCAGCCGCGCCCCCGGTTGCAGGTCCACCGCCGCGGTGGCGGGACGTCGACGCATGCCGGTCTCGAGTTCGGTCAGGGCCTTGAGCCTGCGGGCCGCGATGCGCGAGCGACCCAGCTGCGGTGCGGCTTCTGGCAGCACGGCTGTGGCCTCGAATGCCGATAGCGGCAGCAGCATCAGGATCGCCACAGTGGTCGGGGCGACCGTCGGGGCCAGGGCCAGTGCGGCGACGACCGCGCCCAGCACGCTGGCTCCGATGGCGGCGCTCGGCATGGCGGCGGCGACGGCGGCGGGTGCCGCGGCTCTGTCGACCGCACGGCCCAGGGCGCGGTGCTGCTGCTCGGACTCGTTGATCACCGCAGCCAGGCGCCCACTGACGCGGAGCTCCGGGGCATATTCGAGCGCCAGCATGGTAGCCGTGTCACGCTGCGAACGATGTTGTGCGGCAACGGTCTCCGCTGCGGTCGCCGCGCGTGCCGCCACAGCGGGAGCGAGCACCCCCGCGACAAGCAGGCACGCCGCGAGCACCGCCGCGGCGGCAGGGGAGATCACGGCGATGACGCCCACCGCGGCGATTGAGAGCACCACGGCCACCACGATCGGCAGCAGGGCGCGCACCAGCACATCGGCCAGGTCGTCGACCGATCCACCGATCCGGGCCACGAGTTCACCACTCGGCATGCGCATGACGTCGTCGGTGGCGGCCTCCGCCAGCCGGCGGTACAACCCGGTGCGGGCATTGGCCGCTGCCCGCAGCGCGGTGTCGTGCGACGCGAGCCGCTGGCAGTAGCCGAGCACCCCTCGAGAAATGCCCAGCGCGCGAACCGCAACCACGGCCACCGAGAGGTCCAGCACCGGCGGCATCTGCCAGGCTCGGGTGATCAGCCATGCGGAGATGCCGGCCAATGCCAGGGCACTGCCCAGCGACAGCACGCCGAACATGCTCGCCAGGGCCAGCCGCCCGATCCGGGGCCTCAGTAAGTGCGCGGAGAACCGCAGCAGCGGGTCATCGTGGAACACGTGAATCACCCACCGTCACAACCACATCGCCGATCGCAAGCACTGGATCGCGGTGCCCGACCACCACGACGGTGGCACCGGAAGCAGCCCGGGCCGTGATGGCCGCCAGGACCCGAGCCTCCAGCTCGGCATCCAGATGCGCGGTGGGCTCGTCCAGCAGCAGCACCGGCGCCGGGGATCCGAGTACCCGGGCCAGGCCGAGCCGTTGCCGCTGCCCGAGCGAAAGGCCTACCCCGTCGCGGCCGATCACGGTGTCCAACCCGTCCGGAAGGCTGGCGCAGACCTCGTCGAAACCGGCACTGCGACAAGCAGTGTCGAGGTCGGGCAACGGGCCGAGCAATTCCAGATTGTCCCGGACGGTACCGGGAATCAGTACCGGACGGTGCGGCAGCCAGGCGATCTGACGCCACCACGCGTTCGGGTCGAGATCGGCCACCTCGATCCCGTCGACCCGCACCCGTGGCGCATCGGTGAGGCCCAGAATCGCCTGCAGCGCCGTACTTTTCCCGGCTCCGTTGGGTCCGGTGAGAACCGTGACGCGCCCCGGTTCGATCGCCGCGTGGAAGCCCTCGACCTCGATGGTGGGCGCAGTTGCCCGCGGCAGCAGGGTCCCGGCCGGGGCCGGTACCGTGCACAGCGTGAAGGCGGTTTCGGCCGCGGTCTTGCCGTCCTGCGCGGCGTGAAACGCCGCGCCGACCCGCCTCAGCGGCCAAAAGACCTCAGGCGCCAGCAGTAGCGCGGTCAGGGCGGCCGCCAGCGTCATGTCTCCGAAGACCAGGCGCAGGCCGACACTCACCGCCACCAGGGCCACGCCGAGCGTGGCCAGCAGCTCCAGCACCAGCGCCGACAGAAAGGAGATCCGCAACGTCGCCATGGTCGAACGCCGGTGTGCGGCGGACAGTTCGGCGATACGCTGCACAGACCCGCCGGCTCTCCCCAGAGCACGCAAGGTGGGGATCCCCGCGACCAGGTCGAGTAGTCGGCTCTGCAAGGTGGTCAGGGCGCTGAGGGCCGCCGCCGACCGGTCCGCGGTGAGGAGCCCGATCAGCACCATGAAGATGGGGACGAGCGGGAGCGCGATCATCACGATCGCCGCGGCCTGAAGGTCGTACCACGCCATGACCAGCAGAGCTGCCGGGGTCAGGATGCCCGCGAGCACCACGGCCGGCAGGTAGCCGCTGAAGTACGGTCGCAGCCCGTCGAGGCCGCGTGTCACCACCGCGGCGGCCGCATCCCGTTGGGCCGCCAACTGCCGTGGCGGCAGGGCTGTCACCGACCGCAGGACCTGGCTGGACAACTCGCCGATGACCGCGGTGGCGCCGCGCTGCGAGAGCCTGCCCTGCAACCATTGCGCCACCGTGCGCACGGCCCAGATCGCTCCGAGTGCGAGCAGTGAAGAGCGCCAGTGTGTTCCGGAGTTCGGATCGACCACCACACCGGCCACCAGATGGGCCAGCACCACCGCCGACGCGATGGTGCTGCCGGCGATCACCACACCGCAGGCCACCGCGGCCGCCAGGTAGCGGCGCAGCGCCGTGACAGATCCTGTCCCGCCGCGAATGCCCAGGGCGCGCCAGAGATTCAGTCCGACCGCCGGGCGAGTCCGATCGGCTCCGGGATGCGGTCAGCCGAAATACGTTTGCGGAATACCCAATACGTCCAGGCCTGGTAAACCATCACCAGGGGCGCGAACACCAGTGCCGCCCAGGTCATGACCTTCAGCGTGTACGGCGACGACGAGCCGTTGTAAATGGTCAGGCTCCAGTCCGGGTTCAGCGTCGAGGGCACCAGGTTCGGGTACAGCGCACCGAACAGCAGAACCACCACGGCGGCAACGACAATCGTGGTGGAGATGAAGGCCCAGCCCTCGCCGCTGCGGCTGAACACCCTAGCGACCGCGGCCAGCTGCGCCACCACCGCGATGGCCAGCACGATCCACGTCCACGGTTTGCCGTGGCTCAACTGTGTCCACAGGCCGAAGCCTGCCACCAGCACCGTCGCCGGGATCGCCAGCTTGCGGGCGAAGTCGAAAGCGTCGGTTCGCACGGTGCCGCTCGACTTCAGCGCGACGAACACCGCACCGTGCAGGGCGAACAACGATCCGGTCGCCAGCCCACCCAGCAGGGTGTACGGGTTGACGACGTCGGTGATTCCGGCGTGCATCTGCCCGTGGCCGTCGACGGGCATGCCGTGCACCAGCCCAGCGAACGCGATGCCCCACAGAATGGCCGGCACCCATGATCCGACCGCAATGGCGATGTCCGCCCACCGGCGCCACCCGGGATCGTCGATCTTGCCGCGCCATTCGATGGCCACGACACGCACGATCATCGCGCACAGGATCGCCAGCAAGGGCAGATACAGACCGGAGAACACGGTCGCGTACATCTCGGGAAACGCAGCGAACATCGCGCCACCGGCGGTGATCAGCCACACCTCATTGCCATCCCACACCGGGCCGATCGTGTTGAGCACGGCGCGACGATGCTGTTCGGCGTCGGTCCCGGTGCGACCTGCGGCCCGACCGAAGAAGCTCATCAACATCCCGACACCGAAGTCGAATCCCTCTAGTACGAAGAATCCGAGGAACAGCACGGCCAGCAGAATGAACCAGAGTTCCTGTAATCCCATCGAATCGCTCCTCGACTCGTGCGGCGGGCTCAGTACGCGAACGACAACGGTGCGACGTCGTCGGCACCCGGCGGTGTCGGCGGCGCCGGTTCGGAGTCGTGTTCCAGCGGCCCGGCCACGACGTAGCGGCGCAGCAGGAAGAACCAGATGACCGCCAGCACGGCGTAGAGCAATGTGAAGGTCACCAGGGACAGCACCACGATGGTCATCGAGTTGTGCGACACGCCTTGGGCCACGGTCAGCCGGATGGCCTGATCACCGGTCGGGTTGGGGGCGACGACCCAGGGTTGGCGGCCCATTTCGGTGAACACCCAGCCCGCGCTGTTGGCCAAGAACGGCGTGGGAATGGTCAGCAGGGCGAACCAGGAGAACCAGCGCTGGTTCGGAATCCGGCCGCCACGGGTCAGCCACAGTGCGGCGACCGCGAAAAGACCTGGCACCGCGAGGAATCCGATCATCGCGCGGAACGACCAGTAGGTGACGAACAGGTTGGGCCGGTAGTCGCCGGGCCCGAACTTGTGTTCATACTGCTGCTGCAGATCCTGCACGCCGTCCAGGTGCACCCCGGTGAACTTGCCTTCGGCCAGGAAAGGCAGGACGAAGGGCACCTCGATGGCGTGCACGACGCTGTCGCAGTTGTTGTGGGTCCCGACGGTCAGGATCGAGAAGTCCGGGTCGGTTTGGCTGTGACACAACGATTCTGCGGAGGCCATCTTCATCGGCTGCTGCTGGAACATCAACTTGCCCTGGGCGTCGCCGGTGAAGAACAGCCCGATGGCCGCCACCAGGGTGACCAGGCAGCCCAGGATGGTGGCGGGCCGGTACATCGTCACCGCGTCGTCGGTCGCGGCAGCGTCGCTTCGCTGCGAGCGCACCATCCACCACGCAGACACACACGCCACGAACACGCCCGCGGTCAGGAACGACCCGGCCACAGCGTGCGAAAACGCAGCGATCGCAGTGTTGTTGGTGAACAGGGCGACGATGCTGGTCAGCTCGGCGCGACCCTTCTCGGCATTGAAGACGGCCCCGACAGGATGCTGCATGAACGAGTTGGCCGAGATGATGAAGAACGCCGACATGTTCACCGCGATGGCCACCACCCAGATGCAGGCGAGGTGCACGAGCCGGGGTAGCCGCGTCCAGCCGAAGATCCACAGCCCGATGAAGGTGGATTCGAAGAAGAACGCGGCCAAGCCCTCCATGGCCAGCGGCGCGCCGAAGATGTCGCCGACGAACCGCGAGTACTCACTCCAGTTCATGCCGAACTGGAACTCTTGCACGATTCCGGTGGCCACCCCGATCGCGAAGTTGATCAGGAACAGCTTGCCGAAGAACCGGGTGAGCCGATACCAGCTGTCATTGCCGGTGATCACCCACACGGTCTGCATGATGGCGATCAACGGTGCCAACCCAATGGTCAGCGGAACAAAGATGAAGTGGTACACGGTGGTGATTCCGAACTGCCACCGTGACACATCCAAAGCGTCCATCTGACCCTACTTCCGAGGTCGCTAGGCCAACCTACGACGAAGTGTAGTAGGCATCCATCTCGGCAACCAGCGTCCCGGGACCGCCAACATGGTGGGTTACGTCACCGTGGGCGGTTCCGGGGCGAAGGCGGCCTTCAATTTCTTGGCGTCGCTACGGATGCCGAAGGCGGAGATGACCTCGACGATGCCGAGCACGATCAGGATGATGCCGGTCACCTGAGTGAGAGCGACCAGGCCCTCGACCGGTGCGACGAACATGATGATGCCCGCGATAATGCTGATGACGCCGACGATGATCTCCCAAATGCGTCCAGGCAGAGACTGATCACCGATGGCCGACATCGCCGTCGCCACACCGCGGAAGATGAAGCCGACACCGATCCAGATGGCGAGCAACTGGATCGAGTTGTCCAGGTTGACGAAACACAACACCGCCAGAACGAGCGACGCCGCACCACTGACGAACAGCAGAATGCGGCTGCCGGCGGGGGAACGCAGGCTCAGGGCGAGCACGACCTGCCAGATGCCGGTCACCAAGAGGTATGCGCCAAAGAAGATCGCAGTCACGATGATTGCGGCGCCGGGGCGAACGAAAACGAGAACACCCAGAATGACTGCGAGAACGCCAGTTGCCAGCGTTGCCTTCCACAGATGAGGCAACAGGCTTGGTGTAGCAGTGGTTTCCATGCTGGCAGTTTGACACAACAAATAGTGCCGGGCGCGGATTTTACCGTACCGCTGTGGCGTCGTACTGCGGTCGTTAATGTTCGGTTACCCCAGTGCGGGCTGGGGCCACGGTCGTTAACGTCTCCGGTTTGATGAGGGGCGGAAGACGGCCCTAGGCAAAGAGAAGAGGCAACTGTGAAAGCTGGATGTCACGTCCGTCGGGGGAAAATGTGGCGCGTCGCAGGGGTGATCGCGGCGAGTGGCGCCCTGATGCTCTCGGGGTGCGCGAACAACAGTGACAGCGGTACGTCAGGCACGACGACCACCGCGGCGACTGCTGAAAAGGTCGACTCCATCGCCAACACCGTGCCGGATCCCATCAAGTCGAGCGGCAAGCTCATCGTCGGTACCGATCCGACGTACGCGCCGAACGAGTTCAAGGATCCCAACGGCAAGATCATCGGGTTCGATGTCGACCTCATGAACGCCATCGCCGCCACCTTGGGACTGACCCCGGAGTACCGGCCGTCAGCGTTCGACAAGATCATTCCGTCCGTCCAGGGCGGCAGCTACAACGTCGGCATGTCGTCGTTCACCGACTCGAAAGAACGTGAGCAGCAGGTCGACTTCGTCACCTACTTCCAGGCAGGCTCGGCCTGGGCGCAGAAGGTCGGCGCGGGTATCAACCCCGAGGACGCGTGCGGCAAGAAGGTGGCGGTGCAGACGGCGACGGTGCAGGACACCAATGAGATGCCGGCCCGCAATGCGAAGTGTGCCAAGGACGGCAAGCCCGCCATCGCCGTGCTCAAGTTCGACGACCAGTCGGCGGCGACCAACGCGGTGCTGCTCGGCCAGGCCGACGCCATGTCGGCGGACTCACCGGTGACGGCCTACGCGATCAAGCAGAGCGACGGCAAACTCGAGCAGGTCGGCGAGATCTTCGATTCCGCACCCTACGGTTGGGTCGTCCCCAAGGGCTCACCGCTGGCGCAGTCGCTGCAGAAGGCTCTCGAGCACCTCATCCAGACCGGTGCCTACAAGCAGGTGGCCGCCAACTGGGGCGCCGAGAAGGGACTGATCGACAAGCCGGTCATCAACGGCGCGACCAGCTGAGCCGGCAATGGCAGACGCATCGCCGCCTACCGCGGTCGAGCAAGAACCGGCACCCGCCGCCATTGATGCTGTCCCGCTGAGGCATCCGTGGCGGTGGGTCACGGCCGCCGTCATCATCGTCGCGCTCGCGCTGTTCATTTACGGCGCGGGCACCAACGAGGCCTACCGGTGGGACACCTACGGGAAATACCTGTTCGATCAACGGATTTCGCAGGCCGCCTGGAACACCCTGCAGCTCACCATCTATTCGATGGTGTTGGCGCTGATCCTCGGGGTCGCCTTGGCGGTGATGCGGCTGTCACCGAATCCGGTGCTCAAAGCGGTGTCCTGGTTGTATCTGTGGATATTCCGCGGCACGCCGGTGTACGTGCAGTTGGTGCTCTGGGGCCTGGTCCCGGTGATCTACAAGAACATCCAACTGGGCGTCCCTTTCGGCCCGACCTTCTTCAAATTCAGCCTCAGCGAACCGAATTTCTTCATGCTGGCCGTCCTCGGCCTGGGTCTCAACGAGGCGGCCTACATGGCCGAGATCATCCGCGCCGGCATCAGTTCGGTGCCCGAGGGCCAGTCCGAGGCGTCGACGGCACTCGGGATGTCGTGGTGGATGACGATGCGCCGCACCGTTCTGCCTCAGGCGATGCGGGTCATCATCCCGCCGACCGGCAACGAATTCATCAGCATGCTCAAGACCACCTCACTGGTCACCGCGGTGCCGTACAGCTTCGAGTTGTACGGGCGGTCCAAGGACATCGGTGTCGCGCTGTTCCAGCCGATCCCGTTGCTGTTGGTGGCCTCCACCTGGTATCTGGCGGTCACGAGTGTGCTGATGGTCGGGCAGTACTACCTGGAGCGGTACTACGCCAGGGGCGCCTCCCGGAAGCTGACGTCCAAGCAACTGGAGACCCTCGCCAAGGCGCAGATGGGAGAGCCACATCCATGACCGAACCCATGGTCCGCGCCGAAAGTGTGTGCAAGAACTTCGGCGCGTTGTCCGTCCTCAAGGGCGTCACGCTCGACATCGGCCGCGGCGAGGTGCTGTGCATGGTAGGGCCGTCGGGCTCGGGCAAGTCGACGTTCCTGCGTTGCATCAACCACCTTGAGCAGGTCAACGCCGGCAGGCTCTACGTCGACGGCGAACTGGTCGGCTACCGCGAGCGCGGCGGCAAGCTGCACGAGCTGCGGCCCAGAGAGGCCGCCAAGCAACGGCGCGAGGTCGGGATGGTGTTCCAGCACTTCAACCTGTTCCCGCATCGCACGGTGCTGGAGAACATCATCGAGGCACCCGTCCACGTCAAGAAGGTCAAGAAGGAGGAAGCGCTGGCGCGGGCCAAGGACCTGCTGGGGCAGGTCGGCTTGTCGGCCAAGGCCGATGCCTACCCGGCGCAGCTGTCCGGCGGTCAGCAGCAGCGGGTGGCCATCGCGCGCGCTTTGGCGATGAGTCCCAAGCTCATGCTCTTCGACGAGCCGACCTCCGCGTTGGACCCCGAGCTCGTCGGGGAGGTGCTTGCGGTGATGAAGAACCTCGCCAGTGAGGGGATGACCATGGTGGTCGTCACGCACGAGATGGGGTTCGCCCGCGAGGTTGCCGACAAGCTGGTGTTCATGGACGGCGGGGTCATCGTGGAGAGCGGCAATCCGCGTGAGGTGATGGCCAACCCGAAACACGAACGCACCAAAGCGTTTCTGTCGAAGGTGATGTAGCTTCGGTGCAGTGAGTGCAGCACGAGCAGACGTCTTCGTCACCGCCGCTGAACTGCGGCAGCTGATCGAGGCCGGGGATCCGGTCGCGGTGCTGGACGTGCGGTGGACCCTGGCCGAGCCCGACGGCACCGCGGCGTACCTGGCCGGGCACGTGCCGGGGGCGGTGTACGTGTCCCTCGACGACGAGTTGTCCGACCACGGCGTCGTCGGCCGAGGCAGGCACCCGTTGCCGTCCGGGCGGGACCTGGAGGCCTCGGCCCGCCGCTGGGGTTTGCGCAATGGGGTGCCCGTCGTGGTGTACGACGACTGGAACCGGGCCGGGTCCGGCCGGGCGTGGTGGGTGTTGAGCGCGGCGGGCATCCCCGACGTCCGGATCCTCGACGGCGGTCTCGCGGCGTGGACGGCTGCGGGCGGGGCGTTGCAAGAGGGCCCGGTCCGCCCCGAGCCCGGCGACGTCGTCATCGCGTACGACGACCTCTACCACGGAGCCCGTCGCACGCTCACCGCCGAGGAGGCGGGCACGTATCCGGGCGTACTGCTCGACGCCCGGGCACCCGAGCGGTTTCGCGGCGACGTCGAACCCATGGACCCGGCCGCCGGGCACATCCCGGGAGCAGTCAACCTGCCGAGCACCCGCGTTCTCGCCGCCGACGGCACCTTGCTGCCGGACGCGGAGTTGCGCGGGCTGCTCGCCGAACAGGGTGTCGGCGAGAGCGCCGCGGTCGGCGCGTACTGCGGCTCAGGTGTCACGGCCGCAGTGGCCGTCGCTGCGTTGGCGGCCGCGGGTCTGGATGCCGCGCTGTTTCCCGGATCGTGGTCGGAGTGGGCCGGCGACCCGAGCCGCCCGGTCGCCGTCGGGCCGTAGTCGCAGCCAGATGGTGCCGTAGCGGTGCCGTCGCCGACCTTATGCTGAGCAGGTGCAGCGCCGTTCGGATCCGGTCACCCCGCTGTGGCGGGCGGCGCAGGGCTTTCGACTGCTCAGTTGCATCTACGCGTTGGGCTTCCAGATCGCGATCAACGATGATCTGGCGCGGCCGATTCTGGCCTGGGTGCTGTTTGCCCTACTGATGCTCTGGAGCGTCGCGTGCGCGGTCGCCTACCTCAAAGGGTTCGGCCGCCGGCCGGCCTGGGTGCTCGCCGAGATCGTGATCGTGCTGATGCTGATGCTGTCGACGGAGCTGGTCGCTACCGATCACTGGGTGGCCGACAATCAGTCGTGGCCCACCACACTGTGGGCCACCAACGCGACCATCTCGGCGGCCCTGCAGTTCGGCCCGGTCGGCGGTATGGCCGCGGGGCTGGCGGTCATGGCGGCCGCGGCCACGCTCAAGGGGTATCTGAGCCCGAATCTCGGCCGTAACGCCACGATCGTCATCGAGGTGGCCGTCGGTCTGGCGGTCGGCATGGCCGCCCAGACCGCGCGCCGGGCGCACGCCGAGCTGGAGCGGGCAGTGCGGTTGGCGGCAGCGTTGGAAGAGCGCGAGAGGCTGTCTCGTACCGTGCACGACGGGGCCATCCAGGTGCTGGCGCTGGTATCTCGGCGAGGCCGTGAGATCGGCGGCGAGACAGCCGAACTGGCCGAACTGGCCGGAGAACAGGAGCGGGCGCTGCGCCGCCTGGTCAGCGCGCCCGACGCCGAGGTCGCGGCCGGTACCTTGACCGACATCGGTGCACTACTGCGCAGCCGCGCCAGTGACCGGGTGTCGGTCAGCCTGCCTGCCGAGCCCGTGTTGCTGGAGGATGCGGTGGCCCGGGAGTTGTTCGCGGCGGCGGGCAATGCGCTCGACAACGTAGCCGCCCACGCCGGGCCGGATGCGCGGGCATACGTTCTCCTCGAGGATCTGGGGGACACCGTGACAGTGAGTGTCCGCGACGACGGCGTGGGCATTGCGGATGGCCGACTGGCCGAGGCGGCCCGGCAGGGGCGGCTTGGCGTATCGAAATCGATTGTGGGACGGATGAATTGGCTCGGCGGCAAGGCCGAGCTGACCACCGCACCTGGCGCAGGCACGGAATGGGAGCTGACGGTGCCGCGAACAGAAGGGGGACGCTGATGGCTGAGTCGGCACCGAAGGTGATGGTGGTCGACGACCATCCGATCTGGCGGGACGCGGTCGCCCGCGATCTGGCCGACGACGGATTCGAGGTGGTGGCAACGGCTGACGGTGTCGCCGCGGCGCGGCGCCGGGCCGCGGTGGTGCGGCCCGACGTGGTGGTGATGGACATGCGGTTGACCGACGGCACCGGCGCGCAGGCCACGGCCGAGGTGCTCGCGGTCTCCCCGGACACCAAGGTCCTGGTGTTGTCGGCGTCCGACGAGCGCGACGACGTGCTGGAGGCGGTGAAGGCCGGAGCCACTGGCTATCTGGTGAAGAGCGCATCGAAAGCCGAACTGGGCGAAGCTGTTCGGGCCACCGCGCAGGGGCGGGCCGTGTTCACACCCGGGCTGGCCGGCCTGGTGCTGGGGGAGTACCGACGCATGGCCGCGCGTCCGGACCGGGACGCCGCCACGCCGAGCCTCACCGAACGGGAGACCGAGGTGCTGCGCTTCGTGGCGAAAGGCTTGTCCGCCAAGCAGATTGCCGCCCGGTTGTCACTGAGCCACCGGACCGTGGAGAACCACGTCCAGGCCACGTTCCGCAAACTGCAGGTGGCCAACCGGGTGGAGTTGGCCCGGTACGCCATCGAACACGGACTCGACGAGTAATCCTACTCATCCGGTCGGCCGGGGTTTGCTGCCACGATGACAGGCATGACCGAACCGCAGCGCGCCCTCATCTCCCGGCTGGCCTCGGACATCTCTGCGATCAACGCTTACACAGGGAGGGTGGCCGCGGACCTGGCGGAGCTGGACCGGCTGCTGACGCACCAGGCCGCTGCGCCTGTCGCGGCGCCGATTGCTCCGTCCTGGGCAGTGACCCCGTACCCGGCGGCTCCCCACGCGAACCCGTCCGTTGCCGTGGCGGCTCCGGCCGCCGCCCCCGTACCGCCGCCGCGCACCGAACGCTCCGAAGGCTGGATCGGGAAAGTACTCGCCGTCGCCGGCGTGGCCGTCACGCTCGTCGGCGTCGTGTTGCTGGTGGTGCTGGCCGCGCAGGCAGGCATTCTGCGGCCCGGGTTCCGCGTCGCGGCGGGAGCTGTGCTGGCGGTGGGCCTGGTCGCGGTTGCGTGGTGGCAACAGTCGCGGCCCGGCGGACGTACCGGCGCGATCGCGCTGGCCGCAACCGGGATCGCGGCCGCCTACATCGACGTGATCGCCGTGACGGCGATCTATCACTGGGTCGCCGCGCCGGTCGGGCTGGCCGTCGCCGCGGTCATTGCCGGTGGTGGGCTGGCGTTGTCGCGACTGTGGAACTCCGAGCAACTCGGCCTGCTGGTTCTGGTGCCATTGACCTTTCTGGCCCCGGTCGTCACCGACGGCGTCACGCTACTGCTGATCGGATTCATGCTGGCTTTGTCGGCGGCCACGCTACCCGTGCAGTGGGCGCGAGACTGGATGACCTTGCATGTGGCGCGCGTCGCCGCGGCGACGGTACCGCTGCTGTTCGCGCTGGCGGCAGCGGCGGAGGATATGCGTCTGGCGTTGACGTGTGCGGTGGCTGCGGTGCTGGCCGTCGGCGCCGGTGTGCTGTTGCTGCGCTGGACCGCCAACAAGGCGGCCATCGCGCTCACGACGGCGGCGGGAACTGTTCCCCTGCTGTGTGTTTCGGCTGTAACGGATCGTGTGGTGGCGTCGTTGATGATCGGCGTGCTGGCCGCGGCCCTGCTCGCGATCACCGCGATCGGCGATCGGGTGCCCGGCGTGACGGCCGTGGTCCGTCAAGTGTGGTCAGCGCTGTCGGCAGTTGCCGCCCTGATCGCGGTCACCGTGGCCTTCGACGGCATGGTGGCCGGCCCGGTGCTGCTGGCGATGGCGATCGGCGTTGCCATCGCGACGCGGCGCAGTGACGTCGGCCACTGGGCGGCTGTCGGCTTCGCGGTGGTCGGCGGCGGATATTTCCTGCACTACGCACCGCCGCAAACCCTCATTCGGGCAACCGAATTCCCCACGGGGGTCGCGGTGTCGGTGCTGACCTCGAGCATCCTGGCCATCGCCGCCGCGGCGACGATCGTGTGGTCGTGGACCGGTAGCCGACCGGTACATGACGACACGATTCGCCTGCTGTGGGTGGCCGCGGCAGCGGTGATCGGTTACGCGGTGACGACATTCACGGTGACCGTCGGGGTGCTCGCCGGCGGTCCGGGCGCGGGATTCTTCGGGGGTCACATGGTGGCGACCATCTGCTGGATCGTGGTCGCGGCCGGGTTGTTGTACTACGCCGCACGCTTGCCCAAGGCCCAGCGGTCGCTGCCGATCGGTGGCGGTCTCGCGCTGGTCGCCGCGGCGATGGCCAAGCTTTTCCTCTTCGACCTGGGCACGCTCGACGGGATCTTCCGGGTCGCGGTGTTCATCGTGGTCGGCCTGGCGCTGCTGGGGATGGGAGCCGGATACGCACGTCTGCTCAGCCAGCAGGACAGGAACGAGAACCAGCTGACCGAACCTCAGATGTGATCCCGATCACTGATTCCATTTTCTGGATTGATTCCAAAAAAGCAGTCGTTGGAACGGTCATGAGTACACGTCGAATCGAAACGGATATCCAGGGCTTCCACGCCACACCGCAACTGAGCACCCATCTTCAGCAGGTGCTCGTCGATCTGATCGAACTCGGGCTGCAAGGCAAACAGGCGCACTGGAACGTCGTCGGCACCAACTTCCGTGATCTGCACCTGCAGCTGGATGAACTGGTCGATTTCGCCCGCACCGCCAGCGACACCATCGCCGAACGGATGCGCGCGCTGGGCGCCGTACCCGACGGCCGCTCGGACAGCGTCGCCGCGACCACCACGGTGCCGGAATTCCCTGCCTACGAACGCAATACGACCGAGGTGGTCGAACTCGTCACCACCCGCATCTACGCCGTGGTCGACACCATCCGCGGCGTGCACGACGCGGATGGTGTCGAAGACCCGAGCACCGCGGACATCCTGCATCAGCTCATCGACGGGCTGGAGAAGCTGGCCTGGTTGATCAAGTCGGAGAACGGCAAGGTCTAACCGGTCTCGACGGCCGCTCGTACGTCGTCGTCGCGGCGGCCGACCAGGTACCAGGTCCGCATCACGCCCTTGCCCTTGATGTTGACCTCGCCGCGTTCTTCGAGCACGAAGCGATTGCTGATGCGTTCATACACGTTCTGCGGCACCTGAATTCGGCCCGCGACGTCGGTGGTCTCCATGCGGGAGGCGACATTGACGGCGTCACCCCACACGTCGTAGAAGAACTTGCGGGCGCCGACCACGCCGGCCACCACGGGGCCGGAGGCCAGTCCGATACGCAGCGGCACCGCTCGGCCCTGCGGATCTTTGAGATCCGCGACGGCATCAGCCATGTCGAGGGCAAAGCAGGCCAACGCCTCAAGGTGGTCGCTGCGTGGCTTGGGCACACCGGAGACCACCATGTAGGAGTCTCCGCTGGTCTTCACCTTCTCCAGATCGTGCTTGTCGACGAGAGCGTCGAGATCCGTGTAGAGCCGGTCGAGGAAACGCACAAGGTCCGCAGGAGGAGTGTCGCTCGCGCGGCTGGTGTAACCGGCGATGTCGGCGAACAGAATCGACGCATCGTCGTATTTGTCGGCGATGATGGTGCGGGCCGGGTCCTTGAGGCGCGCGGCCACCGTCGCAGGCAGGATGTTGGTGAGCAACTGCTCGGAACGCTGGTATTCGGCATCCATCGCGGCCTCGGCCCGCGCGTTTTCCCGCAACGCCAACCACACTGTCGCGAAGACCATCACGGTCGCCGACACCGTCGTCACCACGAAGCCGAACCGCAGCGTCCACGACGGGCCGAGGCCGCGGTCGACCGGGGCCAGGAATGCCAGCGCAATCGACGCGATCACACCTGCACCGACGAGCACAGCGGCCAGACCGATGCGCTCGATGCCCAGGACCAGGACCACCAACGAGGCCGACACCAGGAAATACAGCTGCAGGCCCGAACCGGTTCCGACCTGATAACACATCACCGACACCGAGATGTAGGCGATGACGAAGAAGCTCAACGGCGCTATCAGCTCGCCGAATCGGTACAGCAGGGGTACCAGGACGAACAGCGCCGCGAACCCGAGATTGAGAAACCCGACGCGCCAGATGGCCCCGCCGACGACGAGCTGGAACAAGCCGAAAAAACCCGACACCGAAGCAGCGATCCAGGTTGCGATGGTCAGCACGCGAAGCCGGCTGGACAGGCTTTCCGCGTAGTGCGCGGTGCGGGCCGGCAGCTGGCCGCTGAACACCAGCTCGGGCATGCAAACCGAGCGCCGGAACTCGCTGACCGCCACATGGAAAAGGGTAACTTCGCCGACCGGTCAGTCGGTCGACATTCGCGCAGCGTCCCGGGCGCGCAATGCCAGCCATAGCTCGTGCCGATCGTGCACGGAGTCGAGCCTGCGACCGGTGAGCCGTTCGATGGCGTCGATGCGGTTGCGCATGGTGTGCCGGTGCACCTGCAGGGCTGCGGCCGAAGGCGCCCATTGCCCGTTGTTCTCCAGGAACACCGTGAGGCTGTGCAGCAGCTCGGTCGAGCGGTCGGCCGCGTCCAGCGGGCCCAGCACCGCGTCGGCGAACGCGCTCAACGGCTCGGGGCCGACCGCTGTGAGCAGCAGCCGGCTGCTGGCGATCTCCTCGGCGGGCATATGCCTGCCGTTCACGCGACTGGCGGCCAGCGCCGAGTGGGCCTGCCGCAACGACACCGCCAAGGCGCCCGGCCTCGCTCCGATGCCGATGCCCGCGGCGCGGTGTCCGGCCAGGGTGCCCAGCACGCCCGGTAGATCGGTCCCGCGCGGGACGGCGAGCTCCACGACGTCGTCGACGACGCGAACCAGCGCGTCCGGCAACGTGATCAGCAGATCCGCCGCGAGATCGTCGGCGTCCTGCGGCGCCGCCACCGCCGCGGCGCGCAGATCCACATCGGGAACGCCGACCGCGGTCAGCCACCGCGCGGCCACGACGTCGTCGACGGTGGCCCGGGCAAGGCGCTCCAACACCTGGGCGCGTCCGCGCCGTTGCCCGGAGTCCAGCCCATGACGGCGTTCGATCTCAAGCGAAAGCAGCGACACCAGATCGCCGGTGATCTGTTGAGCCACAGGCATTTCCGCCGGACCGTCGAGCAGCAGCCAGGCGCGTAGCCTGCGCGCGCCCAGGCCGTGCAGTTCGCGCCGGCGACCGCCGCTGATATCGACGGCCGCGGCGCCGAGGCCGTGGTCGCGTACCGCCGCCAGCTGATCGGCGAGGGCGGCCGAGAGCTCGTCGCCGCCGGGATCGGATTCGGCCAGGACGCGGCCCAGCAGATCGATCACCACCCCGGAACGCCCGGTGGCGGTCCGATGCGCGGCCAGGACCCCGAGCAGCCCGCCGGGGCTGACGGCAGCGGCGGTCAACGCCCGCTGAGTCCGCAACGCCCATTCCAGTTCCCGGCGTTCGGCGCGCGCCCGATAGGCGAATACCGCCTTGGTGACGGCGATGAACGGCACGGGGTCGGGCACGGTCAGCAACGGCAGCCCCACGTCATCGGCGGCGTCGATCAACCGCTGCGGGGCACGCTGATGGGGGAGATCGCCGCCGAGACCCAGCGCAACCGCGCGCACGCCCGCGGCTTTGAGCGCGGCGAGATAGTCGCGACACCCGTCGAAGTCGGCGGGCAGCAGCAGCCCGATCGTCAGCAACAGCTCGCCGCCCTGCAACCATGGGCCGGGGCGGGCCAGTTCGGAGACCGCCGCCGCTTCGATCTCGGCATCGCGGGCCGCGTCCTGACCTGCGACGAGAGTCAACCGCAGATCGGGGTCGGCGAGCAGCTCGGCTATCGACAGCATGGACAGATTGTCGAACACGATCGGGCGATTTTCGCCCAGATGTCGATATCGCTGTGATGCGCCTCTCGTACAAGGTGTAGCTATGACGCAGCAGACACCCCACAGCACACCGGTCGGACCCGTCGACGCCACCAAGGTGCCGCGGTATGCCGGTCCCGCCACGTTCGCCCGGCTGCCCCGCACCGACGAAGTGCCGCACACCGACGTCGCCGTGGTCGGTGTCCCGTTCGACTCCGGGGTGTCCTACCGCCCGGGCGCGCGGTTCGGCCCAGGCCACATCCGGGCCTCGTCCAAGCTGCTGCGGCCCTACCACCCCCGCCTCGACGTCGAGCCGTTCGCCGCGCAGCAGGTGGCCGACGCCGGCGACATCGCCGTCAACCCGTTCGACCTCAACGAGGCCATCTCCACGATCGAATACGCCTCAGACGAACTGCGTGAGGGCGGCGCGAAACTGATCACCCTCGGCGGGGACCACACCATCGCGCTGCCGCTGCTGCGGTCGTTGCATCGCGACCACGGCCCGATCGCGGTCCTGCACTTCGACGCCCATCTCGACACCTGGGACACCTACTTCGGTGCGCCGTACACCCATGGCACCCCATTCCGGCGGGCCAGTGAAGAGGGCTTGCTCGACAAGGAGCACTGCCTGCACGTAGGCACCCGCGGCCCGCTGTACTCGTCGACCGACCTCGCCGACGACAAGGTGCTCGGCTTCCAGGTGCTCGGGTCCGACGATTTCCAGATCGACGGGCTGGCCGCGGTGATCGAACGGATGCGCGCGCGCCTGGGTGAGGCACCCGTCTACGTCTCGGTCGACATCGACGTGCTCGATCCTGCCCACGCGCCGGGCACCGGCACCCCGGAAGCCGGTGGCATGACCAGCCGCGAGCTGCTGCACTGCCTGCGAAACCTGGTGGGCCTCAACGTTGTCGGTGCCGACATCGTGGAAGTCGCGCCGGCCTACGACCACGCCGAGATCACCGGTATCGCCGCAGCGCACGTCGCATACGAGCTTATGTCGGTGCTGGCCACCAACACGGGGGCCTGATATGACCGACTACCGCAACGGCGGAGCAGCCGTGGTGGAAACCCTTGCCCTGCACGGTGTCGACACCATCTTCGGCATTCCCGGCACCCACAACCTGGAGATCTACCGCCATCTCGGCGACGCCGGGATCCGCGCCGTGACACCCCGACATGAGCAGGGGGCGGGCTACGCTGCCGAGGCCTACGCCCGTGTCTCGGGTCGCCCGGGTGTCGTGGTGGCCACCAGCGGCCCCGGTTTGACCAACGCCATGACCGCCGCTGCCACCGCCTACGCGGAATCGCAGCCGATGCTGGCGTTGTCCTCGGGCATGCCGACCGGCGCCGAAGGGCGCGATCTCGGGCAACTCCACGAGGCCAAGAACATCAGCGGGGCGATGAACGAGCTTGTGCGCTGGAGCCGTCGGGTGCGCAGCGCCGACGAGGCCGCCGAGGCGGTGACCGAGGCGTTCGGCAGCTTCACCGGCCGCCGGCCGCGACCGGTTCACATCGAGGTCCCGATCGACGTGCTGGAGTCCCCCTGGTCGGGCCGGGCCAGGCAGTGCGCGAAACTGGTTGCCCCGCAGGCTGATCCGGAGACGGTCCGGCACGCCGCGGCCGCGCTGGCCGCCGCCGAAGCGCCGTTCATCATCGCTGGGGGAGGAGCCGTCGACGCGCAGCCGGAGCTCACCGCGCTGGCCGAACTGCTCGGCGCTCCCGTCGCCACCACCGTCAACGGCAAAGGCGCTCTCTCCGAGACACATCCGCTGTCCATCGGCGCGTCGGTGCGGTTGCGGACCGTGCAGAACGCTGCCGCCGAGAGCGATGCCCTGCTGCTCATCGGCACCGAGCTCGGCGATTCCGACCTGTGGGAAGGGCAGATCCGAGGCAAGGTCGTGATCCGGTGCGACATCGAGCCCGGCCAGCTCGACAAGAACTGCCCGGCTGACATCGCTCTGCTGGGCGACGCCGCCACCACACTGGCCGCGCTGGCGGCTGCGCTGTCCGACCGGCCGGCGGCCGACGGATCGGCGCGCGCCGCAGCGCTGCGCGCCGAATGTGTCAGCGAGGCGGCCCGCGACGCCGGGCCCTATGCCGAGATCAACGCCGCTGTGCGGGCCGCATTACCGGCCGAAGCCATCCTGACCGGAGACAGCTCGCAGGTCACCTATTTCGGTTCGGTGCACTTCTTCGACGTGCCGGGCCCGCGCCAGTTCTGCTACATGCCCGGCTACGCCACGCTGGGCTACGGTCTGCCCGCAGGCCTCGGGGCGTCGATCGCCCGACCGGGCGTACCGGTCGCGGTCCTGCTCGGCGACGGGGCACTCATGTTCTCCGTCCAGGAGCTCATCACCCTTGTGGAACAACGGCTTCCGGTACCGGTAGTGGTTGTCGACAACGGCGGATACCGGGAGATCCGGGAACAGCAGGCCAGTCGCGGGATCGCCCCGATCGGCGTCGATCTGCATACCCCTGATCTCGCCGCCATGGCGATTGCCATGGGCGCCAACGGTCTCCGTACCACGTCCACCGACAAGGTGACAGACCTCGTCGGCGCCGCACTATCGGCCGAGGGACCCACCCTCATCCACCTGGACCTGCGCTGAGTCCAGCGCTACACCCCTGACAAACAGAAAGGAGCGAAGCCATGGACGTCGCAGTTGTTGCGATCTACATCGTCTCGATGATCGCATTCGGCTTCTGGGGTAAACGTAAGGCAACCACCCAATCCGACTTCCTCGTCGCCGGCCGCCGGCTCGGGCCGTTCCTGTATTCCGGGACGATGGCGGCCATCGTGCTCGGCGGAGCATCGACCATCGGAGGCGTCGGACTCGGGTACCAGTACGGCATTTCGGGCATGTGGCTGGTGGTCGCCATCGGCGTCGGCATCCTGCTGCTGAGCCTGCTGTTCGCGGGCCGCATCCAACGGCTGCGGGTCTACACGGTCAGCCAGATGCTCGAGCTGCGCTACGGGCCGGGCTCGAGTGTGTTGTCCGGCCTGGTGATGTGGGGTTACACCCTGATGCTGTCGGTCACCTCGACCATCGCGTACGCCACCATCTTCGGCGCACTGTTCGACATGGCGAAAGTCCCGTCGATCATCCTCGGTGGCAGCGTCGTGATCCTCTACTCGACGCTCGGCGGCATGTGGTCGATCACCCTGACCGACTTCGTGCAGTTCATCATCAAGACCATCGGCATCTTCTTCATCTTGCTGCCGATCGTCGTGATCCGCGCAGGCGGTTTCAGCGGCATGATCGCGAAACTGCCCGCCGACGCCACGTCGTGGACCGCCATCGGCGGCAGCACCATCGTGACCTATTTCGTCATCTACACCTTCGGCCTGCTGATCGGCCAGGACATCTGGCAGCGCGTGTTCACCGCGCGCAGCCCGGGCGTGGCCCGCTGGGCGGGCACGGCAGCCGGCGTGTACTGCCTGCTGTACGCCGCGGCTGGGGCGTTGATCGGCATGGCGGCCCACGTGCTGCTGCCCAAGCTGGACGCCCGCGACGACGCGTTCGCCCGGATCGTCGAGGCACAGCTGCATCCCCTGCTGGCCGGTCTCGTGCTCGCCGCAGCGCTGGCCGCGGTGATGTCCACCTCCAGCGGTGCACTGATCGCCACCGCCACCGTGTTCAGCCAGGACATCGTCGCCCGGCTGCGCCATCAGGACGTCGAGTCCGGCAGTGAACACGACCACGTCCGCAACAACCGGCTCTACGTGGCGGGGTTCGGCGTGGTCATGGTGATCATCGCCTGTGTCCTGCAGGACGTGGTCGCGGCGCTGACCGTGGCGTACGACATCCTCGTCGGCGGCCTGCTCGTGCCCATCCTCGGCGGGCTGGTGTGGCGTCGCGGCACCAACGTCGGCGCCGTCATGGCGATGGCCGTCGGGACGCTCGCCACGCTGGTCACGATGGTCGCCACGGACATCTTCGCCAACGAGCCCATCTACGTCGGACTCGTCTCGGGCTTGGTGGTGTACGTCGTCGGCAGCCTGGCCAGCAAGCCCACCGCACCCGCCGTCCTGGCCGAATGGGACCGGCGCAGCCGCGGTGAGTCGGAAGCCGAGGAGCCCGCCGCGGTGTAGTCAATCCGCAGCAGCCCGTCCCAACCCGGTCCAGCAAACTCTCCCACCGCGTTCGTATGTCAGAATGGAGAATTATCCAGCGAGTACGACGTCGGCGTCGGGAAGCTCTTGGGGGAGTGTGAACGTGGACCGGGTGTGGGTACGGAATACAGCGATCAGTGCGGCCATCGCCTGCGGCGCCATGGTCGCCGGGCCCGGCGTCTCGGGCACCGCGGTCGCATCGGCTGACCTGCTCGGCGTCGGCGTCGATGTCCTCGGCATCTTCGGCCACCACAAGGACAACAAGAAAAGCTCCAATCACCGCGCTGGCGCCAACGGTAAGCAGAACGACAGCTCCGCCAAGACCGGTCGACCCGGTAGCCAGAAGACCGTCAAACCTGGTCAGGCAGATAACAAGCCTGGTCAAGCAGATAAACGGAAGACCGGTCTGGGTGGTGAATCCTCCGATCAGAAGTCGGCCGGGAACACCGAGGGCACCACGAACCGGGCGGCGCAGTCAGCGAACACCCCCTCGACCCTGAGCGCAGGGAGCGCCCCCTCGACGCTGAGCGCAGGGGTGGGCGTTGCGGAAGCGTCGGTAAGCGTCCCGCAGGTCCAGGTGAGCATCCCGTCGACCGGCGGCGGAGGAGGCGGCGGCGCAGCCACCAGCGGGCGGATCGGCCGGGCTCCGAACCTGGCGCCGGTGCCGACCGCCCCGAGTAGTCGGCAAATCGTCATTCACGCCCAACCGGCGGAGGCGCCATCGGCACCCCGCCACGCCGCTCCGGAGGCGGCGCCCCCCTCGATCGCCGCGCCGTCGGCCCCCGTCGTCGCTGCACCGGTTCCGCCGGTGGCGCCACCGGACATGATCGTGCTTCCGCTGCCGCCCCTGCCGGAGGTCGCACCGGCCGCCCCGTCCGGCGGCGGTGGGGCCCACGCGGCGCCGCCGGCCGTACCGAGCGCGCCTCAGGTAACCGCGCCCACCGCCCAGCCGCCGCAGCACGTCACGTCGCCGATCAACGCGATCCCCGAGACGTTCCGTGTCGGCTACGCCGACTACCTGCGCGTGTCGACCACGACAGATCTCGTGTTCGCCGTCCTGCCGGGCCTTGCCGGGATGGTGTTGCTCACCGCCGCGGGCGGCGCGGTCGGCTTCCGTCAGGCCCGCGCCGCGCGCACCCTGCCGTCGCCGCAGATCGCCCGCTTCCTGCCGTAACCACGGGGAGGGTTTCACCTCCACCCGAGCACCTTGGAAATGGCTGTGCGCCATACCTTCTCAGGCTATGAGTCGGCTATGAGCGAACAACGCCAGCGGACTCGAAGTGTTTTGACAGTGGTGCGCAGGGGTGGGGTGCTTGGCTCGTCACATGATGACCAAAACACGAATTGCGGCAACCACGGCAATGTTTGCCACCGCGATCGGTCTCGCCGGACTCGGCGCGGCCGTGGCACAAGCCGAGCCGATGGCACCCCCGCCCGACTACCACTGGTGCCCCGGTGAGTTCTGGCATCCCGAGTGGGGCTTCAACTGGGACTTCGGCCGATGCCACGACGACTGGTACTACGACGGCGAGCCGCGCGACCAGTGGCACTGGCACGGCAACGGCCCATGGCGCCCCGGCATGTGACCTGACGGCTCCATACGACAAATGCCAGGTCGATTGACCTGGCATTTCTTGTGCCCTCGGTGAGATTCGAACTCACACTGGACGGGTTTTGAATCCGTTTCCTCTGCCAGTTGGGATACGAGGGCGTCGCTCCGTTCGGTACTGCGGCCTACCACCATAGAGGATGGCCCCGCGGTCGCTCATCGGCGGCTGCCACGACACAATATCTCCATGACCGGGTCACCGACTCACGCCGCCAAGCCCCACCGCGTTCTCATCGCCGAGGACGAGGCGCTCATCCGCCTCGACCTCGCAGAGATGCTGCGAGAGGAGGGCTATGACGTGGTCGGGGAGGCCGGCGACGGCCAGGAGGCGGTGGATCTGGCCGAGAAGCTGCGGCCGGACCTGGTGATCATGGACGTCAAGATGCCGCGCCGAGACGGGATTGACGCGGCAGCGGAGATCGCCAGTAAGCGCATCGCCCCGATCGTGGTGCTCACCGCGTTCAGTCAGCGCGAGTTGGTCGAGCGGGCCCGCGATGCGGGAGCCATGGCGTACCTGGTGAAGCCGTTCAACGTCACCGACCTCATCCCGGCCATCGAGGTGGCGGTCAGCCGCTTCGGTGAGATCACGGCGCTGGAAAGCGAAGTTGCGAACCTGTCGGACCGGTTGGAGACGCGCAAGCTGGTCGAGCGCGCGAAAGGCCTGCTGCAGAGCAAGCACCAGATGACCGAGCCCGAGGCGTTCAAGTGGATCCAGCGCGCGGCGATGGACCGTCGGACCACCATGAAGCGGGTCGCAGAGGTGGTGCTGGAATCGCTCGACGAACCCACGGAGGCTGCCGCCGACGAAGGGTAGCGGTGTTAATTGTGGGTTTCTGATGTTGCGGACAGTCGTATTCCGCCAGAGTCGACGCGACCGGCATCACTCAACATCCCGCACCACGGCGATGCTTTGGCTATGTTCTACCCCGAAGCATCGGCGCCTGCCTGGTCGGCATGGTCGTCGGCGCCGCTGACAACACTGACCCGGAGGTGAACGTGCGCGGTGGCATTGCACGAAAAGCGTTGGTTCTCGGTAGTGCGGGGCTGATGGTGCTCGGCATGGCGGGCTGCCAGAAGCAGTCGGCGCCCGAGCAGCAGGCAGCGCAGACCAGTCTGAAGATCGTCGAGCAGTTCCCGATCGACGAAAACGGCGCCCAGATCAAGCCACCAGACACGGCGGCGGCAGCGGATCCCGCCGGTGACGGCAAGGCCACCTGCCCGCCGCTGAAACTCGCGATGATGGGCGCGTTGACGGGCCCTGATGCCGCACTGGGCATCAACATCCTCGACGGTGCGCAGTTGGCCGTCGACAAGCACAACGCGGCGAACCCGGGTTGCCAGGTGACGCTCGAGAAGTTCGACACCGAGGGCGATCCCAACAAGGCCAACGGCGTCGCACCGCGCATCGTGGACACCCAGGACATCATCGGGCTGATCGGCCCCGCGTTCTCCGGTGAGACCGATGCCACCGGCGGCCTGTTCAACCAGGCCGGTCTGGTTGCCACCACCGCATCGGCGACCCGCGTCGATCTCAGCAAGAACGGATGGCGCACGTTCTTCCGCGGCCTCGGCAACGACGGTAGCCAGGGCACCGCAATCGCCAACTATCTGAAGAACACCCTGGGCAACAAGAAGGTCTGCGTCGTCGACGACCAGTCGGCCTACGGCATCGGCCTGGCCACCGTGGTGCGCGAAACCCTTGGGCCGGTGGCCGACTCGGGCTGCAACATCTCGGTGAAGAAAGAGGACAAGGACCTCTCGGCCGCGGTGACCCAGATCAAGGGCGTGGCACCGGATTCCATCTTCTACAGCGGCTACTACTCGCAGGCGGCACCGTTCGTCCAGCAGCTGCGCGACGCCGGCGTCACCGCGACCTTCGTCAGCGCCGACGGCACCAAGGACCCGGAGTTCGTCAAGCAGGCCGGCGGGGCGTCCAAGGACGCCATCCTGAGCTGCCCGTGCAGCCCCGCACCTGCGGCCTTCGCCAAGGAGTACACGGCCAAGTTCAACCAGGAGCCGGGCACGTACAGCACCGAGGGCTATGACCTGGCCACCATCCTGCTCAAGGGCATCGACTCCGGCATCAAGGATCGGCCAGGCCTGCTGCAGTTCGTCAAGACCTACAACGCACCCGGCGTGGCCCGCCAGTACCAGTGGACCGACACCGGTGAGCTCACCAACACCCTCATCTGGGTGTACAAGGTTCAGTGACGATCTGACGACGGAAACGCGTCCGGGACAACCAGTTCCGGACGCGTTCTTCGTTGGTAACGCCAAGCGAAGAGGAGCCGCACCCGGATGACCCCGGATTGCGTCAGTGGCTACGTGTGCACCGCCGCCGACATCAACTTCAACGTCGAGAACCTGCTGCACGGGTTCTGGCAGCTCACGATCGACGGCCTCGCGTGGGGTGCCATCTATGCGTTGGTGGCAGTGGGGTACACCCTGGTTTTCGGTGTGCTGCGGCTGATCAACTTCGCGCACTCCGAGATCTTCATGCTCGGCATGTTCGGTGCCTACTTCTGTCTGGACGTGATCCTCGGTTTCAGCGCCAACGGCAACGCGTACAACGTGGGCGTCGGGTTGACGCTGATGTACCTGGCCATCGCCATGGTCTTCGCGATGCTGGTGTCAGGCTCAGCGGCCGTGGGCCTGGAGTTGATCGCCTATCGGCCGTTGCGGAAACGCAATGCGCGGCCCCTGACCTTCCTCATCACCGCGATCGGCATGTCGTTCGTGCTGCAGGAAGTGGTGCACTTCGTGCTGCCGCAATTCCTGAAAGGCTACGGGGGCAGCAACGCCCAGCCGCCGATCATCCTGGTACAACCCAAGACTCAGTTCCACGTGTTCAACTCGAGCGTTTCGAACGTCACGGTCGTCGTCATCGTCGCCGCGGTGATCCTGGCGGTGCTCACCGACATCGCCATCAACCGGACGAAGTTCGGCCGCGGCATCCGGGCGGTGGCCCAGGATCCCACCACCGCGACGCTAATGGGTGTGTCACGCGAACGGATCATCATGACGACGTTTCTCATCGGTGGTCTGCTGGCGGGTGCCGCGGCCTTGCTCTACACCCTGAAAGTGCCGCAGGGCATCGTCTACTGGGGCGGGTTCGTCCTCGGCATCAAGGCGTTCTCGGCGGCCGTGCTCGGCGGCATCGGCAATCTGCGCGGTGCGCTGCTGGGCGGCCTGCTGCTGGGCATCATCGAGAACTACGGGCAGGCGGTGCTGGGCACGCAGTGGCGTGACGTCGTCGCGTTCGTTCTGCTGGTTCTGGTGTTGTTGTTCCGGCCCACCGGCATCCTGGGGGAGAGCCTCGGAAAGGCACGGGCATGACCACAACCCAGCAACCCGAACGCCGCTCGATCAGGCGGACCCTGCTGGCACCGGGCGACGTCATCCGTGACGGTTGGTCGGCGCTGCCGCGCCCGATGAAGTGGATCTTCGGCATACCTGTCTTTGCCCTGCTGGCCCTGCTGCCGCTGAGTCCACCCCATATCCTCGACACGCCGGGAGTGAGCTTCGGCGGCACCATGGCCCAGTTCGCGATGGTCGCCATCATCGCGATCGGCCTCAATGTCGTTGTCGGCCAAGCCGGTTTGCTCGACCTCGGGTACGTCGGGTTCTACGCGGTCGGCGCATACACGGTGGCCTTGATGACGAGTCCTGCCAGCCCGTGGAATCAGGTTGGGCCCAATGGATTCCTCGGCACCCACTGGGCCTGGCTGGCCTGCGTGCCATTGGCCATGGCCGTCACCGCCATGGCCGGCCTGGTGCTGGGCATCCCGACATTGCGGTTGCGCGGAGACTATCTCGCCATCGTCACGCTCGGATTCGGCGAGATCATCCGGTTGCTCGCCGACAACCTGGCCGGGGTGACCAACGGGCCGCGTGGTCTCAACGAGCTCGCCTACCCGCGGTTCCGCGAGGCGCAGCAACCGCCCAACGGTGTCTTCTCCCATGGCAACTCGATCGGCAAGGACAACTACGGCACGTGGTGGTTCTGGCTGAGCCTGCTGTTGATCGTGGTGATCCTGCTGATCGTGGGCAACCTCGAACGCAGCCGGGTCGGCCGCGCCTGGGTGGCGATCCGCGAGGATGAGGACGCCGCGGAGGTGATGGGCGTCAACACGTTCCGCTTCAAGCTGTGGGCGTTCATCATCGGAGCGGCGATCGGTGGACTCTCCGGGGCGCTGTATGCGGGCCAGGTGCAGTTCGTCGCGCCACCGACCTTCAACATCATCAACTCGATGCTGTTCTTGTGCGCGGTCGTGCTCGGTGGCCAGGGCAACAAACTCGGCGTGATCTTCGGCGCGTTCATCATCGTGTATCTGCCCAACCGGCTTTTGGGTGTCGAGTTGTTCGGGGTCAACCTGGGCGATCTGAAATACCTGTTCTTCGGGCTGGCCCTGGTCATCTTGATGATCTTCCGGCCGCAGGGCCTGTTCCCGGCCCGTCAGTTCCTGCTCACCTACGGCAGCGCGGCGCGGCGATTGTTGCGTACCGGCCCGGTGGAAAGGTCGGCGCCATGACCGAGGACGTGTCCGGGACGACGGAGATCATCGAGGAACTGTCCGGGGTCCACCGGGAGATCAATGCCGCCGAAGGCGAAGTGCTGTTGCAGACAAAGGACCTGACGGTCAAGTTCGGTGGCCTGGTGGCGCTGGACAACGTCACCTTCGACATCCGGCGCGGTGAGATCCTCGGTCTGATCGGACCCAACGGCGCAGGCAAGACCACCTGCTTCAACGCCATCACCGGTGTGTACCGACCGAGTTCGGGTTCGGTGCTGTTCGACGGCGCCCCGTTGGGCCGCATCAAACGGCATCAGATCACGCGACGGGGGATCGCCCGCACCTTCCAGAACATCCGACTGTTCGGCGAGATGACGGCACTGGAGAACGTGGTGGTCGGCACCGACGCGCGGCACCGCACCTCGGTGCCCGGTGCCTTGATCCGGACGCCGCGGCACCGCCGCGAAGAGCGCTCGGCCATCGAACGTGCCGCCGCGCTACTGCATTTCGTGGGGATCGCCCATCGCGGTGAGGAGAAGGCCAAGAACCTGCCCTATGGCGATCAGCGTCGGCTCGAAATCGCGCGCGCACTCGCCACGGAGCCGAAGCTGCTGTGCCTCGACGAACCGGCTGCGGGGTTCAACCCGAGCGAGAAAGCCGCTCTCATCGAGTTGATCCGCAAGATCCGTGACGATGGATACACCGTGCTGCTGATCGAACACGACATGCGCCTGGTGATGGGAGTCACCGACCGCATCGTGGTGCTGGAATTCGGCCGCAAGATCGCCGACGGCCTCCCCGCGGAAATCCGCGAGGATCCCAAGGTGATCGCCGCATACCTGGGGGTGCCTGATGACGAACTCGGCTGACAGCGGCGACCGCCCGGTCCTGCTCGAGGTGCGCCACGCCGTCGTGCACTACGGCAGGATCCAGGCGCTGCACGGGGTTTCGCTGGTGGTCCACGAGGGTGAGCTGGTGACGCTGCTGGGTTCCAACGGCGCAGGCAAGACGACGATGATGCGCGCGATCTCGGGTCTGCGAGCTCTCACCTCGGGTTCTGTGTGGTTCGAAGGCAAGGACATCTCTCGAGTCAAAGCGCACCAGCGCGTCGCTGCCGGGCTGATCCAGGCACCGGAGGGCCGTGGGGTGTTCCCGGGGATGTCGGTCCTGGAGAACCTCGAAATGGGTTGCTACGGAAGAAAATTTGCTTCCAAGGCCGAGCACGACGAGCGGCTGGACTGGGTGCTGGAGACCTTCCCGAGGCTGGCTGAGCGACGCAGCCAGGTGGGCGGCACATTGTCGGGAGGGGAGCAGCAGATGCTGGCGATCGGTCGCGCGCTGATGGCCCGGCCCCGTGTGCTGTTGCTCGATGAGCCGTCGATGGGTTTGGCGCCCATGGTGATCTCACAGATCTTCCGCATCATTTCCGAGATCAACAACCAGGGCACCACGGTCTTGCTGGTGGAACAGAACGCCCAGCAGGCACTCAGCCGATCCGACCGGGCCTACATTCTCGAAACCGGCAACGTCACCCGCACCGGCCCTGCCCGAGAACTGTTGGCGGACGACGCTGTTCGGGCGGCGTACCTCGGCGTCGCCTGATGGTGCTGAAGTCAGCGGCCCTGTTCGTGCTCGCCGCATTGCTCGAGATCGGCGGTGCCTGGTTGGTGTGGCAAGGCCTACGCGAGCATCGGGGCTGGCTGTGGATCGGCGCGGGTGCGGTGTCGTTGGGCGCCTACGGATTCGTGGCGGCGTTCCAGCCCGACTCCCACTTCGGCCGGGTTCTGGCCGCTTACGGCGGCGTGTTCATCGCCGGCTCGTTGGTCTGGGGCGTCGTTGCCGACGGTTTCCGCCCGGACCGCTGGGACGTCATCGGCGCACTGATATGCCTCGGTGGTGTCGGCCTGATCATGTACGGCCCCCGCTGAGCGTCAGTCCAGATGTGCGCTGCCGTCGGCGAGGTCGCCGCGACGCAGCCCCATCGGTGTCGCCGCCGGCAAATCGCCTGCAGCCACCACCTGGCGGGTGATCGGGGTCAGTGCCTGGAACAGGGTCTCGACCTCCGCGTCGGTGAGGCCGTCGAGCGCGCTGAGGGCCGCGGCGTCGGTGCGGTCCTCGATCGTCTGCTTGAGCCGCAGACCCGCTTCGGTGAGTTCGCCTGCCCCGTCGAGCAAGCCGCGTGCCCGTAGTTCGTCGCTGTAGTGCTCCCACTGTTCGTCGTCGTAGTCGCGCGTACGCATGAGCACCTCGCGCGGCGTGCGCCCCGACGCGGCGTGCAGGACATTGGCCTGCCGCCCGGTGATGCCCTCACCGACCAGGATCGCGACGTGGGCGTCGCCGCGCTGTTCGCGCAGCAGGGTGGCGGCCTGCCACAACTGCGCGATGGGGTCGTCGGGCCAGTCCAGTGCCCGGTTGGCCGCGTAGAGCGGTCTGCCGTCCAACGGCGCGGCGCGGGCGGCCTTCGCCGCGAGATCAGCGGCGGTGCGGGTCGCGTCATCGTCGACGACGCCCGAGCGGCGCAACGCGGCCACGGCGGAGTCGAGGCGGGCAGCCAAAGCCGCTGCCGGACCGGCGATGTCCCACGCTGCGGGCAGCGCCTTGGCGACCCGGGCTGCGGTGAAGTTGTAGAACACCGCTTCCACCACGTCGGCGGGTACCTGGCCCAACGGTGCCGAACGTGCGGCCATGTATCCCATCCAGAACCCGCGGTAGCCAAGCCCGTCGAGGGCGGATCGGCATTCCGGCGCGAAGTAGGTGATCCCGTGGATCGGCTCGAAACGTTCGTAGAAGCGGCGTGCCAGCGACGGTGAACGACCCATGCCGTCAGTTAATCACCGGGCTCGTCGTCATGATCAACCGCGGTGACCGCCTCGTCGATGATGGCCCGCATCGCGCGTTCCGCACCGTCCGCGTCGCGGAGCCGGATCGCGCGGGCAACCTCGTCGTGCAGTTCGATCGCGGCAGGGTTGGGCTGTACCGGCATCAGCCCGTGGTGCGTGCGGCCGGTCAGCACCTCGGCGACCACGTCGTTGAGCGCCCTGAACATCTCGTTGCCGCTGGCTTCCAGCAGAGTCCGGTGAAACACCTTGTCCGCCAACAGGTACGCGTCGAGATCACCGGAGCGGCCATGCACCACCATGTCGGATACCGCCGCGGCCAGGATGCGGCAGTGATCGGGATTGGCCCGGCGGGCTGCCAGCGCGGCGGCGGCCGGCTCGAATCCGCGGCGCAGTTCGGACAGGGAAACCAGTTGGGCGGCCCGGTCGCCGGCGTCCAGCCGCCAGCGAATCAGCCTGGGGTCGAAGACATTCCAATTGGCCGACGGTTGGATGGTGATCCCGACGCGGCGTCGTGACGCGATCATGCCCATCGACTCCAGCACCCGCATGGCCTCGCGTGCGACGCTGCGCGACACCCCGTGTTCGGCACTGACGCCTTCCAGTGTCAGGACCTGCCCCGCGGCGAGTTTCCCGGAGACGATTCCGGTACCGAGCGCGGTCAGCAGATTGCCATGCAACGCTCCGACGTTTGATGGCGAGGACACGGATACATCGTGTCATAGATGCATGGAACCGGAGTAAAAACAGATTACTTTCAGGAACACTTGCAAAAGTATGACTTTTAAGGCACGCTTTGTGACGGTAACCACAACCGTGAGGTGGAGTGCATGGGATCACCAATCGTCATCATGGGCGTTTCGGGTTCGGGAAAATCGACGGTCGGCGCGGCATTGGCGCAACGGCTACGCGTGCCGTTCGGCGACGCGGACGATTTCCACCCGCCGGCCAACATCGCCAAGATGGCGGCCGGGCACCCGCTCGACGACGACGACCGTTATCCGTGGCTGGAGACCATCGGCCAGTGGTTGGAAGACCACCATGACGGTGGCGTGATGAGCTGCTCGGCACTCAAGCGCAAGTACCGCGACCAATTACGGCGGCACTGCGCGGACGTACAGTTCCTGCACCTCACCGGCACGCCCGAGGTGATCGGCCGCAGGCAGGCCAGCCGCCCCGGGCACTTCATGCCTGCCGCACTGCTCAACTCGCAGTTCGAGACGCTGGAGCCACTGGATTCCGACGAGGCCGGCATCACCATCGACGTGGACCAGAACATCGACGCGATCATCGACACCTACGTCGCTGCCACCTCCCCGGTGCGGGGCGAGAAGTGAACCCCGCGCTGAACGTCCTCGCCGAGGGCGCGAAATTGCCGGAGCCGGTCGCGCCGGGCTGGGAACTGATCGTGGCGTTCCTGGCCGGCATCGCCGTGATCGTGGTGCTGATCTCTTGGGTCAAACTGCACCCGTTCCTCGCGCTGATCTTCGGCGCCTTGACCGTGGGTGTCGTACCTCTGATCCTCAGCGTGTTCACCGGCGACACCGTCAAGCAGAGCGTGCCCACGGTCATCACCTCGTTCAGCGACGGATTCGGTTCCACCGCAGCCGGTGTGGGCATCCTGATCGCCCTCGGTGCGATGTTCGCGAAATTGCTCGCCGATTCCGGCGGCGCGGATGAGATCGTCGACACCATCGTCGGGCACGCCTCACCCAGGATGTTGCCGTGGGCGATGGCCTTGGTGGGCGCCATCATCGGGCTGCCGATGTTCTTCGAGATCGGCCTGGTGCTCCTCATGCCGGTGATCTACCTGGTGGCGCGGCGTTCGCACCTGTCGCTCATCACTGTCGGCATCCCGGCACTGGCGGGTCTGTCGGCCATGCACGGTTTCGTGCCGCCGCACCCGGGTCCTCTCACCGCGATCGACCTGCTGCACGCCGACCTCGGCGTGACGCTGGCTCTCGGGGTGCTGGTCGCGGTGCCGACCGTGGTGGTCGCCGGACCATTGTTCGGAAAGCTGGCCGGCCGCTGGGTCGTCGTCGATGCCCCCGACACCTTCGGAGGCGACCGCAACGATGCTGACGACGCGCAGCGTCCCTCGTTCGGCATCACCATGTTCAGCGTTCTGCTGCCCGTCGTGTTGATGATGGGAAAAGCCTTGTGCGACATCTTCATCGACAACAAGAAGCAGTGGCTGCGGGTCACATTCGACGTGCTCGGCACGCCGCTGGTCGCGTTGCTCATCGCGGTCGTCGTCGGCATGATCACGCTGGGCCGCGGTGCCGGAATGTCGCGTGCGGCCATCACCAAATGCGTCGAGTCCGGCTTGCCGCCGGTCGCGGGCATCATCTTGATCGTCGCTGCCGGCGGCGGGTTCAAACAGGTTCTGGTCGACAGTGGGATCGGCACGATGTTGGCCCGCTGGGCCGAGAACGTCAACATCTCGGTGATCCTGTTGGCCTGGGTGCTGGCGGTGCTCATCCGGTTGGCCACCGGTTCGGCGACGGTCGCCACCATCACCGCTTCGGCATTGGTGCTCGGCCTGGTCGAAGGGATGAGCACAGGCCAGACATCGCTCGTGGTTCTCGCGGTCGGTGCGGGCTCACTGTTCTTCTCACACGTCAACGACGCCGGATTCTGGTTGGTGAACCAGTACTTCCGGCTCACCGTCAGCCAGACCATCAAGACCTGGTCGTTGATGGAGACCGTGTTGTCGGTGGCCGGTCTGGTGTTCGTGCTGTTGCTGAGCCTGGTGGTGTGACGGGCTCAGCTCTTGACGACCTGGGTGCCGCCGGCGAGTTCATCGTGCTTGCCCTGCTTGGTCGGGCTGCTGCTGATGGTCACCGCGATCACGATGATCGCGACCACGCCGAGGAACCCGCCGATGAACGGAATGATCGGCAACAGCGTGAACGCGTTTCGGATCGCCGACTGCCCGGCGGTGGGCTTCGGGGCACCGCCGGGACCGTGGACCGCCAGCCCGAGCAAGCGCTTACCCGGGGTCCAGCCGCTGGTGGTCTCGAACAGCACGAAATAGACGAAACTCAGTAGCCCCGTGAACAATCCCGTGACCCAGTAGCTCGACAGCGAATCCGTCACCACCGACAGGACGATGGACACGATGCCCACCAGGATCCCGTCGATGACCCGCGCGACGAAACGCGCGGCCAGACCGCCCGGCTGCTGGGCCCCGTATGGCGGAGGAAATCCTGGCTGGCCGTACTGTCCCGGTTGCGGCTGGAAGTCACCCGTCGTCATATAGCCAAACTACCGCCCGCGGCGCTCGTTGAGCTGGGCACGGACCATCTCGCCCAGTTCCGCGCCGCGTTCGCGGGCGACGTCGGCCACGGTGGACGCTCGTTCACTGGCCGCCTGAGCCAGATCGGGCGCGCGATCACGGGCGACATGGGCCAATTCCGAGGCCCGTTCGCCTGCTGCCTGGGCCAGATCGGGGCCGCGCTCGCGGGCCACCTGGGCCAGTTCGACGGCACGTTCGCGGGCCGCTTCGGCAAGTTCTCGCCCACGTTCGGCCCCGGTCTGCAGTCCGTGGCCGAGCTTCTCGGCGACCGCGCTGTCGGCCAGTGATTGTCCCGTCGATTCGCCCAGCGGCCAGGCCGCGGCGACCGTTGCCGATGCGGCACGGGCGGCCCGGCGCCCGCGCCATGCCAGCGACGGCTTGCCCTCGGTGTCCGCCGCGGCGATGATCAGGCCGCCGATGAGGCTGATGTCGGTGAGGAACGCCCGGCGTTGTTCGGCTTGCCGCTCGGGGTCGGGTTCGGACCAGAAGGTGTGGCTACCGAGGCCCCCGGGAATCACCGTGAGCGCGAGCAGTCCTGAGGCCAGTCGCGGCATCCGGCCGGTCGCCAGCAACAGGCCGCCGCCGATCTGGACCGCCGCATTGAGCTTGGCCACCGTCTCGGCCTCGGGTACCGACGTGGGTACGACAGGTGCCGGCAGCTTGCGGACGGCCCCGACCACGGGCCGGGCGGCGTCCGCGGCGGGTTTCGGGCTCCGCAGCGCATCCACGCCGCGGGCGATGAACGTGGTCGCCAGCATGGGCCGGGCAATTCGTCTGATCAGCATGGCCTAGGTGTTACCGCGGCGGCGTTACCGCAAACCTGTTGCGGCGAACCGGTCGGGTGCCGAAGCCCGCAACGACGCCAAGCGCTGACCAGAAGCGGCCGTATCGGTGTAGCTTCTCGGGCGTGGCTCTTGTTGCCGGCATCGACTCATCCACCCAATCGTGCAAGATCGTGGTCTGCGACGCTGACAGCGGCGCGGTGGTGCGCTCAGCGTCGACCCCGCATCCCGGCGGAACCGAGATCGACCCTCAGCACTGGTGGGCAGCTCTGCAGACGACCATCGCGGCGGTCGGCGGTCTCGACGACGTCGAAGCGCTGGCCGTGGGTGCCCAGCAGCACGGCATGGTGTGCCTCGACCGGTCCGGGGCAGTAGTGCGAGATGCCTTGTTGTGGAATGACACCCGTTCGGCCACCAGCGGGGCCCAGCTGGTCGACGAACTCGGCGGCCCAGCCGAATGGGCGAACCGGGTGGGCGTGGTGCCCGTCGCCGCGATCACCGCGAGCAAACTGCGATGGTTGGTCGACAACGAGCCGGCCCACGCCGATGCCACCGCAGCGGTGTGCCTGCCGCACGACTGGCTCACGTGGCGGCTGAGTGGCTCGACCGACATCGCCGACCTACGCACCGACCGCAGCGACGCGAGCGGCACCGGTTACTTCTCGGCGGAGACCGACGACTACCGCGAAGACTTGCTGGAGCTGGCGATGCGTGGGCGCCGGCCCGCGCTGCCCACGGTGCTCGGCCCGGCGGAGATCGCCGGGACCCTGCCGGGCGGGGCCCTCCTCGCGCCCGGGGCCGGTGACAACGCCGCCGCTGCGCTCGGCCTTGGCGCAGGGCCGGGGGATTGTGTCGTCTCGCTCGGTACCTCGGGAGTGGTCAGCGCCGTCGGCGACGCCGCACCACACGATCCGGGCGGCATCGTCGCCGGATTCGCCGACGCCACCGGCCGGCAGCTGCCGCTGGTCTGCACGCTCAACGGGGCGCCTGTGCTGGCCGCCACGGCCGCCATGCTGCGGGTGGACTACGACGAGTTCGACCGGTTGGCCCTTTCGGCTCCACCGGGAGCCGACGGCTTGACGCTGGTGCCCTATCTGGAAGGCGAACGCTCACCGAATCTCCCGCAGGCCCGCGGCGCACTGCACGGTATGACGGCGCGGAACTTCAACTCCGCCAACCTCGCGCGCGCCGGTGTGGAGGGGCTGTTGGCGTCGATGGCGTACTGCATCGACAAGATCGTCAGCTACGGCGTCAGCGTCGACCGCATCATCCTGGTGGGCGGGGGCGCCCGTTCGGAAGCGGTGCGACGGATCGCCCCGGCCATCTGGGGCCGCCCCGTGCACGTGCCACGGCCCGACGAGTACGTCGCGCTCGGCGCCGCCCGCCAGGCAGCCTGGGCATTGAGCAAGCAGGACGCGCCGCCGGAGTGGAGCCTCGGTCCGATCACGCCGTACACGGCGCCACCGACCCCGCAGGTCTTTGAGCAGTACCTGGCGGCTCAGCCGCTGACGCTCGGTCAGTGAACTTTGACTGGGAGCCGTTGACGCACGGCGTGTGGCGGGCCCGGCTACCGTTCCTCGACGTGACCGTCGGCCTGGTGGCGGGCGACGACGATGTGCTGCTGGTCGATTCCGCAACCACTCTGGCGGAGGCCAGAGCGATCGAGGCCGACGTACGCGCCCTGACCGCCCGGCCCGTCGCCCAGATCGTCTTGACCCACAACCACTTCGATCATGTGCTCGGCAGCGCGCACTTCACCGGGGCGCGGATTCACTGCGCCCCTGCGGTGATCGAGACGCTGTCCCACTGCCGGGCGCACCTGCGAACCGAAGCCGTCCGCTACGGTGCCGATCCGGTGCAGGTCGACGAGACGATCCAGGCCTTGCGCGCACCGTCACACGGGACTCACGACACGACAGTGGATCTCGGCGGCCGGACGGTGACGGTGAGCCATCCAGGACGAGGCCACACCGACCACGACCTCATCGTCGTCGTGCCCGGCCGGCGCAGGGTGGTGTTCTGCGGAGATCTCGTCGAAGAGTCCGGCGATCCGGCCATCGACGAGCAGTCGGACATCACGGCGTGGCCGTCGACCTTGGACGTGCTGCTGGCCAGCGCCGGGCCGGACGCGCTCTTCGTGCCTGGCCACGGCGCCATCGTCGACGCGGATTTCGTTCGGCGCCAACAGCAATGGCTACGGAACAGGACCGCCGCCGGGTGACGAGATGCCGGGCAGCGGACCCGGGCCTATTCGGACATCCTGGGCCAGTGGCGCAACGCGGTGGGTCCCGTGTCGGCAGGACGAAGCCGGTCGAGCACAAGTCGCAGCGGGGGCCAGCCGGAACGTCCGCGCCGGGTCACCACATAGGTGGTCATGATGACTTCAGGGGTGTTGAGCGGCAACACCTTTAATCCGTCGCGCGGGGTGCGGTCCACGGGCAAGAGACCGATGCCGTAGCCGGCGAGGACGAGATCCTCGACGAGATCGAGCGTGTCGATCTGGTGGGCGATCTTCGGAATGAAGCCGGACAGTGCCGCGAGGGTCCGTACCGCGTCCTCGTCGGCGGTGTTGCGGGAGTTGACGATCCACGTGTGCTCGGCGTACTCGACGAGATCCACCGAGTCGGATGCGTCGACCGGCACGACCAGTCCCCATCGGGTCGACCACAGCGGCCACGATTCGAGCACCGGGTCGGGGGAGGCCGGCGCCAGGTTGTAGTCGTAGGTCAGCGCCATGTCCAGTTCGTTGTCCACGAGTCGGCGGAAAGCCTCGATGGGCTCGTACTCGCTGATGATCGCCTCGACGCGTGGATGGGTATGGGCGACGTCGGCCAGTACCGGAAGCAGCGATACGCGAATGGCGGTCGCGAACCCGCCGATGCGGATGGTGCCGGCCGGTTCGGCATCCGGGTCGAGGTCCAGCCGTGCACTGTCGACCGCGGCGAGGATGGTGACCGCGTGCTCGGCGAGCCGCAGACCCGCCGGAGTCAAGCGCACGTTGCGACCGTCGGGTTCGATGAGCTGCGCGCCGGTGTCCTTGGCCAGCGCGGCGATCTGCTGCGACACCGTCGAGGTGGTCAGATGGTGTACCTCGGCGACCGCGCGCATCGAGCCCAGGCGTGAGAGCGCCAGCAGCAGCTGCAGTCGACGCGTGTCCACCGACCAATTGTCCGCATATCGTGAACATTCTGTCCATATCGATGGACACAACTTGATAGTTAGCTCATATGCGACGATGCGGTGATGACCGAGCGTGCCACGCACTTCACTCAAACCGATCAGGACCGGTTCATGCCGACCGTATTCGCGCAGAGCCACTGGGGTGAAGACCACCTCAACGGCCCGGCGCTGGTCGGTCTGGCCGCCCGCGCGCTCGAATCGGCGTATGGGCTGCCGGAGTTCCTGCCCGCCCGGCTGACGGTCGACCTGTTCAAGGCGGCCCGCGGGGTGCCGACCACCACCAAGGTCGCGTTGGTCCGCGATGGTCGGCGCGTGCGGAATTCGGAGTGCGAGCTGGTGCAAGACGGTGTCACGGTGGCCAAGGCCACGCTCGTGCAGTACCGGAGGTCGACGGCGCCGCGCGGCGAAGAATGGTTCACGACACCGGAATTCGCGACGCCGGCCACCCTCGATTCCACGCAGACGACACTCATGGGTAGCGACGAAGTCGGGTGGGGCGGGACCATTGCCGATCACCAAAATGCGTCGCGCAAACGGTTCATCAACCGAACCATCACAGTCGTCGACGGTCGGCCCAACTCACCGTTCGTCCGGGCGGCGATGGCGGCCGAGGGCACCAGCCTCGTCACCAATCTGGGAACCGCCGGCGTCGGCTACATCAACGGTGATCTCACCGTGGCACTGTCCCGGCTACCGCTCGACGACTGGATCGGCGTGCAGGCGGACTCGCACTGGGCCGCCGACGGCGTCGCAGTGGGCGCCTCGACGTTGTTCGACAGCGCGGGCGCGTTCGGCACGGGCCTCGTCACGGCCGTCAGCAATCCGCAGGCGCAGATCGACTTCGCCAACGACCCATTCCCGGAGCGCTCTGCCCCGAGGTGATGCCCTCGTCGTAGGGTTGTCGGCGTGGAGGTGCTGCTCGGAATCGACATGGGGACCGGAAGCACCAAAGGTGTCCTCGTCGACACGTCCGGTTCGGTCATTGCCACCGAAACCGTTGCGCACTCCATGGACCTGCCCCGACCTGGGTGGGCCGAGGTCGATGCGGAAAACCTCTGGTGGCGTGAGGTTTGCGGGATCAGCACGGCATTGATGGCCCGCATGCCGAGCGGCGCGGCGCTGGCCGGCATGTGCGTCAGCGGTGTCGGCCCCTGCCTGGTGTTGTGCGACGACGATCTGCGCCCGCTGCGCCCGGCGATCCTGTACGGCATCGACACCCGCGCTGCCGCGGAAATCGCCGCATTGACCGCCGAGCTCGGCGAGGCCGAGATCCTCGAGCGGGCCGGCACGCTGCTGTCGAGCCAGGCGGTCGGACCCAAGCTGGAATGGGTGCGTCGCCACGAGCCCGAGGTGTTCGAGCGTGCGACGGGCTGGTTCGGGTCCAACTCGTTCATCGCCGCCAAACTCACTGGCGAGTACGTGATGGACCACCACACGGCCAGCCAGTGCGATCCGCTCTACGCCACTCGCGACTACGCGTGGAATCTGCCCTGGGCGCACCGGATCTGCGCACACCTGCCGCTGCCACGGCTCGTATGGCCCAGCGAGGTGGTGGGCACCGTCACTGCGCAGGCTGCGGCGGCCACGGGCGTGCCGGTGGGGACACCGGTTGTCGCCGGAACGGTGGACGCGTATTCCGAGGCGTTCTCGGTCGGGGTGCGGCGCCCTGGCGATCAGATGCTGATGTACGGGTCGACGATGTTCCTGGTGCAGGTCATCGCCGAGTACTACAGCGACCCGGCGCTATGGACGACGGCAGGCGTCGAACGCGGCACCCTGGCACTGGCCGCGGGCACCTCGACCGCGGGCAGCCTGATCAACTGGCTGCAGGGCGTCACCGGCGGGGCGTCGTTCGAGGAATTGGTGGCTGAGGCCCGCGATGTGCCGCCTGGCAGCGAAGGGTTGTTGGTGCTGCCGTACCTGGCGGGGGAGCGTACGCCGGTGTTCGATCCGCAAGCCCGCGGCGTGGTTGCCGGCCTGACCCTGCGGCACGGCCGCGGCCATCTGTTCCGCGCTGCCTACGAAGGGATTTCGTTCGGGATCCGGCAGATCCTGGAGCGTTTCGACGACGCCCACAGCGGTGCCCGCACAGTCGCGGTCGGCGGCGGCCTGCGCAGCCCGATCTGGGTGCAGGCGGTCAGCGACATCACCGGCCGCCCGCAGTTGATCCCGGAGCAGGGGATCGGCGCCAGTTACGGCGACGCCCTGCTGGCGGCAATCGGGACCGGACTGGTGCCAGCCGACACCGACTGGGCGAAGATCGCCCGCGAGATCAAGCCCGACGCGCGCAACCGCGTCCTGTACGACGATCTGTATGCGACCTGGCGCGAGCTGTATCCGGCGACACGGGAGCAGGTGCACCGGTTATCCGGTCAGATCCGGAGTGACGGCTAGGCCTGTTCGGTTCTGTCGAGGATGGCCGACGCCGTCACCGGGTCGGTCACCAGTTGGTTGAAATACCCGCCGCGCGCGCCCGCGATGATCGAGTCGACCTTGTCCCTGCCTACCGCGACGGCAATGGTGACCGGAACATGTTGCAGCACTTCGAGTTCCACCGCAATGAGGCGGTCGCTGCCGTCGAACTCCACCGGTTCGCCGTCGCGATCATAGAACCGCGAGCACACATCGCCGACCGCGGTGCGCAGCGACGTGGACCCGGTCGGCACGAACCGGGGGATGTCCGAACGGCTCAGGGGCGGAGCGCCGACGCCCATCAACGCGCATCGTGCGCGCGGCCACAGGTTCAGCACGCGCTGGATACTCGGATCGTTGAGCAGCGACGGGTAGAGGTCCGGGCCCGGCAACGCCGGTGCGAACAGGTAGTTCGGTCTGCCTTTGACGCGGTTGGCGACCAGACGCGTGATCTCGTTGGTCTGGTACCACTCCTCGGGTTGGTCATTGCCGCCGACGGTGGGGGCGACCAGGACACCCGGCAGGTCGACGAGTTCGTACTGGGCCACCTCGTAGACGGTGCGGCCCGACGACACCAGCAACACGTCGCCCGGCAGCAGCCCAGCCGCGGTCAGCGCGCGGCCGACAGCGGGCGCCAGCGCAGCGCCCATCACGTCGACGTCGGTGCGGCCGGGCCCGGGCTGTGCCAGCGGATGACACAGGAACACGGTGTTGAGCGCGAGGGCACGCGTCACCCGGTCGGCGACGTCACCGGCGGTCACTTCGGCGGGCGGCACCACCTCGATGCGGACGATCCCGCGTCGCTTGGCTTCCGCGAGCAGCCGGCTGACGGTCGCCCGGCTGGTCCCGAGCTGGGCCGCGACATCGGCCTGGGTGGCTTCCTCGGTGTAGTACATCTTCGCGGCGGCGTACAGCAGCGAGGCGGGGAAGTGGCCGGATTCGGCGTCGAGCGATGAGCCGTCGACGCCGTTCGACGGCGTTGGCTGCGCTGACCTGGGCACCCGACGAGTATGACACTGAACATCTGTTCTCGGTCAGATTTCTCTGCACAATTGTTCTGGACATATGTGCATAGCCTGGTTAATGTGACACCAACCACAGTGCGAAAGGTGTCCGTCGTGTCCAATCCAGGCTCCGCCCAGATCCCCGAGAAGATGCAGGCAGTGGTCTGCCATGGCCCTGAGGATTACCGGCTCGAGGAAGTGGCTGTGCCACAACGCGGTCGGGGCGAGGCGCTGATCCGCGTCGAAGCGGTCGGCATCTGCGCCAGCGATCTCAAGTGCTACCACGGTGCCGCCAAGTTCTGGGGCGACGAGAACCGCCCGGCGTGGGCCGAGACCATGGTCATCCCCGGCCACGAATTCGTCGGCCGCGTGGTCGAACTCGACGACGAAGCCGCCGAGCGCTGGGGCATCGCCGTGGGCGACCGGGTGGTGTCCGAACAGATCGTGCCGTGCTGGGAGTGCCGGTTCTGCAAGCGCGGTCAGTACCACATGTGCCAGCCACACGACCTCTACGGCTTCAAACGCCGCACGCCCGGCGCCATGGCCAGCTACATGGTCTACCCCGCGGAAGCATTGGTGCACAAGGTTTCCGGTGATATCCCGCCGGCCCACGCCGCGTTCGCCGAACCGCTGTCGTGCGCGCTGCACGCTGTCGAGCGCGCCCAGATCACCTTCGAGGACACCGTCGTGGTGGCCGGGTGCGGACCCATCGGCCTCGGCATGATCGCCGGCGCGAAATCCAAGAACCCCATGCGCGTCATCGCCCTGGATCTGGCACCGGAGAAGCTCAAGCTCGCCGAACGCTGCGGCGCCGACCTCACCATCAACATCGCCGAGCAGAACGCCGAAGAGATCGTCAAGGGCCTCACCGACGGCTACGGCGCCGATGTGTACCTCGAGGGCACCGGACACACTTCCGCTGTGCCCCAAGGCTTGAACCTACTGCGCAAGCTCGGCCGGTACGTCGAGTACGGCGTGTTCGGCAGTGACGTGACCGTCGACTGGAGCATCATCAGCGACGACAAGGAGCTCGACGTGCTCGGCGCCCACCTCGGACCGTACTGCTGGCCCGCCGCGATCAAGATGATCGAGTCTGGCACCCTGCCGATGGACCAGATCTGCACCCACCAGCTGCCCCTCACCGAATTCCAGCGCGGCCTGGATCTGGTGGCCAGCGGCAAGGAGTCCGTCAAGGTCTCCCTCATCCCGGCGTAGATGGAGCCCGAAGCAATGAACAGACGTCCCCGTCCCGGTTCATCGGGACCGCAACTGTCTCGTCGAAGCATGTTGGCGGCCTTGGGAATCGCAGGGGCCGCTGCCGCCAGCGCGCCGATCCTGAGTTCGTGCGGTGTGGGTGGCCGGGTGTCGGCGCCCAATGGTGCTGACGAGATCACCGGTGGCTTCGACTGGAAGAAGGCCTCGGGAGCCACGATCAACATCCTGCAGACTCCCCATCCCTACCAGCTGTCCTATCAGCCGCTGATCAAGGAGTTCACCGAACTCACCGGGATCACCGTCAACGTCGACCTCGTCCCCGAGGCCGACTACTTCACCAAGCTCAACACCGAACTCGCGGGCGGCTCCGGCAAGCACGACGCCTTCATGCTCGGTGCCTACTTCATCTGGCAGTACGGACCGCCCGGGTGGATCGAGGATCTGGGCCCATGGCTGAAGAACACGTCGGCCACCAGCGCCGAGTACGACTTCGAGGACATCTTCGAAGGCTTGCGGACCTCGACACGCTGGGACTTCACCCTGGGCCACCCATTGGGAACCGGTGGCCAGTGGGCGATCCCCTGGGGCTTCGAGAACAACGTGGTGGCCTACAACAAGAAGTACTTCGATCAGCGGGGCATCACCAAGCTTCCCGACAACCTCGACGATTTCATCCAGTTGGCCGTCGACCTGACCGACCGCTCGGAGAACCGCTACGGCATCTCCACCCGTGGCTCGAAGTCATGGGCGACCATCCACCCGGGATTCATGACGCAGTACACCCGGGAGGGCGCCGTCGACTACAAGTTCAACGGTTCGGACCTGATCGCGGAGATGGACAGCGACATCGCGATCGACTTCACCAAGAAGTGGATCGACATGCAGCACCGCGCCGGGCCGACATCGTGGACCACCTACGACTATCCCAATGCCACAGGCGATCTCGGCGACGGCAAGGCCATGATGGTGTTCGATGCCGACAGCGCCACCTACCCGAAGAACAAGCCGGGCGCCAGCAAGGAGGCGGGCAACCTGGGCTGGTACGCCGGCCCCGCCGGGCCCGACGGCAACTACAAGACCAACCTGTGGACGTGGAGTTGGGCCATGTCGGCGAACTCGCGCAACAAACTCCCCGCGTGGCTGTTCATCCAGTGGGCCACCGGCAAGGATTCGATGAACAAGGCCGTCGAGGGCGGCACGTACGCCGATCCGGTGCGAAAGTCCGTGTTCGACACCACCTTCAAGCGGGTGGCCGCCGACCAGTTCGGCTATCTGCAGGCGTTCGAGACCGTCATCGCCGAGTCGAAGATCCAGTTCACGCCGCAGAAGAAGTTCTTCGACACGACCCAGAACTGGGCCGTCGCGCTGCAGGACATCTACGGCGGTGACGACGCCGCCACGCGGCTGCGCAGCCTCGCCAAGACCAACACATCCAAGGTCAACCTCTAGGAGCTCTGGCACACATGACAACTCAGACTCCGAAGGCGCCGGCGACATCGCCGGCGCGACACACCGCCGCGTCCCGCGGCAACCTGCCGGAGGTGCCGGCCTGGCGGCGACGGTTGCGGCCCTACGTGCTGTCCATCCCCGCGCTGGTGATCGTCATCGGCATCCTGTACCCCTTCGTCCTCGGCGCCTACTACGCGTTCCTCAACTACGCCGCGGTCAACCCGGATCCGCACTTCGTCTGGTTCGACAACTTCAAATCCGTGTTGGGCGACCGGGTGTTCTGGAAGAGCGTCACGGTCACGCTGATCTTCGCGGTCGTCGCCACCGGTGTCGAGACCGTGTTGGGAGTGGGCCTCGCGCTCCTGCTCAACCGGTCGTCGATCATCGGCAAGATCTTCGAAAAGGTGCTCATCCTGCCGCTGATGATCGCCCCCGTCATCGCGGGCGTGATCTGGAAGCTGATGTTCAACCCGCAGTTCGGTGTGCTCAACCATGTTCTGGGACTGGGCAACACGTTCGACTGGCTGTCCTCGACACATGCGTTGTGGTCGGTCATCCTCGTCGACCTGTGGATCTTCACGCCGTTCGTGGCGATCCTGGTGCTGGCCGGCATCCGGTCGTTGCCCAAGGAGCCGTTCGAGGCGTCGGAAGTGGACGGCGCCAATTGGCTCTACATGTTCCGCAAGCTCATGCTTCCGATGCTGTGGCCCTACATCCTGGTGGCGGTCATCTTCCGGTTCATGGACAACCTGAAAGTGTTCGACCACATCTACGTACTCACCGCAGGCGGCCCGGGCGTCGCCACCCGCACCCTGCAGATCGGGGCGTTCGAGGACTCCATCATCAATCTGGACTACTCCCGCGGCAGCACCTACATGCTGCTGCTCTGGATCATCGTGTTCATCACCGCGCGCTACCTGGTGAGCGTGCTGGGCAAGGCGCAGCGCCGAGCTGCCGGAGCGGAGTCGTAACACCATGGGGCTCTTCAACAGAACCGAACTGCTCCCGGGGCAGAAGCGCCTGTCCATCGGGTCGGTGGCCGCCGATGTCGGTCTGGTCTTCTGGTTCGTGTTCTCGCTGTTCCCGATCGCCTGGATGGTGATCCTGGCGCTCAAGAACGCCGAGCAGCAGACCACCACCTACTTCTCGTTCAGCCCGACCTGGTCGAACTTCGCCACGGTGCTCACCGACAAGGGCACTCAGATGACCAGCGTCGACTTCAAAGCGTCGCTGCTGACCAGCCTGCTGAACTGCGGTGGCGCGGTGATCGTCTCCCTGGTCATCGGCATCCCGGCCGCTTACGCTGCCGGCCGGTGGCAGTACAAGGGCTCCAATGACCTGATGTTCCAGATGCTCTCGTTCCGCTTCGCACCCGAGCTCATGGTGATCGTCCCGCTGTTCGTGATCTACAACCAGATCGGGCTGTTCGACACCAAGGTCGGCATGATCTGGGTGTTGCAGCTGGTCACCATGCCGTTGGTGGTGTGGATCCTGCGGTCCTACTTCCAGGACCTGCCCGAGGATCTCGAGCAGGCCGCACTGCTCGACGGCTACACCCGGCGGCGGGCGTTCGTCATGGTGGCGCTGCCCATCGTGCGGCCCGGTATCGCTGCCGCGGCATTGCTCGCGTTCATCTTCGCGTGGAACAACTACGTGTTCCCGCTGATTCTCGCCGACAGCAATGCCGGCACGGTGACCGTTGCGATCACCAAATTCCTCGGCGGTGGCGGACAGGCGTATTACAACCTGACCGCCGCGGCCGCCATCATCGCCGCGCTGCCTCCACTGATCCTGGCCTTGACCATTCAGCGGTACCTGGTGCGCGGCCTGTCGTTTGGGGCGGTGAAGGCCTGATGTCTTCGGTGTCGATTGCCGACGTACACAAGAGTTTCGGCAAGACCAAAGCGGTCGACGGCCTGTCGGTGGACATCGCCGACGGTGAGTTCTTCGTCATTCTCGGTCCCAGCGGCGCAGGCAAGACCACCACGTTGAAGTCGGTTGCCGGCCTGGTGGATATCGATCAGGGATCGGTACTCATCGGCGGTACGGACGTCACGCGGGTGGAGCCGTATCACCGCAATGTGGCGATGGCGTTCGAGAGCTACGCCCTGTACCCGCAGAAGACGGTGGCCGAGAATCTCGCCTCACCGCTGAAAAGCGGTCGGACCGGCCGCTATTCAGAGCAGGAGCGGGCCGAACGCATCGACCAGGTCACCTCGACGCTGGGAATCAACCACCTGCAGAAGCGTTTTCCGCGGGAGCTGTCCAACGGGCAGCGTCAGCGGGTCGCACTCGGTCGGGTGTTGGTGCGGCCTGCCGACATCTACTTGCTCGACGAGCCGCTGAGCCACCTGGACGCCAAGCTACGTGCGGCCATGCGCGCCGAGCTCAAGCAGCTCGGCGCGATGAGCAACACCACGACCATCTACGTCACCCACGATTATCAGGAGGCGCTCGCGCTCGGTGACCGCATCGCGGTGATGCGCGAAGGAAAGTTGGTTCAGATCGGCACACCGGAGGACATCTGGCGACGACCGGCCGACACCTTCGTGGCGAAAGCACTGGGACAGCCGGAGATCAATCTGATCGACGGCGTGATCGACGACGGCCGGATCCGCCTCGGCGACGGCTCATTCGGCGTCGCTGTACCCGCGGGTGTCGAATGTGCACGCGGTGATGCGGTACGGGTCGGCCTGCGGCCCTGCGATATTCACGTCACCTCCGGTCCGGGCTCGTTGCAGGGGCGGGTGCTGCTGGCCGAACGTCTCGGCCGCAACGTCGAACTCACCGTGACAGTCGGTGGGACGCAGCTGATCGTGCTCACCTCCGGCCGCGAGGGTGTCGGCGAAGGCGCCGAGATCACCATGACGGTGGCCGATTCCGACGTTCATGTGTTCGCCGCAGGCGCCGGCGACACCCGCCGATTGGACGGCGGCAAGCGCGATTCCGCATTGGAGGCAGCTCAGTGACCACGACCGTGACACCACCCGCGACGGCGCAGAGTCTCACCCTGTCCAAACTGGTGAAGACGTATTCGTCGCGAGGTCGCGAGAGCTTCCAGGCGGTCAAGGGCATCGACATGGCGATCCGGCCGGGGGAGCTGGTGGCACTGCTGGGTCCGTCGGGCTGCGGCAAGACCACCACGCTGCGCATGATCGCCGGCCTGGAGACGGTGACCAGTGGCTCCATCCGCATCGGCGAGCGCGAGGTCTCTCAGCTGCCTGCGGCCAAGCGTGGCATCGGCGTGGGGTTCGAGAGTTACGCGTTGTATCCGCCGATGTCGGTGCGGGAAAACCTGCTGTACGGCCTCAAGGCGCGCAAGGTCAAAGGCGCTGAGAAGATGGTCGATTCGATCAGCCGGCGCCTGGAGATGGACGACATGATGGGGCTGCGGCCCGCGGGTCTGTCGAGCGGGCAGAAGCAGCGCGTGGCGCTGGCCCGAGCCCTGGTGCGCAATCCTCCGGTGCTGCTACTCGACGAGCCGCTGAGCCACCTCGACGCGTCGGCCCGGCAGCGAGTGCGCCGCGAACTCAAAGTGCTGCAACGCGAATTCGGCTACACCACCATCGTCGTCACCCACGACCAGGTGGAGGCCCTGTCGCTGGCCGATCGGCTTGCGGTGATGGACGCCGGCGTCGTGCAACAGTTCGGAACTCCCGACGAGGTGTTCGACGATCCCGCCAATCTGTTCGTCGCCCAATTCGTCGGTGAACCGCAGATCAATGTCCTGCCCGGCGTGGCCCGGGTCTCTGGTGGCACGGTCCGGGTCGAGATCGGTTCGGGCGCAGGCGCGTTGGACACCATGGTGACCGGCGTCGCCGACGGGACAAAGGTCACCGTCGGGATCCGGCCGCAGGACTGCGTGATCGGCAGCGCTGACGCCAACGGGATCCGGGTCACCGTCGCCTATTTCGAGCACCTGCTGGAATTCGGGCTGGCCACCAGCACGGTCGCAGGTGTCGAGGAGGGCATCGTGGTGCAGACCCCTGCCGCAGAACGCTACGAGCCCGAACAGCAGGTCACGCTGAGCGCGCCGGCCGAACGCGTGTACCTCTTCGACCCCGATTCGGGGGAGAGGTTGCGGTGACGGCCCCCGCTCACCGGCGGAACACCACCCAGCGCATCGCGCTGTACATATAGATGGCCTCGCAGGCGCCCGCGGCGATCCTGGCGAGGTGGTACTCGACACCCAGTGCGGCCAGACCGCTCGACACACCGAGGATGAACGCCACGTAGTTGATCGCGACGACGATGACGTACACGGCGAGTTGAGGGCCGACGGCGGCGTGTGACCGGAAGTTCAGCGTCCGGTTGAGGTAGTAGGCCAACGCGAACGCGCACGCGTACGCCATGGTCACCGCCACTGGCAGCGGAAGCCCGGCTGAGCCGCGCAGCAGCGTCAAGAGCAGCAGATCCACGCCGAAGGTGAAACTGTTGATCAGCACGAACCCGAGGAAAGTCGGCGCCACCAGCGCGCTCAAGCCGAACGGCAGGCGGCCGACGACCCGTTCGCAGAATCGGTGAAACCGCCCCGCTGCCGACACTTGCTCGGTAACCACATGTCCACCGTGGCAGTCCGGGGTGTCGGGACCGTGATCACCGGGCGAACGATGTGGGTCCTAGTGGCCTTTCGGGATCATCGCGAGCTGGCGGCTCTGCACGATGACCTGACCCGTCGCATCGAGGATGAGATGGTCCTCCTCGAACAGGGTTTCGCCGATGACCGTTGCGCTCGCCATCACACGCATCCAGCCCGGCGCCGGTCGGCGGCGCAGGTAGGTGGTGAGCTGAACCGTCGGCGTCCAGCCGAACATGCCGCGGTTCATCGTCACCGGTGCACTGATGTCACCGGCCATCACGGCGAACAACAATGCCGTATCGGGATCGGCCTCGTCGTGCGCAAAGGGCCGCAACCACATTCGATTGATCGGTTCACCCTGCTGTCCGGCCAGGAACAGCGCCGCGGACGGGTCGATCCGCAGATCACATCCCTGGGCGACGTGCACGATCTGACCCATGGGGTGTGCGGGAGTGACGTGCACCGCGTCGACGGTCGGCTCGGCGGGCATGTCGGACAGCGACAAAGGCTCCTGATGGCGCGGATCCGCCACATCCAGATGTCCGAGGGTGACCGCGGAGGACACCGCCACCAAATCTCCTTGGGACAGCTCGACATCGACGACGCTGACCTGACGTCCCCGCTTGCGGACCTTGGCGGTGAGAGTCACGGCGCCCGGTTCTGGCGCGTGGAGGTAGTTGGCGCTCACAGCAATCGGCTGTAGGTCGGTGTCGGCGCCGAGGGCTCGCCGCGCCGCGGCCGCGCACAGCGCCATCATGCAGCCGCCGTGCACCTTCGGGCCGATGGTCCAGATGGGGTCCACGGATGCCGCGTAGATACCGTTGCCGACGGGTTCGAGCCCCGTCAGATCGGTGAACGGCCGCGTGGAGGTCAATGTTTCGGTCAAGGTCATCCCTTTCACTGGCCTGTAACCTTACAGCCATAAGCAAACACGCGTACAGTTGACGTGCGTCACTCCGGCCCGAGCCGACACCCGCCGCCGAACGGCATCACTAACCTAACGGGTGTTAAGTTAGCGTGTTAGGATGCCGCCATGTCCCGGTCGACACGTCAGCGCAATTCGCGTGGTCAAGGCGGGCTGCTGCGTGACGAGATCCTTTCGGCCGCAACCCGCGTCATTGACGTCGCGCAGACCGAGGCCGAGGTGTCGCTACGCAGCATCGCACGCGAGGCCGGCATCGCGGCGCCGTCGGTGTATGCGCATTTCGAGGACCGTGACCAGGTGCTGCAGGCCGTCGCACAGGCGAGTTGGGAGCAGGTCTGCGCGGAGATCACCGAGCAGAGCAAGGCCGGCAAGACCGCGAGGGACCGCGTGATCCTGGGATGCCGCGCGTATGTCGCTTTCGCACAACGCTATCCGCTGCGGTACGCGCTCATGACACAGGCCGTAGACGTCGCGCCCGCGGCTCGCCAAGCCCTCGAGGTGGTGACCCGAGGATTGCTGGCCTGCCGAGGCGCCGACCCCAAGTCAACACCGACACCGGCTTCGCATCGCAGCGCCGCGTCACTGTCGGTGGCACTGCACGGTGTCGCCATGTTGCACCGCACCGATTCACCCAACTTGTGGCTCAGCGACTTCAGCACCGACGACATCATCGCGAGCCTCGTCGACGCCGCGATCCTGCGCCAGGACGACGCCCCGTCTGCCGATCGTCAGTAAATCGCGAACGGTATGTCCACAAATATCACGTGGACACGAACGATTTCGGTGCCGTTCAATGCTGTAGTGACCACCGGAACCGCACGCCAGGGCGCCCTGATGGCGATCGCCTCGATGCTGATCGTGCAGCTCGGTGCAGCCATCGCCGTCGACCTGATCGACGACCTCGGCGCGGTGGGTGTCGCGTGGCTCCGACTGGCCTGGGCCGGCCTGCTCTTGGTGGCGATCGTCCGGCCGCGGCCCACCCACTTCACCCGCTCGTCCTTCGCCGCGTGCGTGCTGTTGGGTGTGGCCACGGCCGGCGTGAACATCCTGTTCATGTTGGCAGTCGCCCGCATCCCGCTGGGAACCGCGAGCGCTCTGGAATTCCTTGGGCCACTGGGCGTCGCGGTTGCCAAAGGCAGCGGCCGCGGACGGTTCGTGTGGCCCGCTGCAGCGGGACTCGGCGTGGTCCTGTTGACCGAGCCGTGGACCGGTTCCGTCGATCCGATCGGGGTGCTGTTCGCCCTCTCAGGGGCATTGTGCTGGGCGGCCTACATCCTGCTGACCCAGCGCGTCGGCGACGAGGTGGCAGGGCTCAGAGGCCTGGCCATCTCGATGCCGGTCGCCGCGCTGGTCGCAACCTTGGCAGCCGGTCCGGCCACGTTCGGACGGCTGACCCCACAGCTCCTGTTGATCGGGCTCGGCCTGGCGATCCTGCTGCCCGTCATCCCGTTTGCCCTGGAACTGTTGGCGCTGCGCCGGCTGACCACCGCCGCGTTCGGCACGCTGATGAGCCTGGAACCCGCCTTCGCCATGCTCATGGGGCTGCTCATCCTGCACCAGGTTCCGGCCCTGTTCGGCGTGGTCGGCATCGCGCTGGTGGTCGTGGCCGGTGTCGGCGCGACGAGCAACGGTGCCCGCACGGCACCGGTGCCCGCCGAGGTCGGCTGAGCCGCTTATCCTCACCGAGATCGACACCAGGGCTGTGAATTTCTGAAATCCACGGCCCTGGCGTCAATCTCGAAGACCCCTATGCGTCGATGCGCTTGCGCCGGTAGAGCGTTCCCGCCATCAACAGCACCAGGCTGATCACCAGAATCGCGGTGGCGAGCACGTTGATCTGGGGTGGCACCGCAGCCTTGACCGCGGCGTTGACGTACAGCGGATAGGTGACCGTCGAGCCGCTGACGAAATAGGTGATGATGAAGTCGTCGAGCGACAACGCGAACGACAGCATCGCCGCGGCGACGATGCCCGGAACGATCAGTGGCAGTGTCACTTTGAAGAACGTGCGAGTGGGGCTCGCACCGAGATCCATCGACGCGTCCTCGAGCGTCCAGTCGAATCCGCGGACCCTGGCTCGCACCGTCATGGCGATGAAGCTGACCTCGAAGGCGATGTGGGCGATGAGGATCGTGGTGTAGCCCGTCGCCCAGCCCAGGTCGAGGAACAGTGTCAGCAGCGACGCGCCCAGCACCACCTCAGGTGCCGTCAGCGGCAGCACCAGGAACGTGTCGACAGCCTTCTGTCCCCGAAACCGCTGGCGCACCAAGGCAATCGCCACCAGTGTGCCCAGGACCAGGGCCACGGCGGTCGACACCGCGGCGACGTTGAGGCTCAGCTTCAGCGCCGCGGTCAAGTCCGGGTACTTGAACGGGTGGGCCCAGTTGTCGAAGGTGAATTGCTGCCACGTGTAGTTGAACTTGCCCGCAGGCTTGTTGAACGAGAACAACACGATGACGAAGATCGGCAGGAACAGGTACAGCAACACCAGGCCGGCCACGATGCGCAGTGCCCAGTCGCCCCACTTCGGGGTGCCCTTGACGGTTTTCGGGGTGTCCGTACTCGTCGCCGCGGCGACCGCTGCGGATGTCATACCAGGTCCTCCGTACCGAGAGCCCGCGTGTAGAGCAGGACACCGACAAGGATGATCGCCATCAGCACCATGCTCAGCGCGGCGGCGACCGGATAGTCCTTGACCACCAGGAACTGCTTCTGGATCACGTTGCCGATCATGCTGGTCTGCGTGCTGCCCAAGTAGTCGGCGTTGATGAAGTCTCCGACTGCCGGAATGAACACCAGCATGCTGCCCGCCAACACGCCGGGCATGGACAACGGCAGGATCACTTTGGTGAAGCTGCGCCGATTGGTCGAGTACAGGTCTTTCGACGCCTCGATCAGGCGCGGATCGATCTTCTCCAGGCTCACGTAGAGCGGCAGGATCATGAAGATGATCCAGTTGTAGACCAGGCCGCCGATCACCGCCCAGCTCGTCGACAGCAACCGGCCCTCACTGGGCAGCAAGCCGATCGAACCGAGTGTGCTGACCACCCATCCGTCGTCGGCCAGGATCGTCTTCCACGCCAGCGTGCGGATCAGGAACGTCACGAAGAACGGCAGGATCACCAAGCCAAGCAACAGGTTTTTGTACCGGCCCGCCTTGAAGGCGATGACGTAGGCGAGCGGAAATGCCAGCAGTGCGCACACCACGGTGGCGGTCAGCGCGTAGCCGAACGAGCGGAGGATCTGCTCGCTGTAGGTGCTGAATGCCTTGGCGTAGTTGCCGATACTCCAGTCGAAGGTCAGCGTGGGCAGATACACCGATCCGCCCGAGCTCGACAACGACGTGCGTGCCAGAGAGAAGAACGGCACCACGAAGAAGATCCCGAGATACGCCAGCGCCGGCAGGATCATCAGATACGGAGCCACTTTGCTCCGCTGCCGGCTACTGGTCGCTACACCTGCCATCGGCGTCAGCCGCCGGTGACTGCGGCGTACATGGCGTTGAACTCCTGCGTCTGCTCGTCGGTCAGCGCGGCCCAGGACTTCAGCTTGGCGAGTGTCTCGGCGGGCGGATTGATCAGCGGGTTCTTGCTCAAGGTCGGATTGATCTTGTCGAGTTCCTCGGCCATGTCCGTCAGGACGGGCACGTACTGGGTGAACGCGACGAGCTTGGCGTAGTTCGGGCGGTCATAGACGTAGTTGATCCACGCCTCGGCACCCTTCTGGTTCTGGGTCGTGTAGGGAATCACCATGGTGTCGATGAACCAGTCGCCGCCAGCTTCGGGAACCACGAAATGCAGATTGGGATTGTCGGCCTGCAACTGCACCACGTCACCCGAATAGGCTTGGGCGACAGCGATATTGCCGGCAGCTAGGTCATCGGCGTAGTCGTTGCCGGTGAACCTGCGGATCTGACCCTTGTCCTTTTGCTCGCGGACCAGGTCGACGGCCTTCTGGACCCCTTCCTTCGTGGGGTTTTCCGGCGAGTTGCCCTGAGACTGCATGATCATGCCGAGCCCGTCCTGGGTGTCCGAGAGCAGGCTGACGCGGCCTTTGAACGCGGGGTCCCACAGATCCTCGACCTTGGTGATGTCGCGGCCCGTCGCGGTCTTGTTGTAGGCCAGGCCGACCATGCCGGTCATGTAGGGCGCGGTGTACTTGCGGCCGGGGTCCACCTGGGCGTTGAGCAGGTCGGGGCGCAGGTTCTTCTTGTTGGGGACGCGTGAATCCCGGATCTCGTTGAGCCAGTGCAGGCCGTTGAGCCGAAGCGCCATGAACTGGGTGGGCACCACAAGATCGGCGCCGATGTCCTGCTTGCGCGACAGCGGCTCCTTGACCTTGGCGAACCACTGCTCGTTGTCGTTGAAGTCCTCTCGATAGTCCACGGTGAGACCTGAGGCCTTCTGGAATGCGTCGACAAAGCCGGGTGCCATGTAGAGCGGCCAGTTCGAAATGCGCAGATTGCCGCTCGCCGGGGTCCCGTCATCGGGTGGCGCGGAGCTCGAGGGGCTGCTGGCTTTGTTGCTGGAGCCACATGCCGCGAGGAATGACGGGCCGAGGACGAGCGCGGCTGCGGCTGCCGCGCCTCCGCCCAGGAACCGGCGCCGCGAGGTGGGGTTGGCGGCCAGTCGGGCGAGCAGTGCGGGATCGGTGTGGTTGGGCATGAGCGACCTTTCGGTGAATTGGGGCGCTGTCGGATGAGGGGAGAGGTGTTTGCTGCCGGCGACTACGAGTCGTCGAGCATCTCTTCGAGGTCTTCAGTGGTCGGGATGTCCGCCGCGGGCAGCACCCGGGAGGCATCGGGGGACCAGCTGACGTGCACGGCGTCACCGGGCCGCAGCAGCGGCAGGTCCTGCTCAGCGCCGACGTGGGCGATGATGGTCGAATCATCTTTCGCGGCAAGGGAAAGCCGCACCACCGGCCCCTGGAAGGTGAGATCCTTGACGGTCGCGGGCACGGTCGCGACATCGCCGTCCGGCCGGTCCATGGTCACGCGGACCCGTTCCGGTCGGACCATGAGCGTCGCGTGCCCGCCGGGCTCGATCGTCGTGTCGCCGGGCTTGGCCTTCAGTGTCGTTCCCAGCACGTCGACTTCGACGAAATCGCGGTTGGCTCTTCCGGTCTGCCGTCCGGCCCACAGGTTGGCCTGGCCGATGAAACTGGCCACGAATACCGTCGCCGGTCGATCGTAGATCTCGGTCGGGGTGCCGATCTGCTCGACGTTGCCCGCGTTCATCACCGCGATCCGGTCGCTCATGGTGAGCGCTTCTTCCTGATCGTGGGTGACGTAGATGAAGGTGATCCCGACTTCTCGCTGGATACGCTTGAGTTCGAACTGCATGGCGTGGCGAAGCTTCAGGTCCAGGGCGCCCAGCGGTTCGTCGAGCAGCAACGCGCTGGGGTAGTTGACCAGAGCGCGCGCCAAGGCGACCCGCTGTTGCTGACCGCCGGACAACTGGCCGGGCTTGCGGTTCGCGAAGTCGGTCAGCCGCACGATCTCGAGCAGCTCGTCGACGCTGCGCTTGATCTCGGCGGCGCTCTTCTTGTCGGACTTCTTCCGGCTGCGCGGCCCGTACGCGACGTTGTCCCACACCGTCATGTGCGGGAAGAGCGCGTAGTGCTGGAACACCGTGTTGACGTTGCGCTTGTGCGGCGGGACGCGGGACACGTCCACGCCTTCGAGCCGGATCGCGCCCTCCGTGGGGCTCTCGAATCCCGCGATCATCCGCAGCGTCGTGGTCTTGCCACACCCGGATGGGCCGAGCATGGAGAAGAACTCTCCGGAGGCGATCGAGAAGTCCGCCTCCTGTACCGCGACGTAGTCGGCGAAGCGTTTGGTCACATGGTCGATCTCGATAACTGGGTTACCACTCGGGGGTGGCGCTCCAGCGTGTCCCGCCGAATCGTCGATGGCGGTGGTGTCTGGGCCGGTCAGTGGAGTCCTCCTCAGGCGCAGCGGGTGCTGTGGGTAAACCATCGCGGATGGGGCCGACGTTCGCAAGCGATTCCGCAACGATTTAACATTTCTACAATGGAATCCTTCGTTTGAAGGCGGCTTTTGCACGTATTCCTACAGTGAAGGGGGCGTGCGACCACACCAGCGCGGCAGCGCGCAGCAGTGTGGGAACCTGCCGTCAGTTTCTCAGGACGCCGTGTCGGACGGGCGCGAAACCGGCGCGTGATCAAATGAGCCATGCCTTCTGGATCGAACGTGCTCAACGCGACGGCCTTCACCGGGCGCCGCCCGACGGGCGCCGGCGACCTCGCGGTCGAGACGCACGGCATCGCGCCGATCGGTCAGGACCAGCGGTACGGCCGTGCCGCGCGGTTGTTCACCGTGTGGTTCGCACCCCAGGTCAACATGACGGGTGTCTTCACCGGCACGCTGGCCATCGCGCTGGGCCTGGGTTTCTGGCTGGGCATGCTCGCCATGGTCATCGGGACCGTTCTCGGGTCACTGGTGGTGGCCTACTTGTCGACGTGGGGCCCGCGCACCGGCGCCGGCCAGTTGCCCAACTCGAGAATGGCGTTCGGCGGCTTCGTCGTGGTGCCCGGGGTGCTGCAGTGGGGTTCGTCGATCGCGTGGGACGCCCTGGTGGGCTTGTTCGGTGGGGAAGCACTGGCCGTCCTGGTGGGCATCCCATTCTGGCTCGCTGTCCTCATCGTCCTCGGGGTACAGGGCGTCGTCGGCTTCTTCGGGTACGAACTCATCCATCGGTTGCAGGCTGTGCTCACCGTCGTCTTGCTGGTCACCTTCGTGGTGTTCGCCGTCAAGCTGGTCCGCGGGCACGACGTGGTCACTCCGGCGACTGTGCACGGGCCGGCGCTGGTCGGGGCTTTCGTCTTCGAGGTGACCATCGCGCTGAGCCTGGCCATCTCGTGGGCGAGCTATGCCGCCGACTTCAGTCGGTACCTGCCCGCGACGACGCCCCGGGGCCAGGTGTTCGGATACACGTTCGCAGGTATCGCGTCGGCGTACATCTTCGTTCAGGGCATCGGCATCGCCGGTGCGGCAGCGATCGGTGAGCAGACCGCCGAGGGGGTGCGAACGGTGATGGGCGGCGGAGTTCTCGGTGGGCTGGCACTGTTGATCATCGCGATGGCCGCCGTGGGTTCAGGCGTGATGAACGACTACAGCGGGTCACTGGCACTGCAGACCATCGGGGCCCGGGTGCGCCGACCGGTCTCCGCCGTCATCGTCACGGCGCTCGCGTTCTTCTTAATCCTGTGGTTGCACGCCGCCGACACCGCGAGCCGGTTCACCGACGTGTTGTTGTTGGTCAGCTACTGGATTCCGGCCTTCGTGGCAGTCGTGGCGGTGGACTGGGCGATCCGGATCCGCGGACGCGACACGCTCGATCCGTCGGCCGAGGAGACGCGCCGGTCCGACGCCGTGGCCGCACTGATCATCTTCGTGATCTCTTACGCGGCAGCGATGCCGTTCATGAACACCTCATTGATCCACGGGCCGGTGGCGACTGCCTGGTACGGCGCCGACATCGCATATTTCGTGAATTTCGGTGTGGCCCTGGTGCTTTACGGCGGTTATCGGCTGCTGCAGAGCAAGCGCGGCCAGCAGTAGAACCTCACAGCGGGTGTGCGGCAAACCATTCCAGCAGCAGCTCCGCGACGGCGTCAGGCTCTTCGTCGGGCAACCAGTGCGAGGCGCCGCGAATGGTCTCGAACCGGTACGGTCCGGCCACGAACCTCGCGGTCTCGTGAGCCGGCTTCGCGGTGATCGCCGTATCCCCGTCGCTCCAGATGTACATGGTCGGTACCCGCACCCGATGCTTGATGGCACGCGAATCGGACAGCAGCATCGCGCGGTACCAATTGAGCGCGGCTGTCAGTGCGCCGGGTTCGAGCATGGCTTCGGTATCGCGTTGCGCGTGCGCCGCGGCCTGGCCGCTGCGGAGCAGAGCATCGGTGATCCTTGAGCCGACGCCATTCCGGCCCAGCAGCATCCGCTCGGGAAGTCGGGGGAGTTGCGCGACGTACATGTACCAGGACGCCAGGCCCTGCCGGCTGGTCGGTATGGAACGCAGGAAGGCCACCGGATGGGGAACCGAGATCGGGGAGAACGACGCCAGTCGGTCCGGGTACCGCAGTGCGAGCCCCCAACCCACCGCAGCCCCCCAGTCGTGCCCGACGAGGTGCACCCGGTCGGCTCCGCTGCCGTCGATGAGGGCCAGCGCGTCGTCGACCAATTCGGACATGCGATAGTCACGGCGCCGCAGCGGCCGCGCGCCGGGCGAGTAGCCCCGTTGATTCGGTGCCAAGCACCGGTACCCGTGCGCGGTCAGCCGCGCCACCACGGCTTCCCAGCTGGTGTTGTGTTGGGGGAATCCGTGCAGAAGCACGACGACGGGGCCGTCTGCAGGGCCGTCGTCGATGACGTCGAACACCAGGCCACCGCGGCGGAACTGTTCCATATCGCACCCTCTTCCCGACGTGGCAGCCAGGATCGGCACGGATCGACCTCTCAGGCAGCGCATTTGACGGCCACGAAAGGCCCGGGAAAGTCCGGTTGCCGATCGCCCGATGCAGCCTAACCCTCGCGCACGGCATCCGATTCGAGACAACCCTGGAACCCCTGACCAAACACGCTGACAGCGAGGTCGCGGTGCGGCACAGTTACCGACATGACCAGTCCGAAGCTTCCCAAACCGAGCGACCTCAAATCGGCCGCGCAGGCTGCGGTGGAGACCGCTCAGTCGGCGGTCGAGACCGCGCAGGCCGTCGCGAACAGCGCGATGCGCATACCCCCCGCCTCAGCCCAACTCGCGGTGCAGTTGCCAGATCTGATCGAGAATCTGGCGGTTGCGACAGAACGGCTGAACACGACGATCGACCGCACCGAGCGCTATCTCGCGATGGCCGACCCGATGTTCCGCACGATGGATCGGCTGCTGCCACAGCTGGAGGCTCTCGTCGCCACCGGCAACGACGTCTTCCGGATGTTGTCGAATATCCCGGGACTGTCGAAGTTCAACCCGTTCGCACCACGCGCGACGGACGACCGCGGCGCCGGATAGCTTGATGGGCCGCCCCAAAAGCGGCGGCCCATCGGCAGTTTCGTGGTTCTACATCGGGATCCAGGTGCCGAGGAACCAGAAGCCCCAACCGTGGCCGTCCGCTGCCTGCATCGGCGTGACCTGCTGGCCGTTCCAGTTGAACGGTTGGTGGTCGTTACGTCCCTGATCGATGCCGCGGTTATGCCAGTCGACCGGACCAGCCGGGCCCCGGTCGGGTCCGCGATCGTCGCGGTGGTTGTCGCACTGCGGGGCGCCGGGGCGGTCGCAGCCCCAGCCTGGGTCTGCGCTCGCCGTGCCAAGACCGACACCGAGCAGCCCGGCCATTCCGATGCCCGCGGCCAACGCCGAGACCCCCAGGGTTCGCTTGAACGTCATAGGTTTACTCCGTTTCTTCGTGTTACGGCATCACCGCCGGATGCGAAGTAAAGCTATGACGTGGATTTTTGCCGGCACTGTGGCAACCGTATGGCCCAGCTGTGCAAGCGATAACGGTTCGGATACCCCGGTAACGAATTGAAACCTGTTTGCTCTCAATGCTATTGACGCTATTGACCAAAGGGCATCACGGGCAGGAATCCGATCGCGAATCGATGTTGAAGGAATCGTCGCGGATCCAGCCGGAACGGGTTCCGACATCGATTCTGAACCAGCGTTGGGGAGCGCCCGCCCACGGTGTCTCGGCGATATCGGACACCTTGTACGTGCCCGCCGCCACTTTCACCGATTCCTGCCCGAACGGGTCCGGTGTCTCACGCAGCATCACGAGCGGGTTGGCAACGGTCACGGCGCACCCGCCCGCCGGGACGGGTTCGGATGTCTTGGCCTGCGCAACCGTGGTAGCGCTCGAATTCTGTGTCGTGGCACCGCCGTTGCGGTCGAAAACCTCGTGCCACCACCACGGTGCGGTCGCCCCGGATAACAGTGTGATCGCCACCGGCACCCCGATCGCGGCCGTTATCTTTCCTCGGGAATGGGTCTCGACGTCCACCGCTGTCCCTCCGAGTCTCCGCTGGGCAGGCACTCTCGTCAGATGTGCCGACATTCAGGGTCGGCCGGGGAATCGGGGATTGGCTAGCGTAGTGCGCTACTCGAATCGCCGAGTCAATGGTGTTGGGTAAGGCCGGGGATGCCGGTCGGTCCTGCCGCGTCCGTCGTCGAGTTCGGCATCGCGACTCGCGGTACCGCAGGGGTGCCGAGTTGCGCTGCCAACCACGGCAGCGCATCAGCGAACGCTTGGGACGCGAACAGCCAGTCATGTCTGCCCGGCCGCGTCACCACCGTGGACGTGATGCCTTGCGTTGCTGCCGTGGCCGACAGTGAACGCGCGGCGACGTCCTGGCCCTCGGGATTCGACACCGGGTCGCGTGACGTGCCGTCAGGGGAGCCGGGCACTTCGAACCATCCCGACAAGCCGGTGTAGCGACCGTGCCTCTTCATGACGGTGGTGGGGTCGAACGCGGCCCACGCGTCGGCGTCACCTCCGAAGAGCGTGGCGATGCTGTGCTCGCGGCCTCCGGTGTTGGGGCCGATGTCACCGGCGATGTCGACGAACGCGCTGAACAGGTCGGGGTGCATCACAGCCAGGTCGACCGCGCACGTACCGCCCATCGACCAACCGGCGATGCCCCAATGGGTGCGTTCGGCACTGACACCAAAATTGGCCGCCATGAACGGTGCGACATCTTTCGTGAGGTGATCGGCAGCGTTCCCGCGCGGTCCGTTGACGCATTCGGTGTCGTTGTCGAAAGCGCCGGTCGCGTCCACGAAGACCACCGCAGGAGCGCTGCCGTCGTGCTGGGTGGCGAAATCGTCGAGGGTGGCGACCGCATTGCCGACTCGAAGCCAGTCGGCCGGCGTGTTCAGCGCCGACCCGATCATCATCACGGCCGGCAGACGAGGTGGCGGCTTACTGGCGAACCATATCGGCGGCAGGTAAGCGAATTCTCGACGATGCGCGAATCCCGATGCACTGGAATCAATCCGCACCGGAAGCACGACGCCTCGGTCAGGTCTTGCATTCGACAACTGCATGGCGGTGACACCGACCCGGTCGGTCTGATCGGGGAGCGGACCCGTGGTGAGTTGGTTCCACGCCGTGCGCACCTTCGGGTAGTAACCGACCCAGGTGTTGACCGACAGCGCCGCGCACACCAGACACAGCGGCACAGCCAGCACCGACGCGCCGCGCCGCCACCAGGACGCGCGCTTCCAAGTCAGAACGATGAGGCTGAGCGCTGCGCCGACCAATCCGATCCACAGCCACAGTCGGCTCGGCGCCGCCTCGCCGGAAACCCCGATCGAGGAGATGTAGTGGCGAGCCCAGAGCGCAAACGGAGTCCCGATCAGGGCCGCGATGGCCAGCCGCCGCCATCCCCGGCGGTCGGCATGGGCCCACATCACATACAGCAGGAGCAGTGCAGCCAGCACCTGCACCGCGATCGGTACCCACCCGTCGACCAGGGACAATTGTGCGATGCGGTGGCGCAAAGGCTCTGCCATCTCAACCGCCACGGTCATATTTTGCAGACGAGAACCTGTGCGGTTGCTGTTGCCGCCTGCCGACACCCACAGTCAGCCGGTCTACTCCGACCTCTGGGACCCGGGGCGTCGCGACACGCGATCATGGGATCTTCCCATCGGACTCCCAGGCGCCGGTGAAGATGCACGCAATGCCAGACAGGGCGTTGGCGCCGCACCACCGGGCGCCCGATCAACATGGCTCGACCTCGCGAGGTGTCCAGGAGCGGCCGGTTTCGGGTTAGCACCCACTGACGGCTGCCCGCTGACGGTACTGGTGTTTGGTCACCAGCGGTGACGACGCAGCGTCGCGACCGCGAGATGCTGAGTACATCGGACGGGACCGAATTCAACGGAAGGTGCATGACCATGCGAATATCGTTGTTCCCCAGTACAATTCTGGCCGCGGGCGCCATCGCGTCAGCGGCTCTGCTGGCACCTGTCGCGAACGCTGACCCTGACGCGACACCGCAATCCTGCGCAGCCATGGGCGCAAGCGAGACCATGTGCCAGTCGCCCGGGGACGCTGAACTCTATGACGCGCCCCCTGCCGTCGCGTTCTACCCGTACGGCGGCTCGGGAGGCCTGATCGGCGGCGGCGGTTCCGGTGGGCATCGGTAGGGGATGGGTCGATGAACATCAGTCGAGCCCGCCTTGGCACCGCGACGTGCGCCGCTCTGGCAGCCCTCGTCGTCTTCGCCGCTCCAGCCACCGCACAGTCGGCGCAGCCGGCACAGTCCTGCAACTCTCTGGGGCCGTCACAGGTCAAGTGCGGGTCTCCGGGGAACGTCCAGATCAACGACTCGCCGCCCCAGGTGAATTTCTTTCCATACGCGAGTTGACCTCGCACGGGCGGGGCGGGACAGAAGGGTGAAGTCATGGCCACGACCCCGGTCGCCTGGCGCAGCTCCGCCGCCGTTGCGCTGGCCGCCACCAGCGGAGCGACGGACGCCATCGCTTACCTTGCGCTCGGTCATGTGTTCACCAGCGCAATGACAGGAAACCTTGTGCTGCTCGGCATCTCGCTGAGCCATCAGCAGGGTGAGCGGTTGTCGCGGGTGCTGATTGCCTTGTGCAGCTTTATCGCCGGTTGCGCGATCGGTACCCGCGTCGCAGGCAGGGCCGGAGCCGACGACGAACTGTGGCCGCGCGCGGTGAGCCGCGGTCTCACCCTCGAGAGTGCGGTGCTCGCGTGTTTCGCCGCCCAGTGGTGGACAGTGGGAGGTCACCCATCCGACGGCGCGCAGATCGGCCTTCTCGGCACCGGCGCGCTGGCCCTGGGTGTCCAGAGCGCCACGATGCACAGGTTCGGACCGGCCGGGCTCAACACCACATTCTTCAGCGGTGCGCTGATGCGGGGCGTGATCGAACTCGCGGCAACACGCAGCTGGACCGCCGCGCGGCCGCACCTGTCGCTTCTGCTCGGGCTGATATGCGGTGGATCATTGACGGCACTGGTCGTATGGCACGCGCGCGATATGGCCCCGATCATGCAACTCGTTCCGCTGGGCGTCGCGATCATTCTGGGGCTGCAGGCCAATCGGTCGGTGCGACATGCTGTTTCGTCAGCTTGAGTTCTCGGCGTTCACACCGAAGATCACCGGTGCACCGCTGCTGGGTGAGCACACCGACGAGGTACTCACCGAGCTCGGATACGACCCTGCGGAAATTGACCGCTTGCACGCCAACGGCGTTGTGTGACAACGGTGATCGGCTGTGTCATGCCGCAGTGAGCGGGATGTGGGCAGTCAGGATGGTCCCGTGGCCGATCGGGCTGGAGATGTGCAGGCGACCACCCAACGCCTCGACGCGGTCCCGGAGCCCGACGAGCCCGGATCCGGCTCCGGTGGCAGCGCCGCCGATCCCGTCGTCGGACACGCAGACGCGCAGCGCCTCACCGTCGAGGTCGACCTTCACGTCGACCTGCGAGGCCTGCGCGTGCTTGGCTGCGTTGGTCAACGCCTCGGCAACCACGTAGTACGCACCGATCTCGACGGATTCGCGCGGTCGCTGCTCGACGTCGACGGTTACGTCGACCGGTATCGCCGAGCGCCGACCCAGCGCCCGCAACGCGGGCCGCAGGCCGCCGTTGGTGAGAACCGCCGGGTGAATCCCGTGGGTGATCTGTCGAAGTTCTTCACTGGCCGCGACCAGCCCATCGCCGAGTGCTGTGATCTCTTGTACCAGTGCATCATCCGATGGCACCAGGTGCTGCAGTGAGCGGACTGTCAACGTCAGTGCGACCAACCGTTGCTGCGCGCCGTCGTGCAGATCGCGCTCGATGCGACGCATGGCTTCGTCGCCGGCGGCGACGATACGTGCGCGCGACGCCATCAACTCCCTGCGGGCTTCGGTGTTGGCGATCGCCGTCGCGACGAGTTCGGCGAAATCTTCGAGTCTCGACTCCGTGTCGGGCGGCGGCGGTTCGGACCGCGACGATCCGACGACCGCAGCACCCCACAGCCTTCCATCGACGATGATCGGCGCCCCGACACCGGATTTCAATCCCAATTCCCTGATCAACGCCGCAGTGGAGCCCTCGGCATGCTCGTGGTTGTCCAGGCGCGCCGCACGACCGGTGCGCATCACCATGCCCGAGACATTGTCCCCATCCAGCGACACCTTGGCGCCGACGGGCATCCTCGGCAGGCCTGCCTCGTCATGGACTGCCACGATCTCGCCGTAGCCCTCGTCGAGATACCTGACCAAGGCGGCATTTCCGGTGCACAGGGTGTTTGCCACCTCGTCGGCGACCGCTGTGAGGACCTCGTCCGGCGGGGCGCCGCGCGCCACCAACGTCGCCACTCGACGCAAAGCAGCTTGCCGCGCAGCCAGTTCACTGACCTGCTCGGCAGCCCGTCGTGCCTCCACGGCACGCAGACGGGCCTGCCCGACCAACACGTTCGCCAACAGCGAGACGGGCAGGTAGACGAAAATCGGGATCAGGTCGCGCGGGCTGTCCGGAATCACCATGCCGCCGAGATGCATCCGCAAGTAGACGACGGTGCTCGCGAGTGTCATGAGGCCGCCCATCCACATCGGCCACCCGGCTGAGACCACAAGCACGCCAAGGAAGAAGACCACGCCGAACATCTGATGCGGCAGCGTCCGGCCGAGCAGCGCCACCAGCGCGGCCTCGGCGACGATCAGGACACCGCCGACAACGAAGCCCAGCCACAGCGGCGGCGTCGGCCCCAGCAGCAACGACGCCAGACGCGATACCGACCACCCTCGCTGACTTCCGTCTGCGTTGGTTGATCCGAAGGTCAAACCATCCGGAGCCATTTATACGACCTCGATCCCGCGCAGTGTCCAAAGTGCCGATTATCCTCGCTCACCGGGCACTTCTGCCATGCGGGTTACGTCTTACCGCTAGCATCCATCCATCGCTCCGGCCTGCCGGAAAATCTCGGCTCGAACCCGGCATTCATCGAATTTCCCCGGTATTGCTCTAGTTAACGGTGAAGACGGCAGAGGAGTCTTGATGGATCGAACCGAGGCGGAACGCTTTCGTTCCCTGCTGGCCGCCGAGCGGCGCAGCGCCGACTTGTATGCCGAAATGGCCGACGCCGCAACCGGGGAACGTAAGCACATCCTGTCCGAACTGGCACAGGTTGAGCACCGGCACGCGGCACATTGGCAGTCGAAGCTCACCGAGTTGGGGGAGCAGGTGCCCGAGCCCGGCCGTCGCGGTCTCCGGGTGCGGGTCCTGTCCTGGCTGGCCCACCGGTTCTCGGTCGACACGGTATTGCCCTACCTCGAACGTTCCGAGCGTGCCGACGCCGGGCTGTACAGCACGGATCCCGCTGCCGCGGCCGGCATGGCGATCGATGAGCGATCGCATGCTCGCGTGCTCACGCGGCTACGCAACGACGGCCGCTCGACACTCCGTGAGCCGTGGCATCGGGGAGATCGCTCGGGGGCTTTGCGCGCTGCGGTATTCGGCGTCAACGACGGTCTGGTCTCCAACACGTCGCTGGTGATGGGTTTTGCCGGGTCCGGGGCGAGCGCATCGGTGATCCTGTTCGCCGGCCTGGCAGGTCTGCTCGCCGGGGCATTCTCGATGGCGGCCGGCGAGTACATCTCGATGCGTAGCCAGCGTGAGGCCTACGAACGTGAAATAGCGGTCGAGGAACTGGAATTGCGCTATGCCCCGGAAGCCGAGTTGGAGGAGTTGGCGCTGATCTATCGCGCCAAAGGCCTGGACCGCGATGAGGCGCAACGAATTGCGAGCACCATCCTGCAAGACCGCGACACCGCGCTGGATACCATGGCTCGTGAGGAACTCGGGCTGGATCCCGACGAGCTGGGCTCGCCGTGGTCGGCAGCGTTCTCCAGTCTGATCTCGTTCGCGGTGGGCGCAAGTGTGGTCGTGGTGCCCTACATGTTCACCAACGGGCTCGCCGCCCTGGTCATCGCCGTGCTCGCAGCGGCCGCGGCACTGTTCACGGTCGGCGCCGTGATCGGTGCGCTGAGCGGCCGAGGCGTGTTTCGCTGCGGGCTAAGGCAGTTGGCCATCGGCGGCGGCGCGGCCGTGTTGATATTCGCGATCGGACATGTGGGAGGAGAACTCGCGGGCACGGGCCCTGCCGGACGTTGACCTGTGGTCGCGCCAAACCGGCTTTACTGGTGACGTGAACGGGCAATATGGAAGCACCTGCTGCCCTCGACCGAGCGATCCCGCCTGGAAGGACCCCACCGTGACCGACTCCGCGACCGCCGACCTACCTGTCTCGGGCCTTGAACTGCGCTCCCTGCTGACCGAAGCCGGTGAGCTCGAACTGACACTGGAACCCCAGCCGATCACGCCGCCGGGCCGGGGCGAGGTCGTCGTGCGTGTCGAGGCGGCGCCGGTCAATCCGTCAGATCTGGGCCTACTGTTGGGCGCAGCCGATCTGGCGACGGCAGGCGCCGTGGGCGACGGCGCGGCCCGGCGCACGTCGATCACAGTTCCACCCAACGGTTTTCGTGCCATGGCGAGCCGGGTCGGGCAGTCCATGTCCGTTGGCAACGAGGGCTCAGGCGTGGTGGTCGCGGCCGGTGATGACGCGACTTCGCTGCTCGGGAAAACCGTGGCGGTGCTCGCAGGCGGCATGTACAGCCAGTACCGCACGGTGCCGACGGCCAGCTGTCTGGCGCTGCCCGACGACGTGACCGCCGCCGAGGGCGCCTCGTGCTTCGTCAACCCCCTCACCGCGCTGGGTATGGTCGAAACCATGCGCGACGAAGGACACACGGCGCTGGTCCACACTGCCGCCGCGTCCAACCTCGGACAGATGTTGAACAAGATCTGCGCGCAGGACAATGTCGGGCTGGTCAACATTGTGCGCAGCGCCGCACAAGAAGAGCTGCTCAGGGGGATCGGTGCCCGGTATGTCTGCAACTCGACGGCCGACGACTTCGTCCCGGCTCTCGTCGAAGCGGTCGCCGAGACCGGAGCCACGCTGGCCTTCGACGCGATCGGTGGCGGGCACCTGGCAAGCACCATCCTCTCCGCCATGGAGACTGCCGCCGGTCGGCGGATGACGAGCTACAGCCGGTACGGGTCGTCGGTCCTCAAGCAGGTGTACATCTACGGGTCGCTCGATACCGGGCCGACCGAGCTCGACCGCACATTTGGCATGAGCTGGAGCGTCGGCGGTTGGCTTCTGACTCCCTTTCTGCAGAAGATCGGACCCTCCCGTGTCGCCGAGTTGCACGCCCGGGTGGCGGCCGGGGTGAAGACCACCTTCGCCAGCCACTACACCCAGACGGTCTCGTTGGCCGATCTGCTGAAACCGCAAATCCTGCAAGCGATCTCGCGTAAGGCGACGGGGGAGAAGTTCCTGGTCACACCGGCGCAGAACTGATGCGCTCGGACCGGCGTCCCGATTCGACCAATGTCCGCACCGAGTCCGGCAATTCGGCCGATGACCAGGAAGCACGCTGCGGCGTGCCGTAATTGACGACGAACGGGACGGTGCCCGCCCACGCATCGGTGTCCTCGTCGGGCTCCTTGACCGGACCGTCGTTGACCTTGTACACCCAATCCCCGTCGGTGATGGTCATAGCCACGACGTTGGTGGCGGCGACCTCTTTCTGTGTCATCCCACGGACTTCGGCCGTGCGCCCGGGGAGTAACAGGTCGCTGAAGCGGTCCAGGAGCATGGCCCGTTCCTCGCGGCGGGCGGCCTGCAGATCACCGTAGAGCACAGCCGAGCGGTAATGCACCGACGAGTCGAACGTGCTGTGAGCCACCACCAGCGCATCCATCGCCGTCACACAGAAGGCCGCGGACGTTGTCGTCGCGTTGGCTCCCAGGGCACCGGCGCCGGTCGAGCCGTGCATGAGAATCCGGTCCTCGTGCCGGACGAACAGCGTCGGCACCGCCAGTGGCCGCGTCCTGCCGTCACGGCGTTGAACGCTGCCCATCGTGAGCACACCCCACCATTGCCCATCGAGAAATTCCTCGAGCGCGGCACGCTCGGTGGACTGTCGACCTTCTTTGCGGGTGAGCTTCTCCATGGCTCACAGGAAACCATGATTGCGGCCTTACCGTAACAGCCAGAAAGTGCCGATATCAGATGCCAGTATTGTGGGCAGATGCCGCGCCACACCCGACTGGTCCATCTTCCGCTGGACACCAGCGACCTGACTGCGAAGTCGATCGCCACGCAGACGGTGGCCCTGATCGCCGGCGGCCAACTCGCCGACGGGGACTGGCTGCCCTCCACGCGTGCATTGGCCGACGAACTCGGATGTTCACGCACCATGGTCGCGGCCGCCTACGACGAGCTGGTCGCCGCCGGGTTTCTCGAAGGGGTGCCCGGCTCGGGTACCCGGACGACCTCCGGCGCCGCCGCCGCGGCCGCCGCCGGGCTCTCGAGTCGCCCGTCCGAGCACGCTGGGGTCGACAGCTCGCGGCGTCCTGCTGCATCCAAATATCGCGCACACCAACGTAATCCGACGGTAGATCTCCGGCCGGGCTATCCCGACACGGGGTTGATCGATATGCGGGCATGGACTCGCGCCTGGCGCGCGGCCGGCGCCCGGACCCCGACCGTCTCCTCACCGTGGCAAGACGCGAGCGAGTCGTTCGTCGCGGCGTTGACCGATCACCTGCGCACCAATCGCGGGATCGATACCGACACGGTGCTCGATGTGCCGGGCTCCGGAGCGGCCTTCCATGCTGTCGCGGCGGTGAGCGGTCTCACGCGATGCTATGTCGAATCTCCTTGCTACCCAGCCGCATACGAGGAGTTTCTTCGCGCCGGGCTGCATCCGGTCTTCGTCCCGGTCGATGACGACGGCCTGCGCGTCGATCAGCTGGGCGATGCCGCGGGCCTGGTGTACTGCACGCCGGCGCATCAGTATCCCCTCGGACACCGATTGTCGGTCAACCGGCGCGCCGAGCTGGTTGCGTGGGCCAAGCGGACCGGCTCGATCATCGTCGAGGACGACTATGACGGTGAATTCCGCTACGGGGTGGCGCCGCTCCCGGCGGTCCGGTCCGTCCCGGGAGCGGGGGAGCACGTCGCCTACATCGGGACGGCGTCGAAGATCCTCACCCCCGGACTGGGCGCGGCGTGGCTGGTACCACCCAGACCACTTCGCGATGCCGTGCTGGCCTATCTACGTGAGCATCGGCTCGCACTGCCCGTGACTACCAGGGATGCACTCGCGGAACTGATCCTCACCGGTGATCTGCAGCGGCACCTGGCCCGCGCCGCACGCGAGTACCGGCATCGTCGCGACATACTGATCGCCGCGCTCGGCACCCACTGCCCCGAGCTCTCCGTGCTGGGCGTCGAGGCCGGACTCCACGTCGCCGTCGTGCTGCCCCGCGCGCATGACGACCGTCACGTGGCCGAGCAACTCAGCACGCACGGATTCGTCGTCGAACCCCTCTCGCTCTACCCAGGTGCGGTGGACGGTCAAATCAATGGACTGGCGGTCGGTTTCGCTCTCATCGACCGAGTGTCTGCCAACGGCTTCGCAATACGCCTCGCCGAGGCGCTCGGATAGATGGGCAGCGCCGCGGGTGCTAACCGATTGTGGCGTGCTCCGCCGGATAGGCGTGGATGAGCGCGGTGGTCAGCTTGGGCACCGCATGGACGAGGTCGTGCTCGGCGTCGTGGGCGATGCGGTGGGCACTCGCGAGGCTGAGGTCGGGATCGATGTCGAGTTCCGCATCCGCGTGCAGGCGGTGTCCGATCCAGCGCATGCGCACACTGCGCACCGCTCGCACTCCGGGGTGCGCGGCCAGGACCGACTCGGCCGTGTCGATGAGTGCGGGGTCCACCCCGTCCATGAGACGACGGAACACATCTCGTACGGCCGTGCGCAGGACCACCAGAATGGCCACGGTGATCAACAACCCGACAATGGGATCCGCGAGCGGGAATCCGAGCGCCACACCGCCGGCGCCGATCAGGACCGCGAGGGATGTGAAGCCGTCGGTGCGCGCGTGCAACCCGTCTGCGATCAGCGCGGCCGACCCGATCCTGCGCCCAACCCGGATGCGCAACAAGGCAACCCATTCATTGCCGAGGAATCCCACCAAGCCCGCGAGAGCGACCCAGCCGACGTGTTCTATCGGCTGCGGCTCGATCGGATAAGTGACAGCTTCCCAACCGGCGATCACCGCGGACAAGGCGATCATCGCGACGACGAACAGTCCCGCGATGTCCTCGGCTCGACCGAAGCCGTAGGTGTAGCGGCGGGTTGCGGCCTTGGTGCTGAGCACAAAAGCGATCCATAGCGGAACGCTGGTCAGTGCGTCGGAGAAATTGTGGATGGTGTCGGCCGCCAATGCGATGGATCCCGACAGCACGACGATGACGATCTGGGCGACCGCCGTCAGTCCCAGCACCACAAGGCTGATCTTGACCGCACGGATTCCGGCGGCGCTGGATTCCAGCGCGCTGTCGATGCTGTCCGCCGCATCGTGGGAGTGTGGCGCGAAGATCTCCCGGACCAGCCCGCGCGCACCTCTCGGGTGCTCGTGGTCATGATCGTGATCGTGATCGTGATCGTGATGGCCACTCATCGCCGTGCCGCTTTCCGTTGATCGGCATCGACGCTCAGCTCACGCACCCGGGCATCGTCGCGGTGATGTGGCGGGACACCGGGCCCGGCGTGTTCGGCGTTGTAGACGGCGTCGACGACCAATTGGCGAACATGCTCGTTCTCCAGGCTGTAGAAGATCGTGGTGCCCGAGCGCCGGGTGCGTACCAGCCGCGCCATGCGGAGCTTGGCCAGGTGCTGCGACACCGAGGGAGCCGGCTTGCCCACTCGGGCGGCAAGGTCGTTGACCGACAACTCACCGCCGGTGAGCGCCCACAAGACCTGAATCCTCGTGGTGTCGGCGAGCATTCGGAACACCTCGACGATCAGACCCGCTTGTTCTTGATCCAGGGGATGCAGCGAAGCATTATCTGCATACATACGTAGATACTAAACCCTCGAAGTACGGACGCGTAAACCCACGGCCGAGATCGTGCAAGTCGGGTAGGTCCCTACGCTATGCCGCTGCTCGCCGCGATGCGATGGTGCCGTTGGAGTCGCTGAACTGCCCACTCACATCTGGCGGAGGGATCACCATGGCACATCACGTATTGCGCAGGCCGGCATCTGTAGCCCTGTTCGCCGCGTTGGCGGCGGTGTCCAATCCCATACCGGCGCAGGCGGATCCCACCGATCTGCCCTACGGACCGGATACCTGCATCCAGGGCTACGTCTGGCGGGAGGCGCGAACCGGCGACACGGTATGCGTCACCCCGGCGGTCCGCACGCGCACTGCCCAGGAGAACGCCACGGCCGCCGATCGCCGCGATCCCAACGGGGGAGCCTACGGACCCAACACATGCCTGCAGGGCTTCGTATGGCGCGAGGCGTTCGACGGTGACGTGGTGTGCGTGACCCCCGACATCCGGGACCAGACGCGCGCCGACAATGCCGCCGCCGCGTCGCGCAAACAGGCCAACGCGCCGAAGAGTGACCCGAACGGACCGAACTTCATCATCTGGGTGGCGCCGGATTGTTCGGTGGTGCTCGACGGTGCCGGCCCTGGCCGTGACACCCTCAACGTCGGCTATCAGGTACAGAATCTGGGGCCGGGCACCGTCGACAGGCTCGTTCCGGTTCGCGTGTCGCTCGACAGCGGCGCCAGCGTCAACTACAACTCCTCACTGGGCGGCGGCCCGGATGGGCGGGCACAAAACTACGCCCAGATGACGGTGGACAGCAGCTTCTACCAGCGCGACAACCGCGTGACAATCACCGCGGACCCCGACAACCAGTACGCCGAGCGTGTCGAGTCCGACAACTCGGCCGTCGTGCTCATCCCGCGCCAGCCCCGGCCGGCCAACAGCATGATCGATCTGAAATGCCAAGTGGCCTAGGGGTTTACCGGGCACATCTGAAAAACCGACGTATGGCATCGGAACTCGGAGGTTGACCCGGCCGCGAAGCGCCGAGATAGTCGTTGGGAATCGACGAGGGAGGCTGCTCATGGCTGGCGCATGCACTGTCGGAATCGCCCAGTGGCTTCCGGCGTGCAACGAACCGGAGCAGAACCTGCGCGACGCCTTGTCACTGATCGGCCGCCTCGCCGACCGTGGTTGCGAATTGGTCGTCCTACCGGAATTGTGGCCGTGCGGATACGACCCGACGACCTTGGCACGCGATGCCCCGGCAGCGGCCGAACCGCTGGAAGGGCCTCGGGGCCAAGCGTTGTCGGCCGCGGCCGCGGAGGCGGGCGTCTGGCTGTTCGCCGGCACCGTGCCCGAATGCGACGGCGATCGCCTCTACAACACTGCGGTGGTGTACGGCCCCACCGGCCGACTCGCCGCGGCCCATCGAAAGGTCCATCTGTACACCCCGCTGGGGGAGGAGCAAGTGTTCTCGGCGGGGCAAGCCCCGACGGTGGTCGATGTCGACGGGGTCGGCATCGTCGGACTGAGTATCTGCTTCGACGGTGACCATCCCGCCTATGCCCGCCGCCTCCACCAGCTGGGTGCGCGCATCGTCGTCCAACCCGCCGCTTATGAGACCGCGGCCCAGACGTGGTGGGACGTGCTGTATCCAGCGAATGCCCTGGTCAATGGGCAGTGGTGGGTGATGGCCAACCAGTGCGGCGGTCAACTGCTCGGCAAGAGCAAGGTCATCGGGCCCCACGGCATCACCGTGGCGCAGGCGGGCGGGGTGGACGAGGCCGACTCGACCGAACTTCTGGTCGTCACTGTCGATTTCGACGCCGGTATCGCGGAGGCCGACCAAACGTCAGCCGCGTTGTGGACGGACGCTGCGGTACGGGGTTATGCCGCGCCGAAATCAACGTAAACGTCGTGCCCCCTCTTTGCCAGGCTGGTTGTGAGTCATTCATCGACCTGTTTGGGATGGAGGGTTATGTCGATCAGCCCGGGGTTTTCGGCGGCGGAGGTTCGTGCGTTTGTCGATCGGTATCACCTGCAGCCTCATGGGCAGAAGCGCGGGTGGCTTGCCGCGCAGGGGGTGTCGG
>NZ_BCSX01000021.1 GCF_001570425.1 Mycolicibacterium brisbanense
GTTCGGACCTACACCGTGCGGCAGGTCGACACCGAGCGTCGCGAGATCGCCATCGACTTCGTCGTGCATGGTGATCAGGGCGTCGCAGCGCCGTGGGCGGCCGCGGTCGTCCCAGGACAACCCGCCTATCTGATGGGCCCGAGCGGTGCCTACGCCCCCGATCCTGAGGCCGACTGGCACCTGCTGGCCGGTGACGAAGCCGGGCTGCCGGCGATCAGCGCGGCCTTGGAGGCCCTACCCGACGACGCGGTTGGCATGGCCTTCATCGAGGTCGCCGGGCCTGACGACGAAGTGCCCCTGACCGCTCCCACCGGCGTTGACGTGGCTTGGATACACCGCGGTGGACGGGCCGACCTCATCGGTGAGGACCGGGCCGGCGACAACGCTCCGCTGATCGACGCCGTCAAGTCGGCGCACTGGTTACCTGGCCAGGTACAGGTGTTCATCCACGGCGAAGCCCAGGCCGTCATGCACAACCTACGGCCCTATATCCGCAAGGAACGCGGTGTTCCGGCGAAGTGGGCCGCGTCGATCTCCGGCTACTGGCGCCGCGGACGCACGGAGGAGACCTTCCGGCAGTGGAAGGCCGAGCTGGCAAAAGCTGAGTCCGCCACCACGGGCTGAGGTGGAACTGGCAGGGTAGCCGGCATGGCATTCGGCGACTACCAACTCGAGATCTACCTCCAGGGCCTGGCCGGAGTTATGCCGGGTCTGCCGATGGACTACGCGGGACTGGAGACAAAGGCGCAGGCCGCGATGCCACCGTCGGTGTGGTCGTATGTGGCCGGCGGGGCCGGTGACGAACGCACCCAACGGGTCAATCGCAGCGCGTTCGACCGTTGGGGCCTGATGCCGCGCATGTTCAACGCGCACAAAGAACGCGACCTCAGCGTCGAGGTGTTCGGCCTCACGCTGCCGTCGCCGCTGTTCATGGCGCCGGTAGGAGTGCTCGGCATCAGCAGCCAGGACGGGCACGGCGACCTCGCGGCAGCCCGCGCCGCCGCGAAAACTGGTGTGCCGCTGATGCTTTCGACGCTCACCGAAGATCCGATGGAAGCTGTCGCCGCGGAATTCGGTGACACCCCCGGCTTTTTCCAGCTCTACACCCCGACCGACAAGGAATTGGCGGCCAGTCTGGTGCAACGCGCCGAGGCCGCCGGGTTCAAGGCGATCGTCGTCACCCTGGACACCTGGGTGCCCGGGTGGCGCCCACGCGACCTGGCGACCTCGAATTTCCCCCAACTGCGCGGCAAGTGTCTGGCCAACTACACCACCGACCCCGTGTTCCGCGCTGGGCTGGCCCAGCCGCCCGAACAGAACCCGCAGGCCACCGTCCTGCGGTGGGTCAGTCTGTTCGGCAATCCGCTGACCTGGGACGACCTGCCGTGGCTGCGGTCGCTGACGACGCTGCCGCTCATCGTCAAGGGCATCTGCCATCCCGAGGATGCGCGCCGGGCCAAGGACGGGGGAGTCGACGGCATCTACTGCTCGAATCACGGAGGACGCCAGGCCAACGGCGGTATCCCGGCGATCGATTGTCTGCCGGGCGTGGTCGAGGCGGCCGACGGGCTGCCGGTGTTGTTCGACTCGGGTATCCGCAACGGCGCGGATGTCGTCAAGGCGCTCGCGCTGGGGGCGACCGCGGTGGGGGTGGGCAGGCCCTACGTGTACGGGTTGGCTCTCGGAGGGGTGGATGGCGTTGTGCACGTGCTGCGTTCGCTGCTCGCCGAGGCTGACTTGATCATGGGCGTCGACGGTTATCCCACGCTGGCCGATCTCACGCCCGAGGCGTTGCGCCGAGTCGAGTAGTCCGCTACTCGTGTCCGCGGGCGCCGGCGCGGCCACCATGATGTGATGCCATCGCTTGCGCCACTGCAACCCGCAACGACTCTCGATGAGGTCGTCGCCAACATCGACGCTGTGATCGGCTGGTCGGTCGAAGCGTCGAGCCGACTCGGCTATTTCGCCGCCCTGTACAAGCGGATCACCGTGGCCGTGAAGAACGCGGTGTCCGATGGGGTTTTCGAGGACGGTCCCCGGCTGGCGCGACTGGACGTCGCATTCGCCAATCGCTACTTCGATGCGCTGAACGGCTACTTCCATCCGGGCAGGTACGCCAAACCGACGCGGTCGTGGCGGCTGACCTTCGACGCGGCGGGCCGGCGGGAGCCGATCATGCTGCAGCACATGCTTGCCGGAATCAACGCGCACATCGGCCTCGACCTCGGCATCGTGGCGCAAGCCGTCGATACCGAGACCCGTGACATGAAGACCGACTTCGATCGGATCAACGCGGTCCTGGCCAGTCAGGTCAGCGGCATCATCGCTGACATCGACGAGCTGTCACCGGCCCTGGCCGACGTCTATGCAGTGCTGATGAAGAACGAGATCTTTCTGATCGACCAGGCGGTGACCGACTTCCGTGACGACGCTTGGCGATTCGCGACGGTGCTTGCGCTCGAGCCGGGCTTCCTGCGGCCCATCACCATCCGCGTGCGCGACGTCACCGTCGCCGGACAAGGCGCGCTCGTCTATGACCCGCCCGGCCTCGTCGGGCTCATCCAGGCCGCGATCGCGACGCGGGAGAGCCGCGACATCGTCGGCAACATCCGCGTACTCGACGAGATCGCCGCAAACCCCGCACCCATGCCCGCTGCGCTCTGACGACTGACGGGAAACGGCAGGCAACTACCGCTGGACCCAGATTATTCACTCATGTAGCATTTTCCTTCATGACTGTAGGAACAGTCCGCGAGCGCGCGGCACACCTGGGGCCGGAACGGCGCCGTCCCCAGGTGCTCGACGCCGCACTGGCGGTCGTGATGGAGCAGGGCGTCGCGGCCGTGACGATCGGAGCGGTCGCCAAGCAACTCAAGGTCACCAGGCCGGTGGTCTACTCGTGCTTTCCCGACCGCGTCGAGCTGATCCGCACACTGCTCGAACGCGAGCTGGAGATACTGCTCAAAGACGCGATCGAAGCGCTGCCCTACGGCAAGGCTGATGCCGACGAGACGGTGTTCGTCGAGGGATTTCAGGCGCTGCTGCACACGGTGGCGAGACGGCCGGAGTCCTGGCGGTTGGTGATGAGCGCCGACCCCGATCCTGCCGTCGCCGCCCACTTTCGCAATGGCCGCGCAGTGCTGGTGGCCAAGGTTTCCCGGCGGTTGGCGCCGACGCTGCAGCGGTGGGGCACCGCCGACGCCGACAAGAAGCTGCCGGTCCTCGTCGAACAGTTCGTGTCCACGTGTGAAGCCGCGGTGCGGACATTGCTACACGACGACGGAAAAGACTGGACCCCAGACACATTGGGTGCCTTCATCGGAGCGGCCACCTACCGGGCGTTCCGCACCGCCTGACCGTACGAACAAAGGAGTTCGCCCATGTCCGATGTGCAGCCGATGGCTGACTACGGTTTCTTCGGGCCGGATTCGGTGACCTGGAAGGTCTGGGGGCACGCGACCACCCCGATCATCGGACTGCAACGCGCGGTGGTGGTGGAGGAACTCGACCCCGCGCTGATCGCGGCGGTGGACACCACGGGCGCGAACTACGACCGCCCCCGGACGCGGTACGACCGGACCGTGCGCTACTTCGCCATGGTCGCCTTCGCCGACAGCGAGTCGGTGCTCAAGGCGGCCGACGTCCTGGTGAAGGTGCATTCGAAAGCCATCGGTACCGAACCGGTCAGCGGTAATCCCTACGACGCCAACGATCCTCATTCACAGCTGTGGATCCTGCTGACCGGCTGGCACTCGGTGCTCAAGGCCTACGAGCTCTACGGTGGCGGCAAGCTCTCCGCCGAGGAGGAGGCCTGCTACTGGCAGGACTGTGCGACGGCCGCACAGTTCCAGACGTGCGATCCGCTCGACGTGCCCCGCACCCGTGCTGGCGTCAACGAGTATTTCGAGCAGATGCGGCCACACCTCGCCGTCAGCGAAGCTGCCCGCGCCATGATGGACCATCTGCTCAACGCCAAGGTCGTCCTGCCGCCCGCGCCATGGATCGCCAGACCCGCCGTCGAGGTTCTCAACTGGTTCCTGCGGGCCGGCACCATCGCGACCATGCCACGCTGGATGCGCCGGCTCAGCGGATTCGACCAGCCGCGTGTGATCGACGTCGCCGTGCGCCCAGTGCTCAAGCTCGGCTTCGCTGTGGTCAACCGCATTCCGCTGCTGAAGTTGTTGGTGGCCAAGGTCATCGCGCCCTCGGTGGTGCCGATCGCGGGCCCCTACATCATGGGCATACCACCGCGCTCGGCCGAAGTGCTCACACCCGAAGAGGGGCGTCGCCGCTACGGCTACGTCAAACCTGCTGACGCGCACAAAGACCTGCGCGCCCGCCAGCACGAGCGGGTGTTCGGGCAGGGGCGACCACCCAGCGATGAAGGTCTCATCGAATCACAGCCCTACCTCGGGAGCCTTGCGTGACCACCCGCTGCACCGCTACGAGATGAAGCCGTGATGCCCGGCCGCGGCGCGTCGGCTGCGTGAGGTTCGGGCGTCTGTCACGGTAGGGATATGCAGGCCGTACTTGACGAGTTCGATGAGTTTCTCGCGCTGCAGCGGGGCCGCTCTGAGCACACGCGTCGGGCCTACCGCGGCGACCTGCGGTCGTTGTTCGACTACACCGGCGGCGGGCTGGAGACGCTCACCCTGCCGACGCTGCGATCTTGGCTGGCTGCGCAGTCCGCGGCCGGGGCGGCGCGCACCACGCTGGCCCGCCGCACGTCGTCGGTCAAGACGTTCACCGCGTGGGCTCATCGGCGCGGGTTGCTTGCCAGCGATCCCGCGGCGCGGCTGCAGACACCCAGATCGCGTCGTACCCTACCGGCGGTGCTGCGTCAGGACCAGGCGCTTGACGCCATGGCAGCGCTGAACTCTGGTGCGCAGCAAGGAGATCCGCTTGCGTTACGCGACCGGCTGATCGTCGAGATGCTCTACGCCACGGGCATCCGGGTGAGCGAGTTGTGCGGGTTGGACATCGACGACGTCGACCGCGAACGACGCGTATTGCGGGTCCTCGGCAAGGGCAACAAGCAGCGCACAGTGCCGTTCGGTGAACCAGCCCAGCACGCGCTGACCTCGTGGCTGTCCGACGGGAGGCCTGCGGTCGCCACGGCAGAATCCGGACCGGCGCTGCTGCTGGGTGCACGCGGTGGGCGCCTCGACCCGCGGCAGGCTCGCACCGTGGTGCACCAGACGGTGTCCGCGGTCGACGGCGCGCCGGACATCGGCCCGCACGGACTGCGGCACAGCGCCGCCACACATCTGTTGGAGGGCGGCGCCGACCTGCGGGTCGTGCAGGAGCTGCTCGGCCACACGACACTGGCCACCACGCAGCTCTACACCCACGTGACCGTGGCGCGACTGCGTGCGGTGCACGATCAGGCCCACCCGAGGGCATGACCCGGTCGGTCGTAGACCTTCCTTCCGGACCGGTCTCCTATCTCACCTGGGCGCCGGAAGGTCCGGCGCCGACGGTCGTGCTGTTGCACGGCGGCGGAGTGGACAACGCGTCGTTGTCGTGGGGCGGCATCGGTCCTCGCCTCGCACAGGCCGGCTATCGCGTCATTGCCCCCGACCATCCCGGCTACGGGTACAGCGCACCCGCGCGGCTACCGGCGACGCAGGAGCGGCTGGTCGCCTACGTAGGGGAGTTGGTCGACGCGCTCGGTCTACAGCGTTACGCGATCGGTGGTCTGTCACTCGGCGGCGCCATGACCATCGGCCATGTGCTCGACCGGCCCGATCGGGTGACCGCCGCAATGCTGCTCGGCAGCTACGGCGTGATGCCTCGGCTGTCGGACGGGCCGTTGTCGGCCGTGCGCCATGTGGTCACGTGGGCGGCGCTGCGCACCGGACTGCTGGGCGCCGCGACCACGTGGGTGGGCGGCAGCCGCCGTGCGATGGCCCGCAGCATGCAGGCGCTGATCACAGACCCCCGGCAGCTCACCGACGAGTTGATGGACGAGGTCATGGCGGCTGCCGGCCGACCGGGCGGATTCGAGGCATTCGCACAGTGGCAGCGCGACCAGGTCAAGTGGAATCGTCTGCGCACGGATTACACCCGGCGGTTGCCGTCACTGGCGTGCCCGGTGCTGATCGTCCACGGCGATCGCGACCCCGGCGTGCCGGTCGCCCGGGCCCGCGCGGCCGCTGCGCTGATCCCGAACGCACGTTTGAAAGTGATTGCGGGCGCCGGGCATTGGGTGCAGCGTGACCGGCCCGACGCCGTGCTCGACACGATGATCGAGTTCTTGGGCGCTAACGCAACAGCTTGATCACCTCGGTCAGGTGCCCAAGCGCCGATTCGCGGCCTTGCCACGCGTCGAACACGGTCCAGTAACTGATGCCGAAGCGGCGTTGCCGGTCCGTCAGCGCCTCGGCCATCTGCTCGTAGCTGCCGAGCAGAGCGAACGGGGATTGCAGCAGCAGCTCAGGCGCAACGCCGAACGGCCCGGCCAACTCGGCTGCGACCGCGGCGGGGTCCTCGGTGTGCACGACGAATTGCACCAGCGCATTGAGTTCGATGGCGTCGAAGCGGTCGCCCGCGGCGTCGCGCACGACGCCGATCCGGTCCAGCAGGCCGGTCGGGTCGAAGTGGGTCAGCCGCACCTCGGTGGCGTCGTGGTTGTGACTGAACCCCGCGAAGCCGGCGATGTCGGCTGCCCGGCCCGCCAATTGCAGTACGCGTGTGCCGTTTCCGCCGATCAGCAAGGGCACCTCGACTTCCGGCGGCGCGACGAGTTCGCCTGCGTCGGCCCGCACACAGTAGTGCGCGCCATCGACGTCCACGGCCTCGCCCGCGAGAAGTGGACGGATCACCTCGACGGACTCGATCAGCCGATCCACTCGGGTGGCGCCGGGATCGAATCTCAGCCCGGCTGCGTCATATTCGGATTTCATGTGGCCCGCGCCCAGACCGAGCTCGAACCGGCCGCCGGAAAGAGCTGCCAGGCTTGCGGTTTCCCGCGCGGTGTCGACCGGGTGGCGCAGGTCGTTGTTGAGCACGAGCGTGCCGGTGTGCAGTGACGAGGTCACCGCGCAGGCCGTCGCGGCGCCGACGAAGGGCGACATCGACGCGACCAGATGGTCGGGAATCGTCAGGACGTCGAAGCCGGATTGTTCGACGGCGACGGCGAATTCGGTGAAGTCACGGCCTCGGGGGAGCGCTGTGTGCAGGCCGAAACGCATGGGCCGGTTGCGGTGGGATTCCGACGCGGCGGTCATGGTTCTGACGATAGGCCGCTCCGGTCGCGGCGGTGACGGTGCGCAAACTGCTGACGTTCGACGGCGTGCCGAGCAACAGACACGCACGCTCGCCTCAACCGGTCACCGGTTTGAGGCGAATCGGGGTCTCGCCCAGCAGCCCGAGCGGATCGACGTAATCGGCGCGGGCGGCCGGCCCCCACATCGCGCCCCAATGCAGGCACGCGGCCACGGGGCAGCCCGGGTGGCCCGCTACCAACTCGCCGATCAGCTGCCCGGCGGCGACCACTTGGCCGCGGCGCACCGTGGCCCGCACCGGTTCATAGCTGGTGTGCAGGCCGCCGGCATGCGCGATGGACACCAGGGGACGCCCGGCGAGGATCCCCGCGAACACCACGGTCCCGGGCCCCGCGGCGTAGACCGGTTGTCCCGGCGTGGCGGCGAGGTCGACACCGCGGTGACCGCGGTTCCAGTTCGGCGACGGTGCGTCGAACGCCCGCGTCACCGTGGGTTGCGGTGTCACCGGCCACTGCAGCCGTCCGCCTTCGGCGCGCGCGGTCACCGGCCAGGCGAGTGCCGTCACCACCAGCGCGGCAGCCAGCGTCTTCATCCGATCAGTTCAGCGCGGCAGCCAGCCCGAGGGAACCCCGCCGTCACCGGCCTGTGGATAACCTCGACGGTGAATGAGCCGTGTGCCGCCAAGCCCTGGTTGCGCAGGGACAGAGCACCCCGTCGCAACGTGTAAACTTCTACCCGCAGCTCGCCGAGCGGGCTGACTTCGCGTGTTCGCGCCACGACCGCCGCAGTGGGGGTCGTAACCGGATGCCGGCGGTCCTGACCTGGGATTCCAGGGCGGGCCCGGCAACCAGTGGACACCAGGGCCCGGCATCACCGATACCGGGCGACAACCGACAATAAAAGGACATCGGCTCACTATGGCTGTTGTAACCATGAAGCAGCTGCTCGACAGCGGCGCACACTTCGGGCACCAGACCCGCCGCTGGAACCCCAAGATGAAGCGGTTCATCTTCACCGACCGCAACGGCATCTACATCATCGACCTGCAGCAGACGCTGACCTACATCGACAAGGCGTACGAGTTCGTCAAGGAAACCGTCGCCCACGGTGGCAGCGTGCTGTTCGTCGGCACCAAGAAGCAGGCGCAGGAGTCCATCGCCGATGAGGCCACCCGCGTCGGCATGCCGTACGTGAACCAGCGCTGGCTGGGCGGCATGCTCACCAACTTCTCCACCGTGCACAAGCGCCTCCAGCGCCTCAAGGAGCTCGAGGCCATGGAGCAGACCGGTGGCTTCGAGGGTCGCACCAAGAAGGAAATCCTCATGCTCACGCGTGAGAAGAACAAGCTTGAGCGCAGCCTCGGCGGTATCCGGGACATGCAGAAGGTGCCTTCGGCCATCTGGGTCGTCGACACCAACAAGGAGCACCTGGCGGTCAACGAGGCCATCAAGCTGGGCATCCCGGTCATCGCGATCCTCGACACCAACTGCGACCCCGACCAGGTCAACTACCCGATCCCGGGTAACGACGATGCGATCCGTTCGGCGGCGCTGCTGACCAAGGTGATCGCCTCCGCGGTTGCCGAAGGCCTGCAGGCCCGCGCCGGCCAGGGTGGCGCCAAGCAGGACGCCGAAGGCGCCGAGCCGCTCGCCGAGTGGGAGCAGGAACTGCTCGCCGGAGCGACCGCGGGCCCCGCCGAGGGCGGTGCCGAAGGTGCTTCCGCATCTGAATCATCCACTGACGCTTCTTGATTTCTTCGGTCCAGGGAGGACTGCTACATGGCTAATTACACCGCTGCCGACGTCAAGCGGCTTCGGGAGCTGACCGGTGCCGGCATGCTCGACTCCAAGAACGCACTGGTCGAGGCCGAGGGCGATTTCGACAAGGCCGTCGAACTGCTGCGTATCAAGGGCGCCAAGGACGTCGGCAAGCGCGCTGAGCGTGCCACCGCCGAGGGCCTGGTCGCCGCCAAGGACGGCGCCCTGATCGAGCTCAACTCCGAGACCGACTTCGTCGCCAAGAACGCCGAGTTCCAGGCGCTGGCCGATCTGGTCGTCGCGGCCGCAGCCGCGTCGAAGGCCACCGACGTCGAGACGCTCAAGGCCGCCCCGGCCGGTGACACCACCGTCGAGCAGGCCATCGCGGACCTTTCGGCCAAGATCGGTGAGAAGCTCGAACTGCGCCGCGTCGCCTACTTCGACGGAACCGTCGAGCCCTACCTGCACAAGCGTGCGGCTGACCTGCCGCCCGCCGTGGGTGTGCTCGTCGAGTTCACCGGTGATGACAAAGAGGCGGCGCACGCCGTCGCGCTGCAGATCGCCGCGCTGAAGGCCAAGTACCTCACCCGTGAGGACGTGCCGGAGGACGTGGTGGCCAACGAGCGCCGCATCGCCGAGGAGACCGCCCGCAACGAAGGCAAGCCCGAGCAGGCGCTGCCCAAGATCGTCGAGGGTCGCGTCACGGGCTTCTACAAGGACGTCGTGCTGCTGGATCAGCCGTCGGTGTCCGACAACAAGAAGACCGTCAAGGCTCTGCTCGACGAGGCCGGCGTGACCGTGACCCGGTTCGCCCGCTTCGAGGTCGGTCAGGCCTAGCAACGTAGTCGCTCTCATGGGCCGGCGGTACCACTTGGTACCGTCGGCCCATGAGTCGTTTCAGCGCCTTTGGCGACGATGCCCTCGGTGAGCACGACGCGGTCGGACTCGTCGAAGAACTGCGGGCCGGCCGGGTCTCGGCCGCCGAACTCGTCGAGGCCGCCATCGCCCGCACCGAAGCCGTGAACCCGACCCTCAACGGGCTGGCGTTCGAAGCGTTCGATCGCGCCCGTACCCGGGTGACCGCTCCCAGCCGGTACGGCGGCTACTTCGACGGGGTGCCCAGCTTCATCAAGGACAACGTCGCGGTCGAGGGCATGCCCACCATGCAGGGCACCGACGCGTGGGAACCGCGACCGCAGCGCGCCAACGGCGACTTTGCGCGTGCCTACCTCGCGACAGGCCTTGTACCCCTTGGCAAGACGCAGTTGTCGGAGTTCGGCTTCAGCGCGTCGGCCGAGCACCCGCGGCTCGGGCCGGTACGCAACCCGTGGAATCCCGACTACACCGCCGGGGCGTCGTCGTCGGGTTCGGCGGCTTTCGTCGCTGCCGGGGTGGTGCCCATCGCGCACGCCAACGACGGCGGCGGGTCGATCCGGATCCCGGCCGCCTGCAACGGTCTGGTGGGGCTCAAGCCGTCCCGCGGCCGGCTGCCCCAGGACGCCGAGTTCCGCCGCATGCCGCTGCGGATCGTCTCCGACGGTGTCGAAACCCGCTCTGTACGGGACACCGCGGCGTTCTACCGGGAGATGGAGCGGGTGTACCGCAACCCCAAGCTGCCGCCGATCGGAGATGTCAGCCGTCCCGGCAAGCAACGGCTCCGTATCGCGGTCTGCACGCAGTCCGTCGCCCGCGACGCCAGCCCGGAGATGTGCGAGCACACCCTCAAGACGGCGACGCTGCTCGAAGAACTCGGCCACCGGGTCACGCCCATAGGCAATCCCGTGCCCGCCCAGTTCAAGGACGACTTCCTCTTGTATTGGGCGTTTTTGGCGTATGCCTTGGTGCGTGGCGGCAAGCGGAGCTTCGGACCGAGCTTCGACCGTGACCGGCTGGACAATCTGACGCTCGGGCTCGAACACCTTGCCGGCAGCCATCTCTACAAGCTGCCGCTGGCGATCACCCGGTTGGTGCGCTCCCGCCGGATCACCGAGCGGCTGTCGAACAGCTACGACGTGGTCCTCATGCCGACGCTGGCCGAGACCACGCTGCCGATCGGTCACCTCGACCCGACGGCCGACTATCAACAGATCATCGACCGGCTCATCGACTGGGTGGCTTTCACGCCCCTGCAGAACGCCACAGGCGACCCGGCCATCTCCCTGCCCTTGGCCCAGACGGCCGACGGGCTGCCGGTCGGCATGATGTTCTCGGCCACCCTCGGCCGCGAGGCGCGCCTGCTGGAGCTGGCCTACGAACTGGAGGAGGCGCAGCCGTGGCGGCGGATCCAGGATCCGGCCCCGGTACGACGAAAACGCGGCAGAAGAGCGGCCGAGTGAGCGGATTCAGCACTCACCTGGGCTGATCGGCTACGGATTCCGTTGTGGTGGTGACATCACGACGTAACCTCGACCCGGTCCTGTTAACCCACCCGATACTGCGCATGGTCGTCGGTGAAACACATGGCTCGCAGCATCTGTCATTGTGGAAACCGCCACTTCGGCACCGACGCAAACGTCCCCAACCCGTCGGGCCCCGGAGATCCAGACAACGACCGGCAACACGTTTGGCTGTCTGATTCGGTTCGCCCTCGCCAACATCCGCCGGCGGCCAGAACGGTTCGTGTTGTCGGTACTGGGCATCGCACTGGCGATCGCGTGTGTGACAGTCGTCCGGACGATCGCGTCGAGTCTTGCCATCACGGGCGCGGATTCGGTCGAAGACGTCGTCGGTGATGCCCAGTTGTGGGTGGTACCGGCCGCAGGCGTGCACTACGACAATGACGTGCGGGCGTTGGTGGCCGATGGTACCGCTCCGGTGATCACAGTGCCTGCCGGGTGGCGGGCGCAACGAATCCTCTCGGGTGTCGCCACGGTCGGCGACACCGGTGTCTCGCTGCGTAGTAGCTCGGAAATACCTTCTGGACAAGCAGTTTTCGCTCCAGATCTCGCCGCCCGCTTGGGAATCACGCCCGGCGCCGCGGTGGTCGTCGGTGGCCGCACGCTCACCGCGACGGTATCGGGCTCCGGCGAGTCGGTGACAGTGTCCACCGACCTGGCCCATGTGCTGGTCGGTGACAACGGATGGTGGACGGTGCATGCCCCGCCGGGCGACGAGAAGCATCGCGGCCTCGGCGAGAGATTCGGTGCGGCAGTCGGTTTGCCGTCCGCGACCGATCCGTCGGTGCGGCCCGACCCGCGAGGTGGCGGACTGATCTACGACACCGTCGGCGGATCCGGTCCGCTGACCTTCGAACAGAAATTCTCCGCCCTGTTCTCCGGGAAGGTGACCAGCTCCACCCTGGGACTCATCTCGACCGTCGGCCTCGCACTCGGCTTCGTCATCGCGGTGTCGTCGTTCCTGGCGGCGGTGGCCGAACGCAAACGTGAGTTCGGCATCATGAGCAGCATCGGCCTTGCCGACGAAGTGCTCTACTTCTTCCTGGTCGAATCGGCCATCGTCTTCCTGGCCGCCTATCTGCTCGGCGTTCTGGGAGCGGGTGCGGCTGTGGCGCTGACGATTCCGGGTATCGCGACGCTGACGGCGTGGGGTCAGGCCGCAGGCATGGTCGCCGCGTTCCTGCCCGCGATGGCCATCGTCGGCGCGCTCGTGCCGGTGCACCGCCTGCTGCAACAACGACCCGTCGACCTGTTGGGAGCCCGATGATCAGCAAGGGGCTGGCCTACGGCGTCCTGTCCGCCCGCAGGCGGCTACGCGAGATGGTGCTGCCCGTGGTGACCACCGCCACCGGAACGTTCCTGGTGGTGCTCGTCTTTGCGATGGCCGCCGGGATTCGTGCGCAGTCGGCCGCGCTCGGGCATGCCGACGAGATCAACCGCGCGGTCGTGCTCATCGCGGTGACCGTGCTGCTCGTCGGGGTGGTGGAAGTGGCGGTCGCGACCACCCGCACCGTGGCCCACCGCACCCGCGAACTCGGCGTGCTCGGCGCCAACGGCATCGCCCGCGGACCGGTGGTGGCCGCGCTGCTCGTCGAACCGGTTGTCGCGGCAGTGCTCGGCGCACTCGTCGGGGCGGCAGGTGCGACGCTGACCGCGATCGTGGTGGCCATGACCCGCTTGGCGCCCACCGGAATCTCGTTCGGGGGATTGGCGATCGGCGCACTGATCGCGTTCGGCATCAGTGTCGTCGCCGCCGTCGCCACGAGCTTCGCACCCACCTACAACGCCGCGTCTCGTCCACCGATCCGATCACTGACCGCGGAAGGTTAACCGACAATGACTGCACTGGAAGACGTCCAGGCCATCGCGCCCTCCGACGTCGCGGCCGAGAAACCCGTCATCGAGATCAGCGATGTCTGGAAACTGCACCAAGTCGGCGATGAGGTCGTCAAGGCGGTCGTGGCGGCCGAACTTCAGGTCATGCCAGGGGAATTCGTGTGTCTGATGGGGCCGAGCGGAAGCGGAAAGTCGACCCTGCTCAACATCATCGGCGGGCTGGACCGCCCGACCAAGGGCACGGTGAAGATCGGCGGCCGCGACACCGCACAACTGACCGAGAGCCAGTTCGCGGCACTGCGCCACGACACCATCGGGTTCATCTTCCAGAGCTACAACCTGATCCCGTTCCTGTCGGCCGTCGAGAACGTCGAACTGCCGTTGATGTTCGAGCCGTACGACCGAAAGTCGTTACGGAAGAGAGCAATCGAGCTTCTCGAGCTAGTCGGCCTCGGGCATCGGGTGCACCACCAACCCACCAAGATGTCCGGTGGGGAACAGCAGCGCACCGCGATCGCGCGGTCGCTGATCAGCAGCCCGACCCTGGTGCTCGCCGACGAGCCGACCGCCAACCTCGACCACCGCACCGGGGAGACGGTGGTTCGCATGTTGCGCGACCTGTGCACGACGCTGGGCGTCACGGTGGTGGCGAGCACCCACGACCCCACGGTGGCCGACGAAGCGAGCCGTGTCGTCCGGATGAGAGACGGACAGATCGTCGAATGACACCACAACCTTCGGGAGAGACGTCATGACCCAAGAACTCGAGGCGCGCACCAGCGAGCGCGACAAACTGTTGACCACCGAGCTGGTCCCCGAACAGGTACTGCCCAAGGTGATGACCACGTTCGGGCTCGTGGCCACGTATGTGTTCATCATCTGCTGGATCACCGGCTCGTCGATCATGGCGGCCGGCGGCTGGACGGCGATCCCAATGTGGGTGTTGGGCATCGCGACGTTCCTGGTGCCTGCCGCGATGGCGGTCGCCGAGCTGGGCAACCTGTGGCCCGGCGAAGGCGGCGTCTACATCTGGGCCACCCGCACCATGGGCGAAACCTGGGGATTCATAGGCGGTTATCTGTCGTGGATCCCGGTGGTGCTGAACTCCGCATCATCGCCGGCGATCATCCTGCAGTTCCTGTTGCTGGCCTTCCACGCCAAACTCGGCTTGACCCTGACCATCATTCTCCAGCTGGTGCTGTTGTGGGCGGTCGTGGGTCTGGCGTTGGCCAAATTGGCCGCCAACCAGCGGATCATGAACACCGTCTTCGTCGTCTACTGGGTGCTCACCGCGGTCATCTTCATCTCGGGCGTGGTGTATGCGGTGCGGCACGGGTCCGCCACTCCGTTCACCGCCCACGCCGCGCTGGTGCCCGACTTCGCCGGTGCCGGTTTCCTCTACGGCACGGTGTTGCTGTACCTGGTCGGTGTCGAGACCCCCTACAACATGGGTGCGGAGTTCCTGTCGGTGCGCAAAAGCGGTCCGAGGATGGTGGTGTGGGGCTCGGTGGCCCTGGTGATCATCTACCTGCTGACCACTCTGGGCACCATCATGGTGCTGCCGTCGGACCAAATCGATCCGGTGACCGGCGTCATCGGGATGCTCGGGACGGCCGCACCCAAGGGCGTCATGGAGGTCGCCGCAATCGTGTTGGCGTGCATCGTGTTCGTCGCGTTGATGTCCTACCAGGTGACCTACTCTCGGCTGATCTTCGTCTCCGGTCTGGAGCGGCACCTGCCCCGCATCTTCACCCACCTCAACCCGCGTACCCGCAACCCCGTGACCGCGGTGCTGATCCAGGGTGTGCTCTCCTCGTTGCTCATCGTCGGGTTGTACTCGCAGAGCAGCATGGCGAATGTCACCGTGTTCCTGCAGGGCGGTCTGTCGATCGCGTGGCTGATCTCCGGATTCTTCTTCCTGATCCCCGTGGTGATCGCGCGCCGCAAGTACGCGGATCGCTATGCCAACGAACAGTTCTGGCGTATTCCCGGCGGCTCGGTCGGGGTGTGGAGCACTGTCGTCGTCGGAACGTTGGGCACCATCGGTGGCATCTACTACTCGTTCGCCAAATCGTGGATCCACGATGTGCCCGATGGCACCTGGATGGCGTGGACGGGCAGCATCGCGGTCGGCATGTTCGCCCTGGGCGGCGTCGTCTACATCTTCGGCCGCAGGGCGGCGCACAAGACCAGCGCGGAGGACGCACTGGCGCACCTGGCCGTTCTCGACCTCACGAAAGAGGAGACCGCCAAATGAGCATGGACAGCGTTGTGCTGAGCGCACCTGGCCCCGGTGTCCCCGACGCGGTCCGCTATCCACTCGATCCGCTCACCGGAGCCGAGGTCGAGGCAGCGGCGGCGGTCATCACGGGATCGGAATATGCCAGCCCCACATTGAAATTCGTGATGATCCAGCTGGCGGAACCGGAGAAGACCGCGACGCTGACCTTCGACACGGACCTACCGGTGCCGCGCCAGGCCTTCGTGATCATGTACGACGCGGCGGTCAAGCTGATCTACGAAGCCGTCGTCGACATCGATGCCCGGGTGATCGACTCGTGGACCCCGATCCCGGGACGGTTTCCGTCCTACCTCGTCGAGCACATGACCGGGGTGGAGGAGAGGGTCCGCGAAGACCCGCGGTGGCAGGAGGGCATGCGGAAGCGGGGCGTCACGGATTTCAGCCTGGCCATGATCGATCCGTGGCCCGCCGGTTACTACGGGGCCCAGGATCACTACGAGAACTCCCCGTTGATCTGCCGCCCGTTGACGTTCATGCGTGCCGCGCCGTCGGAGAACGGTTACGCCCGGCCCGTCGAAGGGTTGATCGTCACCTTCGACCTCGATTCGATGACGGTGATCGACGTCGAGGATCACGGCGTGGTGGCGCTACCGAGCAAGGGCGGCAACTACTCCGAGCAGTTCATGTTCTCGCCGGACAACCGGCCTGCGTTCGCCGGATTCCGCGATGACGTCAAGACCATCGAGATCACCCAGCCCGACGGCCCCAGCTTCACCGTCGACGGATGGAACGTGAAATGGCAGAAGTGGTCGCTGCGCGTCGGGTTCAACCCGCGGGAGGGCCTGGTGCTGCATGAGGTGACGTACGACGACCGTGGTCGGGTCCGGCCCGTCATGTATCGGGCGGCGCTGTCGGAAATGGTTGTCCCGTACGGTGATTCGTCGCCGACGCACTGGAACAAGAACGTCTTCGACATGGGGGAGGTGGGTATGGGTTTCTCCGCCAACCCGCTGACCCTCGGCTGTGACTGTCTCGGCGAGATCTTCTACTTCGACGGCACGGTCAACGACTCCGACGGCCACGCCGTCACCATCCCCAATGCGATCTGCATGCACGAGGAGGACTACGGAATCTCCTGGAAGCACACGGACTTCCGAACCGGTGAGGTCGAGGTGCGGCGTTCCCGCCGGTTGGTGATCTCGATGATCTGTACGGTGGGCAACTACGAGTACGGGTTCTTCTGGTACTTCTACAACGACGCGTCCATCGAGATGGAAGTCAAGCTCACGGGCGTGCTGACCACCGGGTCGATCGCCGAGGGCGAGACGCCGCGCTGGGGCAAGATGGTGGCGCCCGGCATGTACGGGCCCAACCACCAGCATTTCTTCAACTTCCGGATGGACATGAGCGTCGACGGGCCGGGGAACAGCGTCTACGAAGTGGATTCGATACCCGAACCCGATGCTGCGCTCAACCCGCACCACAATGCCTGGATCACCCGGGACACGCTGGTGGCCTCGGAGTCGGAAGGCGCCCGGGACTGGGAGTACGCCACCGGCCGGTACTGGAAAGTGGTAAACCCGTCCAAGCTCAACGAGTTCGGCGCCCCGGTGGGATACAAGCTGATGCCGAAGGACATCGTGCCGGTCATGGTGCATGAGGGCTCGGTGATCTACGACAGGGCCCGGTTCGTCCAGCACAACCTGTGGGTCACTCGCTACCACCCGAAGGAGTTGTACGCGGCGGGTGACTACATGTACCAGTGCGCCGAGGCCCAAGGACTGCCGCAGTACGTGGCTGACGACGCACCGCTCGCCGACACCGACATCGTGCTGTGGTACACCGTCGGCGCGCATCACGTCGTGTGCCCCGAGGACTGGCCGGTCATGCCGTGTCACTACACGGGCTTCAAGCTCAAGCCGGTCGGCTTCTTCGACGGGAACCCGGCGCTGGATGTGCCGCCGTCACCGCCGGCGGCCTGCCACCACCACTGAACCGCGACCAGCTTCGCCCACAAGTCGCCGATCGGGCAGATGATCGGTGTCGGCGCGTCACCTCCGTGCGCCCTATGCTTTTTCTGAGTGGAGGTACACCGCGGACTGTGTCCTCCTATGATGACCGGCGAGTGTCGCCGAAACGGGGGGATGTGCATGGGTCCGGGTCCGGACAACCAGCCAGGTGAGGACTTCCAGCCGGGTGAGGACTATCAGCCGGGCCACGTCGTCCTGCCGGGCGAGCCCATTCACTCCGGCCCGCCCCAGCAGGGCTCGATCCGCTGGCAGGAGCCGGGCGTCACAAAACCGCGGCCACCCACCGTCGCCGAGGCCCGTCAGCGTGACAAGGCGCGCAAGGCCCGCGAGGCGGCCGAACAGTGGGCCGCGCTGCAGGAGCAGAAGCGCGAGGAGCGCCAGGCCCACGGCCGCAAGGTGTTCATCGGTTCGGTCGCGGTGGTGGGTGTCGTCGGCGCCGTCGCGCTCGGCTACTACCTGCTGCATCAGGATCAGGCCAACGAGGTCTCTGCCACCTGCGTCAAGGACGGTACCAACGAAGTGGTACCCGACTCGTACTGCAGCGACGGGTATGCCGGCTCGCACAGCACATTCATCTACGCCGGATCGCCGTACCGCTACTACTACGGTGGCAGCAGCGGTGGTATCGGCAGCATCGCCCGTGGCGGGACCATCGAGATCCCCAAGGGCACGACGGCGAGGACCAGTTCCGGTCAGTCGATCACGAAGTCGGGTTCGTCGGTGAGCCGCGGCGGCTTCGGTTCCAAGAGCAGCGGAAGTTCAGGTAGCTGATGCGCAGGGAAAGACACGCCCCGCGGCAGGGCTGGGAAGGCATTGTCGCCGCTCAGGGAATGTGTTTCGGCACCCCGGCGCGCGACGGGTCCGGCGCCGCCCGACCGTACTGGGACGAGTCGGTGCACTACGTGTTCGACATGGACGAGGTGCTGTCGCTGGAGGCCAGCGTCGAGGTGTTGCACTCGATGTGTCTGCAAGCCGTCGAGCAGGTGGTTCTGATGGAGCGCTACCGCGACTTCGGGCTGCCGGAGTGGAGCTGGGAGCACGTCGAAAAGTCCTGGCGCCGAAGCGATCCCCATCTGTATGGGCGCTTCGACCTGCGTTACGACGGACGCCGGCCTCCAGTTCTGTTGGAATACAACGCCGATACGCCGACCACCCTGCTGGAGGCGTCGATCTTGCAGTGGTACTGGAAGACCGACGTGTTTCCCGAAGACGATCAGTGGAACTCGTTGCACGAGAAGCTGGTTGAGCGCTGGGGCAAGATCCGGGACTTGTTGCCCGGCAGCGAGACCCACTTCACCTGGTCTTCGGCGGACGCCTCGGGAGAAGACAACGTCACGTTGGCCTACATCCAGGAGTGCGCTGCCGAGGCGGGCATGAACACCGTCGGCCTGGCGATCGAGGACATCGGCTACGACGAGGACCTGCACCGGTTCGTCGACCTCGAGGAAGCCCCGATGTCCTCGATCTTCAAGCTGTATCCCTGGGAATGGCTGCTCGACGACGATTTCGGGCAGAAGGCGGTCGACCTGCTGCCCGCCACCATGTGGGTGGAACCGCTGTGGAAGACCCTGCTGAGCAACAAGGCGATCCTGGCCGTGTTGTGGGAGATGTTCCCCGGCCACCCAAATCTGTTGCCCGCCTATATCGATGACCCGCACGAGCTGACCGAGTACGTGCGCAAACCCAAGCTCGGCAGAGAAGGCGCCAACATCAACATCGTGGGCGCCGGCTACGAAACCGAGACCGGCGGTGTGTACGGCGAAGAAGGCTACGTCTACCAATTGCTGGACCCGCTACCGCAGTTCGACGACATGCGCCCCGCGCTGGGTGCCTGGATCGTCGGCGACGAGTCCGCCGGCCTCGGCATCCGCGAGACCTCGGGGCTGGTCACCGATGACGGCGCAGCCTTTGTGCCACACCGAATTCCGCAGTGACTCCGGAAGGAAATCTCTTGATGACCCCTGATGTGTCCGTCGTCGCGCTCAGCCGTGACTACTGGTCGGTCGTCGGCCACGGCGCGGCCGCGATCGTGCTCTACACCATCGTGGGGATTGCGCTGATGGTGCTCGGCTTCTTCGTGATCGACTGGACCACACCGGGTCCGCTGCGCGCTCTGGTGCAGGCCGGGCGCCCCAACGCGGCGGCGATCACCGCGTCGGGGGTCATCTCGATGGCGCTGATCGTCGTGCTGGCGATCTACAGCTCGTCGGGTGATCTGATCCAGGGCCTCATCACCACGCTCGTCTTCGGTCTGCTGGGCATTGCGGCACAAGCGGTTTCGGTGCGGCTCATCGAGTTCGCCAAGGGCGTGGACATCGGCCGCGTGCTGGCCGAGGAGAAGTTCACCCCCGAGGTGCTGGTGGTCACGGCCTCGTACCTGGCGTTCGGCCTGATCGTCGCCGCCGCCATCCTCTAGTTCTTCCCGCGAGCAGACGCGAAACCCCCCATTTTCGGCGAAAAATAGGGGGTTTCGCGTCTGCTCGCGGGGAAAATCAGCCCGCGATGTCCCGGCACACGGCGGCCGTCGCGCGGGTGAGCGATTGCGGGCCCTCGCGCAGCGCCTGTACGATCGGCGTTGCCGCAGCGGTGATTCCGACGATACGGTCCACACCGTTGGCGAGCAGCACGTCGGCATCGGGCGCCACCCGTCCCGCGAAGATCACCACCTTGGCGCCGGCCCGGGCCGCGGCGCGGGCCACCCCGAACGGCGTCTTGCCCAGCATCGTCTGGGCGTCGACGCTGCCCTCGCCGGTGAACACCCAGTCCGCGCCGGCCAGTGCCTGATCCAGCCGCACGGTCTCGGCGATCATCTCGACGCCCGGGCGGCATTCGGCGCCGAGAAAATCCATCAGTCCGAAGCCCAGTCCTCCCGCCGCGCCGGCACCGGCCCGCTCGGGATGGGCCGCGCCGAGCGTCGACTCGGTCACTGCGACCAGGCGGCTCAACCCGTGCTCCAGCGCATCGACATCGGCTGCGGTGGCGCCCTTCTGCGGCCCGAACACCGCGCTGGCACCACCAGGGCCGAGCAGGGGAGCGGTGACGTCAGAGGCGATCCTGATCCGGACCTCGGCCAGCCGAGGGTCGAGGCCGGACAGGTCGATGCGCTGCAACCGGGCCAGCGCCGCGCCCCCTGGCGGCAGGGGAGTGTCGTCCGGGTCGTAGAACACCGCGCCCAGCGCTGAGAGCATCCCGGTACCGCCGTCGTTGGTCGCGGAGCCGCCGAGCCCGATCAGCAGGTCGGTGGCGCCGTGATCGAGTGCCGAGGCGATGAGCTGTCCGACGCCGAAGGTGCTGGCGCCCAAGACGTCCCGCTCGGCGGGTGCGATGAGTTCCAGGCCTGACGCCGCAGCCATCTCGATCACCGCCAGCCCCTGGTCCGCGACGTAGCCGTAGTGCGCGAGGGTCGGTCGGCCCAACGCGTCGCGGACCTCGACCCCGATGCGCTGACCGTCGAGGGCGTCGACGACGGCGTCGACCGTGCCCTCGCCGCCGTCGGCCATCGGCACTCCGACGCATTCGGCGGACGGCCATACCGCCAGCACACCGTCGCGCATCGCGGCGACCGCCCGCGACGCGGTCATCGATTCCTTGAAGGAGTCCGGGGCCAGGACAATTTTCATTGCGTGAGGATAATCAGCGTCAGTCGACGGCGCGCGCAAGCAGGTGCTTGAGTTCGTGCAGTTCGTCGGCGCTGAGATTGGCCAGCGCCGCTACGTCGGCGGCATGGACGACGGCCTCGGCCTGCTTGAGCAGCGCGGCGCCGTCGGGCGTCAGCTCGGCCGGCAGCGCGCGCCCGGAGGCCACGCTGGCAGGCCGCCGCACCACGCCGCGTTCCTGAAGTCCTCGCAGCACGTTGTTCATCGCCTGCGGCGAGACGTTGATGTGGCGGGCCAGCTCGGCGTTGGACTGCCCGGGGGCTGTGGAGAGCACTCGAAGGCAGACGAATTCGGGCAGGGTCAATCCCAGGGGCTGCAGCCGCGCGGCCACGATCGGCTGCAGCACCGCGGTCACGCGGTAGATCAGGAAACCGAGCGGCTGGTCGGCGAGGATGTCACCCATGTCAATGATATTGACACATATCAACCACGTTGATATACCGGACCTATGACCTCATCACAAGAAGCCCAAGAAGTATTCGAATCCGCCTATCGCGGGGAAGCCCCCGAGTTCGCGGGCGTCCGCCCGCCGTGGAGCATCGGTGAGCCGCAGCCGGAGATCGCGGCACTGATCGCCGAGGGCAAGTTCCACGGCGATGTGCTCGACGCCGGATGCGGCGAGGCGGCCACCGCGCTCTACCTCGCCGAGCAGGGTTTCACCACGGTGGGGCTCGACCAGTCGCCGACCGCCATCGAACTGGCCCGCGCTGAAGCGGCCAAGCGCGGCCTGACCAACGCGACCTTCGAGGTCGCCGACATCAGCTCGTTCACCGGCTACGACGGCCGCTTCGGGACCATTGTCGACAGCACGCTGTTCCACTCGATGCCCGTCGAGCTGCGCGAGGGATACCAGCAGTCGATCGTGCGGGCCGCCGCACCGGGCGCGTCGTACTTCGTGCTGGTTTTCGACAAGGCCACCATGGGTGACACCGGCCCGGCCAATCCGGTCACCGAAGACGAGCTGCGCGAGATCGTCGGCAAGTACTGGGTGATCGACGACGTCCGCCCGGCCCGTATCCACGCCAACGTTCCTGCCGCATTCGCCGGCTTCGCCGATTTCGCGGGCACCGACATCCGTGACGAAGGCGGCGACCGCAAGTCTGTTGCCGCGTGGCTGCTGCAGGCGCACCTGGGCTGACAATCGCCCGGCCGGCGACACACCTGCTCGCCCCCAGATCTGACCCGGACTTCGCTCGCAGCCCTCGATAAGGCAGGATGGGTTTGCCGTCCTGGGGTATCCCCGGATGGCTCTCTAATGCGAGGAGTGCCGAGGAAACCGATGGCGGATCCGAATGTCGCCGGCCAGGCCGCAGCACCTATTCGCCCCCTCTACACGCGGGTTCTGCTGAAGCTCGGCGGTGAGATGTTCGGCGGCGGCCAGGTCGGGCTCGACCCTGACGTCGTGCATCAGGTGGCCCGCCAGATCGCCGAGATCGTTCGCGCCGGCGCCCAGGTCGCGGTCGTCATCGGCGGGGGCAACTTCTTCCGTGGCGCACAGCTGCAACAGCGCGGCATGGAGCGCACCCGCTCGGACTACATGGGCATGCTCGGCACCGTGATGAACAGCCTTGCCCTGCAGGACTTCCTGGAAAAGGAAGGCATCGACACCCGCGTGCAGACGGCCATCACCATGGGCCAGGTCGCCGAGCCCTACATCCCGCTGCGCGCCGTGCGGCACCTGGAGAAGGGCCGCGTGGTCATCTTCGGCGCCGGCATGGGCCTGCCGTACTTCTCGACCGACACCACGGCCGCCCAGCGCGCACTGGAGATCGGGGCCGAGGTGGTCTTGATGGCCAAGGCGGTCGACGGCGTGTACACCGACGATCCGCGCACCAACCCGGACGCCGAGCTCATCACCGCCATCAGCCACCGTGAGGTCATCGACCGCGGACTCAAAGTGGCGGATGCGACAGCATTCAGCCTGTGCATGGACAACCGCATGCCGATTCTCGTGTTCAACCTCCTCACCGACGGCAATATCGCTCGTGCGGTGGCGGGTGAGAAGATCGGAACACTGGTCACCACCTGACAGGTGCGACAGCGACGGGAGAACCCAAAGTGATCGACGAGACTCTCTTCGACGCCGAAGAGAAGATGGAAAAGGCCGTGACGGTCGCGCGCGACGATCTCGCGTCGATCCGAACCGGGCGCGCCAACCCTGGCATGTTCTCCCGGATCAACATCGACTACTACGGCTCGATGACACCGATCACCCAGCTGTCGAGCATCAACGTGCCCGAGGCACGACTGGTGGTCATCAAGCCGTATGAGGCCTCGCAGCTCAAGCCGATCGAGGACGCGATCCGCAACTCGGACCTGGGCGTCAACCCCAGCAACGACGGCAGCGTCATCCGCATCTCGATTCCGCAGCTGACCGAGGAGCGTCGTCGCGACCTGGTGAAACAGGCCAAGAGCAAGGGCGAGGACGCCAAGGTGTCGGTGCGCAACATCCGCCGCAAGGCGATGGAAGAGCTGAGCCGCATCAAGAAGGACGGCGAGGCCGGCGAGGACGAGGTCGCACGCGCCGAGAAGGACCTCGACAAGTCCACCCACACCTATACCGCCCAGATCGACGACCTGGTCAAGCACAAAGAAGGCGAACTGCTGGAGGTCTAGTGACCGATCAGCAGGCGGGTTCCGTGGCAAACACACCGGCTTCAGAGCCGACGAACGAGGCCGTGAAAAAGGCGGGGCGCGCCGGGCGTAACTTGCCGGCAGCGATCGCCGTCGGCGTCGGCCTCGGCGGTTCCGTCATCGCCATTCTGCTGTTCGCCCCCAAGGTCTGGGTCGGCGTCGTCGCCGCGGCGATGGCGGTGGCCACCCACGAGGTGGTCCGGCGACTGCGGGAAGGCGGTTACTCGGTACCCGTCGTGCCGCTGCTGATCGGCGGGCAGGCCATGGTCTGGTTGACCTGGCCGTTCGGTGCGGCAGGCGCCCTGGGCGGATTCGGCGGCACGGTGGTGCTGTGCCTCATCTGGCGGTTGCTGTCCGGCGGCCTGTCCGCGGCGCCGGCCAACTACACCCGCGACGTCTCGGTGACGATCTTCCTGGCCGCGTGGATGCCCTTGTTCGGCGCGTTCGGCGTGCTGCTGATCTACCCGCCCGACGGCGCGGGCCGAGTGTTCTGCCTGATGCTGGGCGTGGTGGCCTCCGACATCGGCGGCTACACCGCGGGAGTGCTGTTCGGTAAGCACCCGATGGTGCCTGCCATCAGCCCGAAGAAATCCTGGGAGGGGCTGGCCGGCTCGCTCGTGCTCGGCATCGTCGTCTCGGTGCTGGCCGTGCGGTTCCTGCTCGACAAACCGGCCTGGGTGGGCGTGCCGCTCGGCATCATGCTCGTCATCACCGGCACGCTCGGCGACCTGGTGGAATCCCAGGTCAAACGCGACCTCGGCATCAAGGACATGGGCACGCTGCTGCCCGGCCACGGCGGCCTGATGGACCGCATCGACTCGGTGCTTCCCTCAGCCGTCGCCACCTGGATCGTTTTGACGCTGTTGGCCTGACACATTCAGCCAGCACGCGACCGCGCCGACCGCCAGGCCCGCCACGATCCCGGCATCGGGCCGCTGACCCAGCATCACCCACGACAGCAGGCCCGCGACCGCGGGGATGACGCTGAACAGCATCGCCACCGCCGCCGCGCCGTGGTCGTTGACGGCCCGCACGTAGATCGTCATCCCCAGCAGCGCGTTCGAGACCACCACCGCGGCCACCGCCCCGGCGGCCTTCCACGGATCGGTCACGGTAAACGGCAGCGTCGCCGCGAGCAGTGCCACCGGCACCACGCACACCACGTTCTGCAGCGCCGCAGTGGCCCGGAAGTCCACTCCTGAGCAGAACCGTTGCTGATACACGCCGCCTGCCGCCACCGACACCAGTGACACCAGCAGCAGAAGCACCACCGGGTCCACGCCGCCGACCATCACGAGCCGGCCGGCACACGCCAGCAGCACCGCCAGCACCCCCAGCGTGAGCGCTCCCACGCGTCGCCACGTGAGCCCTTCACCCAGGAACGCCGCCGCCAGCAGTGCCGTCACCACCGGATTCATCGAGATGATCACCGCGCCCAGCACCGCCGGGGCACCGTGCAGCAGCGCCAGGTACAGGCAGCCGAACAACACGCCCTGCGCCAGCAAGCCGCTGATCAGCACATGTACGAGCGTGCGTCCTGTGGGCCAGCTCACCCGTGCCGCCACCGCCCAACCGCTCAGGATCGCGCCGGCCACACCGAACCGGAACACCAGCACCGCCATCGGCGACATGGCCGAAACTGCCAGTGCCCCAATCGGATAGCCCAACGCGTAGAAGAACGTCAGGGTCGACGCGGTCCGCAACGGCATGGGGCTGGGCGCGCTCGCTGTGGCCATAACGCCATGGTGCTGACGCACTGCGGTGCTCGTCCAATCAATTTCGGCCACGTTGGGATGAGATACTGACAAAGAATCATGACCGGATCCCTGCCGCTTGTCTTCGACGCACCGCGACGCGCCATGCCGCCGCGGCATCTCGCCGACCTCGACGAGGAGGGCCGCGCCGCCGCCGTCGCCGAGCTGGGGCTACCGAAATTCCGGGCAAAACAGCTGGCCAACCAGTACTACGGCCGGCTCATCGCCGACCCGCAGAAGATGACCGACCTGCCCGCCGCCGTGCGTGATCAGGTCGCCGAGGCGTTGTTCCCGAGGCTCATCGACCCGGTCAAGCAGATCCAGTGCGATGCCGGCGAGACGCGTAAGACACTGTGGCGCGCGGGCGACGGGACGACGTTCGAGTCGGTGCTGATGCGGTATCCGCAGCGCAACACCGTGTGTATCTCGTCACAGGCGGGTTGCGGTATGGCCTGCCCGTTTTGCGCGACGGGGCAGGGCGGCCTCAAGCGCAATCTGTCGACCGCCGAGATCCTCGAACAGGTGCGTGCCGCATCGTCGGCCATGCGTGACGAACATGACGGTCGGCTGTCGAACATCGTCTTCATGGGCATGGGCGAGCCGCTGGCCAACTACAACCGGGTAGTGGCCGCCGTCCGTAGAATCACTGCATCATCACCCAACGGTTTCGGCATCAGTGCGCGGTCGGTGACCGTGTCGACGGTCGGGCTGGCGCCGGCCATCCGCAAGCTGGCCGACGAGCGCCTCGGCGTCACGCTGGCGCTGTCCCTGCACACCCCGGATGACGAGCTGCGCGACACCCTGGTCCCGGTGAACAACCGGTGGAAGGTCGACGAAGTCCTCGACGCCGCACGCTATTACGCCGACGTCACCGGCCGCCGGGTGTCCGTCGAATACGCATTGATCCGCGATGTCAACGACCAGCCTTGGCGCGCTGACCTTTTGGGTAAGAAGCTGCACAGCAAGCTGGGGCCGCTGGTACATGTGAACCTCATCCCGCTCAATCCCACACCCGGCAGCAAGTGGGACGCCAGTCCCAAGCCGGTCGAGCGGGAGTTCGTCAAACGCGTTCAGGCCAAGGGCGTCTCGTGCACGGTGCGGGATACCCGTGGGCGCGAGATCGCAGCGGCCTGCGGGCAGCTGGCGGCCGAGGGCTGAGCATTCCTCGCCGAGACTACGGTTTATGCCGGGATTTCCGCGGTTTCCAACCACAAACCGTAGTGTCGGCAGGCAAGGGGCGTGAGGCTAGTTCGCGTCGGCCTGTTTGATCCCGACGGCGTGCCGCAACTGTGCGAGGAACTGGTCGCCGTCGTCACTGCGCACGATGTAGTGCGAGACAGCCACCCTGATCGCGGTCGCGGCCTTCACGGCAGCGTTCGGGCCGGACAGCAGCCGCTGCAGGCGGGCCCGCATCACCGGGATGATGTGGTCGAGTTGCGCGATGACGACCTCAGGTTCGATGTCCACCAACCGCACGCCCGAATAAGACTGCTGGTAGGAGACGATGAATCGCAATGCGGCATCCAGCTTTTCGGTTCCGCGCAGCCCTGCTGTCGCGCCGCCGATGCCGGAGTCGAACATTTCGCGCTCGAATTGACCGAAGGCGTCGAGCAATTCCTGTTTGTCGGCAAACCAGCGGTAAAGCGTCGGACGGGAAACCCCGGCCTGCAGAGCTACCTCCGACAGGCTCAGCTTGGTCTGGCCGCTGCGGGCGAGCACCTCGGCGGTCGCCACCAGGATCCGGTGACGCGTCGACGTGTCCTCGACGTCCCGCTGAGCGGGTACTGGTTCATTCACTTCCAAGCCTCGGTCGACGATGGTTTCCCAAATGGTAGGGCCAGCACAGCAATTTCTTGAGTAATGCCACAGTATCGCGGTCGGCAAGCGCCGCCACCGCGCGCAGGGTGTCGTCCAGCGCGATGTCCTCGGTCTGCAAGCCACCCACCCATGGGGGTCGCCAGGCCGACGGCAGGGGCGGGCCGACGGACTGTGGCGGGCATTCGTCAAGTTTACAAATTGTGTCCATACCGTAAATGGATTTCGGGCAGTCCGGGGTATGCCCGCGGGCGGTCAGGACCGCTGAGAGTTGATGGTGGCCAGCAGTTGGTCGAGTTGGGCTCGGCTGACTTTTCCGCCAGAGAACCCGATCATTCGCTCGATCGGGATGGATGCGGCCATCCGGAGCAGATCCACTCTGAGCCCCGGTGCGCTGCCGCCCGCGGGCATGACCTCGGCGACGGCGGCCATCACCACCGGGGCCGCGAACGGATCGGCCAGCAACTCACCCAGCGTCGACTCACCGGTGAACGGCGTCGTCACCGCGTCGCCCTCGACGTGGACCGTTGCCTCAACCCGTAGGTTGCGGCTCGACGCGCCGACCGACACTCGGTAGTCACCACCCTCGACCAGCCAGCCGTCGTTCCAGTACGCGAGATCGGTTCGCCGGACCCGTATTTCGACAACCTGGCACTCGCCCGGAGCCAGCGTCACGCCGGCGAATCCGATCAGCCACCGCGGAGGTCGGCTCACCTCCGACGCCGGCAGCGCGGCATAGGCCTGGACGACTTCCCGGCCCGCCCGCTCGCCGGTGTTGGTCACACTCACGCGCACCTTCGCGAGGCCGTCGTCGACCTGAAGCTGCGAGTACTCGAAGTGCGTGTAGGACAGCCCGTGGCCGAACGGGAACGCGACATCCAGGCCTCGCGCGTCATACCAGCGGTAGCCGACGAATATCCGTTCGCCGTAGAGCGTATGTCCGCGCTCGGACGGGAAGTTCAGATACGAAGGCGTGTCCTGCAGCCGCAGCGGCACCGTTTCGGCGAGCCGACCCGACGGGTTGACCACGCCGAACAGCACGTCGGCGACGGCGCCGCCGCCGGCCTGCCCGAGCAGTGCACCGTCGAGGATCGCCGGGGCCAGCTCGGCCACCGCATCGAGGCGGACCACACCGCCGTGGGCGAGCACCACCACCGTGCGTGGCTGGACCGCGACGACCTCGCGCAGCAATCGGAGCTGCTCGTCAGGAAGGTCGATGTGGGCACGGTCGAAGCCCTCCGACTCCTCCTCGGCGGTCAGCCCGAGGAACAGCACTGCGGTGTCGGCGGCAGCGGCGGCCGCGACGGCCGCGGCCACCGCGTCGGGGCCGGGCCCACCCGCGGCGAAGGTCACCTCGTGCGGCCCGGCGAGCCGACGGATCTCGTCGAGCGGGATGTCCAACCGTGTCGCGTTCACGTGCGAGCTACCGCCGCCCTGATACCGCGGCGTCTGCGCGAACGGCCCGATGACGGCCAAGCGCGACGGGGCAAGCGGCAGCACATCACCGTCGTTCTTGAGCAGTACGACGGCCGCTGCTGCGGCCTCGCGTGCCAGGCGGTGGTGTGCTTCGGCATCGAAAGATCCATCGCTGGAGGGCTTTTCGGTGGTGCGCTGTACCAGCTGTGCCACGCGCTGGGCGGCCTGGGTCACCACTGCCTCGTCGAGCGCTCCAGCCTGCACCGCCGCGACGACGTCGGCGTCGGTGACCCCGCCGGTGGTCGGCATCTCCAGATCCAGCCCGGCCGCCACCGCGGCGACCCGGTCGCGCACCGCACCCCAGTCGCTGACCACGACTCCGTCGAAGCCCCACTCGTCACGCAGCACACCCGTGAGCAGCCAGGCGTTCTCGGTGGCGTAGATGCCGTTGATGCGGTTGTACGAACACATCACCGTCCACGGCTGCGCTTCGCGCACCACCTGCTCGAACGCCCTCAGATAGATCTCGCGCAACGTTCGGTCGTCGACGTCGGAACTGGCCCGCATCCGGTCGTATTCGGCATTGTTGAGCGCGAAGTGCTTCACCGATGCGCCCACGCCCCGGCTCTGCACGCCCCGCACCCATGCGGCCCCGAGCGCACCGGCCAGCAGCGGATCCTCGGAGTAATACTCGAAATTGCGTCCACAGCGCGGATCCCGCTTGATGTTGACGCCCGGTCCGAGCAGCACCTGCACTCCCAGAGAACGGGATTCGTCTCCGAGCGCGGCACCGACGCGCTCCACCAGAGCGGGATCCCAGGTCTGGGCCAGCCCGACCGCGGGCGGGAAACATGTCGCAGGCTCGCTGGCGCCGACGCCGAGATGATCTGTCGCACTACCGGATTGCCTACGTACGCCGTGCGGCCCGTCGGTCAGCACGATCGACGGGACGCCGTCAACGGCCTTGGTGGTCCAGAAGGTGGCCCCGCTACCCAGCGCGGCCCGCTGCTGCAACGGCAGGGCGGAGATGTCAGCCATGCCTCCCAGGCTATCGACGCCTCAGTCGGTGACCTTCTGGAACTTGCCCAGCACAGTGACGCCGCCGTCGGACACCACGAATCCGCGGGCGCGGTCGTGGTCTTTGTCGACGCCGATCTGGACTCCGGCGGGTATCACGACGCCCTTGTCGATGATCGCGTTGCGTACCACGGCGTGTGGCCCGATCACCGTGTTGTCCATGATCACCGAGCGTTCGACGAGGGCGTGCTCCTCCACCCGGACCCCTGGGGACAGCACCGACTCACGCACGAGGGCGCCGGAGACGATGACGCCGTTGGACACCACGCTGTTGACGGCGCGGCCCACGCGGCCGTCGTCTTCATGGACGAATTTCGCCGGGGGGTGCGGCGGAATGTGAGTGAGGATGGGCCATTCGTGGTTGTACAGATTGAAGGCCGGCACGAGGGCGCACAGGTCCATGTGGGCGTCGTAGTAGGAGTCGAGGGTTCCGACGTCGCGCCAATAGCCGGTATCGGTGGGTGCTGCGCCGGGGACCTCGTTGCTCTGGAAGTCGTAAACCTGAGCGAGCCCCTGATCGACCATCATCGGCATGATGTTGCCGCCCATGTCGTGCTTGCTGGAGGAGTCTTCGGCGTCGGTGCGCAAGGCATCGAGCAGGACGTCGGTGGAGAACAGATAGTTGCCCATGGAGACGAAGGTTTCGTCGGGGGAGTCGTGCAGCCCTGGCGGATCTGACGGCTTCTCCAGGAATGCCTCGACTTGACGGCCGTCAGGGCCGGTCTTGATCACGCCGAAGGCGCTGGCCTCGCTGCGGGGCACGCGAATGCCGGCGACTGTCGCGGCCGCGCCACCATCGAGGTGTTGGGCGATCATCTGGCGCGGGTCCATGCGATAGACGTGGTCGGCGCCGAAAACGATTACCAGGTCCGGCTTTTCGTCGTAGATGAGGTTCAGCGACTGATATATCGCGTTGGCCGAACCCGTATACCACTGTGGGCCGAGCCGTTGCTGGGCGGGCACCGGGGTCACGTAGTTGCCGAGCATGCTGCTCATCCGCCAGGTGGTGGTGATGTGGCGGTCCAGGCTGTGGCTCTTGTATTGGGTGAGCACCGCGATGCGCAGCACCCCGGCGTTGACCAGGTTGGACAACGCGAAGTCGATCAATCGGTACAGTCCGGCGAACGGCACCGCGGGTTTGGCCCGGTCCAGTGTCAGAGGTGATAGGCGCTTGCCCTCACCGCCGGCCAGGACGATGCCGAGAACTTTTGGATCGGCCATCTCAGAACTCCTCCGAACGACAACGCCGCGCCCAATTCCGTGCGGACACTGAATCGTAAAGGCGCAACTCGACATTTGTGCCGGGGTCGGCGAAATCAACACGCGAGGATTTTTTCGCAGGCAATCCCAGACAACCGCAGACGAACACGTTTTAGTCGAACAAGATCGGGGATGATTGCGCGCGTGCGTAATTCGGATCGGCACGCCGAAAGCCAACCGAACACAACGGAAACCACACGCATTGCCACGTAAATGCGAAAAATTGGTCTAGACTCCGCAATTGCCCTGCGAACACGCTACGCAGGGTTCTAGTTTGAGCATTCATGAAACCTCTGGTGATTCGCAGTGCCGTTGTCGCTGCGCTCGGTGGCCTGATTTTCGGGTTTGACACCGCGGTCATCTCCGGTGCGGAGGAGCAGATCCAGCACGTTTTCGCGCTCAGTGATGCGAAGTTGGGCTTCACGGTGACGACTGCGCTGATCGGGACGATCGTGGGGGCTTTGACGGCGGGGCGTCCCGCTGACCGGTACGGCCGCAAGAAGGTGCTCTACGCGATCGGCGTCTTCTACGTGTTGGGTGCGTTGGGCTCGGCCCTGGCAACCAATGTGGAGACGCTGATGGCCTTCCGGTTCCTCGGCGGTCTCGGTGTCGGCGCAGCCAGTGTGTGCGCCCCGATCTATACCGCGGAAGTGGCCCCTGCCGCCCATCGTGGGCGGTTGGTCGGTTTGGTGCAGTTCAACATCGTGCTCGGCATTCTGCTGGCCTATGCGTCCAACGCCGTGGTCCGCGCACTCGCCGACGGCGAGCATGCGTGGCGCTGGATGCTGGGCGTGATGGTGCTGCCCGCGGCGGTGTTCCTGCTTCTATTGCCGACGGTGCCGGAAACCCCGCGGTGGCTGGCGACGGCGGGCCGGTGGGATGAGGCCACCGCGACGTGCAACCGGCTGTGCTCGACACCGGAGGAGGCCGGCTTCGAAATGGCCGAGATCCGGGCGTCGCTGGCGGCCGCCGAGAATGCGCCGTCGGTACCGTTCTTCACTCCCGGGCACCGCAAAGTCATCCTGCTCGCGGTCGCGATCGCGTTCTTCAATCAGATGTCGGGCATCAACGCGATCCTGTACTACGCGCCGCGCGTCATGCAGCAGGCCGGCGCGAGCACCAGTGCCGCGTACTGGATGAGTGTGGCCGTGGGCGCGATGAATCTTGTTGCGACCATGGCCGCGTTGACCGTGATCGACAAGATCGGCAGGCGCAGGCTCATGATCGTCGGCTCGATCGGCTATCTCATCTCGCTGGGGTTCTTGGCGGGGGTGATGTTCTACTACGAGGACGCTCGTGGCGGCGAGTTCACCACCACCTCGTCGGTACTGGTGCTGGCCGGGTTGATGGTGTTCATCGCCGCGCATGCGTTCGGGCAGGGCTCGGTGATCTGGGTGTTCATCTCCGAGATCTTCCCGAACCGGATCCGTGGCCGCGGCCAGTCGCTGGGCAGCCTGACGCACTGGGTGTTCGCCGCGATCACGTCGTTCGCGTTTCCGCCGATCATCGGGGCGTTCGGCGGGGGTGTCGCGTTCAGCATCTTCTTCGTCGCGATGCTCGGCCAGCTGGCGTGGGTGCTGAAGGTCATGCCTGAAACCAAGGGTGTGCCGCTGGAGGAGATGGAGGCCAAGCTCGGCCTCACCCATGAACCCGGTGGTCCGCTCACGGCGAGGGGGCACTGATGACCGGCCGAGTGCTCAGTCTCGGTGAGGCGTTGATCGACGTCGTCATCCGGCCCGAATCGATCGAGGAACACGTTGGTGGCAGTCCGCTCAACGTCGCGGTCGGTATCGCCACCCTCGGTCACCCGGCGAGCATCTGCGCCCATTGGGGCGCCGACGACCGCGGTGACATGCTGCGCCGCCGCGCGCAGGCCGCCGGCCTGGAGGTCGTCACAGGCACCGACTCGGCGGACAAGACGCCGGTCGCGTTCGCGCACGTCGACGAACATGGCCATGCCACTTACGATTTCGATCTGACCTGGGAGGTGCCGCCGCTGCCGGACCTGTCGTCGTTCGGGCATCTGCACACCGGCAGCATCGCGGTCACCCTGGAACCGGGAGGTTCGGCGGTCGTCGATGTCGCCGCCCGGATGCAGGGGAGCTGCACCGTGTCCTATGACCCGAATATCCGTCCGGCGCTGATGAAATCGCCCGATGCGGTGATGGATCGCGTCGAGCGGATGGTCGCGCTGTCGGACGTGGTCAAGGCCAGCGATGAGGACCTGGCGTGGCTGTATCCGCAGACACCGGTCGAAGACGTCATGCGCAGGTGGGTCACCAGCGGCCCGGCGATGGTGGTGGTCACCCGCGGACCCTGGGGCGCCTACGCGCTGCTGGCCAACAACCGGGACATGCTGCACCTCGATCAGCTGACCGTCGAGGTCGGCGACTCTGTCGGCGCCGGGGACTCCTTCATGGCGGGGTTGATCTCCGGGCTGATGGATGCCCGCCTGCTCGGCTCGTCTTCCGCACGACAGCGACTGGCCGCAGTGAGCTGGTCCGACGTCCAGCCCGCGCTGCACCGCGCCATCATCACCAGCGCGTTGACCGTCAGTCATTCCGGGGCATACGCACCGGTGATGGCCGAGGTGCAGGCAGTTCAGGACGCGGATCCGATGCTGCGCTGACCTGATCGCCGGCACCGCGCACCTTTACAAAATATCTACCAACTGTCACGCTGAATTTCGTTCTCGCCCCGGCGGAAGGAATCCACGTGACCGTTGTCGGCTCGCCGCAGGCACGCGCATACAGTCCATTCGACATCACGTCCCACGACTTCTGGAGCCGACCGTTCGCCGAACGTGACCACACCTTCGCCCGACTGCGAGCGCGTGACGGATTGAGTTGGCACCAGCCGCTTTCGACGCTTTTCGACGTCTCAGAACCCGGATTCTGGGCACTGACCCGCCGCGCCGACATCCAGTTCGCCAGTCAGCACCCGGAGCTGTTTACCTCCACGCACGGCGTGGCGCTGGACCCTATGCCTGCCGACGTGCAGAAGTTCGCGTCGTTCTTCCTGGCGATGGACCCGCCCGAGCACACCACCTACCGCCGATTGATCAGCTCGGCGTTCACGCCCCGCAACGTCCGCCGGATCGAGGAGCAGATTCATCGCAATGCCGCGGCGGTGGTCGACGACCTGATCGGGGTGGGGGAGGTGGACTTCGTCGAGGCCTGCTCGGCGCAGCTGCCGATGAAGACCATTTCGGACATGCTCGGGGTACCCGCGGCCGACCAACCCGCACTCGCCAAGGCCGCCGAGAAGTTGTTCAGCATGAGCGACGACGAGTACTCCAGCATCGAAGAACGTGCCATGGACACGATCAACGAGATCATGTTGATCTCGTCGACGGGCGTCGAACTGGCGAAGTTCCGCCGGGCCAATCCGGGTGATGACCTGATGACCAGCATCGTCAACGCCGAAGTGGATGGTCATCGGCTCACCGATGAGGAGATCGGCGCGTTTCTCATCCTGCTCGCCTCGGCGGGCAACGACACCACCAAGCAGACCACGACGCACGCCATGATGGCCCTGGCCGCCCATCCGGATCAAAAGGCTTGGCTGCTGGAGGATTTCGACGGCCGGATCGGGCTCGCGGTCGAGGAGTTCGTCCGGTGGTCGACGCCGGTGCTGCAGTTCGCGCGGTTCGCGACCGCGGATGTCGAGATCGCAGGCCAGACAATCGGTGCCGGGGACAAAGTCGGCTTGTTCTACTGTTCGGCCAACCGGGACGAGTCGGTGTTCACCGATCCGCACCGGTTCGACCTGAGCCGGTCGCCGAACCCGCAGATCGGCTTCGGCGGCGGCGGGCCGCACTTCTGCCTGGGCAATCAACTCGCCAAGACTGAGCTGCGAAACCTGTTCCGCGAGTTGCTGACCCGCATCAAGAGCATCGAGTTCGGCGAACCCGAGCTGCTCTACAGCAGCTTCGTCCACGGCATCAAGCGTGTGCCCGCGCACATCCGGTAGGACCCCTCGCCTTTTCCCGGCGAGCAGACGTCAAAGTTCGCGAAACGCGGCGTGTCGCGAACTTTGACGTCTGCTCGCGCTGAGAAGGGGGGCGCCTTGTCAGTGGTGGTGGCCGTGCTCGTGCTCGCCCGGCGCGGGCACATCGACCATGAGCGCCTCGACACGCGAGAGCTTGGTGCCGATCAACCGCTGCGGGTAAGCGTCGGTGGTGGTGACCAGGAAGAGGGTGCGTCCCTCGGGGCCGCCGAGCGTGCACGCGATCGCGGTGCGCTCTCCGACGTCGACACGGTCGGTGACGGCGCCACCCTCGACGATGCGCTGGAACTCGTGCGCGAGCGTCAACGCGGTCCACACCCCGCCTTCGGCGTCGATCGCGATCCCGTCCGGCGGGCCGTCCAGCCCGTCGGCGAACACCCGGCGGCCGCTGAGCCCGCCCTCGGCGTCGATGGTGAACGCGGTCAGCCGGCGCCCGGTGGATTCCGCGACGACGAGGGTGCTGCCATCGGGTGTGATGGCCATGCCGTTGGGAAAGTCGAGGGCATCGGCGACGACGTGCACCGTGCGATCGCCGTCGATGCGCACGATGACACCGCCGGAACACTCCCCGTCGCTGCGCTCGCCCCCGAGGCGAGCCTGCGAGCCGACGTATGCACGGCCGTGCGCGTCGATCACCATGTCACCGAGCGCGGCCGGGGCCACGGAGCTCAGGTTGGCCAACAGCTCCACGGTGTCACCGTCGTAGACCAGCACCTGACGGCGCTCGGTGGAGACGATCAGCAGGGCGCCGTCAGGCCGAAAACCCAAGCCGGACGGGGCATGTCCGGGCAGCGGTAGCGTCGTCAACGCGCCGCCCAGGGTTACCGTGTGCACGGCCTGGCCGAGCATGTCGGAGAACCACAACAGCCCCTCGAACCAGCGCGGACCCTCGCCGAAGCAGAATCCGTCGGCCAGTTGTGTCGTCCGTACCGGTACGGCTTCAACCGTCATCGCCACCTACCTTTACAAAATCCACCCTGAGTGTCACGCCCGCGGGGTGCTGCTGTCAACCGCGGCTGGGCCGGAATTCGGCGATCGCCTGCTCGGAACCCGATCTGCTGCGCGACGAGGCGCTCGACTGCGCACGACGTTTGCCGGCCGCCGGAGTGAGCACGGAACTGCACGTGTTTGCGGGCACCTGTCACGGCTTCGATTCGCTTTTGCCGCACTGGGAGACGAGCCGGGACCTGCACACCATGCAGGGCGTCGCACCGACGCGCGGGCGGTCGTGATCTCGCCCGCGCGGCCTGTCTTGAGGTGGCGTCCGGTTAACGGGCTGGACAATAATGTGTCAACTACACCGTGGGACGATGTGTTTGGCGCGTCAGCGCGTTTGACCGATTGAGAGGTAGCTATGTCGGCCGACAACGACCGGCTCGTGTACTCCCGCGACCCCAAACACGCCAGGGAACCTGCGCCGTACGGCCAGGCCGACGCCCTGTTCGGTGGATCCGTCACGTCGCTGACCAACAGCGGGTCCCGGCATGGTGACGTGCCGACGGGAGCCCCGCCGGTGATCCAGGCACCTGCGCTTTCGGTCGTGGCGCCGGACCCGACAGAGGCCGAGATCACCGCCAAGCTCCAGCCGATCCCGCCGCGGCCGCCGTGGCCCCTGCAGGACGGGCTGCAGTCGGTCGACGGCTGGGCAAGCCCCAACACCGGAGTTGGTTTGAGCGAGCACCGCGCGGTCGACAATCTCGCGCGCGTCGGCGTGCGTCCGACGGTCAAGATGCACTCCCAGCGCGGCTGGCGCGGGCTGCTGTACCGCACCACCCGGCTGAATCTGGGGCTTTCCCGCGACGAACTCTACGAACTCGACCTGTATGCCCGCATCCGTCGTAACGCCAGGGACTCGTACCAGATCGGCGTCTTCGGCCTCAAAGGCGGCGTCGGGAAAACGGCTGTCACGGTCGCCCTGGGTTCGACGCTGAGCAAGGTGCGCGGTGACCGGATCCTTGCCATCGATGCCGACCCAGCCAGCGGCAACCTCGCGGACCGGGTTGGGCGGCAGTCGGCGGCGACCGTGTCGGATCTGCTCGCCGCCAAAGACTTGTCGCGCTACAACGACATCCGCGGATTCACCAGCATGAACGAATCGAAGCTCGAGGTGCTGTCCGGTCTCGAGTACAGCGCCGCGTCCCGCGCGTTCAACGACGCCGACTGGAAAGCGGCCACCGACATCGTGTCGCAGCACTACAACCTGGTGGTCGCCGACTGCGCCGCGGACATGTTCCAGCCCGCGGCCCGGGCCGTGCTGAGCACCGTCTCGGGGGCGGTGATCGTGGCGAGCGCCTCGATCGACGGCGCCCGCCAGGCCGCCGTGACGCTCGACTGGCTGTGGCAGAACGGCCACCGTGACCTGCTGAACAGGACGTGCGTGGTGGTCAATCACGTCGGCTCGCGCCGGCCCAACGTCGACACCGGTGCGCTCGTGACGCAGTTTCAGAAGCATCTGCCTCCCGGCCGGGTGTTCGTGCTGCCCTGGGACAAGCACATCGCCGGCGGCACCGAGATCCACCTCGACCTGCTTCGACGGCGGTTCCAGCGGCGGATCCTGGAGCTCGCCGCCGCGCTGTCGGACGATTTCGACGGACCCGTCGCCACTTAACCGGCGAGTTCCCGCGCCACCGCGGCGTGGTAGGCATCGATGTGAGCCGGGTTCACGATCCGGAAGAAACCGTCATGCGACCGTCCAGCCCGCCGTCACCGTTGCTGTCGACGCCGAGCCGCCCGACCGACGTGAACATCCACCGCCACGGGCGGGCCGCGACGCCGAGTTGCCAGGTGAAGATGAGATCGGCGATAGGTCCTGGTCCAGTTGGCCGGATTGGTCACGAAGTCGTACACGGTCTCCGCGGACTGCCGAAAGATCGTCTCGGAGCTGGTGGTCACGATGCCCAAGTGTCTGCCTTCCCCCTGTCGGCGACGCCTTGTCAGGGTTCGCATCCGCGCGCCGTGGTTTCGCTCGCTCCCGGGAGCTCGGCGAGTACCCGCACCTTGGTGGGGTCGAAGCACAGAAATCCTTTGACGGGCAACGACTCCGGTGGCGGATCGGGATAACTCCAGGCCGCGTCGGCGATCACGGTACCGCCGAGTGTCACCGACCAGTAAGTGGCGGCGCCCTTGTAATTGCAATAGCCGGTGGTCTGGCTGCGGTGCAACAGATCTGTGCGCACGAGTGCCGGGTTGACGTAAAGCCTTGGTGCCAAAGCGGTTTCGAAGAGAATCACAGTGTCGTCGGTGTCGACAATGACGGTCTCATCGGCCGTAACCCGCAGCCGGCGTCTGGTCCGTAGGCAGTCGATGCGGTGGTACGGGTTCGGTGGATAGTTGACCAGCCGGCGGCCTTCCTCGAACCATGCGTCGACGGCGTCCCACGCCACTGCCACATACCCGGGCGCTTCGGCAACCGGATGGCTCGGCAGTTCGCCGACCTCCTCGTGCGGGAACGCGTAGCTCAGTGCGTGGCCCGCGCGGTGCACCAGCAACGCGCGCTCGGTGTCGATCAGGGTGTCGCCACCGACGAACGCCTCGATCCGGCGGGGATGCGGCTCGATGTAGACCACCGCGCCGGGGAGTGGGGGAGTGCACCACCCGGCGGGCCGTGTGCCCAACGGGCCATGTCCTGCCACAAGACTCACCGCGCCACCTCCGATGCGGGCATCGCTCCGCACACGATGGCAGAGACGATAGGAGCTTTACAGAATTATGAAGAAATGTCCCGCTGTTGGATGACGGGTGACACAGCCGGAGTGACGAATGACGGTGAGACCATGACGCTGTTCGATACGCCGATCGCTACCAGGTCCCGGCCACGGGCGCGAGCTGCCCAGGCGCTGCGATACGAACTGAACGTGCTGGCCCGTGATGCCGCCGACGTCGTCGCGAGCATCGGCGGCTGGCTGTTCGACCGGCGAATGGCAGGCTGGGGCGTCACCGTTGCGCTGCTGGATCATCGCGACGAGCGTGCGCTGCGCATTCTCGGCGTCAAAGTTGTTGAGCCGGACGGAGTATGGCCCTCGACCAGGCATGAGCGGATCGTGACGACGGTGGTCGAGGCGGAGCTGTTCGACGCGGACAGTGACATGCGCTCCCGGGTCTTGACGGCCATGCGGCGCGGTGACGGCGAGGTCGCGTTCTGGGGGTCCGGTGCACCTGGTCTGTTCGGCGGAGGGGTACGCGCCACGCCGTACCGGCTCAGCGTGGCCGCGCAGGCATTCAAAGCGCATGCCCTTGCCGCAGTGGGCGATTCGATCACAGCCAGTGGCGCGGAGGAGACACTGCTGCTGGGCGGCCGATCGTCAGGCCTGCTCGCCGAAGATATGGTCCCGGTCTGCTGAAGACGGTCTCGACGCGGCGCTATGCCGCCGCGCGACGTCAGGTCAGCGGATCCAGCCGCGGCGGCGCAGCCACCAGTCGCGACCGACCAGGAGCAGGATCAGCGCGGCGAACCCGATGAGGAACCAGTCTTCGACGTGACCGACGTGGTTGCCCCGCATCATCACCAGCAGGAAGAGTGCGGAGAGCACCCCACCGATGTGGATGACCTTGATGTTCTCCTTGGACCAGCCCCATGCCGCAGACGGGACGTCCTCGACGTCGACGCCGTTGTGTCGCTCCACTTCGGTGCTGGCCACGGTTGCTCCTCACAGTCGGGCAGGGACTGCAGACATTCTGGCATACGACACTGCGTCGTATGTCGACCGGCACCGGTCATCTCAACTGCTGGTATCGGCGCAGCGCCTCCCGCCGCTCCTCGGCGTGGTCGACGATCGGGTCCGGGTAGCCCGCCGGGCGTCCCGCGTCGAGCTTGTGCACGTCGGCGACCTCGGCGAGCTCGGGCACCCAACGCCGGATGTAGTCCCCGGCGGGATCGAACTTCGCGCCCTGAGTCGTCGGGTTGAACACCCGGAAGTACGGCGCGGCGTCGGTGCCGCACCCCGCGACCCATTGCCAGCCGTGCTGATTGTTGGCGACATCACCGTCGGTGAGCTGGTCGAGAAACCATCGCGCGCCCCACTGCCACGGCAGGTGAAGATCTTTGACCAGAAACGAGGCGGCGATCATCCTGACCCGGTTGTGCATGAACCCGGTCTGGGAGAGCTGGCGCATTCCGGCGTCGACGATCGGGAAGCCCGTCATCCCGGCAGTCCAGGCGTCGAACATCCGCTGCGCGTCAGGGCCGTCATCCACCTCGATCGAGGCCATGCCCGGGCTCCAGCTCTGCCAGGCACTTTCGGGCCAGTGGTGCAGCACCGTGGCGTAGAAGTCGCGAAAAGCCAACTCCCGCAGATACGCGTCGGCGTCGGCGCCGAGATCGACCGCCATGGTGCGCGGGTGGATGGTGCCGAACTTGAGATGAGCCGACATCCGGCTGGTGGTGTCGAGGTCGGGGCGGTCACGGTCGGTGGCGTAGTTCGGCAGCCACGTCTCGACGAACGCCCGCCATTGCGCCATGGCCGCGCGCTCACCCGCCGGGGCGTCCGATTGACCTGTGATGTCCGGGATCTCGGTGGCGCCGGGCAGCCCGGCGGGGTCGATCCACCGCGCCGAATCGGGCCCCGAGGCGGCAGGGGCGCGCCAGCCGTGGTCGCGCCAGGCCCGGTAGTACGGAGTGAAGACCTGATACGGCGTCCCGTCCTGTTTGCCGATGCGCTCCGGCGACACCAGGTAGGGCGAACCCGTCGCACACAGCGGCACATCGTCGAGGGCGGTTCGGACGGCGTCGTCGCGACGACGCCCGAACGGGGAGTAGTCCTGCGAAATGTGCACCGAGGCCGCCCCGACAGCCCGGGCGAGGCGGGGGATCTGCTCCTCGGGCCTGCCCTGCACCACCAGAAACTTGCCATCCAGGCGCTCCCGCAGTTCGTGTAGCGACCGGTATAGATAGCCCAGGCGACGGGTCCCCGCTGATGCGATCAACCGCGGGTCGAGCACGTAGCAGGCAAGCACCTGAGCGTCGTCCTGTGCAGCGGCCAGCAGAGCAGGGTGGTCGGACAGGCGCAGATCGCGCCGGAACCACAGCAAGGTGGGCATGCCCCCGATGGTGCCCGAACCGAATCGTCTGGAGAGGTACGCCGCCCCCGCGCACCAATGTGACACTTGTGGTGACGTCATAATGATGTCACCATGACACCATGGATTTGCAGCCCTATGTGGAGGCCGTCCGGCATGAATTGGCTGTCGCGGCCGCCGCCGGCGGCGCCGACGCCGAGGCGCTCGCGCAACGGCTGACCGCGCCGCTGGACTCGGCCCTGCGGCTTGCGCTACTCGAAGCGCTCTCCGAGGCCGCCGAACAGATCACCCGGGAACTCGCGCCCGGAGCCGTACACGTCCGGCTCAACGGCAGGGATCCGGAATTCACAGTCGAAGTCCCCGAACCCACGGCCATGCCGTCGGTGCCCTCGGTCGGCGACGCAGCCGACGACGACGCGGGCGGCACCTGGCGCGTGACACTGCGGCTTCCCGAGAATCTGCGCGCCGGTGTCGAGGCCGCGGCGCGCGGCGAGGGCATCTCGGTGAACGCGTGGCTGGTGCGCTCGGTGAGCGCGGGGCTCGGCGGGTCCACCGGCCGAACCCGCAGTGGCGGCAGATCTTTCAGCGGGTGGGTCCGCTGAATCCGACCCGATAGGAGATCGAAATGACCACATTTCACACACCCGAACCCATATCGGCCGACGTCGAGGTGGTGGCCGGCGTCGTCCACGTGCGTGCCTCGGACCGTGACGACACCATCGTCGAGGTGGCGCCCCGCGACCCGAGTCGGCCCTCCGACGTCCGGATCGCCGAACAGGCACGGGTCGACTACCGCGACGGCGCTCTGAGCGTCAGCGCGGGCCGCCGAATCCTGTCGCTCGGGCGCGGCGGAGCTGTGCGCATCGACATAGCACTGCCCGCCGGGTCCCGGCTGAAGGTATCCGCGGCGTCGGCCGACATCGAGGCCGACGGTAGTTACGCCGACTGCCGGTTCGCCACCGCCTCCGGCGACGTGCGCGTCGGAACCGTGACCGGGAACATCAAGGCGGACAGCGCATCCGGTGACATCGCAATCGGCAGACTGGTAGGTGACGCCCGCATCGCCACAGCGTCGGGCGATGCGCGCGTCGACCATGTCGAGGGTGACGTGACATTCCAGGCGGCCAGCGGCAACCTCGGCGTCGGAACGTTGCGCGGCAATCTGAAGGTCCGCGCGGCTTCGGGATCGGTGACTGTCGCCGTCGCCGCCGCCGGTGCGCTCGACGCGCACACCAGCAGCGGCGAGGTCGAAGTCGGCATCCCGGAGGGCACCGCCGCCCGCCTGGAACTCACCACCGGATCCGGTGCCGTCGACAACCGGCTGGAAACATCCGACGGACCGGCCGCCGGCGATGAAACCCTGATGGTGCACGCCCGCACCGGCTCCGGTGACATCTCGATCCGCCGTGCGACGTCCGCGCCTGCCTGACTCAACCCCTAGTCGGGGTCGAACCGAAACACCGTCAATCGTCCTGCCAGCGCCTCGAATTCGTCAGGTGTGCCGTCGACCACCAGGCCGCTGCGCTTGGCGAAACCGACGCCGACCGGCACCTTCACCGCGAACGTGCGCAGGATCGGGCGGGACTCCTCGGGGCTGAGCTCGACGATGCGGACCCGGCGCGACCGTCGTCCCCTCGTGAGGGTGCCTGCCCCGGCGGCCCGGGCGTTGGCCGCCCAATCCGACCCCGGGTAGCCGGCCACGGTGTACAGGCCTCCGTCGTGGTCGAACGGGGTCATCGGAGTACTGCGGGGTTGTCCGCTGCGGCGCCCCGGCACGGTCAGCACCATGGCGGGCCCGGTCGGAATCCCCAGGCGTTGCACCGCCATCATCACCTTGTTCATCGGCTTGAGCCAACGGGGTGGGGTGGGTTCGGACATCGTTCGCTCCTCTACTCGGTGCTGAACCGGTCGCGGTGGTCCGCGGCCCATCTGACGAAAGGCGTTGCGGGACGGCCGAGCACCTTGTCCACCTCGTGGGTGACCAGTGCCGGCCTGCCGACGGTGTCGGCCAGCAGCGCCAGATACGCGTCGGCGAACGCGGCGGGGAATCCGACCGCGCGGAACCGCTCGCGCACCGCGGCCGGCGGCACCTCCTGGTAACGCAGCGGCCGGCCCAGCGCCGTGCCGAGGGCCGCGACCAGTTCGGTGTTGGTCAGCGCCTGCGGCCCGGTAAGTGGAACGCGTTGCCCGACAAGGTCGTCGGTGCGCAGGGCGACCGCTGCCACGGCTGCGATGTCGGCGTCGGCGATCACCGCCATCGACGCGTCGGCATAGGGCCCGCTCACCACATCCCCTGCGGCGAGCTGCGGCGCCCACATACCCGCGAAATTGGACGCGAAGATCGTCGGCCGCAGGCTCACCCACTCCAGGCCCGACGCCACCGCCAGCTGTTCGCACTCGCGGTTGCGGTCGCCGCGCACCCGCGACGGCTGGCGGGCATCGTCGTCATCGGCATTGATCGCCGACAGCGCGACCAGTCGGCGTACCCCGGCGGAGCGGGCCTGTTCGACCGTCGCGGCGAGCTCGGCGCCCAGTGCGCGGGAATTGAGGAAGACCGCGTCGGCCCCGGACAACCCGGCCGCCGCCGTCGGCACCACCTCGACCTCGGCGGGAAAGTCCGCGGTGTCGGGATGCCTGCTGACAGCGCGGACCCGTGCGCCCGCGCTGAGGAGTTCGGACACGAGTGGACGCCCGACGTTGCCGGTGGCGCCCGTGACGAGAATTGTGGTGTTCATGCGATCAAGGACGGGGCGGCCCGCCGAAAAGTTACCGCGGAGCGCCCGTAACTTTCCGGCGCGCTATTTCGTCGTAACGGCATGAACGACGCAGTGGTCGAAGCGGCGTGGCGAGAGCACCGTCCGTACCTGATCAATCTCTGCTATCAGATGCTCGGCGACATCGGTGAGGCCGAAGACGTTGCGCAGGAAGCGTTTCTGCGACTGGCGCGCACCGACGCCGGCCAGCTCGACGACATCCGCGCATGGCTGACCGTGGTCGCCGGACGACTGTGCCTGGACCAGGTGCGCTCGGCGCGGGCGCGCCTCGAGCAGCCGGGGACGGTCGAGACGACGGCATCCTCGGAGCCCGACCCGGCCGACCGGGCCACGCTCGACGACCAGGTGCGCACGGCGTTGTTCGAGGTCCTCAACCGGCTCAGCCCGGGGGAGCGGGTCGCGTTCGTGCTGCACGACGTGTTCGCGGTGCCGTTCGACGAGATCGCCGAGACTGTCGGCAGGCCGGTCGGCACGTGCAGGCAACTGGCCCGGCGGGCCCGGATCAAGTTCGCCGGTCTCACGCCACACCGGGTCGACAACGACGCGGAGACGGGCGGTGTCACGGCCGACGAACATCGCGTGGTCCTGGAGAAGTTCATCGCCGCGTGCGCCACCGGCGACGTCCTGGCGCTCGGCGCCGTGCTCGATCCCAGCGTGTGGGGCGTCGGCACCGTACTGGCCGATCCTGCGCCGCCGCAGCAGATCAACCACGGTCGCGACGCCGTTGCCACCAACCTGCTGCGCTACCTCGGGCCGGGCGCCACACTGGTCGGCGGCGCCGCGGGCGAGCCCGTGCTGCTCGCGTACGCCCGGCGCCGACTGTTCGCCGTGGTCGTCCTGACAATCAGGAACGGCCTGGTACTCAAGATCGACGCGACGGCCGACCCGTCGGCACTCGCGGCAGGTCAGCCCTGACCCGAATCGAACCCGATCTCGCAGTCCGGAGACAACGCCTCCCACGTGCCGAACGCCTGCAAGCCGAGCGCATCGGCCACCGCCACCGATCCGGCGTTGTCGAGCTGGCAGCGGTACTGCGGTTCGTATCCCTGCTCGAAGGCGTACCTACTGATCGCGCGAACCACGTTGCGGGCGTGCCCCTTTCCGCGGAATGCCGGAAGGGTCAACACGCCAAGGTCAGCGATGCGGGCATCGCCCCACGGATACGCGCTCGCCGCGCACACCAGCTTGTTCTGCTCGAAGGCCCCGAACACGGCCCAGTGATCGAGTTCCACGTACGCGTCGTCCCGATCCCGTTCGGAGGCCGCCGACTCGAACTCCGCGAACACCGCGCTGTCGTGCTCGGTCAAACGGCGTACGTCCGGGCGCTCCTCGGTCAACGAGTGACCCGCCGACGGCGGGAAGTAGAACACGTAGTCGGCGCCGTTGAGAGTGATCCCCGCGGCCGCGAGGCTACCTCTGAAGTCCGACTCCGACAGCGAGGTGCGGCCACGCAGCGCGGCCAGCTCGGCGAGCTCGGGCGTCAAGACGGCCCGCAGGCCGCCGTCGCCCGGTTTGAGCACCATGACGGGAGTGTCGTCCTCCAGACCGGGGTTGGTGACGACCGTCAGGTCGTCATCCCGATACAGGACGTCTCCGGTGAAACATGACCGCCAGTAGTCGGTGACGGTGGCTGAGAACGCGGGCAACGTGGACATGCTCGATTCGGAGAAGAGGCAGCAGGACTTCTCGAACCTAAGCGGGGTGGCAAGCGAATTTTGGCTGACTCGTTGGGGGGAGCCGCCTGCAGAGCGGCACAATGTAGCGGTGACGGAATCCGGCGGGCAGGAGCGAAGCGACCAGGGGAAGACGGCGCGGCAGCGTGTGTTGATCCTCGGCAGTACCGGGTCCATCGGCACCCAGGCGCTGGAGGTCATAGCCGCCAACCCCGACCGCTTCGAAGTGGTGGGACTGGCCGCAGGCGGCGGCAACCCGGAGTTGTTCGCGGCGCAGCGCGCCGAAACCGGCGTCACCAGCGTCGCCGTGGCCGATCCGGGTGCGGCGGCGCAGATCGGTGACGTCACCTACACCGGGCCCGACGCCGTCACCCGCCTGGTCGAGAACACCGAGGCCGACGTCGTCCTCAACGCCCTGGTCGGGGCGCTCGGGCTGAAACCCACGCTGGCCGCGTTGGCTACCGGCGCCCGCCTGGCGCTGGCCAACAAGGAGTCGCTGGTGGCGGGCGGTCCGCTGGTTCTCAAGGCGGCCGCGCCGGGCCAGATCGTGCCGGTCGACTCCGAACATTCGGCGATGGCGCAGTGCCTGCGTGGCGGAACACCTGAAGAGGTCGCCAAGATCGTGCTCACCGCGTCGGGCGGTCCGTTCCTCGGCTGGTCGGCGACCGACCTCGACGGCGTGACCCCCGAACAGGCCGGCAAGCATCCGACCTGGTCGATGGGGCCGATGAATACACTCAACTCGGCGACCCTGGTCAACAAAGGCCTGGAACTCATCGAGACCCACCTGCTGTTCGGCATCGACTACGACCGCATCGAGGTGGTGGTGCACCCGCAGTCGATCGTGCACTCGATGGCGACATTCACCGACGGTTCCACCTTGGCCCAGGCCAGCCCGCCGGACATGAAACTGCCGATCGCGCTGGCCCTCGGCTGGCCGGCCCGAGTCCCCGGCGCGGCGTCCGCCTGCGATTTCACCACCGCATCGACCTGGGAGTTCCTGCCGCTGGACAACCAGGTGTTCCCCGCCGTGGACCTCGCGCGGCAAGCGGGCAAAGGCGGTGGCTGCCTGACCGCTGTCTACAACGCGGCGAACGAAGAGGCGGCCGAGGCATTCCTCGACGGACGTATCCGGTTCCCGGCGATCGTGCAAACCGTCGGTGACGTGTTGCACGCTGCCGACCAGTGGGCCGCCGAACCCGCTACCGTGGAAGACGTACTCGACGCACAACGCTGGGCCAGGGAGCAGGCGCAGCGGGCCGTCGAGCGGGAATTCACCAGAAGAGGTCTCGTCAACAAATGATGTTCGCACTGGGTATCGCGGCGTTCGCGCTGGCCATCCTGGTCTCGGTGGCCCTGCACGAATGCGGCCACATGTGGATCGCGCGGGCCACCGGCATGAAGGTCCGGCGGTACTTCGTCGGCTTCGGCCCCACGCTGTGGTCGACCAAGCGGCCCAACGCGCTGGGCGAGACGGAATACGGCATCAAAGCCATCCCGCTTGGCGGATTCTGCGATATCGCCGGTATGACGTCCATGGACGAGATCGCGCCCGAGGACCGGCCGTACGCGATGTACCGGCAGAAGGTGTGGAAGCGCGTCGCGGTTCTTTTCGCCGGGCCCGCCATGAACTTCATCATCGGACTGGTTCTGATCTACGGCATCGCGGTGGTCTGGGGCCTGCCCAACCTGCACGCGCCAACCGGTGCCGTCGTCGGTGAAACCGGCTGTCTGACAAGCGAAGTCAGCAAGGGTCAGCAGGGACCGTGCATCGGTCCGAGCCCGGCCGCGCAGGCGGGTATCAAGCCCGGCGACACCGTGGTCAAGGTCGGCGACCAGGACGTGAAGACCTTCGCGGAGATGGCGGCCGCCGTGCGCAAGGCCACCGGCCCCACGCAGATCACCGTGGAACGCGACGGCAAGCCGTTCACCACCACCGTCGACGTCGCCCAGACTCAGCGCTTCATCGCCAAGGACGGCTCGAGTGAGGCCACGCCGGCCCAGGTCGGGGCCATCGGCGTGAGCGCCGCCCAGTTCGGACCCACGCACTACAACGCGCTGACGGCCGTGCCGGCGACGTTCACCTTCACCGGCGACCTCTCGGTCGAGCTCGGCAAGTCACTGGCGAAGATCCCGACCAAGGTCGGCGCGCTCGTGCACTCCATCGGCGGCGGACAACGCGATCCCGAAACGCCCATCAGCGTCGTCGGCGCGAGCATCATCGGCGGTGAAACCGTCGAGGCGGGCCTGTGGGTGGCGTTCTGGTTCTTCCTGGCCCAGCTGAACTTCGTGCTGGGCGCGGTGAACCTGGTGCCGCTGCTGCCATTCGACGGCGGCCACATCGCGGTCGCCACCTACGAGAAGCTCCGCAACATGATCCGTTCGGCTCGCGGCAAGGTCGCCGCCGGGCCGGTCAATTACCTCAAGCTCATGCCCGCCACGTACGTGGTGCTCGCGGTCGTGGTCGGCTACATGCTGCTGACCGTGACCGCCGACCTGGTCAACCCGCTCAGCATCTTCCAGTAGGAGAGGCACTGTGACATCCATCGGTTTGGGTATGCCTGCCCCGCTGCCGCCCGTGCTCGCGCCCCGGCGCAAGACCCGCCAGCTGATGGTGGGCAACGTCGGCGTCGGGAGCGATCACCCGATCGCCGTGCAGTCCATGTGCACCACCAAGACCCATGACGTCAACTCGACGCTGCAGCAGATCGCCGAGCTGACCGCGTCGGGCTGCGACATCGTGCGGGTGGCCTGCCCCCGGCAAGAGGACGCCGACGCACTCGCCGAGATCGCCCGGCACAGCCAGATCCCGGTGATCGCCGACATCCACTTCCAGCCCAAGTACATCTTCGCCGCGATCGACGCGGGCTGTGCGGCCGTCCGCGTCAACCCGGGCAACATCAAGGAGTTCGACGGCCGGGTCAAGGAGGTCGCCAAGGCGGCCGGCGATGCGGGCATCCCGATCCGCATCGGGGTCAACGCAGGCTCACTCGACCCGCGGTTGCTGAAGAAATACGGCAAGGCCACCCCGGAGGCCCTGGTCGAATCCGCGCTGTGGGAAGCCTCGTTGTTCGAGGAACACGGCTACGGCGACATCAAGATCTCGGTCAAGCACAACGACCCGGTGATCATGGTGGAGGCCTACCGGCAGCTGGCGGCGCAGTGCGATTACCCGCTGCACCTCGGGGTCACCGAGGCGGGCCCGGCGTTCCAGGGCACCATCAAGAGCGCGGTGGCGTTCGGGGCGCTGCTCAGCGAAGGCATCGGCGACACCATCCGCGTGTCGCTGTCGGCTCCGCCTGCCGAAGAGGTCAAGGTCGGCAATCAGATCCTGGAGTCGCTGAACCTGCGGCCGCGCGGCCTGGAGATCGTGTCGTGCCCGTCGTGCGGGCGGGCGCAGGTCGACGTGTACACGCTGGCCAACGCGGTGAGCGCGGGCCTGGACGGGCTCGAGGTGCCGCTGCGGGTGGCCGTGATGGGATGTGTCGTCAACGGCCCCGGCGAGGCGCGCGAGGCCGACCTGGGGGTGGCGTCCGGCAACGGCAAGGGCCAGATCTTCGTCAAGGGCGAGGTCATCAAGACCGTGCCCGAGGCACAGATCGTCGAGACGCTGATCGAAGAGGCGATGCGACTTGCCGAGCAACAGGGTTCGGGTGATGCGAGCGGTTCCCCGGTGGTGACCGTAAGCTGAACGTGACCTTGTGAGCAGGGTCACCACCGCCCGGGTTGAGCAGAGAGAATCACCGATGTCGGCTCCGCCAATTTTCCGCCTTGTCGACGAGCGACGGGTATCGGTGGCGCGCGACGCCGCCGCCGTGCTGCAGGTGCTCGACGAAGACCCGGTCGGATCGTGCATGGTGGCCTCCCGCGTCGCTGAGTTCGGTCTCGAACCGGGCGCGATCGGCGGCGAGCTGTGGACACGGCGGCACGTCACCGAATCACTCTGTTACGCAGGCCCCAACCTGATCCCGTTGCGGGGCAGCCTCGACGATCTCAAAGCGTTCTCCGACAAGGCGATGAGTGTGCCGCGCCGGTGCTCGTCGTTGGTGGGCCACGCGCAGCTGGTGTTGCCGATGTGGCAGCGGTTGGAATCGGTGTGGGGTACTGCGCGCGACGTGCGCGAGCAGCAGCCGTTACTGGCATTGACCGCCATGCCGCAGTGCCGGATCGACCCGGCGGTGCGGCCCGTGCGGATGGACGAGCTCGACGCCTATCTGGTGGCTGCGGTCGACATGTTCATCGGTGAGGTCGGCGTCGATCCGCGGTTGGGCGACGGTGGCCGCGGTTATCGCCGTCGCATCGCGGGGCTGATCGCCGCGGGTCGCGCCTGGGCCCGGTTCGAACGCGGTGAAGTGGTATTCAAGGCCGAAATCGGTTCGCAGTCACCAGGTGTCGGTCAGATCCAGGGTGTCTGGGTGCGCCCGGACTGGCGCGGTCACGGCCTGGGTACCGCGGGCACAGCGGCGTTGGCGGCAGCGGTGGTCGCCTCGGGTCGCATTGCGAGCCTCTACGTCAACGACTACAACACGGTCGCGCGCGCTACCTATGCGCGGATCGGTTTCGACCAGGTCGGCGTTTTCGCGACCGTCTTGATGGACTGAGTTGCGGGCGCTCCAACCTGTCCCAGCCGCGGCACGCCCGACTTGGCAGTCGCAACGGTGGGCTCACATGCGCGTCTCGGTTCGATTACGGTGCGCCTCCAACCATTCCGGTGTGCACGTTCATAACATCAGCCTCAATGGCAACGCGAACATCATCAGTAACACGGACCGCAGGCCTGCTGACCGTGGCAACGGTTCTGGCGGCCGTTGCGCTCAGCGGGTGTACGCCGCGACCGGACGGACCTGAACCGGCCGCCGAGAAGTTCTTCGCAGCACTGGCCACCGGCGACGCCGCGGCGGCGGCGGCACTGTCGGACAAACCGGCCGAGGCCAAGACCGCACTGACCGAGGCCTGGTCCGGACTGCAGGCCACCCGGCTCGACGCGCAGATCCTCGGATCGAAGTACTCGCAAGACACCGGCAGCGTGAATTACCGCTACACCTGGCATCTGCCGAAGAACCGCACCTGGACCTACGACGGCCAGCTCAACATGGTGCGCGAAGAGGGGCACTGGGAAGTCCGTTGGAGCGCAACAGGATTGCACCCTCGGCTGGGTGAACACCAGACCTTCGCCCTGCGCGCCGACCAGCCGCGCCGCGCGTCGGTCAACGAGCACGGCGGCACCGACGTGCTGGTGCCGGGCTACCTCTACCACTACGGGCTCGACGCACGATCCGCAGGCGTCGCGCTGATGTCGACGGCCAAGGCGGTGGCCGACGCGCTGCGTCCGTTCGACCCGACCTTGGATGCCCAGCAGTTGGCCGAACAGGCGAGCTCGTCGGCTCAGCCGTTGAGCCTGATCACGCTGCGCCAATCCGACCATGACCGCGTGGCCCCGGCGATCGCCGCACTGCCCGGCGTCGTCGTCACGCCGCAGGACGAGATGTTGCCCACCGACGAGACGTTCGCGCCCGCGATCGTCAACGAGGTCAAGAAGGCCGTGGTCGACGACCTCGCGGGGCAGGCCGGCTGGCGCGTCGTCACCGTCAACCAGAACGGCGTCGACGTCGACGTGCTCAACGAGGTACCCGGCAACCCGGCACCGTCGGTCACCATCAGCCTCGACCGGGCCGTGCAGAACGCCGCGCAGAACGCGGTGAACACCACCGGGCGCAAGGCCATGATCGTCGCGATCAAGCCGTCGACCGGAGAGATCCTGGCCGTCGCGCAGAACGCGGCCGCCGACGCCGACGGGCCCATCGCCACCACCGGCCTGTTTCCGCCAGGGTCGACCTTCAAGATCATCACCGCGGGTGGCGCCATCGACCGCGACATGGCCAACCCGAACACCCTGCTCGGCTGCCCCGGCACGCTGGAGATCGGGCACCGCATCGTCACCAACTACGACGCGTTCGACCTCGGTGTGGTGCCGATGTCACGGGCCTTCGCCAATTCGTGCAACACCACCTTTGCCGAGCTGGCCAGCAAGATGCCGCCGCGGGCGCTCAATGAGGCCGCCAAGCAGTACGGCATCGGCCCCGACTACCACGTCGACGGCATCAGCACGGTGTCCGGCTCGGTACCTCCGACCGTGAGCCTCGCCGAACGCACCGAGGACGGTTTCGGTCAGGGCAAGGTGCTGGTCAGTCCGTTCGGCATGGCGCTCGCGGCCGCGACGGTCGCGGCGGGCAAGACGCCGGTGCCGCAGTTGATCGAAGGGCACCAGACGACCATCGACGACGCGGGCGCCCCGATCTCGCAGAAGATGATCGACGGGCTGCGCCCGATGATGCAGCTGGTGGTGACCAACGGCACCGCCAAGGACATCAACGGGTTCGGCGACGTGCGCGGGAAGACCGGTGAGGCCGAATACGACGGCGGGTCCCACGCCTGGTTCGCCGGATACCGAGGCGACCTGGCCTTCGCGGCCCTGATCGTGGGCGGTGGCAGCTCGGAGTACGCGGTGCGGATGTGCAAGACGATGTTCCAGGGTCTGCCGCCCGACTATCTGGCGTGATCTGCGGTACCTGCGGTAGCACCAATCCCGGTAACCTGGACAGGTCATGACCGGGATCAATGAGCAATCGGTGGAGCTGCGCGTCTCCGACGCCGACCGCAACGGCACGTTGCGGCGGCTGCACAACGCCGTCGCGCTCGGGCTCATCGCCATCGACGAGTTCGAGGAGCGGTCCGCGCTGGTGTCCCGGGCGCGGCTGCAGGCCGACCTCGACGCGCTGGTCGGTGACCTTCCCGGCCCGGGTGCCATCGTCGCCTCCGCGGCCGACCGCGTCGAGCTTCGCGGCGTCATGGGCTCGCTCAAACGCCACGGCGAATGGACGGTCCCGACGCGCCTCGCGCTCGTGCGCCGGATGGGGTCGGTGGAACTCGACCTGACCCGGGCTCGCTTCGCAGGACCCATCGTGGTCGTCGAGCTCGACCTGAAATTCGGCTCGCTGGAGATGCGCCTGCCCGACGGGGCCAGCGCCTCCATCGACGATGTCGAGGTGATCGTCGGCAGTGCCACCGATCGCCGACGCGACGCACCGGCCGACGGGACTCCGCACGTGATCCTCACCGGCCGGGTGGTGTGCGGGTCGGTCGACATCCGCGGCCCGCGCAAGGGGTGGTTCGGCCGCGGCACCAAGAGTTGACGCGGGCCGACACCGGTACCCTGACGCGTATGTCTGTTCGTTCTGCCCTGCGTCCCGGCGTGCTGTCACCCACCCTGCCGGTGCCCAAGTCGATCCCGCGTCCCGAGTACGCCTGGAAGCCGACGGTGCAAGAAGGCAGCGAACCGTGGGTCCAGACGCCCGAGGTGATCGAGAAGATGCGGGTCGCCGGGCGCATCGCGGCCCAGGCGTTGGCCGAGGCGGGCAAGGCCGTCGCGCCCGGGGTGACCACCGACGCGCTCGACCGGATCGCCCACGAATACATGATCGACCACGGTGCCTACCCATCGACGTTGGGCTACAAGGGATTTCCGAAATCATGCTGCACGTCGCTCAATGAGATCATCTGCCACGGCATCCCGGATTCGACCGTGATCGAGGACGGTGACATCGTCAACATCGACGTCACCGCCTACATCGACGGCGTGCACGGCGACACCAACGCCACCTTCCTGGCAGGCGACGTCTCCGAGGAGCACCGGTTGCTCGTCGAGCGCACCCACGAGGCCACCATGCGCGCCATCAAGGCCGTCAAACCGGGACGCGCCCTGTCCATCGTCGGTCGGGTGATCGAGTCGTACGCAAACCGGTTCGGCTACAACGTGGTTCGCGATTTCACCGGCCACGGCATCGGCACCACCTTCCACAACGGTCTGGTGGTGCTGCACTACGACCAGCCTGCTGTGGAGACCGTGCTGGAGCCGGGCATGACCTTCACCATCGAACCGATGATCAACCTCGGCGGCCTCGACTACGAGATCTGGGACGACGACTGGACCGTGGCCACCAAGGACGGCAAGTGGACCGCGCAGTTCGAGCACACGCTGGTGGTCACCGAGGACGGCGCCGACATCCTGACCTTGCCGTGAGACTTCTCCCGCGAGCAGACGTGAAAGTACCCGACACGCCCGGGATTCGGGTACCTAAGTGTCTGCTCGCCGAAGAAAAGTGAGCGGCGGCGCACTGCTCGTCGCCGGCACGACCTCCGACGCGGGCAAGTCGATGGTTGTCGCCGGCCTGTGCCGGCTGTTGGCGCGCAGGGGAGTGCGCGTCGCGCCGTTCAAGGCGCAGAACATGTCCAACAACTCGGCGGTGACCGTCGACGGCGGCGAGATCGGCCGAGCCCAGGCCATGCAGGCCCGCGCGGCGGGCCTGGCGCCGCACACCCGGTTCAACCCCATCCTGCTCAAGCCCGGGTCCGACCGCACCTCTCAGCTGGTGCTCCGCGGCCGCGTCGCCGGATCAGTGTGCGCAGGTGACTACTTCACCCACCGGGAGCGGCTCGCCGCCGTGGTGGCCGATGAATTGTCCTCACTGCGAGCCGAATTCGATGTGGTGATCTGCGAGGGCGCCGGGTCGCCCGCCGAGATCAACCTGCGCGCAACAGATCTGGCCAACATGGGGCTGGCGCGCGCAGCGCAGCTCCCGGTGGTCCTGGTCGGGGACATCGACCGCGGCGGGCTGCTGGCGCACCTGCACGGCACCGTCGCGGTCCTCGAACCCGCCGACCAGGCCCTCATCGCCGGATTCGTCGTCAACAAGTTTCGCGGCGACCCGGCGCTGCTCGAACCCGGCCTGCGGCAATTGCACGCACTGACCGGCCGGCCGACCTACGGCGTGATCCCGTTTCACGACGGCATCTGGCTCGACACCGAGGATTCGGTGTCGGTGCGGGCGGGCGGACTCGTCGGGCCGCCGCAGCCACCACGCGGTGAGCAGACCTTGACGGTCGCGGCCATCCGGCTGCCCCGCATCTCCAACTCCACCGACGTCGAGGCGCTGGCCTGCGAGCCCGGAGTCGACGTGCGGTGGGTGGCCGACGCGGCCGACCTCGCCGGCGCCGACGTCGTGGTGATCCCCGGCAGCAAGGCCACGGTCAGTGACCTCGCCTGGCTGACCGAGCGTGGCCTCGCCGAGGCGATTCGCACGCACGCCGCGCAGGGCCGCGCGGTGCTCGGCGTGTGCGGGGGATTCCAGATGCTGTGCCGCCGGATCGACGACTCTGTGGAGTCCCGGGCAGGCAGTGTCGCGGCCCTCGGGCTGTTGGCCGCCGACATCGTGTTCGATCCCGAGAAGACGTTGCGCCGCTGGGACGCTCCGCTGTATGGCTACGAGATCCATCACGGCCGGGTCGTCGGGTGCGAGGAACAGGATTGGCTGGGCGTGGGCGTCCGGCGCGGTGCCGTCTACGGCACGCACTGGCACGGACTGCTCGACAACGACGCGGTCCGCAGGTCCTGGCTCACCGAGGTTGCGCGGGCCGCAGGGCGCGCCGGATTCGTCGTCGCCGACGATGTCGACGTGGCCGCGCGGCGCGACGCGCAGCTGGATCTGATGGCCGATCTGTTGGCGGAGCATCTCGACACCGACGCCGTCATGGACCTGCTCGCCCACGGGCCGCCGAGCCGACCCACCATGAGGACGGCACTGGACGGGCCGACTGGGTAGCCTGGGCCCATGATCGGGGCTCGGGTGGGTGTGCCGTTGCTGGCCCTGCTGCTGCTCACCGGGTGTGCGTCCGTTGTGTCCGGGACGCCGACCTGGCCGGGCGCCACCCTGGAGAAGGTGCTGCTGACCGCCGCCGATTTCCCGGCCGGCGTGCAGTACGACCGCATCGTCGAAAAACCCGGCCAGCCCGACGGGACGGGTGCGCCGCCGTCGATGCTGTCGAATCCGGAGGGCTGCTCCGACGGGCTCACCCGGGTGATCGCTCGCTCGGCCGAACGCGGCCCCGGCAGTGCAGGCAAATACGTGCTGTCCTACGACGGTGCCCGCATGGTCATCACCGTGCTGACCTCGCCGCTACCGTTGGACCAGCTGGATGCGACCGCGCAGCGCTGCGCGCAATTCCGCACGTTCTTCGACCCGGGCGACGCAGGCATTCCGATCACCACCACCAAGCTGGAAGCGCAACGGCCCGCGGAGTTGGTCTACCAGCAGACGATGCAGTTGAGCGGGTCGGACAGCAGCGCCTACTTCGCGTTCGAGAACATCGGCTCGTGGTCGGTGTTCGGAGTGACCTTCCCGACGCAGAACCCCTCCATACCCGTCAAAGCGACGCTGCCGCAGACCTTCCTCGACGCGTTCGACCAGCAGGTGCACCGCATCCAAGCGCGGTGACATCACTGCTGAGAGAAGCGTTTACGCTCGCGTCAAGGACCCGCTGATTTCCGCCCGCTCGGCGCATGCGGGCGGTAGGTTGTCCCAATGCTGACCACCGTGCCGACGATCGATGGGTTCTCGGTGCCCGTCGACGTGGCAGGCCCCGACAAGGGTTCGGTAGTCGTGCTGCTCGGTGCCGGCCATCACGGTCCCGCGGCATATGGCGCGGTATGCCAACGGCTGCACACGGCATCACTGCGAACCGTCATCATCGCGCCCGATCCCCGGCTGACCGCCAAATCGGTCGTCGGCATCCTCGATGCCGTGGACGTCAAATGGTCGGTGCTGGTCGGCGACCGGCTCGGCGGCGAGCTGGCGTGGGAATTGGCAGCAACACGGCTGGACCGGTTCACCAGCCTGGTGGTCGTGGACCGTGGGCACCCGCGCGTCGCCGACCTCACCGGGGTGGTCCGCGACGAGCACTGCCCTGCCGTGGAGATGAACACCACCGCCCTGGTCAGTACACCGGCGGCGCGCGCGGTGGCCAAGGCCAGCCAGCGCTACGTCTACGGTGACTTCCGCCTGGTGGAGATGCTCGGCAGGCGCAACGCGCAGGAGTCCACCGCGCAGCTGGCCGCCGAGATCGTCATGCGCACGAGCACTTGGTAGCCCGGCGCTCGGTGCTCACGCTGTCGGTGACGGGGTCCACGCCTGCGGCAGACCCGGCTGTCCGGGGAACAGGTAGTCGATGAAAGCCGCTGCCGTGGGCTGTGGTTCGTGATTGGCCAGCCCGGGGCGCTCGTTGGCTTCCACGAACACATAGTCGCGGCCCGCCACATCGGGCACCAGCAGGTCGATACCCGTGACCGGGATACCGATCGCCTGGGCCGCCGTCACCGCCACCCGGCACAGTTCGGGGTTCACCTCGGCGGTGACGTCGTGGATGGTGCCGCCCTGATGCAGGTTCGCCGTGCGGCGCACCCGCAGCCGCTCACCTTCGGGCAGCACGTCGTCGAGCGACCACCCGGCCTCGGCGACCGTGCCTGCGGTGACGTCGTCCATCGGGATATGTGACTCGCCACCTGTCGCCGCCGCGCGACGGCGGCTCTGCGCCTCGATGAGCTCGCGGATGGTGTGCGCGCCGGTTCCGGTGATCTCGGCGGGGCGGCGGATCGCGGCCGCCACCACCTTGCCGTCGATCACGACCAGCCGAAGGTCGTCGCCGGGCGCACGCTGCTCGATGAGCACCTCGGGGTGCTGCTCGCGCGCCCGCTCCAGGGCGGCGTCGAGTTCGGCGTCGCCGTCGACGCCGACGGTGATGCCCTTGCCCTGCTCGCCACGCGTGGGTTTCACCACGACATCGCCGACCTCGGCGAGGAACTCGTGATCGCCCTCGTCGAATGTGGCCAGCCGGCCCTTGGCGACGGTGATGCCTGCCTCGGACACGATGCGCCGGGTCTGGCGTTTGTCGTCACAGCGCGCCATGGCCACCGCAGAGGTGAACTCCGACAACGACTCCCGCGTGATGACGCTGCGCCCGCCGTGCGACAGGCGCATCTCGCCCGCGCCGGCGTCGAGCACCTCGACCCAGATGCCGCGACGCATCGCCTCGTCGGCGATGATGCGCGCGTACGGGTTCAGGTCGTCGACGGTCTCCGGGGGATGGGTGAACAGTGGCTCGTTGATGGCGTTCTTGCGTTTGACGGCCAGCACCGGCACCCGCTGGAACCCGAGCTTCTCGTACAGCGCGATGGCCGCGGTGTTGTCGTGGGCCACCGACAGGTCGATGTAGGACCGGCCCCGGTCGCGGAAGATGCCGGCCAAGGTGCGGGTCAATGCCTCGCCCACGCCGGGCAGCCCGGCGGTCGGATCGACCGCGAGCGACCACAGGCTCGATCCGTTCTCCGGATCGCTGAACAACTTGTGGTGATCCACGCCGGTCACCGTGCCGATGATGGAACCGTCGTCGTCGCGCACCGCCACCAGGTACACCGCCGAACTGCGAATGTGGTTGTCCCAGATGACCTCGACCGGTGCGGGCACCATGCCGCACCGGACATAGACCCGATTCATCTCGTCGGCGTCGTCGCGGACTCGCAGCGTGCGGATGGTGAACCCGATGGGCTCGGGTGCGGTGAAATCGTCGGTGAACCGCAGCCGGTAGGTGTGGCTCGGATCGATGAACAGCTCGGCAGGCGAGCGGGCGACCAGCACGTGCGACTCGCGAGCGTATATGCAGATGTCGCGCCGGCCAGGGCCCTCATGGCCCAGCACTTCGGCGAGCGTCTCGGGATCGGCGAAGGTCTGCCCGAAAATCAGCCGGCCCCAGCCGAGTTCGAGGACCACGTCGTCGGCCATGGCGTCGACCAGATGCTGTGGCGACGCGTCGTGCAGGCCGAGTGTGATGGCCTCGGTGTGTTCGTCGTCGGCGGGTACGGCCGCGCGGTTGCCTGCGTCGGGGTCCACGCTGGTCATGCGGCCGCCCCCGTGATGCCGTGCCGCTGCAGCCAGAGTTCCAGCAGAGCGATCTGCCACAGTTCGTTACCGCGCAGCGGTGTGAGCCTGCCGTTCGGATCGGCCAGCAGCCGGTCGACGGCCTCCGGCCGGAACAGCCCGCGTTCCTTGGCTTCCGGTGCGTAGAGCGCGTCGCGGACCATGTCGAGGTAGAGACCTTCCAGGTGGGTCAGGGCAGGCACCGGGAAGTAACCCTTGGGCCGGTCGATGACCTCGGCCGGGATCACCCGCCGCGCAGCCTGTTTGAGCACGCCCTTGCCGCCATGCGCGGTCTTGAGCTCGGGCGGGCAGGTCGCCGCCAGCTCCACCAGCTCGTGGTCGAGGAATGGCACCCGGCCCTCCAGCCCCCACGCCATCGTCATGTTGTCGACGCGTTTGACCGGATCGTCGACCAGCATCACCGTGGTGTCCAGGCGCAGGGCCCGATCCACCCCGGTCTGCGCGCCGGGCGCGGCGAAGTGCTCGGTGACGAACGCGCCGCTGGGGTCCGCGGTCGCGGCCCGGTACGCCTCGCTGATCAACGCGTTCACGCCGATGGTGTCCCTGTCGAAGAACGCGCCCCGGTAGCTCGCCACTGCTCCCTCCAGCGTCGCCGCACCGGGCTCTGCCATCGGGGGATACCAGTGGTAGCCGGCGAACACCTCGTCGGCGCCCTGTCCGGACTGCACCACCTTGACGTGCTTGGCGACCTCCTGGCTCAGCAGATAGAACGCCACGCAGTCGTGGCTGACCATCGGCTCGCTCATCGCATCGATCGCGTCGCCGAGGGCGGGCAGCATGCGGTCGGTGTCGATGCGGATCTGATGATGCGCGGTACCGAACCGGTCGGCGATGATGTCGGAGTACTTGAACTCGTCGCCCGCGACACCGCCGACGGACTCGAAACCGATTGAGAAGGTGGCCAATCCGTGTTGGCCGGCTTCGGCGAGCAGCCCGACGATGAGGCTGGAGTCGACGCCGCCGGACAGCAGGCAGCCCACCGGGACGTCGGCGACCAGCCGGCGCTCGACCGCCTTCCGCAGCGATTCCAGCACCGCGTCTTCCCAGTCGCGTTCGGACCAGTCGGCGCGGTCGGCGCGACGGCTGAAGTCCGGGGACCAGTAGGTGGTGGTGCGGACCGCGCCGTCGGGTTCGATGGCGACCACCGACGCGGGCGGCACCTTGCTGACGCCGCGCAGGATGGTGCGCGGCTGCGGCACCACCGAATGGAACGTCAGGTAGTGGTGCAGCGCGACCGAGTCGATCCGGGTGTCGACGCCTCCGCCCGCCAGCAGTGCCGGCAGGGTCGAGGCGAACCGGATCCGGTGCGCGTCCTGCGTGAGGTACAGCGGCTTGATACCCAGCCGGTCGCGGCCCAGCAGCACCCGGCCGGTGTCACGTTCGGCGATCGCGAACGCGAACATGCCCTTGAGGTGTTCGACGAACCGGTCACCCCAGTGGTGGTAGGCCTTCAGCAGCACCTCGGTGTCGCTGTGCGAGAAGAACCGGTACCCGTGCCCGGACAACTCGCGCCGCAAGTCCCGATAGTTGTAGATGCAGCCGTTCCAGCTAAGGGCCAACCCCAGTTCGGGGTCGACCATCGGCTGGGCGCCTGCTTCGGTCAGATCAATGATTTTCAGTCTGCGGTGGCCCAGGGCGACCCGACCTTGCGACCAGACACCGGCCGCGTCGGGACCCCTGAGCGCCATCGCCTCTGCCATGGCCGACACCGCTGAAACATCCGGTGTCCGGCCATCGAGACGCACCTCTCCGGTGGCTCCACACATCAGTTCGACCCTACAAGCATTACGCGCCGGTGTCTCACTTGCGGCGTGTCGTGGCGCGTCTCCGCAGGTCAGAGACGTGCGTATCGGGTACGCACCGGCGCGGCCGGGGCGGATGCGTACCCGAGGCCCGTCAGACTTTCGGAGTCTCCAGCTGCTTGATGGGTCCGGTGAACCAGTGCTTGACCGACACGTGCCAGTACACGAACAACAGCACCAGCACACCGCCGACGAGCAGCGGGGTGTAGTTGACGAACTTCCACTCGAAGCTCGGGTCCCACGGCATGCCGCCCAGCGAAGTCGGGAACATCGCGATGATCGCGGTGACGATGATCTCGGCAATGGCAACCGGAGCCATCCACTTGTAGTTGCTGCCCAGGTTCCACCGACCCTGCTCGAAGGAGTCGCCTGCCTTCCACCGGTAGTAGATCGGCACGGCGAAGCACAGGTACAGGCCGACCACGCCGATCGAGACCACCGCGAAGAAGGCGACCGGGGACGGCACGTCGACGCCGTTCACGGGAATCTTCACCGGCACGATCGCGGGCAGCGTGATGATCGCCGCGATGGCGGCCGTGATCATGACGGCGTTCGCGGGCACCTTGGTGGCATTGACCTTCGACCACAACTGGTGCCCGGGCACAGCCCGGTCCCGGCTGAACGCGAACAGCATGCGCGAGGCACTGGTCTGGCAGGCCGTGGTGCAGAACAACTGCCCGGCCGTCGAGATGAGCAACACCGCACCGGCCCACTTGGAGCCCAGCGCCTGGGTGAAGATCGTCGCGACCGCGCCGCCGTTGGCCGACACCTCATCGGCGTTCTGCACGGCAAACAGGAAGGACAGCAACAGGATCCAGCCGCCGATGGCCGAGTAGAAGATGGACTGCCAAATGCCCTTGGCCGCGGCGTTCGCGGCGCTCTTGGTCTCCTCGGACAGGTGTGCGGACGCGTCGTAACCGGTGATCGTGTACTGGGTCAGGATCGCGCTGATCGGCAGCACGAACAGCAGCCAGCCCCACCCGGACGTGGCTCCCGAGAAGATGCCGGAGTTGTTGATGGTCTTGGCGAAGACATCGGAAATGGGGGCGTGATGCGCGGGCAGGAGCCACAGGATCGCGATGACCGCGGCCGCACCCGCGACGTGCCACCACACCGAGATGTTGTTGATGACCGCCAGTAGGTGCGACGAGAAGATGTTGATCACCGCCGAGACCACCAGGATGATCAGGAACATGATGAACACCCGGGTCAGGCTGTAACCGGCGAGCCAGCTTTCGCTGAACGTCCCGAGGGTGAGATCCAGGAAGGTCGCGCTGCCATAGGCAACCGACGCCAGGATGGCGATCAGTCCGATGAGATTGAGCCAGCCGGTGTAGAACCCGGCTTTCGGGCCACCGAGTTTCGAGGCCCACCAATAGATTCCACCGGACGTGGGATATGCCGAAACCAGTTCGGACATACACAACCCGATGACGAGGATGAAGGCCGAGACGATCGGCCAGCCCCACGCGATGGCGGCCGGGCCGCCGTTGTTCCAGCCGAGTCCGAACGACGTGAAACACCCCGCCAGGATCGAGATGATCGAGAACGAGATGGCGAAGTTGGAGAAACCCGACCAGGACCGATGGAGTTCCTGGACGTAACCGAGCTTCGCGAGATGTTTTTCGTCGTCGGTGAGCTCTTCTGTGAGTTCTTCGTGCCCCTCGGGCATGGCGCCTCCTCATGGCAGGGCGGTGGGCGGTATTCCAGGACAATAGAGCCTTATTGGTCTGTTGTCCTACCTTTCGACTGGAAAATCGTGCATATTAAGGAGGCGATCGCCCGTCCGTCGTGATCGCAATGGTCGACTTGCCGTCACGTAACCGATGGGCAGGAAGGTGCGCAATGAGCCCGAACCGCGGCATGCTGGCACAAGGCGATCTGGAGCAAATGGTCGCCGACGGCGAGATCGACACCGTGATCCTGGCGTTCTGCGACATGCAGGGACGGCTGACCGGAAAGCGGGTGTCGGCGCGGCTGTTCGTCGAGGACGTCGCCGCCCACGGCGCCGAGTGTTGCAACTACCTGATGGCCGTCGACGTCGAGATGAACACGGTGTCCGGCTACGCCACCTCCAGTTGGGAGACCGGCTACGGCGACATGGTGATGCGGCCCGACTTCGCCACCTTGCGGTTGATTCCCTGGCTGCCGGGCACCGCGCTGGTGATGGCGGATCTGTTCTGGCTCGACGGGCGCCCGGTCGCTGCGGCGCCACGTGCCATCCTCGACCGCCAGATCGATCGGCTCAGCGAGCGTGGACTGGTGCCCTATGCCGGTACCGAGCTCGAATTCATGGTGTTCGACAACAGCTTTCGCGAAGCCTGGGCGGCGGGTTATCGAGGCCTGACGCCGGCCAGCGACTACAACATCGACTACGCCATGCTCGCGTCGACCCGGATGGAGCCGCTGCTGCGCGACATCCGCCTCGGCATGGAGGGTGCAGGCATGTACTGCGAAGGCGTCAAGGGGGAGTGCAACCTGGGCCAGCAGGAGATCGCGTTCCGCTACGACCACGCCAGGATCACGTGCGACAACCACACGATCTACCGCAACGGCGCCAAGGAGATCGCCGACCAGCACGGCAAGAGCCTGACGTTCATGGCGAAGTTCGACGAACGCGAAGGCAACAGCTGCCACATCCACATCTCGCTGCGCGGGGATGACGGCAGCGCCGTGTTCGCCGACAGTGCCGACCCGCTCGGCATGTCGCCGATGTTCCGCAGCTTCATCGCCGGACAGCTCGCGACCATGCGTGAGCTGACCCTGTTCTACGCCCCGAACATCAATTCCTACAAGCGGTTTGCCGACGGCAGCTTCGCGCCGACCGCCATCGCCTGGGGGCTGGACAACCGCACGTGTGCATTGCGGGTGGTGGGTCACGGCCACGGCATGCGCATGGAGAACCGGGCGCCGGGCGGCGACGTCAACCAGTATCTGGCGGTCGCGGCACTCATCGCGGGCGGCCTCTACGGCATCGAGCGCGAACTCGAATTGCCGGAGGCCTTGGCGGGCAACGCCTATGTCAGCGGTGCCGAGCGGCTCCCGACCACGCTGGCCGAAGCGGCCGCGTTGTTCGAGAAGTCCGAGATCGCCCGCGAGGCGTTCGGCGACGACGTCGTCGAGCACTACCTCAACAACGCCCGGGTGGAGTTGTCGGCATTCAATGCCGCGGTGACGGACTGGGAAAGGGTGCGCGGTTTTGAGCGGCTCTGACGCGCACCCGCAGGCTCGCCCCGTGATCGGCGTGAGCACCTACCTGCAGCAGGCGCGGACCGGGGTGTGGGACGTCACTGCCAGTTTCCTGCCGGCCAGCTACATCGAAGGCGTGAACCGGGGCGGCGGCACCGTGGTGCTGCTGCCGCCGCAGCCCGACGGCGCGGCGGTGGCCGACCGCGTGCTCGACGGACTCGACGGGCTGGTGATCAGCGGCGGGCGGGATGTCGACCCCGCGTCGTACGGTCAGCCTCGCCACCCTTCGACCGACGAACCCGTGGGCTACCGCGACGAATGGGATTTCGCCCTGGTGCGCGCGGCGCTGCGGCGCGGGCTACCGCTGCTCGGAATCTGCCGCGGCGCACAGGTGCTCAACGTCGCGCTCGGTGGCACGCTGCACCAGCATCTGCCCGACGTGCTCGGCCATACCCGCCATCAGCAGGGCAATGCGGTGTTCAGTACATCGTCGGTGCGGACGGTGCCGGGAACCCGGCTCGCCGCGCTGATCGGGGAGCACTCCGACGCGCAGTGCTACCACCACCAGGCCATCGACCAGCTCGGTGACGGTCTCGTGGTCAGTGCTCGCGACACCACCGAGGGCGTCATCGAAGCCGTCGAGAGGGATCCGGCGCTCCCGGGTGACGCGTTCGTGCTGGCGGTGCAATGGCATCCCGAGGAACGTCTCGACGACGTCCGGCTGTTCAGCGGCCTGGTAGAGGCCGCCAAATCGTATGCTACAGAGAGGGTTTCATGAGCACTGCGCACGTCATCAACCCGGCCACCGAGGAGGTGCTGCGTGCGGTCGACCTGCTCGACGAGGCGGCGGTCGACGACGCGGTGGCCCGCGCCGGGGCCGCACAACGGCGTTGGGCGCGGTTGGCGCCTGCGGAGCGGGCCGGTGCCTTGCGGGCCTTCGCGGCGGTCGTCGACGCCCATGTCGACGAACTCGCCGCGCTTGAGGTGGCCAATTCCGGGCATCCGGTCGGACAGGCCGAATGGGAGGCCGGCCACGTCCGCGATGTCCTGCAGTTCTACTCGGCGACCCCGGAACGGTTGAGCGGCAAGCAGATTCCCGTGGCCGGTGGCTTGGACGTGACGTTCCACGAGCCGCTCGGCGTCGTCGGGGTCATCACGCCGTGGAATTTCCCGATGCCCATCGCGGTATGGGGCTTCGCCCCGGCACTCGCGGCGGGCAACGCCGTGCTGCTCAAACCCGCCGAATGGACCCCGCTGACCTCGATCCGGATCGGTGAGTTGGCCGCCGAATCCGGTCTGGATCCGGATCTGTTCCAGGTGTTGCCCGGGAAGGGGTCTGTGGTGGGGGAGCGCTTCGTCACCCACCCCGGCGTGCGCAAGGTCGTGTTCACCGGTTCCACCGAGGTCGGCACGCGGGTGATGGCAGGCGCCGCGGCACAGGTTAAACGAGTCACGCTGGAACTGGGCGGCAAGAGTGCGAACATCGTCTTCGACGACTGCGACATCGAGCGCGCGGCCGCCACGGCGCCGTACGGGGTGTTCGACAACGCCGGTCAGGACTGCTGTGCCCGTAGCCGGATCTTGGTGCAGCGCAACGTCTATGACCGTTTCATGGAACTGCTGGAACCTGCGGTCAAGGGTGTGGTGGTCGGTGACCCGGCGGAGCGTGCCACCGAGATGGGGCCGCTGGTGTCGCGTCCGCACTGGGAGTCGGTGGCCTCCTACGTGCCCGACGACGCCCCCGTTGCGTTCCGGGGTTCTGCTCCCGATGGCCCCGGATTCTGGTTCCCGCCGACGGTGTTGACTCCCCAGCGCACCGACCGGACCGTCACCGAGGAGATCTTCGGTCCCGTGGTCACGGTGTTGCCGTTCGACGACGAGGCAGCCGCGGTCGAGCTCGCCAACGACACCCCCTACGGATTGTCGGGTTCGATCTGGACCGACAATCTCTCGCGCGCCGTGCGCGTGTCCCGCGCGGTCGAAGCCGGCAATCTCAGCGTCAACTCGCATTCGTCGGTGCGCTACAACACGCCCTTCGGGGGCTTCAAGCAGTCCGGTCTCGGCCGTGAGCTCGGACCCGACGCACCACTGTCTTTCACCGAGACGAAGAACGTCTTTTTCGCAGTAGAAGATCGAGCAGAGGAGCTCTAGATGGATCTGACTCAGCGACTGGCCGGCAAGGTCGCCGTCATCACCGGCGGTGCCAGCGGTATCGGTCTGGCCACCGGCAAGCGGCTGCGCGCCGAGGGCGCCACGATCGTGGTCGGCGACATCGACCCCGCCACGGGCAAGGCCGCCGCCGACGAACTCGAGGGCCTCTTCGTCGCGGTCGACGTCGCCGACCAGGCCGCGGTGGACAACCTGTTCGACACGGCCGCGTCGACCTTCGGCAGCGTCGACATCGCGTTCAACAACGCCGGCATCTCGCCGCCCGACGACGATCTCATCGAGAGCACCGAGCTGCCGGCGTGGCAGCGCGTGCAGGACGTCAACCTCAAGAGCGTGTACCTGTCGTGCCGCGCGGCGCTGCGGCACATGGTGCCCGCGGGCAAAGGGTCGATCATCAACACCGCGTCGTTCGTGGCGGTGATGGGCTCGGCCACCTCGCAGATCTCCTACACCGCGTCCAAGGGCGGAGTGCTGGCGATGTCGCGGGAGCTCGGCGTGCAGTACGCACGCAGCGGCATCCGGGTCAACGCCCTGTGCCCCGGCCCGGTGAACACCCCGCTGCTGCAGGAGCTGTTCGCCAAAGATCCTGAGCGCGCGGCGCGGCGCCTGGTGCACATCCCGTTGGGCCGGTTCGCCGAACCGGAGGAGCTGGCGGCCGCGGTGGCGTTCCTGGCCAGTGACGACGCGTCGTTCATCACGGGCTCGACATTCCTCGTCGACGGTGGCATCAGCTCGGCCTACGTGACACCGCTGTGACACCCTGATAGCTCGTCATGACAGCCGACCCGGACCCGCAGCAGTCGACCGCCCCCACCGTGGAGACGGCCGACGCCCTGCTGCGGCCGGTCCGGCTCGGCAACGCGTTCGAGGACACCGTGGGCCGGCTCCTGGAGACCATCCGCCTCGGGGTGCTGGCTCCCGGCGAGTCGCTGCCGCCGGAACGTGAGCTCGCCGCGCGGCTGGGGGTCAGCCGCGACACCGTGCGGGAGGCCATCAAATCGCTGGCCGATGCCGGTTACCTGGTGTCCCGGCGGGGCCGCTACGGCGGCACGTTCCTGTCCGAACAGCTGCCGAGGCACACGACCGAGGCCGCGCGGCCCAGCCGGGAAGAGATCGACGACGCGCTGCGGCTACGCGAGATCCTCGAGGTGGGCGCGGCCCGGATGGCAGCCGGGCGCACGCTCAGTGCAGCCGAACGCGACGGCTTGTTCTCGAGACTCGCCGATGTCCGCGATGCAGCGCCCGACGACTATCGGAGGCTGGACTCCCGATTGCACCTGGCGATCGCCGAGGCGGCGGGCTCGCCGTCGCTGGTGCCGCTGGTCGCGGAGAACCGGATGCGGCTCAACGCCCTGCTCGACCAGATTCCATTGCTGGCGCTCAACATCGCCCACTCCGACGAACAGCACGAAGCCATCGTCATCGCGATCCTGGCCGGCGACGCCGACGGCGCCGCGGATGCCATGCTGGCCCACGTCGCCGGATCGGCCGCATTGCTCCACGGTTTCTTGGACTGACGTCGGGCCCCAACCACCCCAGCACCGCACCACCCAGCACCGCACCACCCCAGCACCGCGACCGTGCGTGTCTGTTGCCCGACACACCGCAAAACGGCGGCATTATGCGCACCTTCGTGCGGGCGTGATGAGGCTCGTCTACGGGTGAGCGCTGTCGGCTCATTCCTGGGCTACATTCAAATCGTGGACCAGCTCGAAACCCAGGTGCAGGTCGAGCGGGCGGCCTCGGCGCTGGCCGACGTCGACACCGCGGGCTGGGCGCGTCGTTTCGACCTCCTGTCGGATCCGCACCGGCTGGAGATCCTGTTGTGCCTGCACCGGGCGCCCGGCATCTGCGTCGGTGATCTGGCCGCCGCGCTGGGCCGCTCGGAAAACGCTGTCTCGCAGGCCCTTCGGGTGCTCCGCGATCAGGGCTGGGTGAGTTCTGTCCGGGTGGGACGGATGGTCAGCTACCGGCTGGAGGACGAGGTGGTCCACGATCTGCTGCACTGGCTCGGCGCCCGGCACGGATGAATTATCTGTTTATCTAGACAGATGAAAAGGTGAGTTCTACGCTCGGGCGATGAGCATCGGCACGCTGACCGAGAGCACTACCACCACTCGATTCGACCGTGCCGACTGGATGTCGATCGCCGCCACAGGCGGATTCGTGGCCCTGCTGCACATTCTCGGCTGGGGTGTGCTCGTGATCGGTGTGGCGCCGCAACACATCACCCTCGGCTCGGCCGGGGTGTTCGGTGTCGGTCTCGGCGTCACGGCCTATCTGCTCGGCGTCCGGCACGCCTTCGATGCCGACCACATCGCCGTCATCGACAACACCACTCGCAAACTGGTTGGGGAGGGCACCCGGTCGCTGTCCGCGGGTTTCTGGTTCTCCCTGGGACATTCGAGTGTGGTGTTCGGCCTGGCGTTGTTGCTGGCGCTGGGGGTGCGGGCACTGGTCGGCCCGGTGCAGGACGAGGGCTCACCGATGCTGCAGACCCTCGGCCTGATCGGCTCGCTGGTCGCCGGAACGTTCCTCATCCTGATCGGCCTGACGAATCTCGTTGCCGCAGTGGGGATCGCCAAGGTGTTCCGGGCGATGCGGACCGGTGAACTCGACGAGGAGGAGCTCGAGCGGCAGCTCAACCGCCGCGGTTTCCTGGCCCGCCTGCTCGGCCGCGTGATGGGACGGGTGAACAAGCCGTGGCATCTGTACCTCGTCGGCTTCCTGATGGGACTCGGTTTCGACACGGCCAGCCAGGTGGCGTTGTTGGTGCTGGCGGCCGGCACGGCGGCGTTCACCCTGCCGTGGTACGCGGTGCTGGTGCTGCCGGTGCTGTTCGCCGCGGGCATGAGCCTGTTCGACACCCTTGACGGAATCTTCATGACGCGGGCCTACGGATGGGCGTTTCTGCAGCCGGTCCGCAAGGTGTACTACAACCTCACCGTCACGGTGCTCTCGGTGATCGTCGCGCTGGTCATCGGCGTCATCGTGCTGGCCGGTCTGCTGGTGGATCGCCTCGGCATCACCTCGGGTCCGCTCGCCGTGATCGGCTCAGCCGACCTGGAATTCGCGGGCTTCGCCATCGTCGGCATCTTCGTGGTGAGCTGGATTGCCGCCCTTGCCATCTGGCGGTTCGGCCGCATCGAGGAACGCTGGAGTACCCAGACCTAACCGGCGAGTCCCAGCAGCGCGTTCTCGATCACCTCGGGCAGCGCCGGGTGGATCCAGTACTGCCCGCGGGCCACGTCGCCGGCGGTCTGGCCGAAGCTCATCGCCTGGATCAGCGGCTGGATGATCGACGACGCCTGGTAGCCCATGATGTGTGCCCCCAGGATTCGACCGGTGCCGCGTTCGCCGATCAGCTTCGCGATGCCGGTGGTGTCCTCCATCGCCCAGCCGTAGGCGGTGTCGCCGTAGTTCTGCACCTTGATCACGATGTCGTGGCCGGCTTCCCGGGCCTCGGCCTCGGTCAGGCCGACCGTCGCGATCTGCGGTTCGGTGAACACCGCCGACGGGACGAACCGGTGGTCGGAAGCCATCAGCGTGGCGGTGTCGTCCCAGTCGCGCAGCAGGTTCTCCTTGACCACCCGGGCCTCGTGATTGGCGACGTGCTTGAGCTGGTAATCCGACGACACGTCGCCGAGCGCGTAGATGCCGTGCGCCGTGGTGCGTTGATACTCGTCGACCACGACTCGGCCGTCATCGTCGATCTCGACCCCGGCGAGCTCGCAGCCGAGCCGGTCCCCATTGGGCACCCGGCCGGTGGCGACCAGGAGCATGTCGGCGGGCAGGGTTTCGCCGTCGTCGAATTCCAGAACGATCGTCTCGCCATCCTGATGGGAGCCGATCACGTTCTCGTGCGTGCGCACATCCCACTTCGCTGCGGCCAGCTCGCTGAATCGGTGGCAGATGGTCTCGTCGGTGTGGGTCAGCAGCCCGGCGCCGCGCACCACGATGGTGATCCGCACACCCAGCGCCGAGAAGATGTGCGCGAATTCAGCGGCAACGAACCCGCCGCCGACGATCACCAGATGCTCGGGCAGCGCCGGAATCCGCATGATGTCGTCGCTGGTGTAGTACGTGACGCCGCACTGCGCGATGGCCGGCGGGATGAAGGTGCGTGAACCGGCGGCGATCACCACCTGATCGCTGCTGAACTCTTCGCCGTCCTCGGTGCGCAGCGTGTAGCGGCCGTCGGGCAGCTTCGCGCCGAACCGTGTGTGGCTCGCGTACACCGTGACGTTCTCGGCGGAGCGGCGATACTGCTCGCCACCGGCCGCGATGGGATCGATGCGGCCGAACACCCGCGACACGACATCGGGCCAGCGCACCTTGTCGATGTGGGAGTCGATGCCGTACTTCGCGCTGTCGCGGATCGTGTGGGCGACCTCGGCGGCGTAGACGAACATCTTGGTGGGGATGCAGCCCACGTTGAGACACGTGCCGCCGAAGGTGCCCTGCTCGCAGATCGCGACCTTCTTGTCGGCATAGCGCTCGTCGAGAACGCTGTTGCCCGATCCGGTGCCGATGATCGTCAGGTCGTAGTGGTCCACGTGAGCCTCTATCCGGAAGATGTTGTGCTGGAGGTCGATTGCGAACTCAGGTAGCCGTCCAACCACCGGTCGAGTTCGCGGTAGGCCGCCGCGCGCGGTTCGGCCAGCGACAGGAAGACGTCGTGTTTGGCATCGACGATCGGGACGATGGTGCTGCGATTGCCCACGCAGCCGGCCCAGCGCGCGATCTGGCCGACGTCGAGTACCGCATCGCCGCGCTGGATGGCGGCGGGGTCGGGGGTTTCGGCGACGCTGTGGTCCGAACGCAGGATCAGGTTGGGTACGCCGACGTCCAGCCCGCGGTGCAACCGGGCCTGCCCGCGCCGGATCGCGTTGATCCACCCGAACGTGATGGGGAAGCCGCCCAACGGCTTCCAATCGAGGTTGTAGTCGAACTCCCCGCCGTAGTCGCGGTGCAGGCTGGTGCCGTAGCCGCCCTCGGTGGGTTTGCGGACCACACTCAGTTTGCGCAGCCGCGCCAGCGCGATCAGTGCGGCCGACGTGGGGGCGGTCCGAAGGATCGCCGGGCCGTGCAGGTCGAGGAACGGGCTGTTGAGGATGAGGCCACCCACGTTGTGTGTGGTCAGCCGGCCGCGTTGGCGCAGCCGGTCGGCGAACAGCGTGACGATCAGGCCGCCTGCCGAATGGCCGGACAGACAGATCCGGGCCCCATTCGTGTCGGCGGCGACGATCTCCAGCGCGCGGACCAGTTCGGTGTCGTAGTTGGCCAGGTCCGTGGTGAAGTGGGGCGTCTGACCTTCGCGGCGGGACCGGCCGCACTTGTGCAGATCAATGGCGTAGAACGCGAACCCGCGCTGAGCGAAGCGGTCGGCGAGTTCGGTGTGGAAGAAGTAGTCGGTGTAGCCGTGTAAGGCCAGAACCGCGTGCTCGGCAGGACCGCCGTCGCCGCGGCGCACCAGAGTGGCGACCAGATCACCCTCACCGTCAGGATCCGGGCCGAGCGTGATGGTCTGTTGCCAGAAGCCGGGTAGCACATCCGGCACCCAGGCGGGTTCCCGTGACGTCACGGGTTCACCCTAACCGGCGGTTGCGGTCACCCGGGTGACCAACAGCACTGGTACGCCCGCTCACCGGCTGAGGAGGCCGCGATAATCTTGGCAGAAGAACAGCCGTCGACGATGACGGGCGCTGCGAACGAAGGACGTGCGATTCAGGTGTCTGACGCAAAGGTAGCTGGGACCGATAAAACCGACGTCGTCCTGGTGGGTGCGGGGATCATGAGCGCCACGCTGGGGGCGCTGATCCGCCTGCTGGAACCGGATTGGTCCATCACCCTCGTCGAGCGCCTGGACGCCGCCGCCGCCGAGAGCAGCGACCCGTGGAACAACGCGGGCACGGGGCATTCGGCTCTGTGTGAGCTGAACTACACCCCGGAGAGCACCGGCGGCACCATCGACATCAGCAAGGCCGTCAACGTCAACGAGCAGTTCCAGGTCTCGCGGCAGTTCTGGGCCTACGCCGCCGAGAACGGCGTGCTGACCGACGTCCGCAGCTTCCTCAACCCGGTTCCGCACGTCAGCTTCGTGCACGGGGCCGAGAATGTCGGCTACCTCAAGCGCCGTTACGACGCCTTGGTCGGCAATCCGCTGTTCGCCTCGATGGAGTTCATCGACGACAAGGACGAGTTCGCCCGGCGGCTGCCGTTCATGGCCAAGGGTCGCGACTTCTCCGATCCGGTTGCGCTCAACTGGACGGAGGCAGGCACCGACGTCGACTTCGGCTCGCTGTCGCGTCAGCTCATCGGTTTCACCGCGCAGCGCGGCATGGACACGCTGTTCGGCCACGAGGTCGAGAACCTGCGCAAGGAATCCGACGGCACCTGGACGCTCAAGGTGACCAATCGCCGCACCGGCCTCAAGCGCAAGATCAACGCCAAGTTCGTGTTCGTCGGCGCGGGCGGCGGGGCGCTGCCGTTGCTGCAGAAGGCCGGCATCCCGGAGGCCAAGGGCTTCGGCGGCTTCCCTGTCGGTGGGGCATTCCTGCGGACCGACAACCAGGAGCTCACCGCCGGACATCGGGCCAAGGTGTACGGGTTGCCGCCGCTGGGTGCGCCGCCGATGTCGGTGCCCCACCTGGACACCCGCGTGATCAAGGGCAAGCAGTGGCTGCTGTTCGGCCCGTTCGCCGGGTGGTCGCCGAAGTTCCTCAAGCAGGGCAAGGTCACCGATCTGCCGTTCTCGGTCAAGCCCGACAACATCATGTCGATGCTCGGCGTCGGGCTCACCGAGATGAGTCTGGTCAACTACCTCGTCGGCCAGCTGTTGCTCAGCGAGGCCGACCGTGTCGACACGTTGCGTGAATTCGCGCCCAGCGCAGTCGATTCCGATTGGGAGCTGGACATCGCGGGGCAGCGTGTGCAGGTTATCCGGCGCAAGGGCGCAGGCGGTGTGCTGGAGTTCGGCACCACTGTGCTCTCGGCGGCCGACGGCAGCATCGCCGGGTTGCTGGGCGCGTCGCCCGGGGCGTCCACCGCGGTGCCTGCCATGCTCGACGTGCTCGAGCGGTGCTTCGCCGACCGGTACGCGGGCTGGACACCCAAGCTCAAGGAGATGGTCCCCTCGCTGGGCACCAAGCTGTCCAACGAACCCAAGCTCTATGAGGAGGTGTGGGCATGGGGCACCCGGGCATTGAAGCTCGACGCCCCGGCCGGCGTGTGACGGCGGTGGGCATATGACGGTCGCCCCGCGTCGTAGTTGGGCCAAAGATCTCGACGCCGCAACGCTTTACAAGTTGCTCAAGCTGCGCATCGAGGTGTTCGTGGTCGAGCAGGCCTGCCCGTACCCGGAGCTCGACGGCCGTGATCTGCTGGCCGAGACCCGGCACTTCTGGCTCGAAGGCCCCGACGGTGAGGTGATCTCCACGCTGCGGCTCATGGAGGAACATCCCGGCGGGGAGAAGGCTTTTCGCATCGGCCGCGTGTGCACCAAACGGGACGCGCGCGGCCAGGGGCATACCACCCGGCTGATGCAGGCTGCGTTGGCCGAGGTCGGCGACTACCCGTGTCACATCGACGCCCAGACCTACCTGGAGGACATGTACTCCCGGCACGGATTCGTGCGCGACGGTGAGGAGTATCTCGACGACGGCATTCCGCATGTGCCGATGTTGCGCCCCGGAGCGCGGACCGACGAGCGCTTGCGCGAGGAGCCGAGATGACCGACGAGCGCTTGCGCGAGGAGCCGAAATGACCTGGGCCTACCCGTTCAGCGCGATCGTCGGGCAGGACCGGTTGCGGCTCGCGCTGGTGCTGTGCGCCGTGCGGCCCGAGATCGGCGGCGTGTTGATCCGCGGCGAGAAAGGTACAGCCAAGTCGACTGCGGTGCGGGCGTTGGCGGCGGTGTTGTCCGCGGTCGACGACGATGCTCGGCTGGTCGAGCTGCCGATCGGGGCGACCGAGGACCGCGTGGTCGGATCGCTGGATCTGCAGAAGGTGCTGCGTGACGGCGAGCATGCGTTTTCGCCCGGCCTGCTGGCCCGCGCGCACGGCGGGGTGCTCTACGTCGACGAGGTCAACCTGCTGCACGACCATCTGGTCGACGTGCTGCTCGACGCCGCCGCGATGGGTCGGGTGCACGTCGAGCGCGACGGCATCTCGCACTCGCACGAGGCCCGTTTCGTACTGATCGGCACCATGAACCCCGAGGAGGGGGAGCTGCGGCCGCAGCTGCTGGACCGGTTCGGGCTGACCGTCGATGTCGCGGCATCACGTGAGGTCGATGTCCGGGTCGAGGTGATCCGGGCCAGGATGGCATTCGAGGCCGACCCCGAGGGTTTCGTGCACCGCTACGCCAACGCTGATGCCGAGGTGGCCCGGCGGATCGCTCAGGCGCGGACCGCGATCGGATCAGTCGTGTTGCCCGACAACGAGTTACGGCGTATCGCCGCCCTGTGTGCAGCCTTCGACGTCGACGGCATGCGCGCCGATCTGGTGGTGGCGCGTACCGCGGTCGCGCACGCCGCGTGGCGTGCGGCCGCCATCGTCGGGGTGGACGAAACGACAACAATCACCGTCGAGGAAGAAGACATCCGGGTGGCCGCCGAACTGGCGTTGCCGCACCGACGGCGCCGCGATCCGTTCGACGATCCCGGGCTGGATCCCGAGCGCCTGGACGAGGCCATGGACCAGGCGGCCGAGGCCGCCGCCGAGCCGAACGCGGGTGACGATCCCGAGTTCGACCCCGATCCGCCCGGCGGTGGCGGTGAATCCGTCTCCTCGCCGGAAAGTCAAAGTTCCCAAGGCAATTCGAAGCCTAACCGCCCCAGCGCACCACCCGCGGCGGTGTTTCGTACCAAGGCGCTGGTGGTGCCGGGTGTCGGTGAGGGCGCGCCGGGCCGGCGTTCGCGGGCACGCAACCGCACCGGCACGCCCATCGCGGCCACCGCCGAGCCGGGCGCGGGACACGGTCTGCACGTGTTCGGCACGCTGCTGGCCACCGCAGGGCGCCAGGCCCAGGCGGGCCGGCCGCGCCCTGCTCCCGACGATGTCCGGCGCGCGATTCGCGAAGGCCGGGAAGGCAATCTGGTGATCTTCGTCGTCGACGCATCCGGGTCGATGGCTGCGCGTGACCGCATGTCGGCGGTCGGCGGCGCCACGCTGTCGCTGCTGCGCGATGCCTATCAGCGCCGAGACAAGGTCGCGGTGATCACGTTCCGTCAGCAGGACGCGCGGGTGCTGCTGCCTCCGACGTCGTCGGTGCACATCGCCAGCCGGCGGTTGGCAAGGTTCGACACGGGCGGGAAAACCCCACTGGCGCAAGGCTTGTTGGCTGCCCGCGATGTGGTGGTGCGTGAGCGGGCCCGTGATAGGGCGCGTCGTCCGCTGGTCGTGCTGCTCACCGACGGGCGGGCCACCGGCGGCCCCGACCCGCTGGGCCGTACGCGGGCGGCTGCGGGCCTGCTGGTCGCCGAAGGAGCCGCGGCCGTTGTGGTCGATTGTGAAACGTCTTTTGTGCGGCTGGGTTTGGCGGAGCAACTGGCCCAACAGCTCGGTGCCCCGGCTGTGCGTTTGGAGCACCTGCGCGCCGACAGTCTGACCCGGCTGGTGACGGCGCGGGCCGACGCCGCATAGCGCGAAAGAGAGGACCAGTCATGCCACAGGGCCAGCCGCTCACCGTTCCCGACGACGGGCTGACCACCAAAGCCCGTCGCAACGCGCCGCTGCTGGCCGTGCACACGGGGCCGGGCAAGGGCAAATCCACCGCCGCGTTCGGCATGGCCCTGCGGGCCTGGAATCAGGGTTTCCGGGTTGCGGTGTTCCAGTTCGTCAAGAGCGCGAAGTGGAAGGTGGGGGAGGAGGCCGTGTTTCGTGAGCTCGGCCGACTGCACGACGAGCACGGCACAGGTGGGCCGGTGGAATGGCACAAGATGGGCTCGGGCTGGTCGTGGACCCGCAAGCACGGTTCTGACGTCGACCACGCCGCAGCGGCCGCCGACGGATGGGCGGAGATCACCCGCCGGCTCGCCGCCGAGCAGCACGACTTCTATGTGCTCGACGAGTTCACCTACCCGCTGAAATGGGGCTGGGTGGACGTCGCCGACGTCGTCGCCACCCTCACCGCGCGCCCCGGTACGCAGCATGTGGTCATCACCGGTCGCGACGCGCCGCAGGACCTGATCGACGCCGCCGACCTGGTGACCGAGATGACCAAGATCAAGCACCCGATGGATGTCGGCCGCAAGGGCCAGAAGGGCATCGAGTGGTAGCAGGACGGCGCACACTCGCCGCTGCCGAGCGTGCGCGCAATGCCGGTATGACACGGCGTGTTGGGCGACAGACACGCACGCTCGCGGTGCTGGGGTGAGTACGGCGGCGACGACGACGACCCCGGCGGTGGTGATCGCCGCGCCCGCATCGGGCAGCGGGAAGACCACGGTGGCAACGGGTCTGATCGGTGCACTGCGCCGCGCCGGGAACACGGTGGCGCCGTTCAAGGTCGGCCCGGATTTCATCGACCCCGGCTACCACGCACTGGCGGCGGGCAGGCCGGGACGCAACCTCGATCCGGTGCTGGTCGGCGACGAGTTGATCGGCCCGCTGTACCGGCACGGCAGCTCCGGCGCTGACATCGCTGTCGTCGAGGGCGTGATGGGCCTGTTCGACGGGCGTATCGACGACCGGATGCACGGCACGCCACGGGGCTCCACGGCACAGGTCGCCGGTCTGCTCGGCGCCCCCGTGGTGCTGGTGGTCGACGCGCGTGGGCAGAGTCACAGCGTCGCGGCCCTCTTGCACGGCTTTGCGACGTTCGACCCGGATGTGCACGTCGCGGGGGTCATCCTCAACCGGGTCGGCTCGCCCCGGCATGAGGAGGTGCTGCGGCAGGCCTGCGAGCACGCCGGCGTCGCGGTGTTCGGGGCGATCCCGCGTGACGACGAACTAGCTGTTCCGTCAAGACATTTGGGCCTCGTCACCGCGGTCGAACACGGCCGACGGGCGGCCGCCGCGGTGGCCGCGATGACGGCTCTCGTGGCCCGGCACGTCGACCTGGCGGCGGTGCAGGCGGCCGCGGCCGCCCATGTGGCGGCCCAACCGTGGTCCGCCGACGGCGGCAGTCCGGTGGCCGAGATCACGGTCGCGCTGGCGGCGGGCAAGGCGTTCAGCTTCGGTTACACCGAGCACGGCGAACTGCTGCGCGCAGCGGGTGCGGTGGTCGCGGAGTTCGACCCGCTGACCGATCCGTTGCCGCCGGGCACCGACGCGCTCGTGCTGCCGGGCGGTTTCCCCGAGCAGTTCACCGCCGAATTGTCCGCCAACGACGTTGTGCGCGAGCAGATCCGCGGTCTGGCACGCCGTGGTGCACCGGTGCATGCCGAATGCGCGGGCCTGACCTATCTGCTCGACGATCTCGACGGAGCGCCGATGTGCGGGGTGCTGGCCGGCTCGGCGCGGTTCACCGAACGACTGACCCTCGGTTACCGCGACGCCGTCGCGGTGGTCGACTCGTCACTGCACACCGCGGGCGCCAGGGTCACCGGACATGAATTCCACCGCACCGCAGTCACTTTCGCCGACAAGCAGGATCCGGCGTGGGCCTTCACCGACGCGCAGCGCCGTCGCGTCACCGATGGTGCGGTGCGAGGCGGGGTACATGCGGGCTACCTGCACACCCACCCAGCCGCTCACCCGCAGGCCATCACCCGGTTCGTGGCTGCGGCGGCACGCTCTAAGCTCGGCGGGTGATGCGGACGCGAGGAGCAGTTGTGACGGGCGAGCGCGGGCGCGAGGAGTCGAAATGACGTCGCCCACGCGAGGAGCTGCAATGACCGAGAACGCCTACCTCGTCGGCCTGCGCCTGGCGGGCAGAAAGGTCGTCGTTGTCGGCGGCGGCACCGTCGCCCAGCGTCGACTGCCGTTGCTGATCGCCAACGGCGCCGATGTGCACGTCATCGCCCGCGCCGCCACCCCGGCGGTCGAGGCCCTGGCGCAGGCGGACCCCGGCGTCACCCTCGCCCTGCGCGATTACCAGCCCGGCGATCTCGACGGCGCCTGGTATGTCATCGCGGCCACCGACGATCACGCCGTCAACACCGCCATCTCCGACGAGGCTCAGCAGCGCCGCATCTTCTGTGTGCGCGCCGACATTGCCCGCGAGGGGTCGGCGGTGACGCCGGCCACCTTCGATTACGACGGACTGTCGGTCGGCGTGCTGGCCGGCGGCGAGCACCGTCGTTCGGCCGCCATCCGCTCGGCCATTCATGAGGCGCTGCAGCGCGGCGTGATTACCGCCGAGACAACCGGCGAGGCACCGAGCGGCGTGGCGCTGGTGGGCGGCGGGCCGGGCGATCCCGAACTGATCACGGTGCGCGGCCGGCGGTTGCTGGCCCGCGCCGACGTCGTCGTCGCCGACCGGCTGGCGCCACAGGATCTGCTTGCCGAACTGGGGCCGCACGTCGAGGTGATCGACGCGGCGAAGATCCCGTACGGGCGCGCGATGGCGCAGGACGCCATCAACCAGGTTCTCGTCGACCGGGCCCGGGCCGGAAAGTTCGTGGTGCGACTCAAGGGCGGCGACCCGTTCGTCTTCGCGCGGGGCTATGAAGAGGTGATCGCCTGTGCCGATGCCGGCATTCCGGTCACTGTCGTGCCGGGTGTGACAAGTGCCATAGCAGTTCCCGCGCTGGCCGGTGTTCCCGTCACCCATCGGGGCCTCACGCACGAATTTGTGGTGGTCAGCGGGCATGTTGCGCCGGGGCATCCCGAATCGTTAGTGAATTGGAATGCGCTGGCGCAGATGACCGGCACCATCGTGCTGCTGATGGCCGTCGAGCGCATCGAGTTGTTTGCCAAAGCCCTTCTCGACGGGGGTCGACCTGCGGATACACCTGTTCTGGTGGTGCAGCATGGAAGTACGGTGGCACAGCGGACGTTGCGGGCCACTCTCGGTGACGCGCCGGAGAAGATCCGGGAAGACGGCATCCGACCTCCCGCGATCATCGTGATCGGGGCCGTGGCGGCGTTCGCCGGTTAAAGGATTCTTAAGATTACTGTAAGGTAACCGGCTATGACGGCTCTCAATGACGCAGAGCGCGCAGCAATGAACCGCGAAGCCGGGGAGGATCGGGTTTTGCCGATGTACCAGGCTGCAGGCAACGACGGTGACCAGCGTGACGGGATCGCTTCACGGCTCCCGGCATGGTTCCCGTCGTGGGGTTTTCTGTCGGCGGTCATCGCCATCGCAGGCATGCAGCTGCTCGCCACCATGGACAGCACCGTCGCGATCGTCGCGCTCCCGCGCATCCAGGACGAACTCGGCCTGTCCGACGCCGGCCGCAGCTGGGTCATCACGGCCTATGTGCTGACCTTCGGCGGTTTGATGCTGCTCGGCGGACGCCTCGGCGACACCATCGGCCGCAAGCGCACCTTCATCGTCGGCGTCGCGCTGTTCACCATCGCCTCCATCCTGTGCGGCAGCGCGTGGAACGAGGCCACCATGGTGACCGCGCGGCTGCTGCAGGGCATCGGCGCGGCCATCGCGTCGCCCACCGGCCTGGCACTGGTCGCCACCACGTTCCCCAAGGGCCCGGCCCGCAACCTGGCCACCGCGGTGTTCGGCGCGATGACCGCGATCGGCTCGGTGATGGGCCTGGTGGTCGGCGGGGCGCTCACCGAGGTGTCCTGGCGTTGGGCCTTCATGGTCAACGTGCCGATCGGTCTGGTGATGCTCTACCTGGCCCGCACCGCGCTGCGCGAGACCAACCGCGAGCGCATGAAGCTGGACGCGGCCGGTGCGCTGCTGGCCACCCTGGCCTGCACCGCGGCGGTGTTCGCGTTCACCCAGGGCCCTGAGCGCGGCTGGCTCTCACCCGTCACGCTGGGTTCGGGTGCGGCCGCGGCGGTCTTCGGTCTCGCCTTCCTCATCGCCGAACGCACCGCGGAGAACCCCGTCGTCCCGTTCGACCTGTTCCACGAGCGCAACCGCATCGCCACCTTCGCCGCGATCTTCCTGGCCGGCGGCGTGCTGTTCACCCTGACCGTGCTGATCGGCCTGTACGTGCAGGACATTCTCGGCTACAGCGCCCTGCACGCCGGTATCGGGTTCATCCCGTTCGTGGTCGGCATGGGCATCGGCCTCGGCGTGGCCTCACAGGCCGTGCGGTTCTTCTCGCCGCGGGTCCTGGTCATCGCCGGCGGAATCCTGGTGCTGGGGGCGATGCTGTACGGCTCGACGCTGCACGCGGGCATCCCGTACTTCCCGAACCTGGTGGTTCCGATCACCATCGGCGGCATCGGCATCGGCATGATCGTGGTGCCGCTGACGCTGGCCGCCATCGCCGGAGTGGGCTTCGACCGGATCGGTCCGGCGTCGGCCATCGCGCTGATGCTGCAGAACCTGGGTGGCCCGCTGGTGTTGTCGGTGATCCAGGCCGTCATCACCTCGCGCACGCTCTACCTCGGCGGCACCACCGGTCCCGTCAAGAACATGAACCACGCGCAACTGGCCGCGCTGGACGCCGGCTACACCTACGGCTTGCTGTGGGTGGCTGCGGTCGCGGTCCTGGTCGGCGGAGCGGCCCTGTTCATCGGGTACACCGCTGAGCAGGTGGCCCACGCGCAGGACGTCAAGGACGCCATGGACGCCGGCGAGCTCGACGTCGAATGACGCCGTGAGCCTGCCGACCCGTCAACAGATCTCCGACGCCGTCGGAGCATTCGGGTGGCGCCTGGTTCTCGGGGCGGTCTACACCGAGGTGCTGACGCCGTCGATGGGCGATGCGGTGACCGCCGCGGCCCACGCGGTCGAAGCCGCCGGCTCCGACGCGTCGAACCATCTCAGCGTCGATATCCGCGCCGACCGGGCTGTGCTGCGACTGCAGTGCGCCGAAACCCGCTGGGTCACCGAGCGCGACATCGAGCTGGCCGCCGCGGTGACGCAGGCACTGGCCGCCCGGGGGTTCGAGATGACCACCGGCGGGGCCGTGCAGGCGTTGGAGATCGCCATCGACGCGCTGGACATCGCTGCGGTCCGACCCTTCTGGAAAGCCGTCACGGGGTATGAGGACGAGCTGGACTCGTCGGACCTCAACGCGGGGCTGGTCGACCCGTTCGGCCGTGGCCCGGCGATCTGGTTTCAACAGATGGATGCGCCGCGGCCCCAACGCAATCGGATCCACCTCGACATCGATGTCCCGCATGACGTGGCGCAGGCCCGGGTCGATGCGGCACTGGCCGCGGGCGGCACGCTGCTCAGCGACCGTCAGGCGCCGCGCTTCTGGGTACTGGCCGACGCCGAGGGCAACGAGGCGTGCATCTGTACCTGGCAGGGTAGGGACTGAGCACCACGCTTTAAGGTTGTCGGCTGTGATCACCCGTATGTCAGAGCTGTTTCTGCGCACCCTGCGCGACGACCCCGCCGATGCCGAGGTGCCCAGCCACAAGCTGCTGATCCGGGCCGGATACGTACGCCCGGTCGGCCCCGGCATCTACAGCTGGCTGCCGCTGGGACTTCGGGTTCTGCGCCGGATCGAGAAGATCGTCCGCGAAGAGATGAACGCCATCGGTGGCCAGGAGATCCTCTTGCCCGCCCTGCTGCCGCGGAGCCCGTACGAAACCACCAACCGGTGGACGGAGTACGGCGACACCCTGTTCCGGCTGCAGGACCGGCGGGGCAACGACTATCTGCTCGGGCCCACCCACGAGGAGATCTTCACGCTGACGGTCAAGGGGGAGTACTCCTCATACAAGGACTTCCCCGTCCTGCTGTACCAAATCCAGACCAAGTACCGCGACGAGGCCCGACCGCGCGCGGGCATTCTGCGCGGCCGTGAGTTCGTGATGAAGGACTCGTATTCGTTCGACGTGGACGACGACGGGCTCAAGAACGCCTACCACGCCCACCGCGAGGCCTACCAGAAGATCTTCGAGCGGCTGGGCGTGCGCTACGTGATCGTGTCGGCGATGTCGGGCGCGATGGGCGGCAGCGCCTCCGAGGAGTTCCTGGCCGAAAGCGAAGTCGGCGAGGACACCTTCGTGCGCTGCCTGGAATCCGGATACGCCGCGAACGTCGAAGCCGTCGTGACCCGGGCTCCCGCACCGCTGCCGATCGAGGGACAACCCCCGGCCGTGGTGTACGACACCCCCGACACGCCGACCATCGCGACCCTGGTCGACTGGGCCAATTCGGCTGGCCTGGAACAGTTCTCGGGCCGAGAGGTGACCGCGGCCGACACCTTGAAGAACCTTTTGCTCAAGACCCGCGAGCCCGGCGGTGACTGGGAATTGCTCGCGGTAGGCGTGCCCGGTGACCGCGACATCGACGAGAAGCGTCTGGGAGCCGCGCTCGAGCCGGCCGAGTTCGCGCTGCTCGAAGAGGCCGACTTCGCCAAGAACCCGTTCCTGGTGAAGGGATACGTCGGCCCGAAAGCCTTGCTGGAGAATGGGGTTCGCTACCTCGTCGACCCCAGGATCGTGGAGGGCACGGCCTGGATCACCGGTGCCGACGCGCCCAACAAGCACGTCGTCGGCATGGTCGTCGGCCGCGACTTCACCCCGGACGGCACCATCGAAGCCGCCGAGGTCCGCGATGGCGACCCGTCGCCCGACGGCGCAGGCGTGCTGACGTCGGCGCGGGGCATCGAGATCGGGCACATCTTCCAGTTGGGCCGCAAGTACGCCGACGCCTTCACCGCCGACGTGCTCGGCGAGGACGGCAAGCCGGTCCGGTTGACCATGGGCTCCTACGGCATCGGCGTGTCCCGGATGGTCGCCGTCATCGCCGAACAACAACACGACGAGCTGGGGCTGCGCTGGCCCGCGTCGGTGGCCCCGTTCGACGTGCACGTCGTGGTGGCCAACAAGGACGACGCGGCCCGAGCGGGTGCCACGGAGCTGGTCGCGGGCCTGGACCGGCTCGGCCACGAGGTGCTCTTCGACGACCGCAAGGCATCGCCCGGGGTCAAGTTCAAGGACGCCGAGTTGCTCGGCATGCCGTGGATCGTCGTGGTCGGCCGCGGCTGGGCCGACGGCACCGTGGAACTGCGTAACCGATTGACGGGCGAGAATCGCGAAATCGCCGTGGACGACGCCGTCACGGAGATCTCCGCAGCGCTGGCCGGCTGACGTTCCTCTCGCGAGCAGACGCGAAATCGCCCTTTTTCCCGCGAAATTGGGCGATTTCGCGTCTGCTCGGCGGTTATTCGGTGCCGCCCGGGAAGGCGACGGTCACCGGCCAGGCATTGAGCTGGGCGCGCCATTTCGCCGCGGTCACTGCCGACTGCGTCAGTGCGGTCACCGCGAAGGCGCGGTCATCGTTGGTGGTGGCCTGCTCGAGCACCGCGCGCCAGGCCACCGCGGCGTCCTGTTCCATGCGGACGGCGAGGTTCGCCGCGTCGGCGGGGTTGGCGACTGGTATCGGCACCTGATATCCGGCCGCAGGCAGTGGGGGAGGCACCTTCCTGGCCCCCAGCATGGCGATCGCGGCTTCGCGACGGTCCCGATGCTCGGCCATGGCGGCCGCCACCAGCGCGTTGTCGTCGGGTGTGGAGTGCGCGGAGACCAGGCCGTAGCCGTAGATGATGCCGTGCTCGGAGGCCACGGCGTCGAAAAGGGCACGGTCGGCCGGATCGGACGGGCGCGCAGGCCCGGAAGGCGGCGGTTCGGTCGTCGTCATTGCGCACCACCCAGCGCGACGGTGTAGGCGGCCACGCATGCCGCGGCGATGGACCCGACCAGCCCTGCCCGGTACCCGGAGAGCCGCGCGGCCAGCGTCGTGGCCTCCTGCCCGGACTGCTTGAGCGCACCGATCACATCGGCGACCGTCGGCGCGGGTGCCGGAGCGCCCGAGGTGGGCGTCGTGGTGGACGATGCCGACGGCTGCGCGGTCGGTGCCTTCGTCCCGGCCATCCTGACCAGTTCGTCGGTCAGCGCCTGGGCATGCTTCGAGCGTTCGGATGCCACGGTCGTCAACGCCCGGGCCTGTGCGGACTGCGGTGGTTGGGCAGCCGCGGCGTCGGAGGCCAGCTTGCTGTCGGAGCGAGCCCGGTCCAGTTGAGCGGCCAGATCCGCAAGGTCGGGCGATGGCGGAGGATCTGCACAGCCGGCGGCGGTGACGCCCAGCACGGCCACGGCGGCGGCCGAGACCAAGGCCCGCCGCCGGCTGATTTTCGGTAGGGCGCTCGGCACGAGCAACATCCTGCCATTGCCTCGCGTGGCCGCAGCACAGCGCCGAGGCGTGTGGTTCCGGACGGGACATTCGCTGTGCACCGACCTTGGTTCGCCCGTTGCCGCCGTGGCCCTGGCGTATCGTGGAAAGTCGATTCCGGGGGGCCTGCCAGGGCTTCGTCCCGGGATCGTGTCCGGACAACTCAAGATGAGGAGCTCGCCGTGGCACCGGATCCGAAGTTGCGGTCTGCGGATTTGCCGTCGCAGAAGCAGGTGATCGAGCTACTGGACGGCGAATTCGCGCGCGCCGGATACGAGATCGACCAGGTCGTCGTCGATGCTGCCGCGCGCCCGCCCCGCATCACGATCGTGGCCGACGGCGACGATGGCCTCGACCTCGATTCTGTCGCCCAGCTGTCCAAGACGGCCTCGGAGTTGCTGGATCAGTTCGACCGGACCGGCGACACGCCGTATGTGCTTGAGGTCACGTCGCCCGGCGTGGACCGGCCGCTGACCGAGCACAAACACTTCCGTCGGGCCCGCGGTCGCAAGGTGGAATTGACGCTGGCCGACGGCACTGAGCTGACCGGCCGGGTCGGGCAGAGCGATACCGAGTCGGTCGAGATCGTCGTCAGGGACGGACGAGATTTCGCCGTGCGCCGCATCGAGCTGGCCGACGTTGTCAAAGCGGTTGTCCAAGTGGAGTTTTCACCGCCAAGCCCGCGCGAGTTGGAGTTGGCCGGAGAAACGGGGAAGGGGGCCTGAGCATGAACATAGACATGGCGGCACTGCATGCCATCGAAGCCGACAAGGGCATCACGGTCGACGTGGTCGTGGAGACCATCAAATCGGCCCTGCTGACCGCCTACCGGCACACCGACGGTCACGAGCCCGACGCCTACATCGACATCGACCGCAAAACCGGTGCGGTCAAGGTCATGGCCCGCCAGACCGACGCGGACGGCAATGTCATCCACGAGTGGGACGACACGCCCGAGGGGTTCGGCCGGATTGCGGCCACCACCGCGCGTCAGGTGATCCTGCAGCGGCTGCGCGACGCGGAGAACGAGAAGACCTACGGCGAATTCTCGGCCCACGAGGGCGACATCGTGGCAGGCGTCATCCAGCGCGACGCACGGGCCAACGCCCGCGGGCTGGTGGTGGTGCGGATCGGCAGCGAGACCAAGGGCTCCGAAGGCGTGATCCCCGCGGCCGAGCAGGTGCCGGGGGAGCGCTACGAACACGGCGACCGACTCCGCTGCTACGTCGTCGGCGTCACCCGCGGCGCCCGGGAACCGCTGATCACACTGTCGCGGACCCATCCGAACCTGGTCCGCAAGCTGTTCTCGCTCGAGGTGCCCGAGATCGCCGACGGGTCGGTGGAGATCGTCGCCGTCGCCCGGGAGGCCGGCCATCGGTCCAAGATCGCTGTCACGTCGCGGGTGCCGGGCCTCAATGCCAAGGGCGCCTGCATCGGGCCGATGGGCCAGCGTGTCCGCAACGTCATGAGCGAGCTGTCCGGCGAGAAGATCGACATCATCGACTTCGACGACGACCCCGCGCGATTCGTCGCCAACGCCCTCTCACCGGCCAAGGTCGTGTCGGTGTCGGTCATCGACGAAGCAGCCCGCGCCGCGCGGGTCGTCGTGCCAGATTTCCAGCTGTCTCTGGCCATCGGCAAGGAAGGGCAAAATGCGAGGCTGGCGGCCCGATTGACGGGATGGCGCATCGACATCCGCAGCGACGCCGCCCCGCAACCTGACTCCGACCCTGCGCCCCGCGCGGTGCCCGAGCGCTAGGACCGGCAGTCGGTTCGGAGCACAGCCCGCGGGGCGGTAGACTCAGCCGTGATCCAGCGCGAGTCTCCGGCCTCCACGCGTCAACGCATCCCCGGCAGTTCTGTCGGACCGGTGCGGACATGCATCGGGTGCCGGAAACGAGAGTTGGCCAACGAATTGTTTCGTGTAGTCGCGGTGACCGACGGGAATGGGCAGTGTGCCATTACCGTTGACACAACGGCCAGCCTGCCCGGGCGTGGTGCTTGGTTGCATCCCGACCGACAGTGCGTACAGGTGGCAATCCAGCGGCGGGCATTCGTACGAGCGTTGCGCATCGCCGGTTCACCGGACACCTCCGCGGTGGTCGAGTTTGTCGAAGAGTTGTCAGCCTCGACCGCCCGCTCAGAAGAACAGGTAGCGAAGAACATGAGCACACCGTGAAGTCCCGATGACCATGCGTCATAGCTAACCCGAGGCGCGGCGCCTACCACCGCTGTCGCCTCTAGATGAGGAGAAGTAGTGGCAGGTAAGGCCCGTGTACACGAGTTGGCGAAGGAACTCGGTGTCACAAGTAAGGAACTCTTAGCCAAGCTCAAAGAGCAGGGAGAGTTCGTCAAGTCGGCGTCCTCCACAGTGGAGGCGCCGGTTGCGCGTCGGCTGCGCGAATCGTTCGGTTCGAAGACCGAGTCCAAGCCTGAGGCGCGTACCAGCGCCAAGCCCGGTGACAGGCCTCGTGGCCAGGGCAACGGCGCACCCACCCCCGGCCCGGCCCGTCCGGCAGCCACCCCCGGCGCACCGGCTCCCTCGCCGGCGACGGCGGCTCGCCCGACCCCCGCGCGTCCTGCGGCAGCGGCGCCGGCTCCGGCGGCTCCGGCCGCTCCCGCGGCAGCGGCCCCGACCCCTGCAGCTCCCGCCCGGCCCTCGGCACCCAAGCCTGCAGCCCCCCAGCCGCCGGCCGCGCCAAGTCAGCCCGCAGCGGCTGCGCCCAGCGCTCCGGCGCCTACACCGGCCCCGCGTCCCACTCCTGGAGCCACGCCCGGCCCGCGTCCCGGACCGTCCAACGCACCCAAGCCCGCTCCGCGCACACCGCGCGTCGGCAACAACCCGTTCTCGTCGCAGCAGCCGGTGGAGCGGCCCATCCCGCGGCCGCAGCCCCGCCCGGGCGCCCCGCGTCCCGGTGGTGGCCCCCGGCCCACGCCGGGCAACATGCCTCCGCGTCCCGCGGCAGGCGCGCCCGGCCGTGGCGGACCTCGTCCCGGGCCGCGTCCCGGCGGCGGTCCCCGTCCCGGCGCAGGTCAGGGCGGTCGTCCCGGTGGTGGCGGCGGTAACTACCGCGGCGGCGGCGCCGGTGGTGGCGCCGGTGGCGGCGGTGCAGCTGCCGGAGGCTTCCGGGGCCGTCCCGGCGGTGGCGGTGGCGGCGGTGGCCGTCCGGGCCAGCGCGGCGGTGCCGCGGGTGCCTTCGGTCGCCCGGGCGGCGCGCCCAAGCGTGGTCGCAAGAGCAAGCGGCAGAAGCGCCAGGAATACGACTCGATGCAGGCGCCGGTCGTCGGTGGCGTGCGGTTGCCGCACGGCAACGGCGAGACCATCCGGTTGGCCCGCGGCGCGTCGCTGAGCGACTTCGCCGACAAGATCAACGCCAACCCGGCATCGCTGGTGCAGGCGCTGTTCAACCTCGGTGAGATGGTCACCGCGACCCAGTCGGTCGGCGACGAGACCCTCGAGCTGCTCGGCAGCGAGATGAACTACGTCGTGCAGGTCGTGTCCCCGGAGGACGAGGACCGCGAACTGCTCGAGTCGTTCGACCTCACCTACGGCGAGGACGAAGGCGGCGAAGAGGACCTGCAGGTCCGTCCGCCCGTCGTCACCGTCATGGGTCACGTCGACCACGGCAAGACCCGACTGCTCGACACCATCCGTAAGGCCAACGTCCGCGAGGGCGAGGCCGGTGGCATCACCCAGCACATCGGTGCCTACCAGGTGGGCGTCGAACACGATGGCTCCGAGCGGTTGATCACCTTCATCGACACCCCGGGTCACGAGGCGTTCACCGCCATGCGTGCCCGTGGTGCGAAGGCCACCGACATCGCGATCCTGGTGGTCGCCGCCGACGACGGTGTCATGCCGCAGACGGTGGAGGCCATCAACCACGCGCAGGCCGCCGATGTGCCGATCGTGGTCGCGGTCAACAAGATCGACAAGGAAGGCGCTGACCCGCAGAAGATCCGGGCCCAGCTCACCGAGTACAACCTGGTGGCTGAGGATTACGGCGGCGACACCATGTTCGTCGACATCTCGGCACGTCAGGGCACCAACATCGACCAGCTGCTCGAAGCGGTGCTGCTGACCGCAGACGCTGCGCTGGACCTGCGGGCCAACCCCGACATGGAGGCCCAGGGTGTGGCCATCGAGGCGCATCTGGACCGTGGCCGTGGTCCCGTGGCCACCGTGCTCATCCAGCGCGGAACGCTGCGGGTCGGCGACTCGATCGTCGCGGGCGACGCCTACGGCCGCGTGCGCCGGATGGTCGACGAGCACGGCGACGACATCGAAGAGGCACTGCCGTCCCGGCCGGTGCAGGTGGTCGGCTTCACGTCGGTGCCCGGCGCAGGTGACAACCTGCTCGTCGTCGACGAGGACCGCATTGCTCGCCAGATCGCCGATCGGCGCAACGCGCGCAAGCGCAACGCGCTGGCCGCACGCTCGCGCAAGCGCATCAGCCTCGAAGATCTCGATTCGGCGCTGAAGGAAACCAGCCAGCTGAACCTGATCCTCAAGGGCGACAACTCGGGTACCGTCGAGGCCCTCGAGGAGGCCCTGATGGGCATCCAGATCGACGACGAGGTGGAGCTGCGGGTCATCGACCGCGGTGTCGGTGGTGTCACCGAGACCAACGTCAACCTGGCGTCGGCTTCGGACGCGATCATCATCGGGTTCAACGTCCGCGCAGAGGGCAAGGCGACCGAACTCGCCAACCGCGAGGGTGTGGAGATCCGCTACTACTCGGTGATCTACCAGGCCATCGACGACATCGAGAGCGCGCTCAAGGGCATGCTCAAGCCGGTCTACGAGGAGAAGGAACTCGGTCGCGCCGAGATCCGGGCGATCTTCCGGTCGTCGCGGGTCGGCAACATCGCAGGTTGCCTCGTGCAATCCGGGATCATGCGCCGCAACGCCAAGGCCCGGTTGCTCCGCGACAATGTCGTGGTCGCCGACAATCTCACGGTTTCGTCGCTCAAGCGTGAGAAGGACGACGCCACCGAGGTGCGCGAGGGCTACGAGTGCGGTTTGACGCTGACCTACTCCGACATCAAGGAAGGCGACGTCATCGAGACGTACGAGCTGGTCGAGAAGGCGCGTACGTAAGAGATGGCTGATCCTGCACGCGCGAAGAGACTCGCCAAGCGGATCTCCACGATCGTCGCCTCGGCCATCGAGTACGAGATCAAGGATCCGCGACTGGCGGGGGTGACCATCACCGATGCGAAGGTGTCGGGCGATCTGCACGACGCCACGCTGTACTACACGGTGATGGGTCAAACGCTGGACGACGCGCCGGATTACGCCGGCGCGGCGGCCGCGTTGGAGAAGGCCAAGGGTGTGTTGCGCACCAAGGTGGGCGCCGGGACCGGGGTGCGGTTCACCCCGACCCTGGCGTTCGTCCGCGACACCGTGCCCGACGCGGCCCACCGCATGGAGGAGCTTCTGGCCGCCGCGCGGGCCGCTGATGAGGATTTGGCAAGAGTTCGGCAGGGCGCCAAGCATGCCGGAGATGCTGACCCGTACCGTGTGAGCGGGGCGGAGGACGTGAACGGGCCTGCTGACGGGGCAGACACAGAGGACGCCGGTGACAGTAACGGATTCCAAGACCGGACATATGGCGACTGACATCGCTGCTCCCGGTGTGCGCGTCGACGCGCACGGGGCTGTCGAGTTGTTGTCGGTCGCATCGAGTGTCAGCGTGGTGTGCCACGTCTATCCCGACGCGGACACCATCGGTGCAGGCCTGGCCCTGGCCCAGGTTCTCGATGCGGCCGGTAAACACGTCCAGGTCGCGTTCGCGGCACCGGACACGCTGCCCGAGTCCCTGCAGACGCTGCCCGGGGGCCACCTGCTGGTGGCCCCGGAAGGTATCCGTGAGGACGCCGATCTGGTTGTCACCGTGGATATCCCGAGCGTCAACCGGCTCGGCGCGTTGAGCGGTCTCGCCGAGGACGGCCGAGAGGTGCTGGTCATCGACCATCACGCCTCCAACCGGCTGTTCGGCACCGCCAACTACGTCGATCCGACTGCGGACTCGACGACCATGCTGGTCGCCGAGATCCTCGATGCATGGGGCAAGCCGATCGACCGGCAGGTCGCCCATTGCCTGTACGCGGGCCTGACCACCGACACCGGATCGTTCCGCTGGGCCACGGCGCGCGCGCATCGGCTGGCGGCCCGGCTCGTCGAACTGGGTGTCGACAACGCGTCGATCAGCCGCAGCCTGCTCGACACCCATCCGTTCGCCTGGTTGCCGATGCTGTCGCGGGTGCTGTCCTCGGCGGAGCTCTGCCCGGACGCCGTCGACGGTCGCGGCCTCGTGTATGTCGTCGTCTCCCACTCCGAGTGGTCCGGCGCGCGGCCGGAGGAGGTCGAGAGCATCGTCGACATCGTGCGCACCACGCAGCAGGCCGAGGTCGCCGCGGTGTTCAAGGAGATCGAGCCGCAGCACTGGTCGGTATCGATGCGGGCCAAGTCGGTCAACCTGGCCGAGATCGCCAGCTCGTTCGGCGGCGGCGGGCATCCCCATGCGGCAGGGTATTCGGCGACCGGCCCTGTCGACGACGTCGTCCGGGCGCTCCGGGTTGCTCTTGGCTGAGTCGCCGAGGCTCCATGCGGACGGCACCGAGTGCCTGGACGGTGTGCGCCGCGTTCCCCGGACGTATCAACCCTGCTGCGACGCCTTCGATCGGCGCACGGCAGCGTGCGTTCACGACCTCCGGTTCGAGTGGTGGCCGACGTCGGGGCACTGGGTGGTGATGGTGCCTGACGGCGGCAGCAGTGGACTGCACCTGAGTTTCTGCCCGTTCTGTGGGTTCGCTCTCGCGGATGGTCGCCCATGACCTCCGGTGATGATTCCGCCACGGTCAACGGCAGACGCATTGCCGCACTGGCTTTCCCGGCGCTCGGCGTGCTGGCGGCCGAACCGCTCTATCTGTTGTTCGACACCGCGATCGTCGGGCGATTGGGCGCGGTCAGCCTCGCCGGCTTGGCCATTGGCGGTCTGGTGCTCAACCTGGTCGGATCGAACCTGACCTTCCTGTCCTACGGCACCACGTCGCGCTCGGCCCGGTTCTTCGGAGCCGGCGACCGGGCCGCCGCGGTCGGCGAGGGCGTGCAGGCCACGTGGCTCGCGGTCGCGATCGGGGTGGTGCTCTGCGCCGTCGTGCAGGTCGTCGCGGGCCCGCTGTTGACGTTGATCGCCGGTCGCGGCGAGATCGCACAAGCCGCCCAGCCGTGGCTACGGATCGCCGTCCTCGGTGCGCCCGCCATCTTGATCTCGATGGCGGGAAACGGCTGGATGCGCGGCGTGCAGGACACTGTTCGGCCGCTGCGCTACGTGATCGCGGGGTTCGCGGTGTCGGCGGTGTTGTGTCCGCTGCTGGTCTATGGCTGGCTGGGCATGCCGCGGTTGGAATTGGCCGGCTCGGCGGTCGCGAATCTGGTGGGGCAGTGGGTCGCGGCGACGCTGTTCATCTGGGCGTTGCTGTCGGAGAAAGTGCCGCTCGGGTTGCATCCGTCGGTGCTTCGCGCCCAGGTGGTGATGGGCCGGGACTTGTTGTTGCGCACCATGGCATTTCAGGCGTGCTTCGTGTCGGCGGGGGCCGTCGCGGCCCGGTTCGGCGCGGCCGCCGTCGCCGCTCACCAAGTGGTGCTGCAGCTGTGGAGTTTCCTTGCGCTGGTGCTCGATTCACTGGCGATCGCCGCCCAGTCTCTGGTGGGCGCTGCCCTGGGCGCGGGTCAGCTCAGCCACGCGAAGGTGGTGGCCTGGAGAGTGACCGTGTTCTCCACGGCGGCCGCTGCGGTGCTGGCGGCGGTGTTCGCGATCGGGGCTCATGCGTTGCCCGCCCTGTTCACCGACGATCGCTCGGTGCTCGACGAGATCGGCGTGCCATGGTGGTTCCTGGTGGGCCAGTTGCCCGTCGCCGGAATCGTTTTCGCGCTCGACGGGGTGCTGCTCGGCGCGGGCGACGCCAAGTTCATGCGCAATGCCACGCTGGCCAGCGCGCTGGTCGGCTTCCTGCCACTGGTCTGGCTGTCGCTGATCTTCCACTGGGGCCTGCTCGGCATCTGGGCCGGGTTGAGCACTTTCATGGTGCTGCGCCTGGTGTTCGTCGGCTGGCGGGCCTTCTCAGGCCGCTGGCTGGTGGCCGGCACTGTTTAGGACTCACACCGCGAGCGTGCGGGTCTGCTGCCCGACACGCCGTGTCCGGCCGGCAGTTTGCGCACGCTCGCGCGCACGCCAGCGTCACCGTCGCGTCCCACGGACCACCCAGACCGCCTTCTTAGCGGCACCTCGTCCCTCGACACACACATCGGTGAATCCGCTGTCACGGCACAGCGCAGCGAACGCCTCGGCCTGCTGCTCGGTCCAGCCGTGGCTGGCCAGCCCGGTCGCGTCGGCGGACACCTGCCGTTCGATCGCGATCAACCGCCCGCCCGCCACCAGCGCGCGACGCGCCTCGGCGACCGCCGCGTCGACGTCCTGCCAGTGATGCACGGTGGCCAGCGCCCACACCACGGTGGCCGCGCCATCAGCAACAGGTAACGCCTCGGCGGTGCCCTCACGCCAGGTGATGGCCGAACGTCTCGGCGTGATCACGGACGCGACGCGAAGCATGGCCGTCGACGGATCGACGCCCGTCACGCGCGCCCCGCGGCGGGCCGCCACTCGAGCGGCGGTACCAGGTCCGCAACCGACGTCCACGACGTGGTCTGTGGGGGAGACCTGGGCGATGTCGGTGGCCAGCCTGGCTTTGGCCCGGCCCACCACGAGGAAGAGCAACCCGCACAGCACTCCGCCCAGGCCGGAGAAGCCGGGATGGTCGGCGTGGTGGTTGATCGCCCGTGCGGAGCTCATGACGTAGACCTTGCCGGTTCAACACAGGTTGAAGTCAAATGACGGCATGGACGTGATCTCGATCGGCGAGGCGGCCGCACGGCTGCAGATGAGTCCCTCTGCCTTGCGGTACTACGACGAGCGCGGATTGGTGCGCCCGCGGCTGCGTCAAGCCGGCAAACGCATGTACGGGCCCGAAGAGCTTCGGCGGCTCGCATTGCTCAAGATCATTCACCGGCTGGGACTTCCGCTCGATACCGCCGCGGCCGTGCTGGACGCGCCGGGTGACCAGTGGCGGGCCACTGTCCGCGCGCAGATCGCCGAACTGGACCGGGTGATCGCTCAAGCCCAAGGGGCGCAACAGTTTTTGACGCACGCACTGCGTTGCCCGGCCGATCACCCCGCTCGTGATTGCGCGGCGATGATAGGTGTCCTCGACCTGCTGGTCGACGGAATGAGCGTCGAGGAGCTCGCCGCCGACCAGACCGGAAACGGATGGCTCGTCACCGACTGACGGTCAGTGCACCTGTGCGCGACCCGCTGCAGCACCGCATCCCGGTTCGCGGCGATGTCGTCACCCGTCGCCGAGTCCATCCACTGTCGTGCCGAGGTCGCCTCGATCCACAGCCCGGCGTCGGTCTGGGCGGCGTCGATGCGGTGGTACGAGGACAGCAGGGCGCGAACGGCGGCCTGATTGTTGCCGACGATCGAGGCAGCCACCCGGCGCGCGGCAGGCAGCAGCTCGGCGTGGGGGACGACTTCGGTGACGAGCCCGGCTCGCAGCGCGTCGGCGGCCGACAGGTAGTCGCCGGTGAGGCTCATCCGCCTGGCCAGGCCGACACCGACCTTCTGCGGAAGCCGGACACTCAGTCCCCACGTGGGCAGCAGGCCGACCCTAGCGTGGGTATCGGCGAACCGGGCATTCTCGGATGCGATCAGGATGTCGCAGTACAGCGCCAGTTCCAGCCCACCCGTGACGGCCGCGCCGTTGATCGCTCCGATCACCGGCTTGCTCATCGCCGGCCACTTGGGCGAGATGTCGGGCAGCTCCGTGGTGTCGCCCAGCTCTTTGAGGTCAAGCCCGGCACAAAACACCGGATCGGCCCCGGTGAGGATCACGACGTCGACGCCGTCATCGGCCTGGGCATCGCGTAACGCCTGGTAGAACGCGGTGCGCAGGTGTGATGACAATGCGTTGCGCGACTGCGGTCGGTTCAGGGTGAGCGTGCGGACCCGGTCAGTGGTGTCGATCAGCAAGACGGTGTTGGTCGGCTCCTCGCGCAAGCGCTCGTCGGCGTCATTCATGCGATCAATCTATCGTGGGTCTCATGTGCCGGAACATCACGGAACTGCGTGGCCTGCAACCCGCCGCCACAGCCGAGGAGATCGAGGCCGCTGCGCGCCAGTACGTCCGAAAGGTCAGCGGTATCACCAGGCCTGCCGGAGTCAACGCCGAGGCGTTCGAGGCTGCGGTTGCCGAGGTCGCCGCGACCACGACGCGGCTACTGGAGGGGTTGGCGCCACGGCGTCAGCCGCCCAAAACGGTTCCGCCGTTGCGTCGTCCCGAGGTTCAGGCTCGCCTGGCGGCTCGGTGACGTCGCCGGCGCTCAAGGAGTGGAGCGCGGCGGTCCATGCGCTGCTCGACGGCCGGCAGACCGTTCTGTTGCGCAAGGGCGGCATCGGTGAGAAGCGGTTCGCGGTCGCCGCACCCGAGTTCCTGTTGTTCCCGACTGTCGCGCACAGCCATCGCGAGCGGGTACGCCCAGAACATCACGATCTGCTCGACGAGGCCGCGGCCGACAGCACCGAAACCGCTGTCACCATCCGGGCCGCGGCGAAAGTGATTGCCGCCGTTGAGGTCAACCGTCCCGAGGCGATCGGCGAGATCGCCGACCTGCACATCTGGACCGCCGAGTCGGTGCAGGCTGACCGGTTGGATTTCCGCCCCAAACACCGGCTGACCGTGTTGGTGGTTCAGGCCAGGCCACTGATCGCGCCCGTCGGGGTGATCCGGACTCCCGAGTTCGCCGGTTGCAAAAGCTGGGTCGAAATTGCCGTTGACGGCGGACCGGCCGACGCCGTGCACGACGACGCGACGCTGCGGCGCGTCGCCGAGCGGGTGCGGGCCTCAGTCGGCTGACGGCGGCCGCGGGCCGGCGGGCAGAACCAATCGCGATATGCCGCCGTCGCCGTGTCGCACAGTGTGGGTGGCGCGGACAAGCCGGGAACCGGAGATCGGTGGCTCGCCGGTACCGAGGTTGCGGGCGAACCGCGGATGCGATCCGCCGGCCACCAGCAGGCGGATCCGGGAACCCGCGGCGAACCGGTGTGCGACAGCGTCGAATTCGATGCGCAGCCGACCGGACTGCTCGGTGCGCCGGACGAACGCGTCGGTCACGTTGCGTGAGCGGCCCCGGTTGTCGACCTCGCTGATCCTGACGAACACGTCGTTGTTGGGGTTGTCGCAGCTGTGCTCGAGTTCGGCGACCGCGGTGCCGACGAGGTACAGGTCCGCGGGCAGCGGGTCACCGGTGTAGGCGAGCACGTCGGCCCGACGGCCCAGTCGCGTGTCGTCGCGGTACCCGGCCTCACGCGCCAGCAGCCGACCACCGATTGTCGGGGTCGGATTGGCCGGGTGGAATACGAATGATGACGACGGCGTACTCGGCGCAGGCGGCCGGTCCGACAACCGGCCCGTGGGCTGCAGGAACAGCTCATGCTCGGGCATCGCCGGCGGCCAGTCGGGCAGGTCAACCCAGTCGAACCCGTTGATGTAGGCACGGACCGTGGCCCGGCGGGTCTCGCGACGTCCGGCGAGGTGAGTGTCCAGCCAGGCCAGCGATTCGCCGATGACCGTCGGCAGGCCTTTGGTCAGCAGCTGGGTGTGGGTCCATGGTCCGATCGTCAGGGCCACCGGTACCTCACGCCGACGCAGTTGCCGGTACTGCTGCAGGGTCTGGTCCAGGAACAGGTCCTGCCAGCCGCTGAGCAACAGAACGGGTACCTCGACGCGGTCGAGTGCCTCGGTGAACCGCAGAGCGTCCCAGAACGGATCTTCGCGGTCGGGGTGCTCCAGCCACGATTCGAACCACGGGGCGCCGCTGCCGAGCAGCTTGCGGCCGGCCGCGCCCATCGGCAATCCAGCGGTGGCCCGGGCCAGCTCGGCGGGCCCCCGGACCTGGCGGGCCAGGGCCTGCACCAAACCGGGTTCCTCCTGCCGCGCCACCATCGCGCTCCACCCGAGGAAGTCGTTGAGCGTGAACGATCCGGTGCCCCAGGCCGACTCGCTGAAATCGTGGGGGCCGACGGTGATCACGGCCGCTTTCATCTCCGGCGGCGGATCGGTCAGCAGGGCCCATTGGGTGAAACCGAGATACGACAACCCGACCGTGGCGAACGAGCCGGTGAACCAGGTTTGCTCGCGCAGCCAGGCCACGGTGTCGGTCCCGTCGGCGATTTCGTGGACCATCGGTGTGAACTCGCCGCCCGAACCGAACGTCCCGCGCACACTCTGCAGCACCACGTGGTAGCCGCGGGCGGCATACACCTGGGCGAACACCGCGGAGAACGGGAACCTACGGCCGTACGGTCCACGCACCAGCAGCGTGCCCGCCGGTGTCGCGGTGTCCGGCGAGTAGTGGTCGGCGACCAGCTCGACGCCGTCGCGCATCGGCACCCGCAGTCCGTGCCGCACGGTAAAGGACGTTTCGTGGGGTGGCAGCCCGAGCAGGCGGCTTACCGCCTTGCCCGCATGCCGGCGGATACGCGTCACCGCACCAGGCTACAAATCAGAATTTGTAGTACGGCGCCAGCTCGTGGGCCCGTTGCATGTTGACCTGTAGGCAGTCCGGGCGGTCGGGGGACTTGATCGGTGAGTAGAACAGGGACTGCTGGATGAGCCCGTAGCTGGTCTTGAATGCGACCATGCAGGTCACCCACCAGCGGTCGTTCCAGTCGGTGGGCTTCATGATCCAGTACTGCGCGGCGCGGTGCCCGTCGATGTCGAGCTCCACGGCGTCCGGCGGAATGGTCTGCTCATAGGTCCGCCAGACGAACGCCTCGACCGCCATCTGGTAATCGCCCGCGTCGTAATGGCAGCGCAGGCTGTCCTCGGGGGCCGGGGGTGTGTAGGCCAGCCCGATCCGCTGGATCACGTCGAGCGGGATGTCGTTGCACGGATCGAACGGCGAGGGGTCGGTTGTTGCGATGACCGGCCATTTGATCGTCGTGGACACGTTGGTCATCGGCAGATCGGTCACGTTCAGCTGCGGCGTGCCGGTACCCGACCCCGCTGACGTTCCGGTCTGCAGCACCACGACCACCGCCGCTACCAGCGCACACAGTGCTGACAGCAGGCGCACCCTGGCGGCCATCGAACCCCCTCGCAGAATTGGTCAGAATCATCCCCGGCTTGCCGGGAGTGTAGCGGTCAGCGACCGCGGACTCGACCATAAACGAGAACCTGTTCTAGTCCGGCGGGCCGGGTGGGGTCCGCCGCGCGGTTAGGCTGGTCCGTTGTGGTGATGCAACCGTGGTGATGGACCATGAGTCGAGAGATCGGCAGCCGATTCTGTGGGCGATCAGTGACCTACACACCGGTCACACCGGGAACAAGCCCGTCACGGAGTCGCTGTACCCGTCCACGCCGGACGACTGGCTGATCGTGGCAGGCGACGTCGGGGAGCGCACCGACGAGATCCGCTGGGCCCTGGATCTGCTGCGAAAACGCTTTGCGAAGGTCATCTGGGTGCCGGGCAACCACGAGTTGTGGACCACCAACAAAGACCCGATGCAGATCTTCGGCCGGGCCCGCTACGACTACCTGGTCGACATGTGCGACCAGATGGGCATCGTCACCCCCGAACATCCGTATCCGGTGTGGACCGAGCAGGGGGGCCCGGCGACCATCGTGCCGATGTTCCTGCTGTACGACTACACGTTTCTGCCCGCGGGCACGACGACGAAGGCCGAAGGCCTGGCGGTGGCGCGGGAACGCAACGTCGTCGGCACCGACGAGTTCCTTCTCTCGTGTGAGCCCTACGCCACCCGCGACGCGTGGTGCCGCGACCGGGTCAAGCAAACCCGGGAGAAGCTCGAAGACCTCGACTGGGTGACGCCGACCGTGCTGGTCAACCACTTCCCGCTGGTTCGTGAACCTTGCGACGCGATGTTCTATCCCGAGTTCTCGCTGTGGTGCGGCACCACCGCGACCAAGGACTGGCATACCCGCTACAACGCGGTGTGCTCGGTCTATGGGCATCTGCACATCCCGCGCACCACCTGGTACGACGAGGTGCGCTTCGAAGAGGTGTCGGTCGGCTACCCACGGGAGTGGCGCCGCCGCAAGCCGTACCGGTGGCTGCGGCAGATCCTGCCCGAGCCCCGGTATGCGCCTGGCTATCTCAACGAGTTCGGCGGCCACTTCGAGATCACCGCGGAGATGCGGGCTCATGCCAAGCAGATGCAGGACCGGATCCAGGCGAGGCGCGGATGAGTGCGCTTCTGCCGGAGGTGCTGCCTGACGTCGTGGCCTCTGCCGAGCTGTACGACGACCCGCCGGGTTTGTCGCCCCTGCCCGAAGAGGAACCCCTGATCGCACGCTCGGTCGCCAAGCGCCGCAACGAATTCGTCACCGTGCGCTACTGCGCGCGTCAGGCGCTGGGGGAGTTGGGCATCGGGCCGGTGCCGATTCTCAAGGGAGACAAGGGCGAACCGTGTTGGCCCGACGGTGTGGTGGGGAGCCTGACGCACTGCCAGGGGTTTCGTGGCGCGGTGGTCGGCCGCGCGGCCGACGTCCGGTCGGTCGGGATCGACGCCGAGCCGCACGACGTTCTGCCCAACGGCGTGCTCGACGCGATCACGATTCCCGCCGAACGCACCGAACTCGGCGGGCTGCCCGACGGTCTGCACTGGGACCGAATCCTGTTCTGCGCCAAGGAGGCAACCTACAAGGCGTGGTTTCCGCTGACGCACCGCTGGCTGGGATTCGAGGATGCACACATCACCTTCGCAGTGGACGATTCCGGGACGACGGGAGGTTTCCGTTCGGAGATCCTCATCGATCCGGCCGCTGAGCATGGTCCGCCGCTGACAGCCTTGGAAGGCCGATGGTCGGTCCGCGACGGCGTGACACTGACGGCGATCGTGCTGTGAGCAGTCCAGAACCGGGCTTGGTCATCGTCGACAAACCAGCGGGCATGACGAGTCACGACGTGGTGGGTCGGTGTCGCAGGCTGTTCGGCACCCGCAAGGTCGGCCACGCCGGCACGCTGGACCCGATGGCCACCGGGGTACTGGTGGTCGGTATCGAGCGGGCCACCAAGATCCTCGGTCTGCTGACCGCGACCGACAAGTCCTACAGCGCGACCATCCGGCTGGGGCAGACCACAAGCACCGAGGACGCCGAAGGCGAAGTGCTGCAAACTGTCTCGGCCGCGGCGGTTACCGACGCGCAGATCGAGTCCGCAGTGGCGACTCTCCGCGGCGACATCGAACAGGTGCCGTCAGCGGTGAGCGCGATCAAGGTCGACGGGCAGCGGGCCTACAAGCTCGCCCGGGAAGGGCAGGCCGTGCAGCTGGCGGCGCGGCCGGTGCGGATCGCCCGATTCGACGTGCTGGGGGTGCGGCGTATCGACGACTTCGTCGATGTCGACGTCGAAGTCGACTGCTCGTCCGGCACGTACATTCGGGCGCTGGCGCGCGACGTGGGGTCCGCACTCGGTGTCGGAGGTCACCTGACGGCGTTGCGGCGCACCAAAGTTGGTCGCTACGGCCTGGACGAGGCCCGCACCCTGGACGACCTGGCAACGGAAGCGCGGCTGAGCTACTCACTCGACGAGGCGTGCCTGGTCGGCTTCCCGCGTCGTGACCTGACCGCGGATGAGGCCGAGGACACCCGGCACGGCCGGCCGTTGAAACCGGTCGGGATCGACGGCGTCTACGCCGCAACCGCGCCCGACGGGCGGGTTATCGCACTCTTGCAGGATGGCTCGTCACGCACCAAGAACGTCGTGGTGTTGCGCCCGGCAACGCTGTAGTCCGCCGTTTTTGCGATTCGGCGCATCGCCGGGCGACGACCGCCCGTATATCGATCGAGGCCGGTTTGTTCGCAAAACCACCGCCGACGGGAAAGCCGTTGCCCGACAGGGTGGTTCGCCGGTCCGCTCATCGTTTCGGGCGGAGGTCAAACGCGTGCTCACCAAGGTCAACGATCGAGCCAATCGGGTGATCGGTCGCCCCGTCAAGGCGGACGCGGGCGACGACTCCGGCTAGTGCCGGTAGGCGGTCGGCCGCGAGTACTGTCCGAAACTATCAAGCAGCTGTCCGTTACGAACATTCATTAGTGGTGTGGCAGGGCCTTAGCGTTCCGGCATGGCATCCCGGCAGTCGCGCCGGCGCGGCGTGCGCCCACGTGACAGGCAGTCACCCACGCGTCTGACCCAGCGGGCTACCGCGTTGATTTCGGCGGCCCTCGTCCTTACGTCGTGCGGGCAATGGCGGGGCATGGCGAACGTCCCGGTGCCGGGTGGGCCCGGGACCGAAGCCGGTCACTGGACCATCTATGTCCAGATGCCAGAAACGTTGGCGCTCAACGTCAACAGCAAGGTTCGGGTTGCCGACGTGTTCGTGGGAAGAGTGCGGGCGATCGAACTGAAAGATTGGGTCCCCACCCTGACGGTGGACCTCGAATCAGACGTCAAGTTGCCCTCCAATGCCCTGGCCAAGATCGGCCAGACCAGCCTGCTCGGCTCGCAACATGTCGAGCTTCAGATTCCGACGGATCCTTCGCTGACTCCGTTGAAGAACGGTGACACCATCCCTCTCGGCAACTCATCGGCATATCCCACGGTGGAGCGCACATTGGCCGGCGTCTCGGAGATCCTCACCGGTGGCGGCGTCGGCAACGTCGAGACGATCCAGAAGGAAGTCCACAACATTCTGACCGGACGAGCCGACCAGATTCGCGAATTCCTCGGCCGCCTGGACACGTTCACCGCTGAATTGAACAGCCAGCGTGACGATTTGAATCGAGCGATCGATGCGACCAATCGGCTCCTGTCCATCGCAGCAGATCGTGGCGACACCCTCGATCGCGTGTTGACCGAGTTTCCGCCACTGATCGCGCACTTCGCCGATACGCGAGACCTCTTCGCTGATGCGGTGACGGCGCTGGGTCGGCTCAGTACGGCCTCGGAGGACGTGCTGACCGGCTCCAACGCCAACTTGCATGCCAACCTGGTGAGCTTGCAACGTCCACTCAAACAGCTGTCGAAGGCGTCACCCTATCTCGTGCAGGCGCTCAAACTCATGATCACGTCACCGTTTCCGATCGACAATATCGACAAGGTCATCCGCGGCGACTATGCGAATGCCTCGGTGACCATCGATCTCACGTTGAGCGCGATCGACAATTCCGTTCTGACGGGCACCGGAGTCTCGGGCATGCTGCGGGCACTGGAACAGGCGTGGGGTCGCGACCCCGCGACGATGCTCCCGGACGTGCGATTCACCCCGAATCCTCACGACGCTCCGGGCGGTCCGCTGGTCGAACGGGGCGAGTAGCACAATTAAACGCCTTGTCGCTCAACGATATCCGCTCGCCTGATTGCCGCGCGCAATCGAGCGTTACGTGCTATCAGCGGTTCAGCGAGCGCAATGGTTGTGCGCGCGGCAAGCAGCAGCGGCAGGTAACGAGGCGCGTACACCCACCGTGATCGCCGTCTGATGCCGTCGACGATGGACTGTGCAGCGTCGTCGACCGGGGCAGGGCTGGAGAACCACTTGGGCAGCGGCGCCATGACCTCCTCGAGCCCGGTACCGCCCAGCAGGTCATTGCGCACCATTGCGGTGTCGATCAAGCCGAAATAGGCGACTCCGGCGGTGGCGCCGGTCTCGGCAAGCTCCATACGGAGTGATCGGCCAAGGGCTTCGACGCCGGCCTTGCTCGCCCCATATGCCGTGATGGTCGGCGTCGGGATGACAGCGGCGGCGGAGGCGACGACGAGAACATATCCGTTACGTCCGATGATCGCCGGCAGCGCAGCACGAACGCTGCGCGCGACACCCAAGACGTTCACGTCGATCACCCGCTCGAACTCATCCGTGCCCATCGACGCGAATGTCGCTACCGGCCCGACGATTCCGGCATTCGCCACGATCACGTCGATTCCGCCGAACCGGTCGATCACATGTGCCATCGCACGGTCGACGGCAGCTGCGTCGGAGACGTCGGCGACGAACGCCGCCGCACGAGGACCCAACGATTCCGCGACGCTGTGCACCGCATTCTCGTCGCGGTCGAGCAGTGCCACCCGTGCACCTTGCGCGACCAAGCGGCGGGCCGTCGCCTCTCCGATACCTGCTGCGGCACCGGTGATCACAACCACCCTGTCGGTGAGGTCCTGGCGATGCGGCAGGCGCGGAAGTCCGAGTCTCATGTTGCTCACGCTAGAAATTCGGCGTGCCCGTCGGAATGAGGGAAGCGGACCGGTATTTGATACTTTCAGACGTATGGCTGCCTCTGCCTCTCGCAACGGTGCGAGCTGGGACTTTCCGCGCTCGGCGGTCGCCAGCCTGCAGCTGCTCGAAACGGCCGAATCGCACGGTGTCGACGCGGCGACGGTGCTCGCCGGAACCGGGCTGACCGCCACGCAACTCGCCGATCCTTCGATCGAGATCCAGGCTGCACAGGAACTGACGATTGCGCGCAATCTGCTCCGCCATGTCGACGATCCGACCGGGCTCGGACTGGAAACCGGGCTACGGGCCAGCTTGGCCAACACCGGGATCCTCGGCTATGCGTTCCTCACCAGCCCGACCATTCGTGACGCCATCACTCTCGGCGTTCGATTTGCCGCGTTGAGTTCGACATTTCTCGACGTCTCCATGCACGAGTCCGCGGAGGGGCTGGTGCTGGAGCTTGACACCAGTCAGATCCCGTCCGACGTGCGGGTATTCCTGGTGCAACGCGACCTGACGGCCATCGCCCACATCGCGCCACTGCTGCTCGGTGCGAACATCCCCGGCGCCCGGCTGCGGTTCGCGACGGGCGAGATCGCCATCCCGCTCGAATTGCTGGAAGCCACGGGACTGGAGTTCACGGTCGATGAAAGCTCGCCCGGTACCGCCCTGACGATCCCCAACGAACTCCTGGATCAACCGATGCCCGCCGCGGATTCGGATACCGCCGCGATGTGTATTGCGCAGTGCGAGGAATTGCTCGATCGGCGCCGTCATCGGGGCGGATTCTCGGCGCAGCTGCGCACGCGCTTGCTCGATGATCCGGCTCAGATGCCGTCGATGGCGGCAATTGCCCGCGAATTCGCGGTGACGGAACGAACGCTTCATCGTCGGCTTGCCGCCGAGAACACCAGTTTTCGCGCTTTGGTGGACGAGGTTCGCGAGACCCTCGCGGTCGAGCTGCTCGGCGCCGGGCTCGGGGTCGAGGAGGTCGCGAGCCGGCTCGGCTACTCGGAAACCGCCGCGTTCACGCACGCCTTCGTCCGGTGGCGGGGACATCCACCGAGTCGGCTCAATCGCGGGCAGTCCGGTTCTGTCAAATAGCTGACCGGTCCTCACATTCCGCCGCGAGCGGAGGACTCCTAGCGTTACAGGTATGCCAACGGAGCCAGAGTTTGTCCATCGTGCAGGCGAACTTGCCGGGCAAGTCGTACTGATCACGGGTGCTGCCAACGGCATTGGCGCAGAAACCGCCCGCCAACTGACCGATGCCGGGGCGCGAGTGGCGTTGCTCGATCGGGATGCAGCTGCGGTGATGCGACTGGCGGACGAATTGGGTGACACAGCGGCCGGTTTCGTTGCCGACGTGACACATGCTGGCGCGGTCGCTGCGACTGTGCAGGCTGTGGCCGCGCTGTTCGGTGGAATCGATACCGTGGTGGCCAACGCGGGCATTTCCGGCCCGGTAGCCACGGTGTCGAATATCGATCCGCTCGATTTCGAGAATGTCGTCGCGGTCAATCTGCTCGGGGTATTCCGCACCGTGCATGCGGCGCTGCCGTACGTCATCGAACGGCGTGGCTATGTCGTGATGGTCTCCTCCATCATGGCGCTGATTCCCAGCCCTACCGCCTCGGGTTACGCAGCGGCCAAGGCTGGTGTGGAGGCTTTCGGCCGAGCGTTGCGCGTCGAGCTCGCCGACAAGAACGTGCGGGTCGGCATCGCCTACTTCGGTCTGATCGACACCGGCATGGTGCGTGGCGTGGTGTCGACGACGGGGTTCGCTGCTGCCCTTGCCAAGCTCCCCGGTTTCCTCGGCAAGCCCGCCCCGGTCAGCCGCGCCGGTGCGGTGCTGGTTGACGGTATCGCGCGCCGGGCGAACCGGGTGTTCGCGCCCGCATACGTCCGGCTGCTACTGGACCTGCGTTCCCTGCTGGCTCTGGGGGACGGGTTGATGTCGCGAAATCGCTTGCTGGACGACGTGCTTCATCGTGCTGACACGTACAAGCCGGAGGTGCGGGCGTGACGCGCGATCGTCAGGCGGCCAGGCGGAAGCCGTCGGTCGCGATCGTCGGGGCGGGCATGTCCGGTATGTGCATGGCGATCAAGCTGCGCCAGGCCGGCATCACCGATGTCACGCTGTATGAGAAGGCGTCCGAGGTCGGCGGCACGTGGCGGGACAACACCTATCCGGGACTCACCTGTGACGTCGCATCCCGGTTCTACCAGTACAGCTTCGCCCCGAATCCCCAATGGAGCCACTTCTTCTCGCCGGGTGCGGAAATTCAGGCCTACTTCTCCCAGGTGGCCGACGGTTACCGCCTGCGTGAGCGCATTCGGTTCGACACGGACGTCGTCGAAGCCACGTTCTCCGACGGCACCTGGCGAATCCGTACAGCTGCAGGCGACGAGCAGGTTGTCGACTTCTTGATCTCGGCGACCGGTCTCCTACGCGAACCCAGGCACCCGAATATCAAGGGGCTCGACGCTTTCGGTGGGCACGTGATGCACTCGGCGCGCTGGGACCACCGCGTGGAGACAACCGGCAAGCGGGTCGCGGTGATCGGCACCGGGTCGACCGGTGTGCAGATCGTATGCGGGCTCGCGCCGACGGTTCAGAAGCTGCAGCTGTTCCAGCGCAGCGCGCAATGGGTGGTGCCCTTCCCCAACCGGCCCTACGCCAAGGTGAACGAACCGGTCCGAAGGCGGCTGCCGATATTGGATCGGCTGGCCTACCACACCTACCGGGCGCTCTACGAGCTGCTGTTGCGGGCAACGGTGCAGGCAGGGTGGCAGCGCAGCCTGCTCAGCCGGGCGTGCCGGGCCAATCTGCGTACGATCCGTGACCCTGACCTGCGACGCGAACTGACTCCCGACTATGAACCGATGTGCCGGCGGCTGATCCTTTCGGGTGGCTTCTACCGGGCGATGCAACGCGACAATGTGGATCTGGTGACCGAGGCCATCGACCATGTGGAACCCCGTGGAATCGTCACGGCCGACGGTGTTCTGCACGAGGCGGACGTGATCGCGCTCGCCACCGGGTTCGACGCGCACGCCTACATGCGGCCGATGTGTTTGACCGGACTCGGCGGCGTCACGCTCGGGGAGGCGTGGGTCGACGGCCCACGGGCACATCTGGGGGTGGCGATTCCGGAGTTCCCGAACTTCTTCATGCTGATGGGCCCGCACAGTCCCGTCGGCAACTACTCGCTGATCGCCGTCGCGGAGGCTCAGGCCGACCACATTCTCGGGTGGATCGACCGTTGGCGGAATGGGCAGTTCGAGTCCGTGGCGCCGACCTGGGATGCGACCGACGCACTCTACGTCGAAATGCGTGAAGCGATGCCGGGGACCGTCTGGACAACGGGTTGCACCAGTTGGTATCTCGGCACCGATGGCCTGCCCGAACTGTGGCCATGGACGCCGGCTCGTTACCGCAGCAGACTCGGCGCACGGCCCGTGCTCGACGACTACGCCTTCTCAGGCGCGGGTGAGCGGGTGCGACGCTGATGCCGATCCATGTCCCGCCGACGATCCTGCGGGCAGCCGCTCGCTCGCTCGGCCGGCTGATCTTCCTGCCGCAATCGCCCTGGCGTATCCAGCGACGCGCACTTGACCAGGCCTTCTCCTGGCCGGGTGCGCCGCGCGAAATCGCGTTCACCAGAACGGTTCTCGGTGGTGCGCCGACTGAAGTCTTGACGCCCGAGACCCCTGGTGATCGGGTGTTGCTGTACCTGCACGGCGGTGGCTACACCGTCGGCTCGCCTCGCAGCCATCGGGCGCTCGCCGCCGGGCTCGCTGTCAGGTTGCGGGCGGTGACATATGTGCCCCACTACCGGCTGGCTCCGGAGCACCGGTTTCCGGCCGCGTTCGAGGACTCGCTCGCGGCCTACACCGCACTGCTGCAAGCCGACCGGGCCGGACATCAGATATTCGTCGCCGGCGACTCGGCCGGCGGGGGACTGGCCCTGGCGCTGGATGTCGCGGCCAAGCGTCGAGACCTCCCGCTACCGGCTGGGATCGGGCTGCTGTGTCCCGCGATCGACTGGACGCCTCGCGCGCTGGCGGGCGTTCCGGCGGACGGCCGTGAACCGACACTGACATCCAGCCTGCTGCAGCGCTTCTGCGACGCGTATCTGGATGCCGAAGATCGGGCCTACCCTGCGGTGTCGCCACTGCTGGCCGATCTCACCGGACTCTGTCCCCTCGTGATCGATGCCGCGGGCTACGACACGCTCCTGGACCAGTCACGGCGACTCGCCGACGCGGCACGGCACGTCGGCGTTGCAGTCCGATACCGGGAGCACGCCGGTATGCCGCACGGGTTCCATTCCGGTGCAGGCCTGCTCAAGCAGGCAGACCGAGCGCTCGACGACGTCGCGACGACGTTGGTGGAGATGTCCAGCACAGCAGAGAGGTCACGATGATCCGCAGTTCGACCCCCAAGGTGGTCGCCATCACCGGTGCTGCTCGTGGAATCGGGCTCGCAACCGCGAAATTGTTTGCGGCCCAAGGTGCCCGGGTCGCGATCGGGGACCTGGACGTAGACCTGGCGACGCAAGCTGCTGAAACTGTTCCAGGTACCGCGATCGCGCTGCCGCTGGACGTGACCGACGAAGGCTCGTTCGCCGCATTCCTCGATCATGCCGAGTCAGAACTAGGTCCGATCGACGTCCTGGTGAACAACGCCGGGGTGATGCTGACCGGGGACTTCCTCGATGAGAAACGCGCGACGGCGGCGAAAATGATCGAGATCAACCTCGGCGGCGTCATCATCGGCGCGCAACTGGCGGCCAGAAAGTTCGCCGGACGGGGGAGTGGACACATCGTGAATATCGCCTCGATGGCCGGGGCCGCCGGTTTTCCCGGGGTGGCAACATACTGCGGCACCAAGTTCGGAGTCGTCGGCTTCACCCTCGCACTGCGAGAAGAGTTGGAGCCCTGCGGTGTTCGGGTATCGGCAGTCCTGCCCGGCATCGTGCACACCGAACTTTCGGCGGGGTTGCAGCTCTCGCCGATCATCGAGAAGTTCGGCTCGGTGGAGCCAGACGACATCGCCCGAGCCGTGGTCAGGGCCGTCGGCCGCAACAAGGCGTTGACGTACGCGCCAGAACGGCTCGGGCTGGCACTTCGCGCATCGAACCTGATTCCGGAACGGACCCGCCGAAGGCTGCATCGTTGGCTGCACACCGAACGCCTGTATCTCAACGTCGACCAGGCCACGCGCGACGCCTACCACGCTCGGGCGAACACCATCCGCGATGCGTCATGAGCGTTGTCGAAGAGCTCGCCGTCAATGCCCCGACGGCACTTGGCGACACACGCGAACTGACCGCACCGTTCACTGGCTTGTCGTTGGCGATAATCCCGCAACACACTGTCGCCGATGTGGAATCAGCTTTGGCCAGAGCGCGATCCGCGCAGAAGCAGTGGGCGTGTCGGCCACTTTCCGAGCGCCAGGATCTCATCGAGCGCCTCCTCGGTCGTCTCCGGCGGGACCGCGCCGCACTGTTCGACATCCTGCAACTCGAAGGTGGAAAGGCGCGCATCGATGCCTGCTCGGATTACGGCGAGGCGATCCTCAGCGGTAGTCGGTACACCCGCCACGCCGAGCGATTGTTGCGGCCCGACAGGCACTCGGGAGCGATCCCGGGCCTGACCACGACCACCGAAGTCCGACATCCAGTCGGTGTCGTCGTCGTCATAGCGCCATGGAACGCACCGATCGGAGTCGGCGGCGGTGACAGTATCCCCGCCCTGCTCGCCGGCAACGCGGTGATCCTCAAGCCGGACAACCAGACTGCGCTGTCGACCGTGTTCCTGCGGAACGCAGCGCTTTCGGCCGGCATTCCGGGCGATGTCTTCCAAGTCGTCCTCGGTGATCCGGCCGAGATCGGTGACGCATTGATCGACGGTGCCGACTACGTGGCGTTCACCGGATCGACCGCGACGGGCCGAAAGATTGCGGTCCGCGCAGGCGAACGGCTGATCGGATGCTCCCTGGAGCTCGGCGGTAAGAACCCGATGATCGTGCTGCCCGACGCGGACTTGGCCCGTGCCGCGTCGGCTGTGCCCCGGGCGAGCTTCGCCAACGCGGGCCAGGTGTGTCTGACCACCGAGCGGCTGTACGTGCACGCATCGATATTCGACGAATTCATCGATCTGGCGTGCGCCAGGACGCTGGCCATGCGGCTCGGCGCGGCAATCGATTTCAGCTGCGACATGGGTTCACTGACCACGGTTTCAGGCTTCAGGCGCCTGGCCGAGTACGTCGAGCAGGCAAGAGCAACCGGAGCGCTGGTTCGCACGGGCGGGCGTTGCCGACCAGATCTCGGGCCGTTGTTCTACGAACCCACCATCTTGTCGGGCGTCACCCCCACCGCGGACCTGCACACCGCAGAGGTGTTCGGACCGGTGGTCGCGGTCGAGGCCTTCGAAACCGAAGACGCGGTGGTCGAAGCTGCGAACGACACCGCGTACGGGCTCTCGGCCAGCGTGTGGACTCGGGACACCAAGCAAGGTGCCAGGCTGGCGGCCCGGATCGAAACCGGGGCAGTCAACATCAACGATGCGTACGCCGCCGCGTTCGCTTCCCACGGGGCGCCGTCAGGCGGACGGAAAGCGTCTGGGCGCGGACGTCGACATGGTGTCGAGGGCATGCTGCGCTATACCGAGTCGCAAGTCGTTGCGGTGCAACGCCTGGCCTCACCGGACAGTCGATTGGGGTTACCCAGAGAAACGCACGGTCGTCTGATGGGCGCGGCGCTCGGCGCGATGACCCATCTGCCGCGGTGAGGTCATCAGTTACATACCAATTGGATTGTTTGTTATGAGCGTATGGATGCGACCACGTAGGATGCATCGGGTGACCACCGGTGTGGACAGGCAGGCCAAGCGGCGTACGCAGGCGGAGCGCAGTGCCGCGATGCGTACGCGGCTGCTGGATGCCACCGTGGAATGCCTGGTCACCTACGGTTATGCGGGAACCACGACGCAACGGGTCGCCGAGATCGCCGGCGTGACGCGAGGGGCGCAGGTTCATCACTTCCGCTCCAAGGAAGACCTCGTGGTCGCGGCGATCGAGCATCTGGCTCAGCAGCGGGTGCAAGCCGCGGTGGCTGACCTCGGGCGCGTGGCGAACAACGCCGACCCGGTCTCGATGATGCTGGACTACCTGTGGGAATCCCATCAGGGGCCGATCTTCGTTGCCACACTTGAACTCTGGATGGCGGCCCGCACGGACCCGGTGCTCGCCGAACAGATCGAGCGAGTTGAGCCAATCGTGACGGGTGCATTGGTCGGTGCGTTGGCGCAGATGATCCCGGACCGGGCCACGCAGAAGGACTTACGCGATCTTGCCTTCACGGCCATGGACGCGTTGCGGGGCATCCTGCTGTCCAGCTTTGCCGACCGCAATGCGGAGCGGGCCAAGAAGCGCTGGGACCGGGTCTGCGTGCAGCTGCGCGGTATGGTTTCGCAGGCTCTGGGCGGCGAGGCCCTGAGTCTCGAAACCCCTTCGTAGCCTTCTGAATCAGGCTGTCGCCAGCCGTTTTCTTCTCTTCCCTCTGCGGGGCGCAGCTTTACCTCTTCACAAGATACAAACAAGTTGGTATGTTTCTTACATCGCACAGAAAGAGAGGGTTTCATGCCCAACAAGGTGTATGTGATCGGCGTCGGTATGACGAAGTTCGAGAAGCCCGGCAGCCGGGTCAACGACGACGGATCGGCGTGGGACTACCCGGACATGGCCCGCGAGTCGGGGACGAAGGCGCTGGCGGACGCCGGAATCGACTACCGCGAGGTTCAGGAGGCTTATGTCGGCTACGTCTACGGCGAGTCGACGTCCGGCCAACGCGCGCTCTACGAACTCGGCATGACGGGTATCCCGGTGGTCAACGTCAACAACAACTGCTCGACCGGGTCGACGGCGCTGTACCTCGCAACCCGCGCTGTCCGCAGCGGCCTCGCGGACTGCGCGCTCGCGCTCGGGTTCGAGAAGATGCAGCCGGGCTCGCTCGGCGCGACGTACGACGACCGTGAGCAGCCGATGGGTAAGCACTTTCTGGCGCTTGCCGAGATCTCGGAAGTTCTGTTCCCGCCGGCGCCGTGGATGTTCGGCGCTGCCGGGCGCGAACACATGAAGCAATACGGTTCCACCGCTGAGCATTTCGCGAAAATCGGCTACAAGAACCACAAGCATTCGGTGAACAACCCGTACGCGCAGTTCCAAGAGGAGTACACCCTCGAAGACATCCTGGGCGCACGGATGATCTACGACCCGCTCACCAAGCTGCAGTGCTCGCCGACCTCTGACGGTTCGGGTGCGGCGATCCTCGCCAGCGAGAAGTTCGTCGACGAGCACGGTCTGGCCGGCCAGGCTGTCGAGATCGTCGGCCAGGCGATGACCACGGATTTCGAGAACAGCTTCGATGGCACGTGCAAGGCGCTCATCGGCCACCACATGAATGTCGCTGCTGCCCGACAGGTCTACGACCAGTCCGGCCTGGGCCCCGACGACTTTCAGGTCATCGAGCTCCATGATTGCTTCAGCGCCAACGAGTTCCTGCTGTACGAAGCATTGGGTCTGTGCGGCGAGGGGGAGGCGGGAAAGCTGGTCGACAACGGCGACACGACCTACGGCGGGCGGTGGGTGGTCAACCCGTCGGGCGGACTCATCTCCAAGGGGCATCCGCTCGGCGCCACCGGTCTGGCGCAATGCGCCGAGCTGACCTGGCAGCTGCGTGGCACCGCCGACAAGCGTCAGGTAGCGGGCGTCACTGCGGCACTGCAGCACAACATCGGCCTGGGCGGAGCCGCAGTGGTGACTGCTTACCAGCGTGCCGAGCGCTGAAACGACATCTTCCAACAACCAATCACGCAAGGAGAAAACGAAAATGGGACACATCGAAGCCACCAAGCAGCTGTCGGCCAGCCCGGAGGCCATCTGGGCGATCGTCTCGGATCTGAAGACCTGGGACGAGTGGTTCACCGTCCACGAGAAGTGGCTGAGCGACGTGCCGGAGACCGTCACCCCGGGCACTGCGCTGACGGCGAAGATCGTCATGCTCGGCATGGCCAACAAGATCGAATGGAAGATCGAGAAGATGGATGCCCCAACGACGTTCGTCCTGTCCGGGACCGGCATGGCGGGCGTCAAGGCACTGTTCGAGTTCACGGTGACGCCGTCGGGCAGCGGCTCGGAGTTCAAGGTCTCGGGCGACTTCGAAGGTGCCCTGGTGAAGGGTGCGCTGGCCAAGGCCGTCGAGAAGGACGGCGCGAAGCAACTCGACAAGACCCTCGAGCAGCTCGACGCGCTGGCTTCCGCGGCGGTCTGACATGACCGAGCCGGTAACCGAATTCGACAACTCGGGCTTGAACGTGTGGGCCGACCCGGAGACCTTCGAGGTCACCAGGGAACGCATCGCCGAGTACGCTGCGGCGACGAACGATCCGATCGAAGCGCACCGCACCGGCGATGTCGCACCGCCGGTGTTCGCGATCGTGCCTGCCTTCGATGCGCTGATGGGCCCCGTCATCGACGTCGTGCCGATCGAGATATTCGGCCGAATCGTCCATGGCGAGCAGGATTTCCACTTCCATCGCCCGATTCGTCCGGGGGACAAACTGACCTCGCGGGGCCGGGTGATCGGTTACGACACAGTGGATTCGGGCGCCCGGGTATCGATTCACGTCGAGAGTCGGGCGCAGGACGGTGAGCTGGTCAACGAGCAGTACCTGATCGGGTTCTTCCGGGGTATCAACGCGGGCGATGCGGTGGGAGAGCAGGTTCCGAACCACAAGTTCGACCCAGCGCTGCGCGATGATGCACCGTTGGCCAAGGTCGTGCAGCACGTGGACGCCGACCAGACATTCCGCTATGCACCGGCCGCTGGTGATCCGATGCCGATCCACCTCGAGGAGGAGGTCGCCCGCGACGCCGGGCTGCCGGGCATCATCGCCCACGGACTGTGCACGATGGCATTCACCTCGTGGGCGGTTCTCACCGAGTTCGGTGGATCGGATGTGAGTCGACTCAAGCGGTTTGCGGTGCGGTTCTCCAAGATGGTGCTGCCCGGTGACGATCTGGAAACCCGGATCTGGCAGACCGGCAGTGGCGGCGGAGAGACGACGTACGCGTTCGAAACCGCCCGCAACGGGGAAGCGGGCGAGGAATTCGCCATCACCGACGGCCTGGCCGTCCTCGCTGACTGAAGAAAAGGGGTACACACATGGGAGCTTTGGAAGGGCGGACCGCCGTCATCACAGGAGCGGGCCGCGGCATCGGCCGCGAGCACGCACTGCTGTTCGCCCGCGAGGGAGCGAGCATCGTCGTCAACGACCTCGGTGGGAGTAACGCCGGAGAGGGCGCCGACGAGGGGCCCGCGCACGAGGTCGTCGACGAAATCGTCGCGGCAGGCGGCCGGGCCGTCGCCAACACCGACAACATCGCCACCTGGGATGGCGCGGCTCGCCTCGTCGCGCAGGCCATCAGCGAGTTCGGTGGGTTGGACGTGGTCGTCAACAACGCCGGCATCCTGCGGGACGGTTTCATCGCGGGCATGGACGAATCCCAATGGGACAGCGTCATTGCCGTGCATCTCAAAGGCCACTTCTTGGTACTGCGGCATGCCGCGACGTACTGGAAGGAGCAGAGCAAGGCCGGCAACCAGCCCAACGCCGCCGTCATCAACACCGCGTCGGGATCGGGCCTGACTGTGCCGAATGCAGGACAGGTGAACTACGGCGCGGCCAAGGCCGGCATCGCGGCGATGACGTTGGTCGCTGCCGAAGAGCTGGAGCGGTACGGGGTGCGGGTCAATGCGATCGCACCGATCGCCCGCACCCGGCTCACCTTGGCCACGCCGGGCATGGGAGCACTCATGGGGGAGCCGGAGGAGGGCGAGGTCGACCTGTTCAGCCCGGCCAACATCTCGCCGCTGGTGGGTTACCTGGCCTCGGAGAAGTGCCCGCTGACCGGAAAGGTGTACGCGGTGCAGGGTGGTGCAATCTCGGAGCTGGCCGGCTGGCACGACGTGAAGACCATCGAAACTGACGGCCTCTGGGACATCGACGACATTGCCGGGAGGCTGCCATGATCGAGTGGTCCGAGTCCGACGAACTGATCCGGGAGAGCGTCCGCGAGTTCATCGACAAGGAGATCGAGCCGCACCGCGACGGGCTGGAAAGCGGTGAGTGCTCGCCCTATCCGATCGCGCGCACGCTGTTCAGCGAGTTCGGTCTCGACGTGGTGGCGTCCGAGGCGATCAAGACCATCCTGGAGAAGGAACGCGCCAAGGCAGCCGCGATCGCGGCCGGTGAGCCCAAGCCCGAGAAGCGCGAGGGATCCTCCGGTGGCCTCGGCGACCTCGCGGGTCAGGTGTCGATGGCCGCGGTGCTGGTGTCCGAACTCGCCGGAGTCAGCATCGGGCTGCTGAGCACCATCGGCGTCAGCATCGGTCTGGGGGCGGCCACGATCATGAGCCGCGGCACGCTGGCGCAGAAGGAGCGCTGGCTGCCCGAGCTGGTCACCCTGGAGAAGATCGCGGCCTGGGCCATCACCGAACCCGATGCCGGCTCGGATGCGTTCGGCGGCATGAAGACCTATGTCAAGCGCGACGGTGCCGATTACATCCTCAACGGCCAGAAGACGTTCATCACCAACGGCCCCGACGCCGATGTACTGATCGTCTACGCCAAGCTCGATGAAGGCGACCCCAGCGTGGACAAGCGCAACCGACCGGTGCTGACGTTCGTCCTCGACTCCGGCATGCCTGGTCTCACGCAGGGCAAGGCGTTCAAGAAGATGGGCATGATGTCCTCGCCCACCGGTGAGCTGTTCTTCGACAATGTGCGGATCACCCCGGACCGGTTACTGGGGGAGACCGAGGAGCACGGTGGCGGCGACGGGCGGGAGAGCGCCCGGGCGAACTTCGCCGCCGAGCGGGTGGGCGTGTCGCTGATGGCGCTGGGAATCATCAACGAATGTCACCGGCGCTGCGTCGATTACGCCAAGAACCGCACGCTGTGGGGCCAGAACATCGGCCAGTTCCAGCTGATCCAGCTCAAGCTGGCGAAGATGGAGGTGGCGCGGATCAACGTGCAGAACATGGTGTTCCAAACGTTGGAGAAGTTGCAGGCGGGCAAGATGCCCACGTTGTCGGAGGCATCGGCGATCAAGCTGTACTCGTCAGAGGCCGCCACCGAGGTGGCCATGGACGCCGTCCAGCTCTTCGGCGGCAACGGCTACATGGCCGAGTACCGGGTGGAACAACTTGCCCGAGATGCCAAGTCACTGATGATCTACGCGGGCAGCAACGAGGTCCAGGTGACCCATATTGCGAAGGGGTTGCTCGCGGGATGATCGCCGAGAGCCGGGCCACGTTCGCAGGCGTGGAAACTCGGGTGCTGTCGGTGCCGGGCAGTGGGACTCCCGTGGTCCTGCTGCACGGCTACGCCGACAGCGCAGACACCTGGCGGCCGGTGCTCACCCGGCTGGAGTGCTTGGGGCACAAGGCAGTTGCGGTCGATCTGCCCGGCTTCGGCCGGGCGGCGCTGCGCGCCCCCGGACCGCTGTTGCCGCAGTTCGACGCATTCGCCGACGCACTACTCCAGGAGTTGGGACCTGTTGTCCTGGTGGGAAACTCGCTCGGTGCGGCGACAGCAGTCCGTGCAGCGGCCCACAACTCAGATCTGGTGAATGCCCTTGTCGCCCTCGACGATCCGCTCAACGCCCGGCACTGGATCGCTCGCCTCGCTCGTAGACGTGCTGTCCCGGAGATCGTCTGGGCATGGGTTGCCCGGATGCCGGTGCCGGCCGGTGCGTTGCGCTGGGTCACCGTTCGCGCCGTGCCGAAAGTGCTCTACGGGCCGGGGGTCACCGCCGATCCCGAGGTCGTGGCCTATTGGTCCACTGTGGTTTCAGGGTCGCCAGGCATCGCAGAGCTGGGCCGCGACGCCTTCCGGTATGCGCATGAAGCGCTGGGCACCCACCGCGACGTGCAGGTCAGCTGTCCGACCGTGGTCGTGCACGGCCGACGTGACTTCATCATCCCGGCACGCGCGAGTCGGGTTCTACACCAGCAGATCACCGGCAGTGAATTGGTGATCCTGCCGCGCTCAGGACATTGCCCGCAGCTGGACAACCCGGATGCGGTCACCAGGATCATCGCCGAGCTGCTGGGTCGCGCCCACGGTCGCACCGAGTCGGCCGGATGAAAACACCAGACCAGGAAGCGAAATGAAGCCCTTACACCGTGTCGCGGGGGCACTGATCCCGCGCACCGGAGCCATCAACAAGGCGTTGGCGACCCCTACCTCGCGGACCACGCCGCGTGGGCTGCTGCAGCTGATCCAGCGCCGCGGGAGCCTGTCGGAAGCGTTGCGCGGCAGGGTCGTCATGATCACCGGGGCGTCGTCGGGTATCGGCGAGGCCACCGCGCTGGCGGTGGGACGGGCCGGCGGCACAGTGCTGCTCGTGGCGCGCAGCGCGGACAAACTGGTCGCGATCGCTGAGGCGATCACAGCAGCGGGAGGTATCGCGGCTGCCTATCCGTGTGATCTTGCTGATCCCGATGCGGTCGACCGGCTCGTGGCTCAAGTACTCGACGAGCACGGGCGGGTCGACATTCTGGTCAACAATGCCGGGCGGTCGATCCGTCGTTCGCTCGCATTGTCCTACGGCCGAATCCATGACTTCGAACGCACCATGCAGCTCAATTACTTTGCGCCGCTGCGGTTGATGCTCGGTCTGCTGCCGCAGATGCGGGCGAACAGGTTCGGCCAGGTGATCAACGTCTCGTCGGCCGGTGTCCAAACCCGAGCGCCTCGCTTCGGGGCGTACATCGCGTCGAAAGCCGCGCTTGACACCGTGTCGGATGCCTTCCAGGCCGAGACCCTCGATGAGGGTGTGCGCTTCACCACCGTGCACATGTCCTTGGTGCGCACACCGATGATCGCGCCCACCAAGCTCTACGACAAGTTCCCGGCACTGACGCCGCAGGAAGCCGCGCAGGTGATCACGCGGGCGATGATCGAACGGCCCAGGCGGGTCAGCCCGGTGTTCGGGCGGGTCGCGTCGTTCGCGGACTCGCTGAGTCCGGAGCTCATGGATGCCGTGCGCAACCGCGGATTCAAGATGTTCGGTGATTCCGGCGCCGCGAAGTCCGAACCCGCCGAACTGACTGGCTCGCAGACCGTATTCATCGATGCAACACCGGGAGTCCACTGGTGAATAGGGGGCCGTACATGACCGTCGCAAAGCTGCAGGACTATTTCAAGAGCATCAGGGTTTTGCTGCGCAGCGGGCTCATGCAGCCGGGGCGCCCCGATCACGCGGTGCGCTCACTGGTCAATTTCCGCCGCTACGGGCCGTTCGCGGGCGTGGTGCATCATGGCGCAGCGCGGTATGGCGATTCGACGGCGATCCTCGACGAACAGGGCGGACTGAGCTTTCGTGCGCTCGACGAGCAGTCCAATGCACTGGCCCGCGGGCTCAACGACATGGGAATCGGTGCAGGTGATGTGATCGCGGCATTGTGCCGAGATCATCGGGGGCTGGTGCTGACGGTCGTCGCGGCCAACAAGATCGGCGCCCGGCTCGTCCTGATGAACACCGGCTTCGCCAAGCCGCAGTTCGCCGACGTCGCAGCGCGCGAAGGTGTCAGCGTCGTCGTGACGGACAGTGAGTTCGCCGACCTGCTCGATGCGATACCGGCCGCCATACCGCGCGTACTTGCGTGGACTGACGACGCCGGCGCCACAGAATCCAACGGCGCCACGACAATTCACGATCTGATGAGAGGCCGCTCCACAGCCCGGCTACCCGCACCTCCGAAGCCTGGTTCGATGGTGTTGTTGACCAGCGGTACCACGGGAACTCCCAAAGGTGCTCCCCGCGATCGCATCGATCCACTGCAGTCCGCGCAGCTACTTGATCGGATACCGTGGCCGTCTCGCGGAACGTACTGCGTGTCTGCGCCGCTGTTTCACGCCACCGGGTTGGCGATTTTCATGCTCGCTCTCGCCCTCGGCAACAAAGTCGTGCTACAGCGGCGATTCCAACCCGAGCAAACCCTGCGGCTCATCGCCGAGCATCGGGTGAGCACGCTGGTGCTGGTGCCCACGATGCTGCACCGCATCGTGGAGCTGAGTCCCGACGTGCGCGCCACATGGGACACGTCGTCGCTCAAGATCGTCTTCGCCGCGGGATCCTCGCTGTCACCGGATCTCTGCAAGCGCACAGCAGCGATCTTCGGCGATGTGCTCTACAACCTCTATGGTTCGACCGAGGTGTCCATCGCCGCGGTGGCCACGCCGCGTGAACTGCGTGCTGCGCCAGGGACAGTGGGCCGGCCGCCGGTCGGCTGTGCGGTCAGGCTCTACGACAGCGATCGGCGCCAGATCACCGAACCTGGCGTCACAGGAACGATTTTCGTCTCCAGCGGATTGAGCTTCAGCGGGTATACCGACGGCGGACACAAAGAGATGGTCGATGGTCTGCTGTCCACCGGAGATCTCGGCCATTTCGACGCCGACGGTTTGTGGTTCGTCGACGGGCGCGACGACGACATGATCGTCTCCGGTGGGGAGAACGTATTTCCGCTGGAGGTCGAGAACCTGTTGGCCGAGCGTGCCGATGTCCATCAGGCGGCAGTCGTCGGTGTCGACGACGCTGAATTCGGGAAGCGGTTGTGCGCCTTCATCGTTCCCGCACCATCTTGCCACCGTGACGCCGACGAGATCCGGGCCTACGTCAAAGCGAATCTGGCCCGGCACAAGGTGCCCCGTGACGTGGTGTTCGTCGACGAGTTGCCGCACAACGCGACCGGCAAGCTGCTGCGCACCAAATTGGCCCACGTGAACCTCGACGAGGACGACATGACTGACACCAGGAAGTGACCTTGCCGACCGATGGTGAGATCGGAATCTCAGAGTTGGCCGTGGCGCGGCGGTTTCGTGCCCGAGAGGGTGTAGTTGCCGATATGACGGATCTTCCACCGGGTGGCGTCGTGCAAGGTATGGGTGCGTGCGTCGCGCCAGTACCGTGACAGGTTGCCGGACGCCGACGCACTGCGTGTCCCGCCGAATTCGAACAAGGCGCTGCCCGCTTCCACCGCGGCTCGCGCGGCGGCCACCTTGGCGATCGCCACGGCGATCGAGGCCGCCGCGGTGCTCTCGTCGGTGAGATCGGCTCGGGCCGCATCTACCTGCCGGGCGGTCTCGGCGAGCAACGCCTGTGCACCTCGCACCGTCACGGCCAGTTCGCCGGCCGCTTGAACCAGGGTCGGGTCCTCGACCGCGCTGGTGACCGAGGCCTCGAAATGTGGTCGGGCCTTGGCGGATTGACGCACTGCTTCATCGAGTGCGGCTGTCGCGATGCCCACGTCCAGGGCGGCATGCAGCAGCTGAGCCCTGGCCCCGTACAGCGTGGGCTGCGCGAAGATCGGGCTGAACTCGACGACGTGTGTTGCCGGCACCTCGACGGCATCGAGCGTGACAGTGCCCGAGGCCGTGGTGCGCTGACCCATGCCGTCCCAATCGTCGATGACCTCGACCCCGCGGGCGTCACGCGGCACGAATGCGATGGCCTTCGGTGTGGTGGCCGTGGGCACCTGCTGCGAGCCATCGGAGTGCGAAGCCCGCACGATCAACCAGTCGGCGAACAAGGCCCCGGTGGAGTAGTACTTGCGGCCCTGCAGGACGTAGCCGGTGCCCGTCGCGGTGAGCGTCGTGGTGTCCACGTCGATGGGGTGCGGCCCGCGCTCGGACTGGGCATTGGCGAACAACGCCCCGTCCGATACCAACCCGTAGAAGTAAGCCTGCTGGGCTTCGGTGCCCTGCAGCCGCAATGCCTCCAGAAAGGTGAAATGCGAGTGCGGGATCTGCCCGATCGACGGATCGCCGTGTGCCAGCAGTCGCATCACCTCGACGAGCACCACGAAGGGCACGTCGAGCCCGCCGTGCTCGGCGGGCACCGACAGGGCCAGCAGCCCGGACTCCTTGAGCGTCTGAACCTGCTCGTGCGGCAGTATCCGGTGCGCGTCGCGGGCTTCGGCCCCCTCGGCGAACTCCTTCGACAGCTGTGCCGCGGCGGCCAGCGCCGTGCATGCCGACGAGATACGTGTCGCGCCGGCCAGATCGGTCACCGCGCCGCGCCCACGAACGGGATCGACGCCGGTGCCGCGAGATCTGTTGCAGCACCGAACAACCCGCGCTTGCGCAAGATCGGCACCACGCCCTCGCCGAACCAGTACAGCTCCTCCAGATGCGGATAGCCGGAGAAGATGAACTCGTCGATCCCGATCGCGGCGTACTCGCCGATGCGGTCGGCGACCTCGGTGTGACTGCCCACCAGGGCGGTACCCGCCCCGCCGCGCACCAGGCCGACACCAGCCCACAGATTGGGCGCGATCTCCAGGCTGTGCGCGTCGGTCCAGGTGCCGTTGGCGCGGTTGGCTTCGTGCAGAGCCAGCATGCGGCGCTGGCCCTCGGACTGGCTTCGCGCCAGCCCGGCTTGCGCGGTGCGCACGGTGTCCTCGTCGAGCGCGGCGATCAGCCGGCTCGCCTGAGCCCATGCTTCCTCGGACGTGTCGCGGGAGATGGTGTGCAGCCGGATGCCGAACCGCAGCTTGCGGCCCTGTTCCTCACCCAGCGACCGGATCCAGTCGATCTTGGCGCGCACCGCCTCCGGCGGCTCACCCCACGTCAGATAGACATCGGCGTGCCGCGCCGCAACCGGACCGGCCGCAGCAGAACTACCACCGAAATACAGCGGGGGCACGGGGGTCGGCGGCAGCGCCAGCGAGGCGCCCTCGACGTCGATGTGCTCGCCCTTGTGGGTGACGGTCTCACCGGCCCACAGCCGCCGAACCACGTCGAGAAACTCATCGCAACGCTGATACCTGGCGTCCTTGTCCAGGTGGTCGCCGAACGCCCGCTGCTCGTGGGCCTCGCCGCCGACGACGACGTTGAGCAGGATCCGCCCCGGTGCGTGCCGGGCGAAGGTGGCGGCCATCTGAGCCGACAGCGTCGGGCTGACCAATCCGGGGCGAAACGCCACCAGGAACGCCAGCGACGTCGTCTCGCGCGCCAGCAGCGCGGCGGTGATGAACGCGTCCTCGCACCAGGCCCCCGTCGGGATCAGCGCCCCGGTGAAACCAAAGGTCTCGGCCGACCGCACGATCGACGCCAGGTAGTCGATGCTGGCGTCACGGTCGCTGTGGGCGGCGCCGGCCGGTATGCCGTGGCCACCGCCGACGATGTGGCGGCTGTCGCCGTAGGTGGGCAGGAACCAATGCAGAGAGACAGTCACGAACAGGACATCTTGCTGCCGGATCGGCCGTAGCGCACGACTAAAAATCGTGGAGATCCCGACAATCCGGGCCGAGCGCCGGTCAGCTGGCGACGACCCAGATCGCTTCTGCCGCAGGACTGCCCAGGTCGACCGTGACCTCGGCGTCCGAGCTGGACATGCCGCCCGGCGCCTCGACCGCCACCGAGATCATTCCCGCGAAGTCGCGGCGGGCCAGCACCCGCAAGCGGGAGTCCAGGCTGATGCCCACGCTGTCGAAGTACCGCAGCATCTCCGGATCGGCATCGGAGATCCTCGCCACCGTGCCGGCGTCGCCGTCCTGGCAGACCGAGAGCTGGCGAGCGGGCGGCGTGGGCACTTGCCCGTCGGCGGCCGGGATCGGGTCGCCGTGCGGGTCGCGGGTCGGGAAACCGAGTTTGGCGTCGATGCGGTCCAGCATCCGATCGCTCACCGCGTGCTCGAGGATCTCGGCTTCGTCGTGCACCTCGTCCCAGCCGTAGCCGAGCTCCTGGACGAGGAAGGTCTCCATCAGCCGATGCCGACGCACCATCGCCAGCGCGGCCCGGCGCCCCGCCTCTGTCAGCGTCACCGCGCCGTACTTCTCGTGGTCGACCAGGCCCTGGTCGGCGAGCTTGCGGATCGATTCCGATGCGGTGGAGGCCGATACGCCCATGCGCTCGGCCAGCAGTTTTGTGCTGATCCGCTCGCGGGACCATTCCTGGGCCGTCCAGATGACTTTCAGATAGTCCTGGGCAACCGTCGAGAGGTCGCGATGGTTACCGTCTGGACTCACAGTGAGGAAGTTTAGGCAATCGTCACCTGATCTGGGGATCTAGAGCAGACCGTGGCGCGGGCGGGCCGTAGGCTGAGGGCTGTGCAGCGCTGGCGTGGGCAGGACGAGATCCCCACGGACTGGGGCAGGTGTGTGGTCACCATCGGGGTGTTCGACGGTGTGCACCGTGGACACGCTGAGCTGATCAGCCATGCGGTGAAAGCGGGTAGGTCCCGTGGGATACCGGTGGTGATGATGACCTTCGACCCCCATCCGATGGAAGTGGTGTTCCCGGGCAGTCACCCGGCTCAGCTCACCACGCTGACCCGGCGGGCCGAACTGGTCGAAGAACTCGGCGTCGACGTCTTTCTCGTGATGCCGTTCACGTCGGACTTCATGAAGCTCACCCCCGAGCGCTACATCCACGAGCTGCTGGTCGAGGACCTGCACGTGGTCGAGGTCGTCGTGGGGGAGAACTTCACGTTCGGCAAGAAGGCAGCAGGCAACGTCGACATGCTGCGCGCCGCCGGTGAGCGGTTCGGCTTCGCGGTCGAGTCGATGTCACTGGTCACTGAGAGTCTCGACCCCCAGCACCGCGACGAGCGCGTCACGTTCTCGTCCACCTACATCCGGTCCTGTGTCGATGCCGGTGACGTCGTCGCGGCTGCCGAGGCGCTGGGCCGTCCACACCGTGTGGAAGGCGTGGTGGTGCGCGGCGACGGCCGGGGCCGGGTGCTGGGCTTCCCGACCGCCAACGTGGCCCCGCCGATGTACTCGGCGATCCCCGCCGACGGCGTATATGCGGCATGGTTCACCGTGCTGGGCCACGGGCCGGTGCTCGGCACGGTGGTGCCAGGTGAGCGGTACCAGGCTGCCGTGTCCGTCGGCACCAATCCGACGTTCTCCGGGCGCACGCGCACGGTCGAGGCATTCATCCTCGACAACACCGCCGATCTCTACGGCCAGCACGTTGCGGTCGACTTCGTGGCCCGGATCCGCGGGCAGGAGAAGTTCGATGCGGTCGACGACCTGGTGGTGGCGATGACGGCCGATACCGACCGCGCCCGGGCAATTCTGGCTGCACAGTCCAGCTGAACTCGCGGTCCGCCGCTCCAGCTGGATTCGCGGCCCGCCGCGGGCCACTGCTAGACTTCCCCCCGATCCGGCACATGCTGCAGGCCGCGGTGGCTGTGTCGAGAATTTGTTCGCGGACCGATTTGATGGAGTTATTTCGTGGCGCTTACCGCCGAGCAGAAAAAAGAGATCCTGGGCTCCTACGGCCTGCACGAGACCGACACCGGTTCGCCGGAGGCCCAGGTCGCGCTGCTGACCAAGCGGATCTCGGATCTTACTGAGCACCTCAAGGCACACAAGCACGACCACCACTCGCGGCGCGGACTGCTGCTGCTCGTGGGCCGTCGTCGCCGGCTGCTCAAGTACGTGGCGCAGGTCGACGTCGAACGTTACCGTTCGCTGATCGAGCGCCTCGGGCTGCGTCGCTGACGCGGCTCTATATGCCATCAGTACCGGCGGCCGTCTTCTTCGGGACGGCCGCCGTTCTGGCTGTAGCTGTCCTGCCCGGCTGTTCGCGGGCGTCAGCGGCCGACATGCAAGCGGGGGATTGCCTCAAGATCGGGGGCACCGCCCGCTATCCGGATGCCAGCGAGGCCGTGTGCGCCAGCCCGGAGTCCAACTACAAGGTGGTTTCCACGGTGACCGGCAGCGGCAGCTGCCCGAGTGATGTGGACTCGTCCTACACCTTGAACAGTGCATTCAGTGACGAATCCCAGACAGTCTGCATGGACATCGACTGGGTGGTCGGTGGCTGCATGAGCATCGACCCGGAACACAGAACAGACCCGGTGCGCGTGGATTGCGCGGATTCCGGTGCGCCACACCGGCAGCGGGTCAGCCAGGTGCTGCAGGATGTCTCCGCGGTCGATCAATGCGGGAGCGGCATCGGGTATCCCTACCCGGAGCGCCAGTTCACCGTGTGTGTAGAGGACGTGGCGTAAGCAGCGCCGCGATGGCAATCCGGCTGTTGCTGCCGTGTACCATGGGTGCGTTCGACAGCTGTTCGAACATGGGTGCGGCACCCGCATATCGGCGGGCGCCGTTCCTGCGAGTCACAGAGGACCCGCTCGATCGGGCGGTCTTCGGTAGTGGCCGCCGGGAGTCCCCCTTGAGGTGGGGTGTGTCCGGCCGCTTCGATCGACGGCCGTAGCCGTATCCGGGTCTGTGGTGTTCGCCGGCGTGACGACGCGAAACAAACGACTGAGTGAATCAGAGAGGCCACCGGACTAAATGTCTGCAGTTGAACTTGAAGACGGTGTGTTCGAATCCACCGCCGTCATCGACAACGGGTCCTTCGGCACCCGCACCATCCGCTTCGAGACCGGACGGCTGGCCCAGCAGGCCGCCGGCTCGGCCGTCGCCTACCTCGATGACGAGACCATGTTGCTGAGCGCCACCACCGCCAGCAAGAACCCCAAGGACCACTTCGACTTCTTCCCGCTGACGGTCGACGTCGAAGAGCGCATGTACGCCGCAGGCCGGATCCCCGGCTCGTTCTTCCGCCGGGAGGGGCGTCCGTCCACCGACGCGATCCTGACCTGCCGCCTGATCGACCGTCCGCTGCGCCCGTCGTTCGTCGACGGCCTGCGCAACGAGATCCAGGTCGTGGTCACCGTGCTGAGCCTGGATCCGAAGGATCTGTACGACGTACTGGCAATCAACGCCGCGTCGGCGTCCACGCAGCTGGCCGGCCTGCCGTTCTCCGGCCCGGTCGGTGGCACCCGCGTCGCCCTGATCGACGGCCAGTGGGTCGCGTTCCCGACCGTCGAGCAGCTCGAGAAGGCTGTGTTCGACATGGTCGTCGCCGGGCGGGTACTCGAAGACGGTGACGTCGCGATCATGATGGTCGAAGCCGAGGCCACCGAGAAGGTCATCGAGCTGGTGGCCGGCGGCGCGCAGGCGCCCACCGAGGCCGTCGTCGCCGAGGGCCTTGAGGCCGCCAAGCCGTTCATCAAGGTGCTGTGCGCCGCCCAGCAGGAGCTGGCCGAGGCCGCAGGCAAGGAGACCGGCGATTACCCGGTTTTCCCCGACTACGCCGAGGACGTCTACTACTCGGTCGCGTCGGTGGCCACCGACGCGCTGTCGGAGGCGCTGACCATCGCAGGCAAGAACGAACGCAACGACCGCACCGACGAGATCAAGGTCGAGGTGCTGGAGCGCCTGGCCGAGACCTACGCGGGCCGCGAGAAAGAGATCGGCGCCGCGTTCCGGTCGCTGACCAAAAAGCTTGTGCGCCAGCGCATTCTGACTGACCACTTCCGTATCGACGGCCGTGGCATCACCGACATCCGTGCCCTGTCGGCCGAGGTGGCCGTGGTGCCCCGGGCGCACGGCAGCGCGCTGTTCGAGCGTGGCGAGACCCAGATCATGGGTGTCACCACGCTGGACATGATCAAGATGGCCCAGCAGATCGACTCGCTCGGGCCGGAGACCACCAAGCGCTACATGCACCACTACAACTTCCCGCCGTACTCGACCGGTGAGACCGGTCGCGTCGGTTCGCCCAAGCGCCGCGAGATCGGCCACGGCGCACTGGCCGAGCGGGCCCTGGTGCCCGTGCTGCCGAGCATCGAGGAGTTCCCCTACGCGATCCGTCAGGTCTCCGAGGCGTTGGGCTCCAACGGCTCCACCTCGATGGGCTCGGTCTGCGCATCGACGCTGGCGCTGCTCAACGCCGGTGTGCCGCTGAAGGCTCCGGTGGCCGGTATCGCCATGGGCCTGGTGTCCGACGACGTCGAGACCGACGGCAAGACGGAACGTCGCTTCGTCGCGCTGACCGACATCCTCGGAGCCGAGGACGCCTTCGGTGACATGGACTTCAAGGTCGCCGGAACCAAGGACTTCGTCACAGCGCTGCAGCTGGACACCAAGCTCGACGGCATCCCGTCGAAGGTGCTGGCCGGTGCGCTGAGCCAGGCCAAGGACGCGCGGCTGACCATCCTCGAGGTGATGGCCGAGGCGATCGACCGTCCCGACGAGATGAGCCCGTACGCGCCGCGGATCACCACCATCAAGGTGCCCGTGGACAAGATCGGCGAGGTCATCGGGCCCAAGGGCAAGATGATCAACTCGATCACCGAGGAGACCGGTGCGCAGATCTCCATCGAGGACGACGGCACGGTCTTCGTCGGTGCTGCGGACGGCCCGTCCGCGCAGGCTGCGATCGACAAGATCAACGCGATCGCCAACCCGCAGCTGCCGAAGATCGGCGAGCGGTTCCTCGGCACCGTGGTCAAGACCACCGATTTCGGTGCGTTCGTCTCGCTGCTGCCGGGTCGCGACGGTCTGGTGCACATCTCGAAGCTGGGCCGCGGCAAGCGCATCGCCAAGGTCGAGGATGTGGTGAAGGTCGGCGACAAGCTGCAGGTGGAGATCGCCGATATCGACAACCGCGGCAAGATCTCGCTGGTTCTGGTGGCTGAAGAGGAAACAGCAGCAGAAGCGACCCCGGCCGCCCCTGCCGATGCCGCGCCCGCCGAAGCCTGATCGCAAGGCGTCGACACTGGATACCTCGCAGGTCCGCCGGACCATATTGCCCGGCGGACTGCGGGTGGTCACGGAGTACATCCCGTCGGTGCGTTCCGCATCGGTCGGGGTGTGGGTGGGTGTCGGTTCCCGCGACGAGGGTCGTAGCGTCGCGGGTGCCGCCCACTTCCTGGAGCACCTGCTGTTCAAGGCGACGCCGTCACGGAGTGCGGTGCAGATCGCACAGGCCGTCGACGCCGTCGGCGGTGAGCTGAACGCATTCACCGCACGCGAGCACACCTGCTACTACGCGCATGTGCTCGACACCGATCTGGAATTGGCTGTCGACCTCGTCGCGGACGTGGTATTGCGGGGGCGGTGCGCTGCCGACGATGTCGAGGTCGAGCGCGACGTGGTGCTCGAGGAGATCGCCATGCGCGACGACGATCCCGAGGACACCCTGGGCGACGTGTTCCTGACGGCGATGTTCGGCGACCATCCGGTGGGTCGACCGGTGATCGGCAGCGTCGAGTCCATCACGGAAATGACTCGGGCGCAGCTGCATTCATTCCATATTCGGCGCTACACGCCGGACCGGATGGTGGTGGCGGTCGCGGGCAACGTCGACCATGACGTGGTGGTGGCGCTGGTCAAGGAGCATTTCGGCCCGAAACTGGTCTCCGGCCGTGACGCGGTCCCGCCGCGCAAGGGCGTGGGTCGGGTCACCGGACGTCCGGCCCTGGAGTTGATCGAACGCGACGGCGAGCAGACTCATCTGTCGATGGGAGTGCGGACCCCGGGGCGACACTGGGAACACCGGTGGGCGCTTTCGGTGCTCAACACCGCACTCGGTGGCGGCCTGAGTTCCCGTCTGTTCCAACAGATTCGCGAAAGCAGGGGGCTGGCCTACTCGGTGTACTCGACGGTGGACACCTTCTCCGACAGCGGCGCATTCTCGGTATACGCCGGGTGCCAGCCGGAGCGGTTCGACGAAGTGGTTCGGGTGACCACCGACGTGTTGGAAACTGTTGCGCGCGACGGCATCACGGCCGACGAATGTCGCATCGCCAAGGGGTCGTTGCGGGGCGGCCTGGTGCTCGGGCTGGAGGATTCGGCGTCACGCATGCACCGGATCGGGCGTAGCGAACTCAACTACGGCGAACACCGAAGTCTGGAGCACACATTGGCTCAGATCGACGCCGTGACGCTTGACGAGGTCAACGCTGTCGCACGCCGGCTGTTGACGCGGGAGTACGGCGCCGCTGTGCTCGGACCGTCGGAACTGGCCCTGCCGCAAAGGCTTCAGGCCATCGCAGGTTGACCCTCCCGCACAGGTAATCTGGGGTCGATGACTGGACTCTCGCGGCGCAATGTACTGATCGGATCGCTGGCGGCAGTGGCGGTTGCTGGAATAGGGGCGCCGACGGCGTCGGCAGCTCCGCTCGACGACCAGATCGCAGGGCTGGAGAAGCGCAACAACGCATCGATCGGCGTGTTCGCGGCCAATGTGGATTCGAATCGGACGGTGGCTCATCGGGCCGACGAGACGTTCGCGATGTGTTCGACGTTCAAGGGCTACGCCGCCGGTCGCGTACTGCAGCAGGTCGACCGTGGGCAGTTGGCGCTGGATACCCGGATATTCATCGATCCGAGCGCCATCGTCGCCAACTCTCCGGTGACCGAGGAGCGGACCGGTGCCGACATGTCGATCGGTGAGCTGTGCCAGGCCGCCTTGCAACACAGTGACAACACCGCCGGCAACCTGCTGTTGAAACTGATCGACGGGCCGCCGGGTATCACCGCGTTCGCCCGCAGCATCGGCGATAACCGCACCCGGCTGGATCGTTGGGAAACCGCACTGAACTCGGCCATCCCCGGTGATCTGAGGGACACCTCGACGCCGGCTGCCCTGGGCGCCGGTTATCGCGCGATGCTGACCGGAGACGTGCTGAGCCCGCCGCAGCGTCAGCAGCTTGAGGAGTGGATGCGGGGCAACGAGACGTCGAGTATGCGAGCCGGGTTGCCCGCCGGCTGGACCAGTGCCGACAAGACCGGCAGTGGGGACTACGGCAGCACCAACGACGTCGGCATCGCGTACGGGCCGGACGGGCAGCGGCTGCTACTCGCGGTGATGACGCGGTCGCGGGCTGATGACCCGAAGGCCGCCAACCTGCGACCGCTCATCGGCGAGCTGACGGCACTGGTGGTGCCGTCATTGCTGTGAGGTGTCAGCCGTGGAATTCTTCTGTGGCGGGAGCGATCTCGGCGACCTGATCGTCGACATCCTGGATGGCGATCTGACGGGCACCCGACGGGTTCTGTGAGAGCGGGACCCGCACGGTCAGGATGCCGCGGTCGTAGCTTGCGGTGATCGCCTCCTCGTCGGCACCGGCAGGCAGGGTCACGGTGCGCAGGAACGAACCGTACGAGAATTCCGAGCGAGAGTTGACGTCAACCCGCTCGGTGCGCTCGGCCTTGACCGTGAGCTGGCCGTCGGAGACGGTGATGTGGACGTCGCTGGAAGGGTCGATGCCCGGGATTTCGGCCCGCAGCTCGTAGTGCTCTTCGGTGACCTCATCCTCGATGCGCATCAGGTTGCGTTCGAAGATCGGCCGCAGGCTGGCGAACGGGGTGATGCCGGCGAAGAACTCCGAGAGCTCCGGCAGGAAGGGGCGGGGCTGGTGTGCGACGGGCAGATTAACCACGGGTAACTCCTCGCATTCTGGTGGTGGCCGCAAAGCGCGGGGAAAAGGCACTGTGACGCTTGCCTTTTCCGATCCAAGCACCGCTGCGGGGCCTCCGGCCTAATGCGCGGTGAACACCGTGAATACGCGAACTGCCGCCGCGGAGTCTCACATGAGCGGCAGCGAATTGTCGCGATACAGCGCGAAGAAGTAGGGCCGACGCGATCCGCGCAGGTCCATCGCGCCGATCACCGCATCGTCGGACAGTCTGCGGAACACGTCGTTGATGGGCAGCTGGTCATAGATCATGGTCGCGGTGTCGGTGCCCCGGTATCGCGTGGTGCGCAACCGGGCCTTGGCTGCGCGGGTTTGCAGCACCGGACGCAGCGCGGCGATCGCTCGTGAGATCGGCAAGGCGCGCGGCGCGGCCAATTTCGTGGGCAGTTTCGCCGTCACGCCAAGGCCGCCGAACGCCAACGCCGGATTCAACGCCCACAGGCCCTTGCCGTCCATCGTCGGGAACAGCAATGGGTGAACGGTCTCGGCGTCGACGAAGCGCTTGCCCCACCAACCGCTGGCGGCAAGCAGGCCGTCCATGGGGTGCCCGGTGGGGACTTCGGCGCCATGCCACGTGCCGATCATGAAGGCGGGGTCGACCGCCTCGGCCGCGTCGAAGACCTGCAGAGCTTCGTCGGTGGTCGTCGGGACACTCGGCAACAGTTCCTGCAGCAGCATGCGGCCCACCATACTTGACAGGTGTCAAAAGTCATCGCCCGGCCGGCATGAGCTGCCGGCCGGGCGATGGGATGCGAGTTCCTACAGCAGGGTTGCCGGATCGGTGAACGGCAGCCCGAGGTCGGCGGCGACCTGCTCGGACAGCAGGGCACCATCATGGGTGGACAGGCCCTTGGCCAGCGCCGCGTCGCTCGCGCAGGCGGCCTTCCAGCCCTTGTCGGCCAGCTTCAGCACATACGGCATGGTGGCGTTGGTCAGTGCGAACGTCGAGGTGCGCGGCACCGCACCCGGCATGTTGGCCACGCAGTAGAACACGGTGTCGTGCACAGCGAAGGTGGGGTCGTCGTGGGTGGTGGGGCGCGAGTCCTCGAAGCAGCCGCCCTGGTCGATGGCGATGTCCACCAGGACCGCACCCGACTTCATGTGAGCCACAGTCGCATTCGTGACCAGCTTGGGGGCCTTCGCGCCGGGGATCAGCACCGCGCCGATCACCAGGTCGGCCTTCTTGACGGCCTCCTCGAGCTCCAGGCTCGACGAGTAACGGGTTTCGATGCCGGCGTTGGTCTCGTTGTCGATCTTGCGGAGCGTGTTGATGTTGAGGTCGAACACGGTGACGTGAGCGCCCATGCCCTTGGCGATCCGGGCGGCGTTGTAGCCCGCGACGCCACCGCCGATGACGACGACCTCGGCCGGTGCGACACCGGGGACGCCGCCCATCAGCACGCCGCGGCCGCCGTGGCTGCGCATCAGGTGGTAGGCGCCAACCTGTGCCGACAGGCGGCCGGCGACCTCGCTCATCGGCGCGAGAAGAGGGAGCGCGCCGTCGGCGGTCTGCACGGTTTCGTAGGCGATGGAGGTGGTGCCCGAGGCCAGCAGCGCGTCGGTGCACGGCCGGGAGGCCGCCAGGTGCAGGTAGGTGAAGAGCGTCTGGTCCTTGCGCATGCGGCCGTATTCGGCCTCGATGGGCTCCTTGACCTTGAGCAGCAGTTCGGCGTCGGCCCACACCTGGTCGGCGGTGGCGACGATCTCGGCGCCGGCGGCCTTGAAGTCGTTGTCCGAGATGGCCGAACCCTCGCCGGCGCCGGCCTGGATGATCACGTCGTGGCCACGGCGGGTCAGTTCGGAAACGCCGGCCGGGGTGATGGCCACGCGGAACTCGTTGTTCTTGATCTCGGTCGGGATACCGACGAGCATGATCGCTCCTTCAAAGTTGGTGTGCTGAAATCAGTGTGAAGAAACGTCGGAGAATGAGCAATATGTCTGATGAAGATTCGCTACTGTGGCGGAGTGATTGAAGAATCGGCGAATGGGACCCCGGCTGCAGCCCGCTCATCGAAGGATGTTCGGCACTCCGGCCTCGATGACGTGGATCGGCGGATTCTGCTGGCCCTGCACGCCGACGCCCGGATCTCCAACAGTGCGTTGGCTGATGCCGTCGGGATCGCTGCCTCGACCTGCCACGGTCGGGTGCGTCGCCTCCAGGAGATCGGAGTGATCCGGGGCTTCTACACGGATATCGACCCGGCGGCGGTGGGTTTGGGCCTCCAGGCGATGATCTCGGTCAGTCTGCAGTCGAACGCCCGCGGGAAGATCCGCAGCTTCATCGCCCAGATTCGTAAACGCCCTCAGGTGATGGACGTCTACTTCTTGGCTGGTGGTGACGACTTCATCCTGCATGTCGCCGCACGCGACACCGATGACCTGCGGGCTTTCGTGGTCGAGAACCTCAACGCCGACGCGGATGTGGCAGGCACGCAAACGTCACTGATCTTCGAGCATCTGCGCGGCGCGTCACCGCTGTAACCCCGCTACTGGGCGCGCAAGATCAAGCCGTAGCCGTCATCGCGGGTGAGCCGCAGTTGGTCGGCGTCGATCGATGATCGGACCGTATTGCTGAGCACACGCAGTACCGCGTGCTCCACATCGCCGATCTCGCCGACGCACGCCATTTCGGTGGTCGCCAGCGGCCCGAATTCAATGGTGCTGCCGTTGATCTGGGCATGACCGGTGAACCGATTGCAGCCCGTTGAACCCGTCACGGCGCCGTCGGTGGCGATGGTCAATGTCGGCCTGCTCTGCTCCAGCGCCGCTGAGGTGGAGACGGCGTCGGGGGATACCAGGCTCTGGACCTGCCACGTGGTGCCGGTGAGCGGCTGGTCGGGGTCTACCACCTTCTTGTCCTTCAGCGTGACGGTCGCGGTCGGGCTTTGCAGGGTGAGAGTGTCGTCGGCCAGCGACCACGACGGACCGGCTTGGAAGAATTTCGAGACCCAGGCGTCGGCGTCCCCGAGTGGTGGCGGGCAGGCCATCATCGTGCTCGCCAGCTGTGTGACGATACGGCCGTCGGCGAGTTCCGCAGTGCCCGAGCCGTGGTTGCAGCCGGCGAACGTGCTGATGCGGTCTCCGTCGAATCCGACCGTCAACGGACCGCCGCCGGGGATCTGCTCGCCGTCCACCGCGACCGACACGAAAGTCCGGCCCTCGGGACTGGCCGCGCTATCCGCGCCCGCGGTACTGGAACAGCCGGCAAGGGCGAGCGCAGCGGCAAGCGCGGCGGGGAATGGGCGCATGCCCCACCGTAACCACCCGCACGCCGCTCGCGCCCGGAAGTGTGAATCACGATGTTGGACAGTCTGTTTCGTCGTCGTCTTGGTTGTCGGTGAAGTATTGCTGGGGGTGGTGGTAGGTGTTGATGCGGGATTGGCCGGTGTCGAGCAGCGCTGGTGGGATCCATTCGCAGCGGCCGTGGGTGTTGATGCGGGTGGTCCATTTGCCGGGGCCGACGAGGCGTTGATGGGGCCCGCAGCCCAGGGCGAGGTCGGTGATGTCGGTCAGCCCGCCTTTGGCGAAGTCTCGGGTGGCGTGGTGGGCTTGGCTGCGGTGCCCGCTGGCGGTGCAGCCCGGGCAGGTGCAGCCGCGGTCGCGGGCGAAGAGCATGAGCCGTTGCCCGGGGGTGGCGATGCGTTTGGTGCGGCCGAGGTAGAGCGGCACGTTGGTGTGGTGGTCGAACACGGCCAGGTAGTGGTGGGCGTGCGCGGCCAGGCGGATCAGCTCGGCGATGGGCAGTTTCGACCCGGTGGCGGTGACCGCCACCCCGGCGCCGGTTTCGAGTTCGTGCAGGGTGGTGGTGACCACGATGGATACCGGTAGTCCGTTGTGCTGCCCCAGTTCGCCGGACATCAAGGCGTGGCGGCCCAGGGTGAGCAGGGCGTCGTGGGTGCGTTGCCGACTGGTGCGGGTGTCGGTGTCGATCTGTTCTTGGGTGGGGGTGCCGGCGGTGCAGGGGTGTTCGTCGTCGGGGTTGCACATGCCCGGTGCGGCCCATTTCTCCATCACCGCGCCGAGGGTGGCGCCCAGTTCGGCGGTGAGGCGGCCGCGGATGGTGCGGGTGCCGTCGGGTTCCTGGGGGCCCAGCGTGATGCCGCGGGAGCGGGCGGCGAGGTCTTCGGGGGGTTCCTCGCCGTCCTGGTTGAGCAGATACAACGCTTCAGTGATCGCGGTGTGCAGCACATCGGGGCAGTTGCTCGCGGCGACGGCGACCAGCTTCTCCTGCATGTGCTGGCGGCGTTGGGTATCGACCCAGGCGGGGCAGGCGGTGAAGAACTTCTCCAACTCCTCGATGTGGTCTGGGGTCAGCCAGCCGCCGGCCTGGGCGGCGGCGGTGGCGGGCCGCCGTGGCGGTACGGGTTGGCCGGTGAGGGTGTGGCGGGGTCCGAGGGTGATGGCGTCGCGGACGCGGCGGCGGGCTTCTTTGTGGGAGATGCGTAGCCGGATCCGTAGGGCTTCGGGCCAGGATTTCGCCCCGATCCGCGCCGGGGTGCTCTGATCGGCCAGGGCGGTGATCGCGGCGTGCTCGACGGTGGGTGCCAGGTTGCGCAGCTCTTGGATGCCGGAGCACACGTCGAGCAGGTCGGCGGGTGACAGGGACCCGAACGGCAGGCCGCGCACCGCGTCGAGTGCCGCGCGTACCGCGGCGAGCGCGGCGGCAACCTCCGACTCCGACTCCATACTCGAACACTAGTTCGAATCACCGACAAAACCCCACGCACTGTGACCCGTGAGGCCACATTGACCAAAGTTGTTGGAGCTGAATCGATGACCGTCGGTCGCCAGGGCCGGAGGGGCTTGTCTCCGCCGCCCGATAGTCCGACCACGCACGTTATCCGTACGCTGGCGACCGTGGTTGATCTTCATCCCGACATCGCGGTCTTGGCTCCGCTGCTGGGCATCTGGTCGGGGCCAGGTGCCGGCGAGTACCCGACCATCGAGTCGTTCGACTACGCCGAAGAGATCACCTTCGGCCACGTCGGTAAGCCCTTCCTCGCCTACGGCCAACGCACGAAGTCGCGTGCCGACGGTCGTCCACTGCACGCCGAAACCGGCTACCTCCGGGTGCCGGCACCGGGTCGGGTGGAATGGATCCTCGCCCATCCCACGGGCATCACCGAAATCCAGGAAGGCTCGCTGGCAGTCGTCGGTGACACCATCGAGATGGAGTTGACCGCGACCAACATCGGTCTCAGCACGAGCGCCAAAAGCGTTACGGCACTGTCACGTTCAATCAAGATAGCTGGTGACGAGCTCGCCTACACCCTGCGTATGGGTGCGGTGGGCCAACCGCTGCAGCACCATCTGTCGGCGACGTTGAAGAAGGTCCAGTGAGCGTCCAGGGAGTAACGAAGGCGGATCGCGCATGAATCCAGACGGCAGAATCGCAGTGCCCACGGACCTCGACGCTGTCACCGACGTCGCGGACGAGGATCACTCGGAGATCGACCCGCAGGTTGTCGAGCGGATCTGGCAGTCGGTGCAGCACTGGTATCGCGCCGGCATGCACCCCGCGATCCAGGTGTGCCTGCGGCGCAACGGGAAAGTCATCCTGAACCGCGCGATCGGACACGGCTGGGGCAACGGCCCCGACGACCTACCCGATGCCGAGAAGATCCCTGTCCGCACTGACACGCCGTTCTGCGTGTATTCGGCGGCCAAGGCCATCAGCACGACCGTCGTGCACATGCTCGTCGAACGCGGATACTTCTCGCTCGACGACCGGGTCTGCGACTATCTACCGAGCTACACCAGCCACGGCAAGGACCGGACCACCATCCGGCACGTCATCACCCATAGTGCGGGCGTGCCGATCCACACCGGTCCGCGACCGGACGTCACGAGGGTCAACGACAGTGAGTACACCCGTGAGCAACTCGGCAACCTCAAACCGGTGTACCGGCCCGGCCTGGTGCACATCTATCACGGACTGACCTGGGGTCCGCTGGTCCGCGAAATCGTCCAGGCCGCCACCGGCCGCAACATCCGAGACATTCTCGCCGAGGACATCCTCGAACCCCTCGGGTTCCGCTGGACCAATTACGGTGTTGCAGCCGACGAGGTTTCGCTGGTTGCGCCGAGCCATGCCACCGGCAAGCCGCTCCCGCCTCCGATCGCCGCGGCTTTCCGGGCCGCTGTCGGCGGGACCCTGGACCGGATCATTCCGTTGAGCAACACGCCGCTGTTTCTCACCAGCGTGGTCCCGTCGTCCAGCACTGTCTCCAACGCCGACGAGCTCTCACGCTTCGCCGAAATCTTGCGCCGCGGAGGCGAACTGGACGGGGTACGGATCATGCGGCCCGAAACGCTGCGTGCCGCAATCAAACCGGCCCGGCGGATGCGACCCGACGTGGCGACCGGCCTCAAACCGATGCGCTGGGGCACCGGCTACATGCTCGGCGGCAAGCGGTTCGGGCCGTTCGGGAAGGACACCGAGTCGGCGTTCGGCCACACCGGCCTGGTCGACATCGCGGTGTGGGCGGACCCGGCACGTGCGCTGTCCGCGGCGATCGTCAGCAGCGGCAAGCCCGGCGGCCATCGCGAGGCCAACCGCTACCCGGCGGTGCTCAACCGCATCGCCGCCGAGATCCGCTGAGTCAGCGCAGCCGCTGGCCGTACACCTTCTCCACGGACAGCGCCATCAGAATGCGCTGATCCGACACCATGGCGGCACGGTATTCGTCCCAATCCGGGTGTTCACCGGCCGCCGCGCGGTAGTAGTCGACGAGCGCCTGCACCTCGGGGCCGTGCGGATCCGAACCGGGGCCGGTCAGGGTCACCGAGCCTTCGGCGGTTGCCCAGGCCCACCGGTCGTCGCGGGTGACCTCGATGGCGGCGCGGGGATCGCGACGCAGGTTGGCCGTCTTGGCCAGCCCTGCCCTGATCGACACGTAGATCACGTCCGCGTCCCGGTCGTAATACGGCGTCACCGGAGACAGCTGCGGCATGCCGTTGGCTTTAATGGTGGCGAGTACACCCAGCCGGGCCTCGGCCAACAGATCACGCGGATCGAACGCAGAATCGGTCACAACGATGGGCAACCTGTGACCGGATGCCCATATTCCAGGGGAGACGAGATATGTCCGACGAACCGCTGCGCGACGACCTGGCCGAGGTGCTGCGACGCCGGGCTCTGACCCAGGACGCCGCGCGCCCCGACGCCGTGGCGCGTCGTCATGACGGCGGTGCGCGCACGGCGCGGGAGAACATCGACGACCTCGTCGACCCCGGGTCGTTCGTCGAGTACGGCCGCTTCGCGATCGCCGCACAGCGTCAGCGTCGCGATCTCGACGACCTGATCGCCCGCACCCCGGCCGACGGTCTGGTGGCCGGTACCGCGCGTATCGACGGTGCTGCGTGCGCGGTGCTGTCCTACGACTACACCGTGCTCGCCGGAACCCAGGGCGCCCTCGGACACCGCAAGAAGGACCGGCTCTTCGAGCTCATCGAGCGGATGCAGCTGCCGACGGTGTTCTTCGCCGAGGGTGGCGGCGGCCGGCCGGGGGACACCGACTATCCGACGGTGTCGTCCTTGGAGGTCAGGGCCTTCGCGCTGTGGGCCGCGCTGTCCGGTGTGGTGCCGCGGATCGCGGTGGTCAATGGCCGATGCTTCGCGGGCAACGCGGTGATCGCCGGGGCCGCCGATCTGATCGTCGCCACCGCGAACAGTTCGATCGGGATGGGTGGCCCTGCGATGATTGCCGGCGGTGGCCTCGGCGACGTCGCGCCCGACGAAGTGGGGCCGATCTCGGTGCAGGCACCCAACGGCGTCGTCGACGTCGTGGTGCCCGACGAGGCGCACGCCGTCACCGTCACCCGCACGCTGCTCGGCTACTTCGCCGGCGCGGGCCCATCGGGCGCCGAAGCGGACCAGAACAGCTTGCGCACAATGGTTCCCGAGCGGGCCAGGCGGGCCTATCCGATCAGACCGATCATCGAGACACTCGCCGATTGTGGCTCAGTCACCTTCCTGAGGGAGAAGTTCGCGCCGGAGATGGTGACGGCATTTGCCCGCATCGACGGCAGACCGGTGGGCGTCATCGCGAACAACACCATGGTGAAGGCGGGTGCGCTCACAGCCGCCGCATCGGACAAGGCCGCGCGATTCCTGCAGTTGTGCAACGCATTCGGCGTGCCCGTGGTGTCGCTCGTGGACTGTCCGGGATACATGGTCGGCCCAGCCGCCGAGGCCGAAGCCCTGGTGCGGCGCGGGTCGCGGTTGTTGGTGGCCGGGGCAGCACTCACGGTGCCGCTGGTGGCCGTGATCCTGCGCCGGGGTTACGGCCTTGGCGCACAAGCGATGTGCGGCGGCAGCCTGCATGAGCCCCTGCTGACCGTGGCGTGGCCGGGCGCGCATCTGGGCCCGATGGGGCTGGAGGGCGCCGTCCGACTCGGCCTGCGCAAGGAACTGGAAGCCATCGTCGACGACGATGAGCGGGAGCGGGCCGTGCAGGCGGCGACCGCGGCTGCCGAACGAAACGCGCGGGCGCTCAACTCGGCGTCGATGTTCGAGATCGACGACGTCATCGACCCGGCGGAAACCCGCACGCTGATCGCGGCCACGTTGGCGGCGGCCGCCCAGCACCCGCGTCCCGCCGCCACCACGAGATTCGTCGACACCTGGTAACCGTTGACTACACGCTGTAGTAGACGTAGCGTCCGAAGAGTGAAGCAATGGAGCTTTGCCCAGTGGGGACTATTGGTGATCGCCACGTTCCACGTGGTCCAGGCGGTCGTCGGATTCATCGCCGAGCCCAGTTTCGCCACCGGCCCCGGCGCCCCCACCGTGCAGATCATGGGGATGGACTACAACGGCTGGCATGCCGTCGCCGGGCTTGCCCTGTTCGGCCCCGGCCTGGTGTTCTGCCTGCGGAAGTCGTGGTCGGTGCTGTACCTGTTGCTCGCGGCGGTCGCCGGTGCGCTGCCGGGCATCTGGGCGTTCTTCTCCAATCAGGTGGCCTTCGTGTTCAGCTTCCCGAACAACACCACCGACGCGGTCGTGCACATGATCACCGCGGCCATCATGATCGCCGTGGCCGCGGTACAGATCCGGCTCGACGGAGGCCTGCGCAACTCATTGGCCGACCTCCGGCAGAAACCGTGACGCGCTGCTCAATGTCCGTGCGGGTCAGCGCTGTTGAGCGTCGCCACCACCTGGTCGTAGTCACCGCGAGCCTCGCCGTACCGGAGGAACTTCACCCGCTCGACCTGGATCTCCTTGGCATCGGGCTGGCTTTCCAGTAGGCCGATGACCTCGCTGACGAATTCGTCGAGCGGCATCGCGAAGCTGCTCTCACGCTGGCCCGGAAGCAGGTCGGTGGCCACCGAGGGCGGCACGAGTTCGACGAGTTTGACGCTGGTGTCGGCCAATTGCAGCCGCACCGATTCGGTGAGGATGTGCACGGCCGCCTTGGAGGCGTTGTAGCTCGGCGTGGCGCGCAGCGGAGCGAACGCGAGGCCCGAGGACACCGTCACGATCGTCGCGTCCCGCTGCGCTTGCAGATGCTCGATGAACGCGGCGATAAGCCGAATGGGCCCAAGCACATTCGTGGTGATCACCCGTTCGGCTGAAGCCAGGAACGATTCGGGCGCGTGCCAGTCCTCGACGGCCATGACGCCGGCCATGGCGATGACGACGTTGAGTTCCGGATGCTTGCCCATCACGGTGGCGGCAGCGGCGCGAATGCTCTCGGGATCGGTCGTGTCGATCTGCACGGTGTCGAGTTCAGGGTGCTCGGTGGCGATCTCGTCGAGCAGCTCGGTGCGCCTGCCACCGACGATGACGGTGTTTCCCTTGGCCTGCAAAGCCAATGCCAACGCGAGGCCGATGCCGCTCGTCGAGCCGGGGATGAAGATGGTGTTGCCGGAAATCTGCATGTGCCTGCCTTCCTGTCTCGACTGCCAGCGTTCCAGCACACCAGCGATAAGTCACATGCATCTTTAAGATGATCAATATGCACACGACGCATATCGAGCGGGCGGATCTCAACCTCATTCCCCCGCTGGTAGCGCTGCTGGAGGAACGTCAGGTGTCCCGAGCGGCCACGCGTATCGGCTTGAGCCAGCCCGCCATGAGCCGCGCCCTGCACCGGCTGCGGCGCCTGCTCGACGATCCGCTGCTGATCCGCGACGCCGCAGGCTACCGACTGACCCCACGCGCCGAGACCATCCGGGCCCAACTCGACATGGTGCTCCCTGCGCTCGAAAACCTATTCGCTCCAGAGCAATTCGATCCCGCCAGCTCGTCGCGACCGGTGAACGTCGCCGGCACCGACTATGCCGTGCAAGCGTTCGGTTCTGCGATCTGCCGGGAGGTGATGCGCCAGGCGCCACAAGCCCCGGTGCACTTCCACAGCTGGCGGCGCGAAGGGGTGGCCGATCAGATCCGCAACTCCACGATCGATCTTGGCCTCTACGGCGGCCAGACGACCGACGAGATGCGCTGCGAGCAGGTGTTCGTCGAGAGGTTCGTGTGCGTGGTTGCTGCCGACCACCCGCTGGCCGATGCAGGCGGGATCACACTGCGCGACTATCGGGATGCCCGCCACGTCATCGTGGACGTGCACGACGGCGGACAACCCGACGTCGACCTTCCGCTGGCGAAACTGGGTGTGGTCCGCAATGCTGCGGTCACGGTTGCCTACCACGCCGCGGCCCCGCAGTTCCTGCCCGGCACCGATCTGGTCGCCACGCTGCCGAGACAGCTCACCGGCGTGTTCGCAACGCCGGATGCGCTCGTGGTGCTGGATGCACCGAAAGAGATCGCGACGATGCCGTACCGCATGGTCTGGCATCCGGCCTTCGACGACGACCGGCGGCACCAGTGGCTGCGTGCGTTGGTGCGATCGGCGGTCCGCCAGACCGTGGGGTGATGCGCCGAGCCCGAGTTTGCTGTCATACCGTCTATCTAGTCGGCACGACGTCAAGGGAGACGCGAATGGCGAACCGGTTGCAGGCCGTGCGGGAGAAGGCCATGGCCAGCTGGGCGGCAGCGCGCACGCGCAAAACCAGCCCATCGCCGCTCGAGCCACCGTGGACGCCGAAACCTGCGAGCTACGGCATCGGTGTACATCACAACGTCGCGGTCACCGTGCGCGACGGCACCGTGCTGCGGGTCGATGTCCACTACCCGACCATCCCGGAAACCGGCGAGCCTGCGCCCGGCCCGTTCCCCGTTCTGCTGTCCATCACGCCCTACGGCAAGAAGGCGCCGCCGCCGGCCGCGCAGATCGGCGGCGGCGCAACCCCGTATCTGATCCGGCGCGGCTACATCGAGGTGATGGCCGATGTCCGCGGCACCGGGGTGTCGGGCGGATCATTCGAGATGCTGGGTGCCGAGCAGGTCACCGACGGCGTGGATTTGGTCAACTGGGCCGCGCAACTGCCGAATTCCAACGGTCGCGTCGGCATGTTCGGCATCTCCTATCTGGCCATCAACCAGCTGCTGACTGCCGCAGCAGTCGGCCGGGACTCACCGCTCAAGGCGATCTTCCCGGTGATGGCCGCCAACGACTTCTATCGCGACGTGGTCACCATGGGCGGTGTGCCGCACATGCGCACGGTGCGGGCCTACGGCGCGGTGTATTCACTGCTCAATGTGGTCAATTCGACGCTCGAGTTCGCCAACCGCGGGCCGCACGAGCGGCCGCGGGCCGGCGGGCTGGCCGGCGTGCGCCAACGCGGACGCGACCAGCGGCAGTACTTCAAGACGATGACCGCCGACGCAGCTTCCGGCGGGGACACCGCGTTCGACGGCCCGTTCTGGGACAACATGCGAGCCAGTGGCGTGTTGCCGAAGATCGTCGAGAACGACGTGGCCGTGTTCCTGATCGGCGGATGGCACGACGCGTTCCAGCGCGGCGCCCCGCTCAATTACGCCGCGCTGCAGAACACCTTTGCGGGCCGGCCCGCCGACGCGCCCATGGAGCCGGGACAGCGGACCTCCGAGCGCATCCAGCTCATGATGGGTCCCTGGTACCACGTATCCGACCTGGACGGCTTGCATCTGCATGCCTTGCAGCTGCGCTGGTTCGACCGGTGGCTCAAGGACTCCGAGGACGCGGCGGTCGCCGGCGCACCGCTGCGGTTCCAGGCGATCGGCAGCCGCCAGTGGTTTCACACCAGCGAATACCCGTTCCCGGAAGCCACCCCCACGCCGTTCTTCCTCGCCGACGGTGGCGTGCTGCGGGCGGACGCCGACCCGGACGTGACCGAGGCGACGCTCCGGTACACCGCACGCGGGCCGATCTCGGGACGCAGCCTGGAGCAGTGGAGCCTCGGGATGGGCAGCTTCATGGTGTCGCAGACCGGCGGGCGCATCCGGTACGACCTGGACAGCAGCAAACCTCATCGGGAGGCACTGACCTACACGACGGCCGCGTTCGAGACGCCGCAGTTGGTGGCGGGCCCGGTAGGGCTGACGGTGCATGCGCGGGCCAGCACGTCGGAGACGCTATGGGTGGCGTATCTGGACGACGTGTCCCCCGACGGCGCCAGCCGTCCACTGACCGAGGGCGCCCTGCTCGGTTCGCACCGCACGCTCGATCCCGACAAGACGTGGTATCTGCCCGACGGCAGGGTGCTGCGGCCGCATCACCTCAGCACCCGGGCCGCCGTCCTCCCGGTGGTGCCGGGTCAATTGACGCGCTACGACATCGAGGTGTTCCCGACGGCTGCGCTGATCGAACCCGGTCATCGGTTGCGGCTGACCCTGACCACCTACGACTTTCCGCATCTGGTGCCGACCAGACCGGCTCGCCGCGCTCTGACCGGCGGGGTCTACCAGGTCCGCCAAGGCGGCGAGTCACCGTCGCAGATCGTCATTCCGTTGGCCGATCCGGCGGTGTTCGGCTGAGGATCTCGACCTCGAATCAGTCCCGCACGCCGCGATAGATACCGCGTCGCACGATCCACGGCTGCACGATATGCCGCACCGACCAAGCCGGGAACCGGAACGCGGCACCGGTCGGGGCGAACACCTCGAGCCCTTCGGGCTGAGCGCCGAGCACCGAACCCCACCGCGCCGTCGGCGGCCGGTACTCCCGCAACGGGCGAGAGGCGAACTCGGCGAGGACATTTCGGGCCAACAAGCCGTCGGCGCGGTTGCGTGCCGATGATCGCAGCGGGTCGGTGGCGGCGACGTCGCCGATCGCGAACACCCCGCGATGCCCGGGTACCCGCAGATCCGGCGTGACGCGGACGAAGCCGTGCGCGTCGAGCAAATCGGCGGGCAGCCAATCGGTGTTCGGCCGCACCGCCCCGATGGCCCAGAGCACTGCATCGGCGGACACGGCGGACTGGCCGGTGGTGAAAGCGACTGGGCCGGTGGTGATCTCGTCGCATGTCGGCGGCACGACGGCGCGGTGGCCCGGGTGCAGCGCTACCCCGGCATCGGCGAGACGACGCTGCACCCGCGCCCAGGTCCGCCGGTGGTGTCCTGGCAATGCGCGCTCGCCGGGGAAGTACAGCGCGACACGCTTGCCGGGCCACGCGCGGGCGACATTGGCCGCGGCGCTCACCGCGGCGGCACCGCCACCGACCACGGCGACCGAGCCAGAGCCGGCCAGCCGCTCGTGTACGGCCCGCAACTCGGCACCGACCTCAGCGGTCGACTGCAGTGTCGGTCGACGCCAGAAACCGTTGCTGACACCGGTCGCGATGACCAGCGTGTCGTAGGGTTCGGTGCTCAGCGCGCCGTCGGCCCGGGCCACCTCGACGGTTCGGCCGGCGAGGTCCATTCCGGTCAGGGTGCCGTGCACGGTGCGCACCCGGTCCAGGCCGCGGAACCGGTCGAAGCCGATCCAGTAGTCGCGAGCCCAATCGTCGGGCCGGGCCAGCCGCACTCCGAGTTCCTGACCACTGACCAACCCCGGTTTGACCGATATCCCGACCACGTCGGCCTGACGCGCGAGCCGGATCGCCGTGAGAACACCGGTGTCGCCGAGCCCGGCGATGACGACCCGTCTGCGGCTCATGTCAGTCACGCTATCCGTAGGGTTGGGACCATGAGTATCCGCACTGGTGCCGTATTCCGACCCGATTTCCCGCCCGCGAGCCTGCGTGCGGTCGCCGCCGCGGCCGATGCGGCCGGTACCGACGAATTGTGGCTGTGGGAGGACTGTTTCCAGCAGGGCGGCGTCGCTCAGGCCGCCGTCGCGCTGGCCGCGTCGGAACGCCTCGTGGTCGGCGTGGGGTTGATCCCCGCTCCGCTGCGCAACGTGGTGAGTACGGCGATGGAGTTCGCGACCCTCGAAGCAATGTTCCCGGGCCGCATCCGGATCGGCGTCGGGCACGGCGTCCAGGACTGGATGCGGCAGGCCGGTGCTGCGGTCGCCTCTCCGATGACCCTGCTACGCGAATACGTGATGGCGTTGCGGGCCTTGTTCGCCGGCGAAACCGTCACTGTGGCCGGGCGTTACGTCCAGCTGTCCGAAGTTGCTCTGGATTACGCACCGCCACAACAACTTCCGGTGCTGATCGGCGGGACGGGCGTGAAGACGCTGCGGCTGGCCGGCGAGATCGCCGACGGCGTAATCCTGGACAGCAGCTACACCCGCACATCGGTGAGCGACGCCCTCGCGCATGTGGCCGCGGGTCGCGCGGGCCGCAGCGACCCGTTCGACACCGTGGAGTTCATCGCGTGCGCACCGGGTGAAGCTGCCGCTGACCAGCTGGCTCACAAGGCCGCCACCTTGGGGCTGGCATCCGACGACGGGTTCGGGGTCGGCGGCACGGCAACGGATATCGCCACGGGCCTCAAGCCGTACCTCGACGCCGGGGTCAGCACGCCCGTACTGCAGCCTCTGGGGGCCGTCGACACCATGGCGGAGTTCGTCGCGGTGTGCGGTGAAGTCGCCTCGCGGATCGATTCGGCGGTAGACCAAGGGATTTGAGCGCGGCGCCCCGTCACTCGTCGCCGTGCTTGACGTGCGGCACCGGGGTGCCCTCCTCGGCAAGCGTCTCTTCTTCGATCTTCATCGTCATCGGTTGCCGGAAGCCACGGGTCAGGTACACGAGCAGGATGACACCGATGGTGAACCAGATGGCGCCGTATTCGAGCGCCTGGACGTGCAGCTTCGACCACAGCACCAAGGTCATGCACATGCCGATCACCGGCAGCACGATGTTGATGAGGATCTCTTTCGGTGTGCGTCGCTGCTTGAGCCGGATCGCGAAGTAGACCAGCACCGTGAGGTTGACGAACGTGAAGGCGATGAGGGCACCGAAATTGATCATCGCCGAGGCGAATTCGAGGGTGAACTTGATGGCCAGCAGCGACACGACGCCGACGATGACGACGGCGTGGGCCGGGGTGAGGAAGGTCGGGTGGATGTAGGCCAGGTACTTCGCGATCCGGCCCTTGCCGTTGCGCGCCATGACGTAGACCATGCGCGACACGCTCGCGTGCGACGACAGGCTCGATGCGACCATGGCGGCCAGCGCGGCCGACGTGAAGAGGATCTTGAAGAACTGGCCGCCCACCTTCAGCGCCATCTCGGGCAGCGTGTCGTCGGTGACCTCGAAGCCGTCCAGGTTCGGGAAGACCGCCTGGCTGAACCAGGCCGCCACGAAGAAGATGGCACCACCGATCAACAGGGCCAAGACGATCGCCTTCGGCACCGTGTTCGGGGTTTTGGCCTCTTCGCTGTACATCGTGATCGCGTCGAATCCGATGAACGAGAAGCACACCACTGTGGCGCCGGTGATGACAGCCGACATGTCGACACCCGCGTGGTAGAGCGGGTCGAGGGTCAGCGCCGTGCCCGCGCCCATGCCGTGACGTAGCGACAACCAGGCCAACACGATGAACACGCCGATCAGCACGGTTTGGAACACCACGAGGATGCCGTTGACGCGCGAGGTCCCCTTGATGCTCCACAGGTTGAACGCGGTGATCACGCCGACGTAGACCACGACGAACACCCACGACGGCGCGTCCGGGAAGAACGATTCGAAGTAGATGCGGCCGATGACCGCGTTGACCATGGGCAGCAGCAGATAGTCGAGCAGCGACGACCAGCCGACCAGGAATCCGGCGTTCGGGTGGATGACTTCGGAGGTGTAGGTGAACGCCGAGCCGGCCGACGGGTAGACCCGGGTCATCCGGCCGTAGCTGATGGCCGTGAACACCATGGCGACCAGCGCCACCAGGTAGGCGAGCGGGACCACCGAGTTGGTCGCCTCCGAGACGAGGCCGAACGTGTCGAACACCGTCATCGGGGTCATGTAGCCGAGGCCCAGGCCGACGATCGCCCACATACCGAGCGATCGGGACAGGTGTGGCGATCCAACTCCTGTAGTCAGCTGTTCGCCTTGCGCCACAGTGATCACCTTCCGCCCAGCCGATGTGTTTTCCGCTCGCCTGACGCATCTTGACACGTCGGCGAAACTCCGCGGTGCGCCTGTCGGGCGCACCAGGTGACCGAGTATTGCACTGTCCGGCTCGCCGAATTGCCGGATCAGTCAACTCCCCCGCGCAACGGACGCGCAGTTTTGGCAACTTCACAGCAACCATTCAGATTCTGTATGGAGCTGTCGCTCACAGTCGCATCGGTCGTCCGGAATCTGCGCTTCGAAAAGAGCGTTGCAAAGTGAATCCCGGCAAGAGAGGGACCCCCGATGACCACAATTCATGCACTGTTGCACCGGAAGGCACCAGTACGCGCCTCCGGCCTCCGGCGTCGTTACCCGTCGCGCTTCAGCTATCTGGAGCGCGCGGAGATGCACCGCGAGATGCTGCGGCTGTAAGACCGCCCCAGCTCACCGATCTGCATCGACATCGAAACGCCTTGATAACAGCCGGGTTACGCCGGGCGCGGCCGCGTCGGTATCACAGGCTGCATTGTTAGCTTGCCGATGTGACGGGGAGGTTTTTAGGCCGAAAGGTATGGCGGTTGGCTGCCGCCGCAAGCGCGACGCTGCTGGTCTCGGCACTGCTGAGTGTGGCCGGGGCACAACCTGCGGCGGCCTACTCACGCAAGGGCTTGCCGGTCGAACAACTCGAGGTTCCGTCGCCGTCGATGGGGCGCAACATCAAGGTCTCGTTCCAGCCCGGAGGCGGTCCGGCCAGTGCCGGCGGCACGCCCGCCCTGTATCTGTTGGACGGCCTGCGCGCCCAGGACGACGAGAGCGGCTGGGACATCAACACCGCGGCGTTCGAGTGGTTCTACCAGTCGGGCTTGGCCGTCGTGATGCCGGTCGGCGGACAGTCCAGCTTCTACACCGACTGGTACCGGCCCGCGGCGGGCAACTCAGGCACCACCACCTACAAGTGGGAAACGTTCCTCACTCAAGAGCTCCCGGCGTGGCTGGCCACCAACCGCAGCATCCGTCCGACCGCCAACGCCGTCGTCGGGCTGTCGATGTCCGGTGGTGCGGCACTGACGCTGGCCATCTGGCACCCGGCCCAGTTCATCTTCGCCGGCGCACTGTCCGGCTTCCTGAACCCGTCGCAGGGGTTGTGGCCCACCATGATCGGATTCGCGATGAAGGATGCCGGCGGCTACAACTCCACCGACATGTGGGGTCCCGCCAACGATCCGGCTTGGCGGCGCAACGACCCGATGGTCAACGTCGGGCAACTGGTAGCCAACAACACCGCGGTGTGGGTGTACTGCGGCAACGGCATTTCCTCCGACCTCGACTCGGCCGGCGGCGGCTTCGGCCAGATGTACAGCGCCCAGTTCCTGGAGAACATCACCGTGGATTCCAACAAGGAATTCCAGAAGCGCTACCAGGCCGCCGGAGGCCACAACGCGATCTTCAACTTCCCGCCCAACGGGACGCACAGCTGGGGCTACTGGGGCGCTCAGTTGCAGCAGATGAAGCCCGACCTGCTGCGGGTGCTCGGTGTCGGCGTCCCGCCGCCGGCCCCGGCTCCGGCCCCCGACGCCGCGCAGGTACCAGGTGCGGCGCCTGTTCCCGGAGCGGCACCCGTCCCCGGTGTGGCGCCCGTCCCCGGCGCTGCACAGGTGCCCGGTGCGGTGGCCCAAGTGCCCCAGGCCGCGCAGGTGCCGGCGGCGGTCGCCCCGATACCCGCGGCGTATCCCCGGTAATCGACTGCCGGCCCGGGCATGACCGAGATCTCGCGCCACGCCTTCCTGCGCGGCGCGCTCGGACTCGCCACTGCCGCAACGCTGGGATCGTGCCGCGACGGCGGCCCAGCCGGCCCCGTCAGTACTCCGCGGGCATCCGGCACAGCGACCACGCCAGCAGGGCCGCCGGACTGGAGCGCGCTGGCCGGCTCGCTAGACGGTCACGTCATCCTGCCTGACGACCCGCAGTTCGGTTCTGCCAAAGGCGTTTTCAACACCCGATTCGCCGATTCCACTCCCGCGGCGGTGGTCACCGTCGGCTCGGAGAGCGACGTCTCGAAGGCGGTCGCCTTCGCCGCAGCGCACGCCATCAAGATTGCACCCCGTGGCGGCGGGCACTCCTATATCGGCGCCTCGACCACCTCGGGAGCGATGGTCATCGACCTGCGCGGGCTCCCCCGCACCATCGACTTCGACGACGGCTCAGGCCTGGTCACGGTCGCTGCCGCCGTCGATCTCGACACAGTGCAGAGCGCGCTCGCCGAACACAACCGCTCCATCCCGACCGGAAGCTGCCCGAGCGTCGGGGTCGCGGGCCTGACGTTGGGCGGCGGGCTCGGAGCCGACGCCCGGCGCTACGGACTGACCTGCGACAGCCTGGTGTCGGCGACCGTTGTCGTGCCCGGTGGAGACACGGTCACGGCGTCTTCCGATGAGCACGACGACCTGCTGTGGGCACTGCGCGGAGGCGGGGGCGGGTGCGGTGTCGTCACCTCCTTCACGTTCCGCACCTACGCCACTACCGACCGGGACGTCGTCACGCTGGTTTTCCCGGAATCCGCTGCAGCACAAGTGATCTACGGGTGGCACGACTGGCTGGGCACGGCACAGCGGGAGACGTGGGGCATGCTCAACCTGACGTCAGGTCCAGGCCCCGAGCTGCAGTGCAGCGTCGTGCTGGCGACTCCCGCCCACACCGGCGACCAAGCGGCCGCGGCCGTCGCGGCCGCGATCGGCACGGCACCGGTGAGCACGCGCACCCAGACCCTCGGGCACATGGACTTCGTCCATTATTTCGAAGGCGGCAGCGACGCGACCCGGCCTCGGTCCTTCGTCGCAGGGTCCGACATCATCGCGGAAATGACCCACCCCGCTGCGGAATCCATCGTCGCCGCGATGTCGGCGTGGCCGAAAGACGCCGGCGCCGCAACCGCCGTCATCGAATCCCTCGACGGCGCGATCACCGATACCGCACCCGACGCCACCGCGTTTCCGTGGCGGCGGCAGGCCGCGTGTGTGCAGTGGTACACGGAACCACCGTCACCCACCGCGGTCGAGTCGGCCGCAGGCTGGCTGCGCGACACGCACCGGGCGGTGCAGACGGCCTCCGTCGGCGGGTACGTCAACTATGTCGAAGCCGGCATGCCGGCAGCCCGCTACTTCGAGCACAACCTGGATCGGCTGAACACCATTCGTTCGCACTACGACCCCGCCGGCCTGATCTACTCTGCGTTGGGCGCGCAGTGACCTGATCCAAGACCGACGGAGCACCATGAAACTACGACGGATCCGCACCGAGACCGGGTTGCAGCTCGAATGCTCTGATGCGGATGGCAATTGGACCGCACTGGCGGACAGTGCCGCGCTCGGCGGCAGGGTGTTCGACGCCGCCTGGGAGCAGGCGGCCGCCGATCGGCAGCTGCGGAACAGCGAGCATCTACTCCCGTTTCAACCGCTGTCGTTTCGCGACTTCATGCTCTACGAGCAGCACAACATCGACGCGGCCCGCGGTCTGATCCAGCGGTTTCACCCGGGGCTGCACCGCGTCACCGCGATCTACGAGCGCGTGACCGGGCACCCGGTACCGCAGTTCAAACCCAAACCGCTGTTCTACCGGCAGCCGATCTACTACATGTCCAACGCACAGACCTTTGTGCCGACCGGTACGCCGATGCCCATGCCCAACTATTCGCGCGCACTGGACTTCGAGCTGGAGCTCGGATTCGTGCTGGCCGCTCCGCTGTTGGATGCGACCCGCGCCGAGGCCACCGCTGCGATCGGAGCGTTCGTGGTGCTCAACGATTTCAGCGCCCGCGACGTGCAACGGGCGGAGATGACGAGCGGGCTCGGGCCGCAGAAGTCCAAGCACTTCGCCAGTTCGATGTCGGACACGGCCGTCACCGCCGACGAGATCCTGCCGCGCGTCGATGCGATCACCGGTTCCGTGGCGATCAACGGGTCTGTGGTCAGTACGGTCTGCAGCGCCGGGATGCAGCACACGCTCGGCGAAGTGCTCGCCCACGCGTCACGCAGCGAGCAACTCCTGCCGGGCGAACTCTTCGCAACCGGCACGCTCCCCGGCGGCAGCGGCATGGAGACCGGGAACTGGTTACGTGAGGGCGACGTCCTCACCCTGCGCCTCGACGGCATCGGCCAGATCGAGCACGTCATCGGCCAAGCGGCGACACCGGCGTAGCCAGCGGCGCCCGTCGATCCACTCAGCCTCGAGAAATGTTCAGCCGGACGGTAGCTGGCGAACCTCGTGTATGGCCAGCTACCGTACGTGAATGTCGTACATTCCCGCACATGCGGAGGTGTGAGGAATCATGGCCCGTGGGGTGAACGGCGTGCCGCAACAGCTTCACCAGTTCGACTGGCTCAGCACCTACATCGAGGATCGGGGTCTGCGGCGCCGCTGGCAGTGGGCGACCGCCCTGTACACCGCGGTGCTCGCGACGCTTCCGCTGTTGATGCTCTGGAGTCCGAATGGTCCCGATCACGCGCTTTCCAGGACGATCGCCGCGGGTATCGCTGCACTCGGATTTCTCAGTGCCATGGTCTGGCTGGTGCACTGGCCGACCCGGGGACAGTCGTCGCTGTTCCTGCTCGCGGCAAGCGCGCTGACCGGCATCGGTTGCGCTACCTTGTCCAACCCGTACTCGGCGCTGGTGGGGTGTGTGATCTTCGCGGTGCTCGGCGGATTCATCGCCTACTTCCACACCCTGCGTTACGTCATCGGCAACTTTGTGGTGTGCGCAGCATGCGCCACCATCTTCGCGGTACGCCTCATCAAGGACACCGGCGATATCGCCCTGACCGTCGCCACCACGGTGATGGTCGCGGCGCTCAACATCGGCGTGCCGTTCGGCATCCGGTCGCTCGTACACACACTGCGTTCGGATCTCACTGTGTCCGACCACGATCCACTCACCGGTCTGCACACCCGACGCGCCTTCTACCGCTCCGTCCAGGGCCTGGTGCGGCAACGCGCCGCCGGGGCACATCTGGTGGTCCTCGTGATCGACCTGGACAACTTCAAACTGCTCAACGACACGTGGGGACACGCACGCGGGGACCGGGCGCTGGCCCGGGTCGGCGCCGCCCTGCGGGAGAACTGCCCGGCGGCATCGGTGATCGGACGGCTAGGCGGTGAGGAGTTCGTCGTCGCCGACATCCACCGCACACCGCGACCCAACGAACTCGCCGAGCGGATCTGCCGGGCGATTGCGGCAATCCCCTTCCCGACCACCGCCAGTGTCGGTAGCGCCAGCGCTGCACTCGACGCTGCCGACCCATCTCGCGCATCGCAGTTCCTCGACGACGTCATCGACGCCGCCGACCTGGCGATGTACGCGGCGAAAAACGCCGGCGGCAACCAGGTCTGCCACTATGTCGATCTGCAACCCGCGGTCGCGGGAGAGGCAGACGGGTCGTAATCATCAGTTCTGGATCGCGTTGATCGCCTTGTAGATTCGCTGCTCGCTGACCGGACGCGGCGTGCCGAGTTGCTGAGCCCACAGACTCACCCGGAATTCCTCGATCTGCCAGGCGATCTCCGCCACCTTCGGATCGGCCGCGCGGGCCGCCGAAAGTGCTTGGATCACATCGTCGTAGGCATCCTCGACCGCGTGCACCCTGGCCATCCGCTCACGGTCGGCCGCGATGCCCTGCGGCAGCCGGTCGAGCCTGCGGGCGATCGCGGTGACATACCGGGCCAGGTCGGCCAGCCGTGCCGCACCCGCCGCAGTCACAAAACCCTTGGGCAACAAGCGGTCCAGTTGGGCGCGAATATCGGCGACCGCGTCGGCTTGCTGCGGAGTCGGCTTGTCGGGCAGCGCCACCTGCACCTCGTGAGCCGCAGTCAGCACGGATTGGACCCGGTTCACCACAGCGGTGGTGGTCGGTCCGAGCTCCTTGGCGGCTTGCTGCGCCAGGGCAGTGAACTCGGCCCTGGTCCACACTGCCCGCTTGAGCAGAACATCGGCCGCCGCATCGGCGCAGTCCTCGAGCAGCGCGGCCAGCGTCCCGTCGGGATTGGCGTTGAGGGCAAGGCGCACACGCGGATTCAACCCGCGTTCGATCGCTTTGACGGGCGACGGCACCGTGAGTCGCAAGAGTCTGCGCAGGCCCGGACCCATCGCGGCGGCCTGCTCGGCCTGGGTCGCATAAACCCGGATGTCCACCGCCTTACCGGTATCCACGAACGCCGGGTAGCCGCGAACGGTGTGGCCCGCCGAGGCCGTCTCGACAGTGCGGGGCAGTTCGTCGAGATCCTCGGGCCAGGCCCGCAAACCCGTACGCTCCAGGTTGCCTCCGACCGCGTCGGCCACCGCCTGGGCGACCGGAACGGCCAATTGCTCGCGCAGCGCATCGATGTCCTTGCCGCGCGCCACCTCTTTGCCGTCAGCGGTTTCCACGGCGAACGTCATCCGCAGGTGGTCGGGCACCTTGCTCAGGTCGAACGCGTCGATCGGCACCAAAATGCCACTGCGCCTGCGCAGTTCACGTTGCACCTCGTCCAGCAACGACGCCGCGGATGCATCGATGTCGCCGAGGATGGCCCGTGCGGTGTCCGGGGCAGGCACGAAGTTGCGGCGCAGATCCTTGGGTAGTGACTTGATCAGCGCGGTGACCAGCTCTTCTCGCAAAGCGGGCACCTGCCAGGCGAAGCCGTCGCCGCCGAGCCGCGCCAGCACTCCCACCGGTACATGCACGGTGACACCGTCGTCGGCGGCACCAGGCTCGAACCGGTAGGTCAGCGGTAGCCGCAGATCGCCTGCCTGCCAGGTGTCGGGATTGTCCGCACCGTCCTCGGACCGCAACAGATCGTCGCGGGTGAAGGTCAGCAGATCCGGAGTGCGGTGCCGCTGTTTCTTCCACCACGCATCGAAATGGCGGGCCGACACGATGTCGGCCGGGATTCGCGCGTCGTACAGCGCGTAGATGTCGTCGTCGCCGACCAGCAGGTCGCGCCGACGTGCGCGTTCCTCGATCTCCTCCAGTTCCGCACGCAGCCGGGCATTGTCGCGGAAGAAGTGGTGTCGGGTCTGCCAGTCCCCTTCCACCAGCGCGTGCCGAATGAACAGCTCTCGGGCCAGGTCGGGTTCGATCGAGGAGTATCCGACCTTGCGGCGCGGTACCAGCGGCAGCCCGTAGAGCGTGACCCGTTCGAAGGCCATCACCTCGCCCCGCCTGGCCTCCCAGTGCGGCTCGCTGTAACTGCGGTGCACGAGATGTCCCGCGACGCGCTCGATGGCCTCCGGTTCGGCACGCGCCGCGATCCGGCCGAACAGCTGGCTGGTCTCCACCAGGTCTGCCACCACGATCCAGCGTGGCGGCTTCTTGGTCAGCACCGAGCCAGGAGCCAGGACGAACTTCGAGTTGCGCGCGCCCGCGTACTGCGCCCAATTCGGTCCTCGCGTGCGGGCCTGCGGCTCCCCCTCGCGCAGCCCGATATGCGACAGCAGACCCGCGGTCAGCGCGGCGTGGATGGCGGCCGGCTCGGCGGGCTCGTCGCTTTCGCGGATCCCGATGTCGCGCGCGATGCTGCGCAGCTGCCCCACCAGGTCCTGCCATTCCCTGACCCGCAGGTAGTGCAGGAACTCCTCGCGGCACATCCGTCGGAACGCATTGCCGGAGAGCTGGTTTCGCTGCTCACGCAGATAGTTCCACAGGTTGAGGTAGGAGATGAAATCCGAGTGTTCGTCGGCGAATCGGGCATGCTTCTGCCGGGCGGCCTCTTCTTTGTCGGCCGGGCGCTCGCGCGGGTCGGGAATCGACAGTGCGGCAGCCAGCACCAGCACCTCGCGCACACAGCCTTCGGTATCGGCCTGCAGAATCATCCGGCCCACCCGAGGGTCGAGGGGCAGCCGGGCCAGGCGGCGTCCGACGTCCGTCAGGGCGCCCACCGAGTCGAACGCGCCGAGTTCCTGCAGCAGCTGCACACCGTCGCGGATGCTGCGCTGGTCGGGCGCATCGAGGAAAGGAAACTTCTCGATGTCACCGAGCCCCAGCGCCGCCATCTGCAGGATGACCGCGCCGAGGTTGGTACGCAGGATCTCCGGATCGGTGTAGCGGGGCCGGGATTCGAAGTCCTCTTCGGAATACAACCGGATGCAGATACCGGGTGCGGTACGGCCCGACCGGCCGGCCCGCTGCGCCGCCGACGCCTGTGAGATGGGTTCGATCGGCAAGCGCTGCACCTTGGTGCGGCGACTGTAGCGGGAGATGCGCGCGGTTCCGGGGTCGACGACATAGCGGATACCCGGAACGGTCAGCGAGGTCTCGGCGACGTTGGTGGCCAGCACGATTCGTCGTCCGGTGTGGCTGGGCTGGAAGACCTTCTGCTGATCGGCGGTGGGCAACCGCGCGTACAGCGGCAACACCTCGGTATTGCGCAGATCCTTCAAAGCCTCGGCAGTGTCCCGGATTTCACGCTCACCGGACAGGAACACCAGCACGTCGCCAGGTGGTTCGGATTCCAGCTCGCGGACAGCGTCGACGATCGCCTCGGTAGGGTCTCTGATCTCCGTGCGCACGATCTCGTGATCGGGATCGTCCGGATCATCGTCGTCGTCGGACACCACCGGCACTTCCAGTGGCCGGTAGCGGATCTCGACGGGATAGGTCCGCCCCGACACCTCGACGATAGGGGCTCCGCCGCTACATCCATGTTCGGCTCCGCCGCTACATCCATGTTCGGCTCCGCCGAAGTGCCGCGAAAATCGCTCCGGCTCGATCGTCGCCGACGTGACGATCACCTTCAGATCGGGGCGCCGCGGCAGCTGCTCGCGCAGATACCCGAGCAGGAAGTCGATGTTGAGGCTGCGCTCGTGGGCCTCGTCGAGGATGAGCGTGTCGTAGCGCAGCAGGCGCCGGTCGCGTTGGATCTCGGCGAGCAGGATGCCGTCGGTCATCAATTTGACCAAGGTCGAATCACTGGCCTGGTCGGTGAACCGCACGGTGTATCCGACCGCCTCACCCAGCGGCGTACCGAGTTCGTCGGCGACGCGCTGGGCGACCGTCCGCGCCGCCAGGCGGCGCGGCTGGGTGTGACCGATGGTGCCGCGGATACCGCGGCCCAACTCCAGACAGATCTTGGGCAGCTGCGTGGTCTTGCCCGACCCCGTGGCGCCGGCGACGATCACCACCTGGTTCTCACTGATGGCCTTGGCGATCTCGTCGCGCCGCGAGGTGACCGGCAAATCCGGGTAGGTGATGGTCGGGACAGCTGCCTGCCGGGTGAGCACGAGAGCCTCGGCGGCGGCGAACTGTTCGACGAGGTTCGCGGGAACATCGCCGCCCCGGAGATTCTTCAACCGGCGGCCGAGCCGCGCGGCGTCACGGATGGTCAGGTCGTCGAGACGGGAACGCAGCTCGGCGACTGACGGTTGGGACACTCGACCAAGGATAGGTGTATACCCAAGTGTGATATAGGTCATAGCGTCTGCTGAGCTGGCAACCTCCGGTTCCGTAGCCGTAGGTTGCCGCAACCTACGCTTGCGTACCCGAACCGGCGTCGGCGACGCTTGCCGATCGTGGGTCATTACATCGCCAACGTCCGCGACATCGAGTTCAACCTGTTCGAGGTGCTTTCGCTCGGGGAGATCTTCGATTCGGGCGCCTACGGAGATCTCGACAGCGACACCGTGCGCACCATGCTCGACGAAGTCGCGCGGCTGGCCGAAGGCGCGGTCGCGGAATCCTTCGCCGAAGCCGACCGCAACCCGCCGGAATTCGACCCGTCCACCCACGAGATCTCGGTGCCCGGACCGCTCGCCAAGACGGTGCAGGCGGTCAAGGATGCCGAATGGTGGCGCATCGGCCTCGCCGAGAACGCCGGCGGTGTCCCCGCACCCGCGGCACTGGTTTGGGCCGTGCAGGAAATGATCATGTGCGCCAACCCCTCTGCCATGTTCTTCTACGGCCTGGGACCGGCGATGGCCCACACCCTGGCCGAGGTCGGCACCGAGGAACAGCAACGCTGGGCGCGCATGAGCATGGACCGCGGTTGGGCCGGCACCATGGTGCTCACCGAACCGGACGCCGGCTCGGACGTGGGCGCGGGCCGGACCAAGGCGATCGCCCAGCCCGACGGCACGTGGCACATCGAAGGCGTGAAGCGGTTCATCTCCGGAGGCGATGTCGGCGACACCGCGGAGAACGTCTTCCATCTCGTCCTGGCCCGCCCGGAGGGCGCGGGGCCGGGCACCAAGGGTTTGAGCCTGTTCTATGTGCCGAAGTATCTGTTCGACCCGGAGACCCTGGAACTGGGCGCGCGCAACGGCGTGTACGTCACGGGCGTCGAACACAAGATGGGCATCAAGTCTTCTCCCACATGTGAACTCACCTTCGGCACCGGCGACGTGCCTGCGGTCGGGTACCTCGTCGGCGATGTCCACAACGGCATCGCGCAGATGTTCCGCGTCATCGAGAACGCCCGCATGACGGTCGGGGTGAAGTCGGCGGGCACGCTGTCGACGGGTTATCTCAACGCGCTGGCCTACGCACGGGAACGCCTGCAGGGTTCGGACATGCTCGCGATGGCGGACAAGACCGCGCCCCGCGTGGCCATCATCGAGCACCCCGACGTGCGGCGCAGCCTACTGACCCAGAAGGCCTATGCCGAGGGTCTGCGGGCCGTGTACCTGTACACCGCTGCGCATCAGAATTCCGATGTGGCACTGCATGTTTCGGGTGCCGACGCGGAGCTGGCGCATCGCGTCAACGATCTGCTGCTGCCGATCGTGAAGGGGGTCGGCTCCGAACGCGCCTACGAGGTGCTCACCGAATCCCTGCAGACTCTCGGCGGTTCGGGCTTCCTGCAGGACTATCCGATCGAGCAGTACATCCGCGACGCGAAGATCGACTCGCTCTACGAGGGCACCACGGCCATCCAGGCACTCGACTTCTTCTTCCGCAAGATCGTGCGCGATCAGGGCAGCGCCCTGGCCCACGTCGCCGCGCAGATCTCGGCCACGATCAAGGCTGAAACCACCGAACTGCAACCCGAAATCGCCCGGCTCGCCACCGCGCTCACCGACGTTCAGGCCATGGCCGCCACCCTGACCGGCTATCTGATGTCCGCGCAGGAGCAGCCCGAGCAGCTGTACAAGGTCGGGCTGGGTTCCGTGCGGTTCCTGCTCGCCGTCGGCGATCTGCTGATCGGATGGCGGCTGCTGCACAGCGCGCAGATCGCTGCGGCGGCGCTGACGACGGCCGGCGAACGCGACCGGCCGTTCTATGAGGGCAAGATCGCGGCCGCAAAGTTCTTCGCGCACAACATGTTGCCGCTGCTTACGGCGGTCCGCGAGGTCATCGACTCGATCGACGGCGACGTCATGGAGCTGGACAACGCGGCATTCTGAGCGCGCTGCGCGAAGATGGGTCCATGGCCGACTACGTGATCCCTCCGCCACGTCAGGCGTCGCTTCCGGTGAGCACCGGGCCCGCACGGTTTCCGATTCGGCGGGTGTTCTGCGTCGGTCGCAACTACGCCGCCCATGCCCGCGAGATGGGCAAGGATCCGGACCGTGAGCCGCCGTTCTTCTTCATGAAGCCGGCCGACGCCGTCATCGATGCCGCAGGCACCATCGCGTACCCGTCGTTGACGTCGGCGCTGCACCACGAGGTCGAGTTGGTGGTGGCGTTGGGATCGGGCGGGCGTGACGTCGCCGCAGCCGACGCGTTGAACCTCGTGTGGGGCTACGGCGTCGGCGTCGACCTGACCCGCCGTGATCTGCAGGACGAGGCCAAGCGGCTCAGCCGGCCGTGGGACTGGTCCAAGGGCTTCGACGCGTCGGCTCCGTGCACCCCGATCCATCCGGTGGCCGAAGTCGGCCATCCGGACGCCGGCGAGATCTGGCTGCGGGTCAACGGGGATCTCAAACAGCGTGGTGATCTCACAGAGTTGATCTGGTCGGTGCCGGAGGTCATCAGCGCGATATCGACGGCGGTGGAGCTCGCGGCCGGTGATCTGATCTTCAGCGGCACACCGGCCGGAGTCGGCCCCATGCAGCCCGGTGATGTGGTGTCCGGCGGAGTTTCCGGCGTCGCGGAATTCACGTTCACTGTCGGCCCGCCGGTGGGCACCGCCCCAGTTCCCGATCGTGATGGGGGCGGGAAATAGCATGAGGCGTGGCATCGAAAGCACTGATCGTCCGCAACGACCCGGCCGAACCCGGGACGACGCTGGGTGAGGCGTTCGCCGAGAACGGGTTCGACGTCGAGACCTTCGCCGTGGTTCCTCGGGAACACCTGGAGAACCCGGCCATCGAGGTGGTCTTCCCCGACCTGACCCACTACGACGTGGTGGTCACCATGGGTGGGCGCTGGGGGGTGTACGACGACGCCCTGCGCGGCACCTGGGTCGGCGCTCAGATGGCCGCTTTGCGGGAAGCTGCAGACGCCGGTGTGGGTCTGCTGGGGGTGTGCTTCGGCGGTCAGCTGCTCGCGCAGACCTTCGGCGGGTCCGTCGGCAAAACCACCGCACCCGAGGTCGGCTGGTACGACATCAGCACCGACGATCCGGAACTTGTCCCGCCCGGCCCATGGTTCCAGTGGCATTTCGATCGCTGGACCACGCCGCCCGGCGCCGTCGAAATCGCCCGAAACGCCAATGCGCCACAGGCCTTCGTGCTGGGCCGCACGCTGGGTCTGCAGTTCCACCCCGAGCTGGAGCCCGAGCTGCTTGAAGTGTGGATGGATGAAGACGAGGGCGCAGCGGCAGCCGCCGCGGTCGGCCTGACCCACGACGACTTACGTTCGCGGACAAAAGAACTCGCTGACGACTCGGCTGCGCGCATGCGCGCGTTGGTGCGCGGATTCCTGTCGCGAGTACTTCTCGCCGCGCCTCGTTAGGGTTCGGCGGAAGCCGAGATCAGCCGTCTTGTCCGACTCTGCTCAGGCCTGGACCGGTGACGCCATGGTGCCGTGGGCCGCACGCCTCAACGGCGCCCGTGGCGCCACCGTGGGTGACGGCTATGGGCCGCGCACCGCTTTGCCGCTGGGGGTGTGGTTGTTGGGTGGGTGGTACCGGTCCGACGACTCTGGGGTGAATGCCGCTGTGTCCCAGAGGCATTCGACATTGGATGGGTCGAAGGTGTTGTCCCACTCTTCGGCCCAGTCGGGCCCTTGCTCCCAGGCCAGCACCTGGGCGAGGTCGGCTGTCAGGTCCCATTCGGGGTCGGGCTCCAGGTCCCATTCCGGTGTCCACTCGGGCGCGTGAGCCTCGTCCGGTTCCGGTTCGCGGTCCCAGTTCTGAGCTGCGGCAGCCGGCTCCGGGATTTCCGCGGGCGCGCAGCAGCCTGGCTGCGACTCGAGGCCTGACTTCGCTTCGGGTGGATGTTCTGCTTGGAGGTTCTGCTTGAGCTCGGGTTCAGGATCTTTTTGTGACTCGGGGTCCAGTTTGAACTCGTTGTGCGGCTCCGGATCCCGCCTGACCTTGGGGTGTGCTCGCTGTTCCCATTCCCATGTGAGGTCCTCGGCGGGTCTGGGCCCGTGCGCCGCACCCGGTGTCCCGTCGGGGTCGTCTTGTTCTGGTGGGGTGAGCAGAAGTTCGGGGCGGTGGTGGTAGTTGATCCGGTTTTGGCCGTGGTCAAGTCCGGGTGGGGGCTGCCATTCCACCTCACCGCGAAGATTGATGCTGGTGGTGTAGCCACCGTCGGTGTTCACGAGACGGTTGTCGGGGCCGCACGCCAGAGCCATCTCGTCGATGTTGGTGTTACCACCATCAGCCCAATCCGCCACCGCGTGATGCACCTGGGTGCCGTAGGCGCCGACGGTGCAGCACGGTTTAGTGCAGCCGCCATCGCGGGCGATCAGCATGATCCGCTGGGCCGGGCTGGCAACCCGGCGGGCCCGAAAGTAGTTCAAGGCGGCTCCGGTGGCCTCATCGAAGATCGCCAAGTGATGATTCGCGTGCCCGCCCAAGCGAATCACGTCGCTGATGGGCAGTTTGATGCCGCCGCCGCTCACCCCGATTCCTGCGCGGCGTTCGAGGTCTTGCAAGGTGGTGCGGATGATGATCGACACCGGCAACCCGTTGAGCTGACCAAGATCCGTCATCAGCGCGATGCGTCCGATGACCAGTAGCGCATCGTGTTGGCGTTGAGCCAAGCTGCGGTGATCATTGTCGATCTGCTCCTGGGTGGGAGTTCCGCACGTGCACGGTTCGTCGTCATCCGGGTTGCACATGCCCGGCGCGGCGAACTTGGCGAACAGCACTTCCATCACGGCGGCGGCTTCAGGAGTGAGATTGGCGGTGAGTGCGGTCATCGCATCACGGCCCTGTTTGGACATGGTGACTCCGCGTTTGCGGGCGCGTTCGGTGTCGTCGGGTTCGGGGCCGTCCTGATCGAGCAGGAACAACCGCAACTCGGCGGTCTCTTTGAGTTCTTTGGGGCCGACCCCGACCGCGACGCGGACCAGGTCGGCTTCGAACTGCTCTCGGGTGGCCTGGTCGACGAAGGTGGGGAGCGCTTTGATCGCGTCGCGCAGCACCTTGACGTGGTCGGGATTGATCAGTCCGGCGCTCTGGGCGGCGGCCATCACCGGAAGCACCGGCGGCAGCGGCTCCCCGGTCAGGGCGCGGCGTGGCCCCAACTCAGCGGCTTCCCCCAGCCGGCGGCCGGCTTCGGCACTCGACAGCCGCCACCGGATCCGCAGCACCTCGTTCCAGGATTTGGCGCCCAACTCCCGCGCTGTGGTGTCGGCCTGCAGCTGGGCCAACAGTCGATGCCACACCGAAGGCAGCTGACAGCTCAATGCCTCGTACTCGTCGAGCACCTCCATCAGTTCGGCGCGAGACAGCGAACCGAATTCACACTCAGCGAACGCGTCGAACGCGGCTCGCAACCCCGCCGCCGCTTGGACCGCATCCGCCTGCATGATTCGAACATACATTCGACCACCGACATGTACGGCCGCCCTGTTGGCATGAGGCAACAGGGCCGCGTGAGCTACTGGTTGACGCGGTCCGGCGACCAGTAGGCGAGCATCTCGGCGAACGTGGTGAACGCGGGCTTGGACACGCCGTAGGCCGCCTCGAAGTGGATGCTCAGCGGGAACCCGAGGTCGGCCACCCCGTCGATCACCCTCTTGTACAGGTCCAGCATCAGCTTGCGCTTGTCTTCCGGGTCGCGCTCGGCCAGCTGGCTGACGAATTCCTGTTCGGCGGCCACTGCCTGGTTGCCGGGATCCTGGATCAGCCAGTTGATCAGACCGACCTTGGTCTCCATCTTCGGCACGAAACCGAACGACAACAGGATCTCGGGCCGGTGGTCGGTGGTCTTGGCGAACTCTTTGAGGAATCCGACGATGGTGTCGGAGTACAGCAACTGCGTCATGCCGTACGTCGCGCCCCGCTCGCATTTGAAGTTGAACCGGCCCTGCTCGCCGTCACGGGTCGGGATCAGGATGGCGCCTCGGTTGGGGACGAGCTTCTCGTAGATCGACAGGGCATCGGTGGGCGCGACGCCCTCACCCTCGCCGTCCTTCATGGTCCGGGGTACACCGACGAACGCGATGCCGTCGAATCCGGCCCCGCTCAGATCCGTCAGCCGCCGGCCCAGCGCCGCCTCGTCCAGGAACGACGTCACCTGGGTGCACAGACCACGCATCCCGGGCAGTTCGGGCCGCAGGATGTTCCAGTAGTCCAGGACATCCATCCGGGGCTTCATCTCGATCGGACGGTCGTCGTCCTCATCGATCATGCCCGGGATCATCACGTGGCCGATCCGGCCGTCGATACCCGTCTCGGCCGCCAGGGCGAGCACTTTCCGCGCTTCCTCTACGGGGTAGTGCACGCCGCGTTCAAGGTTCGGCGGGACGAGTTCCAGCGCGATGGTGTTCAGGGGCACGAACTTGCTCCACATCTCATTGCGTTCAGTCGCAGCATGCCGGGCAGCTCTGACCAGCAGCGGCCGATGACCTCCAGACTACGTATCGGCGCTGCCGCGGTGACGGGCCGGTCACCGCGGCACGTCTGAAAGTGACGGGGCACACGGTGCCCCGGCGTGATAGACCTCCTGCATGGCTGAACGCGTGACCTTCCCCAGCTCGACGGGCCCGATGCTGGCGGGTGTTATCGATCTGCCCGACGGACCCATCCGCGGCTGGGGCGTGTTCTCGCATGGATTCACGCTCGGCAAAGATTCGCCGGCCGCATCGCGAATCTGTAAGCAGCTCGCGAGCGACGGCATCGGCATGCTGCGCTACGACGCCCTGGGTCTCGGCGGGTCCGAGGGCGACTGGGGTGACGGCTCGTTCACGCACAAGGTGGACGACATCGTCGAGGCGTGCAAGTTCATGTCCGCGCGCGGCACCCCGGCCGAGATCCTCATCGGCCATTCGTTCGGCGGCGCTGCTGTGCTGGCCGCTGCCCGGCAGGCACCGGGAATCCGCGCGGTGGTGACCGTCGGCGCGCCGATCGATCCGGTCCATGTGGAGCACCAGTACGACGCCGTGCTGGAGTGCGTCTTCGCCGAAGGCAGCGCGCAATGGATGGTCGGCGGCAAGACACTGACGCTCAAACGGGCATTCGTCGAAGACGTCCGCGCCGCCCATCTGCACGACAAGATCAAAGCCCTCAAGCTGCCACTGCTGATCCTGCACTCGCCCACCGACAACACCGTCGGCATCAAGAACGCCAGCGACATCTTCCGCACCGCGCGGCACCCCCGCAGCTTCGTGTCGTTGGAGGGCTCGGAGCATCTGCTCACGGGTCCGGGCCAGGCCAAACGCGCGGGACGCATCATCGGCGCCTGGGCCGACGCGTACCTCGGTGGCGCATAGCGGCTGAGGTAGCGTCTCGGCATGACCGACAAGCCCTTGCACGAGGAGCCGTAATGACTGACTCAGCCACCCAGATCGCATTTGTGCAGGCCACATGGCACCGCAACATCGTCGACCGGGCGCGCGAGGGCTTCACCGATCGGATCCGTACCGCGGGCTTCAGCGATGACAACCTGGAGTTCTTCGAGGTTCCCGGCGCGTTCGAGATCCCCCTGACGGCAAAGCGGCTCGCGAGCAGCGGCCGGTACCGGGCGGTGGTGGCCGCGGCGCTGGTGGTCGACGGCGGTATCTATCGGCACGAATTCGTCGCGACGGCTGTCATCGACGGACTGATGCGAGTGCAGCTCGACACCGATGTCCCGGTGTTCTCGGTAGTGCTGACACCGCACCACTTCCACGAGCACGACGAGCATGTCCGGTACTTCACCGAGCATTTCGTGAAGAAGGGCGCCGAGGCTGCCGACGCGGTGACCGCGACCCTGGAACTACACAAGACGCTGGGATAGCGGCCGAACAGCTGGTAACCCCTCGAAACCGGTTGGTCGGCCGACCGCCGATCAACCCTAACATGAATCTCATTCACGTTATTGGTGTGGGACCATGCCTAGGTGGTCACCCAAAACGGGTTACGGCGCCGACAACCGGTGCAGGAGCGCAGCAAGCGGCGCGTCGAGCGCATCATGGCCGCGGCCATGGATCTGCTCGAGGCGGACGGGGCTGACGCGGTGACCACCCGCGCCATTGCCGAACGTGCTGACGTACCCGTCGCGACGGTGTACCAGTTTTTCCCGAACCGGGATGCCATCCTCTCGGAGATCCTGCTGGAGTATCTCGACCGGCGCGATGCCGACGGCGCAGCCGTCCTGGGGGCACTGACCCCGACAAGTCTGGGTGAGGTCGTCCACGCCCTCTTCGATTTTCACTACGAACACATGCGCAGCCACCCGCAACTGGTGACGCTGCACTACAACAGCCTGGCCCGGGGCCTGCTGGCCGATCCACAACTGCGCCGCGCAGAGTTCGCCAACGCGCTGCATACCTCGCTACTGGCGTGGCGGCTGCTGCGCCCGGGCTCCGATCCCCTGGTCACTGCGGTGGCGGTGGAAATGGGTAACCGTCTGCTCGAAGTCGCCCACCGGGCGGGGCCGGACGGCGATCGCGCTGTACTGGCCGAGGGCGCCCGTGCACTGACCGCCTACCTGCAGCTCTACGCGGCCTCCGACGGCTGAGCCGACTCAGATCGGGTTGCGGGCGATGAGCTGCGCGGCGATCACATTGCGCTGGATCTCGTTGGTGCCCTCCCCGACGATCATCAGCGGGGCGTCGCGGAAGTAGCGCTCGACGTCGTACTCCTTGGAGTAGCCGTAGCCGCCGTGCACCCGGATCGCGTCGAGCGCGATCTGCATGGCGGTCTCCGATGCGAACAGCTTGGCCATCCCTGCCTCCATGTCCGCGCGTTCGCCCACATCGAGCTTCTCGGCGGCATCGAGAGTCAGCAGCCGGGCCGCGCGCTGCTTGGTTGCCATGTCGGCCAACAGGTTTCCGACCGCCTGGTGCTTCCAGATGGGCTTGCCGAACGACTCCCGTTCCTGCGCATACCGGACGGCGTCGTCGAGCGCGGCCTGGCCGACGCCCAGGGCGCGCGCAGCCACCTGGATTCGGCCGACTTCCAGGCCGCGCATCATATGCGCCCAGCCCTGGTTCGGCACCTCGCCCAGGATCGCGTCGTTGCCGACCCGGCGGCCGTCGAAGACCACCTCGCACGCCTCGACACCGCGATAGCCCAGTTTGGGCAGTTTCTTCGAAACCGCAAGTCCAGCACCAGGTTCGGTGAGGATGACGCTCATCCCCCGGTGGGCCGGCGTGGCGTCGCGGTCGGTGATGCACAACAGACCGAACAGTCCGGAGTGCGCGGCATTGGAGATCCAGGTCTTGGAGCCGTTGATGATCCACTCGTCACCGTCGGCGGTCGCCGTGGTCCGCATTGCCTGCAGGTCGCTGCCGCCGCCGGGTTCGGTGAGCGCCATGGTCGCCCGGGTCGACCCGTCGGCCATCCGCGACAGGTACTTCTGCTTCTGCGCGTCGGAGCCGAAGGCCTTGATCAGATAGCTGATCACCGAGTGGCCACCGATGGCACCGGCCAGGCTCATCCAGCCGCGCGCGAGTTCCTCGGTGACGCGGGCGAAACACGCGGTGCTGACGTCGACGCCGCCGTACTCGGCGGGTACCAGCAACCCGAAGAAGCCGAGCTGCTTCATCTCCTCGATGAATTCTTCGGGGTAGATGTCGTCCTGCTCGTAATCGCGGACCCGCGGCCGGACGCGCTGATCGACGAACTCCGACACCAGTTCGACCATCTGCTGTTCATCGGCGGTCAGCGTTCCGGCGGGCATGCGCTGGATTATGCCCGCGTGACGGGTACCGACCGCGGGCACCCGCTACCGCTTGGCGCCAACCTCGGCGGGCAACGGCGGGGGCAGCGGTGTCGACGGTGTCGCCGACGCGAGCGGTTGCGGAACGTTCTGCGCTGTCGGCGCGTTCTGTGGCGCCGCAGTGCCCTGGGCCGTCCCTTGCGGCGCCGAGGCACCCGGCCGGTGGAAATCGACCATGGTTTCCTCGCGGATGGTCGTGGCTCCCTGACTGACCACCAAGGACTTCGCTGTCACCGTATAGGTGAAACCGCTGGACTCGGCGCGGAAGCCGTCACCGGACGGGGTGGCAGGCGCGACCAGTTTGGCGCCGTCCCGCACCCGCACACCGCGGTATTCGAACGTGTTGCCGGTCTTGCAGATCGCGACGCGCGAGGCGTCGGTGCTGCCGTAGAGCACCGTCGCGTCGACGGTTCCGCACCGCGCGGTGGAGTCGACGAACCCTTGGGCGTCGGTGGCCGGCCCCGCGGACGCGGGCACGGGCGCCACCGCCAGCAGCGCCGAACACACCGCACCGGCGGCTGCCAGCTGTGGCAACCGGCGCACTGACAACAATGAACGGACCATCACCGTCCACCACACCACGAGCGACCGTGATGTGGGAGGGCCGAGTCCGAGTTAGGACCCGATCGTTAGCTCCCCGAAACGTCAGAGACGGCCTGCGACGAAATTCGCTGCTTGCAGGTTGTACGGCGGCAGCTCGTAATTGCTGTGTGCCGCACGGTCCCGGCCGCCCTGGACACAGATCGGGTCCCCAGGGCTGCACTGGTCGATGGCCCGGCCTGCGAACAGCCCGGTGCTCGACAGTGGGGTACCGAAACGCTGACCGGGATTGCCGAACACCGCCACCGCGCGGATCGCGTCGGCGCTCGGCTGGGGCAGCGGCGGCGCCGATCCGAACGTACCGATGGTGCGGCCCAGCGGCGGCACACCCGCCAGCATCGACACGACCGCCGCGCCCTGAGAGAACCCGCCCAGCACCAACTGGGTGCCCGGGCACTGCTCCGTCATCCATGCGATGTGCGCGGCCGCGTCGTTGGCGCCGTCTGCTGTGGTGAGGAAGTTGATGCCGGCCGGATAGTCGACGCCATAGGTACTCACCGTGCGTCCGCCCAGTTGCGGTGCCAGCGCGTCGACGAACGCCTGCCCCACCCGGCCGATGCCGGGTGGTTCGCCGGTCCCCCGCGCGAAAACGACGTCGACGTCGGCGCACGGGTCGGCGGTTGCGGGGTGCGCCGAGACGATCACGACCGTCGCGAGAAGCACGCCCGCCAGTGCCATCCGTGAAATCCGCCCCCGGCGCTTCATCCGCTGATCAAAACACACCGATCCTGTTCAGCATGGGTGTCTCGAAAACCCGTCCACCGAGCTAACCGGAAATGTTGTGGCACAAGTCCATTCATCGGCGCCACGAACGAATATCTCGAAGTGCTCATCGACCTGGCCGGATTCGCACTGGCTCGGCGGCCGGAAGTGGCACTCGACACAAGGGCGAAATCTTCAGCTACCCACAGCCCCGCCTCAGGCGCGGGCCGAACACTCGACAGGAACGGAAGGAGCGTGCGGTGATCGCAGGTTTGCTCGGAATAGTCCTCCTACTCTTCGAATTCGTGCTCATTGCCCGCGTCGTTGTCGACTGGGTGGGCGTGCTGTCGCCTGTCGGGGCGCGCAGCAGCGGTGTGGAGTCCGCACGCCGGATCACCCACGGCATCACCGAACCCGTGATCCGCCCGGTGCGACAGGTACTCAGGCCCGTGCGGCTGGGATCCGTGTCCCTCGACCTGGCGTTCACCGCCGTGTTCGTCGCGGTGATCATTCTGCGCACCGTGATCGTGCCGATGATCCCGTTCTGACAAGCGCACGCTGGGCCCGCTCGGGCTACCGAAAGCAGTTCGGTAGCGTGCGAACCATGATCGACGCGGCGGGCCTGGCCTCCCTGCTGGGCCGCGCCGGCGTGCGCGATGTCGCCGCCGACAACACCACCCGAGCGCTGTACACCTCGGACGCGTCGCTGTACCGGGTGCTTCCCCTTGTCGTGGTGCGACCGCACGACGAAGCCGAAGTTGAGGCGGTGTTGACCGTCTGCCGTGGCGAGGGAGTTGCGCTGACCTCGCGGGGCGGCGGAACCTCGATCGCGGGCAACGCCATCGGCACCGGAGTGGTGCTCGACTTCAGCCGGCACATGCACCGGGTGCTCGACATCGACGCCGAGTCGCGCAGCGCAGTGGTGCAGCCCGGGGTCATCCAGGTGGACCTCCAACGCCGCGCCGCCGCACTCGGGCTGCGGTACGGCCCTGACCCGTCGTCGTTCACGCGCGCCACGATCGGCGGCATGATCGGCAACAACGCCTGCGGATCTCGCGCACTGGGTTACGGCAGAACTTCCGACAACCTGCTGCGGGTCCGCGGTTATACGGGCTCCGGCGCCCGGCTGGACACCGCTGTCACCGGCGAGGGCCCGACGATGGCGGCGCTGCGCGATGTCACCGCCGCACACCTGGGCACCATCCGCACCGAGCTGGGGACGTTCGGGCGTCAGGTATCCGGCTACGCGCTCGAACATCTCGCTCCCGAACGCGGTTTCGACGTCACCCGAATGATTGCCGGCTCCGAGGGCACCCTCGCGGTCCTGACCGAGGCCACGGTCGGTCTGGTGATCGATCCGGTCCACGCGGTCCTCGTGGTGCTCGGCTACGACGACATCGCCACGGCCGGGGACGCGGCACCTGGTGTGCTGGCCTTCTCCCCCACGGCCTGCGAGGGCATCGACTCCCGGATCGTGAACGTGGTGACCGAGCGGCGCGGACCGGGCGCCGTCCCGCCGCTGCCGCGCGGCAATGCGTGGCTGTTCGTCGAGATCGCCGGTGACGACCTCGACGAGGTGCTCGGCCGTGCCGAACAGGTATCCGCGAGGTGTGGTGCCGTGGCGGCCCGCGTCGTCACCGACGCCGCAGAGAAGGCTGCGCTGTGGCGCATCCGCGCCGACGGTGCGGGGTTGTCGTCACGGAGCCCGGCCGGTAGACCGGCCCATGCGGGCTGGGAGGACGCTGCGGTGCCGCCGCAGCAGCTGGGCTCTTATCTGCGCGAATTCGACTCGCTGATGAGCGATTTCGGTGTCACCGGCCTGCCGTACGGACATTTCGGCGACGGCTGCATGCACATCCGGATCGACTGGCCGCTCGACCGCCCCGGCGGTGTCGCGGGATTCCGCGAATTCATCATGGCCGCAACCCATCTCGTCGTCAGCTACCACGGCTCACTGTCCGGGGAACACGGCGACGGCCGCGCCCGCAGCGAACTGCTGGCCATGATGTACTCACCCGCTGCGCTCTCGGCCTTCGCGGCGGTCAAACACGTCTTCGACCCCGACAATGTGCTGAACCCCGGGGTGATCGTCGACCCGCGGCCGCTCGACGCGGACCTGCGGGTCCCTGCGGCGCCCGCGCTGCGGCGCAACCTCGCCTTCGCCTATCGGCACGACGGCGGAGACTTCAGCCAGGCCGTACACCGCTGCACCGGGGTGGGCAAGTGCCGCGCCGACAACCGGACGTCCGGCGGGGTGATGTGCCCGTCGTATCTCGCGACGCGCGATGAGAAGGATTCGACCAGGGGCCGCGCCCGGGCGCTGCAGGAGATGATCAACGGCACCGCGGTCACCGGCGGATGGCGGGCGCCGGAGGTGCACGAGGCCCTCGATCTGTGCTTGTCCTGCAAGGGGTGCACCTCGGACTGCCCGACCGGGGTGGACATGCCGATGTTCAAATCCGAAGTGCTGCACCAGAGTTATCGACGACGACTGCGCCCTCCCGCGCACTACTCGCTCGGCTGGCTGCCGCGCTGGGCACGGTTGGCCAGTAGAACTCCCGGTCTGGTCAACGCCGCGGCGCAACTGCCCGGCGTGCAGCCGCTGGCACTGCGCGGCGCAGGGATCGACCACCGTCGCGCCATACCGCCGTTTGCCCGTCACACCTTCCGGGACTGGTTCGACCGCGCGCACACCCAGCCGGTGAGTGGTGATCCGGTGCTGCTGTTCGTCGACACGTTCACCAACTACTTCACGCCGGAGGTGGGCCGAGCCGCCGTGGCCGTCCTGGAGGCCGCGGGCCTGCGGGTGCGGTTGACGGGGCGCCAGCAGTGCTGTGCGTTGACGTGGATCAGCACCGGGCAGCTCGACGCCGCCAGACGCATCCTGGGGCGCACGGTCGATGAGCTGACCGACACCGCGACCGCCGGTGTCCCCATCGTCGGCCTCGAGCCGTCCTGCACGGCCGTACTGCGGTCGGACGCCGCCGAACTGCTCGGCGAGAAGGCCCTACCCGTCGCGACCGCCACCCGCACACTCGCCGAGCTGCTCACCGAAAGAGACTGGCGGCCACCGCAACTCGACGGAACCGCAGTGGTGGCGCAACCGCACTGTCACCATCACGCGGTGATGACGTGGGATGCCGACGCCGCGCTGCTGGGCCGCGCCGGCGCGACCGTCCGCAAATTGGGTGGATGTTGTGGCCTGGCAGGCAATTTCGGAGTGGAGAAGGGCCACTACGAAGTGTCCGCGGCAATCGCCGAACAGCAGTTGCTGCCCGCCGTACGTGAGGCGGCACCCGGCACGGTGGTGCTGGCCGACGGATATTCGTGTCGCACGCAACTCAACGATCTGGCCCATACCCGCGGATTGCACCTCGCCGAACTGCTGGCCACCCGGCTGGAATGAAACCGCGAACACATCGGTTCGTATAGATCGTCGCAACTGACTCAGCGCGACCGAAAACCTTGGCATCGAACCGGCGCCGCAACCATGCTGTTGCCGGCGAACGATGGAGGAGGCGAGGTATGGCCCGTCATTTCGTGGCCCGGTCCCGATGAAATTCTTGTTGCTCACGCTCATCACGCATCAACCCGACCCGGTCACGGGCGAGAAGAAGAGTCCTGCCGCGCGGCTGCGCGAGGTCGTGGACACCGCGGTGCTTGCCGAGGAGCTGGGGTTCGACGGGTTCGCGGTCGGGGAACGTCACGAGGATCCGTTCATCTCGTCGTCACCGCCGGTGGTGCTGAGCAACATCGCCGCCCGTACGTCGCGCATCGGGTTGTTCACCGCGGTGACCACCTTGAGCCTGCTCGACCCGGTGCGTGCTTTTGAGGACTACTCGACGCTGGACAACCTGTCCGACGGCAGGCTCGAACTGATCATCGGCAAAGGCAACGGCGCCGCCCAGGCCGAGTTGTTCCACGTGACCGCCGCCGACCAATGGGACCGCAACCGCGAAGGCTACGAACTGTTCCGCTTGTTGTGGGGCAGCGAGGACGTGACGTGGTCGGGCAGGTTTCGCCCGCCGCTGTCCCACGCCAAAGCGCTGCCCCGTCCTCTGCAGGAGCGCATCCGAATCTGGCACGGCAGCGCGACAAGTCGCGATTCGGTGGATCTCGCCGCCCGTCACGGGGATCCGCTCTTCTCCGCCAACGTGACCCATCCGATCGAGCCGTACGCCGAATTGGTGCGGTACTACCGGCAGCGCTGGGAGTTCTATGGGCACCGCCCCGAGGATGCGCTCGTTGGCGCGGGCACGGCCGGATTCCAGGTCGCGCCGACGACCCAGCAGGCGATCGCCGAGTACCGGCCGATCTTCGAAACCCGCCTGGCATTTGCCCGTCGTACCGGGCTGCCAGTGGTTTTCGAGACCATCGAGGATTTCGTCGCCCGCAGCTCGGCCCTCGTCGGCAGCCCCCAGCAGGTGGTCGACAAAATCGGCCGCTACCACGAACAGCTCGGGCACGAGGTGATCCACCTCAGCGCCGACGCCGACGGCGTGTCAGCCGAGCAGAAGCGGCGCAGCCTCGAGTTGTTCCAAAGCGACGTGGCGCCGACACTACGCGCCCTGATCCCCAGCAGACCCCTTGCCGCACAACCCCTTCAGAAAGAGGTGACGTCATGACCAGCACGTCCGCGACCACATTCGAAGCCGAGTGGACCGAATGGCACCGCGAGCGCGAACGCTACTACGGCGATCCACTGGGCTGGGTCAGCCTGACCGCGCTGTACTGGCTCACCGACGAATTCGAAACCGTCGCCGACCTTCCGGGCCGTTGGCGGGCGGACGAGGCCGCGGTCTATGTCGAGGGGATCGACGGCACCGAGCGGCTCGAACCGATCGAAGGCGCGCCGGGGCTACTCGTCGCCGACGGGGACAGGCGCATCGAGGTGATCCGGCGGACCGGGTCGGTTGCGCTTCGGGTACACGACCCCAAGTCACCCCATCTGCTGAGCTACCACGGCATCCCCGCCTACCCACCGAACGAGCGCTGGCGCGTCGCCGCCACGTTCACGCCGTATCCGGAACATGTCACCGTCACGACCGGCGCCGTCGTGGAAGGCCTCGAACACCACCACTCGGCCGTCGGTGTCCTCGACTTCGAGTTGGCAGGCAGCGCCCATCGACTCGTCGCCTTCGCAGGCCGCGAGGGCGGCTTGCAAGTGCTGTTCACCGACGCCACCAGCGGCGTGACCACCTACCCTGCCGCCCGATCCCTTGCCGTCGGCGCTCCCGATGCCGACGGGACTGTGACTCTCGACTTCAACCGGGCGGCCAACCTGCCGTGCTCGTTCACCGACTTCGCGACCTGCCCCGTGGCGCCCGCCGAGAACCGGCTCACCGTCGCGGTGGAAGCCGGCGAGAAGACGCCACGCTGACCTCGGCCTGTTGACAGAGTGGTAAAAGTGGTTATTGGGAAAGGATCTGCACGGGGCCGATCCGGTACACGTCGAGGAGAATCATGCCTTTTGGCACGACATCTCGACGTCGCCGGTGTCGCCCGAGCACCCACCTGGCCGTCGCCGCCATGATGGTCACTTCTGCCTGCGCGGTCGCCCCGGCGGTCGCGTCTGCCGCGCCAAAGTGCTCGGACGTCGAGGTGATCTTCGCGCGCGGCACCGATGAGCCATCGGGTATCGGCGCGGTCGGCCAGGCCTTCGTTGACACGCTGCGTCCCATGGTCAAGGGCTCGACCGTCAGCACCTACGCCGTCCAGTACCCCGCGTCGTGGGATTTTCTCAAGGCCGCGGCCGGGGCGACCGACATGAGCAAGCATGCGCAGGCCACGGCGTCCCAGTGTCCGAAGACGAAGATGGTGCTCGGAGGCTACTCGCAGGGCGCGGCCGTCGTCGACGTCGTCGCCACCTCACCGGTCGCCGGACTCGGCTACAACGCGCCGCTACCGGCGTCCGTCATCCCGCGGATCGCGTCGATCGTCGTCTTCGGCAACCCGTCGGCGCGGCTCGGGCAGCCCCTGACCCGCATGAGCCCGGACTTCGGCGCACGAACCGCCGACCTGTGCAACACCAACGACCCCATCTGTTCGCTCGGCCGGGACTTCGACGCGCACGTCCGCTACCAACAGTCCGGGCTGATTCAGCTCGGTGCACAGTGGGCCGCACGGCATATCAACGTGCGCACCTGATTCACTCCAGCAGACCGTATTCGTCGAACCAGTGGGCCAGCTTGCCGCGGCGGCTGACCGCTCGCAGCCGCGCTTCGGTGGCGGGCCGCACTTTGCTGGTCGTGACGATGAGGAGCTCGTCGCCGACCTCGATACGCGTATCGGGCAACGGGACGAAAGTGTGGCCGTCCCGCACAATCAGTGTGATCACCGCGGGGTACGGCAGGCGCAGTTCGAGGATCGTGACGTTGTGCAGACGCGACGACGGCTGCACCGTCATGGTGAGCAGTTCCGCGTCGAGGACGTCGAGCGGCGCCGCTTCGACCTGAATCTCCCGGGTGGACTCGGCGGTCACCAGCCCCAGCCGGTTAGCGACGAAGTGCAGGCTCGGGGCCTGGACCAGGGTGAAGATCACCACCAGAACGAAGACGATGTTGAGCAGGCGGTGGCTGTCGGCCACGCCCACGACGATCGGGAAGGTGGCCAGCACGATCGGCACCGCACCGCGCAGCCCGGCCCACGACAGGAACAGCTGCTCCCGCAACGGGATACGGAAGCCGATCAGCGCTCCCAACACCGACAGCGGGCGGGCCACCAACAGCAGCACCAGGCCGACGACGATCGCCGGGATCACGTCGTCGGTCAGTTCATGCGGGTTGACCAACAGCCCGAGCAGGACGAACAGGCCGATCTGCGCCAGCCAGCCGACCCCCTCGGCGAAGGACCGCGTCGCCGATCGGTGAGGCAACCCCGAATTGGCGAGCACGACCGCCGCCAGGTACGCCGCGATGAAGCCGCTCGCATGCGCGCTACCGCCGGCCGCGAACGCGACGAGCCCCAGGCCGAAGGTCGCGATCGGGTACAGCCCGGACGCCGGCAGGGCGATGCGCCGCAACGCGATCGCCCCGAGAAGCCCGACAGTCAGGCCTAGCGCGACACCCACCACCAGCTCGTAGGCGATTTCGGTGAGCGCTCCCTCTGGTTCGAGGACGAACGGCACCACGCTGAACATCAGCACGAGGATGACCGCCGGTGCGTCGTTGAACCCGGATTCGGCCTCAAGCAGACCCGCGAGGCGCCGCGGTAGCGGCAATACCCGCAGCACCGAGAACACCGCGGCCGCGTCGGTGGAGGCCACGATCGCCCCGAGCAGGAGCGACAGCTGCCAATCCATGCGCAGCAGCACGTGGGCACCGACCGCGGTGACGACCGTGCTGATCAACACCCCGATCGTCGCCAGTGACGCCGCTGGCGCCAGCACCTTGCGGATGTCGGCGTAGCGGGTGGTCAAACCACCCTCGACGAGGATCACGGCGAGGGCGGCCGTGCAGACATTCCTGGCGAGTTCGACGTTGTCGAAGTGCAGCCCGATGCCGTCCTCACCGAGAACGACGCCCACCAAAAGGAACAGCAGCAGACTGGGAAATCCCACGCGCGTCGCGACGCGCGTGCCGATGATGCTTGCGAGCAGCACAAGGCCTCCGACCAACAAGGCCAGGTACAACTGTTGCAAGGTCATCAACGTGAAAGTAAATCAGTACCGAAGCGTGTGGTGAGGCCCGGCGTATAGGCAAAAATAACCGGGTGGCGGAACGGAAGATGCGAATCGCGATCGCCGGCGCGGGCAACGTCGGGCGATCCGTTGCGCGCGAGTTGCTCGATTACGGCCACAAGGTCTTGCTCATCGAACGCGAGCGGCGCAAGTACGAGCCCGACACGGCCGCCGAGGCGGACTGGTTGCTGGCCGACGCGTGCGAGATCACCGCACTCGAGGAAGCCGGAATCCAGACCTGCGACGTACTGATCGCCGCGACGGGCGACGACAAGGCCAATCTCGTCATCGGCCTGCTCGCCAAAACCGAGTTCGGCGTGCCCCGGGTCGTCGCCCGCATCAACGACGTCAGCAACCAATGGTTGTTCGGCCCGAGTTGGGGCATCGACGTTGCCGTCTCGACGCCGGGTGCACTGGTCGCCGGCATCGAGGGCGCCATCGACATCGGTCATCTGGTGCGGCTGATGGGCCTGCGTGGCGGCCGTGTCGAGCTGACCAAACTGACCCTGCCCGAAGCCAACCCGCTCGTGGGCCGGCGCGTCGACCAGTTGGACCTTCCGTCGAACACCGCGTTGGTGAGCTTGGTTCGCAGTTCGCAAGTCATCCTGCCGCGCCCCGACGAGGTGCTGGAGGCTGGTGACGAGATGCTGTTCATCGCCAACCGGGCCGCGGAGGGTTCACTGCTGGCGGCTGTTCACGGCGGCCAGCTCCTCCACGACATGCTCGACGACGCCTGACCGGACCTGCCGCGCGGCGTCGAGCAGGGGTCAGGCACGCTGGTCACCACGATGCCCACTGCCCTGCTCGACGACCCCGGCGATCTGTCCGCACTGCGCGCACGAAGCGCTGACCCCGACACGCTGTTCACCGACTTCGCCGCCTGGGCCGAGGCCAACGGCACCGCGCTGTATCCGGCGCAGGAAGAGGCGCTGATCGAACTGGTCAGCGGGGCCAACGTGGTGCTGGCCACCCCGACCGGGTCCGGCAAGTCGCTGGTGGCCACGGGCGCGCTGTACGCGACGTTGGCGGCAGGCAAGCGCAGCTACTACACAGCGCCCATCAAAGCCCTGGTCAGTGAGAAGTTCTTCGCTCTGTGCGACGTGTTCGGTGCGGTGAACGTCGGCATGCTGACCGGCGACGCGGCCGTCAACTCCGACGCGCCGATCATCGCGTGCACGGCGGAGGTGCTCGCCAACATCGCGCTGCGGGAAGGCGCGCAGGCCGACATCGGTCTGGTGGTGATGGACGAGTTCCACTTCTACGGCGACCCCGACCGCGGCTGGGCGTGGCAGGTGCCACTGCTGGAACTGCCGCGTGCCCAGTTCTTGTTGATGTCGGCCACGCTCGGCGATGTCACGTTCCTGCGCGAGGACCTCACCCGGCGCACCGGGCGTCCGACGGCGCTGGTCGCTGGTGCCGAACGACCAGTGCCGCTGTTCTACTCGTATGCGACGACGCCGATGCACGAGACCATTCAGGATCTGCTCGACACCAAGCAGGCCCCGGTCTACGTCGTGCATTTCACCCAGGCCTCGGCGCTGGAACGCGCGCAGGCACTGATGAGTGTCAACGTGAGCACCAAGGACGAGAAGGCCGCGATCGCCGAGGCCATCGGCGGCTTCCGTTTCACGTCGGCGTTCGGGTCGACGCTGTCGCGGCTGGTGCGGCACGGCATCGGTGTGCACCACGCCGGGATGCTGCCGAAGTACCGACGGCTGGTGGAGCAGCTTGCTCAGGCCGGTCTGCTGAAGGTCATCTGCGGCACCGACACCCTCGGCGTCGGCATCAACGTGCCGATCCGGACCGTGGTGTTCTCGGCGCTGTCGAAGTACGACGGCACCCGCACCCGGTTGCTCAGTGCCCGTGAGTTCCACCAGATCGCGGGCCGGGCCGGGCGCGCGGGTTACGACACCGTCGGCACCGTCGTCGTTCAGGCGCCCGACCATGAGGTGGAGAACCTCAAGCAGTTCGCGAAGGTTGCCGACGATCCCAAGAAGCGCCGAAAGCTGGTGCGCCGCAAGGTTCCCGAGGGCATGGTGCCCTGGAGCGAGGCCACCATGAACCGGTTGGTCTCTGCTGCGCCCGAGGCGTTGACGAGCAACATGCGGGTGTCGACGGCGATGATTCTCGATGTCGTGGATCGGCCCGGCGATCCCTTCGTGGCGATGCGCCGGTTGCTCACCGACAACCACGAGCCCCGTAAGCGGCAACTCCGGCACATCCGCGAAGCCGTCGGCATCGCCCGGTCGCTGTTACAGGCCGGGGTGTTGGAGCGCCTCGACGAACCCGAGCCCGACGGGCGGCGGTACCGGCTGACCGTTGACCTACCGCCGGACTTCGCACTGAACCAGCCGTTGTCGACGTTCGCGCTCGCCGCGATCGACCTGCTCGATCCCGAATCGGAAACCTATGCGCTGGACGTGGTTTCGGTGATAGAGGCGACGCTGGAGGATCCGCGCCAGATTCTGGCAGCACAGTTGAACAAGGCCAGGGGCGAGGCCGTCGCGCAGATGAAGGCCGACGGCATCGAATACGAGGAGCGCATCGAGCTGCTCGATGAGGTCAGCTATCCCAAGCCGCTCGAAGAACTGCTCAACCATGCCTTCGACGTCTACCTACGCACCAACCCGTGGGCCGCGGACGGCCGGCTGTCTCCCAAGTCGATCGTGCGGGAGATGTGGGAGCGCGCCATGACGTTCCGGGAGTTCGTCAGCGCCTACGGACTGACACGGTCGGAAGGTGCTGTGCTGCGCTATCTGTCCGACGCGTTCAAAGCCCTGCGATCCGGTGTTCCCGCCGCGGCCCGTACCGACGAGGTCATCGACATCGTCGAGTGGATCGGCGAGCTTGTCCGCCAGGTCGATTCGAGCCTGCTCGATGAATGGGAGCAGCTCACCGATCCCGATCAGCCCCATGACGTGCCCGTCGCGACGCCGACCCGGCCGCGCCCACTGACCGGCAACGAACGTGCCTTCACCGCGATGGTCCGCAACGCGTTGTTCCGCCGGGTCGAGTTGTTCGCCAGGAGACGCTGGGACGAACTCGGCGAGCTCGACGGCGACGCCGGCTGGTCCGCGCAGCGATGGGAAGAGGTCGGTCTGGAGTACTTCGCCGAGCATTCCGACCTCGGCACCGGCGCCGATGCGCGCGGCCCCGCGATGCTGATCTTCGACCGGCAGCCCGGCGTGTGGCGGGTACGGCAGATCCTCGACGACCCGGCGGGCGACCGGGACTGGGGGTTCGACGTCGAGGTGGACCTCGAAGAGTCCGACGAAGCAGGGACCGCGGTACTGCGCCTGGTGGACGCCGGCAGAATGGACTGACCGGTCCGTGTTCCACATCACACCGGCGATCGGGTTCGAGTGAGAGAATGCTGGGTATCTGCTTGGCGTGAATTGTGGGGCCAACGGCGCTTCCGCGAGTCTGTGTGTCGAGGGTTGGGGGTTGTCGCATGAACCGAATCAATCGCTGGTTGGTTGCCGCTGCGGTCGCACCGTTCGCGGCGGCGGGGTCGCTCGCCGTGGCCGGGCAGGCATCCGCGGAGTCATGTCCTGATGTGCAGGTGGTGTTCGCCAGAGGCACGTTCGAGCCTCCCGGCGTCGGCCGTGTCGGTGAGGCGTTCGTCGATTCCCTCCGCGCGAAGGTCCCCGGCAAGTCCGTCGATGTCTATGCGGTGAACTATCCGGCGTCTCTTGACTTCGCGACTGCCGCCGACGGTGTGGTCGACGCCAGTAACAAGGTCCGCGACACCGCCAACGTGTGCCCGAACACCAAGATGGTGCTCGGTGGCTACTCGCAAGGCGCCGCCGTCGCGGCGTACATCACCGCCGATGCCGTCCCGGCAGGCTTCGCCCTGCCGCCGGGGCTCACCGGGCCGATGCCGGCATCGGTCGTCGACCACGTCGCCGCGGTCGCGCTCTTCGGCAAGCCGTCCAGCGGCTTCCTGCAGATGATCTACACCGGCGCCCCGCCGATCAAGGTCGGCGCCCAGTACGCACCCAAGACCCTCGACCTGTGTATCCCCGAGGATCCGGTGTGCTCGCCGACCGGCAGCGACAACGGCGCGCACAACCAGTACGCCGACAACGGGATGACCGATCAGGCGGCCCAGTACGCTGCCGGCCACCTCGGAGCGGGGACTTCCGTGACCGCGGAGCAGGCCACGCACCGCTGAGCCGGGCGAGCTTTTCGGGATCTGGGTCGGCTGTTCGGCCACTCGGTCGGTTTACCGAACGCGCGGGAGGGTCTTCGCTACGATGGCGTCGACCAACCGCGCGCAGTGCCGAGGGAGCGATGGCCGTATGGATGCTGAACCCGCGACCGGGTCCAGCCGTGTGGCCCGGCGACGTGACCGCCGCAAGGCTGAGATCGTCAGGACAGCCACCCGGATCCTGACGGAGTCCGGTTACCAGGGGATGAGCCTGGAAGGGGTCGCCGAGCAGACTGATATCGCGAAAGCGACGCTGTACCACTACTTCTCGTCAAAGGACGAGCTGGTCGCCGCGGCGCTGGAGTCGCTCACGCAGGAGGTGCTGCACCGCCTGACCGCACGTGAAGAGACCCTCGGAGAGGTGTCCGCCCGGGACCATCTGGCAGCGCTCATCGATGAGCAGATCCTGATCCTGACCGAGACCGCGCCCGAGGTGGCGACGGTGTTCTCGTGGCCGGGCAGCTGGCCGAAGGTCTTCGAGGAACCGATGAAGGACATGCGCCGCAGGCACGACGCCGTGTTCCGCAAGGTCGCCGAGCAGGGCATCGCGAGCGGCGAATTCACCTGTCCCAACATCAATGTCGCCTTGCAATGCCTGCACGGAATCCTCAACCAGTCCTCGGTGTGGATCCGGCCGGGAGCCCATGACGACGACCGGGCTGAATTACGGGCCGCGGTCGTGGACCGCGCGTTGCGCATCTTCGACTGAGCCGCGCTCGTGGCTCAGGACTCGGCGGAAGGGAACCGCGGAGCCCGCTTCTCGCGCAGCGCGGTGTATCCCTCGACCACGTCGGGCCCGAGAAAGGTGAGCATTTCGTAGGCCGCCGATTGGTCGAAGATCGGCCCGGCTTGGCGCAGCCAGTTGTTCAGCGACCGCTTGGTCAGTCGGATGGCCTGCTGGGCGCCTGCGGCGAGCCCGTCGGCGATCCGCAAGGCCTCATCCAGGACCTCCTCGCGGGGAAGGGCTTTGGCCACCAGACCGATGCGTTCGGCTTCGATGCCGGTGATCATCTCCCCCGTCATCAGGTAGTACTTGGCCTTGGCCATCCCTGCCAGCAGCGGCCAGATGATGGCGGCGTGATCGCCCGCGGCCACACCGAGTTTGACGTGACCATCGCCGATCCGGGCATCCTCGGCGACGATCGCGATGTCGGCGAGCAATGCCGCTACCGCGCCCGCCCCGACTGCCACGCCGTTGATGGCCGACACGATCGGTTTGTCGCAGTTGATCATGTTGTAGACCAGATCGCTCATCTCACCGAGCATGTGCGAAACCCGTTGGTAGTCACCGGCCATCCGCTCCACCATGGCCAAGTCACCGCCCGCGCTGAACGCCTTGCCCGCACCGGTGATCACAGCGACGCGGGTGTCGTGGTCGGTGGAGACGTCGCGCCAGATGCGGGCCAGCTCGGCGTGCATCTCTTCATCGGCCGCGTTGTATTTCTCCGGTCGGTCGATGGTGATGAGCAAGACCCCGTTGTCCCGGCGGCTCAGTGTCAGTTGCCGGTAGTCGTCGAGGTTCATGTCGTCTCCGTCTCGTGTGGGTCGGCGAGGCCTGGCACATCCCGGTGCCCCCCAAAGCTAGGACAGTTCGACCAGATAGGTCAATAATCGACCGCACGGTTGATTTTTCTGGAGGAGACAACATGCGACTCGACAACAAGACCGCCGTCGTCACCGGCGCGGCGTCGGGAATCGGCCGGGCAATCGCCGTCGAGCTCGGCGCCGCGGGCGCGAGGGTCGTCGCCGTCGACCGTGATCCACAAGGCTTGTCCGACACGGTCGCCGCCATCGGCACGACCGCCACCGCCCATGTGGTCGACCTCGCCGACGCCGCCGCGATCACCGCCTTGCGGGATGCCGTCGTGGCCGGGGACGTCCCGCAGATCATCGTCAACGCGGCCGGCTTCGACCGGAGACAGCCCTTCATGTCCAACGACGATGCCCTGTGGGAGTCGCTCGTCGCGGTGAATTTCCTCGGCCCGGTCCGGCTCACCCGCGCCTTCCTCGAACCGATTCTGACGGCGGAGGCGACGGCAAAGATCGTCAACATCGCCAGTGACGCAGGACGCGTGGGGTCCCTGGGCGAGACCGTCTACGCCGGGACCAAGGGCGGGCTGATCGCCTTCACCAAGTCACTGGCCCGCGAGATGGCGCGCTATCGCATCAACGTCAACTGCGTGTGCCCAGGCCCAACCGACACGCCGCTCTTCGCGTCACTGCCGGAGAAAGTGCGCGACGGACTGATCCGCGCCATCCCGTTCCGACGGCCGGCGACTCCGGCGGAGATCGCCGACGCCGTGCTGTTCTTCGCGTCCGACCGCGCGAACTACATCACCGGCCAGGTGCTCAGTGTCAGCGGCGGCCTCACCATGGCCGGCTGAGGTTCAGTGATTGCGATGTACACCAGGCGGTTCGGTCGGTGCAGGCGGTGCCAGCACGGTCGGCGTGAACAGGTTTCCACCGCCGGGAGTGATGCTCTTCTCGGTCGGTGACGCGGGAGCTCCCGTGGGCGGCGGCGCAGGCGTGGTGGTGGTCGTGGTTGTCGTCGTCGTTGTCGTTGTCGTGGGACCCGACGGTGCCTGTTTCCCGCCGCACGCCGCGGTGAACATGCCCAGCACCACAAGCACGCCGCCGCCGGCGACGACGACGCGGCGACGATTCTGGTGACGATGTTCCATCGCCATCTCCCATCTGCACGAGGAACCCCCGATGTGACCGTACGCGCACCTCGGGCATCCGGTCGGGTATCCAAATAGCCTGCGATCTCTGATAATTCACTGTGCAGAAGCTGCAAGCCAGGCGGGATGTCGATGGGAAGCGACCGCGCGGCTCACGACCTACGCTCGGTTCAGACGCGCCCTCTATCAGAATGAGAACACGTGATGAACACCAATACGCTCAAGGACAGCGGTGCCAAACTGATGAACCTCGCACACCGGTTTGTCCTCACGGTCAGCGGGAGACGGTTGCTGGCCCAACCGTTCGGAATGCCGTTGGTCGAACTCCACACAGTTGGGCGCAAGTCCGGTCAGCCACGGTCCTGCTATCTGACGACGCCGGTGCACGACAGCAAGCGGGTGGTACTCGTGGCCTCGAAGGGCGGCGACGACCGCCACCCTGACTGGTACCGGAATCTGCAAGCCCACCCTGATGCCGAGTTGGTGATCAACGGGGAGCGTCGAAAGGTGCACGCCCGCACCGCCACCCCCGACGAGAGGGCCGAGCTGTGGCCGAAGATCGTCGCGTCGTACCAGGGTTACGCGAACTATCAGAAGCGGACGGCTCGTGAAATACCCGTCGTGATCTGCGACGTGACGGGCTGAGCCGCGCGCAGCCAATCGTGGCCCATCGAGCGAAGCACTGAAACCGGTTACCGGGCATGGTGTTTCGGTAGGCGGTTGGCTCGATTCACGCTGTCGGCGCACAGGTTGGGGGCCTACGATGGTCGGGCACCGACCGGGAGGACGACATGACGATCGATTTGCCGAAAGACTGGGCCGACCGGCTGGGAGCGGGCCTCGCCGATTTCTATCGCGACTTGCACGCGCACCCCGAGCTGTCCTTCCAGGAGCACCGCACGGCGGCGAAGGTCCAGGAGGCGATCGCGCCGCTCGGCCTCGAGGTGACCTCAGGCGTCGGCGGGGCGGCACCGGTGTCGTGGCCGTGCTGCGCAACGGGCCCGGGCAGGTCGTGTGGCTGCGGGCGGATTTCGACGCCCTACCGGTGCAAGAACAGACCGGCCTGCCGTATGCGAGCACGGCCCGGGCCACCAACCCGGACGGCAAGGACGTCCCGGTCATGCACGCATGCGGGCACGATATGCACACCACTGCACTCGTCGGCACGCTGCAGTTGCTGACCGAGACCAAGCAGCACTGGTCGGGCACCGTGGTCGCGGTGTTCCAACCGGCCGAGGAGATCGGTGGCGGAGCCGCGGCGATGATCGCCGACGGCATCCTGGACCGCTTCCCTACTCCCGATGTCGTCCTCGGCCAGCACGTCGGGCCGATACCCGCGGGGTTCATCGCCTACAAGACCGGGGTGGCCATGGCAGCTGCCGACTCTCTGAAGCTGCAGCTGTTCGGCCATGGCGGGCACGGCTCCCAACCCGAATCGACCGTCGATCCGGTGGTGATGGCCGCCAACGTCGTGCAGCGGCTGCAGACGATCGTGTCGCGGGAGCTGTCGCCGTTCGACCCGGCCGTCGTCACGGTCGGCTACCTGCACGCCGGCGCGAAAGACAACATCATTCCCGATGACGCCGAACTCGGGATCAACGTCCGCACCTTCGACGAGACCGTGCGCAGCAAGACCCTGGCCTCCATCAGCCGCATCGCCCAGGCCGAGGCGACCGCGTCCGGGGCCAGCAAGGAGCCCGCCCTGACCACCACGCACAGCTTCCCCGTGACGGTCGTCGATGACCCCGTCATGCAGCAACTGGCCGCGGTGTTCCGTGATCACTTCGGCGCGGAGCGGGTCATCGAGAATCCCCAGCCGCTGGCAGGAAGCGAGGATGTCGGCCAATTCGGCACCGCCGCGGGTGCGCCGACGGCGTTCTGGTTCTGGGGCGGCTATCCGCAGGAGACCTACGACGAATCGGCACAGAGCGGGCGGCCGGTACCCACCAACCACTCGCCGTTGTTCGCACCCGTCCTCGAGCCCACACTGTCGACCGGAGTCGAGGCCCTCACCATCGCCGCTCTCTCGCGCCTGAACACCACCCGGTAGTTGCCACCGCGATCCTGCCGGATCGTTGCAATCCATCTGGAAACATGGGCACGACGTCCGCCTCCGGCGGACGCTGTGGCAATACAGCCCTGATTCGGGAGGTACGCGGACGGTGAAGCTCGTCGTCGCAATGACCGGGGCGACCGGGGCACCGATCGGCGTCCGGCTCCTCGAGGCGCTGCGCGAACTGCAGGTCGAAACCCACCTCGTGATCAGCAGGTGGGCCCGCACCACGCTCGCCCAGGAAACCGGCCTGGCGGTCAAGACGGTCGAGGCGATGGCCGACACTGTCTACAAGCCGGACGATCAGGGCGCAGCCATTGCCAGCGGGTCCTACCGCGTCGACGGCATGGTCATCGCCCCCTGCAGCATGAAGACCCTCGCAGCGCTGCGCACGGGCTACGGCGACGGGCTCATCGGGCGCGCCGGCGACGTCACGCTCAAAGAGCGTCGCCGACTGGTGCTGGTCGCCCGGGAAGCGCCCCTGTCGGCGGTCCACCTGGAGAACATGCTGGAGCTGACACGTATGGGCGCCACCATCTTTCCGCCCGTGCCCGCGTTCTACAACAACCCGCGGACCATCGAGGATGTCGTGGACTACATCGTGGCGCGTGTGCTCGATCAGTTCGGTCTCGACATGCCACATCCCGGCAGATGGGTGGGCCAAACATCACCGAGGGACCGGCTGGCCGTCGCGAACCGATCGGAGGACGCCGAGTGACATTGTGCGATCCAGCACTGGATTTCCGGGACTTCGTCTCCACGCTTCTCGAACGAAAAGACGCGGTGCGGATCGGCACCGAGGTGAGCCCGCACCTCGAGGCTGCCGCGATCACTCGGCGGGTCTATGACACCCGCAGTCCTGCACCCCTTTTCGAGAACCTGACCGGTGCGGCACCGGGATTCCGGCTACTCGGGGCGCCCGCTGGGTTGTCTGGGCCGGGCACCGAATTCGGCCGGGTCGCAGCGCATATCGGCCTGGCGCCCACCGCGACCGCGCGGGACATCGTGGAGCATCTGGTCCGCGCTATGCACGCCGAGCCCATCGCCCCGCGTGTGGTCGACAAGGGTGCGGTCCAGGAGAACATCCGGACCGGAGCGGACGTCGACCTGGAGCAGTTCCCCGTCCCGTTGCTGCACCAGCAGGACGGCGGCCGCTATTTCGGGACGTACGGATACCACATCGTCCAAACCCCGGACGGGTCGTGGACGAGCTGGTCGATCTCGCGGTCGATGCTGCACAGCCGCAACACCCTCGTCGGCCCGGCCATGCCCCAGCAGCATCTCGGCATGATCCACCGCATGTGGCAGGAGCGCGGCCGGCCCACGCCGTGGGCGTTCGTCGCCGGCGCTCCGCCGGCATCGCTGGTGGCGGCCGGTATGCCGTTGCCCGAGCACATCAACGAAGACGGCTACGTCGGCGCGTTGGCGGGCCGCCCGGTGGACGTGGTCCGAGCACAGACCAACGACCTCTACGTGCCTGCCAACGCCGAGATCGTGCTCGAGGGGTACATCAGCCCGGACGAGACCGCCCCAGAAGGCCCGATGGGCGAGTACCACGGCTATCAGTTCGACGATCCCCGCGAGCAACCGGTGTTTCATGTCGAAGCGATCACTCACCGCAATGACCCGATCCTGCCGTTCTGTGTGGCGGGCGTTCCGCCCGAGGAGAACCACACCATCTGGGGCACCATGATCTCGGCGGTCGCACTGGATGTGTTGCGCTCGAACGGTCTTCCGATCGACATGGCGTGGTGCAGCTACGAGGCCGCCACGTGCTGGATCGTGCTGTCGGTGGATCTGGACGAGCTACGGCGTAACCCTACGACCCAGTCCGAACTCGTGGATGCCGTTGCGGGCGTGCTCTTCTCGTCGCATGTCGGGTGGCTGGTTCCGAAGATCCTGCTGGTTGCCAACGATCTCGACGTCACCGATATCACCGATGTGGCTTGGGCTTTGGCAACCCGGCACCATCCGGCCACCGGCACGTACCGCTTCGACGACGCACCGGGGATCCCACTGGTTCCGTACCTCAGCGCCGACGACCGCGCCGCGGGCCGCGGCGGCAAGGCAATCGTCAGTTGCCTGCAGCCGACCCAGCTGGCCGGTGTCACCTCGGGCAGCACCGCAAATTTCGACAATGCGTTCCCCGACGCGGTACGGGAACGCGTGCTGCGCAACTGGTCGTCGTACGGCTTCGATTCCTGACAGCTTGTCGCGTTTACGGGACGCGGTCTCCGGCGCGCAGCAGACAACCGGCATGCTGGACGACATGGAGGAACTGCACGCTGACCGCAGGCGGGCCGAATCATTCGGCGCGGCGTCCGACGATTACGACCGGTACCGGCCGCGGTATCCGCAGGCGCTCATCGCCGATCTGATCACCGCTCCCGGGCTGGCGACACTGGATGTCGGTGCGGGCACCGGCATTTCATCGGTCCAGTTGATGCAGGCCGGCGCGACGGTTCTCGCCGTCGAGCCCGATCAGCGCATGGCCGCCGTCGCCGCCGCCAAAGGGGTTACCGCCGAGCTCGCCACGTTCGAGGACTGGCAGCCGCAGGCCCGGACATTCGACTTGGTGGTGTTCGCCCAGTCGTTTCACTGGGTCCAGCCCCGGCCCGCGCTGGCCAAGGTGCGCGGCATCCTCAATCCCGGTGGGCGTCTCGTGCTGTTGTCCAACCGGATCGTGCCGAAGTCGCCGACGTGGGCCGATATGGACGACATCTACAGCGACTATCTCGGTGAGGCCCGGAGTTCGATCGTCGACGCCACCCGCCTGGCCGAGGTGACCGCGCTCATCGAAGACGGCGGCTTCACCGTGGATACCCGCAGTGTCGTCGAGCAGTTGCACTACACCACCGAGGACTGGCTGAATCTGGTGTTCACGTATTCCAACCACCTGACCCTCACCGCGTCGGCCCGCGATGAGCTGCGCGGCCGCCTCGCCGAGCGGCTCGGCGGTGACGGGGTCGACGCGGTCAACGACGCGCTGGCCGTTGTCTGCACACCCGCGTAAGGGGCGGTCAGTTACGCAATCACCTTGCCGGTCAAGGTGATCAGCTGGTCGAACAGGACGCTCAATTCGCCGTCGCGTCGTTCCAGCGGCGCGAACCCGTCAGCACCGAAGTCCTGGAACAGGGACAGTGCCACCTGTGCGCGGACATCGAGCATCTGGAAGTTCGCAACGATCTGCCGCCAGTGCTCGACGGCGCGGACACCGCCGTCGGCACCGTAGGACACGAACGCGATGGTCTTCTGGAACCATTCGGAGCCGAGGCTGTCGACGGCGTTCTTCAGCGCACCGGGGACCCCGTGGTTGTACTCGGGGGTGACGAAGATGAAGCCGTCACACGAGTCGATCGCCTGACTCCAACGCGTGACATTCGGCGAATCGTATTGCTTCTGCGCCGTTGCCGGTACGGTCGCCGAGGTCAGCAAGGGAACGTCGAACTCCTTGAGATCCAGGACCTCGAAATCCGCATCGGCGCGCTGCGCGGCACTTTTGGCGACCCAGTCGCCGACGGCCTTGCCGTTGCGGCCCTCGCGAATCGACCCGATGACGATACCGATCTTCATGACTTCTCCCTCCAACCTGCCGTCACACTGTGAAAGTGGTTCGCGGGCGCGCGCTCATCCCGTTTGAGCTGATTGCGCCGACCACCGCAGCCTATAGTGACGTCGCCGTGCATTAGCGGGATCACGACCGATGCTCAGCGGAGGAGTGCCATGACGCGATCCGGTGTCGATCTGGGTGTCCTGAGCACCCTGCCGTTGCGCGCCAGTGCGCTGGACTCGCCGGAGGCGATACAGGAGTGGCTGCGTTCGGCGGGCCCTGCCGAACGCAGCAGGCAGGTCGGCGCGATGTCGAAGGCGGTGAGCGGCTGTATACGATAGCCAGCAAATGACGATGTGCTGTGAGATTGAGGTAGTCGGTGACTTTGAATGAGACTTCCTGATTCAGAGCCGATCGCGCGTGCGGAACCACTGCGCGAGGCGGTCTATGACCGGATCATCGAGTTGCTGTGTTCTGGCGAGTATCCACCGGGCTCGGTGTTGACTGAAGCTAGCCTCAGCCGGATGTTAGCGGTTTCTCGAACCCCGGTTCGAGAGGCGCTGCTACGCCTGCAGGCAGAAGGTGTACTCCAATCATCATTGGCCCGAGGCTTCACCGTTCGACCCCTCGATCGGCGCGACGTAGTCGAGTTGTATCCCATCCTCGCGGCGCTGGAGGGCCTTGCCGCTCGGTCAATAACAAATCCCAGCAAGGCAATGCTGAAGGAACTCCGATCCACCGCTGCAGCGATCGTGCGCTGCAGCGACGGGATCGAGCGATGGCGACTCGACACCAAGTTTCATCGCACGCTGGTTGCCGCCGGTGGCAATGAGCACCTCGTCGAAATGATCGGGCAACTGCGAATCAACTTGTCCCGCTACGAGCTGACATTTATGCGGGAAATGCCATCACGAGATAACGCGGACGACCAACACGGACAGATCATCGCTGCGCTAGAAGATCGCTCGCCGGACCAGGCAGCCCGGATACTGGACCAGCACTGGCGCAATGGCCAGGAGCAGCTTTTGGATTGGTTGAGCTGACACGCTGCGCGGCCTGATGCACCAGCGAGGTTCGCGCTCAGGATATCCCTTCGACGAACCACGAACCGTCACTGCCTGGTGGTAGACCACTCTTAAGACAGCGAACGACTAATCTTTACGACCTAGCGGTCATCGTATACGATGAGCACTCACCGTTTATCGGCAAGCTTGTCATTGCCGCCGCACTTCCGTACATGCCCGCGACAGGAACGCTCTGGCCTTCACCATGGCGGCCGGGCGAACGGTGAGACCGCGGGATCGCGCCGCATGCTGCGTTTGTGCATCGCTCAGCCCGCCGAAGTATCCAGACCTGCGACCAGGAGACCTCAATGTCAACGTCGGCCAGCACATCACACACACAACAGTCGACCGCCAGGAGATCCCTGGCTGCTATAGGGATCGGCAACGCGCTGGAATGGTATGACTGGACGATTTATGCTGTCTTCTCTCCTCTCCTCGCGCAAGCGTTTTTCCCCCAATCCGCTGGAGTCACTGCACTATTGGAGACGCTTGCAGTCTTCGCGGTTGGGTTCTTCTTCCGCCCGCTTGGCGGGCTACTGCTGTCCGCGGTCGCGGATCAATATGGGCGACGCGTATCACTCGCTGTGGCCATAAGTTTGATGGCGCTCGGCTCTCTCATTATCGGCATAGCGCCGACATCTGAGACTGCAGGCGTCCTGGCACCACTTCTGCTTGTAGTTGCGCGGGTCATGCAGGGACTGTCGACTGGTGGTGAATTTGGTGCTGGCACAACATATCTGGCCGAGATCGCTCCCCCGGGGAAACGGGGCACCTACTCTTCTTTCTACTACATCACCGACACGCTCGGGACAATGATGGCTGTCGCTACGTCGTTCGCACTGAGATCGTTGCTGCAACCAGGCGACATTCACGCGTGGGGGTGGCGGATCCCCTTCATTCTCGGCGCAATCCTGGGGATCATCGGCTTCGTGGTGCGGAGATCCATCGCCGAGTCGGAAGTCTTCATGGATAGCGAGAAAATCGCAAAGCCTAGGCTCCTCGACGCTATTCGACTACATCCGAGAGCCTCACTGCAGGTCTTCGGCATCACCGCCGGGGCGACAGCCTGGTTCTACACCTTCGGCATTTATCTACCCAGCTATGCCAAAGTTCAGAACGAGGGCGGATCCCGGGCGATCGATATCGCAACTCTGATCGCTGAAGCAGTATTTTGCATCGCACTTCCCTTCTTTGGCGCATTCTCCGACCGGTTCGGACGGCGATTGTCGGCGTTGCTGTTCTACGGAATCGCAACGGTAGCTGCGATACCGCTGTTCCTTTTGTTTACACCCAGTGCGGCCGTGGTGTTCGCCATACAGACTTTGGGCCTGCTCATTTTCGCATTCTATGGATCGATAGCACCAACACTCATGTCGGAAATGTTCCCTACCGAGGTTCGAGCAGCCGGACTCGGCTTTCCTTATGCCGTTGCTGTTGCACTCATTGGTGGAACCGCTCCGTACGTCTTAGAATTACTGAGCAAGAACGGTTCAGGCATTATGTTTGCTGTTTACCTGACGGCTTTGAGTTTCATTTCATTCGTCGTCGCATGGTCATTGCGCGACCGGCGTCACGACGACTTGCGGAACATCTGAAGATTATGACTATGTCAGTTTCATTGGCTCGCCGCATAGCCGACCTCTACGGCCAATCGCAAATGGCAGAGGTGAGAAGGCATCGTCGCGTTCTTCACCAAATACCCGAGCTGGCCTACCGAGAGTTCCAAACCGCGGCGTACGTCGAACGTTATCTCAGTACCCTTGGTTTAGAGGTATGCAGGCCGACGACAACCAGCGTCTTGGGCTCGCTGCGTACCGGACGGGCGGGTCCCACCGTAATCGTCCGCGCGGACATGGACGCTTTAGCGATCGCTGAAGAAACAGGTCTGTCTTTTGCCTCAACGAATGGCAGCATGCATGCCTGCGGCCACGATGGCCACATGGCTGTCGTTCTTACCCTTGCCGGCATCCTTTCTAATAACTGCGCCGACCTGTGTGGCGAGATTCGCTTCCTCTTCCAACATGCAGAAGAACCACTACCAAGTGGGGCTCCCGAGATCATTGCCGCTGGTGTATTGGATGGCGCCGATATGATTATCGGGCACCATGTATGGACGCCTTTTCCTCTGGGTGTCGTCGACGTGTGCGCGGGGCCAATAATGGCCTCCTGCGACTATTTTGACATTACCGTCCGAGGCACCGGCGGCCACGGCGCGATGCCCCACGAGTCAGCCGACGCCATCTGCATGGCAGCGCAAATAGTCTCGAATGTACAGCACATTGTCTCCCGCGAAATCAGCGCGCTAGACTCAGCGGTAATCTCGATTACGGGTATCGATGGCGGAACTGAGTACAACGTCATCCCCGCCAGTGTCGCATTACGCGGCACAGTGCGCGCGTTCGATGAGAGAACGCGCGAGTACATATTCGCACGGCTACAGACGCTCGCCAGTTCCATCGCGGCGGCGCACGGGGGGTCGGCCTGCGTGCGGAAGATAGCGGGATCGCCGCCAGTGGAGAATCACCCTGAACTTGCGGAGATCGGGCGACAGGCCTTAAGCGCGCTCGATCTGACCCAGCCCTCACCAGAACTCAGAATGTCAACGGCGGGAGAAGATTTCGCCTGGTACCAGAAGGAAGTTCCAGGATTGTTCTTTCTCGTCGGGGGAACGCCGCAAGGAGCCGCTTCGATACCTCATCACCACCCCAAGTTCGATTTCGACGACGCAGCGATGGACATTGGAGTCAGGATGTTTCTCTACCTGACTCTATCTCGATCGATAGGCGCCCAGCCCTGTCCACCTGCTCCCCAACGCGATTCGGCCCTTCCATGACAGTGCGAGTGCGAGCGCTCAAAGGTCCCTGCCGACCGTGGCACAACGTCGCTAATCTCGCAGCGGCGCATAAGAAGCGGTTGACCAGTAACGGTATCGCCGTGGTCGCAATGTCGTCAGCCGTGGGAGCGCCTAGGCATTCAGTTCGTCGATCGTATACGATGTGCGAATGACTCCTTCGATTGATCTTGCCAACATCGAACAAGCCGCACACTCCATTGATTCATGCATTAGGCAAACCCCCCAGTATGTGGATCCCTCCTTGTCCAGGCATTTCGGGACCGACATCCTCATCAAGATCGAGAGCGTGAACGTTCTCCGTTCTTTCAAGGGCAGGGGCGCAGATTTCTTCATGAAATCGGTCGAATCCAATCAACCAGTGGTCACTGCGTCAGCCGGGAACTTCGGACAGGCGATCGCTTGGGCCGGAGCAGCACGGGGAATCGACGTTCGAGTGTTTGCAGCCGAGAATGCCAATCCCCGCAAGATTGACCGCATGCGTGCACTGGGGGCGCGGATCTCCCTTGAAGGTCACGACTTCGACGCAGCCAAGGACGCCGCGCGGGAGTTTGCGGAACGACACAGCGGTGCGCGCTTCGTGGAGGATGGCCGGGATCCCGCGATCAGCGAGGGCGCAGGCACCATCGGCTACGAATTAGCTGGGGAGAACCTTGACACGCTCCTCGTTCCGGTTGGCAACGGCGCATTGGTATCTGGTGTAGGAGCCTGGTTCAAAGCCCACTCGCCGAAGACTCGAGTGATTGGTGTTGTCGCGGGATCGGCTCCGTCCATGGCGCTGAGTTGGGAGCAAGGCGCCCAAGTCTGTGCTCCCGTATCGACTATTGCCGATGGCATCGCGATTCGTGTACCGGTCCCGGCCGCACTGGACTGGATGAAGGAAACCGTCGACCTCGTGGTGAAAGTGAGTGAGTCCAGCATCCTGAGGGCGCTGATGTTGATCCGCGACCTGGCAGGCCTGTTACTGGAGCCGGCGGCTGCCGTCGGGATTGCAGCATTAATTGAGAATCCTGAGCTTCGCAGTGGGCGCGTCGGCACGATTTTCACCGGCAGCAACTTCTCAACGGAAATCGCAGCAGTACTTCGAGATTCACCATCAGTCAACTGCAACTGACAGCTCAGACACCCACACAGTGATTGGAGTCACATGCCGAGCAGTCCGACCTTGCTGATCCACTCGGGCTTGATCGTAGATGGAACCGGGAATCCCGGATACCGGGCAGCGGTCTACGTCAGGGACGGCCACATGAGAATTGTGCGCGGCTCGACTGAACACATAAAGGCCGACAGAACTATCGACGCAAGTGGTCTTACTATCGCGCCCGGGTTCATCGACATCCACTCCCACTCAGATCTGCTCCTGCTTGACACGCCAAATCCCGACTTCAAAATTCGACAAGGCGTGACCACCGAGATCCTCGGAGTGGACGGATTATCTTATGCACCCTTCAATGACTTGGACAGTTTGAAGTCGTTTGTCGCCCAGAATGCGGGAATCGGCGGATATCCCGGAATCGAGTACACGTGGAGGACTGTCGGCGAGTATCTCGACAGATTCGACCGCCGCTCGGTAGTCAACGTGGGCACCTTTGTAGGCAATACAGCCCTGCGTGTTTCAGCTGTCGGCTGGGGCAATCAGCCAGCAAGTCGGCGCGAAATCCGAAACATGCAAGCAATTCTGCGCAGTGCCATGCACGATGGCGCCCTGGGCATGTCGACAGGGCTCGACTATCCACCTGGTTGTCACGCTGACACCCAGGAACTCATCGAGCTTGCTCGCGTCGTCACGGAGATGGGTGGCGTCTACCACACGCACGTGCGGTACCGAAAGGGCGACCAGTATCTCGACCCCTTCATAGAAGCCTTGCAGATCGGACGAGAATCGGGTGTTCCCGTCCATATCACCCATTTCTCGCGCGTCGCTCGGCCCGATGGTGGCGGCGCCAAAGGTCTTCTGGACCTTATTGATAACGCCAGGGCAGAAGGCATAGACGTTACATTTGATAGTTACCCCTACCAGTGGGGAGGCAGCAGGCTCGCGCTCCTTCTGCCGGAATGGATACAGCGCGACGGCTATTCGGCTACTTGTTCCCGACTGCACGACCCCGATGTACGCCTACGCCTGGCCGCAGAACTCGACGAGGGAGCCACCGCACAATACGACGTTAGTAAGCCGTACTCCGACATCCGGATCGGCGGCCTAACCGCCACCGGCCACACCGCATTCGAGGGCAGGTACCTATCGGAAATCGTCGCGGCGCTCGGCGTCAGCCCTGCCGAAGCCATCTGCGACCTAGTTGCCGAAAATCCGACAGCATCGTTTACACGCACCAGCGCTGACCCAATGACACTGTGGCGCTTTGTATGCCATCCGCTCGGAATGATCGCGAGTGATGCTGTGACAACCGCATTGGCTCCAAGCCCGAGGGTGTACGGGTCCTTCCCACGCGTACTTGGTGATTTCGTCCGAGAGGAGAACCTTCTGACCCTCCCCGAGGCAATCAGAAAAATGACGTCGTATCCAGCCCAACGGCTAGGACTCACCGGCCGGGGATTGATAGCTGACGGGATGATCGCGGACATCACAGTCTTCGACGCACAGACGGTACGCGCGCCAGCGACCTACGAACGCCCTCGGTTGCTTGCCGAAGGCGTCAAGTACGTCATCGTATCGGGCTCGATAGTCCTCGATGACACGGAGATGACTTCCAACACCCCTGGGCGAAAAGTCGGAACGACTTTCCTCTAGCTATCAGACCGCCAGCCTCGACGTCATAGACTCCGCCGAGAGTTCCGCGGCGGCCGAGGAGCTGTCCCGTGAGCAGGTCAACCAATGCGCGGCAAGATCCGGTCCAGCGGGCACCGCCGAATCCTCGACCTCAAGGTCACCGAGGACGCCGAGCTACCGGGAAGCTCGGCACCGATGATCGCCACCATCGTCGACGGCACCGGCCTGCTCATCTACTTCCTGATCGCGCACCTGACGCTGCCGCAGTTGGCCGGGCTCTAACGCGCGGAGGCAGCGGGTTCGATCCGGCGAACCAGCGCCTCGGTGACCATGAGCAAACCGAGGCGCACCAGGTTGAGCCGATGCCAGCGCGCAATCAGGTGCGATTGCACCTCCGGAGCGATCTCGCCTTTGAGCAGTGGGATGTTGATGCCCCGAATGAGGTAGTGTGCTCAGGCCGAGCGCGCCCGCCAGCGATGCGGCCGCGGCCACGACGGTTCGGTGATCGGCCCCGCCCTGCCATCCGCGGCGCAGCACCACCGACGTTCCGCCCATGGCGGCCGGGGTGATGGGCGCGTAGTACGGCGCCGGGCTGCCGGACCCGATGATTCCGGGGCTGCGGTGGCTCGCGCCGGCGATCAGCTGGGGCACACCGACGACGGCCTCGTAGGCATTGCCGAAGAACCACGCTGCCCGACCGAATCTCGCGATGCCGCTTGCCGAGGGTGGGGTCAGTTTCGTCATAGGCCCGAGGCTACGACGGCTGCCTGCGGTAGGTCAGTTTGTCGAGTTCGTTGCCGTATTCGTCGACCGCGACCACGTCCATCTCGCTGACGAACGTCCCGGGCCGGACGTCGACGCGGATGAACGCGTAGTTGCGGAACCGCACACGTGACCACGCGACACCCTCGGGTTGCTTGTCTCCGTTGGCATCCCAGACGTAGCTGTTGGGGACGTAGGTGTCGGCTATCGCGTGCCCGCGATAGCTCTCCGCCTCGCCGGGCTGGAAGTTGTAGCGCGGCCGCCCGCCCGAGCCGACCGTGTAGTACACCGTCCCGTCGGTGTCGGGATAGACGACAGCGTTGTCCTCGGCGGCCCGCGTCGGGCGGCCGCCGCGAATCGGGTCGGTCCGCTCGAACACGTGGTTGTGGCCCTGCAGCACCAGATCCACGCGGTAGCGGTCGAACAAGGCGACCCAGGCGGCGCGGACTCCGCCGTCGCTGGCGTGCGAATCCGTCGTCGAATAGGCGCAGTGATGGAAGAAGCAGACGATGAAGTCGATGTTGGGATCGGCTCGGTGCGCGGCCAATGTGCGTTCCACCCAGCTGTTCTGGGCACCGCCCGAATAGCCGGTGTTCGCCTTGATCTCGTAGCTGACGTCGTTGGCGTCCAGTGACAGCACGGCGACGTTGCCGTACACGAACGAGTACACCGAAGGACAGGCCTTGGGGCCGTTGCCCGGAAAGTCGAGCCGGGCCAGGTGCCCGGCGTAGCCGTGGACCGGGTAGCTGGCTTCCATGTCGTGGTTGCCGGTGGCGAACATCCACGGTGTCGTGGCGGCGCTGCGCTCGATCGACCCGAAGTAGACGTCCCACACGAAGGGATTGAACTTGTCGAATCCCGACGGCGGGTTGCCTCCACCCGACGGCACGAAGGTCCCCGGTTTACCCGCGCCGGAGGGATCGGCGTAGGCGATATCCCCTGCCAGCACATGGAAATCCGGCCGCGATGCGATGACCTGGTTCAGCACGTTGGCGGTGTGAGACACCGTCGGATCGTTGTCGGGCTTGTAGTACTGGTCGTCGTAGTCGCCGGGCTTGAGGCCCGGCGGCAATGCCGGTGTGTCGTCGGTGCCCTGGTCGCCGAGCATGGTGAACCTGAAGGGCACCAGCGCATCGCGCGAACTGGGCATCGCGGTCGATGCGGACAGCACGTCGCTGACGAAGCCGTCTTCGGTACGCCACTGGTAGAAGTGCGGCGCCCGTCCCGGCAGCCCGTCGACCGGCACGTGGGCGTAGAACTGCTCGGCGGCAAGCACACCACCACGACTGTCCGGGATCTGGGTCACGAGATTGCGGACTTCGGCCTCGGTCGTCGCTCCGAGCGCCGGAGTGGGACCGTGGTCGACGAAGACCTTGACGCCGCCCGGACTGCGCGAGAGCTGCGCGGCGAACCGTAGTTGGCTCGCGGCGTCCGAGCCGTAGCCCATCCGGCGGTTGGCGACCGTCAGCGGGGCGTCGGCGGCGTACGCGCGATGACCGAACGGGGAAACACCCAGGCCGGCGACGGCCGCCAGTGCTGCCGACCCGCGCAGAAAGTTCCGTCGCGACACCCGGTGCCTGCGAAGATAGTCCTGATGCCAGTCGTATTGCTCGGCCATCGTCATGCTGGCGGCCAACGCCGTCGGGACCCCGGTATCGGGAGTCTCGCCGGGTGCTGTCAAACGTCTCGTGCCCACATCTGAAGATGGTGGTCCAAACCGCGCCCCGGCGCTGTGCGCCACGTCGAACGGGTGGTGACGGGCGGGTGAACCGTTACCCGCGCACGGATCGCGCCGCTTCACCACGGATCGGTTTTTCAGATGAATTGGATCGAATATATGCGCTGTACAGATACAGCACGCGGCTGAATCATGGTTTCCAACGAGCGATTCTGTCCGAGCAGTGGAGGTTGGGATGTCGAGCCAAGAGACCGAGGTTCTCGTCGTCGGCGCGGGTCAAGCCGGTATCGCGATGAGCGAGCACCTCGGCTTGCAGGGCGTTCCGCACCTCGTCGTCGAGCGTGACCGGGTGGCCGAACGCTGGCGGTCGTGGCGGTGGGACTCCCTGGTGGCCAACGGGCCCGCCTGGCATGACCGCTTCCCCGGCCAGGAGTTCGACATCGACCCCGACGGGTTCGCGGGCAAGGAGCAGGTGGCCGACTACCTTGTCTCCTACGCCGAGAAGATCGACGCCCCGATCCGTACCGGCGTCGAGGTGACGTCGGTGCGGAAGAACGACGGCAGGCCCGGCTTCACGGCCCAGACCTCGGACGGCACCATCGAGGCCCGCTACGTCGTGGCGGCCACCGGTGCCTTCCAGAAGCCGGTCATCCCGCCGGTCGTTCCGCAGAGCGCAGGCATCCATCAGATTCACTCGAGCTCCTATCACAATCCGCAGCAGCTGCCGGACGGCGCTGTGTTGGTTATCGGCGCCGGATCGTCAGGTGTGCAGATCGCCGACGAGCTGCAGCAGTCGGGCCGGCAGGTCTACCTCGCCGTCGGGCCGCACGACCGGCCGCCACGCAGCTACCGCAACCGCGACTTCTGCTGGTGGCTCGGCGTTCTCGGCAAGTGGGACATGGCGGCTCCGCCACGGGGCGCCGAGCACGTGACCATCGCCGTCAGCGGCGCGCACGGCGGGCACACCGTCGATTTCCGGTCGCTGGCCGCAAACGGCATCACGCTTCTCGGGATGGCCGGCGCGTTCGAAAACGGTGTCATGCGCTTCGCCCCCGATCTGCGGGACAACATCGAAGCCGGCGACGCAAACTACCTGTCGATGCTCGACGAGGCCGACGCCTACGTGGCACGCAACGGTCTTGACCTGCCCGAGGAACCGCAGGCCCGGATTCTCGGTCCCGACCCGGACTGCATGACCCATCCCACCCTCGAGCTGGACTTCGCCGCCGCAGGCATCACATCGATCATCTGGGCCGTCGGCTTCGCGTTCGACTACGGCTGGCTGCAAGTCGACGCGTTCGACGAGAACGGCAAACCCAGACACCAGCGCGGCGTCTCCGCGGAACCCGGCGTGTACTTCCTGGGACTTCCGTGGCAGTCCCGCCGCGGTTCGAGCTTCATCTGGGGTGTCTGGCACGACGCCAAGTACCTCGCCGACCAGATCGCGATCCAGCGCAGCTACCTCGCCTACAAAGCCGCCGACCAGACCTGAAGAGGAAAGAGGACAGTGGTCATGACCGACACCACAACACCGACCCACACCCGGATCCGGCCCTTCAACACCAAGGACACCTATCCCGAACAGAACCTCGACAACGACCTGTGCCAGGCCGTCGTCGCCGGTGGGGTGGTGTACCTGCGTGGCCAGATCGGCCAGGATCTCGAGACCCGGGAATCGGTCGGCATCGGCGACGTCGAAGCACAGACCGAGAAAGCGATGAGCAACATCGCGATGCTGCTCGACGAGGCGGGCAGCTCACTGCGCGACATAGTCAAGGTCACCGTGTACCTCACCGACATCCGCTATCGCGAAACCGTGTACCGGGTCATGGGCCGCTGGCTCAAGGGCGTGTTCCCGGTGTCGACGGGCCTGGTGGTCGAAGCTCTCGCCCGGCCCGAGTGGCTCGTCGAGATCGACGCCACCGCGGTGATCTCCGGGGAGGCGAAATGACGTTCTCCCTTGTCGCCCGCGATCCTGGCACCGGCGCCTTCGGCATCGTGATCTCGTCGTCGAGCCCCGCGGTGGCATCGCGCTGCGCCCACGTCCGGGCCGGCGTCGGGGTGGTCGCGTCGCAGAACGTCACCAACCCCGCACTCGGCCCCCACGTGCTCGATTCGCTCGCCGATGGCCACGATGCCGACGCAGCGCTCAAAGCCGCACTGGCACAAGAGAAATTTCCCGATTACCGTCAGCTGACCGTCGTCGATGCCAAGGGCAACACCGCCGTGCACTCCGGCCCCAACAGCCTCGGCGTGCACACCCACCTCGAGGGTGATCAGGCCGTGGCGGCGGGCAACCTGCTCGCCGACACCAAGGTGATCGCCGAACTGCTCAACGGCTATTCCGGCAGCACCGCCGCGGCCTTCGAGGAAAGACTGCTCGACGGCCTGCGTGCCGCACTCGCGGCCGGTGGCGAAGCAGGGCCCGTGCACTCCGCCGGAATGCTTGTGGTGGAAGATGTTCCGTGGCCGGTGACCGACCTCCGGGTTGACCACGCCGACGATCCCATCGGGGATCTGGCCGCGTTGTGGACGCTGTGGCAGCCGCAGAAAAACGATTACCGGGTACGCGGCGTCGACCCGACGCAGGCACCGTCCTACGGAGTCCCGGGGGACCAGTGACCACCGTCGACGCCGTCGTCGCCGCGGGTGTGGCCGCAGCCCACCCGCGGCTGATCGAGCTGTCCCGCGACCTCTACGACCATCCCGAAATCGCCTGGGAAGAGGTCCGCTCGGCCGGACGCGTCGCCGGGCCGTTGGCGGACAACGGGTTTGACGTCACCGAGAAGTACTGTGGCCTGGACACCGCGTTCGCGGCGCGGATCGGCAGCGGCGACCTGCACATCGCCCTGTGCGCCGAATACGACGCACTGCCCGGGCTCGGTCATGCGTGCGGGCACAACCTGATCTCCGCGATCACCGTCGGGGCGGCACTGGCCCTGGCGCCGGCCGTCGACGATCTGGGCCTGACCCTGTCGGTGATCGGCACCCCGGCCGAAGAAGGCGGCGGCGGCAAGATCGAACTGCTGGAACGCAACGGCTTCGACGGACTGCACGCCGCGGCGATGGTGCACCCGGGCCCGGTCGACGTGGCGCGGGCCCAGCCATTTGCCGTGTCGCACAGCCACATCTCCTACCACGGCAAGTCGTCGCATGCGGCGGCGTACCCCGAACGTGGCATCAACGCGGCCGACGCGTTCACCATCGCCCAGGTGGCGATCGGCCTGCTGCGCCAGCAGTTGCCGTCATCGGTACGGGTGCACGGCATGATGACCCGGGGCGGGGAGGCCCCGAACGCGATCGCCGAACACACCGAGGGCCGCTGGTATGTGCGGGCCGAGACACTCGCCCAGCTGGCCGAAGTCGAACCCAGGGTGATGCGCTGCTTCGAAGCCGGCGCCCTGGCCTCGGGTGCCGAACTCACGGTGACACCGGAATCCAAGCCGTACGCGGAGTTCCGGACCGACGACGATCTGCTCGCCTGCTACGAGCGCCGCGCGACCGCGGCGGGCAGGCACTTCGCAACGGGCCCGGACACGATGATGGCGCGGGCGTCGACCGACATGGGTAACGTCTCGCAGACCCTGCCGGCCATCCACCCCTACATCGGCATCGACTCACTGCCCGCGGTCAACCATCAACCCGAGTTCGCCGCCGCCACCATCACCCCCGCAGCCGAAACCGCCATCGCGCAGGGCGCGCTCGCCCTGGCGGGCACCGTCGTCGACGCCGCGGTCCAAACCGCCATCCGGCACCGGCTGCTCGTTGGAAGATGAACCATGCACACCCCGACCCGCACTGAGCACGACCTACTCGGCGACAAGGACGTCCCCGCCGACGTCTACTACGGCGTGCACACCGCCCGCGCGCTGGAGAACTTTCCCATCAGCGGCGTGCCCATCTCCCGCAACCCCGATCTGGTGGTGGCGCTGGCTGCGGTGAAACAGGCTGCGGCACAGGCCAATCAGCAGCTCGGGCAGCTCGACGACGAAATCGCCGAAGCTATCATCGCGGCGTGCGCCGAAATCCGCGGCGGGGCCCTGCACGACCAGTTCGTCGTCGACCAGATCCAGGGCGGCGCCGGGACGTCGACCAACATGAACGCCAACGAGGTGATCGCCAACCGCGCCCTGGAGATTCTCGGTCACCAACGCGGCGAGTACCGCTACCTGCATCCGCTCGAGCACGTCAACCTGGGGCAGAGCACCAACGACGTCTACCCCACCGCCGTCAAGGTCGCACTCGGGATGGCCGCCCGCTCCCTGGAGCGGGCGCTACGCGGGCTCGCCGAGCACTGCACCGCCAAATCCATCGAATTCGCCGACATGCTCAAGCTCGGTCGCACGCAGTTGCAGGACGCCGTACCGATGACGCTCGGCCAGGAGTTCGGTGCGTACGCCATCACCATCGGCGAGGATGCCGACCGGCTCGAAGAGGCGTTGGCACTGATCGCCGAGATCAACCTGGGCGGCACGGCCATCGGTACGGGCCTCAACACGCACCCCCAGTACGCGGCGCTGGTGTGTGAACGGCTGCGGGCGCTGACCGGTCTGCCGCTGAGCACCGCCGGGAACCTGGTCGAAGCGACCTCGGATGTCGGGGCCTTCGTGCAGCTCTCCGGAGTCACCAAGCGGGCCGCGGTGAAGCTGTCGAAGATCTGCAACGATCTGCGGCTGCTGTCCTCAGGGCCACGGGCCGGGCTGGGCGAGATCAACCTGCCTGCCGTGCAAGCCGGTTCGAGCATCATGCCGGGCAAGGTCAACCCGGTGATCCCGGAAGTCGTCAACCAGGTGGCGTTCGAGGTCATCGGCAACGACCTCACGGTCACCATGGCCGCCGAGGCCGGGCAGCTGCAACTCAACGCCTTCGAGCCCATCATCGCGCGGGCCCTGCTGTCGTCGCTGAACCACCTCACCGCCGCCGTCGACGTCCTCGGTGCGCGATGCATCCAGGGCATCACCGCCAATGTCGAGCACATGCGTGACACCGTGCTGCGGTCGGCCAGCATCGCCACGGCGCTCAATCCTGTGCTCGGCTACGAGGCCGCCACCGCGCTCGTCACCGAGGCCATCGCCACCGGCGCGTCCATCCCGGAGCTGGTACGGCGCTCAGCGCTGCTGGACGAGGAGACCCTGGCCCGCATCCTGAGCCCCGAGAACCTCTGCCGGCCAAACGATCCCAAGGCAGCCGAAGCGCTCTGACCGCTCCGCTCGTCAGCGCACCCATCCAGGTGCGTGACAGCGACGAACCTCTGGTGTGAATCGACAAGAGGAGACATCGCTCGTCAGGCGGATCGCTGTCATCGGCAGTGGCGTGTCCGGGTTGACCGCAGCGTGGGTGCTCGCCCGAGACGCCGAGGTCACGCTGTTCGAGGCGGAACCGCGCTGCGGCGGGCACGCCCACACGCACCGAGTGCCCACCGGCCGCGACGATCTACCCACGGTCGCCGTCGACTCCGGATTCATCGTCTTCAACGACCGCACCTATCCGACCCTGCTCAAGCTGTTCGACGAACTCGGCGTGCAATCCCAGGAATCGGACATGTCGATGTCCGTCCGGTGTGACGGATGCGGTCTGCAGTACGCCGGTGCCCGGGGACCGCTCGGACTGTTCGCGCAACCTTCCTCGCTGGTTCGGCTTCGCTATCTGCGGATGCTCGCGGAGGTGACGCGCTTCCACCGACTAGCCCGCGCCGAACTCGCACTGGAGGACGGCGGCGGCCGCACCCTCGGCGCTTTCCTGTCCTCTGCTCGGTTTTCTCGTTATTTCACTGCGCATTTCATGGTTCCGCTCGTTGCGGCGGTGTGGTCGTGTCCGCCGAACGTCGCACTCGACTATCCGCTCGGATACCTTTTGCGTTTTCTCGATCACCACGGAATGCTCACGGTGTTCGGATCACCGACATGGCGGACCGTGACCGGCGGCTCGGCGCAGTATGTCAACGCGGTCACCGCCCGGCTGCACGCTGTGCGCTGTGGCGTCCCGGTGCGGGCGGTCTATCGCACCGCATCGGGAGTGACGGTGCGCGACGACGCGGACCGGGTCGACCACTTCGATGCCGCCGTCATCGCCACGCATCCCGACCAGGCCCTGGCGATGCTCGACCAGCCCACCCGTGCCGAGGCGCAGATTCTCGGTGCGTTGACCTACTCCGTGAATCACACTGTGCTGCATACCGATACGTCGGTGTTGCCGACGCGTCACAGAGCGCGCGCATCGTGGAACTACCGGCTACCGTCCTGCGACTCCGCACCGGACCGGGTCCTGGTCAGCTACGACCTCACCCGCCTGCAGCGCCTCGATGCGGCGGGTGATCGACGGTTCCTGGTGACCCTCGGCGATGACGGCAGGGTCGATCCCGCGGCGGTGCACGCGGCCATGGTGTACGAACACCCGCAGTACACGCCGAATTTCGTGGCAGCACAACGACATCTGCCCGAGTTGGGCGACCACCGGATAGCCTTCGCGGGCGCATATCACGGATGGGGCTTCCACGAGGACGGCGCTCACTCGGGTGTTGTTGCCGCACAACGACTCAACGGCAGCTGGTCCGGTCCGCTGCCACAGCTGCGCCGGCCGCTCGGGAGCGCGGTGTGAGGTCGTCGCGGATCGTCCGAACTCGCATCCGGCACGTCCGCCGGTGGCCCATCCATCACGAATTCAGCTACCGCAGTTACAGCTGGCTCGTAGACCTCGACGAGTTGCCCCGGCTGCCGCTCCCCCTGCGGCCGTTCGCCCAGTTCAAATCCGCCGACCACGCCGGGCCGCCACAGGACGGGCTGCGGGCCAACATCGATACGTACCTGGCAGAGCATGGCATATCCCTGCGAGGGGGCCGGGTGCTGATGCTCACCAACGCCCGCGTTCTCGGCTATGTGTTCAATCCGCTGACGGTGTACTGGTGCCACGACCGCGACGGTTCACTGGTCTGCGTCGTGGCCGAGGTGCACAACACCTACGGCGGTCGCTACCGGTACCTGGTCCGCCCGGATCCGCACGGAAACGCCGTCGTGGCCAAGGATTTCTACGTTTCCCCGTTCAACGCCGTGACCGGCGAATACCGCCTGCATGTTCCCGAGCCGGACCGGCAGCTGCGAGTCGCGGTCCACTTGAGCGACCCGGCCGGTTCCACCGTTTTCACCGCCACGATGACCGGTCGGGTCCACGCGGCCGACACCGCCACCGTGGCGCGGGCCCTCGTGGCCGTTCCCCTGGCTCCGCTGTTGGTGGCACTGCGTATCCGGTGGCAGGGCATGCGCCTCTGGGCGCGCGGTCTGCCCCTCGTCGATCGACCTCAGGAGAGGATTGGATGACCCTCGAGACCGACATCACCCCCGCCCTGCAGGGGCCGACGCGCTGGCGCGATATCGACCGAGTACCCCGTGGCCTGCGCGCGCGGCTCGGTGCGCCCATCGCGGAAGCACTGTTTCGACGCGCGACCCGCGATCTGCCTTTCCGCGTGGACTATTCGGACACGACACTCGCCGCGCCTGCCTCGGCGGACTCGACGCCGCGCATGGTGGTGCACCGCCCCGAACGCTTCTTCGCCCGTCTGGCCGCAGACGGCCTGATCGGGTTCGGGGAGGCCTACATGGCCGGCGACTGGTCCTCCCCGGATCTCGCGGCGGTGCTGACGGCACTGGCCGCCCGCATCGACACCCTCGTGCCTGCGCCACTGCACGGGTTGCGCCGGGTGTGCCTGCCGCGAGTGCCCCGCAGCCAGTACGGCACGCGTGCCGACGCCCGGGCGAACATCGCCCACCACTACGATCTGTCGAACGAGTTCTTCAGCTTGTTTCTCGACGAATCCATGACGTACTCGTCAGCCTTGTTCGCCGGCCTCGACACCGCACCCACATGGCAGGACCTCGCCGAGGCACAGCACCGCAAGATCGACCGCCTTCTCGACGTCGCCGGCGTGACGGAGGGCTCTCGGATCCTCGAAATCGGAACGGGCTGGGGAGAATTGGCGATCCGGGCGGCACAACGAGGCGCCAGGGTACACACGATCACGCTGTCACGTGAACAACAACTCCTGGCTCGCCGCCGCATCGCCGCCGCCGGGTTGTCGAGCCGGGCGACCGTCGAGTTGTGCGACTACCGCGACGTGCAGGGCCGGTACGACGCGATCGTCTCGGTGGAAATGATCGAGGCCGTCGGGCACCGCTACCTGACCACCTACCTACGCACCCTCGACAAGCTACTCGCCGAGGGCGGCCGAATCGCGTTGCAAGCCATCACGATGCCGGATCATCGGATGCGCGCGACCCGCAACACCTACACGTGGGTGCACAAGTACATTTTTCCCGGCGGGTTCCTGCCATCGGTGGACCTGCTCGAGCAGACCGTCGCAAGCCGCACCAGCCTTCGCGTGGTCGATCGATATTCGTTCGGATCGCATTACGCACACACGTTGCGACTGTGGCTGCAACGGTTCACCTCCCACGCGCCCGGCGCCGAGGCCCTGGGTTTCGACGAGACGTTCCGGCGCATGTGGCGGTTCTACCTGGCGTACTCGCAGGCCGGCTTCGCATCCGGATACCTCGACGTCCACCAATTTGTGCTCGATCGCTCCGGCAGTGACGGTCATCGTGGCACTCGACGGTGACACGGTGCACCTCCGCGGCGCGGTCTGTGCAAAGATCCCGACATGGACCTACCCCGCGGTCGTGACCGCGGCACGGGTGACCGCGCGGCCGAATCCGCTTCCGCCGCGCGGGCCGCCGACGCAACCGAGCTCACTCGCCGCCTCGGTGCGATTGCGGCTGGAGATCGCGATGCCTTCGCCGAGTTCTACGACATGACCTGCGCACGGGTGTTCGGCCTGTCCTCCCGGATCGTCCGCAACCCGGCGCTGGCCGAGGAGGTCACCCAAGAGGTCTACCTGCAGGTGTGGACCTCGGCGGCTCGTGACTACAACCCGGATCTGGCCAGCCCGATCGGCTGGCTGCTGACCTTGACCCAGCGCCGCAGCGTCGACCGGGTGCGCTCCGAACAATCGGCCAGCGACCGCAACCACGCATACGGTGCCAGCAATCTCGGTCGGGAACACGACGTCGTCGCCGACGAGGTCGGCCAACGGCTGGACGAGCAGCACGTCGTCGAGTGCCTCGAGACCTTGACCGACACCCAACGGGAAGCCATCGCGCTGGCGTACTACGGCGGCCACACCTACCGTGAGGTCGCCGACCTGCTCGGCTCCGGACTCCCGGCCATCAAGACCCGCATCCGTGACGGACTGATCCGGCTGAAGAACTGTCTGGGGGTGAGTTTCGATGGCTGACAACCACACCGACGACGAGCTCCTCGACCTCGCCTACCCGTACGCGCTGGGTGCCGTGTCCGAGGACGAACGCGCCGAGATCGAGCACCGGCTGGCCGCCGCGGGCGCACCTACCGCCGACGCGTTTGCCCGGATCGTCGCCGACACTCAGGAGACGATGGCCCTGGTCACCGCCGGCGATGCGCTCGCCCCGCCGGCTCACGTTCGCGAGTCCTTGCTGCACGCGATCGGGCAACAACCGGGACGCAGCGCGCACGACGATCTCGCTCGGCACCGGGCCCGCAGGCGCCGGTTGATCACCCGCGTGCTCGTGGCTGCGGCCGCCGTCGTCGTGATCGCTGTCGGCGGCACCGTCGCACTACGGTCCATCCACCAGGCGCCCACCGTACCGTCGGTCGCTCAGGTCCTCGCCTATCCCGACACCCGAACCACCACGGCCGAGGTGGCGGGCGGCACCATCACGCTGAGCGCGTCGGCCCAGGCCAACGCCGTCGTCGTGGCGATGTCGAACGTGCCGCCACCCCCGCAGGGCCACGTCTATCAGATGTGGTTCATCCCGGCCTCGGGCCCGACGAGATCGGCAGGCACCATGAGTGCCGAAACCATGCCGCCCCCTGGCGGCGAGGTCATCCCGGCGTTGAACTCGGCCACCGCGGTCGCGGTCACGGTCGAACCCGGCACCGGTTCGACCCAGCCGACAAGCAGCCCGGTCGTCACCATTCCGCTGACCTGATTTCGCGCCGGATGACCCATCCGGACCGGTGCACGCAGCGAATCACTGGCGATGACCACCGCTGCCCTGATTGATGACGTGCTCGACCGGACGATCGCCCTTGGATATTCACGGGTGGGCATCGCGGTTCGACAACGGTTCTGGCGGGTGCCCGATCGCCCACGCGAGACGCTGGCCGGCGCCACTGTTCTGGTCACCGGTGCGAACTCGGGCATCGGACGGGCAATTGCCGCCGAACTCGCCGCGCACGGCGCCACCGTCCTCATGACTGTTCGTGACCGCTCCCGGGGCGAGGCCGCCCGGCACGAACTCTTGGCAGTCGATCCCTCAGCTGACCTCGTCGTCGAACGGTGCGATGTGTCCGCATTCGATGACATCCGGGCGTTCGCCGCTGACTTGGGCCGGCGCCACCATCGGATCGACGCGGTGATCCACAACGCCGGCGTGCTGCCCGCGCAGCGGACCGACAGTGCCGACGGACACGAATTGTGCCTCGCCACCCACGTGCTCGGCCCTGTTCTGCTGACCGAACTTCTGCTGCCGCTGCTGGCGGCCGCGCCAGACCCCAGGGTTGTGTTCGTCTCGTCGGGCGGGATGTACACCCAGTCGCTGGATGCCGACGACATCGAATACCGAACCCAGGGCTACCACGGCGCCACCGCCTACGCCCGCAGCAAGCGCATCCAGGTCGCCCTGTTGCCGCTGCTGGCCAAGCGCTGGACTCGCCAGTCGGTGACGGTGGCCGCCATGCATCCGGGCTGGGCCGACACACCGGGTATCGCGGAGGCGTTGCCAGGGTTTCGCCGCCTGTTCCGTCCCATCCTGCGCACCCCTGAGCAGGCCGCGGACACCGCGGTATGGCTCACCGCGACGATGCCGACGCCGCCCTCGGGACAGTTCTGGCATGACCGCCGCATCCGGCCTACCCACTATCTGCCCACGACCCACTACACCGAGACCGAACTCGAGCGGGTGTGGCGGTACTGCGCCGAGGCGATCGGGCTCTCGTGAAACCACGGAAAGGAAGGACTGACCATGTTGACTCAGTTGCAGACGGCTGCGACCCGCGTATTGGAGATCGCCGGGTCGACGGTCGGCATCCGGCTCGGTGTCGAGGAGCCGCCGCATACCGCGCGCTCGTTGGTTCCCGGCGTGCAGATCCGTCACTACGGCCCCCGTATCGCAGCCGAGACACGCATACACGCGAACGAGGAAGCGGCCCGCAGCGCCGGTTTCCGGCGCCTGGCGCGCTACATCTTCGGCGCCAACCAGCAGCGCGAAGCGATCGCCATGACCATGCCCGTCGGGCAGCAGGGCAGTGAGCAGCGAAGCTGGGTCATCCGGTTCTACCTGCCGACCGGATCCACACTGCAATCGTTGCCGACCCCTGACGATGAGCACGTCGCGCTGGTCGAGCTGGCACCGGAAACCGTTGCGGTGCTGCGCTTCAGCGGCGACCGCGGGCCGTCGAGAATTGCCGAGAAGACCCGCCAACTTCGAGAAACCCTGCGCGACTATGGTTTCGCGCCAGTCGGCGAGCCCAGCGCCTGGTTCTATGATCCGCCGTGGACGCTGGCGTGTCTGCGCCGCAACGAAATCGCGATTGCTGTTGAAGCATGAGCGTGGAAACGTAGAGACCCAAGCATTTTCGGTAATCAGCTGCCGTCGGTCGCGTGCAGCCGCGCCAGCTCGCGCTCGAGACCTTGCGCACCCTTGTCGAGCAGGCCGGCGACCGCGATGCGCAGCAGTGGTTCGGTCCAGCGCAGCCACCCCTTGAAGGCGAACGCCACCTGGTACGTCACCAGGCACCCGTTCGGCCGCGGAGCGACGATGACGGTGTCATGGGCGACGACCGAGGTGTTTTCGCCCCGCAGCTCGATGCGCTCGCCCGGAGTGAGAGCAGTCACCAGATAGACGAGATCGCTGGTGCGCCCTGCGAAGCGGGAAGTGTTGGCGTAGCGGGTTCCTACGCCGCCGTCACCGTCGATGCGTTCGGTACGGACGGTGCCGGGGTCCCACTGCTCGGTCGTGGTGAAATCCGCAAGGTAGGCGAAGGCGACGTCCGGTGGGCAGTCGGCGGCCACTTGTCGCTGCATCCTGATCACGTGCACTCCTCACGTTGTGCGGCTGGTCCGGGTAGTGCGGTGGCATCGCCCATCAGGCGGCGGTGATGCTCCCGAGTTGATAGCGCAGGCACTGCTCGAGGGCCGGTCTGCGAAAGCGGTGACCGGCCTCGAGTAACCGGCGCGGCACCACCCGTTGGCTTGCCGCGGCCAGCTCACGTGCGCCCTGCTCGCCGAGCAGCAGGGCCGGCCCCAGATCGGGCACCGGCAACACGGCCGGCCGATGCAGAGCGTGCGCCAGGGTGGCGGTGTACTCGGCATTGCGAACCGGCTGTGGGGCAACCGCATTCACCGGGCCCGTCAGCGCGGGATCGACCAGCGCACGGTGATAGACGTCGACGAGATCATCGATGTCGATCCACGACAACCACTGCCTGCCACTCCCCAACCGGCCACCCAGGCCCGCTGCGAACAACGGCCGCATCAACCGCAGCGTTCCGCCACGAGGGGTCTGCACGATGCCGGTACGCACGGTGACCACCCGCAACCCTGCCGCGGTTGCCGGTGCCGTGGCGGCTTCCCAGTCGGCGACCACATCGGAGAGGAACCCACCGCCCTGTGTCGCGGCTTCGTCCAGCTCGACATCACCGCGGTCGTATCCGTAGAAGCCGATCGCCGATGCGCACACGAACGTCGACGGTCCGTTGGTCGCGGACGCGGCGCACTGCGCCAGCCGGCGCGTCGGGTCGATTCGGCTCTCCCGCACCGAGCGCTTGTGTGCGTCGGTGAACCGGCCGGCGATGGAGCTGCCCGCCAGGTGCACGACGGCATCGACATCGTCGAGCAGGCGGGGGTGGGGCGAGTCGGGCTGCCAACGGCGTTCGGCGTCACCACGCGGTTGGCCGCGGACCAGGCGGATCACGCGGTAGCCACCGGTCGAGAGAAACGCCGTCAGCGCGGTCCCCACCAAGCCACTCGACCCGGTCACCGCGACAGTGCCCGGCCGTCGGCCGTGCTCACGGGACCACCGATGGGCGGCCAGGTCCTCTGCGAGCTGGCTGTGCCGGTAGAGGAACGTCGGTCGCAGCAGAGTCCCCGGAACCGCGGTGGTGACATGATCGGTGACGCGTGTGCGCCCAGCGTCGACGGCCTCGAAGCGGTGCTCGTGCCGCCACGATCCGACCAGAGCCGCGGGCAGCGACCGCCAACCGTCGCCGACACGTGCGTCGACGAACCGGGCCGGCGGGTCGTACGACCCGGGTTGATGCTGCGCAGCCCACCGCAGCCCGCCGGGCAAGCCCAGCACCGCGCGGCCATCGGCCAGCGATGTGGCCTCCGAGATGACGTGCAACGGCTGCCACGGCGGCATCAGTCTGTGTATCGCGCCGGGACGCTCATGCCAGGCGAACACCTCTTCGCGAGGCGAGTCCACCACGCTGCTGTGCACGATTCCCACGACACCTCCCCAGAGACGGTTCTGTCTGTGGTTCGTGGCCACCCGGCCGGCGGATGGCCCGCAATCTCAAATCGGTGTGACCGGCGTCTGACTGCTCTCCGCGTCGTCCGCGGCGCGGCGATCGGCGAAGATGGCACGCGCGGCCTCGGCAACGGCACGTGCGCGCGCAGTGCTGCGAACCGACTGCAGCCTGGCGAGCACGATGGGCAGCCCGGGCAGGTCGTCGCGGATGGCGACGGTACTCACCGCGCCGCCGTCATAGGTTCCGCGGTGCGCGGGGATCTGGTTGAGGATCGAAAACCCGTGTCCGCGTGCCACCAAACCGCGCACCGCTTCGTAGCTGGCCGACCGATATCGAATCCTCGGCGTCACACCGGCTTTGGCAAGTATCGACTCGAAATAGTCACGGCTGTCGGGGAGATCGAGCAAGACCATCGGCTCGTCGGCCAATTCTGTCAAGCGGATCGATTTCCGTTTGGCCAGCCGGTGATCGGCAGGCAGCGCCACGTACGGTGCTGCGACACCGAGAGATTCGATGTCCACGCCGGTTCCGAGCGCAAGGTCATAGGTCAGCGCGAGCTCTGCGGTGCCGTTGCGGAGCACCGTGCGGATCGCATCGGCCGACGTTTCGACGACCTCGACCTCCAGCTCTGGATGGCGGGCACCGAGGTCGGACAGCAGCCGGGGCAGCACGAACGGCGTCAGTGTCACGAAGCAGGCCAGCCGCACTGTCCCATGCACCTGGTCGACCCGACCGCTGGCGTTGTCGAGCACCTCGTCGAGATGCGCCAGCAGCGCGCGGGTGTCACGCAGCATCTCCTCCCCCGCGGCGGTCAACGCCAGGCCCCGAGCCCGGTGCCGGATGAACAACTGTGTGCCGATCTGCTGCTCAAGCTGGCTGATCGCGGCCGACACCGCCGACTGCGCGATGTGCAATTCGTCGGCGGCCTTGGTCATCGATGAATACGTGGCGGCCTTGACGAAGTACCGCAGCTGGGTCAGCGTGACGTCGGGACGTCGGCGCATCGGGGACTCCCTACAGCGTCGTGGGGTTGTCCGCCGAGTCTATTCGCGGCGCGCCCGGGCAGCGCCGAGACGCCGGGCAAGGCCAGCACGACGAGGGCCGCCGCGATGAGCGCGACACCGAGCCAGCCGACGGTGCCGACCGTTTCATGCAGGATCACCATGGAAAGCACGGTCGCCGCGGCGGGTTCGACGAGGGTGATGGTGGTCGCCGAGGTTGCGCCGACCCGGGCCAGCCCGTAACTGAAGAGGACGTATCCCAAGAACATCGGCAACACCGCCAGGTAGGCGATCACAACGATGCCCGGGTACGTCACGACGGCGCGGCCCGCGGTCGCCGCGAACACCGGCATCAGCAGAATTCCGCCGAGCCCCAGAACCGCTGCGGCCGAGGCCCCGCGGCTCGTCCCGTCGTCCATGAGCCGACGCATGGCCCAGGCGTAGCCGGCGTACGAGCCGCCCGCCGCCAACCCGAGCACAACGCCCAGGACGGCCGAGTGCGCGCCGCTTCCCGCGCCGGAATGGCGCGACAGGCTCAGCAACGCGCTACCGGCGATGCCGAACCCGCAGGCGACTGCCCACTGCCGCGTGAGCGCCCGCCCGTCACAGAGGCGCTCGATCACCGCCGACGCCAATGGCGCCGACGCCAGCGATACCACGCAGCCCAACGCGACGCCGCCGATGCGCATCGAGCTGTAGAACGCCAACGGATACAAGGCGACACACACGCCCCCGAACATCACCAGCCGGTACCGCGCCAAAAGCGTTGTCCGGTCCCGAAACAACGCGCGCCGGCTGAAAGCGATCTGCAGCAGACCGCCGATGCCCATCGCCCCGGCCCCGACCGTGATGGCGCTGACAGCCGGCGCGAGCGCCGATGCCGTACCGGTGGTTCCCCAGAGCAACGATGCGACGACGATGGCCACCATGCCCGTGGTCCGCGGTGTCACAGTGCCGCCATCAATGCGGCGGCCAGGGTGCGGGCGTGCCCGATCCGGTCGGATCGGCCCTCCAATCCGGCACGTGCGATCGATCCCTCCAGGAGGAACGACATGTGCTCGGCGACGCCATCGGCGGCATGTTCGCCGCAGATGGCGGCGAGCTCCGTGCGCAGGATCTGTTCCACTTCTTCCTTGTGGCGCCGCACGGCCTCTCGGCCCGGGTCGCCGACCGGCAATTCGGCGGCCGCGTTGAGCAGCCCACACCCCCGGAAGCCGTGTTCATACGCCATTTCGGCGTGGTCGGTGTAGGCATCGAACACCGCCAGCACCCGGTCTTCGGCGGTCACGGCGTGGGCGCGGCGTTGCGCGTACAGCGCGAGCCATTCTGCGTGCCGCTCTTCGAGATAGCTCGCCACCAACTCCGCCTTGGATGCAAAGTTGTTGTACAGGCTCATTTTTGCCACGCCCGCGTCGGCGGTGACGACGTCGATGCCGGTTGCCGCGATGCCGTCGGCGTAGAACCGGCGCGCCGCCGCGTCGAGCAGCCGCCGTCGCGCTTGCCCACCGGGGCGACCACGTTTCGTCATGGCGGCCATGCTCTCATTTACTAGGTAGATCTGTCTAGTAAATAAGCGGCAGGCCGCGGTGAGGGGTTACGTCAGTACCTCGTCCGGCTCTTCGAGCGACGCGCCGTTGGGTCGCTCGGCGCGCACGCCCCGGGCCCGCAGGTAACCGACCGCGCCGAGAATGCCCAGGACCGCCAGGGTGCCCAGCGTGAACACCTCGAAGGTCAGCTGGCTGACTCCCCACGTCTTCTCGAAGTCGTAGTCGATCCCGAACAAGCTCTCCAGCGTGCCGGGGAACACGGCCACCCACGATCCGAGGGCGACCCACACGAAGCACAGTCCGCCCAGCACGCGGAACCCCATATCGCCGGTCGGCACCCGGAACGGCCGGGCCACCTCAGGAAACCGCGTGCGCAACCGCACGGCCGCCGGGATCGAGATGACATAGCTGAGCAGGAAGGTGGAGATCGAAATACTCAGCACCACACCGAAAATCGAGGCCGACGACCCGGTCACCTGCATCGCGACCAAACAGAACACCGTGGCCACGACGCCGGAGAGCAGGTTCACCCGCACCGGCGTGCCCAATTGAGGATGGAACCGGCCGAAAAACCCGCCGAAGAACGCGCCGTCGGCGGCGGCCATGGCCTGCATGCGATCGCTGATGATCATCCAGGCCGAGCCCTGGGTCATCAGGATGGCGGCGAAGATGACACCGGTGACCGTGAGCATCGCCGGCGCGGCCGCGCCGTACACGCTGAACACCTTCGCGACGGCTTCCATCAACCCGCCGATGCCGGTGATGTCGTCTTTCGGCAGCACCACCAGGATGGCGAAGATCGGCAGCAGATAGGCGGCCGCGGCGATACCCGCGGACCGGGCGATCGAGATCGGTACGTCCCGCGCGGGGTTCTTCATCTCCCCTGCCGCGCTGTTGCCCGACTCGAAACCCAGGTAGGAGAACAGCAGCAACGGCGTCACGCCAAGCATGCCCGCCACAGTCGGGCTGAAATCACCGACAGACAGGCCCGCCACGCCGTGCTGCGCGGCGTAGATCGCGGTGGTCGCCAGGAAGATGACCAGGAAAGCGATCTTGAGGATGGCGCCGATGTTCGGAATCCACTTGCCGTGCTTGAGGCTGATGATCGCGGCGAGCACGGTGAGCCAGATGAACACCAGCTTGAACGCGTAGTCGGTGGGCGTGCCGTGTTCGAACGGCGTGACGTACGTGCTCCAGGTCTCCGAGGCGATGAAGGCCATCGAGCCACCGACCCATACGGGCTGGGTGACCCACGTCAGCAGCGACGCGATGGCCGCCACCGGGCGCCCGAAAGCCTTGCGGCACCAGATGTACACGCCGCCCTCCCCGGTGAACGCACCGCCGGTCTCGGCGAACACCAGCCCGTATGGCACCAGGAAGAACACCGCCAGCATGAGCGCCCAGGTGAAGGTCTCCGCACCGAATCCGGATACCTGGCCCAGCGTTTCGATCGACACCACCGCGGCGACGATCAGGAACACGATGTCGAGCCGGCCCAGCGTCTTCTTGAGGTGCTTGACCTCCCGATCAGCCTGGGCGGTCTCCCGATCGCCCCCTGATGCAAGTCTTGGTTCGGTTTCCACGATCATCCTTTTCTCGATGTGATGGCCCCCACACTGACTCCTCGCCGACACAGCTGTAAAACATCGTTTTCAGTGAATCCGGATCGGAAATTCCGATGCAGGTGTGGGCAAGGGCACAGCCGTACCGCGGCCGCGTGACCGCGCTCCACGCACGTAACGCTGCGGTGATGTTCGGTCGGATTTCCCGCCGCTGCGTTACGCCCGCGGGTCGCGGTCATTGCCAGGCGGTCACCCAGCACCCGACAGCCGAGCGCGCAGCGAACTTCATCAATAAAACAGATGCAAAACCGCTGAAACCACTAGTTGACCTCGGTTATGCGCGGCACAACGATGGCTAATACCGGCGTGACCCAGCTCACGGCACAGCTCCCGTCGCATCGCGCCGCCTACACGAACTCTAGGAGTAGCTCCATGCGAGACCCCCGGTACGACATCCTGTTCGAACCCGTTCAGATCGGCCCGGTCACCGCGCGCAACCGCTTCTACCAGGTACCTCATTGCAACGGCATGGGCTACCGCGACCCGTCGGGTGAGGCGTACATGCGGCGCATCAAGGCCGAGGGCGGCTGGGCCGTGGTGTGCACCGAGCAGGTCGAGATCCACCCGACCTCCGACATCGGCCCGTTCATCGAACTGCGGCTGTGGGACGACCAGGATCTGCCCGCCGTGGCCCGCATCGCGGAGAAGATCCACGAGGGCGGCGCCCTGGCCGGCATCGAGCTGGCGCACAACGGACTGAACTCGCCGAACCTCATCAGCCGGGAAGCCCCGCTGGGCCCGCAGAACCTGCCCGTGGTGTCGTGGAACTACGACCCGGTGCAGGCCCGCGAGATGACCAAATCCGACATCGCGGACATGCGGTTCTGGCATCGCGAGGCGGTGCGCCGCTCTCTGCAGGCCGAATACGACATCATCTACGTCTACGCAGGCCACGCCATCGGCGGCCTGCACCACTTCCTGTCCCGGCGCTACAACAACCGCACCGACGAATACGGCGGCAGCATCGAGAACCGGGCCCGCCTGCTGCGCGAAATCCTCGAGGACACCCGCGAGATGTGCGACGGCAAGGCCGCCGTGGCGTGCCGCATCTCGGTCGACGAGCTGCTCGGCGACGAGGGCATCACGCGCGCCGAGATCGAAGACGTCATCGGCATGCTCGGCGAGCACCCCGACCTGTGGGACTTCGTGCTGGGCAGCTGGGAGGACGACTCGGTCACGTCGCGCTTCGGCCCCGAGGCCGAGCAGGAGCCCTATGTCCGCGGGCTCAAGGCACTCACCACCAAACCCGTTGTGGGCGTTGGTCGTTTCACCTCACCGGACATGATGGTGCACCAGGTGAAGAGCGGTGTGCTCGACCTGATCGGCGCGGCGCGGCCGTCCATCGCCGATCCGTTCCTGCCCAGCAAGATCGAGTCCGGCAACCTCGAAGACATCCGTGAGTGCATCGGCTGCAACATCTGCGTGTCGGGCGACTTCACCATGGCGCCCATCCGCTGCACCCAGAACCCCACCATGGGTGAGGAATTCCGCCGCGGCTGGCACCCCGAGAAGATCCGCCCGAAGGCCAGCGACGCCACCGTTCTCGTGGTCGGCGCCGGGCCCGCCGGCTTGGAAGCTGCCCGCTCTCTGGGCAATCGCGGTTACACCGTAAGCCTGGCCGAGGCCACCCGCACCCTCGGCGGACGCGTGGCCCGAGAATCCAAGCTGCCGAGCCTTTCCGCATGGATCCGCGTCGTCGACTACCGCGAGAACCAGATCGCCAAGCTCGACAACGTCGAGGTCTTCATGCAGAGCGAGATGACCGCCGACGACATCATCGACAACGACTTCAACCACGTCGTGATCGCCACCGGCGCGGGCTGGCGCAGCGACGGCGTCGGCCGCTGGCACACCAAGCCACTCGACATCGCCGAAGGCGCCGACGTTTTGAGCCCCGACGACATCATGGCAGGCACCCGTCCGCGCGGTCAGCGGGTCGTGGTGTTCGACGACGACCACTACTACATGGGCGGCGTGATCGCCGAGCTGCTCGCCAAGGAGGGCCTCGCCGTCACGCTGATCACCCCTGCCGCCCACGTGTCGCAGTGGACCACCAACACCCTGGAGGTCGCGCGGATCCGCAAGCGGGTGATCCGGGCCGGCATCGACGTGCGCACCAACACCGCGGTCACCGCCGTCACCGCCGACGGTGTCCAGACGGCGTGCGTGTACACGGGCGACGAGGGCGCGGTTGCTGCCGACTCGGTGGTCATGGTGACCGCGCGGCTCCCCCACGACGGTCTCTACCAGGAGCTGTTGAGCCGCGAAAGCCAGTGGGCCGACGCCGATCTGCGGAGTGTGCGCGCCATCGGTGACGTGTGGGCACCCGCCACCATCGCCGCCGCCGTCTGGTCGGGCCACCGTTACGCCGAGGAACTCGACGAACCGCAGTCGCTGAGCCCAGTGCCGTATCTGCGCGAAACCGCCGAACTCGCTGTCGAACCTGTCATGTATCTACCCATCACGCCGGTCCAACCGGTCAACGCATAAGGAGCACCATGCCCGCCCTGATCCCCGCCGGCCCCGACGCCGTCGCAGTCATGACGCCCAGCAGCTACGTCACCGCCGAAACCCTGCGCGAGGGCAACCCGGCCGAAACCGAGGCAGTGCATCTCGCCAGCTCCGACGAGAAGTTCACCGTCGGGTCGTGGCGTGCCGAGCCCTACGCCGAGTTCATCGAGAGCTACCCGGGCGACGAGTACACGCGCGTCCTGGAAGGTTCGATCACGCTGACCGGTGACGACGGTGTCGCCCACACCTTCGGCCCCGGCGACTCCTTCACCCTCACCAAAGGCTGGCGGGGCGAATACCGCGTCACCGAGCCGCTGGTCAAGCAGTTCGCCATCTACGTCCCCTGAGAGGTTTGCACATGACCACACTCGACGACTGGACCCGCCTCGCGGGTGAGATCGCGCCGCGTACAGAGGTTTTCATCGACGGCAAGTACCGGCCCGCGGTATCCGGGGAGACGTTCGACTCGATCAACCCCGCGACCGGGGACCTGATCGCGGCGGTGGCGTCGGGTGACACCGAGGACGTCGACGCGGCCGTCGCCTCGGGGCGCGCCGCGTTCGACTCGGGTGTCTGGTCACGGACGTCGGCGTCGCACCGCAAGCGTGTGCTGCGGCAGCTCTCCGAGTTGATCGCTGCACACAGCCAAGAGCTGGCGCTGCTGGATTCGATGGACATGGGCAAGCTGGTAGCCGAAGCTCACACTGTCGACGTGCCCTCGGCTGCAGAGCTTTTCGCGTTCTACGGCGAGGCGCTCGACAAGCAGGCCGGCGAGATCGCGCCCACCGAACCGGGCAACCTTGCGCTGGTCACCCGAGAGCCGCTCGGCGTCGTCGGCGCCGTCACCCCGTGGAACTTCCCATTGGACCTCGCGGTGTGGAAGGTGGCCCCCGCTCTGGCGGCCGGGAACTCCGTGGTGCTCAAGCCCGCCGAGCAAGCTCCGCTCTCGTCGGTGCGGCTTGCCGAACTCGCTGTGGAAGCCGGTGTGCCCGAAGGCGTGTTCAACGTCGTTCCGGGCCTCGGCCCCACCGCTGGGGAAGCGCTGGGCCGGCATCCGGATGTCGATGTCATCGCGTTCACCGGGTCGACCGAAACCGGCAAGCGGTTCCTGCGCTACGCCGCGGATTCCAATGCCAAGCAGGTCTGGCTGGAGTGCGGCGGCAAGAGCCCCAACGTGGTGTTCGCCGATGCCGACCTGGACGCCGCCGTGGACAAGGCGATCTTCGGCGCGTTCTACAACCAGGGCGCGGTGTGCTCGTCGAATTCCCGTCTGCTGCTGCAGGAATCGATCGCCGACGAGTTCCTCGCCGAACTCGTGAAGCGCACGGCCGAGATACGGCCGGGCAATCCACTGGATCCGGCGTCGACCCTGGGTGCCCTCGTCGACGAGCAGCACACCCAGCGCGTCATGGGATTCATCGACCGCGCCCGCGCAGACGGCGAGATCGTCACCGGCGGGACCCGCGAAACTGTCGACGGGCGTGGTTGTTTCGTCGCGCCGACCATCGTCGCGAACCTCACGCCGACGGCCGAGCTGGTCACCGAGGAGGTCTTCGGCCCGGTGCTGGCCGTGCAGACGTTCTCCGACGAGGCGCAGGCCATCGCGACGGCCAACGACACCATCTACGGCTTGGCAGCCTCGGTGTGGACCCGTGACCTGTCCCGCGCTCACCGCGTAGCCGCGGCCCTGCGCGCCGGCACCGTCTCGGTGAACACGGTCGACGCGCTGAGCCCCCAGACCCCCTTCGGGGGATTCAAGCAGTCCGGTTTCGGTCGCGATCTGTCCCTCCACGCGCTCGACAAGTACACCGGCCTGAAAACCACCTGGATCGCGCTGTAGATAGGGAGCCCCATGAACGACAAAGCGCCGGTGTCCGCACCCGTGGAGCAGCGGACCATCGAACACGTCCCGGTCGACGAACGCCACGGCCGCGCCCGTGACCTGTTCACCGTCTGGTTCGGCTCCAACATCATGTTGCTGACCATCATCACCGGCGCTCTCGCGACCACGGTGTTCGGCCTGCCGCTGTGGGCCGGCGCCGTGGCGATCATCCTGGGCAACGTCATCGGCGGTGTGGTGATGGCGCTGCACGCCGCTCAGGGGCCACAGATGGGCGTGCCCCAGATGTTGCAGACCCGGGCCCAGTTCGGCTCGTACGGAAGCCTTCTCGTCGTGGTCCTGGTGGTCTTCATGTACCTGGGCTTCTTCGCGTCCAACGCGGTGCTCGGCGGGCAGGCGTTGGCCAAGGTGACCGGGCTGCCCACCAACTGGTCCATCACGATCATCGGGCTGATCAGCGTGGTGGCCACGATCGTCGGCTACCGGCTCATCCACCGCGTGACCGCGTTCCTGTCGGTGGTCGCCGGCGGGGCGCTGGTCGTGGCGTTCATCTGGATGGTCGGGGTCAACGGCGTGCCCGGGGACACCTGGCACACCAGCGGATTCAGCTGGGCCGGCTTCATGGCGACCTTGTCGGTTGCCGCGCTGTGGCAAATCGCTTATGCGCCCTATGTTTCCGACTACACCCGGTACATGCCCAAGGACACCGGCCAGCGTGCCGCGTTCTGGGGCACCTACGCCGGTTGCGTGCTGGGCTCGGTCCTGCCCATGCTCCTCGGCGTGCTCGTCGGTGCCGCACTGCCGGGCGACGAGACCCTCGAAGGACTCTCGACGCTGACCCGCGGCGTGAGCACGGGCGTGTTCGCGATCTTCGCGATCGGCATCACCGCCACCAACGCCATGAATCTCTACTGCGGTGCACTGTCGACGATCACCGTGGGGCAGAACCTGTTCCCGCGGTGGCGTCCCGGTGCCGGTAGCCGCGCCGTGACCGCGATCGTGTTGTTCGTCATCGCGATCATCCCGGCCCTGGTCAGCGCCGACGACTTCCTGGCCAACTACGCCAACTTCCTGGCGCTGCTGCTGTGCGTGCTGATCCCGTGGACCGCAGTCAATCTCGTCGACTACTACCTGCTGCGCCACGGCGTCTACGACATCGACTCGCTGTTCGAGCGCGATGGCGGGCGGTACGGCAAGTTCAATTGGATCGCGATCGCGTGCTACTTCATCGGCATCGCCGTGCAGATCCCGTTTCTGTCGACGACGTTGTTCACCGGATTCGCGGCCAAAGCTCTCGGTAGCGTGGATATCTCGTGGATCGTCGGGCTGGCCGTCATCTGCCCGCTGTACTACGTGCTGATGCGGCCGAAGGTGTCCGCACTGGCCGCGCAGCCGGCGGCGGCGTGAGCATGAGCGACTACCTGATCGTCGGCGGCGGCACCGCGGGATGCATTGTGGCATCGCGGCTCTCGGAAGATCCCTCGATCACCGTGACCGTCCTAGAGGCCGGTCCCTCCGACAAAGACGAGCCACGGGCCCGCGACATCCGGCGGTGGGCCCAGATGCTGGAAAGCGAATACGACCTCGACTACCGCAGTGTTGCGCAGGAGCGCGGCAACTCCGGTATCCGGCAGGCCAGGATGCAGATCCTCGGTGGCTGCTCGACGGCGAACACGATGATCACCTGGCGCCCACTGCCTGCCGATCTCGACGAATGGGCCGCGATGGGCGTCACCGGGTGGGACACCGCGTCCGTGCACGCCGCGTTCGATCGCATCCTGGCACCGGTGCAACCGGTCGCCGAGAAGGACCGCAACCCGTACGTCAGCGATGTGGTGGACTCCGCCCGGCGGGCGCTGGACCTGCCCGCCCGCCGGGCCTGGAACTCCGATCCCGACTTCGCCGCCACCGGCGTCGGGGCTGGGTTCTTCGAGATCGGCTATACCCCGGCCGGCCACCTGCGCTCCTCGACCTCGGTGCACTACCTGCACGACGCCATCGCCGCGCGCGACAACCTCGTGGTCGAGCACGGCCAGCACGCCGAACGCGTGATCATCGAAGACGGCAGGGCCGTCGGGGTGCTCACCCGTGACGCGGACGGCAACCAGCGCGAATTCCGGGCCGAGCGCGAGGTCATCCTGTGTTGCGGCGCCATCGATTCACCAAAGCTGCTGCAGCTCTCAGGAATCGGCCCCACGGAGGTGCTCGCCGCTGCCGGCGTCAGCACCGTCGTCGAATCTGCCGGAGTCGGCGAAAACCTGATGGACCATGCCGAGGGCCTCATCGTCTGGGAGGCCGCTGCCGAGGTGCCTGACACCTGCGCCACCGGCTGGGATGCCGGGGCCGCGGTGCGGTTGTCGGAGGACAGCCCCGCGCGGCCCGAGGTGCTGATGCACTTCCCCGTCGAGGCGGTCGCCGACCATGCCGTCACGTACGGCGTCGAGATGCCCGAGCGCATCGTCTCGATCGCACCCAACGTCGCGAAACCGAGCAGCCGGGGACGGGTCTGGATCACATCGCCTGACCCGGCCGACCTTCCCTCGATCGACTACCGGTACTTCACCGATCCCGAGGGTCACGATGAGGCTGTCCTGGTCGCCGGGATCCGGCTGGCGCGCCGTATCGCCGCCACCGCGCCGATGTCGGATTGGCTTGTCCGCGAGGTGTTCCCGGGCCCGGATAAGCAGTCCGACGACGAACTGTCCGAAGCACTGCGGGCGACGCACCAGACGGTGTACCACGTATCCGGCACGTGCCGGATGGGCGCCGACGACGATCCCATGGCGGTGTGCGACTCCCGGCTGCGGGTCCGCGGCATCGACGGTCTGCGCGTGGTCGATGCGTCGATATTCCCCACGATCCCGTCGGTCAACCCGGTGGGCACCATCATGGCGGTGGCCGAGCACGCCAGCGCCATGATGCTCGCCGACCGTCAACCAGTGAGAGCCTGACCATGTTCGCCGATCGCATCTTCACCAACGCCGCCGTGTTCCAGCCCGGCGGGGCCGATCCCGCCGACACCGTGGCGGTCCAGGGCGACACCATTGTCGGCGTGGGCCGCGGCGTCGACCGCGACATGATCGGAAAGCACACGGAGGTAACCGATCTCGGAGGTGCGAGCCTGCTACCGGGCTTCGTGGACGCGCATGCACATCCGGTCGCGGCCGGCATGGCGGCGCTGCGCTGCGACCTTTCCGGCCTGGCGCACGACCGCCAGACCTATCTGGCCGCCATCGCCGAGTACGCCGCACGCCATCCATCCGAGCCCGTCATCGCCGGGGCCGGGTGGTACGGCGACGCCTTTCCCGACGGGTTTCCGACCCGGCACGATCTCGATACCGTCGTGTCCGATCGGCCCGTCATTCTGACCAGCCATGACTATCACGGCGCCTGGGTCAATACCCGCGCGCTGGAGCTGGCCGGGATCACCGCGGCCACAGCCGAACCCGCCGGTGGACGAATCGTCCGAGACCACAATGGCTCACCGACCGGGGTGCTGCTGGATCGCGGCGGTGACGCCGTCAACGCCCTGATCCCCGAAGTGACACCGGAGTTCATGCGTCAGGCACTGCTCGAGGCGCAACGCCGCTTGCACTCGGTAGGTGTCACAGGTTGGCAGGACGCCGCCGTGGGGGCCGAATTCTTCGGACTCAAGGATAATTTCGCGACGTATGTCGACGCCGACGCGGCCGGTGAGTTGACCGCGCGAGTGGTCGGCGCCCTGTGGTGGGAAGCCGAGCAGGGTGCCGAGCAGCTTGACGGCCTGTGCGCGCGACGCGGTCTCACCGGCCATTCCCGGTTCACCGCGACCATGGTCAAGGTCATGCAGGACGGCATCTGCGAGAACTGCACGGCCGCCATGCTGGCCCCGTACCGTGCCGTGGCCGGTCACGACATCCCCAGTGGCCAGTCCTTCATCGACCCCGAAGACCTGCAGAAGGTGACGGCCATGCTGGCCGGCGAGCGGTTCGGCATCCATATGCACGCCGTCGGCGACCGGGCAGTGCGTGAATGCCTCGACGCCCTAGAGCACGCCATCGCCCGCCACCCGCAGTTCGATGCCCGGCATCAGATCGCCCACCTGGATGTGGTCGATCCACAAGATATTCCACGGTTCGGCCGGCTCGGCGTCATCGCCAACATCCAGGCCCTGTGGGCGCGCCGCGACAAGGAGATCGTTGAGCGCAAGCTACCGCTGCTCGGCGCAGAACGTGAACCGTGGCACTTCCCCTTCGCATCCATTCAGCGTCACGGCGCCACTCTCGCCATGGGTAGCGACTGGCCGGTGACCGATCCGAATCCGTTGTGGGCCATCCATACCGCGGTGCACCGCACCGGCACGCATGCCGATCCACATGCCATCGGCGACGGTGTGTTCGACACCCCGCTGCAAGCGCAGGAAGGGATCTCGCTGCGGTCGGCGATCGACGCCTACACCTCGGGATCGGCCTATGCCAACGGGCAGGATCGGACCGGCCGGATCGCCGCGGGCATGCTGGCCGACCTGGTGGTCCTCGACCGCGACATCTTCACCGCCGAGGACATCGGGACGCTGCGAGCAGTCGAGACCGTGGTCGGCGGAAAGACCGTCTACCGGGCTTAAGAGACACCACCATCTAGACAGAATCCACACGCAACCGCACCCAGATTCACATCAGGGACAGAAACCGCGGCTGGTTTGTCCCCTATGTGAATCTCGGTGATCGCGCACGCTCAGTCGGATGTCGACGCGAACCCCTCGTGAATGAGCTTGGGGCCGAACGGCCACGTCTTCTCGGTGCGGGCATAGATCAGGAAGCCGATGGCCCCGAGGATCATCCAGCCGATGGACAATCCGATCGACTGCCACGTCGACGAGACGTAGATGTACACCCACCCGACGAGGGCGATCAGGGTCGGCACCGGGTAAAGCCATTGCCGGTAAGGGCGTTTCAGGTCGGGCTGCCTGCGGCGCAGTACCACGATGGCGGCGACCTGGGCCAGGGACTGAATGATGACCAGCGTGGCGACAGCGGCATTGATGACCACGGTGAGCGAGAACAGCGTTCCCACAAGGGTTATGGCCGTCATGGTCACGACGCCGGCGGTCGGCAGCCGCAGTTTCGGATGCACCCGCCCGAACACCGGCAGGAACACGTGGTCACGAGCGGCCTCGAACGGCACCCGGGATCCGCCGAGCAGCCCGGCGTACACCGAACCGATGGCCGCGATGACGATCAGTCCCGTCACCACCTGCGCCGCGGTACTACCCCAAGCGTTCTCCAGCACAGTCGATGCCACGGACGTCGCGCTTTTCAATTCCTCGAGCGGGACCGAGCCCAGCACACCGATCTGCATCAGCAGGTAAAGACCCGCGATACCCAGGATCGAGACGATGATCGATTGCGGAATCGTCCGGCCGGGGTTGATGACCTCCCCGCCGAGATACGCACTCGTGTTGTATCCGAGGTAGTCGTAGATCGCGATGATGAGCCCCGCCCCGAGTCCTGCCCAGAACGCTCCACCGGCCTGAAATGCCCCCGGGGTGAACGCAAATGCCTGTGTGTGGTCGAAATGACTGAACGCTGCGACGATCGTGGCGAGCACCGCCAAGAGCATGACCACGAACAGTCCGGTGGTGAGCTTCCCGATCTCTCCGATACGGCGAAACAGCGCGGCACCCACGATGAGCGTGATGACCGCACCGATGACGTGACCGAGTACGGTGAGGCCGCCGTCGGCGACGACACCCGGAACCAGATAACCGAGGTATTGGACGAGCCCGATCACCCCGGTCGACATGATCAGCGGGATGAACAGCACGGCGCTCCAGACGAACAGGAACGGCATGAGTCGGCCGGTCCGGTATTGAAACGCCTCACGCAGATAGATGTACGTTCCACCGGCTCCGGGCATCGCCGCGCCCAACTCGGCCCAGATCAAACCGTCTGCCACGGCCAGCACGGCGCCGATCAGCCAACCGAACATCGCCTGTGGGCCACCCATTGTCGCCACCATGGCCGGGATGGTGACGAACGGCCCGATGCCGCACATCTGCGTCATGTTGATCGCCGTCGCCTGAAGCGGGCCGATCCTGCGCTCCAGTCCGGGCGCCGGGGAGGCCGGAGCATTCACGTGATAACCGGGATTCGAAGTCACTGCCAACCTCCGCGCTAAGTGTTAGTAAAGTTTCTTAACACACGGAATCGGTCGAGGGAAGATCCCAAATTGGACCGTCGCCACACGGGATGGAGAATCTGCACGTGACGAGCAACAGCGGACGTGAGATCGGCACACCCGCACATATGCGGGCACTGAATCAACGCCTGGTTCTCCACCGCCTCAGCGAGCACGGCGAGGCGAGCCGGCCGCAGTTGGCCGCCGCCACCGGACTGTCGAAGCCGACCGTTGGACAGGCATTGGCGGACCTCGAGACACAGGGCCTCGTGCGGCCAGCCGGGATGAGCCCGTCGAAACCCGGACGCGCAGCAGTGGTGTACGAAATCGTCTCGGATGCAGGGCATGTCGTCGGTATCGACATCGGCAGACAGCAGATCCGCGTCGCGGTCGCAGACCTGGCGGGACGCATCGTCGCCCGCGTCGACGAACCCAACAGGTGCCGTTCGGGCTCGGCGCTGCTGCGCACGGTGCTTGCCACCGCGAAGCGATGTGTGGGGGCCGCCGGACTCGCCGACGACGACGTCGTCGTCACCGTCGTCGGCACTCCGGGCGTACCTGACCTGGAAGACGGGACGGTGCGTCGCGCTCCGAACCTCCCGGGCTGGGAGCGGCGCGGCCTGCTGCATGAACTCATCGCAGGCCTGAATCAGAGCGGTTCGATCGTGATGGTCGAGAACGACGCCAATCTGTGCGCGGCAGGCGAGCATGCGGCGGGCGCTGCCGTCGGTGTGGACACGTTCGCGTGCCTGACCATCGGAACCGGCCTGGGCATGGGGTTCGTACTCGACGGTCAGATCTACCGCGGCACCCGCGGCGCGGCCGGGGAGATTTCAGATCTGGCGTTCATGGTGAACGGCGCGCCCGGACCGGCGTCGGCAGAGGCCGCCGTGGCGGGGCAGGCCGTGGTCGCCGCCGCCCACGCCGCCGGCCTGACCGACCTCCGAAGTGCCAAGGCTGTTTTCGAGCTGGCCCGCTCAGGTGACCCGGCAGCCCTCGAAGTCGTTGCGCAAGAGACGCTCCGGCTCGCGTTCGTGGTGTCGGCGATCATCGCGATCCTGGATCCGTCGCTGATCATCCTCGCCGGCGGGATCGGCAGCAACGCGGACCTGCTCGCGACACCCATCCGCACGGCACTGGCCGCAACCAGTCCGGTGATACCCGAGATCATCGCCGGCCAGCTCGGCGAAGATGCGGTGTTGACCGGGGCTATCGCCACCGGCCTCGCCACCGCACAGGAGTTGGTCTTCGACAGGCGCGCGACGACTCAGTAGCCGATCTCGTCGCAGATCGGCGGGATGATGATCAACGAGCCACGCGGGGTGCAGAACGGGTGCGGCGGCTGCGGAGGCGGCGGTGGCGGAGGTGTGAGCATCGGGGCCGGTCCGTCGGCGGATATGAAGCTGTCGAGCGGGTTGCCCTTCAGGTCGACCATCCGCACGTTGCCCTGGCCGAACGGGACGATGTACCACGTGTGGCAGGTACCCATGTCCCACTGAATGTTGTTGAACGGCAACGCCTGCCCCGGGCACCAGCTGTGCGGCTCGGCGGGAAACGGGTCGGCCTCGGCGGTGCCTGCATCGAGCGCCAGGCCGGCGGCCGTCATCGCACCCGCCACGGCTACTGTCGCCGCGAGCCGTGCAACTCGATTCATCGTCAGATCCTTTCGTCGGGCGCCGCGACAGCGGCTTTGCCTGTGCATCCAGTACAGAGCGTCGCCGCAGCTACCGATCCCAACAATGATCCGCGAGTTCTTCGCCGGCTGGTCGGGATTTGCCGATGTGGGTCACAGTTCCCGCGCGAATCTGCCGCGCCCGGATTCGAATCGGATCCAACCGACATATAACAGTAGTGATGATGAATTGCGGATCCGATGAACTGCCCGTTCTGCGGTGCTGAAGTCGACCGCAGCGGCACGTGCGACCGCTGCGGTCGAGTACAGGAGTCCACGTCGCCGACGGGGTGGCGGCCCGATCCGACAGCGCGCCACGAAGGCCGGTACTACGCCGCGGGGCATCCCACGAACCGTGTCCGCGACGGCCGCGCCCAGTCGTCGGACCCCGACGGCGGCCGGATGCTGCCGGATTACGTCGAGTTGCCCGCCTCCCGCTCGAGCATCCGCTCGACGTGGCTGGGGACAGGCGCAGCGACCGTCATCCTCGTCATGGTGGCGGTGGTCGCCTGGGTGCTGTTGATGGCTGCTCGGCGTCCGCCTCCCCCGCCGGAAACCGGGTACCTCTCGGCGCTCAAGGAAGCGGGTTTGTTCAACCAGTTCAATTCCGATGCCAATGCCGTCGCGCACGGCCATCAGGTGTGTCGCCAGCTCGAAGACGGCGGACCGCAACAAGGGGTTCCCGCCGACAAGATTGCCGTCGACTCGTTCTGCCCACAGTTCACCCAGGGCTTTCACATGCTCGATACCGCAACGGTGTCAGGCATTTTCGTCGTCACCGACAGCGCGGGTGTGGATGCGATCGCGTCTGACGGCGCGTCGTGCCAGGGGGCCAACGGGTACTCCGACGTCGGTCGCGACACACAGGTCATCGTCAAGAACGGCAAGGGCGAGATCCTGGCCACCACGGCGCTGGGACCGGGTAAGGGGGACAGCGCAAACTGCACCTTCTCGTTCAGTTTTCCCGTCACCGAGGGTCAGGACCGTTACGTCGTCTCGGTCGGTCATCGTGGCGAGTTCAGCTACAGCTTCGGCCAGCTGCGCGCGCAAGGCGTCCAGATCCATCTCGGCCATTGACCCGTTCCCGAACAGTACGGTCCTGGACCGTACTGTGCCGGTCGATCTATGGTGGGCGCTGTGCCCCGGACCGTCGACCTCACCGCGGAATCCTCGCCATGGTCGCCGCGCGAAGCAGAGCTGCTCGCCATCACGTTGCGGCTGCTGCAGGAGCACGGCTACGACCGACTCACCGTGGATGCGGTGGCCGCAACCGCCCGCGCGAGCAAGGCGACGGTGTACCGGCGGTGGCCCTCGAAAGGCGAATTGGTACTGGCCGCCTTCATCGAGGGCATCCGCCAGGTGGCCGTCCCGCCCGAGACCGGCTCGTTGCGCGGCGACCTGCTGCGCGTGGGTCAGGTGATCTGCGAGCAAGCCCACCAGCACGGCACCACCATCCGGGCGGTGCTCGCCGAGGTGTCCCGCGATCCCGCGCTGAGCGACGCGATGCAGCACCAGTTCCTCGATCAGCGCAAAGCCATGCTCGAGCTGATCCTGCGCGAGGCGGTCGCGCGCGGTGAGATCAGCGAATCGGTGATCAGCGACGAACTGTGGGATCTGATGCCGGGCTACCTCATCTTCCGGTCGATCATCCCGAACCGGCCGCCGACGCCGGAGACCGTGCAGGCGCTCGTCGACAACGTCATGATCCCGAGCCTCACCCGCCCCGTCGAGTAGGACCGCGCTCGCCCGGATTCGCCGCTCAAACCCCTTGCCCACGGCAGTCCTGTACCGTACCGTACCGTTCAGAGCGGTCGTTTCCCACCGCGCGGAAAGGACCCTCCACCCCCAGCCATCGCGTCCCGGTTATCGAAAGGCGAACGGGTGCGGACACTTTCGATTGGCAGCTCGCTCAAGCGGGGTTGGATGCTGGTGGTAGCACTCGCAGTCGTCGCCGTGGCCGCATTCTGCGTGTATCGATTGCACGGCGCCTTCGGCGGTTTGCACACGGGAACCCCGAGCGACCTTTCGAGCGAGATCGTTCCGTTCAACCCCAAGCATGTGGTGCTTGAGGTCTTCGGCCCGCCGGGAACCGTGGCGTCGATCAACTACCTGGATGTCCATGCTCAGCCGCAGCGTGTCGACGATGCCCCACTGCCGTGGACCTACGACACCACCACTACCGATCCCGCGGTGTTCGTCAACGTCCAGGCCCAGGGCGACAGCGATTCGATCGGCTGCCGCATCACCATCGACGATGTGGTCAAGGACGAGAGAGCGGTCAACACCGTGAACGCCTACACCTACTGCCTGGACAAATCCGGATGAGCGGGCAGACCGTGGCCAAAACGATCCGCCGGCTCTCGGTGCCGATCGTGTTGTTCTGGCTGGCCGTCGCGGCGATCACCAATGTGCTGGTGCCGCAATTGGAAGTGGTCGGCGAGGCCCACAACGTCGCGCTGAGTTCGCCCGACGCGCCGTCGCTGCAAGCGTTCAAACGCATCGGCCAGGTCTTCGGCGAGTTCGATTCCGACAGCGCGGCGATGATCGTGCTGGAAGGCGACCAGCCTCTCGGTGCCGACGCCCACGCCTACTACGACGACCTGGTTCAGCGAATATCGCAGGACCACAAGCACGTCCAGCACATCCAGGATTTCTGGGGCGATCCGCTGACAGCGGCGGGCTCACAGAGCCCCGACGGCAAGGCTGCTTACGTTCAGGTATTCCTGGCAGGCAACCAAGGCGAGGCGTTGTCCCTGGAATCGGTCAACGCTGTCCGCGACATCGTCGATCACACACCGGCACCACCTGGCGTCAAGGCGTATGTCACCGGTGCCGCGCCCCAGGTCGCCGACCAATTCGAAGTGGGCAACGAGGGCACCACCAAGGTCACCCTGCTGACCATCCTGGTGATCGCCATCATGCTGCTGCTGGTCTACCGCTCGGTGGTCACCATGATCCTGGTGCTGATCACCGTGCTCATCGAGATGGCCGCCGCCCGCGGCATCGTGGCCTTCCTTGCGGATACCGGAATCATCGGGCTCTCAACGTATTCCACCAATCTGCTGACGCTGCTGGTGATCGCCGCAGGCACGGACTACGCCATATTCCTCCTCGGTCGCTATCACGAGGGGCGCAGCGCCGGGGAGGACCGCGAGACCGCCTATTTCAACATGTACAGCGGCACGGCCCACGTCATCCTCGGCTCGGGCCTGACGGTCGCCGGCGCAGTCTTCTGCCTGAGTTTCACGCGCCTGCCCTATTTTCAAAGCCTCGGTATTCCGGCTGCGATCGGCGTCCTCGTCGCTCTCGTCGCGGCGCTCACCCTGGCACCGGCGGTGCTGACCCTGAGCAGCCAGGTCGGGCTGCTCGAACCCAAGCGCAGCACGCGCACGCGCGGATGGCGACGGGTCGGTACGGCCATCGTGCGCTGGCCCGGGCCCATTCTGGTGGTGACGATCGGGGTCGCCCTGATCGGTCTCCTGGCCCTGCCGGGTTACAAGACCAGCTACGACGTCGGCTCCTACATGCCTGCGAGCGCCCCCTCCAACGTCGGCTACACGGCGGCCGAACGTCACTTCTCGAAAGCCCGGCTCAATCCCGAACTGCTGATGATCGAGTCCGACCACGACCTGCGGGATCCGGCCGACATGATCCTGCTGGAACGCGTCGCCAAGGCCGTGTTCCACACCCCCGGCGTCGCGCAGGTCCAGTCCATCACCCGCCCCTTGGGCACGCCGCTGGACCACAGCTCGATACCGTTCCAGATCAGTGCCCAGAGCGCCGGGCAGATCCAGAATCTCAAGTATCAGCAGGACCGCGCGCGCGATCTGCTCAAGCAGGTCGGTGAGATCGACAAGACCATCGGCATCCTGCGCCAGCAGTACGCCCTGCAGCAGCAGAGCGCGGCCGCCACCCACGACCAGGTCGAAGCGTTCCACCGAACCGTTGCCGTGACACAGGATCTGCGCGACAAGATCGCCAACTTCGACGACTTCTTCAGACCGCTGCGCAACTACTTCTATTGGGAGCCACACTGTTTCGACATCCCCATGTGCGCCGCCCTGCGGTCGATCTTCGACGCGCTCGACGGGATAGACGCGCTCACCGACGAATTGGGGAATGTCACCGCAAGCCTCGACAAATTGGACCAGCTGCAGCCGAAGCTGCTGGCGTTGATCCCGCCGCAGATCGCCAGCCAACAGACCAACCGCGACCTGACGATGACGAACTACGCCACGCAGTCGGGGATCTATGACCAGACCGCGGCGGCGCTGCAGAACGCCACCGCGCTGGGCCAGGCCTTCGACGCCGCGAAGACCGACGATTCCTTCTACCTGCCGCCGGAGGCGTTCACCAACCCCGAATTCCAGCGTGGCCTGAAGCTGTTCCTCTCACCGGACGGCAAGGCCGCCCGCATGATCATCACTCACGACGTCGACCCCGCGACCCCGCAAGGGATCTCGCATATCGCCGCGATCCGGCACGCCGCGGCAGAAGCCGTGAAGGGCACGCCGCTGGCGGGGTCGCACATCTACATCGGCGGAACCGCCGCAACCTACAAAGACATTCAGGACATGGCGAAGTACGACCTGATGATCGCCGGTATCTCGGCACTGAGCCTGATCCTGCTCATCATGATGCTGATCACCCGCAGCCTGGTCGCCGCGCTGGTCATCGTCGGTACCGTGGCGCTGTCACTGGGCGCGTCCTTCGGGCTGTCGGTACTGGTGTGGCAGGACATCCTCGGTATCCCCCTGTACTGGGTTGTGCTGGCGTTGGCGGTGATCCTGCTGCTGGCCGTGGGCTCGGACTACAACCTGCTGTTGATATCCCGGTTCAGAGAAGAGGTTGCGGCAGGGCTCAACACCGGCATCATCCGCGCGATGGCAGGCACCGGCGGTGTCGTCACCGCTGCCGGCCTCGTGTTCGCCTTCACCATGGCGTCGTTCGCGTTCAGCGATCTGACGGTCCTGGGTCAGATCGGCACCACGATCGCGCTGGGATTGCTGTTCGACACGCTGATCGTGCGCTCGTTCATGACACCGTCCATCGCTGCTCTGCTGGGACGCTGGTTCTGGTGGCCGCAACGGGTGCGCCCGCGTCCGGCCAGTCGGATGCTGCAGCCCTATGGATCCAGGCCGGCCGTGCGGCAATTGCTGTTGTGGGAGGACGATTGACGCTGCGCCGCGCTCACGGGCAATAGGCGTGCGTGGCGTAGGTCAGCGCGGACTGATAGACCGGGTCGAGAGCTCGGGCGGCGATCACGGCGCTCAGCGCGGTGTCGCGGTCGGCGATGCAGGACGGTGAGTGAAGGTCATCCCACTGCGCGGCCATCTCCCGCACCATGGTCTGGTTGAGCCGGTCGATCGTCGTCCGTGTCTCGGACAGGTCCGGCGCCTCGGCGGGCGCCGCACCGGGATCGATCTTCCATTGCGCGAACCGCGTGTACTCGACCGAGCTCGTCGCGTCGATCTGGTTGCGAAAGACGTTGCCCACGTAGCCCGGATCGATGTGAGCAGCCGCGGCGGCCGCCGTCACCGCATCGATCACCTGCTGCTCACGCTTCGGATCGTCGACGGCACCACCGGTACGGTACTTGTACGCGGCGACAGCGTCTGCGGTCTGAAGACGCTGCGCCGCCGCGTCGATCAGTGGCAGCAGCGGACTTTGCGGGTCAGCGTGTGCCGCGGGTGCGCCCGGTGCTGCGCCGACCCCGACGAGGACCGCCGCGCAGGAGATCCACGCGGTCGTCCCCGGCTTACGCAACGCCGACGCCCGTCAGCACCTGCCATATGCCCACCAGACCGAACAACACGATCAGTATCTGCGTGCGGCGCGCCAACGCCCACCCGTGCACCAACTCCAGCACGGCATGGGTCTTGGCCGGGACGATCGCATAACTGAGCAGGGCCACTTCGAAAACCACGAGCATCACAGCGACGAACACCAGGACCGCGCTCAGCTGCGTGACGATCGGCGTTCCCGACGCGACGATGACCGTGCTCATCACCAGGATGAACGGGGGTGGCAGCACATAGATCAGGGACAGCGCCATCGACACCCACAGCGCTCCGCTGTCCCACTCGTCGCGCGCCCGCTTCATCAACCGCACCATCGGAGACGCGACCGCGTGCAGCATGCTCCTGACGGGCCCCGATCGGCGCGAATCTGTATGCGGCTCATCCGCTTCCAAGACAAGGACCGCGGATTCACCGCGCCCGGCCGTCGTCGCGGCCACGCGCGGCCGCATCCGGCTCCGCACCGCCAGGAACGCAGCGATACCCAGCGCGAGAACTCCCGTGCACAACTGCAGGGGTTGGATCCCCGATTCAGGGTCCCGCGTGGACAGTCCCTGTGCGAACGCGGCGAATGACGGGATGCTGTGCAGCGCTATCACCGCACCCATCAGTGCCACCACGTTCACAACCACACAGGCTACCCAGAATGCGAACAGATTCTGTTCGGGCCGGGGCCGTGAGATCACCAGCACGATGCCGCCCAGCAGCATCGGGTTCAGTGCCACCAACAGTGCCCACCCGAGAATTTGTCCCCACATCGGTCAGAGCAATCCGAGTCGCTGCAGATCGGTGACGTACTTGACGATCACCGGCGCCGAGACGTGCGGAATGTCATTTGCCTTACCGATATTCGCCGCGCGCACCGCTTCGTGGAAGCGATCCGCGGGCGCGTACGAGCCGCAGGTCGGTGCGGGAGGTTGCAGGTCGTCGGTGTGCTGCCGCAGCACCGTCAGCATCTGCAGCACCGAGTTCTGCCGCTGCTGTTCCGGCAACGCACGCAGACCGTCTTCGAACCGCTGCAACCACTCCCCGAAGTCGGCGACCCGTTCGATCGGATAGCCGGCCTCCACGAGCCAGTCGACGTAGGTGTCGATGCCGATGCCGTCGTCGTGCGGATTCATCACGTGATACGTCTCGAATTGTGCAGACGCCGACCGGGCTACCTGCCAGCCCAGCGTGATGATCGCTTCCGCGACGAAATCGACGGGCAGACCGTCGAAGTGGGCTCGCTGCCGGGTGCCGCCGTCGCCGAGTTGGTAGAACGACTCGGGCGCCAGCCCGGTCGCCACGATGCTCAGCACCATGCGGGTCACCGTGTCCGACACGTTGAGCTGGCCCGCGTAGGCGGGCTCGGCCATGATCATGCCGGACCGGAACACCGCGACGGGAAGCCCACACAGGTCGTGGGCTTCGCGCAGCAGCACCTCGCCTGCCCACTTGCTGTTGCCGTAACCGTTGGCGTAGCTGGCGTCGACGGTACGAGTGGCGCTGATCTGCCGAATGTCGGCGTCTTCGGTGAACATCGAGGGTTCGATCTGACGTCCGACGTCCGACGTGGACACGAAGGTGTACGGCTTGAGCTTGGTGGTGAGCGCGAACTTGATCAGTTCGGCGGTGCCGATGACGTTGGGCCCGAACAACTCCCAGTACGGCAGCACGCTGTTGACGAACGCCGCCGAGTCGACGATGAGGTCGACACGTTCGGCCAGCTCGTGCCACCGCTGCTCGTCCAAGCCCAGGTTCGGTTCGCCCTTGTCTCCGGCGATGACCTGCAGACGCTCGGCCGCCAGTTCCTGGAAGTGCTTGCGCAGCACCGGGTCGGTGTCGAACGTCGCTTCGAGGCGACGACGCGCATCTTCGTCTGACTTGCCCCGGACCAGGCAGATCACGGTGTCATCGACACGTCGCAGCCGCTTGAGCCAGTCCAGCAGCAGATACCGCCCCAGGAATCCGGTGGCCCCGGTCAGCAGCACGGTCTGCACGTGCCCGTCCGGGCGCGGCAGGGTCGGAGCTGTCCGCAACGTGTAGCTGTCGATGAACTTGTTTAACGTCAGATCCCGCGCGTGGACCTCACCGACATCGGTGCCGCCGTGCACGGACGCGAAGCTGACCCCGCCCAGGCCCGGCGACGCATCCGATTCGACGGCGTTGTCGAGCTGATGGCTCAGCGCCCGAACCGTCGGCGCCTCGAACAGGGTCCGCACCGCAAGTTGCGCGTCGAGGGCCGTGTTGATCGCCGCGATCACCCGCATCGCGGAGATCGAGTCGCCCCCGAGGTCGAAGAACGAGTCTTCGACGCCGACCCGGTCCATACCCAGCACGTGGGCGTAGATGCCTGCGATGGTCTCCTCGACCGGGTTCGCAGGCGCCCGGTAGGTGCCCGCGGCGCTGCGGTACTCAGGAGCAGGCAGCGCACGGCGATCGAGCTTGCCGTTGACCGTCAGGGGCAGCGCAGGCACCACCACGATGGCCGCCGGGATCATGTACCCGGGTAGGCGCTGAGCCAACGCACCGCGCAGCTCGACCGGGTCCGCGGATCCGGTGACATAACCGACCAGGCGCTTGTCGCCCGGACGGTCTTCGCGTGCGATCACTGCCGCCTGTTCGACACCGTCCAAGTCGGCGAGCGCGGCCTGGATCTCGCCGAGTTCGATGCGGTACCCGCGAATCTTGACCTGCTCATCGGCGCGGCCGAGGTACTGCAACTGCCCGTCGGGGCCCCACTGCACGAGGTCACCGGTGCGGTACATCCGGTCCCCTGGCTCGCCGAACGGGCATGCCACGAACCGCGATGCGGACAACCCGGCCCGGTTCACATACCCGAGGCCCAGGCCTCGGCCTGCCAGATACAGCTCGCCGACCACGCCGGCCGGTACGGGCCGCAGCCACTCGTCGAGCACGAACGTGGCGCCGGTCGGCACCGGTGAACCGATCGGCACGACCGGCCCCGACGCCTTCTTGAGCGGGGCGCTGATCGCCGCGTAGATGGTCGCCTCGGTCGGGCCGTACGCGTTGAGCATCACCCGTCCGGTCGCCCACCGGTCCACGACCTCTGTCGGGCAGGCTTCACCGGCCACGACCAACGCGGTGTTCTCCAGCCCTTCCGGTGACAACATGCCGACCGCGGACGGAGTCTGGTAGAGCACGGTGACCTGCTCTGCGATCAACAGCTTGTGCAGGTCGTCCGGCGCGCCCGCCACGTGCTCGGGCACGATCACCAGCCGCGAGCCGTGCAGCAGCGCACCCCAGATCTCCCACACCGAGACGTCGAAGACCAGTGAATGCCATTGCGACCACACCTGTCCCGGGCCTGCGGGCATGTCGGGGTGCAACTTCTCCAAGACCTGGGTGACGTTGCTGTGGGTGATGGCAACGCCTTTGGGCACACCCGTGGTGCCCGACGTGTAGATCATGTAGGCGATGTCGTCGGGCGCAGGCGGCAGCAGCGTGGTGCTCGGGTAGATCGCGGTCGCGGGATCGTCGGGATCGTCGACCTCGACGACCAGCACATCGGAATTCTCCAGCCGCGGACGCAGATCGGAGGTCGTGACCGCGGCGATCGGCTTGGCGTCGGCGAGCATGAACTCCAACCGCGACGTCGGCACGGACGGGTCGATCGGCAGATACGCCGCGCCGGTCTTGAGCACCGCCAGGATCGCAACGATCGCTTCATCGGATCGCGGCACCAGCAAGGCCACCGACTCGCCCGGGCCTGCGCCGTAGACCGCCAGCAGGTTCGCCAACCGGTTGGCATCCTCGTCGAGTTCACCGTAGGTGAGGGTGCGCCCGTCGAACGTCACCGCGATGGCATCCGGGTCACGGGCCACCTGCTCGGAGAACCGCTCCGGAATCGACTTCGCCGCCGTCACCGGCTGGGACAGCAGCGCGCGGTTGCCCCAGGTGTCGATGACCTCGCGTTCAGCCGGTTCGACCACGTCCATCGACGACAGCCGCCTGGTCGGATCGGCCGTCATGGCCTCGAGCACCCGCTGGAACCGCTCGACGAGCGCTTCGATGGCGGCCACGTCGAACGCAGCGGCGTCGAACTCGACGCGCAGGCCGAGTTCGTGACCCGGCAGGGCCATCACCGACAGCGGGTAGTGGTTGTACTCGCGGTTGTTGAACTCGGTGACCGCCAGCTCGTGGACACCCGCGAAGGCGCTGGTGTCGATCGGATAGCTCTCATACAGGAACAGCGTGTCGAACAGTTGCTCGTGGCCGGCAACGTGATGAATCTCGTTGAGCGCCAAGTGCTCGTGCTCGATGGTGTCGTTGTGGTGCCGCTGCAGCTGGTCGAGCAGATCGGCGACGGTGGTGGTCGCGGTGGTGCGTGCCCGCACCGGCACGGTGTTGATCAGCAGACCCACGATGGACTCCGAGCCTGCCAACTCCGCCGGCCGGCCGGATACCGCGGTGCCGAAGGCCACATCGCGCTGGCCCGTCAGGGCCATGAGCAGCTGAGCCCACGCCGCCTGCAGCACCGTGTTCACCGTCGTGTGGCATGAACGAGCCAGTTCGCCAAGGGCTTTCGTGGTCTCGACGGACAACCGGTAGGACTCGACACCGCGCGGCCCGCCGTGGCCCGGCGGTGCGACCAGGGTGGGCGTGGTGAACCCGTCCAACACCTCGCGCCACGCCGCGCGGGCGGCGTCCCGATCCTGGCGGCCCAGCCAGCTGACGAAACTGCGGTACGACGGCGCGGCGGGCAGCCGATGGCCGAAGTAGCCGGCGAAGATTTCCTGCAGCAGGATCGGCAGTGACCACCCGTCGATCACGATGTGGTGGAAGGTCAGCACGAAGCGGTGCTGATTGCCCGACGTGCGGATCAGCGTGGCGCGGAACGTCGGCCGTTCCACCAGATCGCACACCGCGGCGCGTTCGGCCGTGCACAGGCGCTCGATCTCGTCGTCCGGGGTGAGGTCGTCGCCGCGCAGATCCAGGTACCGCCAGGCGATCACCGGGTCGGCCGGGATGATCTGCACGGCCTCGTCGGCCAGTTCGCAGAACCGGGCCGCGAGGTTCGGGTGGCGCGCGACCACCGCGTGCACGGCGTCGCGTAGCCGATGCTGATCGAGCACGCCGGTGACGGTGATGTCCAACTGCACTGCATAGACATCGTTTTCGGTGCCCCGCGCGAGGGTCGAGTGGAAGAGCAGGCCTTCCTGCACCGGGGTCAACGGCAACACATCGGCGATGGTGTGGCGCTGCGCCAGATCGTCGATCTGCTCCTGGCTCAACCGAGCCGGGGCGAGATCCGACGGCGTGAAACCACCGCCGCCGTTGCGCACATGCGCGCAGATGCCCGCCAGCGCTTCGAACCACAGTCGGCTCAGCTGGTCGGCCTGGGCCCGGTCCATGGCCGAGGGCGCCCAGGTCCAGCCTGCCTGCAGCTGTGGTCCGGAGTCGGAATCCACAGTGCCGGCGTTGAGTTCGACGGTGTGCATCAACGGCATCGCCACCGCGGAGGCCGCACCCGTGAGTGTCAGCGCGTCCTGGTCGATGCGCCACAGCTCGTCGGACAGGTCACCTGCGCCTGCGCCGAGGCGTCCGAGGTAGTTGAAGCCGATGGTCGGGTCCAGCCCGTCGAGGTCCACATCGGGGTTCAGGTACCGCAGCAGGCCGTAGGTGACGCCGTCGGGCAGCGCACGCAGTTGTTCCTTGGCCGACTTGATGATCGGGCCCAGCGCAGCCTCACCGGCGGTCACCTGGTCCCAGGACAGTTCGCCGACCGCAAGGGCAACGGGGTACTTGGTGGTAAACCAACCCACGGTGCGGGACAGGTCGACATCGGAGGCGAGATCCTCGACTCGGCCGTGGCCCTCGACGTCGATACCGATCGGCGCGGCGCCGGTCCCCAGGTATTGCGCCCAGGCCAGGCCGAACGCGATCAGCAGAATGTCTTGCACGCCTGCGTGGAACGCCGCGGGCACCTCGGCGAGCAGCTGCTTCGTGGTGTCGGCGTCGAGTGACACCGTCAGTTGTCCGGCGTTCGCGTAGGTGTCGATGTCGGGCTGGACAGCGGGCAGCGCCGCGGGTGTCTGCGCGACTCGCCGCCACGTGTCGGCGAGTTCCGCCACGGCGCCGTCCCGCGCATGCTCGGCCAGCAGCGCGGTCCAGCGGGCGAAGGACGTACCGCCCGTGGGCAATTCGACCGGCTGGCCGCTGTGGTGCTGCGCCCACGCGATGTTCAGGTCTTCCAACAGGATTCGCCACGACACGCCATCGACGGCGAGGTGATGGATCATCAGCGCCAGCTGTCGGGCCTGTGCGGCCCAGACCGCACTGACCATCGCCCCGGTCGCCGGGTTCAACCGGGACCGCGCCTCGATCAACGCGTCGTCGGACAGCGTGTCGACGGTGTTCAGGCACGAACGCGCGTCGACCGCACCCTGGTCCGGAACCAGCAGTGACCAGTCGCCGTCCACGATCGGTGCCTGCAGGCGCAACGTGGCGTGCCGGTCGAGCAGGGCCTGCAGCACGACAAGCACGTCGGCTTCGGTGACCCCATCCGGGGCCTGGAGCACCAAGGTCTGGTTGAACTCGTCGACCGGCCCCTGCACGGTCTGAAGCCACCGCATGATCGGGGTGGCGACCACCGGGCCGATACCGTCGTCGACGACGGCCGATTCGGCATCGGTGAACGCCGATACTTGGGCCAGCCTGCTCACGGTCTGCTCGACGAAGATGTCGCGCGGCCGGCACGACACGCCGGCTGCGCGAGCGCGTGCCACCACCTGCATCGACAGGATGCTGTCGCCGCCAAGGTCGAAGAACGAATCGTCGACGCCGACGCGCTGCTGTCCGAGCACCTGGGCGTAGATCTCGGCGAGAATCTCCTCGACCGGGGTCGACGGGGCCCGGTAGTCGCTGCCGTTGCTGCGGTACTCAGGGGCGGGCAGCGCGCGCTTGTCGAGTTTTCCGTTGACGGTCAACGGAATCGACTCGATGGTGACGATGGCGGCGGGCACCATGTAGGTCGGCAGGCGTTGGGCCAGTTCGGCCCGCAGCGCAGTCGGGTCGGCGGAGCCGGTGATGTACCCGACCAGCCGCTTGTCGCCGGGACGGTCTTCCCGGGCGATCACGACGGCCTGCTCCACACCGTCGAGCCGGGCCAGGGCAGCCTGTACCTCGCCGAGTTCGATGCGGTACCCGCGGATCTTGACCTGTTCGTCTGAGCGGCCCAGGTACTGCAGTTGCCCGTCTTCGCCCCAGCGGACGAGGTCACCGGTGCGGTACATCCGGTCGCCCGGCTTGCCGAACGGGCAGGCCATGAATCGGGACGCGGTCAGCCCGGGACGACGCGAATAACCGGTCGCCACACCTGTTCCCGCCACGTACAGCTCGCCGACCACGCCCTCGGGCGCGGGCCGCAGCCACTGGTCGAGCACGAACAGCGCCGCGCCGGGCACCGGCGATCCGATCGGGGCCACCCCGGATCCCGCCTTGAGCGGTTTGCTCATCGCCGCGTAGATCGTCGCCTCGGTCGGGCCGTACGCGTTGATCATCACCCGTCCGGGTGTCGCCCACCGGTCGACCAGCTCGGTCGGGCAGGCCTCACCGGCCACCACCAGGGTCGTCGAGTCCAGGTGCTCCGACGACAACATCCCCGCCGCCGAGGGTGTTTGGCAGAGCACCGTCACCTTTTCGGAGATCAGGAGCTTGTGTAGGTCGTCGGGTGAGCTGGCGATCGATTCGGGTACCACCACCAGGCGGCCACCGCGGAGCAGCGCACCCCAGATCTCCCAGACCGATACGTCGAAGACCAGCGAATGCCATTGGGACCACACCTGACCGGGGCCCGCAGGCAGGTCCGCGTGCAGCCCGTCGACCAGCTGCGTCACGTTGTTGTGGGTGACCGCAACCGCTTTCGGGACACCGGTGGTGCCCGACGTGTACGTCATGTACGCCAGGTCGTCCGGTTTCGGGCCGGGCAGGGCAGTGCTCGGCCGGCTGTCGACGGCGGGATCCGCGATGTCGAGGACCGGCACATCGGTGCCGTCCAGCCGGGTCCGCAGATCTGCGGTGGTCAATGCCACCACCGGCATCGCATCCGACATCATGAACTCGATGCGGGCATCCGGATGCGCGGGGTCGATCGGCAGATACGCGGCGCCCGTCTTGAGCACCGCGAGGATTGCCACGATCGCCTCACCCGAACGCGGGAGCAACAGCGCGACGGATTCGCCTGGCCGGGCGCCGTGGTCGGCAAGCATGTGCGCCAACCGATTGGTGGCCTCGTTCAGCTCGCGATAGGTCCACGACCGGTCACCGCAGACCAGCGCGACCGCCTGCGGCGCGCGTACCGCCTGCCGGGAGAACAGGGTCGGAATCGACACCGGTGTGCGGGCGGGCCCGGTGAGCACCGCCCGGTTGCCCCATTCGTCGAGCTGATCGTGTTCCCCGTCGTCGAGTAGATCGAACGACAACAACGTGCGGCTGGAGTCGATGCTCATGACTGCTCCCTCGTCTCTGCGGTCATGGCCACCAGTACCCGTCGTAACCGGTTCACCAACCTGCCGATGCGGGCCGCGTCGAAGACGTCAGTGTCAAATTCGACGCGGAGACCCAATTCATGGCCCGGAACGGCTTGCACCGAAAGCGGGTAGTGGTTGTATTCGCGATTGGCGAAGTCGGTGATGGCCAATTCGTGCACGCCCAGCAATTCAGCCGTGTCGATGGGGTAGTTCTCGTAGACGAAAACCGTGTCGAACAGCTGGTCATGGCCAGTCGCGCGGTGCACCTCGGCCAAGGCGAGGTGCTGATGTTCCAGGGTATCGGTGTATGCCCCCTGCAGCTGGTCGAGCAGGCTGGCGATGGTGGTCGCCGGTGTGATCGTCGCCCGCACCGGAACCGTGTTGATCAGCAGGCCCACCATCGAGTCGGCACCTGCCAGGTCGGCGGGCCGACCCGAAACCGCTGTGCCGAAAGCGACGTCGTGCTGGCCGGTCAGCCACATCAGCAACTGGGCCCACGCCGCCTGCAGCACAGTGCTGACCGTGGTGTGGCAGGACCGCGCCAGATCGCCGAGTGCCTTGGTGGTCTCGGCGTCCACCTGGAAGGACTCGACGCCGCGCCGACCGAGTGACAGGCGGCCGGGCGGACCGATCAGCGTCGGCGTGTCGAACCCGGCGAACACGCGGCGCCAAGCCTCCCTGGCGGCCGTGTTGTCCTGGTCGGACAGCCAGCTGACGAACCTCCGGTAGGGCACGGGGGCGGGCAGCCGGGCACCGAAGTATCCGGCGAAGATCTCTTGCAGCAGAATCGGTTTCGACCAACCGTCGAGCACGATGTGGTGGTTGGTGAGCACGAAACGGTAGCGGTCGACCGCGGTGCGGATCAGGGCGGCCCGGAACGGCGGCTTGTTCGCCAGATCGCACACCGCCGCACGCTCCGCCGCGGACAACCGGGCGATCTGCCCGTCGACATCGGCACCCTCGGCCAGTTCCACGTATTGCCAAGCCAGTTCGGGTTCGGCCGACAGCAGCTGCACCGGCTCCCCGAAATCCTCGAAGAACCGGGCCACCACGTTCGGGCGGCGCCTCAGCACGTCATGCACGGCCTCGCGCATGCGATCGGGATCGACTGAGCCCGTCATGCTGATGTCCAGCTGAACCGAGTACAGATCCTCGTGGCCCTGCGCGGCACCGGTGTGGAACAGCAGTCCCTGCTGCAGCGGGGTCAGCGGCAGGACGTCGGCGATGTCGTAGCGCTGCTGCAGTTCGTCGATCTGCTGCTGGTCCAATCGCGCGGGGGCGACGTCGGATGGTGTCAACCCGCCGCCGCCGAGACGCACATGCGCGCAGATCCCGGCCAATGCGTCGAACCACAGCTGGCTCAACCGGGTGACCTGTGCGTGGTCCAGCGCCGACAGCGCCCACGTCCAGGTCGCGTGCAGGCGCGGACCCTCGTCGATGTCGTTGCCGCCGTCGAGAATTCCGGCATTGAGCTCGATCGTGTGGCCCAGCGGCGTCGGTACCGCCGTGGCTGCGGCCGTCACTGCCACCGCATCCTGGTCGATCTGCCACAGCTCGTCGGACAGGTCCGCGGCGCCTGCGCCGAGGCGCCCGAGGTAGTTGAACCCGAGGGCCGGATCGGATCCGCCGAGCTCCACGTCCGGATTCAGGTAGCGCAACAGACCGTAGGTCAGGCCGTCCGGAAGCGCACGCAGTTGCTCCTTGGCCGCCTTGACGACCGGCCCGAGCGCGGTGTCGCCGGAACTGACCTGCTCCCATGTCATTCCGCCAACGGACAACGACACCGGGTACTTGCTGGTGAACCACCCGACCGTGCGCGACAGGTCGATGTGTGCGTCGGTGCCCGACCCGATCTCCTCGACCCGGCCGTGCCCCTCGACGTCGACCCCGACGGGCCCGTCGCCGGTACCGAGGAACTCGGTGACCGCCAACCCGAACGCGATCAGCAGGATGTCTTGCACGCCGGCATGAAACGCCGCGGGCACCTCGGTCAGCAGCTGCTGGGTGGTCGCGGGATCCAGCTCCAGCGACAACTGCCCGGCGTTCGCGTAGGTGTCCAACGCGGGCTGCACGGCAGGCAACGCGGCAGGGACGGCCGTGACCTGTCGCCAGGTGTCGGCGGTGTTCACGACCGCGTCCGCGCGGGCATGGGCATCGAGGACTCGCGCCCACCGGGCGAACGAGGTTCCCCCACCCGGCAGCGCCACCTCCTGGCCGCTGTGGTGCTGCGCCCACGCGATGTTCAAGTCTTCCAACAGGATTCGCCATGACACCGCGTCGACGGCCAGATGGTGGACCATCAGTGCCAACCGCCTGGTCTCCGGCACCCACAGTGCCGTGAGCATCGCCCCGGTCGCAGGGTTCAGCCGCGACCGCGCCGCCTGCAGCGCATCGTCGGACAGTGCGTCCACGACGTGCACGCAGGCACGGGCATCCACCGAGCCGACTTCGGGAACGGTCAGCGACCATTCCCCGGTTTCGGTCGTATCGCTCGTCAGCCGCAGCATGCCGTGCCGGTCCAGCAGGGCCTGCAGCACCACGGCGACGTCGGTGTCGGTGACGCCGGCCGGGGCCTGCAGCACCACGGTCTGGTTGAACTGGTCTGTCGGGCCGTCGAGTTCGTGCAGCCACCGCATGATCGGGGTGGCCACCACCGCTCCGGTGCCCTCGTCGACGACGGTCGTCTCACTGTCGGCGAACGTCGCGACCCGGGCCAGCCTGCTGACAGTCTGCTCGACGAAGATGTCGCGTGGCCGGCAGACGAGGCCTGCCGCACGGGCCCGCGCGACCACCTGCATCGACGAAATGCTGTCCCCGCCAAGGTCGAAGAACGAGTCGTCGACGCCGACCCGCTCGACCCCCAGCACCTGGGCGTAGATGCCGCTGAGGATCTCTTCGATCGCGTTGACCGGTGCGCGGTACTGCTCAGCGTCCTGATACTCCGGTGCGGGCAGGGCCTTGGTGTCGAGCTTGCCGTTCACCGTCAGCGGCAGCGAGTCCATCACCACGACGGCGGACGGCACCATGTAGGTCGGGAGACGGTCGGACAGGGTCGCGCGCGCCTCGGCCGGATCGATCGTTCCCGGCGTCGTCTCGGTGACGTAACCCACCAGGCGCTTGTCGCCGGGCCGGTCCTCGCGCGCGATGACGGCCGCCTGGCCGACGCCGGCCAAACCGGCCAGCGCCGCGTGCACTTCACCCAGTTCGATGCGGTAGCCGCGGATCTTGACCTGCTTGTCGGCCCGTCCCACGTACCGCAGTTGCCCGTCGGCGCCCCACTGCACCAGGTCACCGGTGCGGTACATCCGGGTGCCCGGCGCCCCGAACGGGCATGCGACGAACCGGGTCGACGACAGGTCCGGCCGGCCGATGTAACCGGCCGCCAAACCGGTACCGGCGACGTACAGCTCGCCGACCACACCCACCGGGACCTGACGCAGCCATCCGTCCAGGACGAAAAAAGCCAAGTGCTCCAACGGAACACCGATGGGGCTGACGCTGTTCGTGAGGTCGCCGTCACCGATCTCGCGGAACGAGGCGTGCACCGTCGTCTCGGTGATGCCGTACATGTTGATCAGTCGCGGCAGCCCTGGGTGACTGCGCAGCCACGGTGACAGTCGTTGTGGCTCAAGCGCTTCCCCGCCGAAGACCACGGTCTGCAGTTTCAGCTGCTGCCCGAGTTCGGGCTGCAGGGTGTCGGCGGTCTGCAGCGCGTAGAACGCCGAAGGCGTCTGGCTCAGCACGCTCACCTGTTCGCTGACCAGCAGGGCGTGGAAGTCTTCGGGCGAGCGGACGATCGCGTCCGGCACGATCAGCAGCCGGCCGCCGTAGAGCAGCGCGCCCCACAGCTCCCACACCGAGTAGTCGAACGCCAGCGAATGGCATTGCGTCCACACCTGTCCCAGCGCCAGCTCGGCGTCGAGCGACTCCAGCAGCCGGGTCACGTTGCGGTGGGTGACCGCTACGCCCTTGGGCTTACCGGTGGTCCCCGACGTGTAGATGATGTAGGCGATGTTGTCGGACGTCGGGGCAGGCAGCGCGGTCGCCGGCTGACCGTCGACCGCCGGGTCGTTGACGTCGATCACGGACATCTCAGGCAGCCCGGGCCCGGTCAACCGGCCGAGCAGCTCCGCCGTGGTGACTGCCGCGATCGGTGCGGCATCGTTGAGCGTGAACTCGATGCGGGCGTCGGGATGGGCGGGGTCGATCGGCAGATACGCCGCACCGGTCTTGAGCACCGCGAGGATGGCCACGACAGCCTCGGCCGTGCGGGGCAGCAACAGCGCCACCCGCTGACCCGGGCCGGCTCCCCTGCCGGACAGCAAGTGCGCCAACCGGTTTGACGCCTCGTCCAGCTCGCGGTAGGTCCACGACCGCCCGCCCGGGCCGGCATTGCTGCTCGTGTCCGCGGCAGTGACTGCTGCGGCCTCCGGCGCACGGCGCACCTGCTCGGCGAACAACGCCGGGATCGACGGTGAACCCGTCACCGGCTGGGCGAGCACCGCGCGGTTGCCCCACCGGTCGAGTTGATCGTGCTCGGTGGAATCGAGCATGTCGATCGAGGCCACCCGGCGTGCAGGGTCGGCGACCATCGCCTCGAGCAGGTGATGCATGCGCTTGACCAGGACGTCGATGGCCGCCTCGTCGAACACCTCGGTGTCGAACTCGACGCGCAGGCCGAGTTCATGACCCGGCATCGCCACCATGGACAGCGGATAGTGGTTGTATTCGCGGCTGGTGAAATCCGTGACCGCGAGGTCCTGCACGCCAAGCAGCTCACCGGCGTCGATCGGGTAGTTCTCGTACACGAACAAGGTGTCGAACAACCGGTCGTGGCCCGCGGCGCGATGGATTTCGGCCAGCGAGAGGTGCTCGTGCTCGACGGTGTCGTTGTGTGTGCGCTGCAGTTGATCCAGCAGCTCGGCGACAGTGGTGGTCGCGGTGATGGTCGCGCGGACGGGCACGGTGTTGATCAGCAGGCCCACAATCGATTCCGCGCCTGCGAGGTCTGCCGGGCGGCCGGACACCGCGGCCCCGAACGCGACGTCGTGCTGACCGGTCAGCGATGCCAGCATCTGCGCCCACGCGGCCTGCAGCACGGTGTTGACGGTGGTGCGATGTGCCCGTGCGAGTTCGCCGAGGGCCTGGGTGATCTCGGCAGACACCCGGTGCGACTGGACACCGCGAGGCCCCGCCTGGGTCGGCGGCGCGACGAGGGTCGGGGTGTCGAAACCGTCGAACACCTCCCGCCACGTCGCCTGGGCGACATCGCGGTCCTGCGTGGCAAGCCAGCTGACGAAGTTTCGGTACGGCGTGGGCGCGGACAGCCGCTGACCGAAATAGCCCGCGAAGATCTCCTGCAGCAGTACCGGAAGCGACCATCCGTCGATCACGATGTGGTGCAGCGTCATCACGAGCCGGTAAGTGTCGTCGCCGGTCCGGATCAGTGCGGCCCGGAACGTCGGTTGGCCGGCCAGGTCGCACACGGCGGTCCGCTCCGCCGCGCACAGCCGATCGATCTGCTCGTCGGACTCGAGTTCGACGTACTGCCAGGCGATCACCGGGTCAACCGGAAGAACCTGAACAGGTTCGCCGAAGTCCTCGCAGAACCGCGGCGCGAGGTTGGGATGACGATCGACCACCGCGTGCACGGCATCACGCAGGCGGTGCGGGTCGAGGGCACCGGCCATCGTGATGCCGAGCTGAACGGCGTAAACGTCGTCGCGGGAGTCCCCCGGGGCTCCCGCGTCCTCCGCTGCGGCCTGGAAGCTGGCCTGGAACAGCAGCCCCTGCTGCAGCGGGGTCAGCGGCAGCACGTCGGCGATTCGGTACTGCTGCTGCAGCTCGTCGATCTGCCGCTGAGTCAAGCGGGCCGGCGCGAGGTCGGACGGCGTGAGACCACCGCCGCCGTGTCGCACGTGCGCGCAGATTCCGGCCAGGGCTTCGAACCACAAGCGGCTCAGCCGGCCGATCTGCTCCTCGTCGAGCGCCGTCGGTGCCCACGTCCAATTGGCCTGCAGGCGCGGCCCGCTCTCGCCGTCCAGCGTTCCGGCATTGAGTTCCACGGTGTGCGCCAACGGCATCGGTACCGCGGCGGCCACGTCCGTCATCGGCAGGCTCGCCGAATCGATACGCCACAGATCGCCGGTGAGATCACCGGCGCCCGCACCCAACCGACCGAGGTAGTTGAAACCGATCGTCGGATCCGAACCCGCAAGCTCCACATCGGGATTGAGATAGCGAAGCAAACCGTAGGTCAGCCCGTCCGGCAGGGCCCGCAGCTGTTCCTTACCGTCCTTGACCACCGGGCCGAGCGCTGATTCGCCCGCGGCCACCTGCGCCCACGACACCCCGCCCACGGCCAACGACACCGGGTATTTGGTGGTGAACCAGCCGACCGTCCGCGACAGGTCGATGTCGCGGTCGACCGTGCCGCCGAGCTCTTCGACACGGCCGTGGCCCTCGACGTCGATACCGATGGGGGCCTTGCCCGTGCCGAGGAATTCGGCCCAGGCAAGCCCGAATGCGATCAGCAGAATGTCTTGTACGCCGGCATGAAACGCCGCGGGAACCTCACCGAGCAGCAGCCGTGTGGTCTCGGGATCCAGCTCAACGGAGAGCCGGCCCGCCTCGGCGTGGGTGTCCGCGGTCGCGGGCAGCGCCTGCGGCGTCGTCAGGACCTGTTGCCACACATCGGCTTTGCTCTCCACCTCCGCGGTGCGGGCGTACTCCTCGAGCAACGCCGACCATCGGACGAAGGACGTGCCGCCTGCCGGCAACTCGATGGCCTGCCCGCTGTGATGCTGGGCCCACGCGATGTTGAGGTCTTCCAACAGGATTCGCCACGACACCCCGTCGACTGCCAGGTGGTGGACAACCAGCGCCAACTGGCCGGTGTCAGGCACCCACACGGCGCTGAGCATCTGTCCGGCCGCCGGGTTCAGCCGCGCCCTGGCTTCGCGGATCGCATCCTCAGTCAGTGCGTCCACCGAATGCAGGACCAGGCTTGCCGTCTCCGGAACGGTCAGTGACCACTCGCCGTTGTGCTCGCTGCCGCCGTTCGCGGTACCTGATTCGCTCCTCGCGTGCGCAACCATCCGCAACGTGGGATGCCTGTCGAGCAGTGCCTGCAGCACCACGGCCACGTCCGATTCGGACACCCCGGCCGGCGCCTGCAGCACCAATGTCTGGTTGAACTCGTCGACCGAGCCGTCAACGGTGTTGAGCCACCGCATGATCGGGGTGGCCACCACCGAACCGATGCCCTCGTCGACCACCGCTGCTTCGCCACCGGTGACCTTGACGACCGATGCCAAACGGGCCACGGTCTGCTCGACGAAGATGTCCCGCGGCCGGCATTGCAGGCCTGCGGCTCTGGCCCGGGCGACGACCTGCATCGACAGGATGCTGTCGCCACCCAGGTCGAAGAACGGATCGTCGACACCGACGCGATCCTGCCCGAGGACCTGTGCGTAGATGTCGGCCAAGACCTCTTCGACCGCTGTGGTCGGTTCGCGGTAATCGCGGCCCGCACCTTGATATTCCGGCGCGGGCAAGGCGCGGGTGTCCAGCTTGTTGTTGGCCGTCAGCGGCAGCGACTCCAACACCACGACAGCGACGGGCACCATGTACGGCGGCAGTCGATCCGCCAGTTGGGTCCGGACGTCCACCGGATCGGCCGTCCCGGTGATGTAGCCGACGAGACGCTTGTCCCCGGGCCGGTCCTCGCGAGCGATGACCACTGCGTTCTCGACGCCGTCGACGGCCGCCAAGGCGGCCTGGACTTCGCCGAGTTCGATGCGGTAGCCGCGGATCTTGACCTGTTCGTCGGCCCGGCCCAGGTACTCCAACTGGCCGTCATCGCCCCACCGGACCAGGTCTCCGGTCCGATACATGCGCGTTCCGGGCTCACCGAACGGGCACGCGACGAAGCGGGATGCGGTGAGGCCTGAGCGTCCCAGGTATCCACACGTCACACCGTCGCCCGCGACATACAGCTCGCCGACGACACCGGTTGGCACCGGCCGCATCCAGGTGTCCAGCACGAACAGCGCGGCCCCGGGCAGCGGCTTGCCGATGGGAACGGCCGCGCCGGGCGTCAACGGATCGCTGACCGTCACGCAGATCGTGGTCTCGGTCGGGCCGTAGCCGTTGACCATCACGCGGGTGGCCGGTGACCACCGCTCTACCACCGATGCGGGGCAGGCCTCACCGACGACCACGAGCGCCGAGGACTGCAAACCCTCGGTCGGCAGCATGGCCACGGCGGACGGCGTCTGTGTGAACGCGTCGACCTTCTCCGCGACCAGCAGGGCGTGAAAGTCTTCTGGTGCACCCGCGACAGCCTCGGGCACGACCACCAGTCGTCCGCCGCGCAGCAGCGCGTTTCCGATCTCCCACACCGAGGCGTCGAACGCCAGGGAATGGCACAGCGGCCAGACACCCGGGTGCGGCAAGCCGGATTCGAGGGCCGCCATCAGCCGCGTCACGTTGTGATGGGTGACGGCCACGCCCTTCGGCGTTCCTGTGGTGCCCGAGGTGTAGATGATGTAGGCGATGTCGTCGGGCGCAGGCCCTGCCGGTGCGGTACCGGGTTGGTCGGCTGCCGCAGGGTCGTCGATGTCGATGACGGTGACATCGTGCGCGTGCAACCGGGACCTGGCGCCGGCGCTGGTGATCACGGCGATGGGCGCTGCGTCGGCGAGGATGAAATCGATACGAGCCGCTGGGACAACAGGATCGATCGGCACATAGGCCGCCCCGGTCTTGAGCACCGCCAGGATCGCGATCACGGCCTTGGCCGACCGCTCCGACAACACTGCGACACGTTCACCGGGCGCGGCTCCGCGCGTCTTGAGCACGTGCGCCAGCCGATTGGCGGCCTCATCCAGCTCGCGATAGGTCAGCGTGTGGCCTTCGAAGGTCAGCGCGGGAGCGTCGGGCGCGCGATTCACGTAGCGGTCGAACAGATCTGGAATCGACAGGTGGGGCAGATGCTCGTTGAGTGCCGCTTGGTGGCCGATCTGTGCGAGCAGATCGTGTTCGTCGGCGCCGAGCAGATCCAGTGAGGACAACGGGCGGTCCGGATCGGCGGCCATCGCCGTCACGACCCGCTGGATGCGCTGCGCCAGATCGGCGACGCCGAAATCCGCGAACGGCTGTCCCGCGCCTGCCGTGCTCAGGAACAGCTGGTCGCTGGAGCCGATGAAGAACAATCCGAAGTGGCCCATCGGGCCGTGGTTGGTGTAGGACACCGTCACCGGGGCGCCGGCGAGATCCAGTGTGAGACGGGCGGGGATGAAGTTCACCGCGACGCGGTTGGACGCATGCCGTGGACCGCGAGCGCCGTTTCCGGCTTCGAGCAGGTGCACGGGATAGCGCTGGTGCTGCAACAGTTCCCGGATGCGGATGTCGACGTGGCGGCAGAATTCGCCGACGGTCCAATCCGGCGGGGTGTTCAGCACCAACGGCGCGACGCCCGCGAGCATCGCGGGCAGCGTCTTGGACTCGGGGGTCACTCGCCGGCTGACGGGGAAGTCGAGGGCCACCTCAGAACTGTTGGTCGACCACGCGCGCACCAGAAGTGCGACGGCCGCGGTCGTCACCGAGTAGCGGCGGATCCGCAGATTCTTGGAGAGCTGCTTGATATGGCCGACGACGGCCTGATCCACTTCCACGGATGCGGACGGCGTGTATGCATCGTGCGCGCTGGCCGGGGTGGGGAGCCCGTAGTCGAGGCCGCCTTCCGCAGGCAGGTTGTTGCTCCAGTACGCCTCGTCGTCCAGGTACTCGCTGGACGACGTATATGCCGTCTCACAGTCGACCAGGTCCTTCAGCGAACCAAAGTAGGCCGCGGGAATGGGCTCTCCCGCGACCAGTGCAGAATAAATGGTGGCAATTCGGCGGCTGACCACCGCCATGCCCAGACCGTCGACCGATATATGGTGCCCGAGTCCGAATAAATAATATTCATCCGGCTGCGTGCGGAACAATGCGAATTTGACGAGCCGCCCCGTCAATGGCAAGGGCGTGTGCTGAATCGACGACGCAATTTCACGGACCTTTTGGACCGGATCGTCGGAATCCCGGACGTCATAAAAAGGAAGGTCCAGGTCCGAATAATCGAGGGCCTTCTGGACCACCTGTCCGTCGACTTCGAAGAAGGCAGCCCTGGCAGGCTCTGCTTCGTCCATGGCTTGCCGGACCGCTCGCTCAAGAAGCTCACGGTCGACCGATCCGTCGATTCGTCCTAAAAGGCCGAGTTGCCACTCCGTACCCGCGAGGCCGCTTTCATGTGAGAGCCAGATATCCAACTGACCGCGCGAAAGCGGCAATGCGCCGTCGTCTTGTTCCATTATTCGACTTCCCCACCCAGGCGGTTCAGCGCTCAAGAGCCCCGCCCTGCGCCAACCTCTCGCGCAGGCTCTTCGGCCGAATATCGGTCCAGTTTTGCTCGATGTAGTCAAGGCATGCAGCGCGGTCCGCCTCGCCGAATACCACCCGCCACCCAGCCGGCACGTCGGCAAACGCCGGCCACAGGCTGTGCTGCTCCTCGTCGTTGATCAAGACGAAAAAGCTACCCTTGTCGTCATCGAATGGATTGATGCTCACGTTTCTCCATGGCTGCTTAGGCGGACATCGCAAACATATCGCAAACATACGGCGGGCCGCATCGCGGCGTCTGAGGTTTCCCCGAAGTGCCGACGTACACGACGCCCGCTAACGCCGGTTATGCGGGTCAGGAGATTAGCCACAGCCCGCTGAACAGCCGATTTAGCGAGGTCAGCGGTATTCACGAGAGCGTCAGGCTATTGCGAGTTTTGCAAGATTGTGAATGCATTGTGAGCTTGGGGCCACCATAGCCCCCGCCATCCAGCAAATTTGCAATGCAATGGCAATTCTGGCAAATGAACACCCGTGAGCTTTCAGAAGATGAATACAAAGACGATGCCTGACCGGGATCTCGCCGTGGTGGGCCGCGAAGGTAGCCAGCATGGCAGCCGTGGTGCAGTTTTCCATGTTCCTGGTCCGCGCTGAGTGTGCGCTGTCATTGCGAGTATTGCTTGCTCATGCACAGAACTTCGTGCGCACGGCGGCTCAGATTCGGGACGTCCGCAGATCGCCACCGCCAGAACGGATCTAGCAACATCAGGCGGTGCGGTGATGGGATCGCGAAAACAGCGCATGCCACTGCACGTCGCCGAGAAAGTCCCAGGAAATCGCGGTTGCGCGACCACAGCACGGACGCGATGCGCTTGGCACCCCGCCACTTTCGCCGATGTGGCGCATGTCACGCATGGCAAGCACAGGGCGGTCGGCCGCGCCACCGCCCCGCGATGGGTTGCAGGCTTACGGCTGCGCGGCAGCCCGTAACGGAACGGCGTACGCGCAGGTCAACAACGGACGCCACCGCGTGAGATCCGTGACGCCGTGCGCGCGGATACAGCTACTCGTCGACCTCTTCGGCGCGAGCGTGCGACCCTTCGATGGGAGACGAGCCGGCAGGCATCACCATCAGGAACACCGGGATACGCATCGTGACACCACCGGCGATCGGCATCCGCAGCGCGAACGACACAACCTCCAGTTCGAGCCGCCGGCCACGCTGGGTCTCCATCTCGAACCGTCCGGGCAGACGCTTGGGTTCGGCAAGCCAACCCAGGCCACGTTCGATCGACTCGACCAGGTTCATGCGCCCGACTATACCTGCGCGAACAGCACAGAAAGGAGGTAAGCCGATACCCGATACCGCTGCCGCAGCACTACATCTATTGACCTCCAAGGCATCTCACACAGCGCCGCACGGAAATATCCGGCTTGTCCGCTCGGACATTCTGGTCAGCGTGAATTCGCGACGGCATGAACAATCGCACAACGGACGCGGCGACATTTCCCCGTCAATATCGCTGAGTACCATTTCTGCCTTCGCGTAAGCTGCTCTCTCAGATCGCCCACGACCACGATGTCGGCAGGGTCTCAGAACCCGAAGAGCCTTGCGGCAGTTCGAGAGCCAGCAATAATGGCCGTACCACTGCCGCCTCGACGCGCACCACAACCGAAAGGCTGGGACCCGCATGAAGTTCGTGCTGGCATGCTATGGAACTCGCGGCGACGTCGAACCCTCGGTCAGCGTCGGATGCGAATTGCAGCGCAGAGGTCACGACGTCCAATTGGCCGTACCCCCTGACCTCGTCGGCTTCGCCGAGGGCGCGGGCCTCTCGACGTCCGCGTACGGCCCTCCGCTGCAGGCCTTTCTACGCGAAGAGTTCCTGCGCAACTTCTGGTCTGAGCTGATGAGTCATCCCGCGCGTTCGCTGAAAGAGCTCTGGCAACCGATAGCGCAGTACTGGGGCGAGACGAGCGACACCCTCATGTCACTGGCCGACGGAGCCGATCTTCTGTCGACCGGCCTCAACTACGAGCAACCTGCCGCCAATGTCGCTGAGTTCTACAACATTCCGCTGGTCATGTTGCACCACTTCCCGATGCGCCCCAATGGACGGCTGGTCCCGATGCTGCCCGCGCCGGTCGTTCGCTCGGCAGGCACGTTGACCGAATGGCTGATGTGGCGCTCCACCAAGGACGTCGAGAACGCACAGCGACGAGAATTGGGTTTGCCGAAAGCGACTCGCCCGTCACCGCGCCGGATCGCCGACCAGGGCTACTTGGAGATCCAGGCCTACGACGCGGTCAGCGTGCCGGGATTGGCAGCGGAGTGGAGGAGATTCAACGGCCGACGGCCGTTTGTCGGAGCGTTGACCATGGGCTTGTCGACCGACAGCGATGATGAGGTGGCCTCGTGGATCAATGCCGGTACACCGCCGATCTGTTTTGCCACCGGCAGCATTCCCGTCGAATCACCCTCGGAGACCCTGGAAATGATCAGCGCGGCGTGCGCGGAGTTGGGCGAACGTGCGTTGGTGTGTGCCGGAGGCACCGACTTCAGCCACGTGGCCATCCCCGATCACGTGAAGGTGATCGGCGTCGCGAACTACGCGACGGTTTTCCCCGCGTGCCGCGCAGTGGTGCATCACGGCGGTTCGGGCACCACAGCGGCGAGCCTGCGCGCCGGTGTCCCGACGCTCATACTCTGGAGCTCAGCGGATCAGCCTTACTGGGGCAATCAACTCGGGCGGTTGAAAGTCGGTACGGCCCGCCGTATTTCGAAAACCACTCGCGATTCACTGACGTCGGATCTGCGGCGAATCCTGGCACCGGAGTATCGTCTCCGAGCTCGCGAACTCGCCAAACAAATGACGCCGCCGGCTGCCAGCATCGCCAAAACGGCGGACCTGTTCGAGAGCAAGGTGCGCGCGACAGCGCATTGATACCTGCTTGCAGGAGTCGTTGCTCTGCCGTCGAATCACCGTGGTTTTCCCAGCTTTTGACCGGCGCTTGTCATGGCGAATCGCTTAGCGGCAGCATGCCGCGATGTCGTCATTCGAGTCTCTGCACACCGCCGCGATATTGAAATGCCATTCACGAAACCGGTTTACGACACCGGAGAGGGTCTAGGCTCACGATGTCGACCACAATCGGCGAGCACAGCGTGCGAGACAGGGGGCCAACTTTGACCGACCACAAATGCCGGATATGCGGTGGCGAGCTGCACGAGGTTTTCGATCTCGGCCGCCAACCCGTCTCGAATGCCTTCGCCAAACCCGAAGACGCCGACAAAGTACCGTTTTTCCGCCTGGCAGTCGGCGCTTGCACGTCGTGCACCATGGTCCAACAGCTCGACACCGTGCCGCCTTACGAGATGTACCGAGCCGACTATCCGTACCGCGCATCCGGCTCGCTGCTGATCCGCAGGCACTTCGAAGACGTCGCCCGCCACATCATCGAAACGTGCCCCGGCGGCCGGGACGGCTTCGTCGTCGAGATCGGGAGCAATGACGGCGTCATGCTGAAGACCCTGAGCGCAGCCGGGATGCGGCACCTCGGGGTAGACCCGGCTGCCAGCGCGGGTGAGGTCGCCCGGTCCCATGGAGTCAACGTGCGCACCGACTTCTTCAACGCCGAGACGGCCTCCGACATCTTCGCCGAGCACGGTCATGCCAACCTGATCTTCTCGGCCAACACCTTCAGCCATATCTCCTACCTCGACTCGATATTCGAGGGCGTCGGCACTCTGCTCGCTCCTGACGGCCTGTTCGTATTCGAGGATCGCTCGCTGGCAGACATCCTGAGACACAACTACTTCGACCAGATCTACGACGAGCACATCTATCTGTTCTCGGTGAGCTCCGTGCAGGCCATGGCGGCCCATTTCGGTTTCGAGTTGGTCGATGCCGAACACCTGCCTCTTCACGGCGGTTCGATCCGTTATACCGTCGCACGCCGAGGCGCCCTCGAGCCCAGCCCCGCCGTCGAGAAATTCGTCGCGCAGGAGAAGGCCGACGGGCTTGCCGAGAAAGAAGAAGCCGCCTTCGTCCGGTTCTCCAGCGACGTCGACCGGATCAAGACCGACCTTGTCGCGCTGCTGCACGACATCCGTTCCCAAGGCCGACGCGTTGTCGGTTACGGCGCGACGTCCAGAAGCGCCACAGTGCTGAACTACTGCGGTATCGGGCCTGACCTGCTGCCGCTCGTCTGCGATTCGACGCCGGAGAAGCAGGGCCGGGTCACACCGGGGACGAAGATCCCGGTGTGCCCGCCTGATTCCTTCACCGACCCCTACCCCGACTACGCGTTGCTGTTCGCGTGGAACCATGCCGAAGAGATCATGGCCAAGGAACGGCGATTCCAGGAGAACGGCGGCCGGTGGATCCTCTACGTGCCCGAGGTTCACACCGTCTGATCAGCGGGCAGGCTTGATGAGCAGACCCTGCCCGGTGGGCAGGGTGCAGATCGGCACACCCAGTTCCACGGACAGCTCGTCCATGGCGTCCCGCTGCTCCTCGCGGCCCCGGTTCGCGTAGTCGTCCAGCAGGACGTAGGCCCCCGGCGACAGCTTGGGCCAGAAGTGCCGCAGTGCGGCGACTTCCGGTGGTGCACAGTTCATGTCGATGTGCAGGTAAGCGACCTTGTCGGTGTCGACCTCATCGAGGGTCTCGGGGACCGCTCCGACGATGATGCGGTGGTTCTTCCATTCCGCGAAGTTGGCCCGCACGCTGTCCACCGAGTCGACGTACAGACCGTCGCGCAGATGGGCCTGGCTTGTCTCAAGCGCACCTGACTCACGTTCGCCTGCGGTGACGAAGCGGGGATCGAGTCCGGTGAACGTGTCGAGCAGGTAGAACGTCTTGCCCAGCCGATCCCAGTCCAGGTACTCCATGATCGCACTACTCAAAAACCCGTAGCTGACGCCGCATTCGACGAAGTCGCCCTCGAGCCGGCTCGCGTTGGCCGCCGCCCAGAGACCGACATGTACGCGCCAATGCCACTGATACCAGTCCTGGTCCTCACCGAGCGCGCGGGCGCCACGCGCATAGGCCCGCCGGAAGGCCGGGTCATCCATGAACCCATGGGTGTTGAAGGTGATCAGCGCGTCATTGGAATAGACGTCGGGCAGGAGCTTTCGCGCGAGCCAATATTCGGCGCGCACCCAGCGCATCGTCAGGCGGGCCTTGGTCGACAATCCGGTTGCCACGGCGGCGACCATAACATAGGCGAACGACCCGATGCCGTTCAATCCGACGGGCTTGCCGCAGCACAACTTTCGGCGACACGACGGCCCGGTACCGGTCGCCGCGAAGCGGTCGGCACTGCCCGGCGAACTCGACGTCAGGCGGCAGAACAGGTTAATGCCGGCGCATCAAACCCGTATCGGCGATATGCGCCGATGTCCGCTACGGCGCATCTTGGCAAATTTATTGACTGCCAGTGACGTTCACGTCGCCGGCGCGACTCGGTTCCGGTGCACGCATCTGGGCCTTCCGCTTGAAACGGGCCTTCAACGCCATCGCGCGCTTCTCCACCACGAACCAGCTCATCGCCGCGAACGGTAGCGTCACCACCGTCGAAACCACAAAGAACAGAATCGGACTCAGGAAGATGAGGCCGAAGGTGGCGAGCAACTGCTGCACCGGGAACGCGTAGATATAGACGCCATAGGACAGGTCCGTACGCAATGTCATCCGCTTGTTGCGGATGAGTGCACCCGAGACGATGACGGCATAGGCCAATGGCAGCCCCGCAACCACGCGGTAATCGGGCAACAGCCCAGCGGCGAACACGATGACCACGCACACCGCGACGATCGACCAGCGGGCAGGGATCACGTCCCGCCAGTGATACATGAGGGCACCGGCCGCGAACATGATCCCAGTCCGCATGATCAACTGGGGAATGGTCCACACCCCGGGATAGGTCAGCGGCGGGAACAGCATCGCACCTGCCGTGGCGAGCACGAGAAATACGGGCGAGATCCATTTCTTACTGGCAAGTCCCAGCACGCCGAGCAGCGCGACGATGAGGTAGCACGCGACCTCCCAGATGAGCGACCACAAGGATGCGTTCCATCCCGCCGCCGCATCGGGGATTCCGTGCGGCGTCTCGCCGATCACGCGCTGAAGAGGAATGAGACCGATGTTCTTGACGATGTATTCGATCGGCGCGGACGACGTGAGCAGCTTGGAGACCGACCCGCCCTGGGCCGCCACCGCGATGGGGGCGATGACGAACGCCGTCACCGCCAGGCAGACATAGAAGCCGGGGAGAATGCGAAGCGCCCGAGCCACGAGATATTCGCGAATGTTCGGGTTGGTCAGCCAGCTCCGCGTGATGAGGAAACCTGAGATCGCGAAGAAGCCGTCGACCCCCACCGAGAAGAGGACTTGCAGTATCGCCTCGGGTGGCATGCGCCCCGTCACCGGGAAGGAATGCCACAGGATGACCTCGGCGGCCAAGGCCAACCGGAATGCGTTCAACGCATTGTTCCGCGGATCGAATACCTGAGCTAGCTTCATCATCCCCGCCTGTCGTCCCCACCTGACGCTGCGTCGCAATCGTATGTTGCTTCGGCAAGGACCGTTGGCGTTTGGGCCGCACCGAACGGGTCCGAATTCTAGCCTCACCGAGCGCATTTCGCGGATTCCGGGTTTCCGGCATCACTCGTTCGGATGTGAAACCGCGCTTCACACATCGCATTTGGCGACGAATATCGCAAAGCAGCTGCGCATTCCGTCCGCGATGTTCAACTGCGAATAGCGTGCGCCCGCGTCAGCCTGGCAAAAGCAGGCTGGCGCAGGGCACGCAACGAAAACGGCGGTGTCGAAACCCGTTTGGCGCGCAGCTTGACGCTGACGTCAGCGCGCGCGTTCCACCCCGACGCGATCCAGATACTCGGCGTGATCTTCTGCTCCCGCCTCGGTTTGTGTACCTATCCACTCGAGCAGCGAGCGCAGCCCATCGTCCAGCGTCCATTTCGGGCGCCATTGCAGGTCGCTCAGCGTGGGTTCGATGTCACAACTGGCTGCCCGTACGTCGCCGTCCCGGAATTTTCCGACGACCACCGGCTCCGGCGCGCCGAAGACGGCAGCGATCTTCTTCGCCAACTCATGGATGGTGATGCCGTGGCCCGATCCGATGTCCAAGCAGCGCGACTGCACGGCCGGATTGACCACGGATGTGAACAGCGCGTCGATGACATCGTCGATGTAGACGAGGTCACGGACGATGCGCCCGTCTTCGTAGACTTCTGACGCGCGCAGCTGCCTGGACAGCCGCGCGAAGAACGGCACCACTCCGGTATAGGGATTAGTCAACGACTGACCGGGCCCGTAGGCGTTCTGCAGGCGCAGAATGCTCACACCTGTGTCGTGCGCCGAAGTCCACGCGGTCAGCAGATTCTCCTGGGCGAGCTTTGTCGCGCCGTAGACGTTGGTCGGGCGCGTCTCCGTCACCCCGGCACGGCTCGGAAGCGGCACGGCGGGCTCACCCGTCGGCCCTTGGGGGTCCCAGATGCCCGCCTGCAACTGCGCGTGGCTGCGCGGGCGCGGGTAGAAGATCTCGTCGCCGGACTGCCAGGCCCCCTCGCCGTACACGGCCCGTGACGAAGCCACCACGATCTGCTCGGGTACGAGACCCGCACGACTCAGCGCATCGAGCAGCTGGGTGGTCCCCACGACGTTGACCAGTCCGTGGCGGGTTGCCTGCGACAGCGACTGCGCCGTGCCGGTTTCCGCAGCCAAATGGATGACCTGGGAAGGCCGGCACAGCCGCAGGACGGCATCCCAGTCCGGGGCGTGGGTCACATCGCCGGTGAAGAACCGCACCGACGGGTGCAGGTCGAGCGCCTTACCGTCGCCGTGTACTTGAGCGAGCAGGACATCCATGACGGCTACGTCGTAGCCGGCCTCAACGAGCCGGCGCGACAGCGCGGTACCGATGAATCCCGCTCCGCCGCTGATCAGTACGGATTTAGACATGAGCTGACGCCTTCCGTTCGTGTGCATATTCGATCATGTCGAGATGTCCTCAGTGTCAAATGAATTGGTGCTCACGACGGCGCCGGTCGGATCAGGCCGACGCGGCCCGCATCACGAAGCCTGCCTGGTCGCCGCGGCCCTGCCGATTGAGCGAGACCGAGCGTCGTTCCCAACCCAACATCTGCCGCACCCCGAAGTTGCGGAAAATGGCGCCCAGCCCGTTCAACTCGGGCAGGGCGATGCCCCGGCGGTATGCCTCACTGCCGAAGAACTGCGACGAGTTGGAGTCGTCGATGGTCTTCTCCACCCGCAGGCCGACGTTTTTCGCGGCGAGTTCCATGCCCCGCCGGGACGGGATGACGGTGTGCCGCGGAGCGTCGATCAGGCACCAGTGTTTCCCGTAGGTGGCCCACGCCTCCGACGACGTCGTTGGCAGCCGCGCCAGGCACACGCCGCCGGGGGCCAGCCTTTCGGTGGCCGCCTTCAGGGTCTCGACCGGATCGGGAACGTGCTCCAGCGAGTGGTTGAACATGATGAGATCGAATTCGCCGGGCACTTCGTTCATGAAGCGCTTCAGCAGCGGGATGCCCAGCGGCGTCACACCGTCCTCTTCGATGAACGGGTCAGCGCCGGTGAGCTCGGTGAAGCCTGCCCGCGCCAACCGGTCGAGCAGCGTACCGCCGCCGCAGCCGACGTCAAGGATTCGCGCGTCACGCGGCAGATTCAGATCGCCGAGCATCTTGATGACGTCTCCGCTGGCATCGCGCGTGCCGATCAGCGACCGGACCCCCGGCGGCAGCGCCGCGACGAGGGCACCCACGAACTGCCGCCTGTCGTTCAATTCGTAGCGGTCACGCTGCGTCGTCATCCATTGGAAGAGCCCGGGCTGCTCGGCCACGGTGTACGAGTAGTACTTGCGCGGATAGTGCCGCGCGAGTTCCTCGCCCTCGAGCACATCCACGATCTGCAGGGTTTCGCAGTCCTTGCAGATGTAGTAGTCGAACAACTCCCGAGTTCCGTAGTACATCTCGCGTACCGTGATCGTCCGGTGAGGACCGGCCGAACCGCACACCCTGCACGCTTTGGTGACCTCGCTCAAAATTCCCCTCCTGGTTAAAGTCTCGATCGCCGGCGACGCGGCACAGTGCCTGCGCTGCCTAGGCGGTGCTTCTCAAGCGCGCAAAGTCCTCTACGAGATCGGCTGCGCGGTAGTTACTTTCAGACGGGGTGCTCATTCGCGACGCGATCTCGCGCGCCCGCACGGCGTAGTCCGGAGCCAGGATCCGGCGCAGGTCGGCGACCAGCGATTCTTGCGTGGTGGCCGAAAATCGCCTTGTGGTACCGATTTTCAGCCGCTTGAGCTGCGCGCCCCACAGTGTCTGATTGGCGTCCATCGAAAGGATCAGGGTGGGGACTCCGGCCCGCATGCTGGCCGCCGTCGTGCCCGAGCCGCCGTGGTGAACCACTGCGCGGCAGGCGGGGAAGATCGCCGCGTAGTTGACCGCACCCACCACCTTGACGTGATCGAACTGGGGCACGTCGCTGAAGTCGCTGTATCCCGCGCATACCAACGCGCGTTGACCCAACTGCGCGCTGGCCGCACTGATCATCCTGATCGTGTCGGCCGGGGATTCCACCGGCATGCTGCCGAATCCGAAACAGATCGGCGGGGTTCCCGCGGCGATCCAGTCCGTGACCTCTTGATCGACGCTGGTTGCCAACTCCATCGTGAGCGTTCCGACAAACGGCCGTTGGCCGTTCCATTTCGTCCATTCATCGGCGAGTCCGGGAAAGCAGACGTCGTCGTATGCCTGGACTTCCAGCGCTCCACGGTCGGCGACGCGCCGCGACGTCGGGCCGGTGGCTTTCGGCAATCCGAGTTCGCGCCGTTGGGTGTCCTCGACCTTCTTGTTGAGCAACCACGTCAGCCAGTCGAACGCCGTCATCGCGGCCCGCCCCAACGGCGCGGGCAGGATGGTCACGAGCCTGCCGTTGGCCCGGATGGGCACGTGATGCAACGTGACAAGTGGAATCCCGTAGTACTCAGCGACGTTGGCCGCCGGTTCCTGGTAAGCCTGCCCGGCGATCAACACGTCGGCGCCGTCGGCGAGCGAGGTCAGCGTCGCGTTGATCTGGGCCCAGCACTGGTCGCTCAGCGTCCACATCTCACGCCAGAGTTCCCTGAGCTCCCGGATCTTCCAGAACCCATGGAAGAACGACGTCCAGAAGTTGCGGTAGACGTCGAGCCAGGTGCGCGTGTCGAGCCCGAAGGCCACCGCCGGAAGCCCCGCCGCCTCGACGAATCCGACCGAATCCGGCGCGACCGCGATGCTCACTTCGTGCCCTCTGCGCACCAGTTCGCGGGCAACGACGATGGACGGCTCGATATCGCCCCGCGTTCCGTAGCTCGCCAACACAAATTTCATCGCAGTTCGAAGCCTTTCAGTGTTTCCCGTGACGGCCGGTCGCCCGACGCTGAGCGCGCTACCCCGCGGTCACGTCCGCGGGCGACAGACCGTGACCGGGTAGGCGGCGTAACGCCGTAATTGGTGGCCTGTCCGTCACTCCTTACGCCAGAGCACGCCGGTACCGTCGATTTCGACGATCTCCGCAGTGATCCCGTGCTTCGTGCGGTAATCCGTGACGGCCTTCTTACATCCATCGATCGCGTGGTAGTCGTCGATGATGCAAAAGCCACCCGGCGACAGTCGCGAGTAGAGGCCGTCGAGCGCCTGGATCGTGGATTCGTACAGGTCGCCGTCGAGTCGGAGCACCGCGATCTGCTCGATCGGGGCGTCGGTCAACGTGTCCTTGAACCAGCCGGGAAGGAAGCGGACCCTCTCGTCGAGCAGACCGTAGCGCTCGAAATTGGCGCGCACCTCCTTCTCGGGCACCGCGAGGATGGGAGCGGCGAGGTGCAGCTTGTCGCCTTTATCGGCTTTGTAGTTGTCGGCGTCCGGCGCCGGCACTCCGGCGAACGAATCCGCCAGCCAGACCTGCCGCGTCTGGTCTCCGTATGCGGCCAGAACAGCGCGCATCAGGATGGAAGCGCCGCCTCGCCATACCCCGCACTCGACGAGATCGCCGGGAATGTCCTCGGCGAGCACCGTCTCGACGCAGTTCTGCAAACTCGTCAGCCGCTGCATACCGATCATGGTCAGCGCATCGGCCGGCCAATCCAGCCCCAGGTCGCGTTTGCGGGCATCGAACGGCCGCTTGCGCACCAGCATGAGGTCGCCAAACTTGAAGATAGGACGGTGCAGGCGAGCCCATCCCACAGGCACCAACTCGTCGACCCCGTACCTGGTGAGATCCTGCCGAAGCAGGTCCAGATAGGCGGATCGAGTGCCACGGTCGGTCACGGTCAAAAAAGTGCCCCTTATCTCCTCAATCGGTACTCCGGTGATAAGACTAGCGCCCTGAACAGGGCGCTAAAACTTTTCTGAATCGACGGCAGGCCTTGCGGCCGAGAGACTTTCGGCGCGAGCACCTGAACTTCACGTCGAGTTGCAAAACAGGCTAATGCGTTTGGCCCGACGCGTTTGTCAACGATATGGGGCTATCACGGATCGGTGCGAGCATGGCAAACAAAGACAAGAAACTGTCAGAGTTGCAAATTCATCGGAAAGCCGCGCGGGACAAGTGCTTCGGTTCGGCAGCTCGATGGACCACCACGACCGAGTCAAACACCTCGATCCGGTCGATGATGGTTGCCGCCAGCGGCACCTCCACCTCCCTGACGCGTTTCGGGTGGCCCTCCATGAACTCGAACACAGACGACATCTTCATGTACGGCGCGTGCATCGCATCCATCAACCATCGGGCGAAATCGATGAACGATTCCGAGCGATCGCGATAGCCCGTCCAATAGTTGGCGCACACGTCCTCGACCGCGTACACCCCACCGGGCGCCAATCGCGGGAACAGGTACTGGAACGAACCGATCATCTGACTGGGCTGATGCCCGCCGTCGTCGAGAATCGTGTCGAACGGGCCGAACTCGTCGAGCACCCGGCCCAGGAATCCGGTGTCGGTTTGATCCCCGATGCGCACATGAATGTCGTCCTGCGGAGCGTCGTACTGCGCAGACTTCGGGTTGAAGTCGAGCCCGACGATCGTGGCCTTGGGCAGGTACTCCCGCCACATGCGCAAGGACCCGCCTCGGTCGACGCCGATTTCGAGCATGCGCTCGGTCCTGGCCAGAACAGACTCGTAGATCGGCAGATAGTGGCGCAGCTTGTGCACGTTTTCGGTCTCGCTGAAGATCCGTCCGATCGCGGTCTCCTCAGGAGGGCTGTCGTCCGCACCCATCACCACGGGCCGCGCGAGATCGGGCCCCAACGCTTCGAGCATCCGCCTGCGGCCCTTGTACGGATACCGGCGAAATATGAACGGCGGTTTCGGCAGCAATGTCAATCGGAACATGGCCATAGTCACGTGATCCTATGGACAGCCGGCATGGCTGCGGCTCGTATGACGAGAATCGTTGCAAATCACAGAGATAGCCTATCGGCACAGCAGCACCACAAGTCCGCAGCGAGTACTCAACGCGGCCAGGACCGGCACTAGCAAACGCGGCACGCGCGCAGAGCGAGGGCTTCGACTCCGTCACCTTCCCCTACGACGAATCAAAGCAAAGCCGCGCAAGTCAGCCGGCATCGGCGGGTCGACTGATCAGATCCGTTATGTCTCCGAGTGATTCAGCATGAGCGGCGCCATGCGTTGCGGACCGTCAGAGCAGACCCATGCCTCTCAGCACCGCCGATACGCCGATCACCGTGAAGATGACGGCCAGGATCTGCTGCCGGTGAGCCAGTGCCCATCCGCGCAGCCGCCGCAGAACCGCCTCGGTTCTCGCCGGTGCCAGCAGGTGGCTGACGAGCACTATTTCCACGACACCCAATACTCCCACGATGTAGGCAGCGGCGGTGGTGAGCTGGGCCCCGATCGCGGCACCCGACGTCAGGATGGTGGCGAGTACGAGCAGGACGATCTCGGGCGCCGGGCCCATCGCCAGCCCGATCACAAACGCCACCCACAGCGATCCGTTCTCCCAGGCGTTGCGGGCGCGGGTGACCAGGCGCCGGGCCGCGGACCCGAGCCGCGACGGGACGTCCGCACCGTCGCTGCCTGATCCCGCATTTCCGGTGGAAGAGCCAGGGTTGAGCGCCAGGATCAGCTTGCTCGTCCCCGGAATCTGCGCGTTCGCACCCTGGCGGGACCGCGCCACCAACAGCGCGGCAATCGTCAGCGCGAACGCACCGAAGCCGATCTGAAAGTGACCGACGCTGGAATTGGTTGCGGGCGTGGATAAGTCAGCCGTGAACTCATCCAGGCCCGGAGTGAAGTGCATAACGATCAACGGCGCGAGAATCGAAAGGACGCTCGCCACCAGACAACCCGACCAGAAGACCAGCAGGTTCTGCGCCGGCCGCTGCCGCGAGATGAGCAACAGGGTCACACCCAGACGCACCGGGTTGAGCGCGCCCATGAGCGCCAGTCCCAGCACTGAGCTCCACACCGACGCCACGCTACCGTGTCGCCGTAGTCCGCTGGTCTTTTATCGAATCCCCCGCCTTGAGGGCTGGCTACCGGACTCGAGGGCAATGGCGCGCGAATTCGCATATTCGCCTCGTTCCGGTCAGCGAAGCCCCCGGCCAGCGGAGCTCTATTTCGAAATCCGCTGTGAGCGAGGATCGCTCGCGTGTGTAAACAACGCATATCCGATCGCGATTTTTCGGTGATGCCACACCGTTGGCCACGCCCGTCACTTATTCTGGCCGGGCCGGCAACCCGGCACAGTACCGCCGCACCACGACAAATTCAGTGCCGATATCTCTGCGACCATCCCGGAGAGGCCATGTTTGGTGAAGTCAGGGCATCTCCGAGATCGATGAATTACCGCGATTTTCCGTCGGCACTCGTACAGCTGGCAAATCGATGAGATGGAAACACGCCTCAAACAAAGGAATATGTTCATGACAGTGCCCTCCCAGCAGAACCGGAGTTCGACCCGACCAATGATTCTGTTCGTCTTGGGGATGGGAAGGTCTGGAACCTCGGCACTCACCCGCGTTCTCTCACTGTGCGGTGCCGCGCTTCCGACGGGCATGATGGGCGCCGACACGGGCAACCCACGTGGCTATTGGGAGCCCCGCGCAGCGCTGCTCCTCAACAGAGCGATCCTCGACCGCCACGGCAGCGCGTGGTGGGATCCGTCGTTTCGACTGCTCGAAGAGGGCACTTTCACCCCCGAGGAGCGGGCTCAATGCATCGCGGAGATCGGTGAGTTCCTCGACAAGCTGCCGCCCGCGCCCCTTGTGGTGATCAAAGAGCTCACTATCGGTGTGCTCCACAGCATGTGGTTCGAGGCGGCACGACAGGCCGGCTACGACATTTCCGCGGTGATCTCCGTACGTCACCCGGAGGAAGTCGTCGCCTCACTCGGTGCTGCCGTCAAGGCCACCCCCGAGCTAACAAGCGCATTGTGGCTGAAAGGTAACCTGCTGGCTGAGCGCTACACGCGAGACATCCCACGCGCGTTCATCGAATACTCCAACCTGCTCGACGACTGGCGACGCGAGATCAACCGGATCTCCAGTGCGCTCGGCGTCGATCTCACGCCTGCCGACGAGGCCCCGATCGATGCGTTCCTGGCCCAGGGGCTTCACCGGCAGCGGCACAGCGCTGACGTGGTGGACCGCTTCGGTACCGACTGGGTGTCAGAAGTGTACGAAGCGATGCGGGCGGCCGCCGCGGACGGCGACCTCGACCTCGCGACGCTCGACAGGGTTTTCGAGGCATATCAGGCGACCGAACGCGATTTCCGCAAAGCGTTCGACTGTTCCCGCGGGTACCAGGACGGAGTGCTCAACAAGCTCGTCCGTCCCTCCATCGCCAAACCGATCCTCGAACTGCGCGCGATCGCTCACCGGCGTAAGGGGACCTGGGTCTGAAACGGGTCTGAAGACCGCTGTTCGACCTGTCGGCCTTAACAATTCACGGTGCGGCCGCGCCGAGTGCGCGTGGCCCACGGCCGTCGGCCGAGCCAGGCCGCGGGATGCGGCACCCTGTCGCCGCATTCCGCGGATCTTGCCACGATATGGTGGAATTTGTATTCGCCCGGCTCGACGATGCTTTATCGGATAAGGGAATAGACATGCACGGCATCATTCTCGCCGGTGGCTCTGGCACCCGGCTACACCCGATCACGATGGGTGTCAGCAAGCAGCTGCTACCGGTGTACGACAAGCCGCTCATCTACTACCCGCTTTCCACGTTGATCATGGCCGGCATTCGCGACATCCTGGTGATCACCACGCCGGCTGACGCCCCCGCTTTCGAGCGACTCCTCGGTGACGGATCCGCATTCGGTGTCAATTTGCGCTACGCCGTGCAAGAGGAGCCCGAGGGCCTTGCGCAGGCATTTGTGATCGGCGCAGACCATATCGGCAACAACACGGTCGCGCTTGCCCTGGGTGACAACATCTTCTATGGCCCCGGCTTGGGCACGAGCCTGAAGCGTTTTGAAAATGTCCGTGGTGGCGCGGTTTTCGCGTACTGGGTGGCCAATCCGTCCGCGTACGGCGTGGTCGAGTTCGGCGCCGACGGCACGGCCCTGTCGCTCGAAGAGAAACCCGCGACACCGAAGTCCCACTACGCGATTCCGGGTCTGTACTTCTACGACAACAATGTCATCGAAATCGCCCGGTCGCTGCGGAAATCTGCCCGCGGCGAGTACGAGATCACCGAAGTGAACCAGACCTACCTCAACCGGGGTCAGCTGTCCGTCGAGGTGCTGCCGCGCGGCACCGCCTGGCTCGATACCGGAACGTTCGATTCGCTCTTGGATGCCAGCGATTTCGTGCGGACCATCGAGCTCCGCCAAGGCTTGAAAGTCAGCGTTCCCGAAGAGATCGCCTGGCGGGCGGGCTTTATCGACGACGATCAGCTCGCGGCGCGCGCCAACGAGCTGCTCAAATCGGGATACGGCAGTTACCTGCTCGAATTGTTGGAGCGAAACTAGCCGACACTCACTGTAACCGGATACCGTGGTAACGCGCCGGAAACTCTGAGAGATAAACAGATACGGGTGTTACACCCGGCGCAAGAGTTTGCGGCTGATGAGTTGGTGTTGGCTCAGCCGATCGGCTGGCCCGGTTTCAGGTCTTGGCTGCATGGCTACAGTTGAAGTTGTCAGTTACGAGGAGGGGACTGAACAATGAAGAAATTATCGCTGAATACGCTCGCCGTCACGGTGGGTGGTCTGGCGTTGTCGTTGTCGGCCGGTGCAGGGCTAGCGTCCGCGCAACCCGATATCGGGCCCATGGTCGATTCGCCGTGCACGTACGAGCAGGCGATGGCGGCGGTGCACGCGGAGAATCCGATGGCCGCGCAGTACCTTGACCAATCTCCGCCCAACCAGCAGTTCCTGCGGGTGTTCCTCAGCTCGCCGCGGGACCAGCGCGTCAATCTGCTGAATCAGATCAAGAACAACCAGGGAGCGGCGCAGGCCCTTCCGGTCTTCACGCAAATGCTGACCAGCTGTGTGAAGTACTGAGCTCAGTAGCGAGATACGGGTGCGGTGCACGACATGTGCACCGCACCCGTATCTGCTTTCTTGGCTCTTGATCGGGCACCAGGCACGCCAAAACGCCTGTCAAGCATCGACATTCAGCTCGGTCAGTCGCGGATCTTCGCGAACTGCACCGTAGGCGCCTCATACGGGTTGAGCGGGCTTCCCAGCAGCGACCGCACCGCCGGACGCGGACCGTAGGGACGCAGCAACGCGCTGGCGGGACGCGGCCGCACGCGCTGCGGCCACCAGAACCACCGGCCGAGCAATGCCGCGATCGATGGCGTCATGAACGAACGAACGATCAAGGTGTCGAACAGAAGTCCCAGGCCGATCGTGGTACCGATCTGGCCGATGACCTGCAGCTCGCTCACCACCATGGAGGCCATGGTGGCGGCGAACACCAGCCCGGCCGACGTGACCACCTTTCCGGTACCGCCCATGGCACGGATGATGCCCGTGTTGATACCCGCGCCGATTTCTTCCTTCATGCGGGATACCAACAACAGGTTGTAGTCGGAGCCGACGGCGAGCAGGATGATCACCGACATGGCCAGCACCATCCAGTGCAGGTTGATGCCAAGGATGTACTGCCACAGCAGCACCGACATGCCGAAGGACGCACCGAGGGACAGTGCGACCGTCCCCACGATCACGAGGGCAGCGATGAAGCTGCGCGTGATGATGAGCATGATCGCGAATACCAGGCACAGCGCCGCGATCCCGGCGATCAGCAGATCGTATCCGGATCCGTCTTTCCAGTCCTTGGCGGTCGACGCAGCGCCGGCGAGGTAGATCTTGCCGCCCACCAGCGGCGTACCCTTGAGCGCTTCCTCTGCCGCAGTTCGTATTTGCTCGATTCGCTTGATGCCCTCCGGCGTTGCCGGGTCTCCGTTGTGGGAGATGATGAATCGAACGGTCTTACCGTCGGGCGACAGGAACGAATCCATCGCGCGCTTGAAATCCGGGTTCTCGAACACCTCTGGCGGCAGGAAGAACGTGTCGTCATTCTTCGCGGCATCGAACGCCTGCCCCATCGCATTGGCGTCCTTGCTCGATTCGTCCATCTGGGACAGCAGTCCGGCCATGGTGGCATGCGAGGTCAGCGTCATGTCACGCATGGTCTGCATGACGGCGATCATCTGCGGGTACTGCATCAGCAGCTGCGGCAGGATCGAAGACATCTCGTCCATGTTGTCGACCAGGACGGCGAGCTTGTCATCAAGGGCGTCAACAGAATCCAGCGCATCGAAGACCGATCGCAACGACCAGCAGATCGGGATGTCGAAGCAGTGCGGCTCCCAGTAGAAGTAGCTGCGGATCGGTCGCAGGAAATCATCGAAAAGAGCCAGATTGGCTCGCAATTCATCAGTGAGTTCCTGTAGGTCGTGCGTGTGCGCGACCATGCTCTGCATCGTTGCCGAAAGCTCTTTCATCACCTCGTAGGTGTGCTGCATGGAGTCGATCATCTTGGTCATGTCGTCGGCCTGCTTCAGCATGTCGTCGATGCGAGCCTTCTGGAACTCCGTGGCTTGCGACTGACCGGCGTTCTGCAGACTGAGCAGGAACGGGACCGACGTGTGTTCGATCGGGGTGCCCTCGGGTCGGGTGATGCCCTGCACCCGCGAGATACCGCGCACCTTGAAGATCGCCTTGGCAAGTCTGTTGAGCACCAGGAAGTCGGCCGGGTTCCGCAGATCGTGGTCGGTTTCCACCATGAGCACATCGGGTGTCACGCGCGACTGGGAGAAATGCCGTTCTGCGGCATCGAATCCCATTTTCGCCGGAATGCTGCTGGGGATGTACTGCCGGTCGTTGTAGCTGGTTTTGTACCCCGGCAGCGTCACGAGGCCGACGAGCGCGACGGCCATCGACGCGACCAGGATGGGGCCGGGCCAGCGGACCACAGCGGTGCCGATGCCACGCCAGCGATGCACCCGCAGCTTTCGCTTCGGCTCCAGCAGCCCGATGCCGGTGGCCAACGAAATGCCAGCGGGCACCAGTGTGATGGCGGCGAGGACTGAGACGACCATGCCGACCGCGCATGGGACGCCCATGGTGTGGAAATAGGGCAGCCGGGCGAAGTTCAGGCAGAACACCGCCCCGGAGATCGTCAGCCCGGATGCCAGAACGACCGGGGTGACGCTGCGGTACGTGGTGTAGTAGGCCTTTACCGGGCTCTCACCGGCTTGGCGCGCTTCTTGATATCGGCCGAAATAGAAGATGCCGTAATCGGTTCCGGCCGCGATGCTGAGGAAGACCAGCATGTTGACCGCATAGGTCGACAACACGAAGACGTCGTTGTGCCCGAGAAAGGCGACGACGCCGCGGGCCGCGGCCAATTCGAGGCCGACCATGGTCAACAGCAGGATCACCGTGATCGCCGAGCGGTAGACCAGCAGAAGCATGGTGAAGATGATCACGACGGTGACCGCGGTGATCTTCAGGATGGATTTGTTACCGCTGTGCTGGATGTCGGAGGCCAGCGGCGCTGCACCCGTGACATAGGTCTTGACCCCGTCAGGAGCCGGTATTCGAGCGACGATGTCGCGGACCGCGGCCACCGATGCGTCTCCCTCGGCGGTGCCTTGATTGCCGACGAGATTGAGCTGCACATAGGTCGCCTTGCCGTCAGGGCTCTGCACGCTTGAGGAGGTGAGCCGGTCTCCCCACAGATCCTGAACATGCTCGACGTGATCGGGATCGGCACGCAGATCGCGAATCAGCTGGTCGTAATACTTGTGGGAATCCTCACCGAGCGGCTGCTGCCCTTCCAGGACGATCATCGCCGCGCTGTCGGATTTGGATTCTTTGAAATCCTGGCCCATCCGCAGGATGGCCTTCACCGAAGGCGCATCCCTGGGCATCAGTGCGACAGAACGCTCTTCGGCGACATGCTCCAAAGCCGGGATCGCCGATTTCCACTTCCAGTCGACGGATGCCAAGGTGCTGAACAGGATCAGCGCCAGCCACGCCAGTATGACCAGTGGCGAGAGCTTACGTATCGCGCGCGCAATGAAGGGCGGCGAGTGCTCGGTCCTCATCGGCGCTCGCTAATCCCTCATCAGCAGGGAACGCACCAGCGGGCGCGGACCTACCGGTCGGAGCATCGAACTGGCGGGGCGGGGACGCACCATCTGCGGCCACCAGAACCACCGGCCCAACAGCGCGGCGATGGACGGTGTCATGAAGGCACGCACGATCAAGGTGTCGAACAACAGCCCGAGACCGATTGTCGTACCCACCTGTCCGATGGTCAGCAGATCGCTGACGATCATCGACGCCATCGTGGCTGCGAACACCAGGCCGGCGGCCGTCACCACCTTGCCGGTCCCGCCCATGGCCCGGATGATGCCGGTGTTGATGCCCGCGGCCAGTTCCTCTTTCATCCGCGACACCAACAACAGGTTGTAGTCGGAGCCGACCGCCAACAGCACGATCACCGACATCGCCAGCACGACCCAGTTGATCTGGAGGCCCAGAATGTGTTGCCAGACAAGGACGGACAGGCCGAACGACGCGCCGAGCGACATCGCCACGGTACCGACGATGACCAGCGCGGCGACCAGACTCCGCGTCATGATCAGCATGATGACGAAGATCAGGCACAGTGCCGCGACACCGGCGATCAGCAGATCGTATTTGGAGCCGTCGACCAGATCCTTCACGCCCGCAGCGGTGCCAGCGAGGGACAGTCTGGCGTTCTCCAGCGGCGTCCCCTTGAGCGCTTCCTCGGCCGCGATCTGAATCGGTTCGACTCGCGCGATGCCCTCGGGCGTCGCGGGATCGCCGCGCTGCGTGATGAGCATGCGCGCGGCCTTCCCGTCCGGCGACAGGAAGATCTTCATGATGCGCTGGAAGTCTTTGTTGTTCAGGACATCTGGGGGCAGGTAGAAGGAGTCGTCGTTCTTCGACGCATCGAACGCCTTGCCCATCGCCGTCGCGTTCTCGGTCGAATCATCCATCTGGGAGAAGATGCCGGACATGGTGCTGTGCATCGTCAGCATCATCTGACGGGTGCTCTGCATCGACTCGATCATCGGCGGGAACTGCTCGAGCATCTGCGGCATCAGGGTGTCCAAGTGGTCGAGATCCTTGACCATGATCTGCATCTTGTCGGTCACGCGGTCGACACCGTCGAGTGCGTCGAAGATCGATCGAATCGACCAGCACAGCGGGATGTCGTAGCAATGCGGTTCCCAGTACAGGTAATTGCGGATCGGCCGCCAGAAGTCATCGAAATCCGCGACATGGTCTCGCAATACCGCCATGTCCTCCTGAAGCCCGTGGGTGGTGTCGACCATCCGATGGGTCGTCGCCACCATCTCCTGCATCAGGCCGTACATGCGCTGCATGAGCGCGATCGTCTTCGACATCTCGTCGGCCTGCGTGAGCATGTCCTCCATCCGCTCCTTCTGGAACGGCAGGCTCAGCCGTTGACCGGCGTTCGACATGCTGAGCATGAACGGGATCGACGAGTGTTCGAGCTGAGTTCCCTCGGGCCGCGTGATCGACTGCACGTTGGCGATGCCCGGAACCGCGAACACCGCCTTGGCCAGCTTGTTGAGCACCAGAAGATCTGCCGGAGTGCGCATATCGTGATCCGACTCGATCAGCAAGAGGTCCGGCGTCGTCATCTTCGATTGAGGGAAATGACGCTCGGCGGCCGTGAATCCCTGATTGGCAGGAATGTCCTGCGGAATGAACTTCTGGTCACTGTAACTCGGGTTGTATCCGGGCAAGGTCAGCAGACCGATCGCCGCCACGGCGATCGTCGCGGCCAGGATGGGCGCGGGCCAGCGCACGATCGCGGTGCCGATCCGTCGCCAGCGGCGCGTCGTGACAAGTCGTTTGGGGTCGAAGAAGCCGAACCTGCTGCCGGCGGCGATCGCTGCCGGAACCAACGTGAGAGCCACCGCGACGGCCACCAATATGCCCACGGCGCCGGGGATGCCGAGCGGTTTGAAGTAGGGCAGCCGGGTGAAGCTGAGGCAGGCAATGGCGCCCGCGATCGTCACGCCGGACGCCAGGACGACCTTGGCAACTCCGTGATAGGCGGTGTAGTAGGCGGATTCCCGGTCTTCGCCTGCCTGCCGCGCCTCTTGATATCGCCCGGTGAAGAAGATCCCGTAGTCGGTTCCGGCGGCGATACCGACGGACACCAGCAGATTGACGACGTAGGTCGTGAGCCCGACGATGCCGTGCAAGCCGAGGAATGCCACCAATCCGCGGGCCACCTGCAGCTCGATGGCCACGGTCAGCAGCAGGATGATGACGGTGACGAAGGAGCGGTAGAGCAAGAGCAGCATCAGGAAGATGACCCCGATGCTGACGACCGTGATCAGGATGACCGTCCGGTTCCCGCTCTGCCCCATGTCCGCGACGATCGCGGCGGGGCCGGTCACATAGGTGTGGAGCCCCGGTGGCTGCGGCGTGTTCTTCACGACGTCCTGAACGGCCTTCACCGACTCGTTGGCCGCGGCCTGCCCGAAACTTCCGTGGAGGTTCAACTGGACGTATGCGGCCTTACCGTCGGCACTTTGAGCGGCACCGGCGGTGAGCGGATCTCCCCAGAAATCCTGGACGTGCTGGATGTGCGTCGGATCGGCCTTCAGCTGCCGAATAACGCTGTCGTAGTACTTGTGCGCCTCGTCTCCGAGCGGTTCGTCGCCCTCCAGGACGATGACCGCGACACTCTCCGAATTGGATTCCTGGAACACCTCGCCCATGCGCTTCATCGCCATGACCGACGGCGCATCCGGCGGGCTCAGCGACACCGAGTGTTTGGCCTCGACGACTTCGAGCGGAGGAATGGCGACTGTCACCAGAACCGTGATGGCCACCCATCCGAGAATGATGAGCACCGAGAACTTCCGGATGAAAGTCGCAATCCGTGAGCGAGCCTCCGGGTGAGCGACTACTTGTGCGTGGCTCATGCTGCCTTCAGAAGGCAGGAAGTAAACGCGTTCACTTCGTTCGACACCTTCTCGGCCTTGACCTCGTCGTCCACGGTGATGCGGCAGCCGATGTTGTCACTATCACCCTGGGCCATGATGCTTCCGATCGCCGTGGCCTTGGTGATGTCGAATTGCAGCGACCACGGCAGGCTGACGTTCTTGATGAACTGCGGATCGGTATTGATGTCGAAGTAGCTGATGGAAGCCACGGTGCCCGGGGATCCGAAGACTTCATAGGTCAGTCGCTTGGGGTTGAAAGGTTTGGTGTCCGCCAATTGAGTATCGGCATAAGATGGCCGCTTTTCGTTGCCGAATATGCTGTGCAGCCGGGACACGGTAAAGCCTCCGGCACTAATCACCGCGAGCACGAGTAGCGGGATCCATAACCGCCGCAGAAGCCCAAAAATCGTAGCCCTCCTCGCCTATCCCCGTACCCGGGCACCATGCTGCGGCATGTGCAGCTTGATCGCAATCCCGAGACACCACCGGGGCGCAACGTAGTCGTTGAAGACTAGACCATGCCGGATACGGGCATATAGGTCCGTTCCCCACGCGATATCTGATCGGAACGCACACTACATGCGTGCGTCACTCCCGCTTTTCTACACATAGTCTTGAATACTTCTTCGCCGGTTGCAAAACGCGCATCACATGCGATAAATAGCAAATTGACCATTTAATCCGGATATGTGCGAGATCCAGCCAGAATCCCGGATGCCGGCCGCGCTGGCGAACATCCGGCCCGGCAGGCTCGAACCTCGGATCCCGCGCCCACGGCGGCCGCAGCCGACCGGGTGATCGGATCACGCGCGGATCACGAGAAGTCAGCAAGCTGGCGGGAAACCCACACCGTCCTGCCGGATCCCGCCCGTGGCACGGCTACCCGCAGCCGCCCGCGACGCATCCGCGGGCCGCCGGATTGCAGCCCTGCGGGCCAACTCCGGCACCTGCACGGGCCCTCACAAGCATGCCCTACGCCGGACCACAGCACGGAGACCACCCTGGCCTGCGGATTTCGCGTCGCCGCAGTCGCCCGGCGCCCCGCTGCCGCACCGAAACCGCAGGTCTGCGCCGCGCGGATGCGTTGTTGTGCGGGCCTGTGAAGTTGCTTCGCGGACCGGTCGAGACCGACCTGCTGCGGTAGCGTGCTGCAGGCACGCAAGTGCACGACGCGAATTGACGGAAGCGCAAAGGAATGACCCGATGAGCTCAGCCCTATTCGGCAATCTCGCAATAATCGCCCTGGTGGCATTGTTGGCATTCGCCACTTGCATGTTCGTGTACACCATACGTTTGCGAAATCAGCCGTCGTCGCCGTTGGCCGAGGAAGTGGGCGGCACGAAAGCGGTTTTGCGCAAGCTCCGAAAACGCGAGCCGATGTCGGAAGAAGAAATCGATTTCGCGGCCCGAACCATTGCCAATCGGAGTTCGCCGATGGCATTCTCGATCCCGGCGGCTATATTCTCCCTGGGTTGTTTCTATGTACTCGGCAGCCTCGAGCAGTTGCACGGGGCGACACCCTCCGAACGAACATTCCTCGGCGTCATTCCGATGATTTCGTCCATCAACATAACCGCCCAGATATTGCGGGTCGCAAAATTGAGGAAACGCCTGCCGAAAGCGGGTTGACGCCGCGCCGGGGGTCGTCCGGCTCGGTCGTCGTGGCGCAGATTCGCGGGTCTGGCGGCACACCCACCGGCCATCGCGGGACTAGGTGGCGCTCGTGCGTTGGACTACCAGTGCCGAGCCCGTCTAATATCAACCTGTTTGATATAGGGGATGGCGGGTCCGAATCCGAGGTCGGGTGTCGAAAGGTGGTCGGGTGAGCCCTCGTTCAGCAGGAAGGACGATCCTGGCGCGCGCCTGGATGCCCCTGATCGCGGTGATCGCGTTGAGTGTGGGCGCGCTCTGCATGTGGAAGGTCCACCAAATGTCCGAACCCGGACCGGTCCTGGCGGTCAACGAACCGCAAGCGCCGCCGGAGTTCACGCCGAAAAAGCTCACCTATGAACTGTTCGGATCCGCCGGAAGCGGTGCCATGGTGTCCTACGTCGACATCGACGGACACCCGCACCAGGTCGATCTCACGGAGCTGCCGTGGTCGCACGACGAGACCACCACGCTCACCGTGGTATCCGGCAGCATCTCGGCGCAAGTGCATGGCGGCCAGGTGGGCTGCCGGATACTGGTGAACGACGTTGTCCGTGACGAACAGTCGGATGACCACCAGGACGCCGACGTCACCTGCCGGGTGAAGTCCGCGTGAGTGAGCATCGCGCGGGCCGGCCTCTGGTCGCGAAAACCGTTCGCGCTTTTGCTGTTCCGATCATCGTGTTCTGGGCCCTGCTGGCGGTGACCACCAATACCTTTGTGCCGCAGGTCGAACGCGTTGCCGAGGAACTCGCCGGGCCGCTGGTTCCGCACTACGCGCCGTCACAGGTGGCCATGCTGCGGATCGGCGAGAAATTTCAGGAGTCGACCTCCACCAGCATGACGATGCTGGTACTGGAAGCCGACCACCCGCTCGGCGCGCCTGAGCATCAGTACTACGACGACCTGGTGCGTCGACTGAAAGCCGACACCGCGCATGTGCAGTATGTGATGGACACCTGGGGCAAGCCGATAACCGCTGCGGGGGCACAGAGCCTCGACGGCAAAGCTGCCTACGTGCTGCTGCGGCTGGCCGGCGACATCGGTCAGATCCAGGCCAATGACTCGGTGCAGGCGGTACGCAACATGATCGCCCACGACACACCGCCACCGGGGCTCAAGGTCTACGTCAGCGGCGCGGCACCGCTGGCCGCGGACACGGTGAACATCGCGAATTCGAGCCTGAACAACATCACGATCGTCACGATCTTCCTGATCATCTTCATGCTCCTGCTGGTGTACCGCTCCATCACCACCATGCTGGTGCCGTTGTTCGGGGTGTTGGTGCTCATGCTCGCGGCCAAAGGCGTCATCGCGACCCTCGGACATTTCGGCTACATCGAGCTGTCCTCGTTCGCCGTCAACATGGTCGTATCGCTCACCTTGGGCGCCGGAACGGATTACGGCATCTTCCTGACGGGCCGCTACCACGAGGCCCGGCTGGCAGGAGAAAGTCGCGAGGACGCCTACTACACCGCGTACCGCGGCGTGTCACACGTCATCATCGGCTCCGGACTCACCATCGCCGGTGCCGCATTCTGCCTGAGTTTCGCCCGGCTCAACTACTTTCACACCATGGGGCCTGCCGTGGCCATCAGCATGGTGTTGACAGTCGCCGGAGCGCTGACCATCGGACCGGCACTGCTGAGCGTGGGCAGCCTCTTCGGCCTCTTCGATCCGAAGCGTCAGGCCGGGGCCAAGCTGTACCGGCGGATCGGCACGAGCGTGGTGCGCTGGCCCAAACCGATCCTGGTCGCCAGTGTCACGCTCGTCGCGCTCGGAGCGGTTTTCGTGCCGACCTACCAGGTCAGTTTCGACGACCGGACGTACCAGCCGGCCGACGCGCCCGCCAACCAGGGATTCCAGGCGGCGGATCGCCACTTCCCCAAGAGCAAGCTGTTTTCCGAGATGCTGATGATCGAGTCCGACCACGACATGCGCAACTCGGCTGACTTCATCTCGCTGGACCGCGCGGCCAAGGCACTCATCCGGCTGCCCGGCGTTGCCATGGTGCAGAGCATCACCCGGCCCATGGGGCGGGCGCTCGAGCACGCAAGCCTCCCTTACCTGTTCACCACGCAAGGCAGCGGCAACGGCCAGCAGTTGCCTTTCACGCGGCAGATGAACAGCAATACCGATCAGCAGGCCCAGATCATGGCGCACACCATCACGGTGCTGCGCCAGACGATCGACCTGACCCAGAAACTCGCCGACGAGTTGCACAACACCGTGGTCACCATGGAGGACATGGAGCAGGTCACCGAGCAGATGCGGGACCAGGTGGCCAACCTCGACGACTTCATGAGGCCGCTGCGCAACTACTTCTATTGGGAGCCACACTGTTTCGACATTCCGGCATGCTGGGCGTTCCGGTCGCTGTTCGACATGCTCGACAGCGTCGACAGCCTGGCCGGTGACATCAAGGATGCCGTGGGCTCCTTGGAGGTGGTCGACAAACTGTTGCCGCAGATGGTGTCCCAGCTCAAGATCATGGCCGACGACATGCAGGGACTGCAGGCACTGATCGTCAACACCTATGGCCCGTCGAACATTCAGGCCGACAACACCGATCAGACCTTCGACGACATGATCAACGTGGGCAACGACTTCGACACCTCGCGCAGCGATGACTTCTTCTACATACCGCGGGAGGCGTTCGACAACGAGGACATCAAAACCGGTATGGCACTGATGATGTCGCCGGACGGCAAGGCCGCGCGCTTCATCGTCACCCACGAGGGCAACGCCATGGGGCCCGAAGGCATCGAGCACGTCGAGCAGTTCCCCGACGCGATCAAGATCGCCTTGAAGGAGACCTCGTTGGCGGGCTCGAAGATCTACATCGGCGGCTCGGGCTCCAACAACAGAGACATCCAGCAGTACGCCAAGTCCGATCTGCTCATCGCCGCCATCGCCGCGTTCGTGCTGATCTTCCTCATCATGATGGTGATCACGCGTTCTCTGGTGGCCGCCTTGGTGATTCCCGGGACGGTGGCCTTCTCCTACGCCGGTGCGTTCGGATTGTCCGTGCTGATTTGGCAGCATCTGATCGGCCTGCACCTGCACTGGCTGATTCTGCCGCTGACGTTCATCATCCTGGTGGCGGTCGGTTCGGACTACAACCTGCTGTTGATCGCTCGGCTCAAAGAGGAGGTCCACGCTGGACTGAACACCGGGCTGATCCGCGCGCTGGGCAGTACCGGTGGTGTGGTGACCTCCGCCGGTTTGGTGTTCGCCTTCACGATGCTGGCGATGCTCTCCAGCGATCTACGCACCATCGGCCAGGTCGGCTCGACGGTATGCATCGGGCTGTTGCTCGACACCCTGATCGTGCGATCGTTCATCGTGCCGTGCCTCGTCCGATTGCTCGGGCCCTGGTTCTGGTGGCCGACGCTGGTCAGGTCGCGTCCGCTGCGGTCCGCCACGCCGCACTACGCAACAGCCGAAGCCCGTTGAGCCCCACGATGACTGTGGATCCTTCGTGTCCGGCCACTCCCAACGGCAACGGCAAGGTCGCCGCGAGGTCCCAAACAACCAGCGCGGCAATGAATGTCGCGGCGATCACCAGGTTCGCGACGACCACGCGGCGGGCACGACGCGACAGCGCGACCACGGTGGCGACCGCGCTCAGGTCGTCGCCGATGACCACGGCATCGGCGGTCTGCAACGTCAGATCCGACCCGGCCCCGCCCATGGCGAGACCCACGTGCGCCGCGGCCAACGCGGGTGCGTCGTTGATCCCGTCGCCGACCATCGCCAATCGCGTTCCGTCGGCCTGCAATTCCGCGACAGCGGAGACCTTGTCGTGCGGAAGCAGACCGGCACGGACATCGGTGATGCCCACCCGGTCGGCCAAGATCGTGGCGGCAGTCTGGTTGTCGCCGGTCAACAGCACCGGCGTGCGCCCGGTAAGCCGGGCGGCGGCAGCCACCGCATCGGCGGCGTCCGGCCGCAGCTGGTCCGTCAGTCCCAGCACCGCGACTGGCCGGTCGGCGACGCTCACGATCACCGCTGTGCAGCCCCGCTGCTGCGCGAGGGCGACGACCTCCGCTTCCGCGCGGTCGAGGCCGCCCGGCAACCCCGTCGGCGATGCGACGCTGACGCGTTCGCCGTTGACGGTCGCGCTGACGCCGAGCCCCGGCTTCGCGCTGAAGTCCGTGGCGTCGGGCCATCGCAGACCGCGGGCCTTCGCGGCGTGCACAATCGCCGCGCCGAGCGGATGCTCGCTGGGGTGCTCGGCCGCGGCTGCCAGCGCCAGCGCGTCGTCGTCGGTCATACCTGGTGCGAGAACGTGGATTTCGCCGAATTCGGGGATGCCGCGGGTCAGGGTTCCGGTCTTGTCGAACGCGACCGCGGTGGTGGTGCCGAGTTGCTCCATGACGACGGCAGACTTGACCAGGACGCCGTGCCTGCCGGCGTTGGCGATCGCCGCGAGCAGCGGAGGCATGGTCGCCAGCACCACGGCGCACGGCGACGCCACGATCATGAAGGTCATCGCGCGCAGCAGTGACGCTTGCAAGGTGTCGCCGAACAGCAGCGGGATGACGAACACGGCGACGGTGACCGCGACCATGCCGATCGAGTAGCGCTGCTCGATCTTCTCGATGAACAGCTGCGTGCGGGCCTTGGTCTGGCCGGCCTCGTGCACCAGCGCGGCGATCCGGGCGACCACCGAGTCCTCGGCTCGGCGGTCCACCCGGATGCGCAGTGCCCCAGTGCCGTTGAGTGTCCCGGCGAAGACCTCGTCTCCCGCGGATTTGTCCACCGGCAGCGGTTCGCCGGTGATGGTGGCCTGGTCGATCTCGCTGGCACCGGCGATCACGGTGGCGTCGGCACCGACGCGCTCCCCGGGCCGCACCAGCACCACATCACCGACCTCAAGGTCGGCGACCCTGACGGTCTCCTCGCGCCCGTCCTCGGATACTCGGGTGGCGCTGTCCGGCGCGAGGTCGAGCAGGCCGCGCACCGCGTCCTCGGTACGAGCGGTGGCAAGCGCCTCCAGCGCACCGGAGGTCGCAAAAATCACGATCAACAGGGCCCCGTCGGTGATCTGCCCGATGGCGGCCGCCCCGATCGCTGCGGCGCCCATCAACAGGTCCACATCCAAGGTCTTCTCGCGCAATGCCTGCAGCCCGGCCAGTGCCGGTTCCCAACCGCCGGTCAGGTAGCCGGCCAAGTACAACGCCCACCAGGACCACGCGGGCCCTCCCATGAGCTGGGCCGCCAGCCCCGCCAGAAACAGCGCCAATGATGCTGCAGCCCAGCGGGTTTCGGGTAGATCGAAGGCTCTGCGCCGCCCAGGAAGTGCTGACGAAGCGACCCTGGCCGGCCGGGCGGCCTCCGTGAGCGCCGGCATGACGCCACCTCCAACGACAGATGAGCAGGTACCGTCGAGACGATATCAGAACACATGAACATGTCTTCATTCGTTGTGGTTAGTACACTGCAACGATGGGGCACGGTGTCGAAGGTCGTGATCGCCCTGCCGGGCGGCTCGACGCGGATGCCGCCGCGCAGGTGGCCACGACACTGCAAGCGCTCGCCACACCGAGCCGACTGATGATCCTGACCGAGCTGCGCCAGGGCGCATGCTCGGTCTCGGAGTTGGCCGACGCCATCGGATTGGAGCAATCCCTGGTCTCGCATCAGCTCCGCCTGTTGCGCAATCTGGGGCTGGTCACCGGGACGCGCTCCGGCCGCAGCATCGTCTACAGCCTGTACGACAACCACGTTGCCCAACTGCTCGACGAAGCCGTCTACCACAGCGAGCACCTGCGACTCGGCCTCACCGACCGCAGCAACGAGGTCGGCTGAGCGTCGCTACGGTTCCACAGTCCGTCGTGAACGTGTCGCCCCGACGAGGGCGGCCAGCGCGGCCAACACCAGGCTGATCGCCAGCATTCCGGCGTTCAGCGTCAACGCGGTGGCGACGGCACCGACGAGCAGCGGTCCCCCGGCATCACCGAGCTCACGACCGATCTCAGCGGATCCCATGGTCTGACCGAGCCGTTCGGGTGGGCTGCTCTGGGCGAGGTGCGCGAAGCCGAGCGGGGTGATCAGTCCGGTGCCGGCCCCGATGGTTACCGCCGCCAACAGGATGCCTGCGAGCGCCGGCACCACGGTGGCGAGCGCGATTCCGGTGGCGGCCAGCAGCAGGCCGACGGTCATGCCGGTTCGGTCCCGCAGCCGCCCGGCGTCCCGCGCGCGGCCCACCCTCGGCTGGATCAGCGCGGCAGCAGCCGCCAACACCGACACGGCCGCACCGGTGGCCAGGGGCCCGAGGCCGTGGCGGGCGCCGATCGCCGGCAGGAACCCGACGCCGACAGCCAGAGCCGCAGTGGCGCCTGCCAGAGCGGCGGTGGGCCGCAAGAAACTGCCGCTGGCCAGGCGACGCGCGAGGTCCACAACGGTCTGGCGCTTCTTCGGGAGCACCTCCACGGAAGGCACCACCACCAGCGCCCAGCCGGCCACGACGGCTGCGAGCACCGCCAGGGTGCTGAACAGCAGCCGGTATCCGTCCACCGTGATCAGGACGCCACCGAGGACCGGCCCGAGGGTGTACCCGATGCCTTTCCACGCGCCATAGCTGCCGAAGGCCCGGCCGTGCGCGGTGGCCGGCGTCAACCGGGCAACCATCGCTCCGGCGGCCGGAGAGAACGCGGCAGCCGCGGCGCCCTGGCCGAACCGGGCCAACCCGATCAGACCGGGATTGCCTGCGAGCACGAACGCGGCGGATGCCAGTGCGAACGCCACCAGACCGCCGAGCAGCACGGGGCGCGCGCCGACGCGGTCTGCGAGCGTTCCGAACACGGGTTTGAGCAGGACTTCCGCGCCGTCGTACACCGCGAGCAGCAGACCCAACGTGAGCAGGCTGGTGTGTTCTGCCTGTGTGTAACCCGCGAGGCTGGCGGCGATGCTGTGTGCCCCAAATGCAGTGACGAAAGCCGCGGCGTACAGCGGCAGCAATCGGGCCCGCGCAACAGGCGCCTGCCCACCCGTCGTCACAACGACTTCTTCTGTGTCACAGCAGTATCCGTTCCCTGCGTCGTGAACAGAATGCTCAGCGGGGTGCCGCTCAGCGCCGTCAGCACGCGACGCAGGAGGGGCCGCACGAGTAAGTAGCCACCGAGGCTGACCATGGCGCCGAACACCAACCCGGCCACGACATCCTGCGGATAGTGGGCGCCGATGTACACCCGGGCGAAGGCCATAACCGCTGCCGCGATCGCAGCGAGAACACCGAGACGCCAACGCACCAGCCATAATCCGGCCGTCACGGCACCGGCCATGACCGCGTGATCACTGGGGAATCCGGGATCGGTGTTGCAGTGCAGCACCACGATGTCGTGAAGAGCCTGACATGGCCGTACTTCGTTCACCACCGCCGCAACCGGCTGATTCACGGCCAACGCCGCGAGCATCCCCAACGGGGCCCACGCCGCCGCGACCATACGAGCGGGATCCGCATCGCTACGGGCCGTCCACCATCCGGCCAGCAGCAGCGCCGCGAACAACACGACTCCGTAGGCGGCGTATCCGGACACGATCGCGTGCAGCCACGGTGTGTCCCGGGCAAAGTGGTTGATGACGTAGAAGATTCGGGTGTCGGTGGTCACGGTGCGGTCTCACATCTGGTGCAGGGCCGCGAAGACCCGTTCGGTGTAGTCGGCCAAGCGATCGGCACAGTGCTTGAGTCTCTGGTCGGCCTCCGTGGCAGCCGATGCGCCGAACACGTCACGGGCCTTGATGTCGCGGTGCCAGCGGCGTAACCGCTCCAGACTCTGTTCCTCTTCCTCGAGTTCGGCCATGGTGAACTTGCCCTTGGCGATCTCCTTGTCGATCTCTGCGTCGAAACCCACACAGTCAGAGAGGAATTCCGCCCACTCCTCGGCACGCTCGGCGGTGAACATGGCCTCGAGGCGGGCCGCATCGGGCTCGTGGCGGCCTGCGGCGTCGAGCATCAGCACCTCGCCATCTCCGCGTCGGGCCAGTTCGGTCACGCGGGCAACTCCTTCTGCGAAGACCGGCACGTCCGGGACAACCCACACGCCCTGACCGATCTGCAACGCGCCTACGCGGCGAAGCTCGCGCCACACCGCGACGCGGTGCCGTGACGGCTCCGCCGGTACCCGCACCACCAGCACGAGCCAGCGCACCACCGCATCGCGTTGCTCTGTCACGTCATGAAATGTAACAGCCGTTACTTCGCGTCGGCCAACCGGCGCCCGATCACGCATCCGGTGCGACGACGAGGTCCCGGGCTCGCAGGGCCAGCCACAGCTCCGCGATATGGGCGGTGGCGGCGAGGTTGCGGCCGGTGATCTCTTCGATGCGCCGCAGTCGATAGGCGACCGTCTGCCGATGCACGCCGACCTCGTCGGCCGTGAGCTGCCACGACTTGTCCAGCCGCAGAAACGTGTCGAGCGTCTCGACGAGCGTGGTGCCGTGTTCGGTGTCGTAGGCCAGCAAGTCGCCAAGCACGCGGTCAACCACGAGTTGTGCCTCGTCGGCGTCCCGCAGGACCGATAGCAGCGTCGCGTCGGCGTAATGACACTGGCGCTCCGCCATGTTCGCGGCGTCGCGCACCGCCCAGTTGGCCTCCCGGACCGCCGCAGGCGCCCGCCCGGTGGCCACGAGCGGATCGCTGATCCCGAGCAATGCGTCAGGTCCCAGCCGACGGCGCAGCACCGCCAGCGCCTGGGGGCCCGCCGGGAGCAGTGCGTAGAGCAATCCGGCCCGACGCAACAGCAGATGCGGGATCCGGTGGCGATCGAGGCTCAGGTGCAGATCGCGTTCCCCCGTGCTGCTGCCGCCCTGTGCCGCCACGAGCACACAGCGTTCGGCCGGTAACCCGGCCTCATCGAGTTGACGCGACAGCTCGCGTTCGCCCAACCGCAGATCCATCACGTTGGCCAAGGTCTCGGCGCCCAATCGGCGCCGATGCTCACGGCGGATGCCCTGTTGCACCAGAAGTACCCCCGCGGCAGTGGCCACGTGTTGCAGGACGACGAGATCGGGCGGCGCGCCGCGGAAGTCGTACGTCACCAGCACCGTCGGATCCGGATCGGGGACCTCCACGATCTGGCCCCGGAAGCCATCGGCATCCAAGTGCAGAACTCCGGGGAGCATCCCGCCGCGTTGCGCGATGAGATCGACGACCGCGCGTCGCAGCCTCTCGGGCGGCTCAACGCTGCCGTCGAGCACCGCGGTACCGGTCTCACCGTCGAGAAGGGCCAAGCGACAACGTAATTCCCGGGAAAACTGGTCGAGGATCCCGCCCTTGCCCGGGTTGAGCACCGACCGCTGGATCAGGGTGTAGACACGTTCGGTCATGGCGAGCCGCCGGCCTTCGTCGGACATGTTGGCCTCGGCGACAGCTCGCCCGATGGTGGTGAACCCCGCCGAGAACGGCGCGATGAGGATCGGCAGGCCCAACTCGTCGGCGACATCGACCGCGTCCTGCTGCAGTTCCGGGGTGTCGGGATCCATACCGAGCACGAGGCCTGCGGTACCGGTGTCGGACAACGCGCGCAGCAGTGCAACCTGGGACTCGACGTCGGCCGGCAGGGTGCGGCCGTTCTTCATCAACAGCTCTCCACCGGTCATCCACTCCCACGGAGTGTTCAGATCGGACGCCTGGGCCCAGGTCACATGCCTGTCGACGCCCTTGCCGCCCGCGCGCAGCCGCAGCCGCAGGTGGGGCATCTCGATGAGATCAAGCACCGTCGGCCCCATGGTTCCTCCCGTACTCAGAGCTGAATGATATCTACGAATTCGTACTGGTTGAGTATTCACCCGGGTGCAGGACCGCTGCATAGTCAACGCTCAACACCTTCTGTGAGGAGCGCCCCCATGCGTCCGGACACCCGAAGTCACAACACCCCGGCCGGCCCCGCCAACCACGAGGTCGAGAAACTCAACCGCGGATTCACCCTCCGCTCGGCGTTCTCCCTGGCCTTCGCCGACGTATCACCGATCGTCGCGCTCTACGCGATCTTCACGTTGGGCCTTTTCACCGCCGGACCCCGGTTCTTCTGGGCCTTCCCGATCGTGCTCATCGGCCAGTTGGCCGTGGCGGCCGTGTTCGGCGAGCTGTCCTCCCGGTGGCCCTACGCCGGCAGCGTGTATCAGTGGGCACGCCACGTGCGTGGCACGACCGCGGGATGGACCGCCGCATGGGCCTACATGTGGGGCCTGACCATCGCGCTCTCGACGCTGGCGTACGCCGCCGCCGGATTCCTCCTCGAAGTGCTCGGCGTCGAGGAACGCAGCCGGTGGACCACGACGCTCGTGGCCATCGCGATCATCGCGATCGGCACCGCGACCAACATGATCGGCCGGCGGGTGCTCAAGGTGATGGTGATCGCGAGCATCACGTGCGAAATCCTCGGATCGGTCGGGCTGGGCATCGTGCTGCTGATCTTCTATCGCGAGAACCCGTTCTCCGCACTGCTGCACGGGTTGCCCGACTCAGGCGGCTGGATGTCTGGCCCGATGCTGCTGGCCATCGCCTACGCGGGCTGGGCATTCGTCGGGTTCGAGTCGGCGGGCTCGATCGCCGAAGAGGTCGAAGACCCCGCCCGCAACGTGCCCAAGGCCATCGTCGGCAGCCTGTTCGGTGTCGGCCTGATCGTCATGTTCTCCAGTGCCGCACTGATTTTGGCCATTCCCGATCTCGACAAGGTGCTCACCGAGCAGACCGGGGACCCGGTCGCAGGCACCCTGACCGCACATCTGGGATCCGGGATCGCCAAACCGCTGCTCATCATGTTCGTCATCGGCTTCATCTCCAGCTTCCTCGCGGTACAGGCTGCGGTGTCCCGGTGCATCTGGGGTGCCGCGCGCGACCGCGGGTTGCCGGCGTCCAAACTGTTCAGCAAGCTGGCCGGGCCGGAGCGCATGCCGATCAACGCCATCGGTCTCACCGCTGCCGTCGCGATCGCGCTCGTGCTGCTGGCCGGCTCCAACTTCTACAACATCCTGGTCAACTTCACGGTCATCGGCTTCTACATCGCCTTCGGTATCCCGGTGCTGGGTGCCGCATGGGCCCGGCTGACGGGCCGCTGGACGCCAGGGGTGTTCACCCTGGGCCGCTGGGGCGCCCCGGTCACCTACTTCGCCGCCGTGTGGATCGTGGCCCAGACGATCAACGTCGTGTGGCCCCGGGTGCAGCCGGGCCAGCCGTGGTACATCAACTGGAGCATGGTCATCACCACGGTGGTGCTCGGCGCGATCGGCGCGGTGATCTACGTGAGCCTTCGCGGACGCATCGCCGAGCCGGTTGCCGACCGCTTGCGGCTCGAAGAGCAGGCGGGGCTGTGAGGCCGCGCGTCGCGGTGGTGACGGGCGCGGCGTCGGGTATCGGCGCGGCCATCAGTACCGAACTGGCAGACCACGGATGGCTGGTCGCAGGGCTGGACCTGCGGCCCGGCGACGTCCCCGAACTGTCGGTGACGGCGGACATTTCCGATGCGGATCAGGTCCGCGAAGCCATCGGTGTCGTCCACGAGGAGCTCGGCCCGATCGACGCGCTGGTCACCGCCGCCGGTTACTACGAGATGGTGCCGATTTCGAATATCACCGCGCAGGCGTGGACGCGCATGCTGCGAGTACACCTCGGAGGCCTGCGCAACACCACCTGCGCGGTCCTGCCGGAGATGCGTGAACGGCACAGCGGCGCCATCGTCGCGATCACATCGGAACTGGCGATCGGCGGTGGTGACGGCGACGCCCACTACGCGGCCGCGAAGGGCGCCATCATCGGATTCGTCCGGAGCCTGGCAACCGAAGTGGCGGCGGACGGCATCCGCGTCAACGCGGTCGCACCCGGCCCGACGGACACCCCGCTGCTCGCGGCGGATTCCCCATGGCGGGCTCCCGACTACCTCGCGACGCTTCCGGCGGGACGCTTGTGCCGGCCCGATGAAGTGGCACAGGTGGTGCAGTTTCTGATCGACGAATCTTCCTTCTGCACCGGCGAAGTCGTGTCGCCCAACAGCGGAGCGGTGATCTGATGAGTTCACGCCGCATCCCCGTCGCGGTCGTCACGGGAGCCACGCAAGGCATCGGGCGGGCCATCGCCGAGCACCTGGCCGGTGATGGCTACTACGTCGGCGTCAACGGCCGCAGCGAGACGCCCCAGATGAAGGAGGTCGTCGAAACCGTCCGCGGGTTCGCCGTGCCCGCCGACATCTACGACCGTGCCGCGGTCTCGGAAGCCATCGCCGAGATCGACCGGCGGCACGACGGCATCGACGTCCTGGTGTGCAACGCGGCCTACATGTCGATGGCACCGCTGACCGACCACGATGAGGACGACTGGTGGAAGGTGGTCGACACCAACCTCGGTGGAACGTTCCACACCATTGCGGCCGTCCTGCCCGGCATGCGCCGAATCGGCCACGGGCGCATCGTGATCGTGACGTCCGAATGGGGTGTCACGGGCTGGCCCAACGCCACCGCGTACGCCGCATCGAAGGCGGGCCTGATCGCCCTCACCAAGACCTTGGGTCGCGAACTGGCCCGCGAGAACATCGTCGTCAACGCCGTGGCGCCCGGCGTCATCGACACCCCGCAACTCGAGGTCGACGCCGCCGACGCGGGTATCAGCCTCACCGAGATGCACCAGCGGTATGCCGACGGCATACCGCTCGGCCGGATCGGCCATCCCGAGGAGATCGCTTCGGCCGTCGCGCTGTTGGTGCGGCCGCAGCTGGGATCGATCATCGGGCAGACAATCCAGATCAACGGAGGGACCACTCGATGCAGAGTTTGACCAACGGACAGCCCGGCGCCGCCGCCGGGACGACCGGCCCAGTCGACGGACTGCAGGTCCCGCGCTACGCCGGACACACCACGTTCGCCCGGCTCCCGCGCATCGAGGACGTACAGCGGCACGACATCGCGGTCGTCGGTATCCCGTTCGACACCGGGGTGACCTACCGGCCCGGTGCCCGCTTCGGGCCTGCGCACATCCGTCAATCGTCGCGGCTGCTGCGCCCGTACAACCCGGCACTGGACGTCGAACCGTTCGCCCATCGCCAGGTGGTCGACGCCGGTGACCTCACGTTCAACCCGTTCGACATCGAGGCCGCCGTCGCGCAGATCGAGCAGGGTGCCGTCGAGCTCATCCGCGACGGAGCAACCCTGGTCTCACTCGGCGGTGACCACACCATCGCCTACCCACTCCTGAAGGCCGTCAACAGGATTCACGGTCAAGTGGCACTCGTGCACTTCGACGCCCACCTCGACACGTGGGACACCTACTTCAACACCCCGCTGACCCACGGCACGCCGTTCCGTCGCGCTGCCGAAGAAGGGTTGTTCGTCTCGGGGCACAGCGCGCACGTCGGGATCCGCGGGTCGCTGTACTCACGGAACGATCTGACCGAAGATGCCGACATGGGGTTCCACGTGGTGCACTGTCGCGATCTTCACCGCCGGTCGATCGACGACATCGTCGACGAGCTGCGGCGCAGCATCGGCGATCTGCCGTTGTACGTATCGGTCGACATCGACGTCCTCGATCCCGCACACGCGCCGGGCACCGGGACACCTGAGGCGGGGGGTATGACGAGTCGCGAATTGCTGGAGATCGTAAGAGGATTCGACGGCCTCAACCTCGTGGCCGCCGACATCGTCGAAGTGGCACCCGCCTACGACCACGCCGAGATCACCGGCGTCGCGGCGGCGAACCTCGGCTACGAGTTCGTCTCGTTGCTGGCGAGGAAGGCATGACGACACACCCCGCGGAGCCGGTGTCGTGGCCGGACGGCCGCCGCGCCGCCGCAAGCTTCACCTTCGATGTGGACGCCGAATCGGCTCTCCTCGGGGTGGATACCGCGTTGGCCGGTCGAATGTCGGTGATGTCCCATCAGGCCTATGGGCCGCTCGTGGGTGTCCCCCGCATCTTGGCCCTCCTCGCGCGCCACGATGTGCGGTCGACGTTCTTCGTGCCCGGATACACGGCAGTGCGCTACCCCGACGTCGTGCGCGCCATCGCCGACGCAGGGCACGAGATCGCGCACCACGGTTACCTGCACGAGGTGCTGACAGGCATGACGCCCGAGCAGGAAGGCGTCGTGATCGACCGCGGCATCGAGGCGCTCTCCGCGGTGACCGGCACAGCGCCGGCCGGGTTCCGGGCACCCATGTGGGAACTCAACTGGCACACCCCGAATCTCTTGGCCGAGCGTGGGTTTCTTTACGACACGAGTTTGATGGATGCCGACCACCCGTATGAGTTGGCCGTGGCCGGTGGCGGGCAGCTCGTCGAGATCCCGATCCAGTGGGCCCTCGACGACTGGGAGCAGTACTGCTACATCCCGGACATCTCGGGGTCCGGATTGATCGAAAGCCCCCGCAAGGCAGCAGAGATCTGGCGACTGGAGTTCGAAGGGCTGCGTTCGGCCGGCGGGTGCTTCGTGTTGACCAATCACCCGTTCCTGTCGGGACGGCCATCGCGCGCGGCGGCGTTGGAGGAACTCGTCGAGTACGTGGCTTCCTGTTCCGATGTGTGGCTGGCGCCGCTGCACGAGATCGCGACGCATGTCCGGGGACTGGCGCTGCCCCCACGGTCGATCGTGCGACCCGATCCAGCCCAGTTCTGAACCAGGATGGCCGGCCGCCGGCTGGACCGGATCGCGGTGACTAAACCGTTGCCCGCGTTGAGCATTGGCGCGCCCTACCATACCGTGGGGCCGAGCGGACGTGACAGTTCTGCATCGGTGTGGTCACGGCCGCAGCTCGGCCGCGTGTCGACCCCGCAACTAATTACACGGATGTATGGACGCCGTGCGCGTGCGGTTCTACATTTCAGCTGCACAAATTTTCGTGACAGTAATTTCGGGGCACGATCAAGGGAGTCGTCGGGGATGATCAGCTTTGCTCGAGTAGCAGTCAAAGTTGTTGCCAGCGCCGGAGTTTGCGTGGCCGCCGCGGCGGTGTGCCCGAATGCCGGGGCCGCTCCGCTGAAGGCGGGCGGATACAAGTGCCTGGACGCGGCCGCCGGAACGGCGGCACCAGGTGCCGCGCCGGTCGCCGCCGGCGCACCGTGTGCCGCGCCGGCCGTCGAAGCGGCAGGAGCGGCCGTGCCGGTGGTTCCTGCAGCCATCGCACCAGTCCCGGTCGTACCCGCGGCAGGGATCCCACCGGTGCCCGTGGTGCCCCCGCTGGGCGCGCCACCGGTACCGCTGGCACCACCGGTCCCTGTCGTTCCCGCAGCCGCAGGCGCACCCATCGCCGCGGCGGCCGCACCCGCAGGTGCTCCGCTGGCGGACATGGTCGGTGTGGGGGCCGGCAAGGAAGCGCCTACGAGCCGTCCTGCCGATGCCCCCGGCCCGGCACCGGGTGTTCCGGTTCAGCCAGGTCCCCAGGGCTGATCCTGGCCCGCGGCACGTGGCGTACCCGACAACGGGCGGCGATCACACGATCGCCGCCCGTTGTCGTATCTGGTGAATCGCCGAGAACTGCTGTCGCAGAGCCTATTCCTGCACGATCACCGGGTCGCCGACGTTGACCGTGTTGAAGTACCACTCGGCGGCTGCCGGGGCCAGGCTGATGCAGCCGTGGCTGGTGTTCTCGAACCCCATCGACTCCACGGCCCACGGGGCAGAATGCACGAACAGGCCCCGGCGGGTGAACCGCACGGCGTACTCCACGTCGGTGAGATAACCGTCAGGAGATTCCACGGGAATGCCCACGCTGCTGGAATCCATTGTCACAGAGCGCTCTTTCCCGAGAACCGTGTAGTTGCCCACGGGGGTCGCGTACTCCGGCCGGCCCATCGAGGCGAGCAGGACCCCCGGTTCGCCCAGGTGTGGCAGATGGTGCGGGGACGGCATGTCGAGCGGTGTCTCCCCGTCAATGGTCACCGTGAAGGTGTGATCCGAGATACTGGCCACCCCAACGACTTTCGGGCCGGTCTTGAATTCCAGGGGCATACCGCCGACGGACAGGCTGATGGTGCTGTGCGCGGGCCAGTACTGGTCGGGCACCCACTGCACGACCTTGTCGTCGAGCCATTCGTACTTGCCCGTCCGGGCTGGTGACGATGTGAGCCCGATGGCCCGTTCGGCCGCATCCCGGTTGGCGACGGGACGCTTGAACGTCAGCATCACCGGGTGCGCCACACCCACGGCCGCGGTCCCGGTCGGCAGGATCGACTCGATGTCAGAACTGAGCGGCAGGCGAACCGCCGCGGTGTCGACGCCTGTGCTACCACCGGAAACCATCAGAGCTATGACGACCAACGCGAGAACACAATGAAGTACCGCCCGCATCAGCCTGACCCCTTGATGATGACCGCCTGGGTGTGAACCCCGTCATGGTATGGGTCGCCCTGCGGCCGAACGCTACGGCGCGCGTTGATGATTCGGTCAAGAGTTCATCACGGTTCGGCCACGCCGCGGAATGGGATGGGCAGCTACCGGCGCTGGCGTGCCCGGCGCTGGATCCGGTTCAACACCACGATGATCACCTGGAGTCCGGCCGCCGAGAGCGCGAGCAAGAGCACGACAAACACATCACGCACTTGCAGGGCCTTCCATCGTCCGAGAGCGTGTGCACCCGTCGTGCTGCCGCTCAGCTCACCGCACACGAGCCTACGTGGTGACAGACGTCGATCACACCCACAATATGTGCAGAAAAAACCTCTGGGGCTGCCCACAGCGGGACGGGGTTGACAGGTGCGGTCGCCTCTACAGTGAGACCTCGACAGGTCGATGGTTCTGCCATGGAGAAGATGCGTTGAAACATGTGTTGCGCACGTTGGTGTTTGGTACGGCGGCCGCCGTGCTCGCGGGTTGTCATTCCACCGCGCAGCCACCCGCCGAACAGTCGCCACCGCCGATCACCGGTGCCGTCTTCTTCGGCGACAGCCTGACCGACGCGGGCACGTACGGATTCCGCTTCACCACCAACCCGGGGCAGACCTGGGCGCAGCACCTCGCCACCGCGCTCGGGCAGTCCACCGAACCCAACGAACATGTCGGCAGTTACGACGACGTATACGTGGGCAAGCCCGGTGCGGCAGGGCCGGGCGGCCTCAATTACGCCGAGGGTGGGGCCCGCGCGGCGCTCCCGTACTCGGTGGTGTCGCAGAATCCCGAAGGCACCCCCGTTTCGACACAGGTGCAGTTGCAGCACTTCCTCACCGAGCACGGTGAGTTCAAGCCCGATCAGCTCGTCACTCTCTACGTCGGCACCAACGACGTCGCCCTCAACTACGACCCCCGCTTCGACGCGAAGTTGGCGGCCGACCTTCGCGACAACCGGTCCCCCACCGCGGATGTGATGGCCACCGAGCGCAGCCGCATCCAGCAGGCCGCAACCGCGGAAGTGCACACGGCCGCGGACATGCTGACCCACGGTGCGCAGCACCTCATGGTGTTCAAACTGTTCGACCTCGGCGTCCTGCCGTGGTTCGAGTCGCAGGCAGCACGTCGCTACGTGAGCGACCTGACTTCGGCGTACAACGAGACGCTCGTCGCCGGCCTGCCCAAGGATCCACGCGTCCACATCTTGGACACGGACGCCTTTGTCACCGATGTGCTGAACAACCTCCCGAAGTACGGCTTTGCCCATGGGGCGAACGAGGACGCCTGCGCACAGCCGGGGCAAGACTCGTGCGGCGTGGGCCAATGGAAGGAACCGACCGCCGACCGTACCTACGTCTTCGCGGCCAGTGAACACTTCACCACCCACGCCCACGAACTGCTCGCTGACTACGTCCGCAAACAAGCGGGGTTGACTTAGCTCAGCACAACGAGCGGCGAGGACGCGGGCACCGAATCAGACCCCATCACCGCCGGTCGGCGTCGACGCGGGTTGCGGCGCATCCGACGTCGGGGTGCCCCCGACGAAGTCGTCCCAGTGCCGCCGTACCGGCGCCCACCGCCGGTCGAAGGTGGCAGCGCGGCGTTGGGCATGTGCCAGCTTCTTGGAGTCGTAGCGCCAGCGCGCCCACGGTGACGTCGGTCGGGCCAGTCGCACGGCGGCCACCCAGGCAACCGGTGAGACGAACAAGCCGACCAAAGCGGTCGGGTACTTGCCCTTCAAGGCGGTGACGGCGACCACCAGGAAATGGAACACGAGCAGCACGACCGCCGCGATCCGCACCGCGGTCACCGCCCCGGGAACGTCATGCACCTTGACGGGCGACACTCCGACCGCTGCCAGACCGATGCATGCCGCCGCCAGGGTGACGATGTTGACCGACAGCTGGCCTTCCTGCGACCAGTACACGTCCTGCAACCGGAAAATCATCGCGAATTCGTCGAGCACGAGGGACGCCCCGACACCGATCAGCACACCCGCCACATAGGTCCACACCGACAGCGGCGGTGAGCCGACGCCCATGAACGCACCCAGGATCAGCAACAGCACCCCCGGCGTCGAATGATGCATGTGCACGCCACCGGTGCTGACGTTGTGGAAGGGACCCTTGCCTGCACGGATCAGCCGGGTGATGGTGCGAGTCGCCACGAAGGTGACCACAAACGCCACGAAGCTCAGCAGCAGCGGTCCTTTGTACCCGTGGACGATCTCGTGCTGCCACCACTCGTTGAGCCACACCATTCCCAGATAGTAGGGATCAGGGCGTGACCTGCGGTTCCTGCCCTACTCTCCGCGGGCGGGTGCCGTCTGCAGCGTCGGGGCGGCCGCCGCCAGCAGGGCCGCGCGGTCCCGATCCAGCGGCGGGTAGATGCGCTGGGTGTTGATGACGCGCTTGGTTGCCTTGGCCTGCTCACCGTCTGCCACCACCTGGCGATCCCAGCCTTCGGTATAGACGGCACCGGCCGGCCCGAGGTCGAGAACCGTTACATACCAAGGGATTCGCAGGGGCAGGAGCGGCGCGCCACACAAGTCGCCGATCACGTTGTAGCCCGCATACCTGCCCATCGGGCGCGAGTGCTGGCACGACATCACCGACAGGTGTTCGTCGTCCATACGCGCCGCGGCGACGTCGCCTGCGGCGAACACCCCCGGCACGCCGATCACCCGCAGGTAGTCGTCGACAGGTACCCGCCCCAACCGGTCGCGCTCGACGCCGAGTTGCGCGGTCAACGGGTTGGCCCGCATGCCCGCGCACCACACGACGGTGGCCGCCGGCAGAGTCTCCCCTGAGGACAGGGTTATGCCCGCACCGTCGACGGAAGTCACCCGGACGCCCGTCATCGACTCTATCCCGTTGTCCGCCAATGCTTTCTCGATCACCGGGCGCGCAGAGGTGCCCATGTTCGAGCCGACGTACGGGTTGTGGTCGATCAGCACCACGCGCGGTCTCGCGTCGCCGCCGAAGACAGCCCTCATCATGTCCGGCAGTTCGCAGGCCGTCTCGATACCTGTCAGACCTGCGCCGACGACCACCGCCGTACTTGCCGCGGGGTCCGCGGCGCGCGCGGACAGGGTTCGGAGATGATCCTGCAGCCGCTGCGCGGCGTCGTAGGTGTCGACGTCAAACCCGAACTCCGACAATCCCGGGATGTCCGGACGGACCACCTCGCTCCCCACCGCGAGCACCAGTCGATCGAAGCCGTACGCCGTGCCGTCGGCCAGGGAAACGATGCGTGCCGGCGCATCGATGCCCGTCACGTCACCCACGACATGCCGGACTCCGGCCGGATCGAGCACGTCGCCCAGCGGGATGCGACACGCACTGATGTCGGCTTCATAGTTACGGACCCGGATGTCGTGGAACGGTTGCGAGCTGATCACCAGAACTTCCACGGCGTCAGGAGACACCCCCAGCTCGGCGAGGCGCCGCGCAGCACCCAGAGCCGCCCACAACCCGGCGAAACCGGATCCGAGGACAAGCACGCGATCGGTCACCGGATACATGATTCCAAGAGCCCGTTCGAGGGGGACGGTTTTGCCGCAGGCGCCCAGCGGCGGGAGCATCAGCGTGTATTGGGCCCGGTCGGCACGTTAATGTGCTGTGGTCGGCCTCAGCGAACAAGCCGATGGAAGAGTTGAGCACATTCATGACCGCAGCAGAGACGTCGGCACTCGAATCCAGGGTTGGCCACTACTACCAGGCGGACGACACCTACCGGGTCGGCCGCGAAAAGGTGCGCGAGTACGCCCGTGCCGTGCAGGACTACCACCCCGCGCATTGGAACGTCTCCGCTGCCGCTGAGCTGGGCTATTCCGGATTGGTCGCACCGCTGACGTTCACCTCGACCCCGGCCATGGCGGCAAACCGCCGCATGTTCGAGTCGGTGGTCGTCGGTTATGACACCTACCTGCAGACCGAAGAGGTCTTCGAGCAGCATCGCCCCATCGTGGCGGGCGACGAGCTCCAGATCGATGTGGAGCTCACGTCGGTGCGCCGGGTCGCGGGCCGGGACCTGATCACTGTGACCAACACCTTCACCGACACGGCCGGCGAGCGTGTCCACACCCTGCACACCACTGTGGTCGGTGTCACCGCAGACGACATCAACCCGGGGACGATGGCGGCCGTGCAGAACGCGATGATGCACGACGTGGACTTCTCCGGTATCGGCGCGTCCGACACCGACTATCAGAAGACCGTGCGTCCCGAGGTCGAGGTGCGCATCGCCAAACCGGACGCGCGTACACCGGGGACGCCGTCCTTCGACGACGTGAACGTCGGCGACGAGCTGGGCGTGCACCACTATCGGCTCTCGCGTGGCGACCTGGTGAACTACGCCGGGGTGGCCGGTGACGCCAACCCGATCCACTGGGACGAGGAGATCGCCAAACTCGCCGGCCTGCCCGACGTGATCGCCCACGGGATGCTGACCATGGGCCTGGGCGCCGGATTTGTCTCCGCCTGGTCGGGCGACCCCGGCGCGGTGACCCGCTACGCCGTGCGGCTCTCGCAGCCTGCGATCGTCTCGGCCAAAGAAGGGGCCGACATCGAATTCAGCGGCCGCATCAAGTCGCTGGACCCGCAGACCCGCACGGGCGTGGTCATCGTCGCCGCGAAATCCGGTGGCCGCAAGATATTCGGCCTGGCGACGATGGACGTGCGCTTCCGCTGACCCGTTATCTCGCGAGATCCCACTGGCCGAAGTCGGGCGCCAGAACATCGTCCACGTCGACGTGTATGCCGTCGATGACGAAACCCGGGTCGGATGCGGTGACGACTTCCCTCTGGAAGAGCACGGCGGCCGGTTCACGCTCGCCCCGCGACCACGCCTTCGTCTGCCAGGCCCACCGATAGCCAGGGCTGGTGGAGGATCCGATGACGCCGTCGGCGATGGCCCAGCCGCATTGGCGGCGCCCACCGTAGATGCCGGTGCGGGCAACACCGAGAACCGAGTTGATACCTCGAAACCATTGCACCGCTGTGGATTTCCATGTTGCAGCGTCGATGTCCTCGTCGACACTGAAGAAGATGGGCGCCGAGGCCGGGCCGCCGGCGGCGGTGTGCAGCCCCACCGCCGTCTGGGCGTCGGCCACCCCTCCGTCGTAGCCGCGGGTGAAGTCCGACGGCGTCGGCCAGCCGGGCTTGCCGAATTGGTAGCAGCTGACGATCTGCAGGCCCGCTGCGCGTAAACGGTCGGCATAGTCCCGGGTGACAGGCTTGAAGTCGAAGGTGGCCCCCGGCCGCAGTTCGGAGACGTAAACCAGGGCTCCGCCGAAGCCGGCGGACTTGAGCTGTTCAGGTTGGACCAGCCGGTCGGCGAAATCGACGAGTTGCAAGCCGTCGGCCGACGCTGCAGGCGTCCCGACTGTAGCGGCCAGCGCGCCGGGGACGGCCAGTGCCGGCGCAAGCAGCGCCGCACGTTTGAGGACTTCGCGCCGTGAAGCAGTTTGCGTCACGCACGCCAGCGTATCGGACCTTCTCGGTCGCACCTCGCCCGTCCGGGACCCGGCACCCGCAGCCCACAGACCATGACCACCACATCGCGGACGTCGTCGACCGGGCATCAGCCACACCGACCGACGTCGATTATTTGACAACGCAGCCAACAGCAACGCATTACGCCGTAACTGGCTCTGCCGCCGGGCCACCTCAAACTGTTTTCCTTGGCGACGACTGACGCGAGACCGCTTGCGGGTCTTGGAAATTGGAGTAGTCGACTACGCATTCGATCCGGTCGAGCCGATGGCTACCTTGGCACCCAGATCCGATCCGCCGTGGGAGGAGACCACCCGTGACTACCTCATCCATGGAGAGCGAGTCCTACGCTACCCTCTCCCCGTTCACCGAAACGTTCGACTTCGCCGAGCAGGGCGAAGCGTTCGCCCCAATTTCGGAGAACATGGAATCACCAAGCAGTGCAGGTGGTTTCGAGTTCTTCACCGAATTGGAAAGCCCGTTCCGCTCAGCCTACGACGAAGTCGGCTCGGAGAGCTCAGACGTCCATCGGGAGGCATACGACGAGGCGGTCTCAAGCCTCTACGAGAGCGAATTCTCAGAGGCGCTCTACGAGCTGGCGGCCGAGGCATCGTCGAGCATGTCCGAGCAGATCGGCGAGGCGTCCCCGAACGAGGCCGAACGGTACCTCGAGAACTACATGACACCGGTGGCACGCGAAGCCGAGACGTTCCTGGAGCGCTACGCCGAACAGTATGCCCAGCACGACATCTCACAGATCACCGAGCAAGAACTGGATCGGCTCTTCGAGACGATCCAGCCCAGCTTCGAACACCTCACCCCCGGTGTCGAGAACTTCCTCGGCGGGCTCTGGAAAAAGGCGAAGGCGGTCGCAGGCGGGGCAATTCGACTGGCCAAGAAGGGAATCGCGGCAGTCGGCAAGGTCATTCCGCTCGGCTTCATTCTCAAGGGACTGAAGAAGATCGTCCGGCCTCTGTTGAAGCGGGTACTCGATCTCGCACTGAGCCGGCTACCCGTATCACTGCGCCCGGCCGCGAGGAAAGTCGCCACCAAACTGTTCGGGGTCGGTGAAACCGAGGGTGAATTCGAGAACTACTTCGGTGGCTCCGGAGAACAGGAAGCCGTCAGCACCGAACTCCAAGCACTCGCACACACCGACGTCGACTCCATCCAACACGAGATCGACGCCAAGCTGGTCGGCGAACTGTTCGCCGAGTCCAGCGAGAACTCAGAAGCCTGGACGTCCGGCGAGTCAGTCGCCTCAGAATCGGAGACCGACCACCGGCTGGCCGAGCTCGACGCCGCCCGTGAGCGATTCATCACCGAGATCTCTCAGGCGACCAACGAGGCTTCGATCAACGCGGCCATGGAGAACTTCATTCCGGCCATCATCGCAGCGCTGCGCATCGGTATCTCCGTGATCGGACGCGACCGGGTCGTCGGATTCCTCGCCAAATACCTTGCCGCGCTGGTACGCCCCTACATCGGCCCGACCATCGCCACACAACTGTCACAGGCGATCGTGTCGACCGGCATGAGCATGATCGGGCTCGAAGTGCCGGGTAACCAAACCCAGTTGGCCGCTGAGGCTGTCGCGTCGGCGGTGGAAGGCACGGTGCAACGGCTCACCGAACTCGAATCCGAGACTTTCGAGGACCAGCACCTGCTGGAAGCGGTGGTGCAAGAAGCATTCGCCGAAGCGGCTTCGGAATCATTTCCCTCCAACGTGATTCGTGAGCAGTACCAAGAGGTATCCACTAGGCTCCGGCACCGCGGGACGTGGATTCTGCGTCCGCGCAACGGGCGGAAGCGCTACCGCTTCTATTCCCGGCCGCTGGACGTGACAGTGACGCATCAGTTGGCCAAGTCGGTGACCGGCTTCGGCGGAATCCACCTGGGCACCTTCCTGAAATCGCGTTACGGCGTCACAGGGCCCGTCGCGTGCAAGGCGTATCTCTTCGAGGCGATGGTAGGCACGAAACTGTCCACGATCGCACGGCTCGAGACCCACGTGCCCGGCTTGGGTCCCACCCACCCGCGCGGCTGGCGCCTGTTCATACCGCTGACCCGGCACAATGCGACCGCACTCTTCGGCGAGCCCGGCCTCGGTCGCGACGTGCCCAACCACTATCTGCATTCGCACCGCCGCATCGCAGTCCGACAGCGGTTCGTCGTGCTCGTACCCCAGCGGGCACACACCACCGCACATCCGGGCGGCTCGGGCCCAGCGTCGCATCCGGTACAGCTGCGCGGTCACGCAAGCCAGGTCAACATCACGCTGGACTTCCCGTCATCCACTGCGCGCCTGTGCATTCACCTCGACGAGAGCGATGCGCAGGCGGTCGCCGCCTCGATCCGCCGCGGCGAATCGGTAACGCCGGCATTGGTTCTGCTCAGGCGCGTCTACGTGGCCGGGGTCAAGAGCGTTCTTTCGGGAAATGCTTCGCGCCACGTCAAGATCGTCCACGAAGTGGCATCCGAGGAGCAGTTCGTCGGTGGCGCGCTCAGTGCGATCGGGGCGAAGATCCTGGAGAAGCTGGCGGACAAGGTGATCGAGTGGGTCGGTACCGCTGTCTCGGAGTTTCTTGCGCGCCGCAGACAGGAGTTCCTCACCGCGGCCGACAAGCCGGCCCAAGGGGTCACCATCATCGTCGCCATCCGGCACGCGGGCGCGATGAAGCTGCTCGACGATGCGCTGCGCGGCAAGGGCCTGGTGTCGCTGACGGCGGTCGCGCGGGCCATCCTGGGTTCGCCCGAAGTCACCGTGCGTTCGGTAGCGGGTTTCCAGTCATGATCAGCCAGCAGGACTCGATCGTCTTCGAGCTCAGAGGCGAGATCGCACATTGGCAGACCGCGATGGTCGGGCTCAGCGACTTGGAGAACTTCGCAGCAACCAGCGCTTGGCAGGCCCTGGAACGCTACGTAGGCGTCGCGCTGCGCCGCCACTTGACCAGCCTCATCGGCGCCACCCAGCTCGAACTCGACGCTCTCCAAACCGATCTACGCGCGGCTGCCACAGTTGACGACCTTCGGCGCTGCCACGCGCGCGTGACGCGCTTTCGCCATCGCTTTCTGCAACTGGAGACCGTGCTGAGTTTCTACGGCAACGCGGTCCGCTCCCGAACCAATGCCGCGCTCGGAGAGCTCTTGCGGGCCTTCGATTTTCTGGCGGCAGAGAGCATGCGGACCGCGTTACGCCCGCTACGCCTGGAGACACCGCCCGTACTGGTCTATCTCGACAACGGACTGGGAGCGTCGATTCTGCGAGCAGGCTGGCGGGCGTGGGAAGGCGGATCACCCTCGCCGGCCGCAGCGATCAAACTCACGCGGTTCAACATGATGCGTCCCACGTCGATGCTGCACGAAGCCGGTCACCAGGTCGCACACCTGACCGGATGGAACGACGAGTTGACCATCGCTTTGCGGCGGGGTATCGCCGATCCGATCGTGGCCGAGATGTGGTCAGGCTGGGCGACGGAACTCGGACCGGACCTACTCGCGTTCGCGCACAGCGGATTCGGGGCGGTGGCCGCGTTACACGATGTCGTCAACGACGTACAGCGGGTGTTCTCGCTGCCGCTCGGTGACCCGCACCCGATCGCCTACCTGCGCGTGCTGGTGGGTGTCGAGATGTGCAAACGCTTCTATGGCACGGGCCCCTGGGACACGCTCGCACAGGCATGGCAGGTCGCGTACCCGCTTTCGGCCGCACCCGCCGCGGTGCGACCATTGATCGAACGCAGCATCGAGGCGCTTCCGCGGATCGTCGAAATCGGCCTGCGGACACCGATGCGCGCCTTCGCCGGCAAAGCCCTGTGCGATGTCGTCGACCCAGGCCGGGTGTCACCGGCCGCACTCGCGGAGCTGGAGCGCACAGCCGGAACCGCGCTGACCATCTCAAGTCATTACCTGCAGTCCGAGGGGCTGCGACTGTTGGCGCTCGCGTCCTACAACGTGGCGGCCAAACCGGAGAGTGCCGCCGCGACGGCACGCAGTTTCGAGACCTGGATGCGCCGGCTGGGGACCCTCACCGACGCGGCACAAGTAGCGTGAAAGGGATTGAGCCATGCCAACACAATCATCGGACACCGCACGCGGCGCCGGCGGCGGACAACCGTCTTCCGGCAACGGCCACCCGGGCGGCACTGACATCGAGAAGCTCGCGACGGTGTTCAGAGAATTCGGAAACCAGCTCAAAGCGGGCAATCAAACGCTACTCGATCAATTGATCGGTGCCCTCGATACCCGATTCGTCCCGCCCGGCGCCGAGTACACCGCCGAGGAACGTCAGATCGTCAACAGTTATGCGGCACTGCGGCAACAACTCGCAGGCCCCGATGACGACGATGTCATCGGGCCCGGGCGGCTGGTCTCGTTGCACGTCTATGAGTGCGAGACGCACCTGGTGGCTGTTTTCGTGCTCCAGTTCGCCGCTGCCGCAGACGATGTCGCTTTCAGCACCGGCGTCGACGGCGGTGTGATCAATGTGGTGCCCACCCCTTTGACAGTCCAGTGCGCCGGCTCGACCAGCGGGCGCCGGTGGTACCAGGCGGTGGTACCGGACGGCGCGACAACCGGACCCGTCACCGTTCGCACCACCGCTGACGAATCCTTCACCACCACGTCTGATGTGCACATTCCCACCCCAAAAGGAGCAGTCCGATGATGCTCGAACTGGCCAGTTGGTTTGCCGATCTGGAACGTGCCAGTGGCACAACGGATGTCATTGAGCAGGCCACCAAGGCGGCCAACGATGTCTTCGCTCTGCACCCAGAGGAGATCCTCCGCTTTCTCGAGGAATCATGGGCGTACGGAAGTCAATCGCTGCCGGGCTTCCAGTTGCCGCCAGCTCTGCTCTACGGCCAGGCACCCGGCTTCGAATCCGGGCTTCACAAACGGTTGAGCGCCGTCAACGGCACGATCTACGGCACCCTTCCTACGTGGAACTTCGCCCCGCCGGACGACTCAGGAACGGGAGCACGCTGGGATCACCTCATCTACGCCTACCTCATCGAGAACACGCGTCTGCTCCCGATCTTCTTCCGGGTGGTAACCGAGTTCCTCCACGGCGAGCGGCTCGAAGTACCGTCGCCGACCACACAGCAGTGGCTGAGAACCACCGAGGCACTGTTCATGCGCGAACTACCGTCGCGGTCCATCGGGGCGATCACCAGTTCGGTCCGGCCCGACCTCGAGGCCACCCGGCGAAACGCCTACTACCGGCTTTTCGGGGTCGACCTCAACCACGGAGCTAACAACGGAGCCCCGTACAGCTACGTACGGGCCCAAGCCGCCAACACCGGCCTCATCCGAACCTTCGAGGACTTCCTTCGCGAGGTGTGGACGGCATCGGAGAACTACCGAAATACCAGTGGTATCAACAGCAAAGACGACGCCGCCATCGCCACACATGCCCGGGACATGCAGGACATGCTGACCACGCGTCGCCGCTTCGGCAACCTGGCGCGGGAAGAATTCGTCATCGTCACCATGCTCTCGTGGTTCGACCTGACTCTCGAATCGAACAATTCCGTCGTCGTCGACCTCAAAGCCACCGCCGCCAGTCCCGAGGAACGGCTACGGAAGATCGGTGAACGCGTCGGACTCGCACCGCATGCACAGTCGGAGAGCTTCTTCCGGCTTGCCCCCCGGATGTCGCCGCTGTTCCGGCACATCGAGGAGGGCGTCTACAACTCGATCAGCGCAGTCAGCGCGCTCTACGCCAACCCGACCTCAGGTCCTCCGAACCAACTCCGCCGCGACATGCTCGACATCATCAATCAATGGTCGATCGCGACCGGACGCGACATGAAAGCCAAGCGCACCACGCCGACGCCTCGAACCGCTCCCGTCAACGGGCGGGCTCTGCTGGCCGTCGGAAACGGCTCAGCTGCACGGTGACTGGCCGCTCGCCCGCGCGATTCCCTGCACGGCCCGCAGCCTGCCGTCGCTGAGCCCGGCGGTGAGGTTGTGGGCCTTGCGGGCGAAGTCGGGGACGAAGGCGTGCAGTCCGAGCGGCCCGACGGGCTGCGACAGCAGCGCCTGCATCACCGCGCTCGCCTGATCGGTGAGATCGTTCCATTGTTCGACGACGAACCCCGACGATTCGACCGTAACGCGCAAGTCGTCGGGTGTGGCCAAGTGACTGACACCTGCTTCGTCGGCCCACGGCAACGGAAACTCCGGCTCATCTCCCTGCCCACGTGTGATGTCCCACAACGCCAGGATCCCCCCGTCGTGCAACACCCGGCGGGCCTCCCGGTACAGGGTGGTCTTGTCGGCGACGTTCATCTGGACGTGCTGGCTCACCACGACATCAAACGTGCTGTCGGCGAAGGGCAGAGCGGTGACGTCCGCGGCCCGGACTGCGATCCGGTCATCCAGTCCCACAAGCTGATTGAGCCAGCGGGCGGTGTCGCAGTACTCCTCGGTCAAATCGACGGCCGTCACCGTGCAGCCGTACCGGTCGGCGATGTAGCGGGCAGTGCCGCCTACCCCGCTGCCGGCGTCGAGCACTGCGGTCTGGCTGGTGATCCCGGCGAGCTCGATCAGTTGGCTGGTGGCGATGCGGCCCATGGTGTGAAAATCCTCGAGCACCCCCAGATCGGCGGGCTGCAGCCGATCGAGGTCGAGCCCCGCGCCTGTCAGGGCCTGTTCGATGTTGCGCCGGGAGAGGCCGGTCGCGTACTGGTCGTCGATGCGAGTGGTCGCCATGGCTGTGGCCTTTCGTTTCGGCAGGCAGACGTATTCGTGTCCCGGCGTCTTCGCAGTCCAACGGAAACCGGCAGGCCGCGCTTCCCCGCAGGGTCGCCAGTCCGCGATTGAACATGCGCTCACCGGCCGGCGCCGCGCCGCCCTGTTGTCGGTGACGTGCCACTCAGGCCCGGCTACCGTTGGTGCGGTGTCGAGATCGCGCGTCGCCCCGGTCCGCGCGATCGCCGCCGTCTTGCTGGCCCTGGGCGCGGCGCCTGCGTGCGGTCAGCCGCCGTCACCCCCGGCGGCTACCAGCACGCCACTGATCGCCGCCCCGACCACGACCTCAACCACTCCCCCGCCCGTGCCCGTCGTTCCCGAGGGGGATTTCACGCCCGTCGCCCAGCTGGTAGACGATTCGATCGCGGCGCACCGGCTGCCCGGCGCGGTGGTTCAGATCGGGCACGGCGGTAACGTCGTCTACCGGCAAGCGTTCGGCTCGCGCAAGCTACCCGACGAACCTGGGCTCGACGGAGCGCCGGCACCCGCCGAAGCGATGACCGACGACACGATCTTCGACCTTGCGTCGCTGACGAAGAGCCTCGCGACCACCGTCGCGGTCCTTCAGCTCTACGAACAGGGCCGCATTCAGATCGACGACCCTGTCCAGAAGTACCTACCCGAGTTCAACCCGGCGAATGACCCACGACGCGCGCAGGTGACGCTACGCATGTTGCTGACGCACACTTCGGGTATCGCAGGAGATCTGAGCCTGGACGGGCCCTGGGGGCTGGATCACTCAGACAAGGCCCAAGGCATTCACCGTGCGCTCGCGGCGTGGGTGGTGTTCGACCCCGGAACGCGCTTCCACTACTCCGACATCAACTTCATCATTCTCGGGGCACTGGTCGAGAAGCTCACCGGTGAAACGTTGGATATGTACGTGCCGCGCAACGTCTTTGCTCCGCTTGGTATGGCCGACACCCGCTACCTGCCCGCGGATAAGGCGTGTGGCCCGCACCAGATCCGCGGTACCGCAATCGTTTTCGACAAGACAGCGGCCACCGAAGGCGCATGCCCCGCCGGCACCTGGAGTATCGATCTCTTGGCCCGGATCGCGCCCACCGCGCACGACGGCGATACACCAGGTCTCAACCCCGACTTCGACCAGTTGCTGCGCGGCACTGTGCATGACCCGACGGCCCGCCGCATGGGCGGCGTGAGCGGCAGCGCCGGGGTGTTCTCGACGGTGCAAGACGTCGGCAGGTACGCCCAGGCGCTACTCGACCGCCTTGCCGGACGCCCCAGCCCCTTCCCACTGAAGCAATCCACTCTGGAATCGATGACGACACCGCAGCAACCCGGGCACAACCCGGCGCAGCTGCAGGCAGCCAACGAGGCGACGCGGCGGGCCGTCGAAAACACGCCCAACACAACAGATCCCCTGCTCGCGCCGGAGTATCCGGCGATCGCGGGCCAAGACCTCCGCGGCTTCGGCTGGGATATCGACACCGAGCAGTCCCGTCCGCGCGGAATGCTATTCCCGATCGGGAGCTTCGGCCATACCGGTTTCACCGGGGTGTCGCTGTGGATCGACCCCGGCTCGGATACCTACGTGATCGTCCTGGCGAACGTGATCCATCAGCGTGGCGGACCGCCGATTGTGAAGCTCAGTGGCGACATCGCCACCGCAACCGCACGGATCCTGCATCTGTACGGGACGTAGCCACGCCGATGGCCGACGTCACGACAGCACGACGCGCACGAACCTGGTGACCTCGGAACCGGCGTTGATGTACGCGTACTGCTGCGCGCTGCTGTAGATGGCGTGATCACCCAATCCGAGTGTGACGTCACCGCTTTCGCGCTCGATCCGCAGCCGCCCGGCGATGACGAGGACCATCTCGTGCCATCCGGCAGGGTCCGGGTTGGCGTCGTACCGGTCGTCCACGCCAAGGCTCCAGACCCAGAGCTGTCCTTCCTGATGCGCCGCTGCGCTGCCGAGCAGGACGGCACGACTGTCGGCCCCGTTGCCCTTCCACATCAGGGCGTCGATATGTTCGGGTGTGGCGGCAGGCGCGAGCACCAGGTTGACGAATGTCACCCCGAGTGCGTCGGCGATGGTGTCCAGCGACGACAGCCCAATGTTTGCCGAGCCCGCCTCCAAATTCACGATGGTGCGCCTGCTGACCCCCGCGGCGGTGGCCAGTTGGGATTGGCTCAGACCCGACGCCGCGCGCAGGCGTCGTACATTCGCGCCGACGCAGGCCAGGACCTCGGTTCCTTCGGTCATCGCTGCCACTGTAACCGCTGTGCATTATTTTGCACATTGGCCGGCTCAGCCCTACAGTGTGCAGAATGTTGCACATCGCGATACGGGACCGGTTGCCTTCGGGGCCTGAACTGGCGCTGATCGGCGTCACCGCCATTTGGGGCTCAACCTTCCCGATCGTGCATCAGGCGATGAACCACAGCGGACCGTTGTTCTTCGTCGGTCTGCGGTTTGTGATCGCCGGCGTGCTCGGTGCTGCCGTCTTCTACAAGACCCTTCGAGGTGTCAGCGTCGCCGAGGTCGTTGCCGGGGTGGCGATCGGTGCGGCCATCGCGTGCGGATACGGACTGCAAACGTACGGCCTGCAGTCCATCAGCTCGAGCGTTTCCGCGTTCATCACCGCGCTCTATGTGCCGCTGGTACCTCTGTTGCAGTGGGCGGTGATGCGCCGCCGCCCCGATCGCGCGGCGCTGGTCGGGGTTTTGCTCGCCTTTGTCGGCCTGGTGTTGTTGGCCGGCCCCAGCGCCACGGGCCTCAGCCTCGGGCGCGGCGAGTTGGCGACGCTCATGGGCGCGGTCGCCATGGCTGCCGAGATCCTCCTGATCGGCGGCTTTGCCGGCAAGGTGGACCTCGGCAGGGTCACCGTCATTCAGCTGCTGGCCGCCGGGGCGTTCGCCTTCCTCGCCATGCCCGTGACGGGCGAGACCATTCCGGCGTTTTCCTGGTGGTGGTTCGGAGCCGCCGTGGGGATGGGTGTCTCCAGTTGTTTGATTCAGGCGACCATGAACTGGGCCCAGCGTTCGGTTTCGCCGACGCGCGCGACCATCATCTACGCCGGCGAACCCGTCTGGGGCGGCATCTTCGGTCGCGTCGCGGGAGACCGACTGCCCGGGCTGGCGATCGTCGGCGCCGTCTTCATCGTCGCGGGTGTCATCGTCAGCGAACTCAAGCCACGGTCACGCCGCGACGAAGCCGTCCGCACCGAGGAAATCGCCTGCGCCACAGCCGGTCAGGCCTGATCCAAGAGAAGATCACCGGGTTTGATATCCGTACCGGCCTCGACGCCGTCGCGTCGGCAGGTAAGGATTGGCCCATGACCACGATCGACGCGACCGCACCGGTGCTCGTCACGGGCGCCAGCGGATACATCGGCAGCTGGATCGTCCGCCGCCTCCTCGAGGGAGGACACACCGTGCACGGCACGGTCCGCAACCCGGACAAGGACACCGGACTGGAACATCTGCACAAGCTCTCCGCCGATCACCCGGGCCGGCTCCGGCTTTTCAAGGCAGACCTGCTCGACCCCGGCAGCTTCGACGACGCCATGGCCGGATGCCAGCTCGTCATGCACACCGCGTCGCCGTTCATCCTGTCCGGATTCACCGATGCGCAGGAGGCACTGGTGCGTCCGGCGCTGGAAGGCACCCGCAACGTGCTGGACTCGGTCAACCGCACCGAAAGCGTCAAGCGGGTGGTGCTGACCAGCAGCGTGGTCGCGATCTACGGCGATGCCCGCGAATCACGGGATGTCCCCGGTGGCGTCTTCACCGACGAGCACTGGAACACCACCAGTAGCGTTGACCACCAACCGTATTCGTATTCCAAGACTGTGGCCGAGCAGGAGGCCTGGCGGTATCAGAAGGCGCAGGACCGGTGGGACCTGGTCACCATCCATCCGGGCCTGGTGCTCGGACCTTCGCTGACCAGTGCCAGTGATTCGGCCAGCCTGAGCACCATGAAGCAGTTCATCGACGGCACCCTGCTGACCGGGGCTCCCGCGCTGACCATGGGCGTGGTGGACGTCCGCGATGTCGCCGACGCACACGTGCTCGCAGGCTTCACCCCAGAGGCCCACGGCCGCTACATCGTCAATGCCGACTCCCTCACCTTGCTGCAGATCGGCAAGATTCTGCGCCGCGGGTACGGCCCGTTGTATCCGTTCCCCAGGACCACGGCGCCCAAGGCCGTCGTGAAACTCATCGCTCCCCTTGCCGGGCTGACGCGAAAGTACGTCGAAACCAACGTCGGTTACCCGTTGGCCTTCGACAACAGCCGCAGCAGAGACGAACTCGGGCTGACGTATCGGCCCGCGGAGGTGACCGTCACCGACCATTTCCAGCAGATGCTCGATGACGGCATCGCTCCGCGCCGCCCTGGCGGGCGATGATCGGCGGCGCCGAACTACGGGTCAGCAGAAGGGAATTGAAGCGATCATCGCTCCGTCACGGGTGACCAGGCTGTCCTTTGCCAGCTTCGCACCGAAGTACGTCGCCTGGCGATCGACCACCACTCGCTGATCGTCGTGGTGCAGTGCCAGCACCTCCCGCGCCAGCCGCGCGAACGAGATCTTTTCGGGCCCACCGATGTTGACCACGCGGTTGCGCGGTGGCGATATCGCGACCTCGGCCAAGAAGGCCGCCACCTCGTCGGCCGCGATCGGCTGGATCAGCGCGTCCGGCACCCGGACGTCATGCTCGTCCTCCTCGTCCGCATCGGTCTCGACAACCAGCGAATCGACGATCGCGTCCGCGAACTCACGGAACTGGGTCGCTCGCACGATGGTGTACGGCAACCCTGACGACGCGATGATCTGCTCCTGGGCGGCCTTGGCCCGCATGTATCCACTGTCCGGTAGCTCGTCGACACCGACTATCGACAATGCGACGTAATGGCCCACCCCGGCCGCCCGCGCCGCGGCCACCAGATTGGTGGTCGACCTGACGAAGAATTCCGACACTTCCTCGTCGTCGAAGGACGGGGAGTTGGTGACATCGACGAGAGTGTCAGCACCCGCGAGCGCCTTGGGGACACCCAGGCCACTGAGCACGTCGACGCCCGTACGCCGGGACGCCGCGACCACGTCCTCGCCCTCTCGGGTCAACAGCTCGACGAGCAGACTCCCGATGAGGCCACTGGCCCCCATAACTGTGACCTTCACTCTGCGAACACCTTTCGTCGTGGCCCCGACTTGGGAGTCGGAGACCCAGACTACGTCGCGCAGTGCGCCGCGGTTGCGAAAACCGGATTCGGAAATCCGCCACCGCGCGCGGCACGGCGTCGGCCGGTCCGGCCACAGAGCCCGGCTCCTCGTTGTGTCCGCCACCCCAGAGTGGTATTGCTAAGTGATGCGGTGCCCGACGTGCGGGGCTCCGATCATCATCGCCGCCGCTGCTCTTGATGCGCTCGGCAGAAGCGAACGCGGCTCCTGCCCATGGTCGATCCATGCCGACGGCGCCGGACCACACCAAGCTCCGATCATTGCGCATTCAAATGCCAAGGGCACCAGTGTAAAAGAGCCATCGTCACCCTAACCGCCGAATTAGCGGCGCTCTGGTCAACCAGACCGCGCGTGGCCGAGGAGGACAACCCGTGAGCACAGCAGAGAACCACCCGACATCGGAATACCAGATCGAGGACACTGCCGGATTGCTCGCCCCGTTCGACGGGACCGTCGGGGTCGCGGCAGCCGCCCTCGAACACCTCGACACGCTGCCACCGGGCGCCGCCATGCTGGTCGTCAAGCGCGGCCCCACGATCGGACTCCGGTTCGTCCTGCAGCAGCCCGTCACCACTGCGGGCCGTCATCCCCGCAGCGACATCTATCTCGATGACATCACCGTCAGCCGACTACACGCCGAATTCCACTGCGACGATGGGGAGTACCGCATCATAGACACCAACAGTCTCAATGGCACCTACCTCAACCGCCAACCGGTGGACTCCGCAAAGCTAGCCAATGGCGACGAAATTCAGATTGGAAATTTTCGCCTGCTGTTCTTCTCCAGCGCCGCCACCAGCTGACGAAGCGGGAGAAGAGCACTGACTACTGGCCGCTCCAGACCATGCGGTCCTGTGCGCCATCGTTGTAGGCCACGACGGTCGGGGCGGGCCCGGTGACGTCGAAGTAGATATGCCCGGTGGTGCGCTGGCCCTGACTCATCGGCGACACGTCAAGATCAGGTGCCAGCGCCTGGTCCAGCACCCGATAGTTTTGGCCGTCTGCGGTGCGGGCGTTGAATGCCCGCATCGCCGGGATGACCTGCCCCCGCACGGCGGACACTGTGGTTGTGGCGGACCACAGCCGGCCCGCCAGTGGGACACCGCCGGTTCCCGGCACGTTCAACGTCGTGCTGTCGGTTGGCTGCAGATCGGTGACGCTGTAGGCAGCCACTGACCCGTCCGGGCCGACCACCTGCTGCTCACTACCGATGGGACTGGCCGAGGAGGTTGCCTGCGCGCCCATCAACAGCGCCGTTGCTGCGGCTGCGCTTGCCGTAGCGGCAGCGGCTTTCAAACCAGCCATGGCCTTCTCCTCCCTCGTCGCACAAACGCCGTCATCTCACGTGTTTGCCGGTTTGGCGAGGTTTAAACACGCCGTACCGGCGCGCCTAGACCAGCTGCGGCAGGACGTCGCGCTGCCAGGCGGTGAAGAAGCCGTCCATGTCAGGGCCGATCTGCTGCACGTACACCTCGTCGGCGCCGGCGTCCAGGTAGCGCCGGACCTGCGCCGCGTGCTCGTCGGGATTGTTGTTACAAGCCATGGACTGCGCGACCTTTTCGGCGGGTACGAGGGTCATCGCGTCGGCGAAATCCTGTGGGGTCGGGAGGGTTTGGGCTAAACGCCCGGGCAGCTGCTCGTTCGCCCACAGCCGGTGGGCGGCTTTGAGGGCGGTGTCGGCGTCGCGGTCCCAGCTGACTTTCGTGCCGGCTTGCACGGTCTTGGATCCTCCCCCGCTGTCGCGGAAGGTCTTGATCAATTCGCTGTCGGGCATCGCGGTGCAGTAACCGTCGCCGATCCGCCCGGCCAGCGCGGCCGACTGTGGCCCGAAGCCTGAGACATAGATGGGCACCGGCTGGTCGGGACATGTGTAGATCCGGGCCTCCTGAACCTCGTAGTGCGGGCCGTGATGGCTGACCTCGTGGCCCTTGTGCAGCAGCCGGATCACGTCGACCGCCTCCTCGAGCATGTCCTGGCGCACCCCCACGGACGGCCACCGGTCACCGAGTACGTGCTCGTTGAGCGCTTCCCCGCTGCCGACGCCCAACACGAACCGTCCGTCGAGCTGGACGGCCGGTCGCGGCGGCCTGGGCGATGATCGCCGGATGTATCCGGATGGTCGGGCAGGTCACAGCGGTCGACACCGGCAGCGAAGTCACCTGGGAAAGCGCGCCGATCACACCCCAGACGAAAGGACTCTGGCCCTGTTCGTCGTTCCAGGGATGAAAATGGTCCGAGATCCACAACGCCTCGAAACCGGCCGCCTCTGCGCGTTTGGCTTGATCGATCAGCTGCGCGGGACCGAACTGTTCACTTGATAAGAAGTATCCGATTTTTGCCATGCCCTGGGACTACCCACCCGTCGGCCACGCTGCACATGGTTTTCGGACGTATCCAGCAGCGGTGTCGCGAAGATCCTGGCACTCATTCGAATGTTGTTGTTGCTGCTTCCAATTCGGCGATGACGTCGTCGACCTGTTCGCGACGGCGCCACACCCGGCGTTGCCGCATCGCACCATTGCCCGCCTGGGCGATACGCGCCAACTCGTCGCGGGCCATCTCGTAGTCACCCAACTCTTCGAGGGCCGGCCGCACATGTTCGATGAGCCCGGCCGCCAGCAGCCGCGTCGACGCCAGCGCATGCCCGGCCATCAGATCGATCGCCTGGCCGTCGAGCCCATCATGTGCCGCCCTCCAGTGGGCGGCGCGCAGAGCCCAGTCTGTGGGCCGCGGTGGTGGATCCCCGGCCTCCCGGGCTTGCAGCGCCGTCATCACACAGGCACGGATGAGCGTGGCCAGCAATACGGTCTCGGCCACGGTGGCAGGCACATCGGCCACCCGCACCTCGACCGTCGGAAAGCGGGCCGACGGACGCACGTCCCAATAGACCATGCCGTAGTCGAGCGCGGCACCAGACTCGAGGAGGGCATGAACCGTGGCGTCGTACTGCTCGACCGACTCGAAGTATGGCGGCGGCCCGGAGCTCGGCCAATGCGCCCACAACATGCTGCGGAAGCTCGCGTAGCCGGTGTCGGTATTGCGGTAGATCGCCGAGTTCGCGGTGAGGGCCAGCATAAGATGCAGGACGGGCCGGATCCGGTTGCTGACGTCGATGGCGGCCGCGCGGTTGGGGACCGCGACGTGCACATGGCACCCGCAGATGCCCTGCTCATGGGCGATGATGCCGAACCGGTCGGCAATCCGGTGGTAGCGCGGTGTGCTGGTGACCGGGAACGCGTGTGGCACGGTCGGTGGCAGCGCGACGGCCAACAGCCGCGTGTCATTGGCCTCCGCCGCCTCGGAGGCGACGCGACGCAGCCGGCTGAGCTCGGCGCGTAGCTCAGTGCTGCTGTCGACCACATCAGTCGTGGTCTCAACCTGACAGCTGGTGAGTTCGAGCTGCAACTCGACACCATGTTTGGCCGCATATTCAGCCACAGCTCTATTGCGGGCGGCGGGGTAGCCGTGTCGCCGATCCACGAGGAGAAACTCCTCCTCCACGCCGACGGTGGGATGACTGCTCATGGCTGGGGATTGCCCGGCGCGCGCCACACCAAACGTTGCGCTTCGAACTGCCTATCCCGTGTTGCGCAAGGGTTTCCGACACCGGCTCGGGTCTGTGCTCAGCCAGCCGGCGGGTACGGTCCTGGGTCTCCTACGAGCCCTGGCGCAGCTCCGCCTCGGCGCGGTGCCAGTTCTCCTCGTCAGTCCCACGCCGTTCCGAGAGCGAGATGTGATAGGCGCGCTCGGCAATCATCTCGTGGGTGAAGCTTGGCAATTTGGCGCTCGTCGTCGCCCTGCCGACAGTCGACTTCCTTGGCCTCGCGGGCTTATTGTCTTGCGCCGCAGCCCTCTTCGAAGCTGTCCGGCGGGTCGTCGGCTTCGCTGTTCCCGCATCCGTCGAAGTCTCTTTTGCTGCCATCGCGGCACTCCTTTTCATGTGCGATCAAGTTTGTGTGCACTCAAGCCAAGGCGTCGATTCGCTCTCGGGCCGCTATCATTGTTCCCCCGCCAGCCGCCGTTCACCGGTCACTGCGCATGCGTGTCGCGGCGGCCGATTCTCTCGGTCGATCGAAGCGAGCATCGTCCGGCCAGGCTGTCTGATGCCCGTTCAAGGCCAGCGAGGCATCGTCGGGCGGATGTCGTCAAAGCGAAACTGACCGCGTCACAACGGTTTTCCCGCTGGATTCACGTATGCCGGCGCGCAGCGGCTGCGCCGATATCAGTCGTGCCGACGCAGGGTTTCCCAGTCATGTTCGTTTTCGAGCTCGGCGATGAGGTTGCGGGTGCGCTCCTTGAGCAACAGGGTCAACCCGATGCCGACGATGATCGCGACGACCAGTGCCACCCAGGAGAATCGGGCCAGCCATTTCTCGGCGGCCAGGCCGAGATAGTAGACCACCGCGGTGGTACCGCCGGCCCAGCAGATGGCGCCGGATGCATTGGCGGCGAGAAAGTGGCCGTAGCGCATGCGCAGCGCACCGGCCAACGGGCCGGCCAGAATTCGCAGTAGCGCGATGAACCGCCCGAAGAACACCGCCCATACGCCCCAGCGGCCCAGCAAGCGTTTCGCCAGCGCGACGTGGCCCGGTCCGAAATGCTTCGGGAAGCGCTTGCCGAGCCGCTCGAACAGGCTCATGCCGTAGCGTCGGCCGATCGAGTACCCGATGGAGTCGCCAACGATGGCTCCGACCGTGGCGGCCGTCCCAACCCACACCGGGCTGATGTCGAGATTGTGCCGGGAAGCCAGCAGCGCCGCGCTCACCAATGCGATTTCGCCCGGCAACGGGATGCCCAGGCTCTCCAGGCCGATGACCAGGCCGATGACGAGGTACACCGCCAGCGGTGGGATGGATTCCAGTATCGAGTCGACCGTCACGTTGCCAAGGATGCCGTATGGACCGCGGCGACGGCAGGCGTCCGGCGTGATATCCCACTCGCCCGCCAAGGCGTTGCCAGTACGACCTTGTCCGCGCGGCCCACGCCACAACGCCCGCCGACGATCACACCGCTCAACCGGCCTACTTGTCCAGGTCGACCAGGAGGGAAATCCGTTGTGGGCCGGACCGTCGCGCGGCAGTCAAAGCCATGAAATGCATGCCGTTCACCGCGCGGCCGCTGTTCGCCTCGCGAGGACCTTGACTGCTCAATCGCCTTACAGAACAAGCTGATTCAAACAGCCGGGCCGTCGTTCGCGGTCCAGTCAGCGGCCGGAGGCCGGAGCCAGGGGATTGCACATCCGGGCGACGACCAGAGTCGTCACCGTCACCCCGACCGCTCCGGCAGCCAGCGAACCTGAGTAGCCGAACGGTGCCGCAAGCGCCGCCAACACGGCGATGCCGAGCCCGGAGCCGAGCGCGAAGGCCACCTCCTGCACCACCCCCACCTGCGATACCGCGCCGGCGGGAGCCGCCACGAACAACGCCGTGGTGCCGAGCGTGCCGATCACACCGAAGCCCGCGCCGATCAGCAGCAGGGCCGGGCCGATCACCGCAGGATCGGTTGCGGCCCAAGCCAGCCCGGCCGCTTGCAGCATCAGTGCCGCCGGCAGGACCAGGCCGCGGCGGTCGATCCGGGCAAGCATCGGCGCCACGATGCCGCCGACCGTGGTCGCGATCGCCTGCCACAGCAACACGAGCCCGGTCGCCGAAGCCGACCACCCCCGGTCGTTCTGCAGATGCAGGCTGGTCAGGTAGATCGCCCCGAGGGTGACCCCGGCCGAGACGATGATCGTCGCCACCGCTGCCGAGAAGCCCCGATCCCCGAACAGGTCCACCCGCAGCAGTGGGTCCCGCAGTCGCCGCTGGGCCCGCAGGAACACGGTCAGGACGACCGCGCCGGCCAGCCCGACGAGCGCGCCGACCGCCGGGACGAACGGCAGGCGTTGCACGCCGTACACCGTGACGCCGAGCCCGAGCGCCGCGACCATCACCCATCCCGGATGCCACATCGGCGTCACATCGGCCCGGGTGTTCGGCACCTTCGCCCAGGTGAGGAGCGCGCCGATCGTCGCTATCGGTACGCAGATCCAGAACACCCATTGCCAGCCCCAGTGATCGGTGAGGTAGCCGCCGACGAGCGGGCCGATGGTATTGGCGGCACCGAACACGGCGACCCAGAGGCCGTTCGCCAGCGTCCGGGCGTGACCTGTGAATAGCGCGCCGATGGTGGACACCACGTTCGCCAGGATCAGCGCGCCGGCGATGCCAAGGCCGAGTCGCGCCGCGAGCAGCCCGGGGGCCGGCAGTACCGGGGCCGCCGTGCTGAGCAGCGCGAAGGCCGTCATGCCCGCGACCAGAGCGCGGCGCCGTCCAGACCGGTCGCCCCACCTCGCGGCCGGCACGATCGCGGCCGCCACGGCGAGGGGGTAGATGTTGACGACCCACGACTGGTCCGCCGGGGCGATCCCGAGATCGCGGGCAAGCCTGGGCAGGGCGGTGTTGATCATGCTGACCGCGAGACTCTGCGCGAGGATTCCCACGAGCAGCGGAATCATCACCGGCCACGAGATCCGATCGGTCGCCCGCGGCAACCCCTTATCGCACGGTGTCGTCACACTCCGATGGTGTCAGGTCGTTGTCCGGCCATCCGCGCTCCCCTCATGGTCGGACCGCAGTCGTGGACTTCAGACCTGGATCATCCCGCCGTCGACGGCCAACTCCGTACCGGTCATGAAGCTGCTCTGGTCCGAGGCCAGGAACAGCACCGCGGACGCGATCTCCTCGGGTCGTCCCAACCGCTTCATCGGCACCTGGGCAGCCATGCTGTCGAGCAGATTCTGCTTCTGGTCGGCAGGTGCCAGACCGGTGAGTCCAGGGGTGTCGATCGGGCCGGGGACGACGGTGTTGACCCGGATCTTGCGGTCGGCCAGTTCTGCGGCCCATGTGCGGCCGAGCGACCGAATCGCCGCCTTGGATGCCGCGTAGAGGCCGAATGCCGGCGTCCCTTCGCTCGCCGCGGTGGAGCCGGCGAGGATGACCGACGCGCCATCATTGAGCAGCGGCAGCATCTTCTGCACGGTGAACACCGTGCCCGCGACGTTGCGATCGAAACTGTCCCGGTAGTGCTCCGGGGTCACATCGGCCAGGGTGGCAAAATCGCCGCCACCCGCGTTCGCGAAGACGACGTCGAGCCCCCGGCCGCGCTTGGCGATTTCGGCGGCCAAGGCGTCGAGTTCCTCGGGTTTGCTGATGTCGCTCTTCACGCCGTGGGCGCCGATCGAATCGGCTGCCTCGTCAAGACGTGTCCGGTCGCGTCCGGTGATGAACACGTAGGCACCTTCGCCGGCCAACCGCTTCGCAGTCGCCAGACCGATTCCCGCGGTTCCACCGGTGACGAGTGCTGTCTTGCCGTCGAGCTGTCCCATGGTTGGGCTCCGTTCTGTGGGTACGTTGACAGGTGCTGCAACATAGGTGATTAGTCACCTATTCCTGCGGATCGAGCACCGTCCACAAGCGACTGATCCGATCGTCGGATATCTCGGCCACGTCGAAGCCCGATGCCACGGTGTGGTCGTCCTGGGTACGCACTTCCCAGGCCAGGAAACCCAGCCCGCGGGTTTGACGCACCGCTCCGGCCTTGACGAAATGCAGGCCAGTCAGTTTTGCTTGCAGCTCCGCCGCTTTGCCATTGAGTTCGTCGTGGCCCGTTACGACGCCGTCGTCGTCGGTCCACCGCACGTCATCCGCATAGGTCGTCGCGATCGCGTCGGCGCGGCGCTGAGGATCGCGCTCATCGAACACGGCCAGCAGGTTGGCCTCCATCAGCCGGGTGACCACGTCACTCATAGTCCCGCTCCTCACTAGTTAGGTGATTTCTCACTGAATGCTAGCTTGGCGGAGGCGGAAGCGAACTGTTGTGATTGAGATTGACGTGGATGTGCTCGAGTGCCTCGGTGAACGGTCCGAGCAGGTTCTCGGGCAGGGGATCGAAGAACAGTCTGCGCACCAGATCCACATGGGCGGGTGCGGCGTCTTCGATGGCCCGCCGACCGCCCGGGGTGAGTCCGACGATGGTGGTACGCGCGTCCGAGGCCCCGGCGCGGCGCTCGGTCAGCCCACGGTCTTCCATGCGCCGCAAGTGATGTGACAGCCTGCTGCGTTCCCAACCGATCTCGGCCGCCAGGTCGCTGATGCGCATGCCCTCGTTGCGCTCACCGCTCAGGGCGACGAGAACGTCGTAGTCGGCCAGCGACAGATCTGAATCGGCCTGCAGCTGACGGTTCATCTCGTAGCGCATCCGCAGCTGCACGCGCATGTAGGCGATCCACGCGCGCTGTTGCTTCGGTGTCAGCCATTCCTGCTTGCGTGATGTGCCCCGTACTTTTCTTGGCGTCACGTCCGTCAGTATGACGCCATGCCGACGGTCGGAAAATGTGGCGACGCTTCAGTGGCGACGCGTACCGGTCACTCTGGATCGAGGCAACCGGCCGGCGCGTGAGTGTCCGGTCATCTCGTCCCCGCCAATCGTCACGTCGAACTCGAGGTTCAGCCGCATCGGCTTGGTCACTTTCTGCCGCCATGTCACGCGGTTGCCATTCTGCGAAACATCCTGCAGTTCAACACTGTCACCCTTCAGGGTGGCCGTGCCGGTGACGCCGTCGGCGGTGTCGCGGAACGCATATTCCACGGCCAACGAGCCGATCGGCGTTTTGATGGTGACGTCCCAGTCTCCGACAATGGTCATCTCACAGCTCCCCCGGCTCGATTCCTGAGCGCCTCCACACGGTGCCGCGCCGTTCGTACTCGAAGAGTTTCTCCACGGCGTGCGCGATCCGCGGCCCAAAGGAACGTTCCAACAGATAGAGGCCCAGATCGAGGCCAGAGGTGACTCCACCGGCACTGATCAGATCGCCGTCGTCCACCACCCGGGCACTCACCGCATTGACACCGGCCGCGTCGAGTACGTCCATTCCCAAGTAATGGGTTGTGGCGTAGCGGTTGTCGATCAGCCCGCCCATCGCCACGACTATCGAGCCGCCGCAGACCGTTGCCACCGTGATCCCCGGATCTCCGAAGGCTCTTTCCAGCAACGGGGTAAGCGCTGTTTGGGCTGCCCGCGCCAGCAAGACCGGAATGGTCTCGACACCGTCGTCCGGATCACCGTCGATCGGTCCGCTCGCGCCCGGAACCACCACGTAACCCGGCCTGGTCGGATCCAACGTGCCGGTGGCCGCCAGGCTCAAACCCTCTGTGCCACTGACTACTTGACGGGGCCCCTCGGCAGACACCAATTCCACCGTGAAGCCGCCGCCGAGGGCCCGCGCGCCCGCCACGAGCACTTCGAAGGGTGCGATGACATCGAGTGGGTCGAACTTGTCGAAGAGAACGATTTGTGCGTACACACCTGGCGATGTTGGTCGATGCCGACTGCCGCGGCCACTGGCTAGATAGACATATAACGCTGTTATGTTGCCAACCATGCATCGGATTGCCGTCGTTGCACTACCCAACAGCGTCGCCTCTGACATCGCGACACCGATCGACGTGTTCAGCCGTGTCGAGCTGCCCGACGGCAGCGCCGGCTATGACGTGCAGGTGTGCGGTACTGCACCCGAAGTGAATGCCGGACCGATGCGCATTGCCACCGACCGTGGACTCGACCTGTTGAGGTATGTAGATACCATCGTCGTTCCGGGTTGTCATGATCCTCTCGCAAAGGTGCCCCAAGAGCTGATCGCAGCCCTGAAACTGGCCTACGACAACGGTGTTCGCCTGGCGTCCATATGCACCGGCGCCTTCGTTCTCGCTGCGACGGGGCTGCTCGACGGCAAGCGGGCAACCACGCACTGGCTCGGAGCGTCCAGTTTCCAAAAGGCCTATCCCGACGTCGACCTCGACCCCGATGTGCTCTACGTCGATGAAGGCCAAATCCTGACGTCGGCTGGCGCCTCGGCGGGTTTGGACTTGTGCCTACACATCGTGGGCCGCGATTGCGGTGCCGCCGTCGCCGCCCAGTCGGCGAGGATGGCCGTCGCGCCGCTGCACCGCAGCGGCGGGCAAGCGCAATTCATCGTCCGCAATCAGCGACCACTCAACACCGAACTCGGTGAGCTGATCAATTGGATCGAAATCCACGCCCATGAGCCGCTCACGCTTCGCAACATTGCCGCCCAGGCGTCGACGACCATCCGAACGCTCAATCGCCGGTTCCAGGCCGAGATCCGGCAGACGCCAATGCAATGGGTCATCGGCGTGCGAATACGGCACGCCCAACAGCTACTGGAGCGCACCTCCGAGAGCATCGAAACCATCAGCGGCCAAGTCGGTTTCACGTCTACCGCGAACTTTCGCGATCAGTTCAAGAGAATCGTCGGAGTACCGCCCCAGACCTATCGCACGACATTTCGCCAACAAACACCAATCGTGCGTCCCGATGACATCGGCACTCCCAGACGCTCGGGCACCGCCTCGATGCACCGACCTCGGAACACCTGAGCGGTCACCTACCAGAGTCAGCGATCCCGCACCGAGCTGTTGGCAATAGCATGAACCCGTGCTGCTGCGCCTGACCGATGACACCCTCGTGCATTTGGCACCTGGGATGTACGACTGGTGCATGCTGCTCGAGTTTGCCTTTGACGGTCAACCGGCGGCTACCCAATTGATCGCGGCGGTGCTGGAGCATCCTCGCTGGCGCGACGACTGCATGAGTCCGTGGACCGGCCCATGTGACGTTCACGGTCCATACCGGTTGGAAACCATTGCTGTCGAAGGATTTCAACGGTGCACCGTGGCGACCGCTTGGGAGATCCTGGTCGACTGGCCGGCGACGGACCTCAATCCGTGGGTGAGTGAGTCACTGCTGCTGTCGCGGGAGATTCTCGGGGCGTGGGTCGCGCCGCTGCTGGTCAGTGCCGATGAGCTCTATCGGCTCACCGTGCCGAGGGAGGGCAACGCGCATGAGTTCGGATGGGTCGTCGGGCAGCGAGGTTTTCACGAGTTCATCGCGATCGACCGTGCGCGCAGCACCCTTACGGTGATTATCGCCACCGACGATTGATCGGAGTTCTGCTGACATCACGCTCTCCGAATCGGTCATGCAGAGACTAAAATGCATGGCGAACGCAGCGCCGAGGTCGGGTGATGGAGGCGAACGTGCAAGTCGATTACCAGACGCGCACCGGGCACCTGTTGCTGGCCGACATCTCGGGATACACAAACTTCCTGACCAGCACCGAGCTGGAACACGCGCAGTCGATCATCCGCGAGTTGATCACGCTCGTGCGCGATCAACTTGCTCCTCCGATGCGGTTTGTGCAGGCGGAAGGCGATGCGGTGTTCTGTTACGCCGACGACTCGACTTTCGGGGACGGGGAACGTCTCGTCGAGCTGATCGAAGTGTGCTACTACGAATTTTCGAATCGCTTGCTGAACATGTCACGCAATACAACGTGTTCCTGCGCCGCGTGCGCGGCGATCGGAACGCTGGATTTGAAGTTCATCTGTCATTTCGGGACGTTTGTGGTCGATCGGACGGAGAGCGGTGTCGACGTTGCCGGCGCCGACGTCATACTGGTGCATCGCCTGCTCAAGAACACCGTCGCCGAGCGCACGGGTTTGAAGGCATACGCTGCGCTCACTTCCGCGTGCGTTCAGCGGCTGGGATTGCCGACGAAAATGCCTCTCCTGGAAGAACATTACGAATCGTTCGGCACCACGACGATCGGAGTTCATGACCTCAAGCCGGCCCTCGCCGCCATGCAAGACAGTCACCGACGCTATGTGCGACCCGAGGATGCCGACTTCACAGCCAGTGTCGAGGTCCCGATCCCTCCGGTTGAGGCGTGGCACTATTACCTCAACCCGGTGCAACGTCAGCGATGGAAGTGCCGCTACTTCAGCAAGAAGCCGGACGTACCGACGCGAAATACCAAGGGGCGTATAGGAGCCGGCGCGGCCATGCATTGTAGCCACGGTCCAGGAACGGCCCGATGGGAATTCGTTGATTGGCGACCCTTCACCAGCGTCACCCACGAAGTGACCGCGCCGCCGTTGGGCCCGTACCTTGGCCTTCATGACGAGATCAATACCTTTGACTTCGTCCCGACGGCCGAAGGAGGAACACGGGTCGTGTACCGCGTGCGGCTCAAGAACCGCAGCCGGCTGACTCTGTTGACTTACCGCATCCAACGTCGTTGGCTGAACGCGTTCGACCGCCGCGCCCACCAGGTCCTACTCGAGATCATCGCGGAAGACGCAGTCAAGCAACCGATCTGACGTCAAGCCGGTAGCCGCCACATCGGGAAGATGGTCGGCGAACCGGCAATCGTCAACTCGCCCACAGTCTGAAAGCCATGGCGCTCGTACAGCCGCCGGTTCTCTGGAGAGGACGCCTCGAGATAGGCCGGCAGCTTTTCACGGTCCGCCTTCGCGAGCACCGCCGCTAGTAGTCGCGAGCCGATGCCCCGCCGTTGGGCGGCGGGCTCGACGCCCATGAATGCCAGGTACCAGCAGACATCTGCCGGGTGGTGTTCGTCGATCATCTGGAACAGTTGCGTCATTCGTGCCCGAGCAGCGTCGCCGCCCGCCGTGGCGAGAAGGGCTTCGTTGAACGTCTGGGCCTCCTCAGCGGTGACCACTTGCCGACCCGGCGGAAGCCACAGCGCAGCTCCTAAGCCCTGATCGGCCGCGTACACACCACCATGCGGCCAGCACGCCGCGACGAACCGTGCGTAGAAGGCCGCTGTGCTCGACCGACGTTGCGCGTCGTCGGGCACCAACCAGCGGTACACCGGGTCATCGAAGAAGGCTCTGCACAGCGTCGTGACAACTTGCGAGCGTTCATCCGAAGTCGCCGGGTGGGGTTCTGTCGTCGCAGTCGGCATCGTCCCATCATGATCCCGGGAGCTCGACAGGACATGAGTAGCGCGCTACTCGAAGCCGAACAACGTTGTCTCAGGAACATGGCGGATCTGTCCGTGTGCTCTCTGGCCTGCTGAACCCGCCGCGCTCGACCCTAACGACGACTACAGCTTCCTGGTGTCGAGCCGCGTCTCGACGACTACGCCATCCCTGGCGTCAATGAAATATGCTGCGGCGCCGTCATGCTCGGATACCGCTTCCGCAAACTCGGTCCCGCGGTACAGCACACCGGCACCATCGTCGGTGGCATACGCAGCGGGCAACACCTCTTCGCCGACAAGCCTGTGCAACAGCGACCGGCGCTGATCCTCGGAGTCGTAATGTACGCCGTTGGCGTAAGGCACGAAGCCCAGACCGTTGGTTACCGGTTGCAGTTGTGGACCGAACGAGTCTGTCGTTCCACCAACGTGCCAACAGATCGATCCGGCTGAGATGCCGGTGAGCACCACGCCGGCCTGCCAGGCAGCCTGCAGCGCGGTGTCGACACCGTGCAATCGCCACATCGCCAACAAGCCGGCGACACTGCCGCCGAACACCCACACCACGTCCTGAGCCAGCAGATGCGCGGTGATGTCATCGACGCTCGGCATCGGAAACAGAGACAGGTGCGACGGGGTAAAACCGCTAGCCTGTGCGGCCTCGGTGAGATAGTGCAGAACCGCCTTGTCATCGCCCATCGCGGTGGCCAACAAGCAGATTCGAGGTGATCGGCCCGTCACGCCCGAGAGATCTACTGCGAACTCTGTCAGCGCGGTGAAGGCGAATCGGGTACGGCGACCCGAGGTGATACCACCGCTGGTCGCCAGAATGGTCGGCACATCCGCAGGCATAGGGCGACCGTATGCGCCGCCTTCACGGTCAGCAACCGAGTTTGGCAGCCGGGCCCGGTTGCCCATCGCCATCGGTCGGAATGCATCGATTCAGGCGGCTATGTCTCCGCGAGGTGACCATCCCCGAGTTCACGCCCGAGCTGGGCCAAATGATGGTGTCGACGCTTGACATCGTCATTGAGAGGCTCGCACGTTCTGACGGGTCTACCAGAGATCACCCGGTCGCCAGTCGCAGATCAGAGCGGCGTCCGGGACAAGTGGTTTGCTCGGGTTGTCGGGATCGAAAAGATAGATCCGGTCAGCGGTGTCGTAGGTGTCAATGATGCCCGTTGGGCCATCAGCCTGGGTGTGTCCAGTCCAAAGTCGCCAGCCGCGAGCGGCATAGAAAGCTGCCGCAGTCTCGACCGCATTGAGGGCACCGAGCTCATGGCGCGCACTGATGACCCGTTCTGCATGGTCCATGACGACGCGGCCCAGACCACGACCCTGTTGGTCGGAGCGAACCGCGACCGCTTCGATGTAGCCGGTGTCGAAAGCAATGCCGTGGTAACGCAAAGTTCTGGGCACGACGGAAGCGAATCCGATCAACGCTTCATCGTCGTGAAGCACGATGTGCACTCCGTCGACGGCATGCAGCCAGTCGTGGGATCGGAACTGAGATCCGAATGCGGTGCGCACCAACGCTTCGGCTGCACCAAGCTGGGCTGTGCTGAGTTCGCCAGGCTCGGTTACCAACACCTCAACCATGAGGGCAGCGTGTCATGCGACCGCTGCTTTTTCGTGGCGCGCCACGGTGGTGTCGCGTAACTAAATCTCCCTGTCCCCCGATGGGCGGCCGTCAGCTTGGGGTGACCCGTTCGGCCGCGTCGACCGTTTGGGCCAGCAATACGGCGATGGTGGTGGGTCCGACGCCGCCAGGAACCGGGGTGATGAGGCAGGCACGCTCAGCGGCGGCGCGGTATTCCACGTCGCCGACATTGCCGGGGTTATAGCCCGCGTCGATGACAACGGCACCGGGCTTGATCCAGTCGCCTTTGATCAGCTCGGGCCGACCAACTGCGGCAACCACGATGTCGGCGGCGGCGACAACGGCCGACAGGTTGGTGGTTTTGGAGTGGCAGTACGTCACCGTGGCGTCGCGGCCCAACAGCAGCATCCCGACCGGCTTGCCCAAGATGGGGCTGCGGCCGATGACAACGGCATGCTGACCAGCGGGATCGACATCGTAGGCATCCAGTAGACGCATGATGCCTCCTGGTGTACAGGACTGAAACCCTCTGCCACCCAATGCCATAGCGGAGAATGAGGCGAGAGTAACCCCGTCGACGTCCTTGTCCGGGGTGATCGCTTCGAAGACCTCGCGCTCGTCTATCTGTGCCGGCATGGGGTGCTGTACCAGGATGCCGTCAACGGCGTCGTCGTGGGCCAGCTCGGTGACGAGCTCGACTACCTGGCACGTGCCGGCAGTCTGCGGAAGCTGGTGGTGCCGGGAATCCAAGCCGGTGGTTCGACAGCGGTTGCCCTTCATACGCACATAGGTATGTGAGGCAGGATCATCACCCACGAGCACGGTCGCCAAGCACGGTTTACGACCATGTGATCGTTCGAACTTCGCGGCACGTTGACGCGTCTCGTCCAGAATTCGCTTCGCGACGGCAGTGCCGTCGATAACAGTCGCGCGCATGAAGACTCCTCAGAAGTTGAGGAGCACCCAGGCGGTCGATGCGTCCTGAATTCAGCTTCCCGGTGGTCCCCCACCTGCGCCAGTCGCCTCGCCTCATTCTACGGCTGGGGCCAGGAGACAGGACACTCCGACGGGAAGGGGCCGCCTCACCGAGCTCTCGTATCGCCGATCGCGGAAAGGTCGCCCTCGAGCGCGAGTACCTCGAGGCTCAGGTGGATGGCGGTGATCAGCGCGGGCGAGCGCAACGACTCGCCGAACATCGACTCGACGCGTTTCACTCTGTGCCGCACGGTATTCGGATGTACGTTGAGTGCCTTCGCTGTTGCCACGACATCGAGGTCATGGCTGAAGAACGTGCGGATGAAGTCCAGGTACCCATCGTGCCGCCCGAGGACGGCGAGCTGTTCGGTGGCCTTGGCTGTGGTGGTCTCCCGGTGTTGTCCGGTCAAGAGCCAGTCCGCGATGCCAACGTCTTCGAACTTGGTGTGGCGAAGGTTTCGGGTTTGCGCAGCCCGCAGTGCGCGCTGTGCGTTTCTGAGACGTTCGGGACCGGTGCGCACATCTTGGAACGGCTCGGAGAAACCGCAGACGGTACCTTCCGGTTGGTTGGCGATCCAGCCGTTGACGGCGGGCACATCCGCCGCGAGCACACCGATCAGCTGATCGGTGTGCTGTGCGAACATCACCGGCAGGCGCATCAATCGCGCGAGATCGAGCGCGTCGGCCTCCAGTGCGTCGAGCGCGGTCGCGGCGCGCGTCACCCAGCGTCCGGCGTCGTAACCGTCCGAGGGAGACATTGCGAACACCCGCAACTGGGGCCGGTGCCCGAACCGAAGCGACTCCAAATGTCCTTCGGCGCTGAATTGATCGATGATCTCACCGGCAACCAGCTCGCGCACAAACGCCGCCTGGCGGGCCCTGTTCTCCACCGCCGCCCGATACCGCGACCGCTCGATCGCGTTGAGCAGCCGGACGGAGACCTGGAGGATCGATCGGGCCAGAGCGTCGGGAACCTCGTGCCGGGTCGAGGCGATCACCAGCCAATGTGGTTCTCCTCCAGGCTCAATCGGGTCGGCGGTAACCGACCACTTGCCGACGCTGAACCGTAGATGGCCGCTGCGGCCACGCAGTTGGGACCGCATCAGATGTGCCGGTGCCTTGCCGGAGGATGCGACGACGTCACCCAACTCGTTGTACAGCAGTACGCTGCAACGCAATATCGCGGCCAGGCGGGATATCAACTCCTGCTCGGGATCAGCGGCGCCCAGCGCGTCGAGTAGCTGATCCTGCATCTGCAACGCCCGCCGCAAGGAGTGCGACTCGACTGAATGAGTTTGTTCCGCAACACGATCGATCACCGTCATGAAGGCCACTTCACGGGGCACGGTGAATACCGGGAAGTGATGACGGTTCGCCTCGTCCACCAACGCTCGAGGCACGTCATCGGTGACAACCCCGAGTCCGTACCCGAGAGCGGCGACGCCGGCCGAGACCAGCTCGCGCACCAGGCCGCGGAGCGCTTGCGCTGCCTTACCGCTCTTGGCCTCATGGCCGTACAGCGAACCCGTCGTCAGCATCACTGTTCCAGGCTGCAGCCATTCGGACGGATGGGCGATCTCGATCGCGTGCGCGCCCGACAGTGGTACGTGCGGATTGCAGTCGCTCACCAGGACGAGGCCGAGGGACTGATCCAACAGCAGATCGACCAGGCGGAAATCGTCATTCTCCACAGTTGCGGCGGCCTCACCCCGGACGGTCAAAAACTCCAATCTGAGTGTAGTCGACAGTCACTTTCTCCAATTGGCTGCGGATTAGTGCAGCTCAATACTTGAGCACACTTCACCAGAGGAGGCTTACCAATGAAGCAGAACACAGCCACGAAGACCCTTCGTGTTGCTGTCGACGTGGGTGGGACGTTTACCGACGTGTGCATCTTCGACGAGCGTGACCAGAGCACGCGCGTCGCCAAGGTGCCATCTACCCCACACGACCCCATGGAAGCGGTCGTCGCCGGTGTGCGATCGACCGGTGTCGATCTTTCGGCGGTGGCCCTGTTCTCGCACGGCACGACGGTGGCCACCAACGCGTTGATCACGCGCCGTTTTCCAGCCGCCGCGATGGTGTGCAGCGAGGGGTTCCGCGACATCCTGGAGATCCGCGATGGCACGAAAGACGAACTCTGGGATTCCTACGTCGACGTCGGCGCCCCGTACATCAAGCGGCGAAACCGGTACGAGGTACCGGAGCGGATCGACTACGTCGGATCGATCGTCACACCCCTCGACGAAGACAAGGCGCGCGACGTCGCACGCATCCTGCGGCGTAAAGGTGTGCTGACCGTGGCGGTGTGCTTCATGAACTCCTACGTCAACGACACCCACGAACGGCGGATGCGCGACATTCTCATCGACGAGATCCCCGGAGTCACCGTGTCGACGTCAAGTGAGATCCTGCCGGAAATATTCGAATATGACCGCGCGTCAACAACAGTGGCCAACGCGGTGCTCGCCCCGCTGGTGAGTGGTTACGTGAACCGACTGGAAGGATCCCTGCGCGCCGACGGCTACGACGGCGACCTGCTGTTGTTGCACTCCGGCGGCGGATCGATGACGCCGGCCATGGTCGACCGCTATCCGGTGCGGTTGGCCGCCTCGGGTATTGCCGCGGGCGCCATCGCGGTGGCCGACATTGCTTCCCGCTGTGGATACCCGAATGCGATCGGCCTCGACATGGGCGGGACCAGTACGGACATCTCACTGGTCTACGACGGCGAGATCCGCACCACCAAACGCTGGCAGGTCGAGTACGGCTTCCCGATCTGCTTCCCCAGCATCGAGGTACTCACCATCGGCGCAGGCGGCGGCTCACTCGCGTGGATCGACGAGGCCGGCTCCCTGCGGAATGGACCGCAATCCGCCGGGGCCGCACCCGGCCCGGCCTGCTACCGGCGCGGCGGCACCGAACCGACCAACACCGACGCCAACCTGGTACTCGGTCGGCTGGGTGAGTCACTGATCGGCGGCGAACTGACGCTCGACGCCGACGCGGCGCGCGAAGCCGTGCGCAGCGGCATCGCTGAGCGCCTCGACCTTGATGTCGATACCGCCGCATCGAATGTCATCCAGGTCGCCAATGCCAACATGGCCGACGCAGTGCGACTGTTGTCCATCCGCCGCGGGTACGACCCCAGGGACTTCGTCCTGGTGGTGTGTGGCGGCGCCGGCGCACTCCACGGTGCCGCCCTCGCCAAGGAGCTGTCGATCCCCACGGTCGTGGTGCCGGCCCATCCTGGAATCACCTCGGCCCAAGGGTGCTTGCTCGTCGACATCCGGCACGACCTGTCGGCGATGTTCCAGCGCATCGCTTCCGACGTCAACCCGGCAGAGCTCGAAGCCGAATTCGCACAGCTGGAAAAGGAAGGCCTCGCCCGGCTACGGCACGAGGGGGTCGATGAGAGTCGCATGCGTATCGACCGCTCGATCAGCATGCGCTACGCGGGACAATGGCGGTCGCTGAGCGTCACGGCAGACAACCGCGAAGGGTTCCTGGACCGTGCGGTCGAACTCTTTCACGAAGAGCACGAACGCGACTACTCGTTCCGCCGCGACGACGTGGCCGTCGAGATCTACCAAATCGGCGTTCGCGCCATCGGTGAAACCCCGAAACCCCGCTTCCCCCAGCAGAACACGTCGGACGCACCCGCACCGTCGCCGCTGGCAATTCGTCAGGTCTACTTCGACGAGGTCGGCGGGCGAATGCCGACGCCGGTCTTCGACCGCGACGAGCTGATCGCCGGAAACGCGGTCGACGGGCCCGCCATCATCGACCAGCTCGACTCGACCACCGTCATACCGCCGGCGACCACCGCCGTCGTCGACGAGTGGGCCAACATTCGAATCCACATCCATCAGGAGCAGCAGTGAACGCCGCCAACACCACCCGCCGCCTCGATCCGGTTACGTTCGAGGTGCTCAAGAACGCATTCGTGACCTCGGTCGACCTGATGAGTGAGCAGATCTTGCGTACCTGCTACTCGTTCGTCATCTACAGCCGCGACTTCTCCTCGGCGTTGTGTGACGCCCAGGGCAACACCGTCATGCAGGGCAGCCAAGACATCGCAGTGCACGTCGGAACGCTGCATTTCCAATGCAAAGCCGTGCTCGAAGAGTTCGGCGACGATATCAACCGCGGTGACGTCTTCTGCGTGAACGATCCCTACCGAGGTGGCACTCACCTCAATGACGTCAGCTTCATCCGGCCGATCTTCGCCGACGGCCAGCTGATCGGATTCGCCCAGAACAAGGGACACTGGGCCGATATCGGCGGCAGCGTCCCCGGATCTTTCGACGTCACCGCCACTGAGCATTTCGCCGAGGGGCTGCGCATTACGCCCGTTCGCGTTTGGCACGAGGGCCGTTTTCTCGCAGATGTCGCCAAACTACTGGTGGCCAACACGCGGGCTCCGGACATCAGCTTGGGCGATCTGCACGCCCAGGCGGAAGCGACCGGCGTGTGTGAGCGCGAGATTCACCGACTGGTCGCCAAATACGGCCGGGACACCGTCGTCGAAGCCATGGCCGAGGTACAGGACTATGTGGAGCGCATCATCCGCCAACGCGTCGCAGAACTCCCCGACGGCGAGTGGGTGACCGAGGACTACCTCGACTCGGATCCTTCGAAACCCGAAGGGATGGTACCGATTCGGGTGAAGATGACCATCGAGGGTGATCAGCTCAGTTATGACCTCTCCGGTAGCGCCCCCGCGGTGGCGAGTTTCCTCAATTGCGGGTACGGCACGGCCTTCTCCGGAATCGTCGCGGGCACGAAGACCTTCTTTCCCGACGTTCCGCTGAACTCCGGTCTCTACGCCGCCATCAATACCGATATCGGACCCGAAGGCACCGTGGTCAATGCCGGCTGGCCGATCGCGGTGACCGGATTCTGTTCTGGCCCTTACGAAAAGATCATGAACGCCATATTCGAACTGTGGTCGGCGATCATGCCCGAGCGAGCCATCGCATGCTCGTTCAACCTTGAATACCTTCTGGTCGGCGGCCGCGACGCTCGAGGCGACGAACGTCCGTTCTTCATGTGGTACGACTGGATGGCCGGAGGTTGGGGAGGGCGCAGTACCAAGGACGGATCGACCGCGACGGCACCGGTGTTCGGTGTGGGACTGGCCGTTCAGCCGTGCGAGGGGCAAGAACGCCTGACTCCGGTGCTGACGACCAAGCACGCGATCATCCCCGATTCCGGCGGACCGGGTAAGTACCGCGGCGGCTGCGGTGTGACCAAAGGCGGCACCCTCACCGATTGCGAGAACACCGTGATGTCCTATTGCTGCGACCGATCCCGGTCGGTCACCTGGGGTATCAACGGCGGGCTCCCCTCCATTCCTCACGGCGTCTGGCTCAACCGTGGAACGGCCGAAGAAGCCTTTCTGGGATCCGTGTTCTCCAGCGTTGCGGTGCAGGCCGGCGACACCTTCGAGCGGCCGTCGGCAGGCGGTGGAGGACTCGGCGATCCCCTCGACCGCGCTCCGGAGGCTGTTCTGGAGGACGTGATCGACGGCTATGTGACCATTGCCGGCGGCGCCCGCGACTACGGTGTGGTGATCACGCCGATCGACCCGGAGATCGACGAGTACGAGATCGACCGCAGCGCAACGGAAGCGCTCCGCGCCGAGATCCGGGCAGCTCGCAAACAGTGGCTCGACGTCGACCCTGCGGAGGTCGCCGCCCGATTCCGGGACCGAGAACTAGACACCTTCGATCTGGTGCGCCGCTACGGCGTCGTGGTCGACTGGGGCACCGGTGAGCTGCTCCCGAACACCACCAAACAATTCCGCGATCTGCTGCAGGTGCGCGCCGCCGAACATTGGGGATGACGATGCGTGCGGCCGGGCCCGGGTACGGCGCCATCGCCGTGCCCAGGCCCGGCCGTCATCGGCTTCGTCTAAGCCCCTACCGACGGCTTTCAGCTCCGAAGTATGAGCGCCGATCCTTGTCCCCCACCGCCGCAGAGCGCTGCCACCCCGGTCCCTCCGCCGCGGCGCTGCAGTTCCAACGCCAGGTGCAGGACGATGCGTGCGCCGGACATGCCCAGCGGGTGGCCGATCGAGATGGCGCCGCCGTTGACGTTGACCTTCTCCGGGTCGAGGCCCAGCGCGCAGGTCGATTCGATACCCACTGCGGCAAACGCTTCGTTGATCTCTACGACATCGAGTGTGGCCGGGTCGATTCCGTCGATCTCGCACGCCGCGGCGATGGCGTTCGCCGGTTGCAGTTGCAACGTCGAATCGGGCCCGGCGACCGTGCCGTGCGCGCCGATCTCGGCGATCCAGCTCAGACCGAGCTCGATGGCCTTGGCCTTGCTCATCACGACCACGGCCGCCGCACCGTCGTTCATGGTCGAAGCATTTCCCGCGGTGACGGTTCCGTCGGGGATGAACGCCGGCCGCAAGCGGGCCAGCGAGTCGGCGGTGGTGTCGGCGCGGACACCTTCGTCCTGGGTGACCTGAACCGGATCACCCTTGCGCTGCGGGATGGCAACGGGCACGACTTCGTCGTCGAAGATGCCGTTCTTCCAGGCCGCTGCGGCGCGCTGCTGCGACACCGCAGCGAATTCGTCCTGCTCGGAACGCGACAAGGCGTTGACGCTGTCGGTGAGAGCGCCCATCGCCTGATCGGTGAACACGTCGCGCAATCCGTCGACGGCAACGTGATCTCGCAGCGTCACGTCGCCGTATCTGACTCCGGCACGGGAGTTTTCGAGTAGGTGCGGCGCCTGCGACATGGACTCCTGACCACCGGCGACGATGACATCGAACGCCCCGGCCCGGATGAGCTGATCGGCCAGGGCGATGGCGTCCAAACCGGACAGGCACACCTTGTTGATCGTCAGGGCAGGCACCGTCATCGGAATGCCGCCGGCGACCGCCGCCTGCCGGGCCGGGATCTGACCCGCGCCCGCGGTCAGTACCTGACCCATGATCACGTACTGCACCTGCGACCCGGAGATGCCCGCCTTGGCAAGCGCCGCCGCGATGGCGATGCCGCCGAGCTCCGCGGCGGAGCGGGTGGCCAACGCCCCCATGAACTTTCCGATCGGGGTGCGGGCTCCGGCGACCAGAACGGTAGTGGTGTCAGCAGTCATCACAGCTGCACCTCCAGCTCGGCGCCGGTCGCGGCGATCACATCGGCGAGGGTGACGGCGGGAGCCAGTTCGCGCAGGATGAGGCTTCCGTCTGCGGGGACATCGATTACACCGAGATTGGTGATGATGCGGTCGACGACGCCCTGTCCGGTCAACGGCAACGTGCACGCGTCGAGGATCTTGGGTGCGCCGCTGCGGTCGGTGTGTTCCATGACGACGATGACCCGCGCCGCGCCATGGACCAAATCCATTGCGCCGCCCATACCTTTCACCATCTTGCCCGGCACCATCCAATTCGCCAGATCACCGTTGCGAGACACCTGCATGGCGCCGAGCACGGCAGTGTCGATGTGGCCACCGCGGATCATCCCGAACGAGGTCGCAGAATCGAAGAACGCGGCACCGGCGTTGACGGTGACTGTTTCCTTGCCCGCGTTGATGAGGTCGGCGTCGACGCTGTCCTCGTCCGGGTATCCGCCTGTGCCGAGAATTCCGTTCTCCGAGTGCAGGATTACCCGCACTCCCGGCCCGAGATAACTGGGGATCAGAGTAGGCAACCCGATGCCGAGGTTGACGTACTGCCCGTCGACCATCTCGGCGGCCGCGCGTGCGGCGATCTGATTACGGGTCCAGCCGGATGCGAGCGTCGCAGTCATCCTCAGGCTCCTTCAGCGGTACGGACAGTGCGCTTCTCGATGCGCTTGTTCTGCGGTCCGGTGTGTACGACGCGTTGGACGAAGACACCCGGGAGATGCACCTGGCCCGGATCGATCGCGCCGGGCTCGACGAGCTCCTCGACCTGGGCGATGGTGACGCGCCCGGCCATCGCAGCGAGCGGATTGAAGTTCATCGCGGTCTTCTCGAACACAAGGTTTCCGTCGGTGTCGCCGAGCCGGGCATGCACGAGGGCGAAGTCGGCGTTGATGGCCTCCTCGAGCACGTATCGCTTGTCGCCGAACACCCGGGTCTCCTTGGGAGGCGACGCGATGGCCACCGAACCGTCGGCCGCGTACCGCCATGGCATACCGCCGTCGGCAACAGGGGTGCCGACGCCTGCGGGGGTGAAGAACGCGGGAATCCCGGTACCGCCGGCCCGCAGTCGCTCAGCCAGCGTGCCCTGCGGCGTCAATTCGACTTCCAGTTCGCCGGCCAGATACTGCCGCGCGAACTCCTTGTTCTCCCCGACGTAGGAGGCCGTTACCCGACGGATCCGGCCCAGCGACAACAGGACTCCCAGCCCGTGGTCGTCGACGCCGCAATTGTTGGAGAACACTTCGAGATCAGTGGTCGATGAGTCGGCGATGGCCGCGATGAGCGCATCCGGGATACCGCACAAACCGAAACCGCCGACCGCGAGGGTCGCCCCCGTCGCGATGTCGGCGACCGCCTCCGCGGCGCTGCCGTAGACCTTCGATGGCATCGATGCCCTTCCTTTCCGACCACTGGACAGACGCGATCCGTTGTGGTGCCGATACTGCTTCTTCGCAGGTCCAAGGCACAAGTATTCTTGGCAAGTTCGCCGACATTGCTCGGATGATGACCGCAAGACCGGCGTGCGTCCACTCTATGAACGCATACAATCGCCCGCATGGAAGACAAGGGAACGCAGGTGCTGGCGCGTGCCGCGGCGCTGCTGCGCGCCATCGGCGGCGGTGAGTCGACGGGGATGTCGACCACGGAAATCGCCCGCACCGCCGCGTTGCCCCGGCCCACCGCGCACCGTCTGCTCACGGCACTCAGTGCGGAGGGATTGGTCGATCGCGACTCGGCCACCGGAATGTGGTCACTCGGCCCGGAGCTCTATCTCCTCGGGGCGGGCGCTGCCCAGCGCTACGACATCACCGACCAATCCCGCGACGTCATCGAACGCCTGGCCCGGGAAACCGGCGAGAGCGCCTTCCTGTCGGCCCGCCGCGGTGACGAAACCGTATGCATACTCAGCAGAGAGGGCAGCTTCCCGTTGCGATCCCACGTGCTGCACGAGGGCATTCGTTTCCCGCTCGGAGTCGCCTCCGCCGGGTTGGCGATCCTCAGTCACCTGCCCGACCGCGACATCGACGACTACTTCGCCCGATCAGACCTCGAACCACGCTGGACCCCAAGCCATTCCGAAGCCGCCATCCGCGAACGGATCGCCGCCACCCGCACCACCGGCTACGCAGTGAATCCCGGCCTTCTCGTCGAAGGCAGCTGGGGAATGGGCGCGGCTGTCTTCGACCGAAACAATCGCCCCGCCTGGGCGCTGAGCCTCACCGGCGTCGAAACCCGGTTCCGCGCGGACCGACGGGCGGAGATGGGTGCGCTGCTCCTCGAACTCGCGCACGAGCTGACATTGCGGCTTCGGAGGTGATCGGTTGGCCCGCTGGGCAAATCAGGCGACAATGCCGTACGTTTTGACCTTCCGGTACAGGCTCGACCGCGACATGCCCAGATGAGCAGCGGCCGCAACACGATTGCCGCCACTGTCACGCAACGCTGCAACAATCGCGTCGCGTTCGGCCGCTTCCAGCGGCGTCAGCGCATGGCGCGACGCGGTCTGGCAGTACCCAGGCAGATCAGATTCTTGAATCTCGCCCACCGGCCGGCGCCGAAGCGCGTGGACCAGCGCCTCGCGCAGCTGAGAAATGTTGCGCGGCCAGGAGTATCGCGCGATCAAACGCTGCGCCGCAGGACTGAGTCTCACCTTTCGGTCAGGCGCGACCCCCCGCAGTAACGCTGCGGTGAGCGCTGGGAGATCGTCGGTCCGGCACCGCAGCGGCGGGATCGTTATGGACGCCTCGAAGTGGTGCAGGAGTTCGCGGAACGGCAGGTCGGTTGTCGCCGCAGAATCCGAACCCGTGGCCACCACCCACACCGGCCCGTTCGCCGCGGCCACCGCGGTCAGGTACGCATCCAGCCGTTCGACGCCATCAGTACTCGCCTGATCGATGTCGCGGATGATGTGCAGCGTCGGCTCGGAGGACTCGCCGAGCAACGAGCTGAGGTCGGAAGGCGCACCGTCGACTCCCAACTGGCCGGCATCTACCGAAATCGCTCTTCCCCCTGGGTACACCGAGTGGAACAACTCGGCCACCAGGGTGAATTTTCCTGACCCCGGCTCACCCACGACGAGCGCGGGCCGGCCTCGTTCGAGCGCCTGTCGCAGGTCACCGCATGCCCGCATCCAGGCCGGCGTGGAGCCGCCCGCCAGAGAGTCGCGCGAACGCCACAAGCCGCCGACGATCTGCGATGTCTGCGGCGTCGCAACCGCAACCTGGGGCAACTGCTGCTCACTGAAGTCATCCGGCGAGCCAGGCTGACTCGATGTCACCAGATCTGCGATCACCACCATGCCGGCCACCTCGGCGCCGGCCAGGATCCGGGTTCCGCGAACATGAACCAGGCGGTGCCCCGGCAGGGCGATCGTGTCGCTGACCCGATCCTTGCCCGCCATCAGGAACATCGCGTGCTCACGCATGATGCGCTGTTCCTCAGCGTCGAACATCTGCTGCGCAACGGCGCTGGCCACGAATACTGAGTCTCCGAACGCGAACACGGCCTGGCGCGCGGAGCGCGCGACGACCTTGAGATAGGTCTCGAAGATCGCTCGCTGTGCTTGGCCGCGGTCAAGCAGAAAATTGCGCCCGATGTCCTTCGCGGCACTCTTGACGAGGGTGTGCATCAGTGGACTCCACGAGGACGACAGCGTCGAGATGTCCAGCACGCCCTCGACACGGCCAGTCACCGGGTCGATGACCGGGGCACCGGTGCACGCGAACAAGTGCAGATTCTCGCTGAAGTGCTCCGGGCCCACCACGCTGATGGGCTGCCCTGCTTCGAACACCGTGCCGATTCCGTTGGTTCCCATCGACGACTCGGCATAGCTGAATCCAGGTGCCAGATGGACCCGGTCGAGTAGCCGAGCGACCGCCGATGAGCTGTCGATGCGCTGTACGACTCTCGCTTTCTTGTCGGTCAGCGCAATCACCAGGGGCATATCCGCCGTGTCGACTTGGAGCTGCTGCAACACCGGCCGCGCACACCGCACGAGCAGCGAGGATGCGTCGATCTCATCGGTGAACTGCGCGTCCGGATGCGAAATATCCACGCCCGCAGCCTGACTGCGCTCCCACGACGCGACGACGACGTCTGAGACCCCTGCGGCGCCGCTCCCGCCGTACTCGAGGAAATCCGCACGGGCGGCCGCCACCCGCAACATCCGGGCGGAGCTGTCGGGCATGGCTCACCTCCTGAGGTCATGTCCAGTCTGAACGAGACGCGCATCACAGCCAAGGAGATCGGTGTCCGATTTTGGGACACCTGCCGCGGCTGAGACATGGGCAACGCTCTATGCAGCGGTGTGGCGCACAGCACAAATGCCACCCCACTCCACGCATTCAGATATGCGAATTTCCACGAACGGAGCGCCATGGGCACCCTCATCAACATCGACAACGGCGGCACGCTGACCGACATCTGCGTCTGGGACGGGAACGCGTTCACCTTCACCAAGACGCTGACGACCCCCCACGACCTCTCAGAGTGCCTGTTCACCGGCATCGAGAAAGCGTCGAACGCACTGTACGGCGAGGCCGACATCACCAGGCTGTTGCACGCCACCGAGCACATCCGGTACTCCACGACACAAGGCACCAACGCGTTGGTGGAACGCCGTGGCCCGATGATCGGCATTCTCACCACCATCGGCGGCCTCGATGCGGGCATGCAGCGTGATGACGCCGAGAAGAAACTGTTCACCGGATTGGTCGGCGACCGCTTCCTGACCGTCGCCGCTGAGGCCGATCTCGAGTTCGACGCGGTGCAGAAGATCAACCGGCTCACCACCCTCGGCGCCGCGCGTGTCGTAGTCGCCGCCGCCACGCCCGAGGAGGAACGACGGCTGCGGCACGTGCTGCTGCGCAAGTTCCCCCGCCACCTACTCGGTTCGGTGCCGCTGATCTACAGCTGGGAATTGGCCGGCGACCGCAACGACGCCCGCCGGGTGTGGTCGTGCGTGGTCAACGCGTTCCTGCACCCCACGATGGAACGGTTTCTCTACAGCGCCGAACGGCGACTGCAGGCCTACAAGGTGGTCAACCCCCTGCTGGTCTACCGCAACGACGGAGCCTCCTCCCGAGTCGCGAAATCGATCGCGCTCAAGACCTATTCGTCAGGTCCGCGCGGCGGACTGGAAGGTACCGCAGCGCTGGCGCAGGTCTACAACCTTCCGCACGCCCTGATGATGGACATCGGAGGCACCACCACCGATGTCGGCGTGGTCGAAGGTGGTGCGGTCGCCGTCGCCGAACGGGGTGGCATCGAGGGGGTATCCATCTCCTACCCGATGAGCGACGTGACGTCGTCAGGCGTCGGCGGATCGTCGGTGATCCAGGTGGTCGACGGCCAGATCACCGTCGGCCCACAGTCGGTGGGCGCCGCACCCGGACCGGCCTGCTTCGGCTTCGGCGGCAAACGAGCCACCATCACCGACGTCAACCTGCTGCTGGGCATCCTCGACCCCGACACCTACCTCGATGGCACATTCACCCTCGACCCCAGCCGATCTCGCGCGGTGATAACCGAGACGATCGCTCAGCCACTCGGAATCCCGTTGGAAGAAGCGCTGATCCGGATGGAGCACGCGTACTTCCAGGCTCTGTCGGAGTCGTTCGCAGCACTCGTCACCGAAGACACCACGCTGCTCGCCTTCGGCGGCGCCGGACCGATGAGTGCCACCGGCGCAGCCCGGCTGGCAGGAGTCAAACAGGTTCTCGTACCCCGCACCGCGGCCGTGTTCTCGGCGTTCGGTATCTCGTTCTCGGACATCGGCAAGACCTACGAGGTCATCGTCGCCGAACCCACCACCGCGGCCGCCACCGAAACCCACGACACACTGCTCGCCCGCGCCGAACGTGACATGTTCCAGGAGGGCTACGCGCTGGCCGATTGCGAGACATCCTGGCAGCTGCTGGTCGAAAGCGTCGAGGACGGATCGGTATCGCGACTGCCCTACGAGCCTGGCGACGAAGTGGACTACCCAGGCGCGGTCGTCTCACTACAGCTCAATGCCACTGCGCCACTGACGCATCCACACCTCACTGCTGATGCTGCGGTGACACCGACCTCAGCACTGGCGGCGGGCACCCGGCAGGTTCGGTCGTCGCCCGTCCGCGTCGACGATGTCGCAGTCTACGTGCTCGACGACCTGAGCCCCGGCGACGCGGGCGAAGGGCCCGCGATCATCGAGGGCCCATTCTTCACGGCTCGAGTACTGCCCGGCTGGTCATTCCGCCGCACTGCCGCAGGCGACCTGCTCCTCAACGACAAGTCCTGACACCAGAACGCAAGAAAGGAGACTTGCCATGCGAGTCCCAATGACCGAATACCTCGTCATCGACCTCGACACCGAACGCTGGGTGTGCCGGGTGTGCACTCAGGACATGGGTTCAGCGCACGACACGTACAAGGCGGGAACTCTTGTCTACGACCGCGATCCGCGCGAGATCCATCAGCCGATCATCGACCCGGAACGCTACGAGTACACCTTCAGCCCCGACCCGACGTACTGCCGGATCCTGGAGTACTACTGCCCGGGCTGCGGCACGCAGATCGAATGTGAGTACCTGCCACCGGGACACCCGCCGGCCGTCGACATGCTCATTGACGTCGCCGCTCTGCGCAAACAGTGGGCCGACCGCGGCCAAGATGCCGAAGCCGTCTTCAACTACGGGCCGGGCGAAGACGCCCAGAAGTACACCGCCGCGCTCAAGGCCGCCGGCCACCTGCATTGATCCTTTGACAGACCTGTACAGGAGAACACCAGATATGAAACGCATTTCGGTCGACATCGGTGGCACCTTCACCGACTGCTTCTTCGTGTGGGACGACATCTACATCGACGCCAAGGCGCTGACCACGCACCACAATCTGGCCGTCGGCTTCAACGATGCACTGGACCTGGCGTGCAAGCGCGCCGGGCTCGACCGCTCCACCGTGCTCTCGGAAGTGGACTCGGTTCGCTACGCCACCACGCTGGGCACCAACGCGCTCATCGAGCGCAACGGGCCAAAGGTGGCGGCCATCGTCACCCACGGGTTCGAGGACACCATCCCGCTCTCCCGCGGCCGGGGCTACGGCGAGGGTCTGGATTACGGTATGCAACAGAACCTTCCGGCCGCAGAACGGCCCGAACCGCTGGTACCTCGGGCGATGATCCGCTCGGTCAAGGAGCGGATCAACTCCGCAGGCAAGATCGTGGCGCGCCTGGATCCCGAGGACGTCCGCACCGTGGTCCGCGAACTCGTGGACGCAGGCGCCGAAGCGATCGTGGTGTCGCTGGTCAACGCCACCGAAAACCCTGAGCACGAGCTCGCGATCCAGGAGATCATCCTCGACGAGTTTCCGCCGCACGAACTCGGCGCGATCCCGGTGCTGCTCGGCCATCAGGTGTCAGGCCGCAAGGGCGAATACGTGCGCGCGACGTCGACGATCATCGACGGCTACCTGCACGAGATCATGTTCCACGCGCTGGCACAGCTGTCGAGCAACCTACGCGACTTCGGGTACGACAAGCCGATGCTGGTGATCCACAACTCCGGCGGCATGGCGCAAATGAACTCCACGGACGCGTTGCAGACCATCCACTCCGGCCCCATCGCCGGTGTGGGTGCCGCCGAGCATCTTTCGAACGAAACAGGGATCGGCCACGTCATAGCCACCGACATGGGCGGCACATCGTTCGACATCGGTCTGGTGCCAGAGGGCGGGGTGAAGCACTACGACTTCCTTCCGACGATCGACCGCTGGCTGGTGTCGGTTCCGATGGTTCATCTCGACACCCTGGGCGCCGGCGGGGGTTCCATCGCCACCTATGACCGCATCCACAACTCGGTGAAGATCGGGCCGAAATCGGCCGGTTCGAATCCAGGACCTGCGTGCTACGACCGCGGCGGGCTGAAACCCACGGTCACCGACGCCGACCTCCTGCTCGGCTACCTCGATCCGGACAACTATGCCAACGGCTACATCAAGCTCAACCCGAGACGGTCGCTGTTCGCCATCGAAGAGGAGCTGAGTGACGAGCTCGACATGGATCCGATCGACGTTGCCCGGGTGATCAAGGACGGCGTCGACGAGCAGATGGCCATCGGAATCGGTAAGGAGCTGCGCGTGCGCGGCTACCTGCCGGAGGACTTCACCATGCTGGCCTACGGCGGCAACGGCCCGCTGCACGCCTGCGGTGTCGCCCGCCATGCCGGGATCAAACGTGTTCTGGCCCCGCCGTTCTCGTCGGTGTTCTCAGCGTGCGGCGCCGGCAACATGAAACAGCTGCACTTCCACGAACGGGGCGTGCACGTGACGATGTACAACGCCACCACGAGGGCTCTGTTCGAGGACTACGACGAGTTCAATTCCGTGGTCTCGGAGTTGGAGGCCCAGGGCTGCGAAGACCTGATCCGCCAGGGCTTCTCTGCCGAAGACGTCAAGTTCCGACTGGAGCTGGACATGCGCTACGGCAATCAGCTGCTCACCCAGGCAGTGGCACTCTCGGATATCAACCGCATCAATGGCGTTGGCGATGTGCTGGAGATCATCAAGACCTTCGGTGATGTGTACAGCCACCGGTTCGGGGCATCCTCAGCTGCGCCGGAGGCCGGAATCCGGTGTAACACCGTCCGGGTCGCGTCCTACGTCAACGGCGACGTGGTGAACTTCGAAGCCCTCGAGGACAGCCGGGCCCGCACCGCCGCGGTGCCGGTGGGCACCCGCAAGGCCTACTTCATCGGCGTCGACGACCCCATCGAGACACCAGTCTATGGCGAGGAAGCCCTCACCCCCGACAGTGTCATCGCCGGCCCGGCAATCGTCACGACCGAGAACACCACGTTTCTCGTCGAACCCGGCTGGCGCCTCGAACCCACTGTCCAGGGCGCCGTGTGGTTCCTGCAGGACTGACCCCAAACTCCAAGTAAGGACACGATATGACCACAGTCAACGAACGACCGGCCGGCAAGCTCACCGCGGAGGAACAGCAGTGGGTCGACCAGTTCATGGACGAGACCACGCTGTTCCTCGGACCCGACCCGGGAATCATGCGTAGCCACAGCATCTCGGAACGCTCGCTGCACGAGGAGGTGGCGATCGCCGCCGGCGTGGACCGGCTCCAGGTGGAGCGCATTCGCAAGCGCATCGCCGGCGCCCTCGATGAAGGCTACGAGATGTGCGAGGCACAGGGCGCGGCACCCGGGGCCAAATGGGGTGACCTGACCACCGCCATCTACACGGCCTCCGGCGATGTTTCCTACCTGTCGTGCCACGGTGTCATCGCGTTCAGCGCGATCCTGCACCACCCGATCCGGTACATCATGAAGTACTGGAAGGACGAGCCGACCGTCGGGATCAACCCCGGCGACGGCTTCATCCACAACGATGCCCGGTTCGGCAACGTGCACAACACCGACCAATCGATGATCATGCCGATCATCCGTGACGGCGAGATCATCGCATGGGTGGCAGCCACCATCCACGAAGGCGAGAACGGGGCATGCGAACCCGGTGGCATGCCATCAGGTTCGGAGACGGCGTTCGACGACGGACTGCGGATGAGCCCGTTCAAGATCGTCGAGCGCGGCGAGTTGCGCCGGGATCTCCTGACATTCCTTCAGCATTCGGTTCGCGACCCGAAACTTCAGCTGGCCGACCTGAAGGTGAAGATCACCGCGGTCCGTAAGATCATGGAGCGTATCGACAAGGTGATCGACGAGGTGGGCGTCGACACCTTCGTGGCCGCGCTGCGCACCACGGTCGAGGACGTCGACGCCGAGGTTCGCCGTCGCATCGCCGAACTGCCCGACGGGACATACCGTTTCGACCAGTTCATGGACAGCACACTCAAGGAGAACATCCTCATCAAGTTCGCGTGCAAGATCACGGTCAAGGGCGATCACATGACCGTGGATCTGCGCGGAACGGGCCCGGAGATCCTCAACCGCGCCATCAACTCACCGCTGTGTTCGGTGAAATCGATGATGATGCAGGCTATCCTGGCGTTCTGGTGGCCGGACTTGCCGCGGTGCACGGCAGCGATGAGTTGCATCGACATCATCTCCGACGAAGGCACCTGGGCGGACGCGTCGTACGACGCCCCGATGGGTCAGTCACTGCAGGCCTCGTTCCGCGGCTTCTCCTGCATGCAGGCGCTCTACAGCCGGATGTCGTTCTCCACTCCGCACAAGTACTCCAACGTGGTGGCCAACTGGTTCAACCAGATCAACACGTTCCTGTGGGGCGGCATCACCCAGCATGGCGACATGGTGGGCAACCTGTGCGCCGATCTCAACGGGATGCCGGGCGGCGCGAAGCCGTTCCGGGACGGCGAAGACGCTGTTTCCCCGCTGTTCTGCGCGATGGCCGACACGGCCGAGCAGGAGGTGATGGAGGAGGAAGTGCCGTTCATGCAGCTGGTCGCCAAGCGGCTGGTGCGCGACAACATGGGCTTCGGCAAGTTCACCGGCGGAATGGGCTACGAAATGATCGTGGCCGCCGAGGGCACACCGCAGTGGGGATTCATGACGGTTACCTCGGGCGCCAAGTTCTCGTCGATCTACGGCATGTACGGCGGATACGGCTGCGGCACCTACCCGTTGGCGATGGTCAAGGGCACCAACGTCTACGAACATTTTCGGCGGGACAACAAGACGTTCGACCTGTCGATCGAGAAGGTCATGAACGAGCGGCCCTTCCCCGACGGCCGCTACTCCACGTATCACATGGGTCTGCAGTTCGACCTGGCCAAGGACGGCGAGCTCTACATGATCAGCCAGGGCGCAGGCGGTGGTTACGGCGATCCGTTGGAGCGCTCGCCGGAGGCCGTGGTCCGCGACGCCGAGCTCGGGCGGATCAGCCAGAAGGTCGCCGAAGACATCTTCGGAGTCCGATACGAGCCCACGACATTTCGTCTCGACGTCGCCGGCACCGAGGCGGCACGCGCCGCTGCGCGCAAGGACCGGCTGCGACGGGGAAAGCCGTTCGCCGAGTTCTGCCAGGAGTTCGTTACTCCCGAACCACCGAAAGACCTGCCGTACTACGGCTCGTGGGGAACCTGGACCGAGGACAACCCCGACATCACCGCGACCGTGTACTCGATCGACGGTCCAGAGCGGGTATGCGCACCCCTGGCCGAGCTTCCGATCGTGATGGTTCCGGACCGCCGCGAAGTCAAGATCGGCAAGCTCGAAGCCCGCATCGCCGAACTCGAAGCCAAGCACGGCGAGCAGGTCGCACGACTCACCTGAGATCGATGGCGGCCCCGGATTGTCCTGGGGCCGCCACCAGCCCAGAAAGGCACTTCCATGAGTGTGAAATCGTTGATGGCGGACACGCCGAGCGGGCGACGCCGGCCACTACTGATCGACGATGCCGAGTACTCCACCGCGGTGGTACGCCAGGGCACGCCGATTCCGTGGACCGAGACCGCCTTGGCGGTCGGACATTTCGAACAAGTGAGGGCTCTACTCGATCCAGATGCACTCTGGGTCGACGTCCAACGGCTGCTCACCGCGCACACCGGCGCACGCCCCGACCTCGTCGCGGCGATGGGCGCACGCACCCGCACCGGTTATCCATTACGGACCCTGCTAACGAATGCCGAGGTCCTGTCAGCGTGTCGGGAGACGCTCGAGACGGTGGCGAAGACAGCACGGCGCCAGTTGCTCCTGCATCTTCCGTCGCCGGCATCCTGGCTCGCCTCGGCGCACCTGATGGCCGGCAATCCATTGGATGCAGTCGACGCCGACCGGGCCGACAGTGCGTCGGTGTACATCGCTGAATGGCTGGGGCAGCTCGGAACGCTTCCGATCGCCCTGACACTGCTCGATGCCCGCGATGCCCCGTTCTCAGAATTCCTGGCGCCCTACTCCGCCGTGGCCAACGTGGCCTCGCACTTCGACTGGACGCTGGCGATGTGGAACGTCGACGGAATCGAGACGGCTGCAGGCAATCCCAACATCGGTGTGCTCGGACCCGAGTTCTGGACCGGCGATGCGGAGGACGCCCGCGCCGTCCCGGCGGCCGATGTATTGGTCACCTCCATTCCCGCGACGGCGTCACCCGAACATGTCCTCGACCAACTGACCAAGCTCACCTGAACTGAGGAAGACAGCAATGAAAGCAATGGTTTACCACGGCGGTGGAAAGGCCTCCTGGGAAGACGTACCGGATGCCGAACTCATCGATCCGGCTGACGCGATCATTCGGGTCGACGCCGTCACAATCTGCGGGACCGACCTGCACATCCTGCGTGGCCATGTCCCTACCGTGGACACAGGGCGAATCCTCGGCCACGAGGCGGTGGGAACCGTGACCGCCATCGGATCAAACGTGCGTCGGCTCGCAATCGGCGACCGGGTCTTGGTCTCCTGCATCAGTTCGTGCGGAAGCTGTCGATACTGCCGTCGCGCCAGCTATGGCCAGTGCACGGGCGGAGGCGGATGGATCCTGGGGAACCGGATCGACGGTACCCAGGCCGAGTTCGTACGAGTTCCATTCGCGGACAACTCGACACACAAGGTTCCCGATGGCGTGGACGATGAGAACATGATCACGCTGGCGGATCTGCTCCCGACGGGGTACGAAGTCGGGGCCATCAACGGCAGGGTCCGACCGGCGGACACCGTCGCCGTTGTGGGTGCTGGACCGATCGGCCTGGCAGCCATCATGACGTCCCAGTTGTTCAGCCCGAGCCACGTCGTAGCCATAGACCTGGCCGACACTCGGCTGGAGGCTGCGCGCAAGTTCGGAGCGGATGTCGTCATCAATCCAAGCCGGCAAGACCCGCTGGCGGCCATCGCGGACTTGACAAGCGGCGCGGGTGCAGACGTGGCAATGGAAGCGGTCGGAACCGCCGCAACCTTCGAACTCGCCGTGCGACTGGTCCGCCCGGGTGGACACATCGCCAATATCGGGGTGCACGGTGGGCCCGCAACACTTCATCTCGAGGACATCTGGATCAAGAACCTCACCATCACCACAGGTCTGGTCGACACCTATTCGACGCCGGACCTTGTCGACCTGGTCGCCGCGCACAAACTCGATACCTCCGCCATGGTCACGCATCGCTACCACTTTGACGAATTCGAGACCGCTTATACAGAATTCGCCGACGCCGCCACTACCGGAGCCCTCAAAGTTCTGCTCACCCCGAACTGACGGGCGCAGTTCACCTGTTCGGTGTGCATCAAAATCCGGGTGTTGACCACTGCGGGCTGACGAGGCTGCATCCCTGTCAGCCCGCAGATGGTAGGAACATTCTCAAAGGGCCAGCTGTGCGGCCATCCGGCGTTGCCTGGCCGTGAGAATCGAGATCGCCACGAGAGAGACCGCACCAACAACGGCCCAGTACGTGGAGATCGCCGCGGATGTCTGGAACGTCTCGAACAGTGCTGCACAGATTGTGGGGGCGAAGCCTCCGCCGAGGACTGCGCCGAACTGATAGGCGAGCGACATACCGCTGTAGCGTACTTCGGGCGCGAACAGCTCGGCGAACATTGCTGCTAGCGGACCGTACATCGTGTTGAGGGTGACTTGACTGACAATGAGCGCAATCCCCATAGCCACACTAGATTTGGAGTTGAACAGCCAGAAGAAGGGGAACACCCACAGCAGGTGGAGGACAGCACCGGTGATGAAGACGCGTCCTCTACCGACACGGTCCGAGATGTAGCCCGCAAGGAGAGTGACCGGGATCGACGCCGCCGCCGAAGCTACGATGCCGACGAGAATGGTCTCGCGCCTCAAGCCGAGGACAGTCGTGCCGTACGACAGACCGTAGGTCGACGCAATGTAGTAGCCCGCGTTGACGATCATGAATGCGGCACCGGCCAAGAGGATCTCGATGGGATAGCGGCGCAGTACGGCCAGCAACGGCGCACTAGTCGCGGCCGGGACCTTGGCGCGTGCCCGCACGAACTCTTCACTGTCTTCGACACGGAAGTGCATGTAGATGGCGATTACCACCAGGATCACGCTGATCAAGAATGGAACTCGCCATGCCCAGGTAAGGAAAGCGTCTGGGAATCCCAGCGTCAGGAACAGGAACGAACCGTTGGCGAAGAGGATACCGAACCCGTTGCCCAACTGAGGGATCGCAGCATAAAGCCCCTTATTACGAGGATCTGCGTTTTCGGTGACAATGAGTACCGATCCGCCCCACTGCCCGCGAGTAGACACGTCTCCGTACGACCTACTGTCGCGGTGGTTCCATGGTCAACATCGTTGCAGTCAGAGAGAGCAGTGATTGGGTAGAGGAATCGTGGACGGTGCCGAGCAGCCAAGCGGCATTGTTGGAGGCTTTCGACGGATGGAATGAAGATCTCATCCGACTGTTCAAGATGTCCGATCCCTCTGAGATCTTCGCTTGGTGCTTATTCGATCGGGATCCCATGTCCCAGTGGGGCAAAGGCCGACTCACATTACTCGGCGATGCCGCCCATCCAATGCTTCCGTTCCTGTCTCAAGGCGCTTCAATGGCGATAGAAGACGCATACGTCCTTGGCAAACTCCTCGGCAGATATCCCGATCCGACGACCGCTTTGAGACTTTACGAGAATGAACGTATCTCACGTACTAGCAAGGTGCAGCTCGCTGCGCGAGAGCGGGGTAAAACCTACCACCTTCCTGCGCGCTGGTCGTAGATCAAGCGAGACGCAATCTACCGCTTGCGGCAAATTTGCGATCCTAACGCCGTTGGTATTCAAGCGAACTGGGTCTACGACTACGACGCGATCAGCAGAGTCGCCGATCTCGGCCGGGCGAAGACGCCGACATGTCGAATCGGCATCAATCGGCGACGGCGTGAGCGACGGGCTCGGGCCCGTTGTCGAAACGCACGTAGTGCGGCGCCCCATGGGTGAGCTCGAGGCGATCCAAGACGTCCACAACGCGATCGGCGTCGATCTTCTTGAGCCGGGCGTTCTCGGCCTCGAGTGCGTCATGCCTGCCATCTGTGCCGCGTAGTCGGAACGTGCTCTGTACTAACGACGTTCGTTGTTCAGCGAGGGTCCGTGGCTTGGTCGGATACGGCTTCGAGCTGGGCGAGCTGCGCAGCACTCAACGAGATTCCGCCTGTCGCCACATTCTCTTCAAGATGGGTGATCGATCGGGTGCCGGGGATCAGCAGCGTATTGGCGGCGTGTGCCAACAACCAAGCGAGCCCGACTTGAGCGGCGGTGGCCCCGGAATCTGCCGCGACTTGCTTGACGACGTCATTGTCGGCGACCTTGGGGAAGCTGGCAAACGATGATCCGAGGGGAAAGAAGGGCACCCAGGCGATACCACGGTCCAGGCACAGCTGCAGAACATCTTCGTGTCGGCGGTCGAGCAGGCTGTAGGCGTTTTGTACGCACACGATGTCTGCGGGCAGTGCGCGTATCAACGTCGCGGCGTCAACGTGGCTCAGACCGATGGCGCCGATCTTGCCCTCGTCACGCAGGGCGATCATTTCCGCAAGTTGGTCGTCGAGATCGACGGCTTGATCTCCTTCGGCGATCAAGCCCGGGGCAATGTCGGCGCGCCGGAGGTTCACCACGGACACCTGCTCCAGACCTAGTTGTACGAGATCCCGTTCGACCGCGACGCGTAACTCTGCTGGCTTCTGCGCGAGGGTCAACGACGGCGCACCTGGTACTGAGCGGGCACCGACCTTGCTGACGACGACCAACCCGTCCGCGTACGGAGACAACGCCTGCCGGATGCGGCGGTTGACCTCGCCATCGTCGTAGAACGAGGCGGTGTCGACGTGGTTGACGCCAAGGTCGATCGCTCGCCGAAGCAGTGCGACCGCGTCCTCAACCGCTCCGCGCCCAATCCCCATTGCGCCATACCCGACCCTGGCGACGGTGTGAGTCGCAATTCGGCCAGGACCACCTGGCTGCCGATCGTGAACCATGTATCTCCTAGGGAATAATGGTTGTTGCGGAGGCCCCTCCGCTTAAGGATGAGACTATCAGTATCGGAGGTTCCTCCGCTTTGGTGACATCGACTCGCTCCGATGCCCGCCGCAACCGCGACCGGCTTTTGGCAGCCGCCACTGCGGCCTACTCCGCTGGTGACGGCGCGCCCACGTTGGAGGCAATCGCCCGATCGGCCGGCGTCGGCATCGGAACCTTGTATCGGCACTTTCCGACTCGCGACGCTCTTGTCGAGGCGGTGTACCGCGCCGAACTAGCCGAGGTGTGCGCAGCCGCGCCCCGACTGCTCGCTCGTCATCCGCCACAAGCCGCTCTGCGCCGATGGTTGTCGCGTTACGCCGAGTTTGTCGCCACGAAGCAGGGTATGGCCGAATCGCTTCATGCCATGGTCGAGTCGGGCAAGGTGGCGGCCGTCGACACCCGGGCCAACCTCACCGCCGCCGTCGCAGCGCTCCTGACTGCAGGAGCATCCGACGGCAGTCTGCGCGCAGACATCCTGGCCGACGACGTAGTGTCGAGCATGGTCGGTGTTGTGCTGACCAGCACGTCGAGCGCGCAAGCGCACCGCATGTTTGACCTCCTTGTCGACGGCATCGTCACCACGCGGTGAATCACTGGGGAACACATCAGCTTCTGTCGACCGAGTTGCCGATCACGGTAAGCATGCTGTACACCTCGTCATGCCACTGCCGGTGGCTGTCGAGTCCATCGGCGAGCTCAGCCTCACTAGGAGGGCTTCCACCCTTAGCCGCCAAGCCATTTCGCAGCGGGCATGTGTTGGACTACCAGATCGTTCGCCGTAAAGGGCCGATATCGGTCGGTCATGAGCTTGTGGCCCATTGCACGAATAACCGACCTGCTTCCCGCAGAACCGCTTCCCGCTCATCGGAGGGTTTGCCTGGGGCGTCGTAGTACGCGGCCACCAGAAGGGGCGGCCGCTCGGCTGGACGGGCCAGTAGATAGTCGTTGGTCTCGTTTTCGACGTTGGTGCCAGGTCGGTCAGCACCTTGCCAGCCCTCGGGCAATGCCGCGCGTAGGCGGTTGAGACCAGGCGTGCAGTTCGCCATCCCGTGTTCCAGGATGGCCTGAGACGTCGCAGTGAGCACGTCACCCAGCAACAGCCGCTGTGCGGTCATCACGATTGCGCGCGGCGACGTGGTGTCGAGCGCACCGTCGGCTCGATTCGACTCAGGCTCTTAGCGATCAGAGCGGGTCACGTTGTCACCCAATTCGCGCACGAATTGGGTCAGGCCAGCAGGACCGCCGGCGCCGCGCATCAACAACACAGCCGCCGTATTGTCACTCTGCTCAAGGATCGCTTGTAGCAGCGTGCCGACGGGTAACGCTCCATACGCAGCGTTGGCTTGGGTCACCGGCGAGGTGAAGAGAAGGTCTTGTCGGGTGTAGGGAACAATGCGATCGAGTTGTTCCCGACCTGAATCGATGCGCGCCAGTATCTGTCCTGCCAACAGCCCTTTGAAGGTGCTGCACATGAGAAACCGCTCGTCGGCACGCCATTCCAGCGTCCGCCCCGACCCAGTGTCCAGCGCGAATACACCGAGACGGCCCCCGTGCAGCTGTTCGACACCGGCCAACGACAGCGGTGCCGACAACGCCCTGGGCGCCGCGAAGACGCCTGCCAGCAGAGGTAACCCGAGCATCAAGTTCCGCCGCCTGATCGCACGGATCACGATTCGTCCCTTGTCTGCAGTGGCGGATCGGCGGGCCCCGGCCAAATGACAGCTTGGGCCACTACCACGCCGCGGCCCGACGATCGGTACCGCGGAACTTGCGTGCTCATGGATTACATTGTCACACAGTCTATCTGGAAGGAGCCTGGGCCGCCGACCACAGCTTGTGCGGGTGCAGCCCACACCCGCGCTCGCCACGTAGCGGTCAGACCTTCTCGCCCAACGCAATACGTAACCGGGTCAGCGCATTCATCAAGCTGATGCTCGCGGTGAGGTCGACCAAATCCCTCTCCGAAAACACCGCGGCCAGCCGCGCCCGCAGATCTTCGAGGTCCCCGCACGAGGTGGTCAACGCCTCAGTCCATTCCAGGACCAGCAGCTGCTTGGCATCAAACGCCGACGAATGGCGCCAGCCTGGAATCTTGTCGATGACAGACTGATCCACACCCATCTGCCGCAACTCCCCCGCGTGAAAGGCGCAGCAGTATGCACATCCGACCAGCTGGGCAACACGGAGTTCGGCCAATGCGACCAGCGCCTCCTCGACCTCCGAGACACGAATGGCGTGGTGTGCCTTGTACAGGTGGCCGATCACGTCCTTGGAGACCGACTTGTAATCCACGAAATTCGCTCCCTGGCCCCGCCCAGCGCCGCTCGCCGGATCATCGCCTAGGCCAACTCCCACACGGCGCGCAATATTCCTGGGGCTCCAGAACGCTCGGCACAGCCGGCCACTGACTGCTTCTGATGGACGCTGGACGCGTCTCGGACCGTAAACCTCAGCTGCGCAAGGGCATACACGTCAACGAGTCCATGCCGGCCCTAAGAGGCATAACGGAGCCGGTACCAATTCGGCGCGGCCTTGCTTAGCGGTTTCGGCATTCCCTGGGTCGACGCCGGCTCGACGTCGGTGACCGCCCAACCGGCGAAAACACCTTCGAGCTCATGCCGATTGGAGCCACGAGGAAAGGGCCGCGGTAGAGCGGCAAGCGAAAAGGCCAACATCAACAGGGTGGCGCCAGATGCCGCCAACGACGTGACGCCCTGCGCCATGCTCAGTCGCTGAGCGGGGTCGAGGCCGTGATAGCACCCGACATCGAGGAAGAAATCGTATCCAGCGCCGAGCTGGTCAGGTCCGAGGCGCGTGACATCGGCCTTGACGATCGGCACTGACAGTCCCAGCTCCTCGATGCGGCGCCGTGCCCGCGTAACAGCCTGCGGGATGAATTCGACGCCGGTGACCGCCCAGCCCCTGATTGCCAGTTCGGCGGCGTATCTTCCTGAGCCACAGCCCAAATCGAGTGCCTTGCCCGGCCCTCCGCGCTCGGCTTCCTCTCGGTCGAACAACTCGGCCAGCTTGCCGCTCTCGGCTTCGCCTGCACGCTCCCACGGAGTGAATCCTGTCGCGTATGCCAGTCGATAGAACGTGCTCATCGCATCCTCCACATATTCGTTCTAGTCTGACTAGACTTAATATGGAGCTATGATTACCGGCCGTGACCGAACCTGTCAATACGCGCCGCTACGACTCGTCCAAACGCCGAGCCGTTGCCGTCGAGCGCCGTCGGCGGATCGTGGACACGGCAGCACAACTGTTCCTGGCCAACGGCTACGTTCGCACCACGACGGCCGAGATTGCCCAGTCTTCAGGTGTCTCGAATGACCTCATCTTCCGACTCTTCGGCAGTAAGCGCGGGATCTTGAAAGAGGTCATGGACTACGTCATCGGCGGCGACGACGAAGACATCGCAGTTCTCGATCGCCCGGAACCTGAAGCGGTTCGGCAATGCAGTGATCAACGAGAACAGTTGGAGCTGTTCAGCATTGGCATCACCAAGCAGTTGGCACGGGTGGCGCCCTATAGCGCACTTGTCCAGGCAGCCGCAGCCGTCGAACCTGAAATCGAAGGGCTGTGGGCGGACTTGAATCTGCGTCAACGCCGAACCTCCATGACAACGGTGGCCGAATGGCTGGCCGACAACGGCCCGTTGAAAGACTCGAAGACAGTTGAAGACGCCGCTGCGATTCTGTGGACCTTGACCAGCAGCGACGTCTACCTCATGCTGACCAACGACTGGCACTGGACTACCGCGCAGTATGAGCAGTGGCTGCTCCAGATGCTGCTTGCCGCTCTAGTGCCCGAACGATAGCGAGCAGCTGGCGGTCGACCACCCCGGCAACCATCGACGCGCACATGGCGACAGTGGTCAGCGATTGAGGTTGGCGACGAATTGCAACACCCGATAAGGGTTACCGGTGGCAGTGTGCCATTGGCTGACCAATATGACCATCTGGTCGAGCGTGGAGCCGGGAACGATGTAACCGCCGTAGTTTTGCGCCACGCTGTCCTGGGTCGCGATCGTCGTCATCGGGGTCCACGGCGCCGCCACCTGCGTCACATCGTCGGCCACCCGGGCCTCGACGCAGAGGGTTGTCGCGTTGAATCCCGTCAACACCGCCTTGCCCTCGATCAGGCGCAGACTCACCTCGCCGAACAGGTCACTGTTGAGCGGACTCGGGGCCTGATCCCAGCCCCAATCCGGCCCGTCGCCGATCATGCCCCACGCGTGCCAGGTGTTGCGGTCGGTGAACGCGGTCGCCGGACAGCGATACAGCCAGAGTTGGTGATCGCGGGCGAACCCGTCGGCGATGATGTAGACCCAGTTGCCATCCTGGTAGCCGCTGATCTGGGTTTGGTTGCCGCTCTGCCAGTCGGCGGCCCGCCAGGAGCCAGGCACGCTGGCCCAGCACCCCTGCGTGGCGTTGATGCGCACAAGGCGCGTATCGGAGGGAATGAGGTTCGCCGTCCGGGTCACCAGCGCGTAGTCGATCCCGAACACCTGCACCGTGCCGGCCGGCAGCTGGCTGCCCCCGTCGACATGCGGCCAGGTTTCGGCGTACAGGGTGCTGCTCTTGCCGAACGCGAAGTCGAATTCGATGTGGGCGCTGTTGAGGCTGCCGGGCCGCACATGCAGGCCCATCGACCGGCTCCACTCCCCGATACCCACGCCCTGACCGGCAAACGTGTCACCGGCAAGGGCGACCTGACCGCTCGGTGCGATCTCGCAAAGGTCGGTACCGCCCGCGCCGATCACGCCGGTCGGCGTGCCGGTCCCGGCGATTGGCCCGAGATTGATGACTTCCCCGGGAGCTGGCTGCGGCAGGTCGGAAACCATCGCCTCGGCAGCCGCGGCGACCATCTGCTTGAATCGTGGCGGCAGAACTCCGGACTTCGGTGCCGGCACAGCGGGTTTCGCTGGTTTCGGTCGCGCCGTCTTCACTGCTTTCTTCACAGGGCTGCGCCCACCTCGCGCGCCGGCCTTCTCGGTCTGCTTGGCCGCCATGGTGCCCCCTTACCGCGTGTCGGCGGATCCTGCACCGCCGCCTATGACAGATGTTGCCACCGGTCCAGCGCGACACCATGCGTAGTGCTGTACTCCACCACGGACGTAGGGCGTTGTACCGGTTCGGTTTTGGTGCGTGCGCTTTCAGAATGCCCGGCCACCTTTGGACCGAGAACGAAGACGTTGCGTTGCGCCTTGCGCCACAGCGGTTTTGGGAGAACTCCCGGGACAGGTCACATCCGCACTTGGCGGTTCGCCATGGCCGAAACGCGCTCTCCGTTGTTGCCGGCATGGACCCGCTATGTGAGCGCCGTCAGATCGTTGTCGACCCACCCCGGACCGGCGGTGAAGAAGAGCTCATGGATGTGATGGCCGGCGCCGATGAAGAACACATGCTTGCTGTCGTTGCCCAGCGGGTAGCCGGTCAGGCCGGTGGCGGGGATGGGTGGCACCGCGCCGGCGAGGGTGGTCAGGTCGTGGTCCGCCCAACTCCCGCCGGAGTCGATGTCGAGCTCGTGCACGTGACTGTCGGCACCGATGAAGAACACATGCTGACTGCCATTGCCGAGCGGGAACCCGGTCAGGGCGGTGCCCGGCGTGGATATCACGGCGCCAGCCAGAGCGGTCAGGTCGTTGTCCGCCCAGCTCGCGCCGGCACCGGAGCCGATGAAGAGCTCGTGCACATGATTGTCGGTCCCGATGAAGAACACATGCTGACTGTCGTCACCGAGCCGGTAGCTGGTCAGCGCCGTGGCCGGATTGGGTGGCATCGCGCCGGCCAGAGCGGTCAGGTCGTTGTCCGCCCAGCTCGCGCCGGCACCGGAGCCGATGAAGAGCTCGTGCACATGATTGTCGGTCCCGATGAAGAACACATGCTGACTGTCGTCGCCGAGCCGGTGGCTGCTCAGCGCCGTGGTCGGACGGGGCGTCGCTCCGCCGGCCAGAGCCGTCAGGTCGTTGTCCGCCCAGCGCCCATTGGAGCCGATGAAGAGCTCGTGCACATGGCTGTCGGTGCCAACAAAGAACACGTGCTTGCTGTCGTCACCGAGTGCGTGGCCGGTCAGTTCGCTGGTGACAGCAGGCGTCACGGCGCGCGCTAGTGCGGTTACGTCGTTGTAGACCCAGCCTTCGGCGACGGTGAAGTAATACTCATAGACGTCGCCGTCGGTGCCGATGAAGAACACGTGCTTGCTGTCGTCGCTGAGCCGGAAGCCGGCCAGGGCTGTGGTCGGGATAGGAGGCACCGCACTGGCCAAGGTGGTCAGATCGTGGTCCGCCCACACGGAGCCAGCCGCGATATCGAGCTCGTGCAGGAACTTGTCGGTGCCGGTGAAGAAGACATGTTGACTGTCATTGCTGAGCCGGAAGCCTTCGAGAGCGGTGCCCGCCACCGGCAGAGGCGGCCAGCCGGTACCGCTGACACCCACGACGGCCGGGCTGCTCGGATCATTGCTGAAGATCGTCAGTGTCGCAGCTGCGGCTCCTCGATGTGTCGGCTGAAAGCGGATCGGGACCTCGACGGAGCCACCGCCCTCGACCGTCAGCGGCAAGCTGGCTACCTGTGGTGGGACAAAGGTCGGCGCGGACGAGACAATGCCGGTGATGGTCAGCTGACATGGCCCTTGGTTGCTGATGACGAGGTCCAGGTCGGTGAACTTGCCCAGGCGAACCTCACCGAAATCTCCAGCGCCAGGGACCATCAGAGTCAACCGCGGCGCGGGCGCTGTGCCCGACACCACCACGGTTTTGGGCCCGGTCGGGTCGTTGCTCAGAACCGAGATCGTTGACGATTTCGACCCGAAGGTTGTCGGCTGGAAGCGAATCGGCAACTCGATGGAATCGCCGGGGGCAACGACGAGAGGATAAGAAAAAACCCCGGGAGGAACGAAGTCTGGCGACGACGAGCTGACCGCCAGGATCTGCAAATCGCACGGCCCGCGATTGTTCAGTACGAGGCCGCGGTCCACGAATGAGCCCAGACAGGCTTTCCCGAATTGCCCGGCACCCGGGAAAGCGAGCTCAAGGGCAGGCGCGCCACCGGTACCGGTGGCGTCCACATCGAGATTCGGCGTAACGGGGTCGTTGCTGGTGATCCGGATCGTCGCCGTTTCAAAAGCCGACGTTGTCGGCGTGAACTCGATAGTGAAGTCAACCTCGTCGCCCGACTCGATCGTCAACGGCGTCACGGGATTCGGCAAGACGGTGAAATCACCAGACCCAGCGATGTTCGATACCGTATCGACGATCAGGTCGGCGTTGCCAACGTTGAATACCGTCAGCGTCCGATAGGCCCGGCTGCCGGCGCACACCGTAGCGAAGTCGAGATCGTCCTCAAGAGCAACCGCGATCTGTGGCAATTGCGTTGCAACGGTGACAGTGACCGGATCGGACGGAATTCCGTTGGCGATCACGCGCAACTCATAAGAGCCGGTGGGCAAGGACGCCGGAATGTCAATCAGCGTGCTGTGGACGGCGGCGCCGGTGGCTATTCCGAGCGTCGAGAAGTCGAAGCTGCGTACGTAGTGGACGGAGGCGCCCATGGTCAGCTGAACTATCGGGAAGTTGGTGGCCATCTGGGCGTCATCACCGTACGCACACGCTTGGGAGAGGCCGTTGAGCTGCGTTCCGTGAAGCTTGTAATGGTGCCCGACCGCCATCGACGTCGGACAGGACGTGATCGTCGGCCGCCAGCTGGGGTCAGGCGCGACCAGCGCCGCGTCGGGAGTCAGTAGGCTCAGCTTCCCCGCCTCTTCGGAGCTGAACAGGACCTGTCCCGTCGGCAGCAACAAAAACCGTGTCTGCCACGTGTCAGTCGTGTTGTTGGAGGGCTGCTTGTCGAGCGCTACCGGCGTCGCGTTGGTCGCGGGGTCGTAGACGTACACGATCGAGGGGTTCGACCAGAATTGGGTCGCGTTCTTCTCGGCCACCGTGTTCCCGGCTACCAACAGAACCTTGCCGCCCGGCAGCAGAACGCAGGGCGCGTCGATCGCCGTTTGGATGTTGCCGTTGGGGCTGTTGAAGTTATTGCCGCTGGTGTCGGGCGGGAGGTCCGGTCCGGCGGTCCACGACCCGGGTTGGGTTGGACTCCCCGGAGGTATGTACAGCGCGGTGTGCCCCGTCGCACCGATCGCGAACAGGTGCCCGTTGGGCAACACGACCGCGGGACCGATCTCGCTGATGTTGACGCTGACCGGCGGGGTGGCGTTGTTCTGAAGACTCATGAGCGCTAGCTGCTGCGTGAGTGTGGCCGGAGACGAGTCGGCCGGAACCCACGTATCACTGCCGGGATCGTATTTCTGGGTCCGGGGTGGGGCCGCGATGTCGACCGTCAACACGGTGCCGTCCGGCAACAGCGTCCACGTCTCCTCGTCGCTGCCTTCGTCTTTGGTCGTCGCAGCGGTGCCGAACGCGGTTCCCGCTACCGTCCACGTGTCGAGCACGGGATCCCAGATCGCCGATACGTTGCTGGTGAGCCCGCCGCACAGAACGCGTCCGTCGGCCAGGATGCAGGCGGACACGTCGCCATTGATCGCGTCGAAGGCCGGGCTCGGCTTGTTCATGGACGACCACGTGTTGGTCAACGGATCGAAGATCTCGGCCAGCGGGGTGTCGTTGCCCGCGTCGGAGTATTCCCCGCCGATCGCGAACACGCGACCGTCCCTGAGCACCCCGGAGGCGAAAAATTGCCTGGTGTTGGCCATCTTGAAGGGGCCGGCCCACGCGCCGGTGTCGTACTGACCCGCGCCGTCGGGCGTCAGCCGCCACCACTCGGCACCACCGGTGTTGTGAACAAGCACCGATCCGTCGGACAGCAGCAGCATCGTGTCAGGGGTCAGCCCCGCTGGCACCCCACTGATGAGCTTCCACTTGTTCGCCATGGCGAATTCCTTTCTCGTTCCGGGTCTCTGGTTGCGGGGGCGGGTGCAACCCGGCATTGGTGTCCGTGTCGACACAGGCCCAGAGGTTCAGCTCGTCGGGTCGCCGATCGGCGGTGAGCTCACATCTGCATCGGTGCGCCGTCGTCCATGGGCACCACGGTCACGACGATCGGCCGCATCATCTGGGTGTCCTCGTGCTCCAGGACGTGGCAGTGGTAGACGTAGCGGCCTGGGACGTCGAACCTGATGGCCACGCTCACCACGTTGCCCGGATCGACCCGGATGGTGTCTTTCCAACCGGTGATTTCCGCAGTGTCGTAGCTGCGGCCCGGGTCCGGCAGGGGCAGCAGCGGGGCGGTGGCGGTCCGGGATGCCGGGTCGTAAATGTTGTTGCCCAGGGCGTCGGCATATGCGATCTGACCTGCCGCGGACCCCAGCGGCTGGAACTGGGACTGGTGGATGTGCAGCGGGTGAGTGTCACCTGTGGTGTTGACGAACCGGAAGACCTGCCACTGACCGAGTTGGGGTCGTATGCCGACGTGGTCGTCAAACGCAACCCGTGTCTCCGAAGATGTCTGGTCCCCGACCATCCACCCGTCGACGCGGTATTTCTTGGTTTCGGTGTCAGTGGGCAGCCGTAAGGCGATGTCGCCGTTGGCATCCTCGACAAGCTCCTGGACGTAGAGGTGCCCCGGCGGATCGGTTTCGGCCAACAGGATCAGGTGGTGCTCGTGTCCCTCGATTGAGATCTCGGGCGCGGCGTCATGGGCCGGGTGCGCGGTCAGACCATGCACCGTGCGCCGGAATGCGGCGTTGAGCTCGACGCCGTCGAACGCGCTCGCCGGCTGATCCATACCGCGCAACTCGGCGTCTGGATCGACGTCGAGGCGCAGCACCCACGGAAACGGATTACGGCCAGGACGATCGCCCTTGTGCCACAGGCTGTTCAGCTGCGCGGCGGTCGGGACCTTTCCGCCTCCGAACGGTGCCTCCGCGGAGTTGATCAAATACACCTGTGTACCCGGGGCGAACCCGGACAGGTCGACCAGCACATCGAGCCGCTCGGCCGGAGCCAACGTCAGTGCCGACCTCGGGGCTACCTTGGCCGCCTTCCACAGCAGTCCGCCGTCGGAGCCGATGATCCGCAGCACATCGTGGTGCACCCTGACCTCTGGCGGTTGGTCCCCGATCGACGGAGGATCGACAGTCACCAAGTGCAGCCGGTAGGCACGGGCATTGGACCCGTTGAGCATTCGCAGCCGGAAGGTGGCCGGCCGGAGCGAAAGCTGTGGCCACAGCTTTCCGTTCACCAAGGTAAGCGGCCCGAAAAACTCGCCGGTATCCGGAGTGGTCTTGTGCAGGAACCTAATCTGCCCGTCTACGGCGTCGATGTTGCGGTCCTGGATTATCGCCACGATCTCGCCTTCTTCGGGAGTGGTCGGCAGACCCAGGTCGCGCTCGGCCTGATCGCGCAGGATGTAGCCGCCGGCCAGACCCGAATACACGTGGTAGCGGGTTCCGTTCATCGCGTGGTCGTGATACCACAGCAGCGCTCCGACCTTGCCCAGCGCGATGTCGACATTGTCGTAGGTATTGGCGTAGAACGACACCTGTTGGCCGCCAGCGGGTATCATGTTCTCCGGCCAGCCGTCGGCATCAGAGGCCGAATGACCACCGTGAAGATGCGTGCTGGTCCAGCCCAATGGCGCCGACGGCATCTTCTCGGGCACACCTCCCTCACTCCCGAGGTAATTCTGGACCGAGTCGTTGTCTCCATCGGGGTCATCGACGACGGCCGTGCTGAACGGCAGGGTTGGTACCGGTCGGTTCGGATCGCGCTGGTACAGACTGGCGTCCAGACGATTCCGCCACGTCACAGTGGTGGCATTGCCGGCATCGGCTTCCAGAAGTGGCCCAGGGGATGTCACCCCGCCCGGCACGCCGTAGCCCCACGCCGCGATTTCGGGCAGGTCCGGATGAATCAGCGCGGTCGTCGCCGCGATGTCGATCGAGATCGCGTCGCCCATCTTGACGGGGTGTAGCACCGCCAAAGGGGTGACGAAGGGCCGCAACGGAGTTCCCGGATCCCATGGATTGTCCGGAGGATCGATCTGCTTGGAGAGCTTGGTTGCGTGCATCGGATGCCCATCCTTTTGTTCGTGCATCGTCCGGGTTATCGGACAGCTGTCCTGGCACAGTCCCCTCAGCAGCGCGATCCATTCGTTGGCTGTGCATCGCCGTGACCGGTCGTGCTCAGATGCCGGCCATACGCGACAAGGGCAACTCTGACACCAGTGGACGCCGCGGCCATGCGTAGTTCACTACTCGAATTGGTGTCTGGGGTTGCCAGCAGTCACGCATTTCCCACGCACGAGATACGTAGTCAGAGACGGACTACTACACACGCACCGAGGGCTGATTCTCACAGCAACTACACTCAGTTCACGGACACGAGCCGCGAAGGCTCTTCGCTGAGTCGGCAGATCATCAGTTCACTCGCAAGAGTATTTGATTGCGAAGGGCATTAAATCGCCAAGCACGTTTTCCGCATATCGAAAGACTTCAGCAGGAACCGTAAATGTATGTAGGTTCTCACCTTCGGCGGCTTTTCCGGCCCTCTCTGATCTAGGCCTTCGCGAGTCATCTCGCGACGCCGGCCTCCGCATGGGCTGGCAACTATGCCGGTGCCTTGGGTCGAAAAAATTTTCGGGGCCGTCAGACTAGGTTAGCGAGTCGTTGCCGACCGCAATCTCTGCGCAGCTAGGCTTAGCCAATCAGCGTAGCTTGGGGGACCCCGACGGTGGCATTCGTTGTTCGTCAGTGGTGGCAGGACGATCACTATGACTGGCTGTCGGGCTACCTGGCAGCCCGCAAAATGGACGCGCTCACTCGCGCCGTGATGGCCTTCCTGGTCGCGTCATTCGTTGCCTGCTTGATCATCTTGCTGACGGGTCACGACGGTCCCCGTGAGCCCCTTCCGGTGCTGATGACGTGGGTGGCCGTGGTTGGCGGACTGTCCGGGACAGTGTTGTTCGTCTGGCGTTGGCCGACCCGCACTCAGTCGCTCGCCTTTGTCGTCGTTATCAACGCCTCGATCGCATTGGCCTGTCTAGCCCACCCGGATCCTCTCGCCGCCATGATCGGCTGCATTGCCTTTGCTACCAGCGGAGCCTACGTCGCGTTCTTCCACAGCACCGGATGGGTGCTCTACAACTTCGGCGTAGCCGCCGCGGTGGCCACCATCCAAGCTGTCTCACTGACTATTACCGGGCATCCCGCTCTCGCAGTGGTGGATTGGTGGCTCGTGGTTGAGGTCAACATCGCCTTACCACTGGGTGGGCAAATCTTGGTTCGCGCCCTGGCCCGAGATCTGCTGCGCGCCGACACCGACCCGCTCACTGGTTTGCTCAACCGTCGCGCCTTCCACCGCAAAGCCTTGGGGATGATCCAAACACGCCCGAACAACGCGACCTATCTGATCATCATGTTGATCGACCTGGACAATTTCAAACTCGTCAACGACACTCACGGCCACACCGCGGGCGATCAGGCGCTGGTCCACACGGCCCGGGCTCTGGCGTTCGCCGCCGATGATGATCCTCACGCGGTGATCGCACGCAGTGGTGGAGAAGAGTTCCTTCTGGCCACCACCGCCCCGACTTGCACCGCCGAAGCGCTGGCTGTGCGACTGTGTTCAGCCATCGCCGCCATTCCTGCGGGGATTACCGCCAGTATCGGAGCTGTGTGCGTGCTACTCGATGAGGCCACCCCAGCTGACCACGATGTGCTTCTGAACGAAGTAGTCCAGGCCGCCGATACGGCGATGTATGCCGCAAAACGGAAAGGCGGCAACCAAGTTCATTGTGCTGGCCACCCGAATGCGTAGCAGCGCTTCGCTCTCGTCCAGCACGTGAGACGGGACGTGGTCGGCCTCGAATCTTGGTAGAGAGTCTTTCGCGCCATCTGGATGCCCACATCATCCAGGTCACGAATGTGCAGCGTGCCCTGGGCCGATCAAGCTGGTGACGTCGCGCCCAGCGCGAGCGCAGCGGTTGCGATCGGCACTAGAGCTCCCTCGGTTCACCTGTGCCCATGTACTTCGCCAACTGGAAGTGCAAGTTCACGGTGCTGCGTTCGCAGTATGGATTGGGCTTGGTGCCGGGGAATCCCAGGGACTTCATGCCCTGCTGTACGGCGGCCATGTTGGAGAAGTCCTGTGGCAGCACCGAAAGCCACCGCGGGTCACCGACCGGCGTGTACTCCCATTCGGTCTGCGGCTGTTCACCTTTCGGGTACAGCTCGAAAACTGACACCTCGACGATGCACTTGTCAGGGTTGTAGCTGGGGTGTGGGCGGGCGCCGTAGCACAGCGCGCTGATCGGGCCCTGCCCGATCTGGAAGTTCGGGAAGATCTGCCATGCGGTGCCGGCCTGCCGGCGGATGTCGGCCGGAATCGTCGGCCAGATCACGCCGCGCGCTTCGTCGTCGCGGCGCGCTGATGCCAGCCAGTGCTCAAGAACCTTCTCGGCCGGTGTCCCCTCAGGTAATTCGTCGACTAGCCGCTTCGCGGCGTTCACCAGCGTCTCGGTGGTGGTGGCGTTGGCCTTCTCCATGGTGTAGACCTGCTGCTCCGCGGCCAACACACGCAGATCGACACCGATGCCGGATTTGGTGGCTGCCATGTCCTCTGGCACGACGTAGCCGATGTTGCTGTGTTTGCCCTGAGCTTTGGCCCAACCTTTGAATTCGCCGAATTTGTTGAACTCCGGATGCGTTGTGAAGACGTGGTAGTTCTCGTTGAAGGCCTCCAGAGCGACCTTCCAGTTGCAATCGAAGGACAGCCACTTGCGCCATTTGCAGCGCATGTTCTCCAGTCCGAACGGGTCTAAGACCTTTGCGGCGGGAAACAGGTAGTCGGCCAGCGGCTCGCAGTCCGGATCCATGTTGATCCACAACCAACCGCCCCAGGTATCGACCCGAACTGGTTGCAGGTGAGTATTTTCCGGCGTCAGTGCGCCCTGCCAGTCCCGCTTTTCGCGGATGTGGGTGCATGCCCCGTCCAGGCCGTAGCTCCAGCCGTGGAAGCCGCAGACGAACGCCTTGCGGATTCGTCCGTAGGCGCTCTTGGCGCCCTCGGGTATGTCGATCAACCGCCGGCCGCGGTGCATGCAGACGTTGTGATGAGCGTGAAATTCGTCGGCGCCGGTGCGCACCACGATGATCGAGTCGTCAAGAATGTTGTAGGTCAGATAACTGCCCACCTCGGGCAGCTCTTCGACCCGGCCGACCTGTTGCCACACCTTGCGCCACAGCTTGTCACGCTCGGCGCGGGCGTAGTCCTCGGATAGATAGGCTTCGACCCCGATTGTGACGGGGGCGGAAAGCTCCTCCGCCGCTTCGACTTCGGTGTCGGTCATCACATCCTCCTTTTCGCTGCTCGGAGGGAGTCGTGTTTGAGGAAAGGCGACGGGTTGTTGTCGTCCAGTTTCGGCCATTTCAAGTCCAGGCCGCCGTCGACCATTAGCGTCTTCGCGGGACGCTTGCCGAGTCAATGGAATGACCGGGGCACCGCGGACAATTGAGAGGCCCCGGGCATTCCATTTAGTGTCCGGATTATGGAAGGTCAATTGCAGCGGTCAGCGTGGGGACAATTCCCGATGCTCACCTGGCTCGTCCAGGTAGGCGCGTAGTCTTCGGGTTCCTCGTCGGACAGCTGCTGCAGCTTCAACACTTTGTTCATGTTGCTCATCTAGTTCACCTCCCTTCATCATCTCGTCGAGTTGGCCGTCTGTGCGGGCGTATCGCCTGTTCGCCGCTGTTGGCTCAGCCAGCCGGACCGGCCGGGACGGTCTACGGCGGGTTCCAGGCAGTGGTCGAGGGTAAACAGCGGGTCGACGATGCCGGTGGTGGCATGGTGGAGGGCCAACAGGATCCCGGCCGAGCCGGTGGCCAGGTCGGCACTGAGTCGCTGGCCGCGGCCGCCGAGCCAGCGGACGCCGGTCTCGCCTGCGATCGCGTGCTTGAACAACGCGGCCGGGCGAGCGGGTGCGTCGGGCAGAAAGTTCTCGTCGGGGAAACGAGCGGCCACGTCGGTGTGGGCGAGTACCATCCCCGCTTGTCCCTGGAACAGTCCAGGACACACGGTGAACCGGATGCTCGCGGCGCGAACGCAGGTGCGCAGCAGCTCGGCGAGTTCCGGGTCGGGCCTGCGGCCGAGGTAGCGCGCCAGGACGTAGACGTAGCCGGCGCTGCCGCATCCCAGGTACGGCATAATGCGTCGTTTATCGGCGGCCGAGACCCGAAACCCTGTTGCCCCGACCGGTATCGGCTCGGCGTGGACGAGCTCATCGCGCAGCAGCCGTAGTCCTCGCTCGAACGGCTCGTCTACACCGGTGAACATCGACAGGTAGTACAGCGCCAGCGCGATGCCGGGCCGTCCGTGTTCCAGGCCGGAGGGATGATCCGGGCCGAGCGCGGGGATCAGCGCATCGCCGTCTGGGATCGAGTCGAGCAACCGCTGCGCCTGGTCGAGGTGATCCGGGTCGCCGGTGCGATGGAAGAACGATAGATGGGTCATAGCGACACCCGCGGCACCGCCGCCCCACCCTGCAGTCTCGGTCGCGAGCCGATGGCCATCGGCCGCTGCGAGCAGTGCGGTAGCTGCGTCCCGGTCGCCGAGATCGTCCAGGACCCAGGCTATTCCGGCATTGCCGAACAACAGGCCCGGCCCGGTCGTATGCCGCTCGCGCAGGGCATCGGCGCGTAGTCGCCCGAGCACCCGCGGGTCGACCTCTCGGCCTACGGTCTGTAGCACGTGCAGCACGCCGGCGGTGCCATAGGCCACGCACCGAGTGTTGGACCTATGCCCCCGCGGCTCCGTGGGATACACCCAGCCCGGATTGTCGAGGTCAGCCATGCGTTCCAGGGCGTCGGCCGTACGGTTGCTAAGCCATCGCACGGTGTCCTGCGGGTTGGATCGAACCTGCGCAGGTGTGGGCAAGCCGAGTACATCTTGTGTTGGCCGGGAACGCACCACGATCGCCCATAGCTCCCGCGGTAGCGGGCACAATTCGGCCAAATCTGCCTTCAGGTGGTCCAGCGTTTCCGGACAGCGCCGAGTGGCCTCGTGGATCGGGAACACCAGTAGCTGCGCGATCGCGGTCAGTGCGTAGGCATCCACCTCCAGCGGATCGACCTTCGCTCGCGCACCGGGCATCTGCGACTCCGGTGGCTGGTAAATAGGTGTGCCGAGCAGGCCCAGGGGATGGTCGAAGGGTTGGGCGGCCTCGAAGTCGACGAGCCGCACCCTGTCGTCGTCATCGACCAGGATATTGCGCGGCGAGACATCGACGAAGGCGTAGCCGAGCTCGTGCAGGACAGCCAGTTGCGCGGCGAGCTGATCGAGAATGTGCGTGCACCGCCGGTAGTAGGCGGCGACCGCCGCCGGGTCTTCCCCGGCGTGAATCACTGGAGTCGTCGAGACCATCCACGTGTTGAGTGTGCGGCCGGGCACGAACTCGGTGACGAGGAAGGTGTGCTCCCACTCGGTGAACAGCTCGACCGGTTCCGGGGCGAGGCCGGGCGCGGCGGCGTGCAGGGCGCGCAGGGTGAGGTACTCGCGTTCGAGTAGGCCGCGAGCATCTTGGTCTCCGACGTAACCGTTGTGCGCGCGAGCCTCTTTCACGAACACGGTAACGCCGTCGGCGCGGCGAGCCCGGTATGCGCCCCCCGCGTTGCCGGGTTGCAGCACCTTCTCGAAGGTGTAGCCGTGGAAGCTCACTTCGTCGTCGTCATCCGCCTCGGCGAGCGTGCCGAAGGGATCGCAGATGCCCACAGGTAACAGGAATTCGGGGCGGCGCTCGTCGGGAATCTCGGTGCCGTCGACGGCCAGCATCGTCGGTGTCCGGGTGCCGTCGGGCTCCAAACGGTGCCGCGCGCAGAACGCGCCGTAGCGGTAGGACACGCACTGCGACGCGCCGAATCGCCTGTCGGTGAGCACATACGGCCCAGCGACACCGGACAACTCGCGCTCCAGCCGCTCCAGCACAACGTGGGCGAGTTGGGGGGTCGCAGGATAGAGAGCGCAGAATTTGCCACTCTGCACGCGGCTGCTGAGCTTGCTGTGCATCAATAGGAAATAGTTCTCGCCGGAGAGATGCTTGAACGGGACCCCGAGTTCAGCGCAAGCCATGCTCACCACGTCGAGCACCTGCTGCGCGGTGGCGAACGCGCTCGACACGTGTACCTTCCAGCCTTGCTCGGGCAGTTCGGCGTGCGGCGGTGTCCAGTGGGTCCACACCTCGGACTCGCGCCGCGTCCAGCCCTGAGGCGGTCGGGTCGGGTTGTACCGTCCTCCTGGATCGGTGCGCTCGATGGGCTCGTAGTAGTCGGGGTGGGCTACGGTGAACGCGACGTCTTGAAGCATGGCGCTGCGGCCCTTCCGGGATTCAGCTCGCTCGCCAGGGGACAGAACGACTCAAGAATGGCCCCATACTTACCCCGCAGATGCCAGTGTTTGTAACGATGTCGGTACGACCCCTGGCAGAAAAGTCCTTGCCTAAGAACACTTCTGCCACCAACAGAGTCGCGATGTCGAATTCTCCCACGCCACCCGCTTGCGCGGGGCCAAACCTGATTCACCGGCCAGCGGAGACAGTGCACAGCGTGCGTCCGGTGATGGAGATTCGGCGGCGGCATGCGAGGCGCTGGAACTGACCGTCCGGTGAAGGTACCGAGCGATAGGTAATTATGTCCGACACGCATTCCACTCTTGCTGCCCTACTACTTTCGAGTTCGTGACCTTGTGCGTCCGAGTTCGTAGAACTACTCCGCCATGGCGATGGGGAACTTGAGTCCACAGGTCCCCGCTGCTGCCGCTAGCCCGTAGCAGGCGTTCTCTGCGAGGGATGCCCAACCTGGACCAGGCCGCGGACAAGAAAGTCTCCGCAAAATCCGTCTAACTGAAATGGCCAATTGACCCTCGAGTGGCCATTTCGAATGGGAAATGGCCACTTTGTTTGAGAACCTACAGGCGGCTGTAGGTTCTCACGGTCGGCGACACATGGCCGGGGCTCTGACCTTATTTCCGACTCGCTTGTCACGCGCCGCGCGCCGTTGTCACTGGTCGAGAATAGCCATACGGTGCCGGAGCAGAGCCCGGTCAGATCGCTCTTGTCTGAGTGGGCAGGTCGGATCTGGTCGGCGGATTCCTGCATGTGGGGTAGGTCGTGGCGGTGTTGGAGTCAGGGTTACCGCAGCGTGGAAGCAAGGCACCAGCGCTATCCCCCGGTATACGACAATGCGCGTGCGCTGAGTCCGAAATCGGATGCGGTGCATGATGCGCCAGCCGAGTTCGGTGTCGTGCGCGTGTATCAGCACGGGTTGTGCCCGTGCAGGTTCTGTTGGCAGGAAACACTATTCACGACTCCGATGTCGCCGCCCGCGTCCACCGATTCGCTCACAAGCACACTGCGGGCCTGACGCGGGGCTGGCGGGGGGCTTATGTGGGCTGTCTCAGGGTGACCTCCGCGCGGTTTGTCTCACGAACCACTTGATGTCCTACAACTCCGCGCCACTGACAGACCGCGGTGGCGAAGCCTTCTAGGTAGCAGCGGCTTCGAGATACCGTTCAGTGCCGAGTCGTGGAAACTGGCTGTGTACCAATAGAAGCAACGAGGGCTCGGCTTTTGCCATTTCAGCATCACTGCGTTCCGCGAGCTGTGACGACGAATGCGTTTCTCGCGACGTCCATGCCTCGCATCGTCACTGTCATGTCCACAGCACTGGCAACATTGATCACCCCTGCGCGGCACGGCAGAACACACACCTAGGCCCCGACAGGCGTAAAACAACACAGAAGTGTCGCGCGACCCTTGCCTCTGAGCGCTGCAAATTGGGGGCTAGCACTACCCCGCTTGTCTTGGAGGCTTCATTGTTCGCCCACCGGTGAGATCGAGATGCTGTTAAAGCAATTCAGCATGTTTCGACAACCTCGACGCACGAACTCATCGTCGTCACGTGGCGAAAGGTACGACCCGTGAGCATTGCCGTCCGTGAGGATCTCATCCTCTCTCAAGCCGTCATCACTGCTGAAGTGGAAGCGCCGTTCGAGCTGATCAACATCGCTGAATGGCTCAAAACGCTTCCAACGCACGAGTATCGGCGCTGTGCGCCAGGCGACCACAAGGCCGCCGGCTACACCGTCGACGACGACGGCACCCCCATGTCTATCAACGTCGAGATGATCGGCACCGGCTTGGTCATTCAGCAATACCGATACGAGGTCAGCGAACCCCACTACTGCAAGATGGTTTCCATCTCCGACATCCTGACCCCTGCGGGCTGGACGACCACTCAGGTCATCTGGGAACTCCGCATGGAACAGCTCAACGGAAACCGCTGCCGCTACACCAATGCGGTTACCTCGCACCCCACGGAGGACTTCCTGAAATTCATCGCCGCCAACGGCCAGACTTTCGCCGAAGCCGCCGCCGCCCGACAGGATGCATCGGGAAAGCACTGCCGCGTCGAGACACCACTGTATGCACAGAGCATCGCACGCTGGGCAACCGCGCGCGCCGGCCACTAGACCCGCCACGCAGCCTCACCAATGTCGCCGATGACTGACCACCTGTCGTCGACTCAGCGCACTGGGCTTGCGCGTGAAGCGACGGCCAGCATCCGCGACGAGCAATTGATCGTCGACGGCAACAAAACGCGTCGGCGTCGGAGCTACCAACTACACCATCGGATCCAGGCTGATCCGGTTGCACTTCAGCATGATTCGGTGACGCCATGTCACCGAATCATGCTGCTCCCGGGTAACCCTCAAGGAGTGACCTCATGACCAAGGCGATCGTGTTCGACCACACCGGCCCGCCGGAGGTGTTGCAGTGGCGCACCGTCCCACCAGTGGCAGCTGCACCCCACGAAGTGGTCATCGACATCGAGGCCACCGGAGTGAACAATGCCGACCTGCTCAGGCGGCGCGGCCAGTACCCGAACGGCGCCCGCACACAGAAGATACTGGGCCTGGAGTGCGCCGGCCGGATCGCGCAGACCGGTTCCGATGTCACTGAATTCGCGATCGGTGAGCGGGTCTGCGCCTTGCTCGATAGCGGGGGGTATGCCGAGCAAGTCTGCGTGGCAGCGTCCCAGGTCATCCCGATTCCAGCAGACCTGGATGCCGCCCACGCAGCGATCATCCCGGAGGCCGCGTGCACGGTCTACTCGAACCTCGCGATGATCGCCGGCCTCAAGAGGGGCTAAACAGTGCTGATACACGGAGCAACCGGAGGCATCGGATCGTTCGCCGTGCAATGGGCGCATGCGATCGGCGCCATCGTCATCACGACCGCAAGCACTGACGATGGCACCGACATCGCACGCCAGCTGGGCGCCGATACCGCGATTAACTACCGCAGCACCGACTTCGTGGCGGCCACCCTGGATGCGACCGACGGACGCGGCGTCGACGCCATCCTCGACGTGGTGGGAGCCGACTACCTCGACCGCAACCTGCACTGCCTGGCCGATGACGGGCATCTCGTCACGATCAGCGGCCGACGTGGGTCACCGACCTTGGATCTCAGTCTGCTGCTCGCGCGTCGCGCCAGTGTCTCTGCCACACTGCTGAACCCGCGACCGCTGGACCAGAAGGCGGCCATCATCGACGGTGTTCGGCGTGACGTCGTGCCGCTACTGGAGTCACGCGCGATCACTCCCCTGGTGCACGCAGAGATTCCCATGCACGACGCAGCGAAGGCCCATGCCATGCTCGAATCAGGCGGCGTTGTCGGCCGAGTGGTGCTGACAACTGCCAAGAGTCAGTGACGAAGCCGCCCACCGACCATGCGGGCTATGACGAAAGTTGTAGGTTGTCACGTCGGGACGCCATATGGCCGCTGCCCTGAACTGCGACTATTCGGTTTGTCTCACGCTGGTTGCACGGCGGTCTCTTACCGCGCCATATTCGTAAAACGCGACAAATGCAATTGATGTGCGACCGTAATTGTGGCAGTCGGACCATTTCTATGCTTGCCAAGAATAATGTCGGCTTCGCCGCCTCGTGGGTCATCGCGATCAAATGCATCCGGTCGATGCAATAGCATGACCATATCCGCATCCTGTTCCAAGCTGCCGCTTTCACGCAGGTCAGAGACCTGAGGACGCTTATCGGTTCGCTGTTCAGGGCCACGGTTGAGCTGACTAATTGCGACTACTGGAACGTCCAATTCTTTTGCCATCAATTTTAGGCTACGCGAAAAGTCAGACACTTCTTGCTGACGTGATTCGTATTTCTTTCCGGAACTCATCAGCTGCATGTAGTCGACGACCACAAGGCGCAGATCTGCTTTTTGCGCCAGCCGTCGGCCCTTGGCCCGGATTTCCATCATGGTGAGGTTCGGCGAGTCGTCGATGTAGAGCGGCGCTTCGCTGATCTCGCTCATCCGGCGCGCCAGCCGCGTCCAGTCATCATCGCTCATGCGCCCCGACCGCATATCGCCGAGTTTGATCTTCGCTTCGGCCGACAGCAGCCGCATGACGATCTCGGACTTGCTCATTTCCAGCGAGAAGATGACGCTGGCCATCCGGTGCTTGATGGAACACGACCGCATAAAGTCAAGCCCCAGAGTCGATTTCCCCACACCGGGACGCGCGGCGATGATGATCATCTGCCCGGCGTGCAGGCCGTTGGTGATCTCGTCGAGTTCGGTGAAGCCGGTCGGCACACCGCGGGAGATGCCGCCCTGGGACGCGATCGCGTCGATCTCGTCCATGGTGGGCTGCAGTAGATCTTCCAGCGGGACGAAGTCCTCCGACGCGCGCCGCTCGGTCACGTCGTAGATCTCGGCCTGCGCCCGGTCGACCACGTCGGTCACGTCGGCGCCGTCGGCGCCCGCGTAGCCGTACTGCACGACGCGCGTGCCGGCTTCCACGAGACGACGCAACAGGGCCTTCTCGGCGACGATGCCGGCGTAGAACCCGGCATTGGCGGCAGTGGGCACCGTGGAGATCAGGGTGTGCAGATACGGGGCTCCCCCGATGCGGCGCAGCAGACCGCGCCGGTCCAGCTCGGCCGCCACCGTGACCGCGTCGGCGGGCTCACCGCGGCCGTAGAGGTCCAGGATCGCGTCGTAGACGTTCTGGTGGGCGGGGCGGTAGAAGTCGCCGGGCCGTAGGCGCTCCAGCACGTCGGCGATGGCGTCCTTGGAGAGCAGCATGCCGCCCAGCACCGACTGTTCGGCTGCCATGTCCTGTGGGGGCTGGCGGCCGAAGTCCTCGCTCGGCGGTGCGCCGTCCATATCCGGAGGTCCATCTGGATGCCCCAGATCATCGACGACAGCCACGGACTCCCACCCCCTTCAAGACCTGCCTGACGACGAGCTCGAACGTCTATTCGAAACGGTACTGCGACTGTAAAACAGGGTTCCGACAAAACCGTGGAACGCCTCGCGGCAGCTTACGGTAGACGTTGCTGGCGACCCCGGAAACTCGCCCTGTTAACGAACCTGTGGATGGCGTGGGGATATCTGTGGGTAGCGATGTTGACTCATTGGGGAGAACCTGTGGATTACTGCCGAGTCAGTTCGCATAGGTGCAGTTCAGGCCGATAACGGCCCGGTTCACAACTGTGGATGGCAATTGTCACGGCGTGTCGCGACGGGTTGCCACCTCGGGCGTGTTGTGTTGCACGCAAGGGCCGGTGAGGTTAACGCGCGGTTAGATTCGCTGTCCAGCGTTTCGCTCATAATGTTCGCGGTAGGTACAGCAACGCCCGGGTGGGATCCGATGACGGACCCGACCCGGGCGTTTTTACGCTGTCGTTAGACCTCGGCCACTTACGTGGCTGTTACCCGGCCACCACGTTCAACGAGACGGTGGCTTCGACGCCGGCGTGCAGCCGGACCGTCACCGGATGGGTGCCGACCGACTTGATGTGCGCCTTGGGCAGCTGGACGGTGCGCTTGTCCAGGTTCGGGCCGCCGGCCTTCTTGATCACTGCGACGACATCGGCCGCGGTGACCGAGCCGAACAGCTTGCCCGTGTCGGCAGCGGCGTGGACGGGCAGCGACACCTCGCCCAGGCCCTCGAGGGCGACTTTGAGCTCGTTGGCGTGCTCGACACCCCGCACGGACTTGATCTCGCGGGCCCGGCGGATCTCTTCAGCCTGGCGCTCGGCACCACGGGAGGCCACGATGGCCAGCCCGCGGGGCAACAGGTAGTTACGGCCGTAGCCGTCCTTGACCTCGACGGCGTCGCCGGCGACGCCCAGGTGCTCCACCTCAGCGGTGAGAATCAGCTTCATGATGTTCCCCTCTACCGCGTCGACGAGCTGAACGGCAGCAGAGCCACCTCGCGGGCGTTCTTCACGGCGACGGCGATGTCGCGCTGGTGCTGGACACAGTTGCCGGTCACGCGGCGGGCGCGGATCTTGCCACGCTCGCTGATGTACGTGCGCAGCAGCGCGGTGTCCTTGTAGTCGATGTTCTGCCCCTTCTTCGAGCAGAACACGCACTTGCGGGTCTTGACCGGCTTTTCCGGTGCCGGCCGCCGCTTTGTATTCGACTTGGCCATTGGTTATCTCTTCCTTGCAAAAATTTCGATGTTGATCAGAAGGGCGGTTCGTCGTCAGCCCCGCTGAAGGAGCCCGACGCGGGCGCGCTGCCCCAGGGATCGTCTTTCGGCTCGGACTGGCGGGAGCCTCCCCCGCCGCCACTGAAGCCGCCACCGCCTCCGCCGAAGCCACCTCCGCCACCGCCGCTGCGGCTGGCCTTGTTGACCTTGGCCGTGGCGTAGCGCAGGGACGGGCCGATCTCGTCGACCTCGAGCTCCACGACGGTGCGCTTCTCGCCCTCACGGGTCTCGAACGAGCGCTGCTTCAGCCGGCCCTGAACGATCACCCGCGAACCGCGGGTGAGGCTCTCGGCCACGTTCTCGGCTGCCTCACGCCAGATGTTGCAGCGCAGGAACAGCGCCTCGCCGTCTTTCCACTCATTGGTCTGACGGTCGAATGTGCGCGGTGTGGACGCCACGGTGAAGTTGGCGACGGCCGCACCGGACGGCGTGAAACGCAGCTCCGGGTCGGCGGTCAGGTTTCCGATAACGGTGATGGTGGTGTCACCAGCCACGAGATCCTCCTGAGGATGGGCTTGTTTCGCGCGAGCCTACGCAACGCGAATGACAGCCTGGGGCGGTTCGCCTAGTGCTTGTCGGTCCGCAGCACCTTGGTCCGCAGCACGGACTCGTTCAGGTTGAGCTGACGGTCGAGCTCGGACACGGTGGCCGGTTCGGCCTTGACATCGACGACGGCGTAGATGCCCTCGGCATGCTTGGCGATCTCGTACGCCAGCCGGCGACGGCCCCAGATGTCGACCTTGTCGACGGAACCGCCATCCTTGCGGACGACGTTCAGGAACGTCTCCAGCGAGGGAGCTACGGTGCGCTCGTCAAGTGTGGGGTCGAGAATGACCATGATTTCGTATGGACGCATTAGAACCTCATCACCTCCTATGGTCGTTTCGGCCACGGCGGATTCCGTGGCAGGAGGGTCGCCTGCGTCGGCAACCGGCCCAGGCTACCCGAAATGCCCCTGAGCTGTGAAATCGCTATAAGGTGAGGTCGTCATACTTCGAGGATCGGGGGATCTGTGAGCTATCCCAACGGGCCCTACGGTCAGGGGTTTTCCGGCCAACAGCCGGGCTACCCGCAGCAGCCCGGATACCAGCAGCAGGGCTATCCGCCGCTGGGCTTTCCACAACAACAGGGCTTCCCACAACAACAGGGCTACCCACAACAGCCCGGTTTCGGCGGGGGATACCAACCGCCCGCGATGCCGCCCCTGGCGCCCGCATCACCGAGCGGTGGCACGGGGATCACAGCCGGTGTGCTGGCCGGACTCGGCGCACTGGCCAACCTCGGAGCCGGAATCTTCGGACTGATCGGCCTGGCGGCGATCAACAGTGACTCGACCTTGGGAAGTTCGGAGCTCTCGGGCGGCGTGTCCGCACTGCTGGTCGTTTCGGTGCTGTTGGGTGTCGTCGTCGGTGTCGTGCTCCTGGCCGGATCCATAATGTTGTTGCAGCGCAAGATGCTCGGTCGCTGGCTCGTAGTCGCGGGATGCGCCATGACCATAGTGAGCAGTTTGATCACCCTGGGCCTGAGCGCGGCCGTCACTGCGCGCTACGGCTACTACGGTGGCGGCGGTTTCGCGGTGCTCGGCCTGATCTTCCCCGTGGGCACGCTGGTGCTTTCTCTGCTGCCGTCGACAACCGCGTGGATCCGAGCGAAAGCGAATCTCGCTGTACCGCAGCCGTATTCGCCGTTCCAGGGCTGACCGGGTGCAGCGCCTCGACATCGGAAGCAACAGGTGAGCCACCCGTACGGGCCTGACGGGCAGGATGCGCCGCGGCAACCCGATCTCCGGCCACCGCCGGTCATTTCGAGTTCCGCAGCGCCGCAGCAGCCGTATTCGTCGGCCCCGGGAAAGCCCAGCGCCGCGACCGGGATCGGCTCGGCCGTACTTGCGACGCTGGGAGGACTCTCCGGTTTCATCGTCGCGGTAGTCGGCGGTGTCGCCGGCACCACGTTGGTACGGCTCGAGCGCCCTCTCGGCTATGTGATCACGACGTTCGCGGGCGTTGTGACGAGCGTCGTCTTCGGGCCGATGCTTCTTGCCGGGGCAGTACTGCTGTTCCGGCGCAAGATGATTGGCCGCCACCTCGTCATCGGGGGATCCATCACAGCCGTCGCGAGCTACGCGCTCTTTTTCGCCGGGGTCGTCACCTCGCAGGATCGTCATATCTCCGCCTTCGGCGTCGGCGTCACCGTCGTCGTGGCGTGCCTCTTTCCGATCATCACGCTGGTGCTCGCGCTGCTGCCGTCGACGCTCGCGTGGATCCGGGCGAAGCCGAATCCCTTGGCAGCGCAGCAATATTCGCCGTTTCAGGGCTGAGCTGACGCGCTCTCGGCGGGCTGCGGTTCGGGCGCCGGCTCTACGCGCACCCGGTCACGGTCGGGTCGCAGCCAGTCGGGCAACCAGCGCGGCGGGTTGTCGGGGGCACCGTCGAACACCCCGCCGATCGGATCATCGATGCGGCCGCCGTGGCGCACGAGGTCGAGCTCGGGCCGGTAGATCTGGCGGATCACCAACGCGCACAGCCCCATCACGGCGATGTCGCGCAGCAGCACGGTCGTGGTGAACCACTGCTCGGGCAGCCCGCGGTTGGCCTCACCGTACAGATAGAGCATCCGCGGAACCCAGACCAGCGCGTCAATCGTCATCCAGGCCAACAGGATCCTGCGGTGCGGCAGGGCGAGAACGGCCAGCGGCACCAGCCACAGCGAGAACTGCGGACTCCACACCTTGTTGGTCAACAGGAACGCCGTCACCACCAGAAACGCCAACTGCGCCACCCGCGGCCGCTGGGGCGCAGTGAGCGCGATGTAGCCGATCACGATCAGGCACGCCGCGAACAACACCGCAGTGACCGCGTTGGTCACCGTCGGCGGTTGCCAGAACCCGAGATCCGGATCGAACCCACGCCACCCGGTGAACGACTTCACCACGTTGTACAGCGAATCCATGTCGTCGCCGCGCCGGGTGTTGAGCCGGAAGAACTCCGACCACCCCCGCGGGAACATCACCATGATGGGCAGGTTCACCACCACCCAGGTGGCGATCGCCGCCAGCGCGGCCGTGCCGACCTGCCGCATCCGCCCGGTGCGCACCGCCAGCATCGCCAGCGGCAGCAGCAACAGCAGCGGGTAGAGCTTGGCGGCCACTCCCAGCCCGATCAGAACACCGGCCACTGCGGGTTTACGGCGAGCCCACGCCAGCATCGCCCCCGCCGCCGCGGCAGTCGCCAGCGCATCGAAGTTGGTGAAGATCTGAAAGATCAGAATCGGTGAACCGGCCACCAGCGCGGCGTCCCAGATCCGTCGGCCGGCCATTCGCGCCGTCGCCCATATGGTCGTGAGCCAGGCCAACGCCAGCCCGAACGCCGCGATGTTGAAGAACATCACCACCTCGGCGATGACGGGGAGAGATATCACGGTCGTCGCTGCGGTGTACGTCTTGGCCAGCGTCATCGACAGGTACTGGTAGATGCCCGTGAGCACCGGATACTCCATGTAGCGCACAGCGGGTTCGCCGTCGTACTGCATGCGCTGCTTACCCGTCGAGTCGTTCTCCTGCCAGCTCGACTTGTACGGGAACTTGCCGAGGTTCAGCAGCTCCGCGGTGTAGAGCGGGACCGTGTCGGAGTAACAGAGCTCGTAGTACGCCCGGTTGTTCTGCCAGTTGGCGACGCGTTGGCCTGCGGTGCCCGAACCGGTGGTCTGCAGACAGGCCGCCTTGGTCGAATAGCCGAGCGCCAGGAACACCATCGCGATGATGAACATCACGCGCAACGGCGTCATGAACCGCGCCCGCCCGATCACCGCATGGCGGCCGACCGGGCCGCCGAACGGATACGACAGCGCACGGCTCAGGACGTCGTTGCGGCTGGGCAGGTCGCGGTCATCCGCCTCGCGGGTGTCCCCCGCGAGCGGAGCCGGCGAAACCCATTCCTGTTCCGTCACGGAGGCGGCATGGGCGCGCCGGGGCCGCCGGGGACAACCGGCTCAGCCGGCGGCGCCGGGGCGATCGGCACGGTCGTCGGGGGGCCGACCGGGATCGTGATGCCCGGTGCCACTTCGATGGTCGGCTGGATGACGGTCTCCGACGGCATCCCCGGATTGGGCACCAGCGGTCCGTTTCCGTTCTGCTGTCCCGGCGGCGGGGGTGGAGGCGCCTGCGGCACACCGGCGTAGCCGCCGATCTCCGTCGGCTTGGGGAAGGACTCGTTGTCGGTGCCCTGCAGGGCGCCGTCCATGGTCGACTTCCAGATGTCCGACGGCAGGCCCGAGCCGTAGACGGGCGAACCCCACTGATTCACGAGAGGTTTGACGCCTTCGGTGGTGCCGACCCAGACCGCCGTCGACAACGACGGCGTGTAGCCGACCATCCACGCGTCCCGGTTGGCTCCGGTGTCGCCGAGCTGGACGGTGCCCGTTTTGGCCGCCGACGAGCGGCCACCGGCGAGGTTGTGCCCGCGCGAGTACCCGGCGATGGGCTGCATCGCCGAGGTGACGTTGTCGGCGACGGCCTTGTCGATGCGCTGTTCTCCGTTGTCCTGCTGCGACGCGTCGAACAGCACCTGGCCGGAAGAGTTCACGACCTTCTGCACGAAGTGCGGCTTGTGGTACACGCCCGACGCGGCCAGCGTGGCGTACGCCGAGGCCATGTCGAGCACCCGCGACTGGTACTGGCCCAGCACGACGCCGTTGTTGGGCGGTCCGCCCTTGCCGTCCTCGGACAGCGTGTGCTCGACCCCGGGGAAGCTCTCGGCGACACCCGCGTCGTGCGCGGCCTTGGCGACGTCTTCGGGCCCGTTCTTGAGCTTCAGCATCAGCCGGTAGTAGCTGGTGTTGAGCGAACGCTTGAGCGCCTCGGCGATGGAGCAGACGCCGCAGCCCTCGCCCTCGACGTTGGTGATCTTGATGCCGTTGACGGTCACCGGTGAGCTGTCCACCTGATAACCCAGGCCGATGCCCTGCTGCAGCGCGGCGACCAGGGCGAACACCTTGAACGACGATCCGGTCGGCAACCCGGCCTGGGCGAAATCGAACCCGTTGGCGTCGGACCCGCCGTAGTAGGCCTTGATGGCGCCGTCGTGCGGGTCGACCGACACCACCGCGGCCCGCATGTCCGGATCCTGGCCGTCCATGTACTTGGTGACGGCCTTCTCGGCGGCCTGCTGCGCCTGCGGGTCGATCGTGGTGGTGATCTGCAGGCCCTCGGTGTTCAGCGTCTGCTCGCTGACGTCGAAGAGGCCCATCAGCTCCTTCATGACCTGTCGCTCGATCAAGCCGTTGGGCCCGGTGGTCTGGTTCTGCTGCGTGGCCTGATCCCGCGACACCGTCGGCGGAAACACCTGCTTGTCCCGGTCGCCCTTGGACAACGCACCCATGTCGACCATGCCGTCGAGCACCCAGTTCCACCGCTCGGCGGCGCCCTCGGGATCGACCGCGGGGTCAAGCGTGGAGGGCCGCTGGATCAAGGCCGCGAGCAGGGCGCCCTCGGCCACGTCGAGCTGCTCGACGGGCTTGTTGAAGTACGCCTTGGACGCCGCGGAGATCCCGTAGGCCCCGCGACCGAAATAGATCATGTTCAGGTAGGCCTGCATGACGGCGTCTTTCGACCATTCGCTGGACATCTTCGTCGAGATGACCAACTCCTTGGCCTTGCGCACGAGACCGCCCAACCCGGAGCGCTCGTCACCCACCAGCGCGTTCTTCACGTACTGCTGCGTGATGGTCGACCCGCCCTGCAGTTCGCCGCCGAACAGGTTGTTCTTGATGGCGCGCAGGAAGCCCGTGAACGAGAACCCGGGGTTCGAATAGAAGTCCCGATCCTCGGCGGCCATCACCGCGTTGCGGACGTCCCCCGGGATCTGATCGATGTTGACGTCGACCCGGTTGCCCTCCGGCGGCACGATCTTGGCGATCTCGGAGCCGTCGCTGGCCAAGATGGTCGACACCTGGTTGGTGCGGATGTCACCCGGCTGCGGGACGTCGACGATCATGTAGGCCATACCGAACGTCACCAGCGGTAGCAGCACCATCACCGCCACGGCCGCGACCAGCCCGCGACGCACCCACTTCCAGTTGATCCGGAACTGCTTGCGTGGCTGCGGCGGTCCCGACGGGGGCTCGGACGGTCCACCCGGACCGCGCCCACCCGGCGGCGGGGGCGGAGGTGGCGGCGACTTCGGTGGCGGCGTGCGGTCCATTGCCGCGCGCACGACGTCGATCGGGGCCGGGCCGCCGTCGCGGACCGGGGGCAGCACCGTCGTCAGCCGCTCATCCGGCGGCACCGCCGAGCGTGACCGATGCGCGCCCCGGGGTGCGCGTGCGCCAAGGCGGCCAGCCGCGTTCTGGACGTCGTCGGCTGACCGGTGCTGGCCCTCTTCGCTATTCACTGGCCGTACGCGCGGGCTTGCGCGTGGTGGGAGTTCGTCGTGGCTTGCGCGCCGCCGGCGGACGGGGCGTACCAAGCACGTACGACTTGACCAGATGGTTCCAACTGCAGGTCCGGCATACCTCCACCACGTGTACTGCGAACTCGTCGTAGCGCGTCGCCAGAAGGACCAACTCCTCTGCCGTTCGCGCGGAACCCGAGACCGGGCCCAGATGCTCCCCGAAAACCCACGACACCAGCGTCAGCTGTTCCTTACGGCAGATCGGGCACATCACCGAACTGGTCTTTCCGTGGAACTTCGCGGCGCGCAGCAAGTACGGATTGGCGTCGCAGACCTCGGAGACGCCAGTGCGCCCCGAGTAGACCTCAGCCAGCAGGGACCGCCGCCGAAGCGCGTAATCCACCACCTGTCTCTGCAATCGCACGTTGACCAGAGTACGTCGGCCCTCACACCACCGAGGCGTGACCGTGGCTGCAGCTCTTACGATCATCGGCGTGGCAACAAGGCAATCCTCCCCCCGAAGCGCCATGACGCGGGCCAAGGACAGCGACCGCAACGACATCTGCAAAGTGCTCGACAGCGCTCTGGAAGAAGGTCAGCTGTCGATGGAGGAGCACCGCCAGCGGGTCAGCGCGGCCACCAACGCGACCACGCTCGGGCAGCTGGCCGACCTCGTGGAGGACCTTCAGAACGCCAACGCCCCGGTACAGCCGCCGACGCTGAGCGAACCGCGGGTGCGTCGCCTGCCGGGACCGGCCCGCGCCGGGTGGGGCCTGCGCCTGGCGATGGCCGTGGTGCTGGTGCTGTTGGGCATCGGTATCGGCTGGGGCCTGTACGGCAACACCACCTCCCCGCTGAGCTTCACCACCGATCCGGGCGCCAAGTCCGACGGCATCCCCGCCAAGGTGCTCACCTCGCCACGCCAGCTGCTCTCGCTCGGCGGGTTCAACGGGCTGTTCGAGCAGATGCGCAAGAAATTCGGCGACACCACGGGCTACGAGCTGCAGATCCGGGAGGACTGGGCCACCGTGGACCGCGCCGACCCCAACGACAACCGCCGCAAGATCGAGTACGACTACCGCGGCGGCTGGGGCGACCCCAGCTCGTCGTCGCCCAGCGCGCTCAGTGACGGGGACCGCCTCGTCGACCTGGCCAAGTTCAACTTCGACGCGATCATCGGCATGCTGCGCGGCGCCCCGGAATCCCTCAACGTGCCGAGGGCCGACGTGAAGTACACCTGGGTGGAGATCACGCCGTCGAAGGATCCGGCGACGCCCGATGCGGTGAACGTCACCATTCGCGTCAGTGGTGATTTCGGTGGCGGCTACATGGTTCTGGCGCCCGACGGCACACCCAAAGAGGTCTACGCCAAGAAGTAACCGACCCGGTCTGAGCTGCGCCCCGCGTCGAAACCCCAGGTCGGCCCGATCGAGCGGACAAATGTAGAACTTTGGCAATCCGTTTGTCACGCAATATATCGGCGCGATACAGTGGCACGAGGTGTTGATCCGTCGTAGCGATCGGCACATGTCCTGTCGAGGGGGTGATTTCGGTGCTGGAGCTCGCCATCCTGGGTCTTCTGCTCGAATCTCCCATGCACGGCTACGAGCTGCGTAAACGCTTGACGGGTCTACTTGGCGCCTTCCGGGCCTTCTCGTACGGTTCGCTCTACCCGGCACTGCGACGCATGCAGACCGACGGGCTGATCGTCGAGGACGCGGCGCCGCTCGGGTCGACCAAGGTGCGCCGCGCGCGCCGGGTTTACCAGCTCACCGACGCCGGTAAGGAACGGTTCGCGGAGCTGGTGGCTGATACCGGCCCACAGAACTACTCCGACGACGGATTCGGGGTGCACCTCGCTTTCTTCAACCGCACCCCGGCCGAGGCCAGGATGCGGATTCTGGAGGGGCGCCGTCGTCAGGTAGAGGAACGCCGGGAAGGTCTGCGCGAAGCCGTGGCGCGGGCCAGCAGCTCGTTCGACCGCTACACCCGTCAGCTCCACCAGTTGGGGCTGGAGTCCAGCGAGCGCGAAGTGAAATGGCTCAACGAATTGATCGCGGCTGAACGACTGGGTCAAAGCCGCCCAGACAACCCGTAGGCGCAGCCCGGCCCAGAACCCAGGCCACTGCCGAGCAGTACCGAATTGAGTAAGGAGACCGTCCATGTCTGAGCACGCAGGAGATATCCGGGTCGCCATTGTCGGCGTCGGTAACTGCGCGTCGTCCCTGGTCCAGGGCGTGCAGTACTACCAGAACGCCGACGAGAACACCACCGTGCCCGGGCTGATGCACGTGAAGTTCGGCCCGTACCACGTCCGCGACGTGAAGTTCGTCGCCGCGTTCGACGTGGACGCCAAGAAGGTCGGGTTCGACCTGGCCGAGGCGATCTTCGCCTCCGAGAACAACACCATCAAGATCGCCGACGTGCCGCCGAGCGACGTCATCGTGCAGCGCGGCCCGACCCTTGACGGCATCGGCAAGTACTACGCCGACACCATCGAGGTGTCCGATGCCGACCCGGTCGACGTCGTCAAGACCCTCAAGGACGCCAAGGTCGACGTGCTGGTGTCCTACCTGCCCGTGGGCTCCGAAGAAGCCGACAAGTTCTATGCCCAGTGCGCCATCGACGCGGGTGTCGCGTTCGTCAACGCACTGCCGGTGTTCATCGCCTCGGACCCCGTGTGGGCCAAGAAGTTCGCCGATGCCGGCGTCCCGATCGTCGGCGACGACATCAAGAGCCAGGTCGGCGCCACCATCACCCACCGCGTGATGGCCAAGCTGTTCGAGGATCGTGGCGTGCAGCTCGATCGCACCATGCAGCTCAACGTCGGCGGCAACATGGACTTCCTGAACATGCTCGAGCGGGAGCGCCTGGAATCCAAGAAGATCTCCAAGACCCAGGCCGTCACCAGCAACCTGCAGCGCGAGTTCAAGACCAAGGACGTGCACATCGGCCCGTCCGACCACGTCGGCTGGCTCGACGACCGCAAGTGGGCCTACGTGCGCCTGGAAGGTCGCGCCTTCGGTGACGTGCCGCTGAACCTGGAGTACAAGCTCGAGGTGTGGGACTCGCCGAACTCGGCGGGCGTGATCATCGACGCTGTGCGTGCCGCCAAGATCGCCAAGGACCGCGGCATCGGTGGCCCGGTCGAGGCGGCCTCGGCCTACCTCATGAAGAGCCCGCCCAAGCAGCTGCCGGACGATGTCGCCCGCGCCCAGCTGGAGACCTTCATCGAAGGCTGATTTTCGTTGGCTCTGCGCCCAGGGTGTGTGCCTCTGGCACATCAACGCCCTGGGCGCAGAGTCGTTTTCGGGCTCTCAGGGAAACGCCCAGCTCTCGGTCGGTGTGACCACGAAACCGTGAGGCGCCGACTGCGCGCCGTCGTAGCAGGCGACGCCGCCGCCGTACAACGCCATGCACAGTCCCGAGTCGCCGTAGCCCTCGACGGCCAGCCCCTGGTCGAGATGAGCTACGGGGCCGGGATATTGGGGCTCGATCGACTGCTCGGCATGACTCCACACCAGCTCGGAAAGGTCGAGCGCAACGCGGTTGACCGCACCGCGGCCCGGAATCTTTCCCTGACAATGGATTCGGACTCCTGAGTACGCCGTGAGATCGCAACGAAGGCCACCGTCGACATCGAAGTACCGGGTGATGTTCTTGGCGCCGTCACCCACCGTATAGTCCGTCACGCCGTCGATGGCGTAGCGGCGAGGATCGGGAAAAGCATTGGGCAGACCCGGGACTGGGCTCAGTGCCGTGGTGCCCGCCTCGGTCACGAACCCGGTCGTCGGCTCACCGGCAACCCGGCACGCCGTCAACTGTGCAGGCCCGACAACACATTCCGACCCTCCCGCGGCCAGCCTGGAACCGGGCGGCAACAGTCGCGCCTGTGGTGGCGGCTTCACCGTCGTCTTCATGAACCAGGCCGGCTGACCGAACCGCACCGTCACCGCGTTGGCTGCCGCGGGGGCACCGGGAATGGTTCCGTAACAAGAGATTTCGGACGAGCCGAAGCCACATGAGGCCCCCGTGGGGGTGGCGAACCAGACGCCGGGCCCTGGCAGGGCGTATGTCTCCTCCGGCACGGCGGCGAAGTCGTCGAAACGGGGAAAGTTCGGTGTGGCCGCGGACGGCGGCGGGGTCGGCGGTGACGCGTGTTCAGAGGTGTTTGACGGCGCAGGCCCGGAGGGGCTCTGGCAGCCGGCAACCGCCGTGGCGATCAGAAGCGCTGCCCATACCGTCCTACTCAGTTGCCGCACGATGCCCAGCGTATTCGCGGTCCCGGCCCCGTCACGACGGCAAAACTCGGGCATCGCCGGGCTCGGCGGGCATGAATGGATAACGTGAAACGATGACCTCACCCATTCGTATCGGCGTCCAGCTGCAGCCGCAGCACTCCCCCACCTACAACTACATCCGCGACGCGGTCCGGCGCTGCGAGGACATCGGCGTCGACATCGCGTTCAACTGGGATCACTTCTTCCCGCTCTACGGCGATCCCGACGGTGCACACTACGAATGCTGGACGATGCTCGGTGCGTGGGCCGAGCAGACGTCGCGCATCGAGATCGGCGCACTGGTGAGCTGCAACTCGTACCGCAACCCCGAACTGCTCGCCGACATGGCGCGCACGGTCGACCACATCAGCGATGGACGGCTCATCCTCGGCATCGGATCTGGTTGGAAACAAAAGGATTACGACGAGTACGGCTACGACTTCGGCACGGCGGGCAGCCGGCTCGACGATCTGACTGCCGCGCTCCCGCGGATCCGGGCCCGCCTGGCCAAGCTCAACCCGGCCCCCACCCGCGACATCCCGATCCTGATCGGCGGGCAGGGCGAACGCAAGACCCTGCGCCTGGTCGCCGAGCATGCCGACATGTGGCATGCGTTCGTCGACCGCACCACCTACCCGGGCAAGGCAGCAGTGCTCGGTGAGCACTGCGCGAGCATCGGGCGCGATCCGGAAACCATCGTGCGGTCCGCCGGCGTGCAGGACGACGGCGGGATCGACGCCATGCTCGCCGAGGCCGATGCGCTCGCTGACCTGGGCGTCACGATCCTCACCATCGGCGTCAACGGCCCCGATTACGACCTGAGTTCGGCCGAGGCGCTGGTTCGCTGGCGGGACGGGCGCAACGGCGGCTGATACGAATTCCGTCGTCCAGACGTACGACAAATATCGCTGCGCCGCCCATTGCATGCGACACTCTGCGCATCGGTGTCACAGAAGGGGGCTCACCGGGGTGCCGAAGAAGTACGGGGTGAAGGAAAAAGACCAGGTGGTGACCCACATCATCAACCTGGTGATGACCGGCAAGCTGCGCACCGGCGACCGGATCGACCGCAATGAAATCGTGCGCGATCTCGGCCTGAGCCGGGTCCCCATCCAGGAGGCCGTCGTGCAGCTGGAGCACGACGGCATCCTGTCCACGCGGTATCACCGCGGCGCCTTCGTATCCCGGTTCGACGAGGCCACCGTGGCCGAGCACCACGAGCTGTACGGCATCCTCAACGGCATCGCCTCAGCGCGCTGCGCCACCAACCCGACCCCGCGGATCCTTGCCCATCTCGACGACACCTTGCGCATCATGCGCACAGCCAAGGACAACCGGTCGTTTCAGGAGGCCTGCTGGCTCTACCGCGACGCGATCAACGACGAGTACGCCGGACCACGGCTGCAGGCGACCATCCGGGCAGGCAAAAGCTTTGCGCCCATCGAGTTCTGGGTTGGTTATCCGCGGGCCAAGACCGACTTCCTGCAGAGCTATGAGGACGAAACCGCGGCCATCCACGCCCAGGATCCGCAGGGCGCGCAGAACGCCTGCGTGCAGCGCGCCAACCAGATGGCGCAGATCATGATCTCCGAGTTGACCCGCCGCGGGGTGTTCGGCGACTTGCGGTCGCCTTGAGCAGAACCCCGCACTGCTGCGGGCGTGACCACTAGGTTGCAACGATGAGCATCAGACGGTTACCGGCGCTGATGGCATCGATCCTGATGGTCATGGGGTTGACGCTGGCAGGCCCGGTCCGCGCCGATACCGATCAGTGCGCGCCACCCGGAATCAATAGCGCCAGTGCGCTGCCGACCAACCTCGCGGCTGCCGCCACGGGTCCAGGCGCCGACAAATACACGACCCCGACGGTGCAGCCGCTCGACACGGTCAAGCTGGACAGCCTCGGCCTGGGAACGCCCGGCGTGCTGACCGTCGGCACCCTCTCGGACGCCCCGCCCAGCATCTGCATCAATGCCAGCGGACAGTTCACCGGTTTCGACAACGAACTGCTGCGGGCCGTGGCAGACAAACTGGGCCTGAAGACCAACTTCGTCGGCACGGAGTTCTCGGGGCTGCTGGCGCAGACCGCGGCCCGGCGGTTCGACGTCGCGTCGTCGTCCATCACGACCACCGACGCCCGCAGGCGCACTGTCGGATTCACCAACGGCTATGACTTCGGCTACTTCTCGCTCGTGGTGCCCACGGGTTCGCCGATCACCGGATTCGGCAAGCTCGCGGCGGGACAGCGCATCGGCGTGGTGCAGGGCACCGTGCAGGAGGCCTACGTCGTCGACACCCTGCATCTGGAACCGGTGAAGTTCCCCGATTACGCGACTGTCTACGCGAGCCTCAAGACCCGCCAGATCGACGCCTGGGTCGCGCCGTCGCAGCAGGCCTCGGGCACCGTCCAGCCCGGCGATCCCGCCCAGATCGTCGAAAACACCTTCAGCTTGGACAATTTCGTCGCATGGGCGGTGGCCAAGGAGAACCGGCCGCTGATCGACGCGCTGAACTCCGGGCTCGACGCCGTGATCGCCGACGGCACCTGGGCCCGGCTGTACTCGGACTGGGTGCCCCGCGCCCTGCCGCCGGGCTGGAAGCCCGGCTCGAAGGCCGCGCCGCTGCCGCAACTGCCCGACTTCAGCGCGATCGCCGGCGCCCGCGAGAAATCCCCCGATAAGGGTCCCGCGGCACCGAAATCCACGCTGTCACAGTTGGCCGACTCGTTCCTGGACTGGGACCTGTACAAGCACGCGATCCCCATCCTGTTCAAGACCGGCCTGCCCAACACCGTCATCCTGACGATCTCCGCGAGCATCATCGGGCTGGTACTCGGGATGGGTCTGGCGGTCGCCGGCATCTCGCGGTCGCGATGGCTGCGCTGGCCGGCCCGCGTCTACACCGACATCTTCCGCGGGCTGCCCGAAGTGGTGATCATCTTGCTGATCGGCCTGGGCATCGGCCCGGTGGTCGGCTCACTCACCGGCAACAACCCGTACCCGCTCGGCATCGCCGCACTCGGGTTGATGGCCGCGGCCTACATCGGGGAGATCTTCCGGTCGGGCATCCAGAGCGTCGAGGCCGGACAGCTGGAAGCGTCACGCGCACTGGGCTTCAGCTATACCGCGTCGATGCGACTGGTGGTGATCCCGCAGGGCGTGCGGCGCGTGTTGCCCGCGCTGATGAACCAGTTCATCTCCCTGCTGAAAGCGTCATCGTTGGTGTATTTCCTGGGGTTGGTGGCCAGCCAGCGCGAGCTGTTCCAGGTGGGCCGCGACCTCAACGCGCAGACCGGCAACCTGTCCCCGCTCGTGGCGGCCGGGTTGTTCTACCTGCTGCTGACCATTCCACTGACCCACCTGGTCAACTTCGTCGACAACCGGCTGCGCCGCGGCAGGCCACCCGCCGAGGAAGACCCCGTGGCGGCCGTCGAGCAGGAGATGATCTGATGCCGGGTTCCGAACCAGTCTCGTTGACCGCCAAGGGAATCAAGCTTTCCTTCGGGCCGAACGCGGTGCTGCGCGGGGTTGACCTGGATGTGCCTGCCGGCACCACCACCGCCATCATCGGACCGTCGGGTTCCGGAAAATCCACCTTGCTGCGCACCCTGAACCGTCTCTACGAGCCCGACGCCGGCGACATCCTGCTCGACGGGCGTTCCGTGCTGGCCGACAATCCCGACCAGTTGCGCCAACGCATCGGCATGGTGTTCCAACAGTTCAACCTGTTCCCGCACCGAAGCGTCCTCGACAACGTGACACTGGGCCCGCGCAAGCTCAAGGGCCTCGACGCCGACGCGGCCCGCGAGCTGGGGCTTGCACAGCTGGATCGAGTCGGCTTGCGGCACAAGGCCGATGTCCGGCCCGCCACGCTCTCGGGTGGTCAGCAACAGCGCGTCGCCATCGCGCGGGCGCTGGCGATGGCACCGCAGGTGATGTTCTTCGACGAGGCCACCTCGGCACTGGACCCTGAACTGGTCAAGGGCATCCTGGCGTTGATGGCGGACCTCGCCTCCGACGGGATGACCATCGTGGCGGTCACCCACGAGATGGGTTTCGCCCGGTCGACGGCGGACACCGTGGTGTTCATGGATCACGGCACGGTCGTCGAATCGGGCAGCCCGGAACACATCTTCTCCGCCGCCGAGACCGACCGGCTGCGACGCTTCCTGTCCCAGGTGCTGTGAACGATCGAAGGACACGCTGTGAATTGACGCGCGAGTTTGGCAAACCGCGCAAGCTGGCGTCGTGTCAGGTGCAGACAGGTTAGACTAGCGAACTATGGTGGAGACCGAATCCCAGGTCACCGAGCTTGCAGGGGAACTGCAGCGGGTGCTCTCCAAGGTTTTCTCGGTGCTGCGCCGCGGAGACACGCACAAGGGCACGGCCGGTGAACTCACACTGGCTCAGCTGTCCATCCTGCTGACCCTTCTGGATCAGGGCCCGATCCGCATGACCGAACTCGCCGCCCGCGAGCGGGTGCGCACCCCCACCACGACCGTCGCGATCCGCCGACTCGAGAAGCTCGGCCTGGTCAAACGCTCACGTGACCCGTCGGACCTGCGGGCCGTACTCGTCGACGTCACGCCGCGCGGCCTCGTGCAGCACCGCGAATCCCTCGCAGCGCGCCGCGCCGACCTCGCGAACCGGCTCGCCCGGCTCAGCAGTGAGGATCTGGAAACCCTGGCCAAGGCACTCGCTCCGCTGGAGCGGCTGGCCGGGCAGGACCCCGAGGACCAGGGCGGCTCGAACAACGCCGAGCACCCTGACAAAGCGGACAGCGCAGCAAATTCGGACTGCCCCGGCTGCGGCTGAGCCCGCTCAGCCCAGCCAGTCCAGCACCGCCGCGGCGGTCCACGACTGCTGCATGCTGCCCAACGGCTCGCCGGTGAACGGCTCGTAGTACTCGGCGAACGTGCCGTCGCTGGCCTGCCGCAGCCCTTCCCGGCGCAGCGCCGACGCGCGCTCGGCCCAGCCCCGCCGCGCGAAGCACCACGAGAACAGCCACGTCACCACCGGCCACACCGGGCCGCGCCAGTATTCCCTTGGCCGGAAATCGCGCGACACCGGCGACGTCGAGGGGATCAACGCGTAACGCAGGTCCGGATGCCCGCAGAAGCGCGGCCCTTCCAGCAGTCGCAGCAGCGCCCGCTCCCGCTGGTGCGGCAACCCGCCACACAGCAGCGGCGCGAACTGCGCGACGGTCTCGGTGGCCACCCACTTCTTGGTCCGCAGGTCGTAATCCCTTGCCGCACCGGTCCGTTCATCGGTGGTCTCCACCACGCCCGCCCGGAACCGGTCGGCCCACGCGTAGAGATCGCGTACGTCGGCGTTGGGGCGCTTGTAGTCCTCGCCGATCTCGGCGAGCACCTGACAGGCCACCGAGAAGATCGCCGAGACGAACACATCCTCGACCGCGAAGCTCATCACTTTGGGCAGCAGATGGTCTTCGTAGCGCACAGATTTCATCTCCTCGAGCAGCCACAGATAGCGGTCGTACTCGAGGTCCGACGGCCGCTGGCTGGCGTCGGTGACGATCGTGTTGTCCTCCCGCTGATACTCCGGCACCGTGCCGGGAATCACGTTGGCGTAGGCGCTGTCCCACCGCGGCGAGTTGTCCATGCCGGACTCCCAGCCGTGATACAGCGTGATGCGGCCACGGCCGTTCTGATCGCGGCACTCGGCCAACCAGCGGTGCCAGCGCACCAGGTCGTCCCAGCGCCGGTCCAGGAACGACGCCGCGAGCGCCCGCGTGGACCTGCCGCGGGTGCGGGCGTTGTCCAGGATGCGCTGCACCGCGATGGCGTGTACGGGCGGCTGGGTGATCCCGGACGTGTGGTGGGTGCGGGGCGCGTTGGCCGCCAGCGCCGAAGTGGCCCACCGCGCCGGGCCGGGGAAGTAACCGTCGACGCCGTTGGCGAAGACGATGTGCGGGATCATCCCGTTGTGCCACTGCGCCGAGAGCAGGGTGTCCAGTTCCACCACGGCACGCTCGACGCTCAACGGCGCCAGCCCGATTGCGACGAATGCGGCATCCCAGCTCCACATGTGCGGATACAGCAAGGGCGCAGCGGTGGTCATCACGCCGAGGTCGTTGCCGCGCAGCAGATAGGCGGCGCGGGCGGCGAGCTGCGTGGGGGCGAAGCTGGGATCCGGTGGCATCCCTACCATCATGCGACGCGCGCGCGAAACTCGCAGGCTCGGTGGCCGCCGGCTCGTCTCAGTAGAGTTGCCAACGTGCCCACCGCGTTGATCACCGGGGCCGGCGGCGGCATCGGCTCAGCCATCGCCGCTGCCCTCGCACCCACCCACACCCTGCTGCTGGCCGGCCGCCCGTCAGCTCGGCTCGATGCGCTGGCCGAGCGCCTCGGAGCGCCGACCTGGCCGCTGGACCTGGCCGACCAGGATTCCATCGAGGCCAGCTCCGAGGTGCTCGCCGAGCTCGACGTGCTGGTGCACAACGCAGGCGTGCTCTATCCCGGCCGGGTCGGCGAGTCGTCCGCCGAGGAATGGCGGGCCAGCTTCGAGATCAACGTCACCGGCGCCGTGGCGCTGACGCTCGCGCTGCTGCCTGCCCTGCGGGCAGCCCGCGGACACGTGGTGTTCATCAATTCTGGTGCTGGACAAAAGGTTTCACCGGGCATGGCGTCGTACTCGGCGAGTAAGTTCGCGCTGCGCGCGTTCGCCGACTCGCTGCGCGATGACGAGCCGGCCCTGCGCGTGACGTCGATCTTCCCCGGGCGGACCGACTCCGACATGCAACGCGATCTCGTGGCATACGAGGAACGCGAGTATCACCCGGACCACTTCCTGCGCCCGGAAACCGTCGCGGGCCTGGTCGCCACGGCCGTCACCACCCCACCCGACGGGCATGTGCACGAGATCGTGGTCCGGCCCGGGTGATGCCGCTATACCCGGGCGTTCACGCGCAGGCCCGCGCGGAACGCTCGGAGTTCGTGGCACTGCTACAGGATCTGACCCCGCAGCAGTGGGACGCCCCGAGTCTGTGCCAGGGCTGGACCGTGCGCGACGTCGTCGCGCACACCGTCGCCTACCTCGGCCAGAGCCGAATGAGACTGACCGCCAACATGTTCCGTGCGCGCTGGGACATCGACAGGCTCAACGCGGACGGACTTGCCAAGCATGCCGACGCCGGACCTGACGAGTTGGTGAGGCTGATGCGCGCCGGTGTCGAACCGTCCGGAGCCGCCGCCCTGTACCGCGGTCGCGTGGCACTCATCGAATGCCTGATCCACCAGCAGGACATCCGCCGGCCCCTCGGCCTGCCGCGGGTCATCCCTGCCGACCGATTGCGCGCGGCGCTGACCTATGCGCGGATCAGCCCCGTCATCGGCGGTGCACGCCGCACCCGCGGGCTGCGCCTGATCGCAACCGATATCGATTGGTCCGCCGGCAGCGGCACCGAACTGCGCGGACCTGGCGAGGCGCTGCTGCTGGCGATGACCGGCCGGACCGTGGCGGTGGCCGGCGAGCTCGCCGGTCCGGGCTCCTCGGAGCTCAGACGACGAGGTTGACCAGCCGCCCGGGCACGACGATGACCTTCTTGGGCGTCTTCCCGTCGAGGAACGCCTGCACCTTCTCGTCGGCCAAGGCCGCAGCCTCCAGCGCCGCCGTGTCCGCGTCGGCAGGCACGGTGACCTTGCCGCGCACCTTGCCGTTGACCTGAACCGGCATCTCGACGGTGTCGTCGACCAGGTAGGCCGGGTCGGCGACCGGGAACGGCCCATGGGCCAGCGAGGTGTCGTGGCCCAGCCGCTTCCACAGCTCCTCGGCCAGGTGCGGCGCCAGCGGCGCCAGCATCAACACCAGTGGCTCGAGCGCATCGCGCGACGACACGCCCTCCTTGGTGAGGTGGTTGGTGTACTCGATCAGCTTGGCGACGGCGGTGTTGTTGCGCAGTGCCGCATAGTCTTCGGTCACCCCGGCGATGGTCCGGTGCAGGATCCGCAGCGTCGCGTCGTCGAGCGCCTCGTGCTCGGCGACACGTTCGGTGCCGGTGGTCTCGTCGATCACCGCGCGCCAGACCCGCTGCAGGAAGCGATGAGAGCCGACGACATCCTTGGTCGCCCACGGCCGCGACGCCTCCAGCGGACCCATCGACATCTCGTACACGCGCAAGGTATCCGCGCCGTACTCGTCGCAGATCTCGTCCGGCGAGACCGAGTTCTTCAGGCTCTTGCCGATCTTGCCGAACTCCTGGTTGACCTCGTTGTCCTCGTAGTAGAACTTGCCGTCCCGTTCGACGACCTCGGCGGCAGGCACATAGCTGCCCCGCGAGTCGGTGTAGGCGAACGCCTGGATGTAGCCCTGGTTGACCAGACGTCGATACGGCTCGCGTGACGTCACGTAGCCCAGGTCGTAGAGCACCTTGTGCCAGAACCGCGAGTACAGCAGGTGCAGCACCGCATGCTCGACACCGCCGACGTACAGGTCCACGCCGCCGGGATCGTCGGGACCGTGCAACTCGGGACGCGGACCCATCCAGTAGGCCTCGTTGGCCTTGTCGCAGAACTCTTCCGAGTTGTGCGGGTCGGCGTAGCGCAGCTCGTACCACGAGCTACCGGCCCACTGCGGCATCACGTTGGTGTCGCGGGTGTAGCTCTGCAGGCCGTCACCGAGATCCAGCTCGACATGCACCCATTCGGTCGCCTTGTTCAAGGGCGGGGACGGTTCGCTGCTCGCGTCGTCCGGGTCGAACAACACCGGCGAATAGTCGGGAACGTCCGGAAGTTCCACCGGCAGAGCTGATTCCGGCAGGGGGTGGGCCTGACCGTCGGCGTCGTAGACGATCGGGAACGGCTCACCCCAGTACCGCTGCCGGGCGAACAGCCAGTCCCGCAACTTGTATTCGATGCGGCGCTGCCCGCGGCCCGCGGCCTCGAGGTGCTCGATGATGGTGGCCTTGGCCGTCTCGATGTCCAGCCCGTCGAGATAGTCGGAGTTCACCATGGTGCCCTCGCCGGTGTAGGCGGACTCCGAGATGTCGCCGCCTGCAACCACTTCCACGATGGGCAAGCCGAATTCGGTGGCGAAGTCCCAGTCGCGCTGATCGCCACCGGGCACCGCCATGATCGCCCCGGTGCCGTAACCGATCAGCACGTAGTCGGCGATGAAGATCGGGATCTTGTGATCGTTGACCGGATTGGTGGCGTAAGCACCCAGGAACACACCTGTCTTGGTCTTGTTCTCCTGACGCTCGAGATCGGACTTCGCCGCGATCGCGGCCCGGTACGCGGCGACGGCGGCCGTCGGAGAATCGGCCCCGTAGGTCCACCGGCTGTCCACGCCGTCCGGCCATGAGGCGGCGGTCAGCTTTTCGACCAGCGGATGTTCGGGCGCCAACACCAGATAGGTCGCGCCGAACAGGGTGTCCGGACGCGTGGTGAACACCTCGACGTCGCCCGCGTCGGTCGCGAAGTGCACCTGCGCGCCGGTCGAGCGGCCGATCCAGTTGCGCTGCATGGTCTTGACCTTCTCCGGCCAGTCCAGCACGTCGAGATCCTCGAGCAACCGGTCGGAGTAGGCGGTGATCCGCATCATCCACTGCCGCAACCGCTTGCGGAACACCGGGAAATTGCCGCGGTCGCTGCGGCCGTCGGAGGTGACCTCCTCGTTGGCCAGCACGGTGCCGAGGCCCGGGCACCAGTTCACCATCGAATCGGCGCGGTACACCAGGCGATGGGAATCGATGACCGTGGCGCGCTCGGCCCGGGTCAGCTGCGACCACTGCCGGCCGTCGTCCAAAACGCGTGCACCCGAAGCGAACTCGGCCTCCAGCTCCGCGATGGGCCGGGCCTTGTTCTGCTCCGGATCGAACCAGGCGTTGTAGATCTGCAGGAAGATCCACTGGGTCCACTTGTAGAAGTCGACGTCGGTGGTGGCGAAGCTGCGGCGGGTGTCATGGCCCAGGCCCAACCGGCCCAGCTGCCGCCGGAAGTTGACGATGTTGGCCTCGGTGCGGGTCCGCGGATGCGTGCCCGTCTGCACCGCATACTGCTCGGCCGGCAACCCGAACGCGTCGAAGCCCAACGCGTGCAGAACGTTACGGCCCGTCATCCGGTAATACCTGGCGTACACGTCGGTGGCGATGTAGCCCAGCGGATGGCCGACGTGCAGACCCTCACCCGACGGATACGGGAACATGTCCTGCACGAACATCTTGTCGACGGGGACGGCCGAGCCGTCCGTCGGCGCCAGCGTGCCGACCGGGTTGGCGACATTGAAGGTGCCCCGCTCCGTCCAGGTCTGCTGCCAGGCCTGCTCGATCTCCCCGGCCAGTTCCGCGGTGTAGCGGTGCCCCGGGGTATCGCCCGCACGCGAGGAGGACAGATCGCCGCCCGCACGCGAGGAGGACAGATCGCCTTCGCCCGCACGCGAGGTATCGGCGCCTGGCTGGGTGGTTGCGGGTTCGGTCACGCCCAACAGGGTATAAGGCGACCGCTGCGGGACCGAAATGCCAGCTCACCAGCCATCCGCGCGCTCCGAAGGGCACGGCTTGGTATCGGTTCCGTCGCAGCCGTGTCAGGGGTTGATTCCAGGTCGGTTGAGTGCCTGGTGGCAAACCCGCCACGGTGGATACAGTCGGCGCCTACGCAGGGAAGGGCAGTATCCGCCCCACCTTTGGAAGGACCGAGGAATGATCGAGATTGCCCGCCGTTGGCGGGTTCTGGCAGCTGGACTGGCCGCGGGGATGGCCGGTGTCATCGGCGTGGCGGGTCAGACTGCCTCCGCCGAGCCGCTCCTCCCGCTACCTCCCGCTCCAGGCCCGGCCACCGTGACCCAGCCCGTGACCGTCGCCGCCGCCCCGGCGGGGCTGGCAGGCCCCGTCGCCCCAGGGGTCGCCGCGCCAGGCGTGCCGGGGGCCGCGCTGCCGGTCGCCGCCCCCGCGGCCGCCCCGCAACTGGCCACCCCGGCCATCGTCCCCGCCACTTCCGGCACCATCGCCGACTACTTCAAGAGCAAAGGCGTCAAGCTCGAGCCCCAGGTCAGCCGCAACTTCACGGCGCTGAGCATCGTGCTGCCGATGCCGCAGGGCTGGTCCACGGTGCCCGATCCGAATGTCCCCGACGCCTTCGCGGTGATCGCCGACCGCTCCAGCACCGATCTGTACACACCGAATGCCCAGGTCGTGGTCTACAAGCTCATCGGCAACTTCGACCCGGCCGAAGCGATCAGCCACGGCTATGTCGACAGCCTGCAGCAGATGGCGTGGCAGACCACCGACATGACGATGGGCGACTTCAACGGCTTCCCGTCGTCGTTCATCGAGGGCAGCTACCGGGCTGACAGCCAGACGATCAACACGTCGCGCCGCCATGTGATCGCGACCGTCGGCCCCGACCGCTACCTGGTTTCGCTGTCGGTCAACACCGGCGCGGCCACCCAGGGCGTGTCGGCTGCCGCCGAAGCCGCCGACGCGATCGTGTCCGGATTCAAGGTGAGCGCACCGGGCGCGCCAACCGCACCCGGTGCACCGGCCGCGGCCCCGGCTGCTGCCCCTCCACCCGGTTTGCCCGCGCCTGCGGCCGCCCCCGCACCTGCGCCTGCAGCGGGTTTGCCGCAGCTCCTGGGCCTGCACGGCTAGGTTCCACCCAGCCGAACCCGACCTGACAGGAACCCCATCCGCCTCGTATTGTGTGGCCCATGTTGATCGCCGCGCTGCTTTGCCTGAGCGTCGCCGTGATCGTCGGAATCCTCGGTCTGTGGTTGTTGACCAGGCCGCACTCCGGTGATCCGGTCCGCACCGTGCTGCGAGCGGTGGCCCCCACCCAGCTTGCCGCCGCGGTGATGCTCGCCGCAGGCGGTGTCGCGGCCCTGTCCGCGGAGCCGCGGACAGGCGTCGTGGTGGTGACGGTGTGTGTCGTCGGCGCGGTTGCCACAGTGGCAGCCGGCTGCTGGCAGAGCGCCAAAGTGGTCGCCCGGGCCGAGGCCGCATCGGCCGCCGGCAGTGGCGGTGGATGCACCGGATCGTGCGCCAGCTGCACCTTGTCGTGTAGCTGATCCCGCGTCAGTTGCGGCTGGTGTCGATCGGGTGTGTCGCGAGTAGCGACGTCGGCAGCGGCTGCCGGCGCAGCACCCGGCCCCACAGGTCGATGCGCGGTTCGATCAGGACATCGGACGGCAACGCAGACAGCACGATCCAGTCATCGCGTTCGATCTCACCGTCGAGCTGCCCGATGGTCCAGCCGGAATAGCCCGCGAAGACCCTGACGCCTTCGAGGATCGGGGCGAGGGTGTCCGGGTCGGCGTCGAGATCGACCATCACGATGCGGCCCTGCACATGGCGCAACCCCGGTACCCCGTCGGCGTGCATGCCCACGCGCAGCAGCGCCAGGCACAGCGCGGAATCGCGCTTGACGGGACCGCCGATGAACATGGTCTTGGGCTTGGCGGCCAGCTTGGCCCACTGCGGCAGCACGTTGTAGACCGCGGTCTCGCTGGGCCGGTTCAGCACCACGCCCAACGTGCCACCGGCGTTGTGTTCGACGATGTAGATGACGCTGCGACGGAATGTCGGCTCCAGCAGATCGGTGTTGGCCAGCAGGAGCGTCCCCGGTCGTACCCGGTGCGCCGCAGGCGCGATGAAGTCCTCCGGATCCTCTGACGGCGCCACCCGTCCATCATGTCACCAGCACCGCCGAGACGTGGCGAACAACCACGCGCGGTGCGCAATTTGTAGGGCCAGAAAGTTTGTACTGTGGAACAGGCCGCCCATCGCGGGCTGAACAGCCCCCGAACAGAATGTGATTGCCGTGGTTGACGCTGCCGCCCCCATTGCTCTGTGGCGGTCGCTGCGCGGCATGACGGAGTTCCGCCGGCTGCTGGAGCTACGTGCCGTCAGCCAGTTCGGTGACGGCCTGTTCCAGGCCGGACTGGCCGGCGCGATCCTGTTCAACCCGGAACGGGCCGCGGGACCGTGGGCCATCGCCGGCTCGTTCGCTGTGCTGTACCTGCCCTACTCGCTGCTCGGACCGTTCGCCGGTGCCCTGCTGGACCGCTGGGACCGGCGGCTGGTGATGATCGGAGCCAATCTGGGCCGGCTGCTGCTGGTGATCCTCACCGGCGTGCTGCTGGCCTTCGGCGCCGAAGACGTCGCGGTCCTGCTCGCTGCGCTGATCGCCAACGGGTTCACCCGCTTCGTATCGTCCGGCCTCTCGGCCTCCCTGCCCGATGTGGTGCCCAGCGCCAGCGTCGTCACCATGAATTCGGTCGCGACCGCGATCGGGTCGGCCGCGGCGTTCTTCGGGGCCAACTTCATGCTGCTGCCGAGGTGGCTGTTCGGGGCCAGCGACGCCGGCGCGTCCGTGGTGATCTTCAGCGTGCTGGTGCCGGTCGGCTTGGCGCTGTGGCTGTCGGTGCGATTCGGCCCGCATGTCCTGGGCCCGCACGAAAGCAAACGGACCATCCACGGCTCGGTTGTCTACGCGGTGTCGACGGGGTGGGTGCACGGTGCCCGCACCGTGGCGTCGGTGCCGACCGTCGCAGGCACGCTGGCCGGGCTGGCCGCACACCGGATGGCACTCGGGATCAACACCCTGCTGGTGCTCGTCATCGTGCGGCACACCGACACTCCCACGCAGGTCGCCGGGCTGGGCCTGGGGACAGCGGTGGTGTTTCTCGCCGCAACGGGGTCCGGCGCATTCCTGGCCACGGTCGCCGCACCTGCCGTGATCGCGCGCTTCGGTCGCTATGCCACCGCCAACGGGGCACTGGCATTCGCCGCGGTGGTCCAGCTCGCCGCGATCGGGTTACACCTGCCGGTCATGCTCACGTGCGGCTTCCTGCTCGGTGCCGCGGGCCAGCTGGTGAAGCTGTGCGCGGACTCCGCGATGCAGCTCGACGTCGACGATGCGCTGCGCGGTCATGTCTTCACCGTGCAGGACGCGCTGTTCTGGATCTCGTTCATCACCGCCACCACAGTGACGGCCGCCGTGATTCCGGCCGACGGACAGTCGCCGGGCCTGGTGGTGGCAGGCACGGTGGTCTATCTGGTGGGGCTGGGCATCCACGCGGCGGTGGCCTCGCCGCGGCGCACCTGAGGCCCGTCTACGCTGACCGGCATGTCGACTGCAGAGCAGATCGTGGCCGATCTCCGGGCCGAGTGCGACGAACTCGACGCGCTTGTCGCCGACCTGCCCGCCGATCGGTGGGCCACGGAAACTCCGGCGGCGGGCTGGACCATCGCCCATCAGATCGCCCACCTGTTGTGGACCGACCGGGTCGCGTTGATCTCCGTGACCGATGAGGCCGCGTTCAGCGACGTCGTGGCCGAAGCCATGAAGAATCCCACCGGTTTCGTCGACGCAGGCGCCGAGGAACTCGCGGCCACTCTGCCCGCCGAATTGCTCGCCGACTGGCGCCAGACCCGGGCCCGGTTGCACGACGCGCTGCTGACGGTTCCCGACGGCCGCAAGCTGCCGTGGTTCGGACCGCCGATGAGCGCAGCGTCGATGGCGACGGCCCGGATGATGGAGACATGGGCGCACGGACTCGACGTCGCCGACACGCTCGGGGTGCGCAGACCCGCCACGGCGCGCTTGCGCTCGATCGCCCACATCGGTGTGCGCACGCGCGATTTCGCGTTTACTCTGCACGGCTTGCCGGTGCCTGCCGAGCCGTTCCGGGTGGAGCTGCAGGGTCCCGATGGTGATGTGTGGACATGGGGGCCCGAGGACGCGAAGCAGCGCGTGACGGGTTCGGCCGAGGACTTCTGCCTGCTGGTCACGCAGCGTCGCGCGCCCGCCGAGCTCGACGTGACGGCCGTGGGCGCCGACGCGGCGAAGTGGCTGACCATCGCCCAGGCCTTCGCGGGTCCGCCGGGCCCCGGCCGGGGCTGAGCACTCGACTAGCAATCGCCCCGAAGCCGTCGGCTCTGCGGTGAGGGCGAACAACAGCGAGAGCGTCACGCCCTCAGCGCAGAGTCAAGGCCCAGTAGTGCGATCAGGCGGCTGACCGCGAGCCACTGTGCCTGCCGAGTCGGCCAGACCGTCGCCGTCGCTGTCGATCAACGTGAGATCCCACCGCCCGTCACCGTCGGTGTCGACATAGGCGCGGGCACCGGAGATCACGCGGTCGGCCAGACCGTCGCCGTCAATGTCGAGCAGCTGATCGTCGGCGGTGCCGTCGCCGGCGAAGTCCACGACCGGCAGCCCGGCGGGATGTTCCACACCGTCGAGGTCGAACCAGCGCACCTGCCCGCCGCGGTCCACGCGCAACGCCCAGGTACCCGAGCCATCGTCGGTGAAATAGGTCTCGGCGCGGCCGTCGTCGTCGGTGTCCAGCACCGCGTGCTCGGCGATGCCGTCCCCGTCCAGGTCGGCCATCACATCGTCGAGCCGGCCGTCACCGTCGAGATCCAGGCCAATCCCGTCGGGTGTGCCGTCTCCGTCAATGTCGACCGCGGGCTCGGCACTCCATATCGTGGCCGAGCCGTCGGGATCGCCAAGGCAGTAGTCCATGACTGATCAGACGCACGGTCAGGTCCTCGCGTTCCACCATTCCTGCAGAGCTGCGACGGCCTCGTCGTGTTCGAGCGGGCCGCGCTCCAACCGCAGCTCCTTGAGATACCGCCACGCCTCACCCACCTGCGGGCCCGCGGGGATACCGAGGATGGTCATGATCTCGTTGCCGTCCAGGTCGGGCCGTACCCGCTGCAGGTCCTCCTTGGCGGCCAGCTCGGCGATCCGGGTCTCCAGGTCGTCGTAACTGCTGCGCAGGCGCGCGGCCCGGCGCTTGTTGCGGGTGGTGCAGTCGGCCCGCACCAGCTTGTGCAAGCGCCCGAGCAGTGGTCCGGCGTCGGTGACATAGCGCCGGACCGCCGAATCGGTCCACTTGCCCTCGCCGTATCCGTGGAACCGCAGGTGCAGGTAGACCAGCTGAGAGACGTCGTCGACCATCTGCTTGGAGTACTTGAGCGCGCGCATGCGCTTGCGCACCATCTTGGCGCCGACCACCTCGTGGTGGTGAAAGCTCACGCCACCGTCGGGTTCGTGCTTGCGCGTCGCGGGCTTGCCGATGTCGTGCAGCAACGCGGCCCAGCGCAACACCAGGTCGGGTCCCTCGTCTTCCAGGTCCATGGCCTGACGCAGGACCGTCAGCGAATGCCAGTACACGTCCTTGTGCTGATGGTGCTCATCGATGGCCATCCGCATCTCGCCGACCTCCGGCAGCACCACCGCGCCGAGCCCCGTCTGCACCATCAGATCGACACCCGCGACGGGATCCATGCCCAGCAGCAGCTTGTCGAGTTCGGCGGCGACGCGTTCCGCCGTGATGCGGCCCAACTGGGGCGACATGTCCAGCAGAGCCTCCAGCACGCGCGGCGCGACCGCGAACCCCAGTTGTGACACGAAGCGGGCGGCCCGCAGCATCCGCAGCGGATCGTCCCCGAAGGACACCTGAGGCGCCGACGGGGTGTCGAGTGTCTTGGCCCGCAACGCGGCCAAACCGCCGAGCGGATCACAGAATTCACCCGGGCCGTCCGCCGTGATCCGCACGGCCATGGCGTTGACGGTGAAGTCGCGTCGCACGAGATCGTCGTCGAGGGTGTCCCCGAACTCGACCGTCGGGTTACGGGTCACCTGGTCATAGCTGTCGGCGCGGAACGTGGTGATCTCGATCCGCTGGTCGCCCTTGGCAGCACCGATCGTGCCGAATTGGATTCCGGTGTCCCACAATCCGTCAGCCCAGCCGCGCAGCATCTTCTGCACGGCCTCGGGCCGCGCGTCGGTGGTGAAGTCCAGATCGGTGCCGAGGCGGCCCAGCAACGCGTCGCGCACGCTGCCGCCCACGAGGTAGAGCTCGTGGCCGCCGGCAGCGAACACCTGCCCCAGCCCGCGCAGCAGTTCGCCGTGCTGGTTCAGCGCCACCAGCGCGCGGGCCAGCAGTTCGGCGTCATCGGGTGCGGCATCGGACACGTTCGGACAGCCTAGTGTGCTCAGTGGGCCCGCTACCGGCGAGTGTGGCAGGACCGCCACCCCGTGGCAGCTACTATCGCTTGGGTGTCGGACGGCGAGCAGGCCAAACCACGACGGCGCCGCAGTCGCCGCCGGGGCCAACGTCGTGCGCAGCGTGCTGCCGGGCCGCCCGACACGGGTAACGACCATCACACCGTCCAGCCCAGCGAACATCCCACCGAGTCCGCGGACGGCGGTGACAAGCCGCCCACCCCGCGAGATCAATCCAAGCAACGCAAGCCGCGGCCACGGCGCCCACCCGAGCGGTTGCGCACCGTGCACGAAACCTCGGCCGGGGGGCTGGTGATCGACGGCATCGACGGCCCGAAGGACACCCAGGTGGCGGCCCTGATCGGCCGGATCGACCGCCGGGGCCGGATGCTGTGGTCGCTGCCCAAGGGCCACATCGAGCTGGGCGAGACAGCCGAACAGACCGCCATCCGAGAAGTCGCGGAGGAGACCGGAATTCAGGGCACCGTGCTGGCCGCCCTCGGCAGCATCGACTACTGGTTCGTCACCGAGGGCCGGCGTGTGCACAAGACCGTGCACCACTATCTGATGCGGTTCCAGGACGGCGAACTCTCCGACGACGACGTCGAGGTGACCGAGGTGGCCTGGGTGCCGCTTGGCGAGTTGCCGTCGCGGCTGGCCTATGCCGACGAACGCAAACTGGCCGAGGTGGCGGGCGAACTCATCGACAAGCTGCACACCGACGGTCCGGGCGCCCTGCCGCCGCTGCCCCGCAGTGCGCCGCGGAGGCGGGCCCAGACCCATTCGCATACCCGCAATCACCGCCGTGACGACTCCGGTCAGCCTCAGCCTCCCCGGCGCACGAACGGATGCGGACAAGGGCCGTGACCGCGGGTTCGGCGATGCCCCGTTGGCTCTCGACGGCGGCGCGCATCCTGACGGTCATCAGTGTGCTGTTGCTCGTGACGGTCCCGGGTGTGCTGCCGCGTGCCGCAGCCGGTGAGCCCGGGCAGATGCCGTTTCTGCAACTGCGCATCGATCATGTGTCCCCCGAACTCGTGACCACCACCAGTGAGCCCGTGGTCACGGTGTCCGGTGTGGTGACCAATGTCGGAGACCGGCCGGTCCGCGATGTGGTGATCCGGTTGGAGCATGCCCGCGCCGTGGGGTCGTCCACCGAGTTGCGCACCGACCTCAGTGGCAGCCTCGACAAATTCTCCCCCGTCGCCGATTTCATCAATGTGTCGACGGAAATGACTCGTGGACAGACGGTTCCGTTCACGCTGTCGTACCCGCTGCGGGCCGCCGACCAGCCGTCCCTGCAGATCGAGCAGCCCGGGGTGTACCCCGTGCTGGTCAACGTCAACGGCACCCCCGATTACGGGGAACCCGCCCGCCTCGACGACGCCCGCTTCCTGCTGCCGGTGATCGGTGTGCCCTCGGAGCAGCCGGCCGGGCCGGGCGACGACGGCGCAGCCACCTCCGCCGAGGCCCTGAGCTCCGTGGTGGCGCCCGACACCTCGCGGCCTGTCGGGCTGACCATGTTGTGGCCGTTGGCCGATCGTCCGCGGCTGGCTGCGGGAGCGCCCGGCGGCACCACTCCAGTACGGCTCATCGACGACGATCTGGCCACATCCCTGGCTCCGGGCGGGCGGCTGGACACCTTGCTCTCCGCGGTGGATTTTGCCACCGGACCGTCGGTCGACCCGGCCGGGCAGGTGCGTGCCGCGCTGTGCCTGGCCGTCGACCCCGATCTGCTGGTGACCGTGAACGCGATGACCGCGGGCTATGTCGTCGACGACGCCCCCGACACGGGCCCCGGCACCCGGACCAGGCCCGGTACCGGCCGCGACGCGGCAATAGCGTGGCTGAACCGGTTGCGTGGGCTCGCCCAGCGCATGTGTGTGGCGCCGACGACCTACGCGCATGCCGACCTCGACGCGCTCAACCGCGTCAACGATGCGGGTCTGAGCGCCATCGCCACCAACGGCGCGGGCGACATCGTCGACCAGATCCTGGGCGTCACCTCGACGCGCGGTGCCAGCATCGTCGGGGACGGACCGCTCACCGGCCCCGCGGTCGACCTGCTCAGCGCCCAGGGCCAGACCGTTGCGATCGCGGCCGCCCACACCACCGCGCAGGACTCCGCGACAGGCGCGCCGGAAACCGCGAACGTCACCCCGATGCGCTACAGCTCGGATCTGGTGTCCGCGGCGTTCGATCCCGCGGTCGGCGCGGCACTGGCCGGGGCAGGCAGCGACCCGGTCGCCCCGTCGTACCTCGATCCGACGATGGACATCCCGGTCCGGCACGACTCGGCGACCGCACGCCGTCAGGACGCGGTGGGTGCCCTGCTGTGGCGGGGCTTGTCGCGCGACACCGAGCCGCGCACCCAGATCCTGATGCCGCCGTTGATGTGGACGCTGCATCCCGACGACGCCCAGGCGATCCTGACGTCGGTGGCCACGACCATCCACGCCGGGCTGGCCATCCCCCGTCCGCTGACCGCGGTGATCGCCGATGCCAACGCCGTGCCCCCCGAGCCGATACAGCCACGGCCCGCCGACACGCTGGGCAATCCGCGCAGCCGTATCGACGACTCGATCACCGGCGGGATCGCCGGGGTGACGGCCCGGTTGTGGGGCCTGACCGCGGCGCTGACCACCGACGAGCGCACCGGACTGACGGGAGCGCAGTACACCGCCCCGCTGCGGGAGGACATGCTGCGCGCGCTGAGCCAGTCGGTGCCACCGGATACCCGCGACGGGTTGGCCCGCCAGCGACTCGACATCGTCACGCACAGCGTCGACGACATGTTCAAGGCCGTCACCGTGGTGAACCCCGGCGATTCGTACACGCTCGCGACAGAACGCAGCCCGCTACCGCTGGCCCTGCGCAACGATCTTCCCGTGCCCATCCGGGTCCGACTGCAGATCAACGCCCCACCGGGGATGACGGTCACCGACATGGGCGTGATCGAGCTTCCGCCGGGCTACCTGCCGCTGCGGGTTCCGATCGAGGTCCACTTCACCCAACGGGTCGCCGTGGATGTGGCGCTGCAAACCGTCGACGGTCTGCCGCTGGGTGACCCGGTGCGTCTCTCGGTGCACTCCAATGCCTACGGCAAAGTGCTGTTCTTCATCACCCTGTCGGCGGGAGCGGTGCTGGTCCTGCTCGCCGGGCGACGGCTGTGGCACCGGTTCCGCGGCCAGCCCGACCGGGCTGATCTGGACCGCCCCGACCCGATCGAGGTGGCGCAGGCGTTCAACCCGGACGAACCGCCGACCAAGGAGCCGCGCCGATGACCGGGCCGAAACCGCAGCCCCGGCCGCCCGCGCGCCCCGAACTCTCCGATGCCGCGGTGGTGTCGCGGTCCTGGGGTATGGCGTTTGCGACGCTGATCTCCCGGATCACCGGGTTCTTCCGCATCGTGTTGCTCGCCGCGATTCTCGGAGCGGCCCTGTCGAGTTCCTTCTCGGTGGCCAACCAGCTGCCGAACATGGTGGCCGCGTTGGTGCTGGAGGCCACCTTCACGGCGATCTTCGTGCCGGTGCTGGCCCGCGCCGAACGCGACGATCCCGACGGGGGTACCGCGTTCGTGCGCCGGCTGGTGACGTTGGCCACCACCTTGCTGCTGGTGACGACGGTGCTCTCGGTGGCGTGCGCGCCGCTGCTGGTCAGGGTCATGCTGGGCAGCGATCCGCAGGTCAACGATCCCCTGACGACGGCGTTCGCCTATCTGCTGCTGCCGCAGGTGCTGTTCTACGGGCTGTCCTCGGTGTTCATGGCGATCCTGAACACCCGCAACATCTTCGGCGCGCCGGCCTGGGCGCCGGTGCTCAACAACGTCGTGGCGATTCTGACGCTGGGCTTGTATGTGCTGGTACCCGGCGAGCTGTCCGTCGACCCGGTGCACATGGGCAACGCCAAACTGCTCGTGCTCGGGATCGGCACGACCCTGGGCGTGGTGGCCCAGACGGCGGTGTTGTTCGTCGCGATCCGCGCCGAGCGCATCAGCCTGCGCCCGCTGTGGGGTATCGACGACCGGCTCAAGAAGTTCGGCACGATGGCCGCGGCGATGGTGCTCTACGTGCTGATCAGCCAGATCGGCTTGATCGTGGGCAATCAGATCGCCAGCACCGCGGCGGCGTCGGGGCCTGCGATCTACAACTACACGTGGCTCGTGCTGATGCTGCCGTTCGGCATGATCGGCGTGACGGTGCTGACGGTGGTGATGCCACGGCTCAGTCGCAACGCGGCCGCCAACAACGTCCCGGCCATTCTCGAGGATTTCTCCCTGGCCACGCGGCTGACCATGGTCACACTGATCCCGATCGTCGCGATGATGACCGTCGGCGGCCCGGCCATCGGCAGCGCGTTGTTCGCCTACGGCAACTTCGGCGAAACCGATGCCGGCTATCTGGGCATGGCGATCACACTGTCGGCGTTCACCCTCATCCCGTACTCGATGGTGCTGTTGCAGCTGCGGGTGTTCTACGCGCGCGAACAGCCGTGGACGCCGATCATCCTCATCGTCGTCATCACCGCGGTGAAGATCGCCGGCTCACTGGTGGCCCCGCATCTCACCGACAACCCCGACATGGTGGCCGGATACCTCGGTCTGGCCAACGGGCTTGGCTTCCTGGCCGGCGCGGTCGTCGGACACGTGCTGCTGCAGTCCAGTCTGCGTCCGCCGGACGGTCATCTGGTCAGCCGCCCCGTCGTGCGGACCATCCTGGTGACCATCACGGCATCACTGGCTGCGGGTCTGGTCGCGCACGTCGCCGACCGGCTACTCGGATTGGCGTCGCTGACATCGCATCTGGGTGCGGGCGGATCGCTGCTGCGGCTGCTGGCGCTCGGCCTCATCATGGTCCCGATCATCGCGTGGGTACTGATCGCCGCCCGCGTGCCCGAGGCCCAGGCCGCACTCGCGATGGTGCGTCGCCGGCTCGGCCGCGCGGCGCCGCAGCCGGGCGTGGAGGTAGCCGCGACTCCTGCGGCCCTGCCCGTCCAGCCACGCCGCCCGGGTGCGGTCCCGTACCCTGATCAGAGGAATTCTTCTCCACATCGGTGGCCACCAACCCCGGCGGCCACCTTCGGTGGGGCTCCGGCATCGGTTGCCGGAGCGGGGATGCGGAAAGGACCACCGGTGACCGACGAATCCGCGGGCGGCCCGGCACCCGGCCCTGAGGGCATGGCGACGACGAAGCTGCCGCGGCCGACTCCCGATGACTTCCGGCCTGATGTGCCCGACGACTCGGACGCGCCCGAAGCAGCCGAGACGCGCGAACACGACACCTCGTCGGGCGGTCCGACCAACGGCGTCACCGCCGTCATCGACCCGTCGGCCAACGGCACCACCACCCGGATCCCGGCCGACTACGGCGGCGACCCGACCCGCGAACCGATGTCGTTCGCCCCGCCGCGCGAGCAGGTCGAAGCCGCCACCACCGACGACGACGTCCAGCTGATCCCGGGCGCGACCATCGCCGACGGCCGCTATCGGCTGCTCGTGTTCCACGGCGGCCCGCCCCACCTGCAGTTCTGGCAGGCGCTGGACACCGCGCTCGACCGCCAGGTGGCGCTGACGTTCGTCGACCCCGACACCGTCATGCCGCGCGAGCAGGTGCAGGAGATCCTGGCGCGCACCCTCAAGCTCAGCCGCCTGGACGTGCCGGGTATCGCCCGGGTGCTCGACGTCGCCCACAGCGGGTCGGGTGGCCTGGTCGTGTCCGAGTGGATCCGCGGCGGCTCGCTGGCCGAGGTGGCCGCGACGTCGCCGTCACCGATCGGCGGCGCCAGGGCCATCCAGTCGCTGGCCGCTGCCGCCGAGGCCGCGCACCGCGCCGGGGTGGCGCTGTCCATCGACCACCCCAGCCGGGTGCGCGTGAGCATCGAGGGTGACGTGGCGCTGGCCTTCCCGGCCACCCTTCCGGAGGCCACACCCGACGACGACATCCGCGGTATCGGCGCGGCGTTGTACGCGCTGCTGATCGACCGGTGGCCGCTGCCCGAGTCCGGCGTCCGCAGTGGACTGGAGCCCGCCGCGCGGGACGCGACGGGCCAGCCGGTCGAACCTCGCGCCGTGGACCGCGACATTCCGTTCCAGATTTCCGCGGCGGCGGCCCGCGCGGTGCAGGAGGGCGGCGGCATCCGCAGCGCCCCCACGCTGCTCAACCTGTTGCAGCAGGCCACCGCCATCGCCGACCGCACGGAGCTGATGGAAGCCCCGCCGGAGCCACCGACACCGGAGCCGGCCCGGCCGTACGCCGCCACGGGTGATGCCGAGGCGGCCGCCGCTCGCAGGCGTAAAGGCCTGATGATCGGGCTGGCCGCAGGCGGCGCCGTCATCGTTATCGCGCTCATCGTGCTGGCGTCGGTCCTCAACCACATCTTCGGCGACGTAGGCGGTGGGCTGAACAAGGATGAGCTCGGCCTCAACGCGCCCTCGTCCTCGACCACCGCGACGGCAGGCTCGGCGCCCTCGGGCAGTGTCGTGAAACCCAGCAAGGCGACGGTCTTCTCGCCCGAGGGCGAAGCGGACAACCCGAGTCAGGCCGGGCAGGCCATCGACGGTAATCCGGGCACGGCGTGGTCCACCGACGCCTACACCGATTCGACACCGTTCCCGAACTTCAAGAACGGGGTCGGGCTGCTGCTGCAGTTGCCGCAGCCCACGGTCGTCGGCTCGGTGACCGTGAACCTCGACAGCACCGGGACGGCCGTGCAGATCCGGTCGGCGCAGAGCTCGTCGCCGTCGTCACTCAACGACACCACCGAGCTGAGTCCTCCGACCCCGCTCAAGCCGGGGTCCAACACCATCACGGTGAACAAGTCGGCAGCGACGTCCAACGTCCTGGTGTGGATCACCACGCTGGGCACCGTCGACGGCAAGAACCGCACCGACATCTCCGAGATCACCGTCCGCGCGGCGTCCTGATCGGCCATCCACAGGGCGGCCGCCGCGCTGACCATGCCTGATGCGCACTGCGGCAAAGAAGTGTCGGGAGTGGCGTTCGGCAGCCCTTAGTGTTCGGCTGTGGGAAGGTTCGGGGGGACCGGGGATCCGGCAGCACCAGCGTCGGCGGGCGCCGGTACGCGTACGGATGCCGAGCTGCTCGCGGCCCACGTCTCCGGGGATCGCTACGCATTCGAGGAATTGGTCCATCGCTATCACCGGCAGCTGCGCCGGCTGGCGTACCTGACCAGCCGCCATGACGACGACGCCGATGATGCCGTGCAGGACGCCCTGCTGTCGGCGCATCGCACCGCGGCATCGTTCCGGTACGACTCCGCGGTGAGCAGCTGGCTGTACCGGATCGTGGTCAACGCCTGCCTGGACCGGCTGCGGCGTGCCAAGGCCCAGCCGGCCGCGACGCCCTACGATGCGGAACTCGGCCACCTGCGGGACCCAGCCGGCGACCCGGCACACCGCGTCGACACTGCGATCGTGGTGGAACGCGCACTGCTGATGCTCCCCGTCGAACAGCGGGCCGCGATCGTCGCGGTGGACATGCAGGGCTACTCGGTGGCCGAGACCGCCCAATTGCTCGGGGTGGCCGAAGGCACCGTGAAGAGCCGTTGTGCGCGCGGCCGGGCCAAACTCGCCCGTTCGCTGCGATACTTTGATCCCGATGAACGGCAGCACGCACCCAGCGCCGTCAGACGAGCCGATCACACCTGACCGGCTCGCCGAACTACAGGCCGGGCTGCTCGACGACGCCACCGCGGCCCGTCTGCGCCACCGCGTGCGCACCGAACCCGAGGCGGCGGCCATGCTGGCCGCCCTGGACCGGGTGCGACGCGACGTGGCGGGTTTGGCCGATGACGGGCGCACCGCACCGCCGGTGCCGCCCGACGTCACCGCGCGTCTCACCTCGGCGCTGCGTGCCGCTCCCCCGCCGGAACACGCCATGAACCCGGGGGCGCGACGGGTACGCCGGGCCGCCGCCGTCGCGGGCGCCTGTGCGGCGTTGCTCGCTGTCGGCCTGGGCACCGTCATGCTGATGCGTCCGGATCCGCCCTCTGCGGCAACCACGGCCCGGTTCGAACGGATCACGGTGTCCCCGTCGCAGCCCACGGTCGATCTACCCGAGCCTCAGTTGCTCGGCCTGCTGGCGGCCCGGCCCGATCTCGGACCGCTGACCGACCCCGAGCGCCGCGCCCAGTGCCTGGCGGCCCTGGGTTACCCGCCGGGAATCAAGGTGCTGGGTGGCCGGCCTCAGGATGTCGGAGGCCGGCGCGGTGTGCTGATCCTCGTCCCCTCCGACGTCCCCGGCACGGTCGTCGGCCTGGTGGTACCTCCCGATTGCGACGGCGCCCACGCCGGGTTGCTCGCGGACACCATGGTCAAACGGCCGTAGTCTGTCCCACGAGTTCGCCGGGAACAGCCCGGCCTAGGCTGGCGTTACACGCATGCCGAGCCAAGATCCGGCAGAAAGGCCGATATGACCACCTCAGAGACCGTCCACGACGTCATCATCATCGGATCGGGCCCTGCCGGTTACACCGCCGCCGTGTACGCGGCCCGCGCCCAGCTCAAGCCGCTGGTGTTCGAGGGCACGCAGTTCGGCGGGGCGCTGATGACCACCACCGAGGTGGAGAACTATCCCGGCTTCCGCGAGGGCATCACCGGACCCGAGCTGATGGACCAGATGCGTGAGCAGGCCCTGCGTTTCGGGGCCGATCTGCGGATGGAGGACGTCGACGCGGTCGACCTCACCGGTCCCGTCAAGACGGTCACCGTCGGCGACGAGACCCACCAGGCCCGTTCGGTGATCCTGGCCATGGGTGCCGCAGCGCGCCACCTCGGAGTGCCCGGCGAGGAGGCTCTGACGGGCATGGGCGTGAGCACCTGTGCGACGTGCGACGGCTTCTTCTTCCGTGACGAGGACATCGTGGTGGTCGGCGGCGGCGATTCGGCGATGGAGGAGGCGACGTTCCTCACCCGGTTCGCCCGCAGCGTCACCCTGATCCACCGCCGCGACGAGTTCCGCGCGTCCAAGATCATGCTCGAGCGTGCCCGGGCCAACGAGAAGATCACGTTCTTGACGAACACCGAGATCACCGAGATCGAAGGTTCGCCGAAGGTCACCGGCGTGCGCCTGCGCGACACCGTGACCGGCGAAGAGTCCAAGCTCGCCGTCACCGGCGTGTTCGTGGCCATCGGACACGATCCGCGATCGGAGTTGGTGCGCGGGCAGGTCGACCTCGACGACGAGGGTTACGTGCTGACCGTCGGTCGCACCACGGCGACGTCGCTCGACGGCGTGTTCGCCGCCGGTGACCTTGTCGACCACACCTACCGCCAGGCCATCACGGCCGCGGGCAGCGGCTGTTCGGCGGCCATCGACACCGAACGCTGGCTGGCTGACAACGACTGAGCCCGAACACCTTTCGATCGACAGGAGAGAGACCATGAGTGAGGACAACGCGACCGTAGCGGTCACCGACGATTCGTTCTCCGACGACGTCCTGACCAGCAGCACGCCGGTGCTGGTGGATTTCTGGGCGACCTGGTGCGGGCCGTGCAAGATGGTCGCGCCGGTGCTCGAGGAGATCGCGGCGGAGAAGGCCGGTGAGCTGACGGTCGCCAAGCTCGACGTGGACGCCAACCCGGCCACCGCGAGGGACTTCCAGGTCGTCTCGATCCCGACCATGATCCTGTTCAAGGACGGTGCCCCGGTGAAGCGCATCGTGGGCGCCAAGGGCAAGGCCGCGCTGTTGCGTGAGCTCGCCGACGCGCTCTGACGCTGCGTTAACGGATGGTTAGACCCGCACCGGATTCGCCTGGCGTTTTCCGGTATGTGGTCGAAATCTGAGACAATGCTGGCTGGTCAGTTTCGGCAACCCGCCGAAAACCAGCCTGGAGGGGCCCGTATGTCGAGTCTGCGTCACGGCGATCGTGGCGGTGCGGTCACCGAGATCCGGGAAGCGCTCACGTCGCTGGGTCTCATCGACAACCCTGACGCCGATCTGAACACCGGCAGGCACGTCGCACTGGATGTGTTCGATGACGAACTCGACCAAGCGGTGCGTGCCTTCCAGCAGCATCGTGGTCTTCTGGTGGACGGCATCGTCGGTGAGGCGACCTACCGCGCCCTGCGGGAGGCGTCCTACCGGCTTGGCGCGCGCACACTCACGCACCAGTTCGGTGCGCCGATGTACGGCGACGATGTCGCCACGCTGCAGGCCCGGTTGCAGGACCTCGGGTTCTACACCGGGATGGTCGACGGCCACTTCGGTCTGCAGACCCACAACGCCCTGTCGTCCTACCAGCGTGAGTACGGGTTGTATCCGGACGGCATCTGCGGACCGGAAACCCTTCGCTCGCTGTACTTCCTGGGGTCGCGGGTCACCGGTGGCTCCCCGCACGCGATCCGCGAGGAGGAGCTGGTCCGCCGGTCGGGGCCACGGCTGTCCGGCAAGCGGGTCATCATCGATCCGGGCCGCGGGGGCTCTGACCACGGCCTGATCATGAATGGTCCCGAAGGGCCGATCAGCGAAGCAGACATCCTGTGGGACTTGGCAAGTCGGCTCGAAGGCCGGATGACGGCCATCGGCATGGACACCTTCACGTCCCGTCCGGCCGGGCACAGCCCGCTCGATGCGGAGCGCGCGGCGACCGCCAACACCGTCGGCGCCGATCTGATGATCAGCCTGCGTTGCGCCACCCAGCCGAGTCCCTCCGCCAACGGCGTGGCGTCCTTCCATTTCGGGAACTCACACGGTTCGGTGTCGACCATCGGCCGCAACCTCGCCGACTTCATCCAGCGAGAAGTTGTGGCGCGCACCGGGTTACGCGACTGCCGCACGCACGGGCGGACGTGGGATCTGCTGCGGCTGACCCGGATGCCCACGGTCCAGGTGGATGTCGGTTACATCACCAACCCGCGCGACCGAAGTCTGCTGGTCTCCACCGTCACCCGCGACGCCATCGCAGAGGGCATCCTCGCTGCGGTCAAGCGTCTCTATCTGCTGGGCAAGAACGACCGTCCCACAGGTACTTTCACGTTCGCAGAGCTGCTGGCCCACGAGCTGTCGGTCGAGCAGACCCCGCGCGGCGCGTAACCGAAGGGCTCGTCAGCGCGGGTCTTCGGGCGCGATATCGAACGTGAATTGTTGGTCACCGATTCGGATGACGTCTCCGCTGACCAGGGTCTCGCTGGGGTGGATCCGTCGATCCCGCACGTACACACCGTTTTTCGAGTTCAGGTCGGCGATCACGAAGCTGTTGCCCGTCTCGATGATCGCGGCGTGGTGGCGGCTGACCCTGCCATCGGCGAGAACGATGTTGTTGTCGGGGCTGCGCCCGATCCGAGTGCTCAACGCACACAACGGATGCACACACCCGTCAGCACCCCGCAGCACCGGACCGTTCGGACGTTCGGTCACCGCGGCGTCCTGTTCGTATAAGGCCTCGATGGTCTCGTCTGCATGCAACTGAGCAGCCTTCGCCGGATCGAGCGGTTGTTGGCGTAGCACTTGCACATACAGTGCCTGGACGACGGGGCCGGGATCGATGCCGAGGTCTTCGTCGAGTGCCGTCCTCAGTCGGTGGTAGGCGGCGAGCGCATCGGATTGTCGTTGGGCCAGATAGTAAGCCGTGATGAGCTGCGCCCACAACGGCTCGCGATAGGGATGCTCACAAGCCAGGGCTTCGAGCTCACTGATGACCGAACTGGCACGACCGCAGGCGATTTCGGCCTCGGCACGGGCGATGTGCGTCATCAGTTTCTCTTCGGCGAGCGCGGTCGCGAAAGCGTCGAAGAAGGTGAACGCCCGCAAATCGTCGAGCACCGGCCCACGCCACTGCGACAGCGCGCCTGACAGGTGTTCGCCGGCCTGCTCGAAATGCCCGCCGGCAAGGGCGCGCACTCCCCTGCCCCGCGCGATGGTGAAACGCCCGACATCGCAGTCTTCGTCGAGAACTGACATGCGATAGCCCGGCGGTGTCCTGGTCAGCACGGCGTGGGTGTCGATCCCCGGGCCTGTCATCAGGCCACGCAGGTTGGACACGTAGGTGTGCAGTGCCGCCCGCGCGCCTGCGTGCGCGGCGGCCCCCCACACCGCGCTGATCAGTTCATCGATTCCCACTGCCCGGTTGCGATGAATAACCAGCATCGCGAGCACTGCGCGCTGCTTGTGCGAGCCGAGCGGCACCATCCTGCCGTCGACATTCATCTCGCACGGTCCTAGGATGCCGACCTGAATCCTGTTCTGCACCAGAACTTTTCCCGGCACAAGCTCTTGAGTGACGGAGTGCTCGGTCATGCCGTGGCACCGTCGATCACCGGCTTGTCGATCATGCCGTTCTCGATCCCCCACTTCGTGGCGATGGCCCGGTACTCACCGGTCTGCATGACGTGCTCGAGCGCCCGCAAAAGCGGTTCCGACAGGGCTGAGCCTTTGGCCGTCGTCCAGCCGTACGGAGCGACGTCGAACACGTCACCGGCGGCCACGAGCCTGCCGGTGCTGAGCTTGATCGCGAACCCGGTCGCGGGCGAATCCGTGGCCATCGCATCGATTTGACCGTTGATCAGCGCCTCGGTGAGCTCGTTGTGAAGCGTGAAGACCACTTCCTGAATCGGTTTGAGTCCGGTCGCCACGCACGCGTCGCTCTTCGCCGGAATCTGTTCGGTCGCCTGGAGACTGCCCGACTGCACGCCGACTTTGAGCCCGCAGGCGGCGTTCGGATCGATCGGTGGGCCGGGCCGTTGCGCCCACAGGGTGCCTGCCTGGAAGTACGTGACGAAGTCGACCACCTTCTCACGCTCGCGGGTGTCGGAGATCGCCGAGGCCCCCACCATGAGGTCCCCGCGCTGCACCTCGGGAATGATGTCCTCGAAGGCGGCCACATCCCGGTACTCCGGAATCACGCCGAGTGTCCGGGCGACCGCGTTCATCAGGTCGACATCGAAACCGACGATCTGTCCGGCCGAGTTCTTGAACTCCAGCGGCGCGTAGGGAACCTCCACCCCGATCACCAATTTGCCCGCACTCTTGATTCCCGCGGGCAGCGTCGCCGCGATTTCCGGCACAACCCCACCGGGCGCGGCCGCGAGATTCGGCGGAGTTCCACCGTTGGCCCTGCCCGGCCCGCCCCACCAGTGCAGGACGCCGAACACGCTGGCCGACACCAACAACACGGCAGCTGCCGCGATCAGGACGCGGCGCCGGACGGGACTCGTCCGGGGCTCGGGCTCGGGCCGTTGTTCTGCGCTACGACGTGCCTGCAGCCGCCGCAACTGCTCCCCCAGCTCGGACGCGGTAGGCCTCGACCCTGGGTCGCGGGCCATCGCCCGCGCCACCACCTCGGCGACCTCCGCGGGCACGCCATGCCTACCCAGATCAGGCTGCGGCCCGGTGGTGATCCGGACAAACTGCGCCACGACCTGTTCACCATCGAGCCGTTCGAATGCGGCATGGCCCGTCAGCGCCGTGAACAATGTCGCGCCGAGCCCGTACACATCGGAAGCCGCACCGGCACTTTCACCGGCCAGCACCTCGGGTGCGGTGTAGGCCGGCGACCCGGTGAATACGCCGGTGGCCGTCTCGAACCCGCCGGCGAAGTGGGCGATGCCGAAATCGGTCAACGCCGGCTCTCCGTAGTCGGTGAGCAGGATGTTGGCCGGTTTCACGTCACGGTGGACGATGTCCTGCCGGTGTGCGCAATCGAGCGCCCCTGCCAGCTTCACCCCGATGTGCAGCACCTCGTCGAGGCCCACGACCCCGTCCTGAAAGATCCGGGTGTGCAGTGAGCCCCGCGGGTAGAAGGGCATCACCAGGAACGGCTGGCCCTTCGCAGTCTGGCCCACCTGCAGCACCGGCACGATGTTGGGATGGCCCGTGAGCCGGGCCATCGCCTGCTGCTCACGGATGAACCGAGGGCGGTTGTCCTCGAGATCAGCGGTTAGCACCTTGACCGCCACGACCCGGTCCAACTCGGACTGCACGCAGCGGTACACCACCCCGAACCCGCCGCGGCCGATTTCCCTGGCCCGCTCGAATCCCGCCGCAGCCAGCAAAGCGGGCAGCGCATCACCCTCGTCACGCTGCGTCGTAAACAGATCACCCACCATCGCCTGCACGACCTGCCTCTTGAGTCAGACATCAATGATCACCCAGGTCCCTGCCCCGCGCATGGGCATTGACCTTGGCTACCGGCCCATTCATTTGAGGAGTCCTTGAGATCTCTGCGCAATCGTGGGTGCCGTCGCCTCGGGCACCCCGGGGTGGCAGACGACAACAACCAAGGAGCAGCAACGATGAACACCACCAGGCCCAAGCGGGCCCTCGTCAACAACCACAGCCTGACCACCGCTCGCCCACGTCGGTCACTGACCCAGAACCACAGCCTGGTCACCACCCGCCCGACACGGGCACTCGTCAACAACCACACCCTCGTCACCGCTCGTATCTGACGGACGAGACCGATGACTGAATCCGGGCCGGTCGGTCTGGCGGTAGCGCGGCATGACGCCGCACTGGCTGCGCTGGCGAGTGGGCGACTGGACCGCGCTCGCTCGCTGGGCGCCAGTGCGGTCGACACCGCCATCGCGGCTTTCGGCCCGGATTCACCTGATGTCGCGAACGTGATCCTGACGTGCGCCGACATCGAGGAAGCGGCAGGGGATTTCGTGGCCGCCCAGGCGCTGGCGGAGCGGGCCGCTGCGATCGCGCAACCGCTGGCCCATACGTGCGACCCGGCACTGATGTCGTTGTGGGTCGACATCGAAGTTGCGTGCGCTCGAATACTGTTGACCCTTGGGTCTTTTGAGCTGGCCAATGCGAGACTGGCTACCGCTCTGAGTATTTCACGTCGGATTCTGGGTGCCGACGATCCCGCCGTGCTCTCGATCCACAACATGCGCGGTGTCACCGCGAAATACCGTGGACACTTCGACGCCGCCGCAACACATTACGAGCATGTTCGAGCCGTGTTGGATATCGAACCCGTCGTCGACAAGCAGGCACTGGCGGTGTTGCTGCACAACCTCGGCGGGCTCGCCCACGCTCGCGGACGGGTGGTCGAGGGTTTGGTCCACGCGCGGCGTGGTCTCGAGCTGCGCATCGCTGCCGTCGGCTCGGACCATCCCGACGTGGCTTGCGATCTGACTGCCATCGGCGCGCTCCACCATGACTCCGGTGATCCGACGGCGGCCGTATCGTGTTACCGACGCGCCTTGCGGATCTTCGAAAAGTCCTTGGGCGCTGAGCATTACGAAGTCGGGATGACGTGTGCGAATCTCGCGGTCAGCACCGCGGCGACTGATCCCGTCGAGGCTCGGCGACTCTACGAACGTGCGCTGCGGATCTTGCGTTCCGCCCTCGGGGCCGGCCATCCCGATGTCGCGCTCGTACAGCACAATCTGGCGGTGCTGCTGGCCGGTGAGGGTGACGTGGACGCTGCACAGGACCTGCTGGACCAAGCTGAGCTGGCCCTGGCCACCGGCGTGGCGTCCGAGCACCCACGACGGCTCGAGCTGCAGGCAACGCTCAAAGAACTTGCGCTGCAAAGGAATAAACAGTGACCCAGACTCTCGACCCCGTTCACGGCAGCCATCTGATCCCCCGGCTGCCACGGCCGGCGGCGATCGTCCTTGCCGGTGATGCCTTGTCCGCGTTGGGATCCGGCATGTCCCTGCCGTTCATGCTGGTCTATCTGCACCAAGTGCGCGGCATCGGCATCGCCACCGCCGCGCTGGCGCTGTCCACGGTCGCGCTTGCGTCGTTCGCCGGCAATCCGATCGGCGGATGCCTCAGCGACCGTCTCGGACCACGGACCGCACTGGTCGCCGGCCTGGCGTTCTCCGCGACCGGTGCGGCCACACTCGGGTGGGTCACGTGCGCACCGATGGCGTTCCTGGCCGCGGTGCTGCTCGGGCTCGGCAACTCGATCTCGTGGCCGGCTTTCGACGCGCTCCTGGCCACCGTCGTGGCATCCACGCAGCGATCGGCGGTGTTCGCGGTGCGCCACGCCACCCTCAACGCAGGTATCGCGGTCGGTGCCCTGGTCGCCGGTCTCATCGTCGACGTCACTCGCCCGGTGACTTTCCAAGTCATTTACGTCATCGACGCCGCGACATTCTTGCTGTTCGTCCCGCTCTTGCTGCTCGTCTCGGTCCCCCGCCGCACGGCATCCCCACCGACGGAGAACGGTCGCCCCGGCTTTGGTGCCGTGCTGCGGGATCGGTTGTTCCTGTCCGTGGTCGGACTGTCTGCGTTGGTGGTGACCATCGGGTTCTCGCAGTATCACGCCGCGTTTCCCGGCTGGGCCACCCGTGATCACGGTATTCCGGCGAGCGCGCTCGGGATCTGTTTCGCGGCCAACGCTGCGACCGTCGTGGTGCTGCAGCTGCCGGTACTGCGCGCCCTCGCCGGCCGTACCCGCACGGCGGCGGTCTGCATCGCGTGTTCGTGTTGGGCGTTCGCGTGGATGTTGGCATTGGTATCCGGCCACGCAGGCAGCGGTTGGTCGGCGATCGGGGGCTTCATCGCCACCATGGTGGTGTTCGGTATCGCCGAGACCACCTTGGCTCCGACGCTGACAGCGATCGTGAATGACCTTGCACCCGAGGATCTTCGCGGGCGGTACAACGCGGTATCAGCACTCGGCTGGACCACGGGGTTCTTCGTCGGCCCAGCGTTGAGCGGTTTGGCCTTCGGCACAAACCATGGCACGGCACTGATGGCGGTGCTGATCGTCGCAAGCCTGTTGGGCGCAGTGTGGGCCACCCGCCTGGGCCGACGCCTGCCCGCATCGGCGAACCAGATCGGGACCTAGCCCGGTCGGAGCTAGCCGTCTGACAGCGACCGCGCCGCCGCGACGTCATACTCCGCGACCGCCGCCGAAACCATTGCCGCCCTTTGATCATCGCTCTGGCCTTCACCCCGGAAGGTTTCGACCGCTGACTGCGACACCCACCTCTCGTAGATGTTGATGCGACCGGGGTCGATCAAATCGGCTGAGATGGCATAGTCCAGACACCCGTCCGCGCGACGGGCTTGCTCGACAACACCGGCACATCCCGCCAGATACGACTCCCGCTGTCCGGGTTCGACGACGATGTGCCCGGAAACGATGATCACGCGCGCACCTCTCCGCTGAAGTCCTGCATGCTCGGCATATCAGGTAGACAACGCAGACGCACCGAACTCATCGGTCACAGGTGCCGTTGGCCGCGCCACGTGAAACCACGATCCGCGACCGTCTGGTCAGAACAACCTTTTGGGCGACGCCGGCGGGGCGGTCTTCATCGTGGCGCCGGACATCCCGGCACCGATAGGCAATTCGATGCGGGCATTCTCGAGCAACCGCTCCAGTGCGGCCTCAACTTCGGCCTTCCACCCCAGGCCCTTGTCGAGTTCCAGCCGCAGCCGCGGGAAGTATGGGTGGGGCGCGATGACCGAGAAGCCGACATCGAGCAGGAAGTCGGATTCGATCATGCATTGGTCAACCGCGCAGTCCCCCAGCACCTCGACGACGGGAGCCAACTCGTCGGGTAGCGAGCTACAGTCGCCCAATTCGGTGACAGCCTGGGTGTAACCGAACGCTTCCAGCGCCCGAACACCGCGTCGCACAAGGTCGCTCACCACGGCAGCGAGGAGACTCGCCGGCAGACCTTCGGTGCCCGTGCCGGATTCGACCGCGACCGCGGTCAACAACACCGCATCCGCACTGACGGGCGCCGTGGGAAACAGCCGCGCCCGCGGCACCGCGCCGGGCGGTGCATAGAACGCATAGCCCAGACACGGTTCGTCGCCGGTGATCGGAGGTCCGAACTCACTGCCGTCATCGGGCGGTGACTCGACGGCGAGCTGGCCGCACGATCCCCACTCCAGCATGACCATGGACAGCCACGCTTCTTTCTCGAACTCGGGATCGCTGAGATGGTCATCGCCGCGAAGCGTCGACGGATCGACCTCCCAGAAGACGCACCGCCGCGCGTGCTTCGGCAGCTGCTCGAATCCCTCGAGCCGGAGCGGCGTGATACGTGCTGACACTAGACTCCCCGGGTTTCACACGATGCCGGTGTGCGCGGCGCACCCTCAAGGATAGGAGAGCTTGACGGCCACGGCGTAGTCCGCGACGAATCTTTCATCTTTCGCGGCCTTTCGAACGAATTCTGATGCAGCTCAATTGCTTTCCCGATCGCACCCATTCGCGCGGCCACGGCGTCGACACCATGTGTCACAGTGACGGAACGGCCGCGTGTGGTTGGTCGTCGAGTTTCAGTGCTGCTCGGTGCTCATGAGTTCGACAATCCGCTGCAAATCGTCGACCGACCCGAACTCCACGACGATCTTGCCCTTGCGTTTGCCGAGACTCACGGTGACGCGGGAGTCGAAGGTCGTCGACAGCCGGTCGGCAACATCCTGAAGGCCGGGCATCTGGATCGGCTTGCGGCGCGGCGCGGGAGGCGCGGCACCATCGCGGTTGGCGAGGGTGACGGCCTCTTCAGTGGCACGCACCGACAAGCCCTCGGCCACAATGCGCGCGGCGAGTTCCTCCTGCTTTTCCGGACCGCCCTCAAGCGCGAGCAGTGCGCGGGCATGACCGGCCGAGAGTACGCCGGCGGCCACCCGACGCTGCACGGCGATCGGCAGTCGCAGCAGGCGGATCATGTTGGAGATCAGCGGACGGGACCGCCCGATCCTGGCTGCCAGTTCATCGTGGGTGACGCCGAATTCATCGAGCAGCTGTTGGTAGGCCGCGGCCTCTTCCAACGGGTTGAGCTGTACGCGGTGGATGTTCTCCAGCAGCGCGTCGCGCAGCATGCTGTCGTCGGCGGTCTCGCGGACGATCGCGGGAATGGCCGGAAGCTCGGCGATCTGTGCCGCGCGCCAGCGCCGCTCCCCCATCACCAGCTGGTAGCGGGTTGCCCCGTCGGTTTGCACGGCGCGCACGACGATCGGCTGCATGAGGCCGAACTCGCGGATGGAGTGCACCAGCTCGTTGAGCGCTTCTTCGTCGAAGACCTGGCGGGGCTGGCGGGGGTTGGGATCGATGAGGGCGGGGTCGATCTCGCGGTACGTGGCGCCGACGCCATCGACCTCAGCCGGTGATGCTTCGGGCGACGGCGACGGCGACGAAGCCGGCGGCCCGAGCAGAACGTCGGCGGCCGTCGCGCCCATCCGGGGACTCAGATTGTCGGTGCCGTCGTCGGCCGGTCCGGTCGGAATCAGCGACGCCAGACCCCGCCCGAGTCCACTGCGCTTTTTCGCCTGCTGATTCATCATCGTCTCCTGCTCATCGCTGCCAACTTCCCGACTTCTCGCGTTGCCGCCCTATTGTGCGTTGGACGGCGCCCCTCGTTCCGCGATCTCGCGGCTCGCGTCGAGGTAGCTCAACGCTCCCCGCGAGCCCGGGTCATAGTCGAGGATCGTCATGCCGTAGCCCGGCGCTTCGGACACCTTGACGCTGCGCGGAATCACCGTCTTGAGAACCTTGTCGCCGAAGTGCTCTCGAACGTCCTCGGCGACCTGGTCCGCCAACTTGGTCCGGCCGTCGTACATGGTCAGTATCACCGTGGACACCGACAGTTCTGGATTCAGGTGCGCCTTGACCATTTCGATGTTGCGGAGCAACTGGCCCACACCTTCGAGCGCGTAGTACTCGCACTGGATGGGGATCAGCACCTCCGGGGCTGCGACCAACGCATTGATGGTCAGCAGGCCGAGCGACGGAGGGCAGTCGATGAACACGTAGTCGAAGTTGTGCTGCTTGAGCTCGGCGAGTGCGGACCGCAGTCGCCCCTCGCGAGCGACCATGCTGACGAGCTCGATCTCGGCGCCCGCCAGGTCGATAGTCGCGGGAATGCAGAAGAGGCGCTCATTGTGCGGACTCTGCTGCAGTGCCTCGTTGACAGGAATGTCGCCGATCAACACCTCGTACGACGACGGCGTGCCCGGGCGGTGTTCGATGCTGAGTGCAGTGCTGGCATTGCCCTGGGGATCGAGATCGATCACCAGGGTCCGCAGCCCCTGCCGCGCGAGCGCCGCTGCGACGTTGACGGCGGTCGTGGTCTTGCCGACGCCGCCCTTCTGATTGGCGATCGTGAAGACTCGCTGACGCGCGGGGCGTGGGAGCTGTCCGTGCGGGATGTGCAGCAGGCGGGTGGCCCGCTCGGCCTCGACCGCGATCGGGGTGTCCATGCTGGTGTCCGCTGCCCAATCGGAGCGGTCGGCGCCACCGAGTGTTTCACGTGAAACAACGGCGGCCTTGGCGGCCGCGGCCTTGTTCTGACCAGAACCCAACTTCATTTCCTGCCCGCTTTCCCCCGCGCTCCGCGCCGTGCGACGACGACGGTTGCGGGTGGGTTCAAATAGCTCGCGCCACATCTCACTACCCTGGCATCCACTGCACCGACCGACCTCATCACACGCCGATGCTCCTCGATCTCGAGTTCGGCGCGCTCGCCTTTGATGGCCAGCATGCGGCCATCTTGTCGCAGCAGCGGCATGCCCCACCGACTCAACTTGTCGAGCGAGGCAACTGCGCGGGACGTCACCACATCCATCTCCCCCACCTCGTCGCGGACGACCCGATCCTCGGCACGGCCACGAACTACCGCGACATCGAGATCAAGCTCGGCGATGACTTCGCGAAGAAACTCACTCCGGCGCAACAAGGGTTCGATGAGCGTGACCGTCACGTCCTGCCGAGCCAGAGCCAACGGTATCCCCGGCAATCCGGCTCCGCTACCGATATCGGCGACGCGCTCACCGGCTGTCACAAGCTCGCCTACCGCTGAGCTGTTCAGGACGTGGCGTTCCCAGAGACGATCGATTTCACGGGGACCGATCAAACCCCATTCGACACCTGCCCCGGCGAGGATGGCGGTGTATCGCTCCGCCAACTCCAGCCGGTCGCCGAATACCTCGGCGGCGACTTCCGGCGCCGCGGGAACCGGGCCATGTTTCACGTGAAACATCCTCCGCACTCCCGCGGCGACGGGCTACTACACACGAACTACACCGATGTAACTAACGAATCAGCCAAGCAATACAACGACGCGACGCGAAGGCTCCACACCCTCGCTCTCGCTGCGGACGCCTTCGACGGCCGCCACCGCGTCGTGCACGATCTTGCGTTCAAAGGGAGTCATGGGGGCCAGCTCTTCGCGCACCCCGGACTCCAGCACGCGGCGGGCCACCTTGTCGCCGAGCGCCGCCAGCTCATCGCGGCGCCGACGACGCCACCGGGCGATGTCGAGCATCAGCCGGCTGCGCTCGCCGGTCTTCTGATGAACAGCCAGCCGGGTCAGCTCCTGGAGCGCGTCGAGCACCTCGCCCTTGCGGCCGACCAGCTTGCTCAGATCCCCGCCCCCGTCGATGCTGACGACCGCGCGGTCACCTTCGACATCCAGATCGATGTCGCCGTCGAAGTCGAGCAGATCGAGCAGCTCCTCGAGATAGTCGCCGGCGATCTCGCCCTCGGCGACCAACCGCTCTTCCAGATCGTCCGCCGCTGTCGTCGCCTTCGAGGCCTCCGGCTCGACGCCGGCGTCGGTGGTCTGTGCGTCCGTCATGTCAGTCTCTCCCTACTACTCGCCAGCCGGAGCTGGTCAACGCTTCCGCTTCTTGGGGCGCGCGCCGGGCTTCGGGGTACGACCGGCGGTATCCCCCGATCCCTCCGCGGCGCTGCTGTCCCCGGTGCCCTCGGTCGATTCGGCAGACGCGCTGTCCGCTTCGTCCTGATCGCCAGGATTCGACGATGCCTTGCGCGGCCGGTTGGGCTTGGCCCCTGGCGCCGGCGCATTGGCCGCCCGCCTCTCCATGGCCTCGACCTTCTTGGCTTCCTCTTCCTTCTCGATCATGCCGAACACGTAGTGCTGCTGACCGAACGTCCAGATGTTGTTCGCGAACCAGTACAGGATGATCGCGAGCGGCAGGAACGGTCCGCCGGCCACGACGCCGAACGGGAACACGTAGAGCGCCAGCTTGTTCATCATCGCCGTCTGCGGGTTGGCAGCGGCCTCAGGGCTCTGCCGCGCAACCGACGCCCGGCTGTTGAAGTAGGTCGCGATGCCGGCGAGGATCATGATCGGCACGCCCACCGCGATCACCGAGATCCGGTTGAACTCTGTAAAGGCGTCCAGACCCGTCTTCTGGATCATGGTCGCGCCCAACGGCGCACCGAACAGGTTGGCGTCGAGGAAGTTCGCCACGTCGGTCGGGCTGAACACGTAGTTGCCGGTGGCCCGGTTCTCGGCGACGGTCATGTGCACCTGACCGAAGCCACCCTGGGTCCGGTTGAAGGATCGGAGCACGTGGAACAGTCCGAGGAAGACCGGCACCTGCGCCAGCATCGGCAGACAGCCGAGGATGGGGTTGAACCCGTGCTCGCGCTGCAGCTTCTGCATCTCCAGCGCCATGCGCTGGCGGTCCTTGCCGTACTTCTTCTGCAGCGCCTTGATCTGCGGTTGCAGCTCCTGCATCTGCCGCGTCGTGCGGATCTGCTTGACGAACGGCTTGTAGAGGATGGCGCGCAGGGTGAACACCAGGAACATCACCGACAGCGCCCAGGCGAAGAAGTTCTGCGGGCCGAGGATGAAGGCGAACGCCTTGTACCAAACCCACATGATCGCCGACACCGGGTAATAGATGATGTCGAGGCTGAAGAAGTTAAACATAGGACTCGTTTCTGCCATCTCCGACGGCATCAGCGTTGCGGCGCTCAGGTATCGGATCCCATCCTCCCCGATGCCACGGGCCACACTTCAGCAGCCGAACCGTGGCCAGCCAGCCACCGTAGAGAAGGCCGTACTCGGTGAGCGCGTCCACGGCGTACTGACTGCACGTCGGAGTGAATCGACACGTGGGCAGACGCAGTGGGGAGATCATGTGCCGATACAGCTGGATCAAGAAGATCACAGCGCGGGCTGCACCCGCCCCTGCTTGCCGAATCATGAAGCAGTTCCGTGCCGCGCCACCCGCTCGAGCGCGGCAGTGAGTTGCCGTTCCAAGCGTGACGAGAGCGCGTCCCGGCAACTCGGCCGAGCGCGGATCACCAGCCGGTCCGTGGGCTCGAGGCGGGGCAGCACTGTGCGGGCGGCGTGCCTGAGACGACGCGCCACCCGGTGACGTTCGACGGCGTTACCGACGGACTTGGAGACCACCAAACCGACACGTGGCCCACTGGGGTCCAGCTCGTCGCGCAACGCGTGAACCACCACATCGGGTTGTACTGCGCGCACGCCACGGCTGACGGTGACACTGAATTCCGCGGACCGCCTCATCCGGTTCTGAGCCGGAAGCACCGCGCTAGATCCTGCGTCGAATCACGCAGTGAGCGAGCGACGGCCCTTGCTACGACGGCTGGACACGATGGCGCGACCGGCACGGGTCCGCATACGCAGCCGGAACCCATGAACCCGCGCACGGCGACGGTTGTTCGGCTGGAAGGTCCGCTTGCCCTTGGCCACGGCAATCTCTCCTTGTTTCTATGTGGCGCCCGCGACTCGCCGACCCGAAGTGTGTCGGAGAGGACGCGACTGCCCCTAATAAGCTTGTGGTGCGTCGTGTTCTACTTACCGGCGCAGACTCCGGGCGGACCAGGATCGCAGCCGTATCGCCACGTGCGGGCGACTGCTCGAGGGTACTGACGAGTTTTCGCTGGGTCAAACCTGCGAGCAAGCGGTCGGCCCCAATGTTGCAGAACGGTTGGCACGTCGAACGAAAACTGTTAGCTTCTGCCCATACCGTTCGTAGCCGGCCCGCACCGGGACTGGCCCAGACAGGAACCGAGGACGTCACCCAGCCGCCACATCCCACACTATGTGAGCCACGGCTGCGACATCCTCCGCACAAGTCAACAGAAACGACGACGACTGTCCTTTTTCCACAACCTGTGGATAAATATGTGGACAGTTCGTCTTCGTTCTATTGGTCGTCCGTGGCTGGACCTCCAGGACAGTAAAGGGGGTAACCGTCGATGACCGCTGACCCCGACCCACCCTTCGTCTCCATCTGGAACGACGTCGTCGCCGAACTCAATGGCGACACCACCCCTCAGCAAAGAGCCTGGCTGAAGCTCGTACAGCCGTTGGTCATCACTGAGGGGTTTGCTCTGCTGTCGGTGCCCACGCCGTTCGTCCAGAACGAAATCGAGCGTCACCTGCGGGAACCCATCGTCTCGGCGCTCAGCCGGCGACTCGGCCAACGCGTCGAGCTCGGCGTCCGCATCGCCACACCGAGCCCGTCGGACGACGCCGACCTTTCCGACAGCCACCTCGAGCCCGCGCCGCCGGACATCGACGAGGTCGACGACGACCGCGCGGCCCGCGTGAACGTCGAGGAGAGCTGGCCGACCTACTTCAGCAACCCGCAGCCGAGCGCGGCCCCGCCCGACGCCAACGCGGTCAACCTGAACCGGCGCTACACGTTCGACACCTTCGTCATCGGGGCGTCCAACCGGTTCGCCCATGCCGCGACCCTCGCCATCGCCGAGGCCCCCGCGCGGGCGTACAACCCGTTGTTCATCTGGGGTGAGTCCGGGCTGGGCAAGACCCACCTGCTGCACGCGGCCGGCAACTATGCCCAGCGTCTCTTCCCCGGCATGCGCGTGAAATACGTGTCCACCGAGGAATTCACCAACGATTTCATCAACTCCCTGCGCGATGACCGCAAGGCGTCGTTCAAACGCAGTTACCGCGACATCGACATCCTGCTGGTCGACGACATCCAGTTCATCGAGGGCAAGGAAGGTATCCAGGAAGAGTTCTTCCATACCTTCAACACGCTGCACAACGCGAACAAGCAGATCGTCATCTCCTCCGACCGGCCGCCCAAACAGCTCGCCACGCTCGAGGATCGGCTCCGCACCCGCTTCGAGTGGGGCCTGATCACCGACGTCCAGCCGCCCGAGCTGGAAACCCGAATCGCGATTCTGCGCAAGAAAGCTCAGATGGATCGGCTCGACGTGCCCGGCGATGTGCTCGAACTCATCGCCAGCAGCATCGAACGCAACATCCGCGAGCTCGAGGGTGCCCTGATCCGCGTGACGGCGTTCGCCTCGCTGAACAAGACGCGCATCGACAAGTCACTGGCCGAGGTGGTCCTGCGTGACCTCATCGCCGACGCGACCACCATGCAGATCAGCACAGCGGCCATCATGGCGGCCACAGCGGAGTACTTCGAGACCACCGTGGAGGAATTGCGCGGGCCCGGCAAGACGCGGGCGCTGGCGCAGTCCCGGCAGATCGCCATGTACCTGTGCCGTGAACTCACGGACCTCTCCCTGCCCAAGATCGGGCAGGCCTTCGGACGCGATCACACGACGGTGATGTACGCCGAGAAGAAGATCCGCGGTGAGATGGCCGAGCGACGCGAGGTTTTCGACCACGTGAAGGAACTCACCACCCGGATCCGCCAGCGCGCCAAGCGCTGACGCCCAGCTGCGCAACCCTCCCCCGACGCCCGCGGGGTCTTTGTGGCGTCAAATGGTGTCTCACATCGTGGTCACGCCTGCTCAGGATGCGACCGATTTGCAGAACAACTTTTGTCACAGCTGCGTCAGCGGTCACAGTCGCACGCCCAAAATCCCTGTGCACAGCACTGTGCACAACCTGCGGGCGAATCACAGGATTATCGGGGGAACAATCCACACGGCTCGAGTTCTCCACAGCCGCCCGGAACCCCGCACCCCGCTGTCCACAGCCGACGCACACCGCGACACACCGACGGTGCTGGGCTTACACCGCTTCATCCCCAGATTCCACAGTCCCTATTACTGTTACTCAAATATCTACTCATAATTCTTCTTAGAAGAAGCCTGTTGGGGACATCTCGGCTCGAGCCCCGCCTCGCATCCCCGGTGTCCTTCGAGGTCACCCCGATCGATTAGCTTTCAAGTTCATGCGGAAAGCTCTACGGTGGTTCTTCGACGACGGTTTCTCCAGCGTGCTCGCGTGGCATGATGCTGCGCAGCATCGATGAGAAACCGCTGGTAGAGCTCATTGTGGGGATTATTCGAAGGGGCGCATAAGACGTGTCGACGACGACGGCTGGGCTGACCGACTTGAAGTTTCGCGTGGTACGCGAGGACTTCGCGGATGCGGTGGCCTGGGTGGCCCGTAACCTGCCGAGCCGGCCCACCATCCCGGTACTGGCCGGTGTGCTTCTCACGGGCACCGATGACGGGCTGACCATCTCTGGCTTCGACTACGAAGTCTCCGCAGAGGTGCGGGTTGCAGCTGAAATCGCTTCTCCCGGAAGCGTTTTGGTGTCCGGTCGGCTGCTCTCGGACATCACCAAGGCCCTGCCGGGCAAGCCGGTGGACATCAGCGTGGAAGGCACCCGCGTCGCGCTGACCTGCGGAAGTGCCCGGTTCTCGCTGCCCACCCTGGCGGTGGAGGATTACCCGGCTCTGCCCGCCCTGCCGGACGAGACCGGGGTTGTCGCCGCCGACCTGTTCGCCGAGGCCATCGGCCAGGTCGCCGTCGCGGCCGGACGGGATGACACGCTGCCGATGCTGACCGGCATCCGCGTCGAAATCTCCGGGGAATCAGTGGTTTTGGCCGCGACGGACCGGTTCCGGTTGGCAGTTCGGGAGCTCACCTGGGTGGCTACCGCCGCTGACGTCGAGGCTGCGGTACTGGTGCCGGCGAAGACGCTGGCCGAGGCGGCGAAAGCCGGCACCGACGGCACCGAAGTTCACCTGTCCCTCGGGTCGGGTCCGTCGGTCGGCAAGGACGGTCTGCTGGGTATCCGCAGCAATGGCAAGCGCAGCACCACGCGTCTGCTGGACGCGGAATTCCCCAAGTTCCGCCAGCTGCTGCCCACCGAACACACCGCGGTGGCCACCATCGGCGTCGCGGAGCTGACCGAGGCCATCAAGCGTGTCGCTCTGGTCGCCGATCGCGGCGCGCAGATCCGCATGGAATTCGCCGAGGACGTCCTGCGGCTGTCGGCCGGAGCGGACGATGTCGGCCGGGCCGAGGAAGATCTCCCGGTCTCATTCGCGGGTGAGCCGCTCACCATCGCGTTCAACCCGACGTATCTGACCGACGGGTTGGGCTCGTTGCGCTCCGAACGCGTGACATTCGGTTTCACGACACCCAGCCGTCCCGCAGTGTTGCGGCCGGCGGGCGACGATGATGGGACCGGTGGAGGTGGGCCGTTCCCGGCCGCACACACCGATTACGTGTACTTGTTGATGCCGGTGCGCCTTCCTGGCTGACCGGCCCGGCGAAAGAGGAACCCACATGCAACTGGGGCTGATCGGCCTGGGCAAGATGGGCTACAACATGCGTGAGCGCCTCCGCAAGGGCGGTCACGAGGTCATCGGCTACGATCCTCGCCCCGAGGTCAGCGATGTGGCCAGCCTCGCGGACCTGGCAGCGGCGCTCACCGCGCCTCGAGTGGTCTGGGTGATGGTGCCGTCGGGAACCATCACCGATCAGACCATCGTGTCGCTGGCCGATGTGCTCAGCCCGGGTGACCTGGTGATCGACGGCGGCAACTCCCGTTACACCGAGGATGGCCCGCACGCAAAACTGTTGGGCGAGAAGGGTATTGCTTACATCGACGCGGGTGTGTCCGGTGGCGTGTGGGGCCTGACCGAGGGCTACGGCCTGATGGTCGGCGGTAGCGACGAGGACGTGGCCAGGGCCATGCCGATCTTCGACACCCTGCGCCCGGCCGGTGAACTCGCCGACGGATTCGTACATGCCGGGCCGGTGGGTGCCGGGCATTACGCCAAGATGGTGCACAACGGCATCGAATACGGCTTGATGCACGCCTACGCCGAGGGTTATGAGTTGCTGGCGGCCGAGGACCTCATCAAGAGCCCGCAGGCGGTGATCCAGGCCTGGACCAACGGCACCGTGGTGCGGTCGTGGCTGCAAGAACTGTTGGCCAAGGCGCTCAAGGAAGATCCCGGTTTCGACGAGATCACCGGCTACACAGAGGATTCGGGCGAAGGACGGTGGACTGTCGAAGAGGCGATCCACCACCGCGTACCGATGCCGGTGATCGCCGCGTCGCTGTTCGCGCGGTTCGCCTCGAGGCAAGAGGACTCCCCCACCATGAAAGCGGTGGCGGCGCTGCGTAACCAGTTCGGTGGACACGCCGTACAGAGGATCAGCGAGTCCGGGTGATCCTGCCCGACGGGGCGCACGTGGCGCGCAGGAGTGCGGGCGAAGTGGCACGGGAGGTATGGCCGTGTATGCCCGCCATCTGACGCTGACCGATTTCCGATCGTGGGCGCACGCCGACGTGGACCTCGAGCCCGGCCGGACCGTATTCGTGGGTCCCAACGGGTTCGGAAAGACGAATCTGGTTGAAGCCCTGTGGTATTCGGCGACGCTCGGATCCCACCGGGTGGCCACCGACGCACCGTTGATCCGGGCCGGTGCCGAGCGTGCCGTGGTCTCGACCATCGTCGTCAACGATGGCCGCGAGCTCGCCGTGGACCTCGAGATCACCACGGGCCGGGCCAACAAGGCCCGGCTCAACCGGTCCCCGGTCCGCAGCCCGCGTGAGGTGCTCGGGGTGTTGCGCGCGGTGCTGTTCAGCCCGGAGGATCTCGCGCTGGTCCGTGGCGATCCCGGAGAACGACGTCGTTACCTCGACGAACTCGCGACCACCTGTCGCCCGGCGATCGCGGGCGTGCGCGCCGACTACGACAAGGTGGTGCGCCAGCGCACCGCGTTGCTGAAAACCGCTGCGGGAGCCCGCTATCGGGGCGACAGCAGCGTTCTGAGCACCCTCGAGGTGTGGGACGGTCACCTGGCCGCGCACGGTGCGGCGCTGATCGCGGCCCGCATCAAACTCGTCGAGCAACTGCACCCGGAAGTGCAGAAGGCCTACCAGCTGCTGGCTCCCGCGTCGCGGCCTGCCGCCATCCGCTACCGCAGTTCGGTCGAGGCGATCGAGAACGCGCCCGGTCCGGAATCGGTGGAGTTCTACGAGGCCGCACTGCTCGACGCGCTGGCCCGCCGGCGCGACGCCGAACTCGAGCGCGGCGTGTGCCTGGTCGGTCCGCACCGCGACGATCTCGAGTTGCGGCTCGGTGACCAGCCTGCGAAAGGCTTTGCCAGCCATGGTGAATCGTGGTCGATGGCGTTGGCATTGCGGCTCGGGGCCTACGAACTGCTGCGCGCCGACGGTGCGGAGCCGGTACTGCTGCTCGACGATGTGTTCGCCGAGTTGGATGTGTCGCGGCGGCGCGCGCTCGCCGGAGTGGCCGCCACTGCCGAGCAGGTGCTCGTCACGGCCGCGGTCGGTGAGGACATCCCCGACGACTGGGATGCCCGCCGTGTCGAGATTCGGATGATCGATGGTGAAAACGGACGAATTTCGGTGGTGCAGCAGTGACTGACGACGACACGCCCGAAGAAGCAACCCCGTTCCCGCCAGAACATCTGGCCGGCCTGCGGGGCATGGACCTGGTGCGGCGCACGCTCGAGGAGGCCCGCGGAGCAGCCCGCAGCCAGGGCAAGGATGTCGGCCGAGGCCGTGCGGCGCCGGTGCGTCGCGTGGCCGGTGGTGCCAGGTCGCGCCGGAGCTGGTCGGGCCCAGGGCCGGACCGCCGCGACCCTCAGCTGCTGGGGGTCGCGTCACAGGATCTCGCCAAGTCGCGGGGCTGGTCGACGCGAGTGTCCGAGGGTGCGGTGTTCGGCCGCTGGCGTGCGGTGGTCGGGGACCAGATCGCCGACCATGCCAACCCCACCGGGCTCAACGACGGCGTCTTGACGGTGTCGGCGGAGTCGACGGCGTGGGCGACGCAGCTGCGGATGGTGCAGGCCCAGTTGCTGGCCAAGATCGCCGCCGCGGTCGGTGACGGTGTGGTGAAGTCGTTGAAGATCGTCGGGCCCGTCGGTCCGTCGTGGCGGAAAGGCCCACGCAGCGTTCCTGGCCGCGGGCCGCGTGACACCTATGGCTGAGGGCTCACGGCGGGTTCCGCTGAGAGCGCCGAGGCGGTGCGCGACCGCCGCCGGGGGCGTCCTCACGCACCCGATGCCGTGAAATTCAGCGCACGGCGCATATAGCTAGGTGAAAACGTCGCCGTAGGATCGGTGCTGGCGTCGGATGACGGTAGACTGTTCGAGGATCTGAGGCGGTGCATCCACCGCCTCCCGTGAACCCCAAGGAGACGCGTCCGACGTGGCTGCCCAAGATCAGTACGGTGCCGATTCGATCAAGGTGCTCGAGGGCCTCGAAGCGGTCCGCAAACGGCCCGGTATGTATATCGGTTCCACCGGTGAGCGCGGTCTGCACCACCTGGTGTGGGAAGTCGTGGACAACGCGGTCGACGAGGCGATGGCCGGCTTCGCAACCAAGGTTGACGTGCGCATTCTCGAGGACGGCGGGGTCCAGGTCACCGACGACGGCCGTGGTATCCCCGTCGCGATGCACGCCACGGGCGTCCCGACCGTCGACGTCGTGATGACCGTGCTGCACGCGGGCGGAAAGTTCGAAGAGGGCGCCTATCAGGTGTCCGGTGGTCTGCACGGCGTGGGCGTCTCGGTGGTCAACGCCCTGTCGACCCGGTTGGAAGCCGACATTCGGCGCGACGGCTTCGAGTGGTTCCAGACCTACGAGAATTCGGTGCCCGGAACGCTCAAGCAGGGTGAAAAAACCAAGCAGACCGGAACCACCATCCGCTTCTGGGCGGATCCCGATGTGTTCGAGACCACCGACTACGACTTCGAGACCATCGCCCGGCGCCTGCAGGAAATGGCATTCCTCAACAAGGGCCTGACCATCGAACTCACCGATGAGCGGGTCACCCCCGAGCAGGTCGTCGACGAGGTCGTTTCCGATACGGCCGCTGCTCCCAAGACCGCCGACGAGAAGGCGGCAGAGGCAGCCGCCCCGCACAAGGTCAAGCACCGCACCTTCCACTACCCCGGTGGCCTGGTGGACTTCGTCAAGCACATCAACCGGACCAAGACCGCCATCCAGCCCAGCGTCATCGACTTCGACGGCAAGGGTGAGGGTCACGAGGTCGAGATCGCGATGCAGTGGAACGCCGGCTATTCCGAATCGGTGCACACCTTCGCCAACACCATCAACACCCACGAGGGCGGTACCCACGAAGAGGGATTCCGCTCGGCGTTGACCAGCGTGGTGAACAAGTACGCCAAGGACAAGAAGCTCCTCAAGGACAAGGATCCGAACCTCACCGGTGACGACATCCGCGAAGGGTTGGCCGCGGTGATCTCGGTGAAGGTCGCCCAGCCGCAGTTCGAAGGCCAGACCAAGACCAAGCTCGGCAACACCGAGGTCAAGTCGTTCGTGCAGAAAATCTGTAACGAGCAGCTGACGCACTGGTTCGAGGCCAATCCCGCTGAGGCGAAAACTGTTGTGAACAAAGCGGTTTCGTCGGCTCAGGCCCGGATCGCCGCGCGCAAGGCGCGTGAGCTGGTCCGGCGCAAGAGCGCCACCGACATCGGCGGGCTGCCCGGCAAGCTGGCCGACTGCCGCTCCACCGATCCGAGCAAGTCGGAACTGTATGTGGTGGAGGGCGATTCAGCAGGCGGTTCGGCAAAGAGCGGCCGTGACTCGATGTTCCAGGCGATCCTGCCGTTGCGCGGAAAGATCATCAATGTCGAAAAGGCCCGCATCGACCGGGTTTTGAAGAACACCGAAGTCCAGGCCATCATCACCGCGCTGGGCACGGGCATCCACGACGAATTCGACATCTCCAAGCTGCGGTACCACAAGATCGTGCTGATGGCCGACGCCGACGTGGACGGCCAGCACATCTCGACGCTGCTGCTGACGCTGCTGTTCCGGTTCATGAAGCCGCTGGTGGAAAACGGGCACATCTTCCTGGCCCAGCCCCCGCTGTACAAACTGAAGTGGCAGCGCCAAGAACCCGAGTTCGCCTACTCGGACCGCGAGCGCGACGGTCTGCTCGAGGCGGGTCTGGCAGCGGGCAAGAAGATCAACAAGGACGACGGCATCCAGCGCTACAAGGGTCTTGGTGAGATGGACGCCAAGGAACTGTGGGAGACCACCATGGATCCGAGCGTGCGGGTTTTGCGTCAGGTGACCCTCGACGACGCGGCAGCGGCCGACGAACTCTTCTCGATCCTCATGGGCGAGGATGTCGAGGCCCGGCGCAGCTTCATCACCCGTAACGCCAAGGACGTCCGCTTCCTCGACGTGTAAGTCAGAACCGACACCAGATGACCGGCGACGTTTTCCCAGGAGTCACAGCCTGGTGCGCTAGGTTCGATCCCAGTGGATAGCTGCCGCGAGGAGGACCACCATGGCGTACCCGGGCCAACCAATGGGCATCGGCGATCCGATAACCGTCCAGCCGGTAGCACGTGACCTGACGGCCCCGGGCGTTCTGGGCGTCACCGCGTTGGCGGTCATCGGTTTCGGCATGCAGGCGGGTCCGGTGTACACCGGCAGGAGTGCCGACGTGCTGGCTGCACAGCCGATCGCCACCTGGTCCGGTGCGGGTGGGCTTGCCCTGCTTCTGGCCGGCTTGCTGGCGATCCCCGGCACCAAGGTGCCCGCGCACCACTACCGCATCATCGCCGCGGTGCTGTCGGCCTTCGGGTTCCTGGCGGTCGTGATGGGCCTGGTGATAGGGCTGCTGAATCCACCGCCGGAGACCGTGGTCGGTTGGGCGCTCTACGTCATCGTCGTGCTGGCCCTGGCGCAGACCGTGGTGGCGGTCCTCGCGGTGCGGGCCACCAAGACACTGCCCGACCAACCGGCACATCCGGATCCCGGCCCGCACGAACAACACCCACCGGCGCACCGCGATTTCGGTGAGGTGACAACGCGATTCGGCGTCGGCAGCCCGTCGCCACGGAGCATGTCCTACGGACAGGGCTATCAGACCGGACAGAACGCGCCGCAGCAGTCCCAGCCGTCGCAGCAGCATGCGCCGCAACAAGGACCGCCACCCGGGTACCGCGACCACCCGGACTTCGTCCCGCCCGCATCCCCCGCCGGAAGCGGAGCCCAACCTGCGCGGCAGGGCCCGTCGCACGAATCTCCCGGCGGCTGGGGACAGACCATGCCGGTGCAGCCGGATCGAGGGCAGAGCGGTGGTGCCGGACCGGATCCGAGCCGCAACTACCCGCGCGGCGGCGAGGGTCGGCTACCTGGTCTGTAAGGAGCGCCCGATATACCGGAGCTCGTCGGCCGTCGCGACCATCGCGACCACCGTCGAGGTCGAGCGGGTTCGCACGACGACGCGGTCCGAGCCGTCCTGCAGTTCGTCGAGCAAGACGTCCGTTCCAGCAGGCAGAGTCGTCGCAGGTGCCGTCGGCGGCGCGATCACCATCGCGGTCACGCCGCTGCGGACGCCGGATTCGATGACACCGTCGAACACCGCGAGCGTGTAGTTCCGGTCCGCCCCGGCCTGCAGCGATCCCCGGTTGAAATCGGTGACCCACAGCAGCCGGTCGTCGTCGACATTGCCCACCATGTCGCGCCACTGTCCGGAGCGATTGGTGCGCACCAGGATTCGCGCGCCCAACGCCAGCGCCCGCAGCACCACCTGCTGTGCCAGGTGCAATGAACCACGGATCTCGACACGGCCGATCCGGGGCCCGAACACCGGAAGGGCGACCGCGCGGCCCGCGTGATCGGCGCCGATCACCTGACCACAACCCGCAGCCGGGACGTGCAGGCCGATGAAGTCGGCGCTCGAGCCGGCGAAGCTCCACGGCGTGATGTCACGTTCCGGCCGGGGCATCGGCAGGCTGGACATGAGCGCAAGAAACTGCCGTCCGGGCAGCGGGGTCAGCGCCGAAATACCGCTACCGGCAATCGGCCCGAACGAATCGAACCGCACGGTTCCGGTGACGCCCACCCGCTCGGCCGAGACGTTGCGCAGCGAGATCGCCAGCGTGGTGGCGTAGCTGGGCACGGTCCACAGTTCGCCGAGCGCCTGTGTCGTCAACATGTCACGGGACAGCCCGAAGCTGGTCATCCGGAAATTGCCGTCCGAGCAGTACTGCCAATCCTCGTGCAGATTCGCGAGGTTCGCGCCACCGCACAGTTGACTCACCGCCTGGCCGACCTCGGCAGCTGTGAGCACTCGAGCACGGAGACCGCATTCGGTCAGCCGGTTCGCGACGCGGCGGGTGGCCACCGCCGCGGTGCGCAAAATCCCGGATTGACCGCCACCGCGCAGTCCCACCGCCTGCGGGCATCGGGTCGGATCGAACCGGATGACCACCCACACCGAGCGATGTGCGATCGCGGGTAGCGGCCCGAGCACCGCGTCATAGACATGCGCGACCTGGGTGTGGCCCTGTGAACGCGAACCGTGACTGATCACGTCGACCGCATCAAGTTCGACATCGAACTGCCGCAGGCATTCCGCCACGACGTCCAACCGGACCACGTCCCCGGAGACAGTCGCCCCCGGCTCGAGGACTGTCAGATCCTCGGGGTCGTCCTCGATACCGATGACGGTGATGGCAGTCCGCCCGTCCCAGCGGAATCCGTACGCGATGTCGTCGTCGCCGGGGCAGTCGAATGCTTCCGGAACATCGACATAGGTCGATCGGTGGCCACGGCCCCGGCGATACTCCCACCGGGCCGTCGCCGCCTGCACCAAGCCGGTACCGTGCCGGCGCACCGTCAGCAACAACATCACCAGTACACACACACCGACGCATGCCCACCACGGGACCCAGAAGTACGCCGCGACACCGAGAGCCAGCACGATTTCCAGCAGCATCAGCTCTTTCAGCGGCAGGATGCGATGCGGAAGGATCCGCGTCGATGTGGCAAAAGAGCTCGGCGGCAGGTGGTTTGACGTCTTCTGACGGGATGACGCAACGGTTGCGGCCACAGTGACGAGTCCTGTCTTCAGGGTCGGGAAGCACCGTGAGAAGTAGTTGAGCCCAGTGTAAAGTCGGCTCCGGTCGCCGATCCGACGGGGGGAACGCGAGTGCCGGCGCAAATCACCACCAGAGCGCAGGTAAACGGGTACCGCTTTCTGTTGCGACGGCTCGAGCATGCGCTGATCCGCGGTGATTCCCGGATGATCCATGATCCGATGCGGGGCCAAACCCGTTCTCTTCTGGTCGGTTTGGTTATCGCGATGGTCATCGTCGGCGGGTGCGGTGTGCTGGCATTTTTAAAACCCGCGCCGGCTGTCGGCAACGCGCACATCCTGCTCAGTAAATCGAACGGCGCCATGTTCGTCCGCATGGGTGACCGCGCATATCCGGTGCTCAATCTGGCGTCGGCGCGCCTCATCACCGGTAGCAGTGAGTCGCCCGTGGTGGTCGATGACAAGAAACTCGCTGCGCTCGACCGTGGTCCGGTAGTGGGCATCGTCGGTGCACCCCTGGCGATCGCACCAGGTGTCGATCCGGTGAACTCCACTTGGACTGTTTGTGACACAACGGAATTCCCGGCGGCGGTACAGGGCATCGGCAGCCGGGTGGTGCGCACGACGGTCCTCGCGGGTCCCACCGCATTGAGCGGCGATACGCATGCCGCGGCCGCGTCGGAGGTCGTGCTGGTGCGCGCCGACAACAAGCACTACCTGCTCTTCGACGGTGTGCGGGCGCCCATCGACGTCACCGACCCGGTGCTGATGAACGCGCTGCACCTCACCACCGCCGAAGTGCGCGACGTATCCGTCGGACTACTCAACGCTTTTCCGTTGGTAGCGCCCATAACTGCGATCACCGTGCCTGATGCGGGCGCGCCGGCGCCTGCACCCCTGCCCGACACCGTGCACGTCGGTTCGATCGTGAAAACTTCGGATACTGCGGGTGAACAGTTGTACGTCGTGCTATCCGACGGTGTACAGCCCGTCAGCGCAGCGACCGCAGACATCATCCGGTACGGTGACCGCTCCGCGCAGCTGGATCCCGAAAGCCTCTCCCCCGCAGTGCTTACCGCTGTGCCCAAGGTCAAGCGACTCGCCGTCGACCACTACCCGACCGTTGTCCCGACAGTGGCCGGCGTGCGCGCTGATCCGGTGGTGTGCTTCACCTGGCGACGCAGCACCACCGACACGACGGCCGCGACCCAGCTGATCGTGGGCCGCAGGCTGCCCGTAGCGCAGGACGCCGCGACGGTGCCGCTGGCCGGTGCGGATGGCAACGGCCCGGCGCTTGATGCCGTGTACTTCAAGCCGGGCACCGGTGAGTACGTGCGCGCGGTGGGCATGCAGCCCACCGCCGAAGCCATGGGGCAACTGTTCTACATCGCCGATACCGGCCAGCGGTTCCACATCAAGGACGCGGCCGCGGCGTCGGCACTCGGCGTGCACGGTTCGGATGGCCCCGACGGAGTACAGGGCGCCACACCACAATTGGCGCCGTGGTCGGTGATCTCGTTGTTGCCGGCCGGCCCGGAACTGTCTCGCGACGGGGCCCTGATCGCTCACGACGGTATGCCGGCCGACGCGGCGGGCAGTGCCGTCGCAGTGCCGTCGTCTTGAGGCTCAGAGCCGCAACTCCCGCACATGCGAGTACAAGCCCACGATCCAGAAGCACAGCGGAAACACCATCGCGATCGCCAGGTACTCGAGCAGTTCCACCCAGCGTCGCATGACCGGCGAGAATTCCAGCCGCGGCGCGATGATTCCGCACAGCACGGACAGCGATGCCAATGCCATTGCGGCGAAGCCGCTCTGGATCTGCCAGTTGGGCACGTGCGCCGCGGTCTTGACGATCAGCAACACGGCGATGCCCAGCCCGGAGGCGATCAGGGTGGCGGATTGGACGAGGTCATGGTGGGTGCGACCGCGCAGGCACAACGCCGTCGCCACCGCCACCGCGAATACGGTGCTCTGCCAGGAGAATCCGTCGGCGGTATCGAGTGCCAGGTAGCACCCGAAGGCGGCCGTCAGCCCGGCGCTGATGAGAATTCCGGTGAGATAGTCGTTGGCGAGCCTGACCCGCTCGAGCAGATGCTCTTCGGTGGGAATCGTCTGTAAACCCACCGCCCCGACGCCCTCGACGGTGATGCCCCCGTGGGTTTCGATGTCGTCCAGTGGTTCTCCGGCCGTCGGGACGCGCGGCAGTGGCAACCGGGCCAGCAGTATGGTGACTCGCGGCGCGAGATAGAACGCCACCACCGCGACCGTGGCCACCGCGGCGCCGAGCACGCGGGCCTGCGGGTGCCATACGTTGGCCACCACCGAGATGAGCCCGCCGAGCGCCGCCAGGGCGATCACGAAGCTGTGAAACACGTGACCGGTCCGACAGATCTGCAGGGCCAGCTGCGCGGCCAGGGCGATCACCGCGAACGCCATCGGAAGTGCCGGAACGGCAAAACCATTGGGAACAATGCACAACGATCCGATGAACAACAATGGAATTGCGATGAGCGGCAACGCGATCGACGGCACCTGCGCATCCGTACGACGAAACGCCACGCAACCTACGGCGACGAACATCAACCCGACACCCAAAGTTACCGCGGCGGCACCCGGGCCCAGGCCCAGCCGGGGCAGCAGGCAAGCCCACACCACCGCTGCGGAAAACGCAATACCGAACGCCGACAACGGTGTTCGGTGCGTCGACAGCCACCGCAGCGCGGCAGGCGAAGACTCGTCGTATCCGACATCGTCGAACAACATCGGCGCCGGCACCGTCGACGTGCCGCGGACGACCAGAACGTCGCCGTCGTACACATCAGCCGAGGCCAAGGAGTGTTCCGGGTCGATCAACGCGCCGCCGAGGGGGGCCAGACTCCACCGGTCGGCGGCCACGTCGAACCGTGTGTCACCGGTGCCGCGCGCCGATAGTTCGCCCGATGCGATGCCCAGCAGATCGCCTATGTAGCTGGCGATTTCGATGTCACCGGGCAGTCCCACGTCGAGTCTCAAACTACCGACCAGAACCGTAACCCGGAGCAGACCGGAGTGCTCGGCGCCCGGCGGAAACTCCAGATCCGCCGGCGGCAGCGGAAGTGGGGACGGTGAGGTCATCAGAGGCGACCCATTCTTCGCGCGGTCAGTATGGTGATGTCTGGAAACTAGCAGCTGCAGAATTTGGCTTGGCAGCAGGGGACGTTGGTGGGGACACAGGGTTTCGTTCGTCGTGCGCGCGTCGCCGCGCCGCGGATGCCGGGTGGCGAGGTCAACCTTCAGGCGCCGCCCGAGGTACCGCGCGTCATACCGGGCAATGTGCTGATGCGGCTGTTGCCCGTGGTCATGGTCATCGCGGTGGTCGGCATGATCGCGTTGATGTTCACCGTTGGCGGCCGCAGCATGGCCACCAACCCGATGATGATGATGTTCCCGATGATGATGGTGCTGTCCATGGTCGGGATGTTCATGGGCGGCGGCGGGCGCTCGGGCAAGGCCGCGGCAGAACTCAACGAGGAGCGCAAGGATTATTTCCGGTATCTGGCGAATCTGCGCGACGATGCCGAGCGGACTGCCGACGAACAGCGGCGGGCGCTCGAATGGAGCCACCCGGATCCCCGCTCACTGCCGGAGGTCGTCGGCACCAGGCGCATGTGGGAGCGGCGCCCGGCCGACAGCGACTTCTGCCATGTTCGGCTCGGCATCGGCACCCACCGGCTGGCGACCCGGCTGCTGGCACCCGAGACGGGCCCCGCAGAGGACCTCGAGCCGGTGTCCACAGTGGCACTGCGCCGCTTCGTCCGGACGCATTCGGTGGCACATGCCATGCCGACGGCGGTCTCGCTGCGGGCGTTCCCGGTCGTGGACTTCGACGGGGAGCTGGGACTCACGCGCCAACTGGTCCGGTCGATGCTGTTGGAACTGGCCGCATTCCACGGACCGGAGCACGTGATGATCGCTGTGGTGACCGCCAATCCGGACGGCGAGAACTGGCAGTGGATGAAGTGGTTGCCACACACCCAGCACGCCACCGCGACCGACGGACTCGGCACGTGCCGCATGCTGTTCTCCTCGCTGCGCGAGCTCGAGCACGTGTTGGCGCCCGAATTGGCCCAACGCGGCAGGTTCAGCCGCACCATGCCGTTGAACCAGGGCACCAAACATCTCGTGGTGGTGCTCGACGACGGCTACGTCGCAGGCGATGAGCGGCTGGCCACCGAGGCGGGCATGGAGAACACCACCCTGCTGGACCTCAACGCGCCCGCTCAGCAGATCTCGGCCAAGGGCGGCTTGCACCTCGTGGTCGAGCCGGAGTGGATTGCCGCTCGTACCGCGGCCGATGTCGAACGGTTCGCAACCCCCGACCGTTTGACCGTCGCCGAAGCGGAGGCCGTCGCGCGGGGTATCGGTCGGTACCGACCGGCCAACGCCGCCCACATCGTCAGCCTGGAGTCGGAGAACCGGGCCACCGACCCGGGCCTGATGACGCTGCTCAACATTCCCGACGCGGCCGACATCGTGCCGGAAGAGGTATGGCGGAAACGTTCGCCCCGGGAGCGGCTGCGGGTACCGATCGGGTACACGCCCAACGGGCAGCCGCTGGAACTCGACATCAAGGAGTCCGCCGAGGGCGGCATGGGGCCGCACGGCCTGTGCATCGGTGCTACCGGGTCGGGAAAGTCTGAGTTCCTGCGCACCCTGGTGCTGGCGATGATCACGTCGCACTCACCCGAGGTGCTCAACCTCGTGCTTGTCGACTTCAAAGGTGGCGCAACGTTTCTCGGATTGGACGCGGCACCGCACGTCGCGGCCGTGATCACCAACCTCGAGGACGAGCTGACCATGGTCGACCGGATGCAGGACGCCCTGGCAGGCGAGATGAACCGCCGCCAGGAGCTGCTGCGTGCGGCGGGCAACTTCCCCAATGTCACCGAGTACGAGCGGGCCCGCGCCAACGGGGCTGACCTGGATCCGCTGCCTGCGCTGTTCATCGTGGTCGACGAGTTCTCCGAGCTGCTGTCCCAAAAACCCGATTTCGCGGAGCTGTTCGTGATGATCGGCCGGCTGGGCCGGTCCCTGCACATCCACCTGCTGCTGGCCTCGCAACGCCTCGAGGAGGGCAAGCTGCGCGGGCTGGATTCGCATCTCTCCTATCGCATCGGCCTCAAGACGTTCTCGGCGGGCGAATCCCGCAGTGTCCTCGGCGTACCGGACGCCTACCATCTGCCCAGCGTGCCCGGTTCGGCGTTTCTCAAGTTCGACGCCGACGAGCCGACACGCTTCAACACCTGTTATGTGTCAGGCGAATACGTCAAGCCGCGGGCGGTAGCGCACCGCCCGCGCGTCGGGCAGGGCCAGCGCCCCCGGCTGTTCACCGCGGCACCGGTAGCCGCTGACCCGCAACCACTGGTCACCGAACTCGAGCCCCTCGACGACGGCGAACAGCAGGCACCGGTCAAGGCGACCCTGCTCGATGTCGTCGTCGGCCGGCTCACCGGGCGCGGCAGCCCGGCGCACGAAGTATGGTTGCCGCCGCTGGATGAGAGCCCGGCGATCAACGAGCTGCTGCCCAGCGCTGACTGGAACTCGCCACTGAATGTCAACGGCCGGTTGAGCATGCCACTGGGCATCATCGACCGGCCCTACGATCAGCGCCGCGACGTCCTCACGGTCGACCTGTCCGGGGCCGAGGGCAACTTCGTGGTGGTGGGTGGCCCACAGTCCGGGAAGTCGACGACTCTGCGCACCCTGATCATGGCCGCCGCGGCGACTCACACCCCCGAGCAGTTGCAGTTCTACTGCCTGGATTTCGGTGGCGGGACCCTGGCCGGCCTGTCCCGGCTGCCGCACGTGGGTTCGGTTGCCGGCCGCCTCGACGCCGACCGGATCCGCCGCACCGTGGCTGAGATGACCAGTCTGCTTCGCCGGCGGGAGGCCCTGTTCCGCGAGGCAAATATCGAGTCGATGCGTGAATATCGCAGGCGCAAAGCGGCTTTGGCTGACGTGCCGGCGGCCGAGGCCGCGCGTGACCCGGTGGCGGCCGATCCGTTCGGCGACGTGGTCCTGGTGGTCGACGGCTGGAGTTCGATTCGCAGCGACTTCGAATTCCTGGAACCGCAGTTGCAGTCGCTGGCGGTGCAGGGTCTCTCGTACGGCATCCACCTCGCGGTATCGGCGACCCGCTGGATGGAGATCCGGCCCGCGGTCAAGGACATGCTCGGCACCCGCGTGGAGCTGCGGCTCGGCGACCCCGTCGACAGTGAAATGGGCCGTAAAGTAGCCGAATTGGTGCCGATCGGGGTACCGGGCCGAGGTGTCTCGCGAGACAAGCTGCATCTGCTCATCGGTCTGCCCCGACTGGACTCGAGCTCGGCGGTCGACGATCTGCCCGACGGCGTGGCCCGTGCGGCGGATGCGATCGCGGCGCACTACGGCGACCGGTCGGCACCACAGGTGCGGATGTTGCCGCATGACCTCGAGCGTGCGCCGGTGGTCCGGGCGGCCGCGCAGCGCGGTCTGCTCGGACACGGTCGCGTCGCGATCGGTATCGACGAAGCCGAGTTGGCGCCCGTGGTGGTCGATTTCGAGGCGCAGCCGCACTTCGTCGCCCTCGCCGACGTGCAGTCCGGTAAGACCAACTTCCTGCGCACGGTCGCACAGGGTGTGCTGGAGAACAGTTCGCCCGAACAGGCCAAGATCTATCTGGTCGACTACCGCCGGTCGTTGCTCGGCGCTGTGGAGACCGAGCACCTCGCGGGCTACGCGACCTCCGCACAGTCGTGTGGAGAACTCATGATGAGCATCGCCGAGATACTGCAGCAGCGGCTGCCACCGGCGGACATCACCCAGCAGCAGTTGCGGGACCGGTCGTGGTGGTCAGGACCGGATCTCTACGTCTTGATCGACGACTACGATCTCGTCGCCGTCAGCACCATGAACCATTCCCTGGCGCCGATCGCCGAATTCCTCACCCAGGCCCGCGATATCGGCTTGCGGGTGGTGGTGACCAGGCGCAGCGGCGGGGCCGGGCGCGCCATCTTCGATCCCTTCCTGGGCAGGCTCAAAGACCTGTCCTGCAACGCGCTCATCATGAGTGGTTCGCGTGAGGAGGGCACGTTGTTCGGCGGGGTCAAGCCGACCGACATGCCGCCCGGACGCGGCTACCTGGTCTCACGGACCATGCCCGGCGGCGTCATTCAGTTGTCCCGGATGGCCGACCTGTGACCACACCGCGGAACCGGCCGACCGGCGTCGACGAACTCACGCCGATCCGTATGGTGTCGCCGGTGCCCGAGCACCTCCGCGTCGCAGTGTTGGGCGGGGGCACCCAGCTCGACATCAGCTTGCCGGCCGATGTCAAGATCGCCGATGTCGCAACGTATCTAGCGCGGCTGATCGCCGAGCGCGAACGCACGGACGACGAACCGGCCGCGGCGGGCCCTGAGCTGACGTCGCGTACCGTGCTGCATACCGCGGCCGGGGCGCCGCTGCCGGCCGATGTCACCCTGCGGGACGCCGGGGTCCGGCACGGAGACATGCTGTACCTGACCGCACAGCGGACGTTGCACCCGCCTGCGCTGTACGACGATGTGGTCGACGCCGCCGCGCAACTCAATCGGGCCGCATCGGCGGCATGGGGACCGGCGTCGGCGGCCGTGATGGCGATGGTCGCCCTCTATGCCTGCGTCGGGATTCTGGTGTGGATGGCGGTCGATCCGCGGTTCGCCGAGCGGTACGCCGTCATCGTCGGGCTGGATGTGGCCGGCGCACTGGCCCTGGTGGCGGCCGCGACGGTGGCCTGCCGGATCTACCGCCGGGACCATATCGCGGCCGGTTTCGGTTGGGCGGCAATGCTGCTCGCCTTCGGTGCGCTGCGGGCCGGTTTGGCCGGCGCCGGCGGCTGGGGTCTGGTGGCGAGCTGTGCGGCCATGATGGCACTGAACTACGGCTGTTACCGGTTGATCGGCACGGGGCGGTGGGGGTTCCTCGCCGGTGGAGGCTTCGCGGCGCTGGCAGGCACGGCATGGGCGCTACGTAGCGGATTTGGCGTCCCGGACCGGCAACTCGGGGTGGCGGTGTGCCTGGCAGCGCTGGTCTTGGCCTTCGCGGTGCCCTGGCTCACCCGCGGTTGGGACCGATTCGTGGTGCGCGCCACCGCAGATGGTTCGGCGCGGACCGATGCGTTCGCCGACCCCTTCAACACCGAGCGCAGCGGGGCGAACCGCGAGCTCGCCGACACCGTGCCCAGCGCCGAAGAGGTGATGCGGCGCGGGCATGAGGCGGCCGCGGTGCGGTGCGGGTTGTACACGGCAGCGGGGGCCACACTGGCGCTGGGCGCGGAGATGCTGGCGCATTCGTCGACAAGCGTGGTGGCACTGGTCTTTACGATGCTGTGCGGCACTGTGCTTGCGCTGCAGCTCCGCACGGCGCGCAGCGCCGCCGAGCAAGCCGCGCTGCTCACCTTCGGTGTCGCGGTCGTGTTGCGGACAGTCGTGGCGGCGGCCTTCGGACCGTTGCCTGTGGCGATCCTCGGCCTGGTCGCGTTGGGGACGCTTCTCGCCGGCGGTGCGGTGACCGGCGTGCTGCCGACGAGACCCGGTCTCCGGCGCCGGCGAGAACTGCTGTTGGACTATCTCGGCTACGTCGCGGTGGGTGCGCTCATCCCGGTGGCGCTGGCCGTGGTCGGCTTGTACGACGCAGTGCCGGGTCGGTAGCAGTGCGCGGGCTGAGCGTGGGACGACGGATCGCCGGTGTGCTGGCAGTGCTGGTCATCATCGGAACCTTCGACGTCCCAGCAGCATTCGCCGTCGATCCCCCGGTGGTGCCCCCCGGACCGCCGCCGGCCGGCCCGGTCGCCCCCGAAGATCCCACCGAACAGAAGACGGTGTGCGCGGTCACGGGAACGCGCCCCGGCACCGACTACGCGATGGCACCGATCGCGGAGGCGATGCTGCGCTACCGGGACGCGTGGGCGTACTCGACGGGTGCGGGTCAGAAGGTGGCGGTCATCGACACCGGAGTCAACCCGAATCCTCGACTGCCCACGCTCGAGCCGGGGGGCGACTACGTGTCCGGCGGCGACGGTCTGTCTGATTGCGATGCGCACGGCACGCTCATCGCGGGAATCATCGCGGCCAAGCCCAGCCCCTCCGACGCGTTCGCGGGGGTGGCACCCGACGCCGCGATCCTGTCGATCCGGCAGAACAGCGCGTCGTTCGCGGTCAAAGGATTCGGACAGCAGGAGGACCGCAACGCGGTGTCCCCAGGCACCGGGCCCGCCGGTTACGGCAACACCCACACCCTGGCATTGGCCGTGGCACGGGCGGTCGACCTCGGCGCCACGGTCATCAACATGTCCGAATTGGCCTGTGCGCCTGCATCGGTCGGCGTCGAGGACGCGGACCTGGGGCGAGCGCTGAGATACGCCTTCGAACGCAACGTGGTGGTGGTCGCGGCGGCCGGCAACGTCGACAAACAAGGTCCGTGCGCGAACCAGAACACGATGACGGACCCGAACCTGCCGGTGCAGACCGCGTGGCGCACTGTGCGCACGGTGGCCAGCCCGGCGTGGTTCACCGATTACGTGCTGACCGTGGCGGCCCTCTCCCCCTACGGTGAGCCGTCGGATTTCAGTCTCCACGGGCCGTGGATACAGGTGGCGGCTCCCGGTGAGCAGGTCGTGTCACTCAATCCTGTCGGCCCGGGTCTGACCAATGCCATTGTGGGCCAGCAAGGTTTGGCGCCGCTCAACGGAACCAGCTATGCGGCACCGTATGTCGCGGGGCTGGCCGCGTTGGTCAGGGCCAGGTTCCCACAGCTGACCGCGGCTGAGGTGATGGACCGGATCAGACGGACCGCTCACACTCCGGGCGCGGGACCGAATATCGCGACGGGCTACGGATTGATCGACCCGGTTGCGGCGCTGAGCGCCAGCCTTCCCGCTGAGCCGCCGGCACCACGGTCCGAAGCGCCGATCGCCGGGCCACCGACCCCTGATCGCGTCAGTACCCGCGCTCGGACGATTTCGTTCATCGTCGCAGGCGGATGCGTGACCGCAATGGTTTTCGCGTGGGCGGTGTCTGTCGCCTACCGCAGGAGATAGCACGAACGGGACGTTCGGCCATCACCGAACGCCCCGCTCGGGGTGACTCAGAAATCCGCGGCGTTGGCGCGGTCCAGCGCTGCCATGAGGTCCTGCTGATCGCGGCCGCGGTGGTTGCCCGCGGTCATCTCCTGCACAGCAGACTCCATCACATTGGCGAGTTGCTGGTGTGCACTCTGCAGGGCCTGGGCACCCTGACCCTCGTACACGCTGTAAAGCACCTTGAACACGGTGTCGACCTCTTGCTGCAGGGCCCGGGCGTCGGACAGGCTCGAGTCGAGGCTGTCGAGGTGCATGTGGTTCTGGCCGAAGTCGTACTTGATGGTGCTGCCGTCGAATGACATGGGAGTTCCTGCTTTCCGGTCTAGGCCTGATCGGCGTTGGCGATGCTGTGGATGTGGGTCTTGCCCTTTTCGGCGATGTTGGTGAGCGTCTGGATCAGCGCGTTGTACTCGTCATGCTGCTGGGTTTTCATGCTGCTGAACTTGCCTGCCGCAACGCCGTTCCACGGGCCGCTGACCATGGTCTCGGTCTCGCCGGTCATCTTGGCGACGATGCTGCGGGCCCGGCCCATGGCCTCATCGATCTGGGTGATCTTGGCTGCTGCTTCCTGAGGGGTAAGTGCAACGACCATGTGATGGTTCTCCTGTCTGGTTCCTGAGTTGTGCTACCCGATGCGGTTTCGTAGGTCTGTGTGGTGTCAACTCTTTCGTCGGCTACTGGGCGGCCTCCCCCCACCCGGTCGGCACCAGCTCGGCGAGTTGGGAAACCGCCTGTGCCACGCGGTGGTCCGATCCGGGCTTGATGGTGGTCCACAACTGACTGGTCGGCGACAGGCTCGGCGCGCAGACGAGCCTGCCGCGCTTGGTGTAATAGACGGCAACCGCTCCGGGCGTCCGGACCACCCGATCAGTCGACGGATCCACTGCGTGGCAGACGATCTCGCCGAACGCCAGGCGGGACGCGAACGCGGCGCCGAGCGTCATGGCTACCTGCAGGCCCGCGCCGAGCGCACGCAGCCGGTCGGTCAGATATGTGGCGTCGTGCCCTCCGTTCAGGCACTCGGCGAGTTCGTCGGTGGGCGCACCGAATCCGTCGACCGACGCCGGCTCGGCAGCGGGCAGTTCGGCCAGCACCGCACGGATGAGCTCGGACAGGCCGGCCCGGGAGGCGAGCGGGCGCAACGTCACCGCGTCGCCGATCCGGCGGGCAGATACGCACATGCTGCCGGCCCGGGCGATACACACCCTGGCCACGCCCGCGGGCGTCACCAGGCGCAGCGCCAGTTCGTACGATGGCCGCCGCAGGATCTGCACGAGGTCGGCCAGCTCGGGCAGCACGCCGTCGGTGTCGAGTAAACCGCGGGACGCGAGGCTGCGGCCGGCGGCCCGATGGGCCCGTTCGAGTGCGCCGACGGTGTCATGCCGTGGCCGCATTGCCAGCACCACCGGAAACTCGGCGATACCCAGCTGGGTGCCGACGGCGTGGAGCTCGTCGTCGCTCAGCTCGAAAAGCGGTGTGGCCGGGGCGCTCATGAGTCGTGGCTCTCGCCGCCGATGACCGCCACCCACCGGTGGGCGATCTGCTCAGGGGCGGGCGGGGTCTCGTCAGGTGTGTCGAGCTGCGGCGCCGGATCGACGAGGCCGTCGAAAAGCGTGGTGCCGGTCGTCTGCAGCAGAATCGGCTCGTCGTTGACCTGCGCGGCGGGTAACCACGACGCCGGGGCGGCCGATAGGCCCGCTTCGCCGCCACCCTCGAGAGCTTCCGGTGGACGCTGCGACTCGTAGTCGCGACCGCTGTCGTACCCGCGGGCCATGCCCGCCATCGGGGCGTAGGGCGCGCCGGCATACCCGGATGCTGACGCCGCGCTCACTGCGGACACCCGAGTCGATGGCTGAACTTCTTTGGAGCCCGGGACATCACGCGCGGTGCGGGGGCTCAGCGGCAGGACGGGGGTGATGGGCGCGAAGCCAGCCGCCCCGCCGTGTGCGGAAGCGCTTCCGGACGAACCGGATGCGGCGTCGGACTTTGGATCCGCGCCGGCATGGCCACCGTGGACGACCGGCGGCGGTGGTGGTTCGTCCCACGCCGTGGCCAGGGGTGCGGTGGCATCCTCGTACTGATGCATGACTGCAGCCGCGTCGGCCTGGGCGGCTGCGGCGGCGGCATCGAATTCGGCGAACTGACCGCTGAGGACCGCGCCGTTGTAGGCCGCCAGCGAGGCCATCATGTCGCGCTGCGCCCGCGCCTCCACGGCCTCGCTGACAGAGGGCATGGACATGATGGCCGAGGTGGCGGCGACGGCGGCTTCCTCGGCGCGCTGCCCGTTGGCCGCGGCATTGAGTGCCTTGGCCCGCAACCAATCCCCGAGCTCTTGCAGGCGGCTCAGCACCGTCGGCGTGTGCGCGCTGTCCCACGACGTGCGGAGCTGGTCAAGGAGTTCGGTGTACTCGTCGGCGGCCGCGGCAAAGCCGGTCGCGACGCGTTGCCACGCGGCGCCCGCGTCGCCGACCGACGATGGACCAGGGCCGTCGGTGAGGTCGCGTGCCAACTGCTCGGCACTGCGCGACTCCCACACCACACCGGTGTAACCCACGTTGGCGGAACCCCTCGAATCGGTTGCCGGTCAGGCAGTGAACTCCGCGTCGGCGTCGATCACCTTGCCGGTATTGGTCCGCAGGATTGCGGCGATCTCCCGGAGTTCGGCGATGCCTGCCTCCGCGGACTCCGAATACGACGCGTGGACGGTGTTCAACGTCGACGACACCCGCGTCGACACTTCGTCACGACCCACCGGCACGGTGTCCAGGTGGGCTCGTTCGGCCTGCAGCAGATCGGCGAGGCGGCTTGCGATCGCATCCAGCCTTGCGCCGACCTCCGTCAATTGCTGTGTCTCGATGGACAATCCGGACATCGTCATCCCCCAATCAGTTTCGAAGCCGGGCGCTTCGGTCGATCACGAGCTCCTGGTGCTCACCGGTTCGGCTTCACCGATGACCGGCGGCGCTGCGGTCCCCAGGTCGCCGAGGATCTCGTCACCGTGGTCGGTGGTGTGCAGGAACGCCGGTGCGGTGTGATGCCCGCCGGGGCGGGCACCGGCGCCGTGGGCCATCGGTGCCATCGGGCTGCCCATCATCGGCGTTCCGGACAGACCCGCGCCGGTCCGGGCCGGTCCGATGGCGCGTGCGGCGTCCTCGCTGACCGGCGGCACCGGCGGTGTGGACCGCGCGGCCAACGTTGTCGCACCCAGCGCCGCGCCGCCACCACCGGCTCCACCACCGCCGGAGGCGTGGGCGAGCCCGGCGGCGGCCGGAGTGATGGCCGGTGTCGCGGCCGCCAACGGATCGCCGACACCCTGCTTGGCTCCGGTACCGGCCAGCTGGGACGCCAATTGCGAGGCCGTCTGAGTGCCCTGTTGTGCGGCCTGGCTGACGCTGTTCATCAGTGCGGAAAGACCTTGGGAGCCACCGGATGACGATGCCGCAGCCGGCGCAGCCGACTGCGCGGCGCTGGTCGCGGCCGTCGTCGGTGCCTCGGTCACCGGCAACGCGCGGCCGGCTTCGGTGACCTGCGCGGTCTGGCCGGAAAGTTCCGATTGCAATTCGGTCATGGCTTCGACGGCCTGGGTCACAGCGTCGGTCGCGGCGCTCACCACCGCCGCCCAGCCCCACGGGAAGATGATGTTCGGGCCGATCGCGGCGAGCGTCGCCATGAACTGGTTGATGATCGCGATCAGCCGGGCTTCGGTCTGACTGACGGCCGCGGCCGCCGCCGTCAGCGAACTGCGCAGCGCCTGCGCCTGCGTGCTGAGATCGGTGCCGTTCTTCATCGCCGCCACGGTCTTCGCGGCTGCGGAGGTAGCGCCTGCGCCTTCCCAGTTGCCCGCCAGACTGCCCATGGCACTGGTGAGATTGCCCGAGGACGCGTCGAAGGCCTGAGATATGCCCTGGAACATGGTCGTGGGGTCGAGCGCCTGGAACATGCCGGTGCCCAGAGTGCCGAGCGCGTCGGTGATGGGCTGGATGAGCGCGGTCGGATCCATCGGGCCAGGGGGTTGAGCCGGCGGCTGAGCGGATGCGGCATCCGGTGCGGGGTAACCCAGCTGGGCAAGGATCTCGTGCACAGGGCGGTTGAGGTACTCGCGCAGGTTCTGTTCCTGAGCTGCTATCGCGGCACTCGCATCGAAACCTGGTAACTGCTGGGCAAATTGAGCTGTCGGGTGGTCGGGCGCGGTGACCGCGACCATCGGCGCAGGAGTGGCACCCACAGCGAGTCCTAGGCCGACGACGTTGAATCGGCAGCGGTCAGGGCGGTCTTGGCGGCCGAGGTGGTGCCGCTGATGCCGGCATGAACCGCACCGACGAGCAGGGTGCCGGCCAAGTTGTTGGCCTGCGCATGCCCGAACGCGGCCAGGTATGTGGCCCCGATCGGGCCTATTGCCACCGCCGCTGCCGTCAGCATGGCCGCCGAGTCGGCCGACCCGGCCGTACTGATGAGCTCGCCCGCGACGGCGTTCGCCGCGGCGAACGCATCCATCCCCGCTGGGACAGCGGTCAAACCGGAACTCACGCCAAAACTCCCCAAGTTTTGTTTCGTTCTGTGTGCAGCCGCACCGTTGCAGAGGGCGGTATCAGGGTGACACCCGAACTCGAAGTCTAGCCCGCACCAGTCTCTTTGGCGAGACACCGCCGTTAACCCGTTGTGCGCCAGATGAAGCGGAAGCTGCAGTGATCGCGGCGCGCAGGCTATCCGGGGAAGCCCACTGTCATGCGGGCTCGCAGGCGATCTAGGTGGGGTTTCCGTGCGGCTCATCCGACGGATCGGCCCGCAGTTGGTCGAACTCGGCCCGGAACTGTGCGACGAGTTGATCACGCCGGGACAACGCGGCTTTGGCCGCCGTCTGCCCAATGTTCACAATCAATTCAGATAAATCGTTGGGGCTCAACTGCGTTGCTGCGCTGCCCAGGGTCAGGTCGGTCAGTCCGCCCATGGCGTCCACTTCCACCGACACCGCGCGGTTGCGCGTGGTGGCCCGGACTCGGATGGCATCGCAGTGCTCGTTGAGGCTGTGCAGCAGATCGCGTTGCCGCGCGATGCGGGCGACGACGCGGTCGGCCAACCCGGTCACACGGACCTCAGCCAGCTGTCGGGAAGAACCTCGTCGTCGCGATCGGCGGCAGCTTCGGCGCGGCGCAGGTCATCTTCGGTGGCCAGCTGCAGGTTTCGGATCACGACGGGGTCGACATTGTGTGCAGACAACTCGCGGCGCCGGGCCACCTGAGCGCGCGCAGCGGCCAGCCGGCACAGCCCGAGGATTTCCTCGGCAAGCAGTCGCGGATCCTTGGTCATCTCGCGCGCGTCAATTTTGAGTGCCAGTGGCAGGCCGCGTTCGGTTGTGGTGACACTGATCCCGCCCGTGCGGGAGCGTGCAGACGGGAAATCCACCAGCGGGCTCCTCGTGAAAAAGTTTGCTACTCAGCCAGATAACGGCGATTTGCGCCGGATGCTCCCGGCCCGGTTGATTCAGTACGATACCAATCGGGCGCCGATCTACGACGTGGAAGGACCGGACGACGTTGGCCAAACACCATGGGGCGCCTGCCCAGCCGCCGTGGTTGCAGGGGTACCCGCCGCGTTTCAACGGGTCGCTGCCGTCGTTGCCTGCTGACGACTTTCCGTCGGAAATACCGGTCAGGGGCGATTCTTGTCAGAACTCGGAAGTTGCTGACACACCTGTCAATTCGGATAACGGGCAGTGGGACAAAACTGACGCGGCTTCTGAATCCGTGGCATCACAAAGTGATTCATCTACAGACCCGCATGACCCCGTCGAGGCACGAGCCGCGGAACTGCTGAGACTGCTGGGTCAGAATCGGCCGGCGGTTGACGCACCGGTCGATGAGGAACCGCAACAGCGCGTCGAGGTCCAGCAGCCGGCCACCGTGCACGAGCACAGTGCAGTCCCTGAGTGGGACGTGCCGCGATGGGAGACCCCCGCCGCTGCGGCCTACCCCCAGCATTCGCCGCATCACACGCTTCGTCCCCTCGATGAGGCCGCCATCGCCAACCGGGGTCGGTTCGCGCCCCGGTCGGGGTGGCGTCGCGCCGTCTACCGCGTGAGCGCGGGTCGGGTCAATCCAGGTGATTCGCCGCGAGACCGTCGGCGCGACGAGGTGTACGCGCGCATCCGCCAACCCGTCCGCGGTGACTTCCGGATCGCGGTGCTGTCCATCAAAGGTGGGGTGGGCAAGACGACGACCACCTTGGGCCTCGGTTCGGCCTTCGCCCGGATCCGCACGGATCGGGTCATCGCCGTCGATGCGAACCCCGATCGCGGCACGCTGGCGCAGCGCGTCGACGACCCGTCCCGGGCCACGGTGCGTGACCTGCTGAGCGATCCGAACATCACGCGTTATTCGGATGTTCGTGCCTACACGCGCATGTCGGAGAGCCGGCTGGAGGTACTCGGCAGTCCGATCGACCCGGCGATCTCCGAAGCGTTCTGCGAGGCTGACTACCGCCGGACCATCGACATCTTGCAGAGCTACTACAACATCGTGCTCACCGACTGTGGCACCGGCATCATGCATTCGGCGATGGCCGGGGTTCTGGATCTGGCGCACGCCGTCGTCCTGGTGAGTTCGCCGGCTCTCGACGCTGCGCGCAGCGCTTCGGCAACCCTGGAATGGCTGACCCAGCACGGCTATTCGGGTTTGGCACAGGAATCACACCTGGTACTCAGCGCGGCGCGGCCCGGCGCTTCGGCCGTGCATATGGAGAAAGTTTACGAGCATTTCCAGTCCAGGTGCCGATCTGTTCACCTGATTCCGTTCGACTTCCATTTGGCCGAAGGTGGAGAAATCGACGTGGACTTGCTCAAGCCCGCGACCTTCGAGGCGTATGTCGAACTGGCCGGGGCTATTTCGGAGAAGTTCGGCCTGCTTCGGCCGAACGTCTGAACGACGACACAGTCAGGACGCCATGAGTGGACGCACCCGAGACGCGCAGCGGGTATTCGACGCGGGGGTTCTCTCGCTGGGGATTCCCATCAACGGGGTCGAGGCGGACCGCGACATCGAGTACGCGAAGTTGGCATTCGCCCGGGCCACCGAATACGACCCCGATATGTGCGACGCCTGGCTCGGTCGCGTTGCCGCGGGCGAATCGAATCCCGAGATCATCTACCACCTCTACCGCACCAGCACCCTGACGCTGTTCCGGGAACAGCGCAGGCTGGGACTGCCCGGCCGGGCACTGGCGGGCCGCTTCCAGACCAACCTCTACATCGACTACGACCTGAGTTCGTTCACCGAGATCTGGCTGGCGTACGCCGCGAGCATGATCGCCGGCCACGATTACAGCGAAGCCGAGCGCACGCTCGACGAGCTGGACCGCATCCGCGCCAGAATGCCCGGCGGCGACGCGAATTCCACGGAGATCTGCACCTACATTCGAGGTGTTCTACACTTTCTCACCCAGCGCTGGCCGGATGTGCTTGTCACACTGGCGAATTCGGCCAGCTTCACTGACGAGTACATCGGGGCGGGCGCCAACATGATGGTGGGCAGCGCATGTGCCCAGCTCGGATTGTTCGGCGAAGCGGTGCGTCGGCTCGAGCTGGCAGCGGCAGGCCCGATCCCCGCCGCGCGCCAGGCCTCCGAGTTCTGCCGCGCGCTCACCCTGCGCGAGATGGGGCGTGAGGACGACGCCAGGGCGGTGTTCGAACGGATCTACAGCGAGGATCCGAGCTTCACCGCGAACATCGTCGCGCTGCGCGATCCGAAGTACCGGCTCGTCATCACCGATCAGGAGACCATCGATTCGCGCACCGACAGGTGGGATCCCAAGTCTGCGCGTACCCGCGTGGAGATCGCCGACGAGGAGGCCGCCGACCGCCACCACGACTACCTGCGCCAGGCCCAGGACGAGCTGGACCGCCAGGTGGGGCTGGCCGAGGTGAAGACCCAGGTCGCCAAACTCCGGTCGACGGCCAAGCTGGCGAAAGTCCGTGAGGACAAGGGACTGAGCTCGGTGCCGCGCAGCCTGCACCTGGCTTTCACAGGGCCGCCCGGTACCGGCAAGACCACCATCGCTCGCGTGATCGCCAAGATCTACTGCGGGCTGGGGTTGCTGAAAACCTCGTCGGTGGTCGAGGCCACGCGTGCCGATTTCGTCGGCCAGCACCTCGGCAGCACTGCCATCAAGACCTCCGAACTCATCGATCGGGCGCTCGACGGGGTGTTGTTCATCGACGAGGCTTACACGTTGATCCAGTCCGGTCTGGCCGGGGGCGACGCGTTCGGCCGGGAGGCCGTCGACACGCTGCTGGCCAGGATGGAGGACGACCGAGACCGACTGGTCGTCATCATCGCCGGCTATGACCGGGAGATCGATCGCTTCCTCGCGGCCAATGAGGGGCTGGCGTCCCGTTTTTCGCGCCGGATCCGGTTCAGCTCGTACAGCGCCACAGAACTCGGCGATATCGCCCAGATGATCGCCAAGGCACGCGACTCCGAACTCACCGACGATGCCTACCAGGAGCTGATCCTGATCTGCCAGCAGTTGTGCGACACCGAGGCGATCGACCAGACCGGAGTGGCCCGCCGCGCCATCGACATCGCCGGCAACGGGCGCTTCGTGCGCAACGTGGTCGAATCCGCCGAAGAGGAGCGGGCATTCCGGCTCAGTGAGGATCCTGACGTGGATCTCGAGGCACTCAGCGAAGACCTCCTGATGCGCATCGAGCTCGCCGACATGCGGGCGGCGCTCAAGAACGTCCTCGAGATGCACAAGGCCGACGCATGAGCCACGAGTACGACGACCCGACGCGGCTGATCCCGCGCAATCTCGAGCAGGCAGGCACGTTCAGTCCGGACGATCCGACGCAGTTCATCGTGCGCCCCGCCGGTCCTCCGGTCCGCTACGTGCCGGCGCCGCCGGTTCCGTTGCAGACGCCGTTCGTCACCGGACACCATCCGGGGGCGATGATGGGCCAACCGGTCGTTCCGGGCCCGGAGCACCTGCGGCTGATCGCGCCGGTGCAGCGTCGGCCGACGCGCGGCTGGCGCAGGCTGGTGTATGCCCTGACCGGCGGGGCGGTCAATCCGGGTGAATCCCCGTACGAGCGCAATCGGCGTGCGCTGGTCGCCCGGGTCAACCGGCAGGTGCGCGGGGACTATCGCATCGCGGTGCTGTCTCTCAAGGGTGGTGTCGGAAAGACCACCACCACGGTCGCTTTGGGTGCGACGCTGGCGTCGGTTCGCGGGGACCGCGTGATCGCCGTCGACGCCAACCCCGACTTCGGGACGCTGGCACAGCGTGGGCCGGATCAGACCCGGGCCACGGTGCGCGATCTGCTTGCCGACACGTCGATCCGGAGGTACTCCGATGTGCGGGCCTACACCTCGCAGAGTGAGAGCCGGCTGGAGATCATGGCTTCCGAACGCGATCCTGCCGCGTCGGAGGCGTTCTCCGAAGATGACTACCGGCAGGTGATCTCGCTGCTGCAGCGGTTCTACAACATCATCCTCACCGATTGCGGTACGGGACTCATGCATTCGGCGATGACCGGGGTTCTCGACGAGGCCAACGCCATCATCCTGGTGACGTCACCGGCCATGGACGGGGCCCGCAGCGCGTCGGGCACCCTGGACTGGCTGGCCCACCAGGGATACGAACATCTTGTGGCGAACGCTGTCGTCGTCGTCAGTTCCGCTCGCCCCGGCGCCACGTCGATGGATATCGAGCAGCTGATGCAATATTTCCAAAGTCGTTCACGTGCTGTTCATTTCATCCCGTTCGACGATCATCTGGCCGAGGGGTCGGAAGTGGTCCTGAGCTTGATGAATCGTAAGACGCAGGACGCGTTCATCGAGTTGGCGGCGACGGTGGCCGACGCGTTCAGTTATCGCGAACATGGCCAGTTCGTCCCGATAACCCCTGCCAGATGAGGCACCGGAGGCGTCATGACTGTTGCATGCCAAAAGATTCGGAGACTACAGTTTTCGCTAGCGCTGTGCCGGGCGATCCCGCGGCGACCGTCCGAAGACCAACCCAACTCAGTACCAACTCGACTCGGTAGGGGTCAGCTGTGACGTTGAAAGCGGATTTGGACCAAATGCGTACGGTCGCCGGGCATCTGGCGACACTGGGTGCCGAGGTGACGGGGCTCAAGTTCGGGCCCATGATGCTGGGCACCGATTCCGCGGCGCTGCAATCCGTCGGCGCGATGCAGCACATCCAGTACGACGTCCTGAACACCACGTTGATCCCGTCGTTCTCGGAGCGTCTGTCGGAGACCGGCGAGATCATGGTCAACTGTGCCGACAAGTTCAAGAACGCCGACGACACCAAGACGCTGGACATGGTCACCATGTTCACCAATGCCACCGGCAATTGGGGTGAATGACAGTGGGATTCACCAAATCCCAGGTCCAGAGCATGGACCCCAACGTCGTCTCCAACATCGCCGCCGGCTGGGACAAGCTCGGTACGACGCTCGAGCAGAAGTTCGACTCGTATGTGTCCCTGGTGAAAAACACTGCCAGTGGCGGTTATTGGGAAGGCAAGGCTGCCGAGGCCGCGCAGAACCGGGCTGGCGACGACCGTAAGGTCGCGGTGAAACTGGTCGACGAGCTGCAAGGCGCCGCCAAGACCGCGCGCGGCGTTGCCACCGACATCGGTACGGCCCGCACCAATGTCCTCAACAAGGTCGTCGCGATCTCGGCCCAGCAGTTCACGGTCTGGGACAACTGGTCGGTGACCGACACGTCCGGGATTCAGGACACCGGGCAGCGTGCGGCGCTGGCCCGCCAGTACGCCGGGGAACTCACCACGCTGGTCAACGCATTGGTCACCGCCGATTCCAACGGGGCCAAGACCATCAACGGGCTGGCCGCCAACTTGATCGCCAAGTTCACCAATCCGACGTCGCTGAGCGGCCAGCAGGGCACCTCGGATGGACAGGCGTTGCAGAGCGGCAAGATCCCGCCGGATGTGCTGCAGCGCCTCAAAGAAGCGGGATCGCTGACTCCCGAACAGCTCAAAGCGCTGCAATCCGGTGAGCCCGTGGACATTCCTGCCTCGCAGATGGAGTACATCAACGCCCTGATGCGCTCGCTGGACGGCAAGTCGCCCGAAGACATCGAGAAGCTCCTCAACTCGCTGCCCACCGATGCCCGCACGGGCATGGCCAACACGTTCCAGATCGCGTCCAACGGGCGGGTGACGGCGTCGGTCGAAGGCAACGTCGACGTCCCGACCAGCGGCGGTTTCAACCTGTTGCCGCAGAAGATGCGTGACTCGCTGACCCGTAAAGACCTGGTGCAGTACGGATCCACCATGGCAGGCACCCAGAGCACAGGGTTCCCGATTCTCTTCAACACCGTCAACGTCAACGGGGTCGGCACCAACCAGGCCATCGCCCGGATCGCGGGGATGGGCGACGCCAACATGCGGGCCGGCTCGAGCCTCGACGGCAAGGTGATGGATGTCGCGGGGCAGTATCTCGACGCGCAGGTGCGTGCCGAGACGGGCCCGAAGGATACGACGATGTTCTCGATCGACGGTCACGGTGCGGACCCGAAGAAGGAGCAGATCACCGAGCCGATGTTCCACGCGGTCGCCGACGACAAGTTCGCCGTCGCTGCGGCTGTGACCGATCCGCACACCGGTCAGCGGTTGGTCGGCGACGTGTTTCAGCACGAATGGCCCGACAACGGCAAGACCGTGTCCGAGTTGTTTCACACCACCGCTGACGATGCCGTCGCCAAGCCAGGTGATCCGGTGGACACCAAGAACGCTCAGCTGCACGGCCAGATCGCCGAAGCCACAGCCGATTACATGGCCGATCACAAAAAGGACCTGCTGCGGGTCCCGGGGTATCAGGACAAGATGTCGGCCGGTCAGCTCAATCCCGATCTGATGCGCAACCTCGCCGACGATCTGGCGCCGTACTACAGCACGTTCGCCGGTGCCGAAACCATCCCGGGCGTCCATCATTTCGAGCAGAAAAGCCAGTTGGCCAACATGTACGCGGTGCTGGCCAGCGACCCCGAGGCGGGTGTGAAGGCTGCCAGTTACACCTACGCGCAGGAGAATGCGCTCGCAGCGCAGTACGGCAGCGGCAACGGCGTGAGCACCTACGGTCAGCTCGCCGGGCAGATGCACAGCGCCCTGGTCGACGGCACCCTCGACGCGAAGACGACCATGGGCCAGAACGACGTCTACAACGCGCAGTGGCAGTACGCCGTGAACTCCGCGAACTTCGACACCGCGAAATCCGTGGCCACCACGGCATTTGACGCAGCCGGTATGAAACCGGCGAAGTGGGCCGTCGACATCATCGCCCCGCAGGCCAAGCTGGCGCTGATGGGCATTGTCGATCAGCAGGCCGTGACCAATCCGCAGAACGGCGTGCCGTACCAGCACGCGACCAACGAGGTCGACTCGAGCGTGACCATGCAGAACGTGCTCAACGGGTTGGAGAGCAGGGACCCCGCCGTCGTCAACGATCCGGCGCTGGCGTCCCTGCGGGAGACCGAGCCCGACGGTGACGTTCGTCTTGTGGTTCAGGGCCTGACCGAACAGGAGCTGCTCAAGGACCGGTTGAAGGCCGCCTACGGCATCGACCTCGAGCAATGGACCAACGAGTACGACGTCGGGGCGCGCGCCGGGGTGATCCAGAGCAAGTCGGGCAGGTAACTCGAAGCGTGACAGATCGGGCCGATTTCGTTACGGTCCGCGGTATGACTCGAGTGTCGGTGATCACCGGTGGCGCGGGCGGCATGGGCACTGCCACCGCCAAGATCGTCGGCCGCGATCACAGCGTCGTTCTGTGCGATGTGCGGCAGGACCGGCTCGACACCGCGCTGTCTCAACTCAGTGACCTCGGCATCGATGCCACCGCCGTCAACTGCGACGTCACCGACCGGCAGGCGGTCGACGAGCTGTTCGATACCGCTTCCGGCCTCGGGCCCGTCGCTTCGGTGATCCACGCCGCGGGCGTGAGCCCCAGCATGGGCGACGGTGATTACGTGATGCGGACCAATGCGCTCGGCACGGTCAACGTCAACGAGGTCTTCTACGCCGCTGCTCCGGAAGGCGCCGCCATCGTCAACGTGGCGTCGATGGCCGCGCACCTGCTGCCCGATGCGTTGATCCCGGCCGCGCAATTCCCGCTGGCCCTGCGCGACGAGGAGCAGTTCATGAGCGGCATGGCCGCTGCCTGCGGGATCGGCGGTGAGCAGGCCCGCGCCGGGCTCGCCTACGCCGTCAGCAAGAACTTCGTGAAGTGGTACAGCTCGTCGCAGGCCGAGCGGTTCAACTCCCGCGGGTTGCGGATCGTCTCGGTGTCCCCCGGATCCGTGGACACCGAGATGGGCCGGCTCGAGGAGCAGGCCGGTGCCGGCGCGATGGTCGCCGACGCCGCCGTGCCGCGGTGGGGCAAGCCCGAAGAGATGGCCGAGCTGTTCGCGTTCTGCGCCAGTGACCGGGCCGGCTATCTGACGGGCACCGACATCCTCAACGACGGCGGTGTGGTCGCCTCCGTACGCGAACGCGCGCGCGTCGCACAAGCCGGCTGATGTGACTTGTGCAACTTCTGTAACACCGGCTGTTAGCGCAGGTGCACAGGCCTTCCGTCGGCCGCACCCGAAAACCTTTTGACGAGATTGCTCCGACGCGTCTGGAGGTGCTGAGCTACTGACCAACTAGACTTTGGGGGTTGCCCGAGGTTGCTCTGGTCGCCCGGGCGTGCCTGACGAACGAGGATTAGATGACAGACACCACGTTGCCGCCTGGCGACGGCGCCTCAGACCGCGTCGAACCGGTCGACATTCAGCAGGAGATGCAGCGCAGCTACATCGACTACGCCATGAGCGTGATCGTCGGCCGCGCGCTGCCGGAGGTGCGCGACGGTCTCAAGCCGGTGCACCGCCGGGTGCTCTACGCGATGTACGACTCCGGGTTCCGGCCGGACCGCAGCCATGCGAAGTCCGCGCGTTCGGTTGCCGAGACGATGGGCAACTATCACCCGCACGGTGACGCGTCGATCTACGACACCCTGGTCCGGATGGCCCAGCCGTGGTCGTTGCGCTACCCGCTGGTCGACGGCCAGGGCAACTTCGGCTCGCCGGGTAACGACCCGCCGGCCGCGATGAGGTACACAGAAGCCAGGCTGACTCCGCTGGCCATGGAGATGCTGCGTGAAATCGATGAGGAGACAGTCGATTTCATTCCGAACTATGACGGGCGCGTGCAGGAGCCGACGGTTCTGCCGAGCCGGTTCCCCAACCTGCTGGCCAACGGTTCGGGCGGCATCGCCGTCGGTATGGCGACCAACATCCCGCCGCACAACCTGCGCGAGCTGGCCGAGGCGGTGTACTGGTGCCTGGAGAACTACGAGGCCGATGAAGAGGCCACCCTGGCCGCGGTGTGTGAGCGGGTCAAGGGTCCCGACTTCCCCACTGCCGGTTTGATTGTCGGCTCGCAGGGCATCGAGGACACCTACAAGACGGGCCGTGGTTCGGTCCGGATGCGTGGCGTCGTCGAGATCGAGGAAGACTCCCGCGGGCGCACCTCGATCGTCATCACCGAGTTGCCGTATCAGGTCAACCACGACAACTTCATCACCTCGATCGCCGAGCAGGTGCGCGACGGCAAGCTGGCCGGAATCTCGAATATCGAGGACCAGGGCAGCGACCGCGTCGGCATCCGAATTGTGGTGGAGCTCAAGCGCGATGCCGTCGCCAAGGTCGTGCTGAACAATCTCTACAAGCACACTCAGCTGCAGACCAGCTTCGGTGCCAACATGCTGTCGATCGTCGACGGCGTGCCGCGCACGCTGCGGCTGGACCAGCTGATCCGGCTGTACGTGGACCATCAGCTCGACGTCATCGTGCGGCGCACCCGCTACCGGTTGCGCAAGGCCAACGAGCGGGCCCACATCCTGCGCGGTTTGGTCAAGGCGCTCGACGCGCTCGACGAGGTCATCGCGTTGATCCGGGCATCGGCCAACGCCGACGTCGCCCGGTCGGGCTTGATGGAGCTCCTCGACGTCGACGAGATCCAGGCCCAGGCCATCTTGGACATGCAGTTGCGTCGGTTGGCTGCCCTGGAACGCCAGCGCATCGTCGACGATCTCGCCAAGATCGAAGCCGAGATCGCGGACCTGGAAGACATCCTGGCCAAGCCCGAGCGGCAGCGGGCCATCGTCCGCGACGAGCTGGCCGAGATCGTCGAGAAGCACGGCGACGACCGTCGGACCCGGATCGTTCCGGCCGACGGCGAGGTCAGCGACGAGGATCTGATCGCCCGCGAGGACGTGGTCGTCACGATCACCGAGACGGGGTACGCCAAGCGCACGAAGACCGACCTGTACCGCAGCCAGAAGCGCGGCGGCAAGGGGGTCCAGGGCGCCGGGCTCAAGGCCGACGACATCGTCAACCACTTCTTCGTCTGCTCCACGCACGACTGGATCCTGTTCTTCACCACGCAGGGCCGGGTGTACCGGGCCAAGGCCTACGAGTTGCCGGAGGCCTCGCGCACCGCGCGCGGCCAGCACGTCGCCAACCTGCTGGCCTTCCAGCCGGAGGAGCGCATCGCTCAGGTCATCCAGCTCAAGAGCTACGAGGATGCGCCATATCTGGTGCTGGCCACCCGCAACGGTCTGGTGAAGAAGTCGAAGCTCACCGACTTCGACTCCAACCGGTCGGGCGGCATCGTCGCGGTGAATCTGCGTGACGGCGACGAGCTGGTCGGTGCGGTGCTGTGCTCGGCCGAGGACGACCTGCTGCTGGTCAGCGCCAACGGGCAGTCGATCCGGTTCTCGGCAACCGACGAGGCGCTGCGGCCGATGGGCCGGGCCACGTCCGGCGTGCAGGGCATGCGGTTCAACGAGGATGACCGCCTGCTGTCGCTCAACGTGGTCCAGCCGGACACATATCTGCTGGTCGCGACGTCGGGCGGGTACGCAAAGCGCACGGCGATCGAGGAGTACACGGTCCAGGGCCGCGGCGGCAAGGGCATCCTGACGATCCAGTACGACCGTCGTCGTGGCAACCTTGTCGGAGCGCTGATCGTCGACGACGAGACGGAGCTGTATGCCATCACCTCAGGCGGTGGCGTCATCAGGACCGCGGCCCGCCAGGTTCGCAAGGCCGGGCGGCAAACCAAGGGGGTCCGCTTGATGAACCTGGGTGAGGGCGACACACTGATTGCGATTGCGCGCAATGCCGAAGAGGAACCCGATGCGGAAGAAACCGAGTCCGCCGAGTCCTCTGAGACGTAACGCAGCCGCCGAGGCACCTGGCCCTCGGCCTGAGCTAAGGAGCTGTTAGGTGACTTCACCGAGCGAGCCGGGGTACCCGCGTACGGGCGACCGGCCCGGCAGCGGTACCAACGGCTCAGGATCCGAGGGCGGGGGCGTCGGTAACGTGCCCCGGCCGACGGGCAACATCACCGAGACGGGTGAGGTGCCACCGTGGCAGCGGGGCAAGGCTGCCCGGCCCGCCGAGCCTCGTCAGGACAGCGGCCGCAGTTCTGGGAGCCACTCCGCCGGCGTCGAGGCGCGGTTGCAGCGCTTCGTGTCGGGCGGTGAGGCGACCGAGGCCGAGCCGCCACGGCAGCGTCCTGAGCCGACGCGTCCCGAGCCGTCACGCCCGGAGCCACCCCGTACGGAGGCTCCTCGTTCCGACGCGTCACGATCGGAACCGGGACGCACCGAGGCCTACGCCAGCGAGCTCCCTGACTTGTCAGGGCCCACGCCACGGCCTCCGCAGCGCAAGGCTGCTGAGGCGCCTGCGGCGTCGCGCTCGTCGTCCTCGGGTGCCACCAGCCGCATCCAGGTCGCCAGCCGCACGTCGACCAAGGGGCCCCTCCGGGCCAGCATGCAGATCCGGCGCGTGGACCCGTGGACCGTGCTGAAGGTGGCCCTGGTGCTGTCCTCGGCGCTGTTCTTCGTGTGGATGATCGCGGTGGCGTTCCTGTACCTCGTGCTCGGCGGCATGGGCGTGTGGAGCAAGCTCAACAGCAACGTGGGCGACCTGCTCACCAGCAGCGGCGGCAACGCCGGCGGAGAACTCGTGTCCAGCGGCACGATCTTCGGCGGCGCGGCATTGATCGGCCTGGTGAACATCGTCGTGCTGACGGCGATGGCCACGATCGGCGCGTTCATCTACAACCTGACCACCGACCTCGTCGGCGGTATCGAGGTGACGCTCGCCGACCGGGATTGACGGCCGGTTCACCGGCCGGAATCAACCGGTTTGGGAGACGGGGCATCGGTACGGTAATCTCGTCGCTCGGTCGTCCCCAATAAGGGCCTATAGCTCAGGCGGTTAGAGCGCTTCGCTGATAACGAAGAGGTCGGAGGTTCGAGTCCTCCTAGGCCCACGGAACCGGCATTGCCGGTCGTGTCGGTACTGCCCAACCGGAGGTCCACCATGAAGTTGGTGTTGGCACTCGCGGTGGCAGCTGTGGCGGTGATCGTGTGGCGATCCCGACACGGCGCAGAGGTGTGGCACCAGGCGGCAGAGCCGTCCTGATCCCAGGCACGGGGCCTTAGCTCAGTTGGTAGAGCGCTGCCTTTGCAAGGCAGATGTCAGGAGTTCGAATCTCCTAGGCTCCACAACTTTTCAGTTCCCGGCCGCGAAATCGCTTGCGGCCGAACATCTTCAGCAACATCCCAGAATTTCGTGAGGACGTTGCTAGGGTCGGCTGACATGAGCTACAGCCAGAGAATTGTCACAGCCCTGGCCGCGCTTGTGGTGTGCAGTGCGGCCGCGTGCGGGAGTCAGACCACCGAGCAGGCACCGACGAGTACCAGCCCGGCGACGTCGTCGTCCACCGCGAAACCCGCCGCACCTGCCGCCCCGACCCAGCAGCGCACCGCCCCCGCGGCTCCGGGTTCGACGGTCCCGATGATGCCGAATCCGAACGGTGACGGCTCCGAGGTCCCCTGTGAGGGCACGATCTGCACGAACCCGAATCACGGCGCGGGTGATGACCCGGCGGACAACGGTGGTGCGGTGATGCCCAATCCGAACGGCGACGGATCCGAGGTCCCGTGTGAGGGGACCATCTGCACCAACCCCAACCACGGCGCGGGCGACGACGGCAACGGATAATCCGGTGGTGCCGCCATTGGAATTTACTGACTCAATCCACGTAGCAGCCTCGCCGGAAGCCGTCTACGCCGCCGTGTCCGACGTGACCCGCACCGGCGAGTGGAGTCCGGTCTGCAAGGAATGCTGGTGGGACGACGATGCCGGGCCGCAAGTCGGCGCCTGGTTCACCGGCCGCAACGTCACGCCCGAACGGGAGTGGCAGACCCGCAGCCAGGTGGTGGTCGCCGAACCCGGACGCGAATTCGTCTGGGAGGTCAACGAGGGATGGGTGCGCTGGGGCTACGCGATGGCGCCCGAAGATGGCGGTACCCGGCTGACCCAGTCCTGGAAGTTTGTGGAACGGGGTCTTGCCGGCTTCCGCGAGCGCTACGGTTGCCGACGCCGACGCTCAGATCGCAGTGCGCGCAGTGACGCCGCGTTGTCCGGTATCCCGGTGACTCTCGCGGCCATCAAGGCGGTTGTCGAGGCAGGCTGACGGCCGCCAATTCGACGAAACGGTCGTGAATCCCGCGCTGGCCCTCTTTGCCAGGCTGGTTGTGAGTCATTCATCTACCTGTTTGGGATGGAGGGTTATGTCGATCAGCCCGGGGTTTTCGGCGGCGGAGGTTCGTGCGTTTGTCGATCGGTATCACCTGCAGCCTCATGGGCAGAAGCGCGGGTGGCTTGCCGCGCAGGGGGTGTCGGAATCGCGGTTGCGGCGGTGGCAGGCGGCGGTG